>DASXZL010000091.1:0-3925 GCA_036501935.1 Polyangiaceae bacterium | reverse complement strand
GCCGCATGTCCCTCAAGCGGCTGGCCGACAGGTTTCTGGCCGAGGACCTCCGGCAGGGGACCTACATCGTGGCGATGCAGCTCGTGCTCGGCGGCAAAGGGCCGAAGCCCGGCTTCGAGCGCGGCTGGATGTGCCGCGTGCAGCGCAATCACGTGCACGAGTTCCTGCGCGCCCGCAAGGAGGAGGAGAAGCCGCTCGAGAAGGACGAGGAGCCGGACATTCCCGTCGACGACCAACGGACGCTGCTCGAAGCGCAGCTCGAGGTGGAGAAGCGGCTCCAGATCGCCGAGGACGTCCTCTCGCAGCATCCCGAGCGCGTCGCCGACGTCCTCGAGGACGACGGGCGGAGCCGGAAGCGCTCCGCCGCGGGCGAATCGGCCGCCAAGGACGCGAAGACCCGCAAGCGCAGGGAGCGCTCCCGCACCGCCCTCGCCTCGATCGTCAGCGCCATGGTCGCCGCGGCGGTCCTCTTCCTCGTCCTGCGCGGCTCGGCGCCGACACCCACGAAGCCCGGGCTGCCGGCCGGCGCCTACGCCGACCTCGCCGGCGCCGCCCACGACCTCGCCCGCCGTACTTGCGCCGAGAAGCGATGGATCGCGTGCCTCGAGGACCTCGACCAGATGAAGCGCCTCGACCCCCGCACCTTCGGACCCGAGGAAGCCGCCGCCCGGACCGCCGCCGTCGACGGCGTGCGCGCCGACGCGTTCGCCCAGTGCACCGAAGGCCACTACGTGTCGTGCCTCGAGGGCCTCGACACGGCCGCGGCGTACGACCCCGCCGGCGACGCGGATGCGCGCGTGCAGCTGGCGCGGTCCGAGGCGCAAGTGAAGCTGCAGGGGTCCGCCTCCGCGCGGCCAGGGTGGGTCCCGGACGCGAAGGGGATACCGCCGAAGCGGTGATAACGGACGGGGCTCGTGCCGCTCAGCCCCGCCCCGTCCTTCGCGCCACGAGCGTTCGCCAGCATTGCCGGCACACGTCGTGGTCCTTCATGACGCGCCACTCGCCGCGCATGCACGCGCGCGCGGTGCGCTTCAGGCAAACCTGGCAGAGGGGAGCCCGGCGGTGGATGGCGGTGAACATGGCGCTCACGCTCCCACCCGGCTGGAGCCGTCGAAGAGGGCGCAGAGAAACTCCTCCTGCGCCGAGGCGTCGCGGTCGGTCGACGGCGAACGCTCGTGGCTCGGCGGCGGCGGGACGGGTTCGTGCGCGGCCGGCATGGGCTCGAGCAGCAGCCCGGCGACGACGACGACGAACACGGCGGGCGCGCTGGCGAGCTCGTAGAAGCGGAGCCAGTTGCGGCGCTGCTTGCGGCGCTCGTCGCCGCGCTTGTTGGAAGGGTTCGAATCGGTGACTTCGCTGGTCGAATGGGGATGGATCATCATGGTCGTGACTCCTGGTTCGTTCGTGGCGATGCGCCGCGAACGTTGGTGCTACGGTCTTCGAGGGCGAGCTTCGGCGACCCCGGGCGCAACCTGCTCGCCCCGTCCGTCGTCGCTCCGAGAGAGCCACCCGCTGGCTACCGGGCCTGTCGACCCTTGCGAGGCTCCCTCTGCTCTCTCATGTCGAAAGGGCGCCTATCGTGACCGAGAAAAGTGATCTTTCTTTCTCGACGCGCCCCGCTGTCTTGGGAAAGGCAAGGGAAGACGAGCGGTTACGCGTCCTTGTCGACCGACTGCGCCATCTTGTCTTCAAGATGCCGCATCGTCTCGACCGGATGCGCCACCTTGTCTTCAAGACGCCGCATCTCGTCGACTCGATGGTGCATCTTCGAGACCCGATGCCGCATCTCGAAGACAAGATGCGTCGTCCTGTCGGCAAGCCGTGTCTCCCTCGAGACGAGACGCGTCATCGTGACTTCAAGACGCGCCTTCGCGAGCACAAGACGCCGCATCGCAAGATCAAGGTGCATCGTCTCCACGACAAGACGCCGCATCTCGTCGACCCGACGCCGCATCTTGTCTTCACGATGGGCGTTCTTGTCTTCGCGATGCGTCGCCTCGAAGACAAGTCGACGCATCTCGAGAACAAGAAGCGGCATCGTGAAGACAAGATGCGTCACGCGCAGATCAAGAAGACGCACCTGCTCGGCAAGACGACGCGTTCGTAGAACAAGGAGGCACACTTGCTCGACAAGATGCGTCTTTCGTCGAACAAGATGCTGCAGTTGGTCGACAAGATGACGCATTCGTAGACCGCAGAGCGGCAGGTGCTCGACATGACGACGCTTTCGTCGACCACGCAGCCGCGCTTGGCCTGACGGAAGCCGCGTCGAGAGGTGCAGGAGCGTCGGCTGGAACGCCCGAAGATGCGCGTGGTCGGCAAGAAGCCGAAGGTGGAGACCCTCTCGCTCGCCCCGTTCCTCAGCATGCTCCACCGATGACCACCGACGGCCTCCCCGCCGCCGGCCGCCGCACCGGTCGACCCGAACGCCGCGCTCGAACAGTACGTCGCCCAGACCGTCGCCTCCTT
Organism: Polyangiaceae bacterium; assembly: GCA_036501935.1. GTDB lineage: Bacteria > Myxococcota_A > Polyangia > Polyangiales > Polyangiaceae > Palsa-1150. Next base: position 1,456 of record DASXZL010000091.1, on the reverse strand, counting down.
CGACACCGTCGAGGTCGGCCTCGGCGAAGGGCGCGCCGCCGAGGACGAGGTCGACGTGAGTCACGATGCCCTCGCGGCCTGTGTACCGCGCGACCTCGCGGGCAACGAGAGCCTCGACGTAGAAGGCAACAGCAGCCACGACGTCGGGGACGACCAGAAGCGGGGTGAGCGTACTCATGGTCCGAGCATCCTCGTCTGCGAGCGTCTTTGGCAGCTTGGAACGGAACGACGAGCGCGCCGATGGTCTGGGACCTCGTCCTGCGTCGAGGCGCGAGCCTCCTCGGGAAAGCTCCGGCGTGTCGTAGCCGTCGATCGTGAGCCAGCCCGTCGTGCGCCAAGGATGCTCGCGGTCGCCGACCACCGGTGCCCGACCGCGCAGCTCATCGGACCGGCGTGCTGCGTCGAGATACGCCCTCCGACAGCACTCGCCGCCGTGGGCGGCGGCCATCACACGTGGCCGAAGTGACCTTCGCCGCCGTGCTAGCTTTGCACTGTGAGCGTCGACCCCGCCGAGGCGGTTCGGGCATTGCGCGAGCGGCTCGGCCACCGGGCGCCCGAGGACCTTCGTGCGGAGGCGGCAGCGAAGGCCATCGCGCCGGACCTTGCGAAGGCACTGCGCCGTGCGGGAGCGACACGGATCGTGCTATTCGGCTCGCTAGTCGACGGTTCGTTCCGACGCGGTAGTGATATCGACCTGGCAGTGGCCGGCCTGACCGAACCTACCCTTGCTCGTTTCGAGCGGGAGCTCACGTTGCTGGCCGGTCGGTCGGTGGAGCTCGCCAACCTCGAGCTCATGCCCGAACCCCTTCGCGCGAGCATCGATCGCTTTGGTGTCGAGCTTCCATGAGCGTGACCACGTCTCCCACAGCCTTCACAGACGTCCCGCCGACGTACGGCAGCATCTCCACGGCGCACCCGTCCGAGCTCGGCGTCTACGTCCCGCGGTGAGGGGACCCTTCGCGCCTGTCCCGCTTCTCCGCCGACGTCCTCGTCGCGACAGGACCGCCCGTGCGAATGGCCGCTCGCCCGCCCCGCCGGCTCCTTCTCGCTGTCGCCACCGTCGGCTTCCGCGAGCACGCCGAGCACCACACCCCACTCTTCACCGCCTTCGCGAGCGCCTTGAAGCGGTGCCCCTTCGCGCACTCCCAGACGAGGGGGATGCGCGGATTGTCGTACGCGAGGGACGCGCACCGGCCGCCGAGCTCTCGCGCCCGATGGCGCAGCCCGTCGAGGGTGCCGCGCACGCTGTGCGAGCACACGCGGCACGACGATCCCCGATGCACCGAGGTCGGCGTGGCCTCCCACTCGTGCCCCCGCGCGCGACCACCTGGAGGAAGGCCACGAGGAGGCGCGCGTCCCGGTCCTCTTCCGGCCCGTACTGGCGCCGGCGAAGCGCGAAAAGGGTCGGCCGGAACGCCTGCAGCAGGAGCGCCTGCCACAGCGGGTGCCGAGTCGT
>DASXZL010000090.1:0-20747 GCA_036501935.1 Polyangiaceae bacterium | reverse complement strand
CGGGGGAGGTCGGAGGGACCCGCCGCGGCGAGCACCGGCCCGTCGACGGCGGGCGTGGGTCACCCAGCTCCCCGTGCCCCGCGTCGCTCGCTCGTTCCCGCTCGTGCCCGCTCGTGCCCGCTCCCCTGGAGTCGAGCTCCTAGAATCTGCCCACGACGCCGATCCCCATCGGCCCGACCACCGGGGTCAGCGAGAGGGGCGGGATCTCCCTCTTCCGGATCTGGACGCTCTCCGGCACGTAGGTCGCCTGGGCGTGGATGACCCCCGCCAGCGCCGTCAGGACCAGCCCTCCCGCCAGGATGTCGTCCGTGATGGCCGCCCAGTGCGCCGCGCTCGAGTAGGCGCTCTGCGCGCTCGAGTTCCCCTGCTCGTGGTACTGCCACGCCCTCTCCTCGTAGGCGTACGCGAACCCCGCCGCGACGACCGTCCCCGCCGCCAGGATCCCCTCCGACGTCAGGAAGATCCATCCCTCGGTCGTCTGCCCGTTCTGGAACTGCCCCACCCCGAAGGGCACCAGCGAAAGCCACCGCGAGTGCCGCTCCACGACGACCTCCGTCGTCGCCAGCTTCTCCAGCATCTCGAGACGCAGCAGCTGCTTCTGCCGCTCTTCCTCGACCTTCGCCTTCTCCTCCTGCGCCTTCCGGACCTTCTCGGCCTGCATCGCGTTCAGCTTGTCGCGCAGGCGCGCCTTCGCGTCGGTCAGCGCGTCGATGGCCTCGAGGGCCACGCGCATCGGGTCGGCCTGGTAGTCCGGGCGCGCGATGAGGAGGTCCTCGAGGGTGCTCGCCGCCTCGTCGTTCTTCTTCTCGGCGAGGAGTGTCGCGGCCAGGTACATCCGGGCGTCCGCGATGAGGTCCGGATCCTTCAGCTCGCTCGTCGCGGGATCGAGCAGGGCCCGGAGGCGTGCCTCGGCGTCGTCGTACCTGTGCGCCACGTAGGCGTTGTGGGCCTTCTCGAGGTCCGTCTTCGCGTCGGCGCGCGCGACCCCCGGCGTCGCGCAGACCAGCGCGGCGAGAGAAGCGGCGACGAACGAGCGCACGCCAAACGATCCAACGAGCGGAGCGCCGGGGGCAACGTATTTTGACGGAAAGCCGCCGTATCAGAAGGCCGCCGTCATGGACTTTCCCGCCTGGAGGCGAACGTGAACGGTCGTGTTCGTGTCGATCTGCTTGACGGTGATCGGCTCGAACGCGCTTCCCAGCGAGATCGTATTCGTCCCCACCCCCACGCGCACCTGGGGGTGCTCGACGATCTGGTAGGTCTTGTCGCCCGGCCCCTGGATCTCCAGGGTCGCCGGCTTGATGGGCACCTTGACGACCAGCGTCTCGTCCTTGTCGCCCGCCGCCAGCGCGCGCTGCACCGGCGAGCAGGCCTCCTCGAGCTTGCCCTCGGGGGTCCTCACGAAGCACGTGAAGGACAGCGTGTGCGCCTTGCCGTCGAGGCGCAGCACCGTCCCGCTGCTCACGTCCTCCCTCTCGCCGCCGTCGAGGGTCATCTCCACGCCCATCGACGGCGTCAGATCGAGCTGGACCGCGCGGTCGACGGCCTTGGGCGCCACCTGCACCACCGCCAGGGGGACCGGCCTCGGGGCCGTCGAAGCGCTGGGCGGCGCGCTCGCCGACGGGGCGGGGGCGCTGGCGACGAGGGTGGGTGTCGAAGCCGTGGGAGGCGGCCGGACCTGCGTCGGGACGGGCCGGGTGTTCGCGCGGACGCGCTGCACGACGCGCCCGACGCCGTACGCCGTCCCCGCGAGGCCGACCGTCAGCAGCACCACGACGGACGTGCGGCGCAGCATGCGCGTGCGCGCCTCCGCGCGGTTCAGGCCCGCCACGATGCGGAGCAGCTGGGGGTCGTCGGGCGCGTGGGCGAGGGCGCGGTTGTAGTCGGCCGCCGCGAGGAGCACGTCGCCCCGCTTGCGCTCCTCGGCCGCGAGGGCGCAGAGCCTCTCGATCATCCGCGCCGTGTGCTGCTTGTCGTACGCGTCCGGATCGTCGAGCCACGCCTCGAGCTCACGCTTCGGCTGGGGCACCGCGAGGCGCTCGAGCTCGGCCACCACGGCCTCGCGCATGGCGTCGGCGTCGGCGAAGCGGTCGGCCGGGGCGTGGGCGAGCGCGCGATCGAGCAAGGCGCCCCAGCGGTTGCCGATGACGGGGCGCTCGGCGACGGCGTCCGGGTAGCGCCCGTCGAGCACGCGCCGGAGGACCTGCGCGGGGTTGTTCCCCTCGAAGGGGAGGTGCCCCACCATGCACTCGTAGAGGAGCACCCCGAGGCCGAACACGTCGGCGCGGGCGTCGACCTCGCCGCCCTCGATCTGCTCGGGCGCCATGTGCGCCGGGCTGCCCAGCACCTGGCCCGTCGACGTGACCCCCTGGGCGTCCAGGAGCTTCGCGATGCCGAAGTCCGTCAGCTTGACCACCACGCGGTCCCCGCTCGGGGCGGGGGTCGCCCGCTCGGAGGCGACGCTCCCCGGCGGGCGGTGCTCGAGCAGCACGTTCTCCGGCTTGATGTCCCGGTGCACGACGCCCGCGGCGTTGGCGTGGGCCAGCGCCCCGAGCAGCTCGAGCGCGACCGCCGCGGCGACCTCGGGCGGCATGGCGCGCTTGCCCTGGAGGAGCTTCCGGAGCGTCGTCCCCCGGAGCAGCTCGACGACGAGGTACTGCTCCTCGTCGTCGGTCTCGCTGACGTCGAACACCTCGACGATGTTCGGGTGGCGCAGCTTGGCCACGGCGCGCGCCTCGGTGTTGAACCGGGAGACCACCTCCTTCGAGTCGCGGAGGTGCGGGTGGATGACCTTGACCGCGACCTCCCGCCCGAGCCGCCGGTCGCGGGCCCGATAGACCGTCGCCATCCCGCCGTGGCCGATCTCCTCGAGGACCTCGTACTTGGCGAGCTGGGGGAGCCTGCTCCGCGCGGCAGCGGTCGCCTCCATCGCGCTCGAGTGTACCACCTCGGCGGGAGAGGCTCGACGCTAGGTGGCGCCGCCCTTGAGGCCGAGGCGCTTCAAGCGGCTGCGCAGCGTGCTCTCGCTGAGGCCGAGGGACCGGGCCGCGCGCGACTGGTTGCCGTCGGCCCGCGCGAGCACCTGGGCGAGGATTTCCTTCTCTAGATCGTCGAACGTCGTCCCCACCTCGGGCATCTCCAGCACGATGGACCAGGGGTTGGCCGCGCCCGCGGCGACCGGGGCCGCGAGAGACACCGACGATACCGGCGCGGGGGGGACCTCCGCCGACGCGCCGAGACGGACCGTGCCCGAAGGCGCGCCCCCCGGAAGGGGCGCCGGGAGCCCCAGCTCCTCGACGTCGACCTCGTGGCCCGCGTGGTAGATGACGAGCCGCTCCATCAGGTTCGACAGCTCGCGGACGTTGCCGGGCCACGCGTGCTGCTCGAGCGCCCGCCACGCCGAGTCGATGACGCGCGGCTGCGCGCGGTTCATGCGCCGGGCGGCCGCCTCGAGCATCGGCTGCCCGAGGCCGCGCACGTCCTCCGGGCGGACGCGGAGCGGCGGGATGTGGATGGGGGCCACGGCGAGGCGGTAGTAGAGGTCGAGGCGGAAGCTCCCGGCCTGCGCGTCGGCGAGCAGATCGCGGTTCGTGGCCGCGATGATGCGAAGGTCCACGTGGCGCGGGTCGCTCCCGCCGACGGGCCAGATCTCGCGCGACTCGAGGGCGCGGAGGAGCATGGCCTGGAGCGACGGCGGCGCCTCGCCGATCTCGTCGAGGAAGAGCGTTCCCCCGTCGGCCAGCTCGAAGAGGCCGCGGCGCGAGGCCTGGGCTCCCGTGAAGGCGCCCTTCACGTGCCCGAACAGCTCGCTGGTCATCAGCTCCGGCGGGAGCGCGGCGAGGTTCTGCGCGACGAAGCGGCCCCGCTTGCGGGCGCTCCGCTCGTGGATGGCCGCGGCGACGAGCTCCTTGCCGACGCCGGTCTCGCCGTCGAGCAGCACGTTGGCGTCGGTCCCGGCCACCGCGATGACCTGCTCGAGCACCTTGGCCATCGCCGGCGAGGTCACCTGGAGGCGCGCCTGCGTGGAGGTCACCGTGCGCTTCACGACCTCGACGTCGTCGCTCAGGCTCCGGTTGGCCGAGCGCAGCTCGTCGACCAGGCGGCGGTTCTCGAGCTCGAGGCGCCGCGACTCGAAGGCGCGCTGGATGGTCAGGCGGAGCTGCTCGGCGTCCCACGGCTTCTGCACGTAGGCCCACACGTGGCCGAGGTTCACGGCGTCGGCGAGGTCGGCGTGGTCGCTGAAGCCCGTGAGGAGGATGCGCGAGACGTCGCGGTGCTGGTCGTAGGCGCGGGAGAGCAGCTGCGAGCCCTTCATGGGCTCCATGCGCATGTCGCTGACGAGGACGTCGAACGGCTCGCGCGAGAGCAGCGCCAGGGCGTCGGCCCCGTTGGCCGCGAGGGTGACGTCGAAGTCCCCCTCGAAGACGGCCTGGAAGACCTCCCGGACGTCGTCCTCGTCGTCGACGTAGAGGATCCGCGGGCGCGCCTGGGCGGCGGGCACGGCCGAGGGGCGGGTCGTCACCCCCGCGAGACTACCAGAGACTCACGCCGGCGCGCGCGACAGCAGCTCGCCGTGGAACGTGTGGAAGGCGCTCGCCTCGGGCCAGGCGGGGGCGCCGGCGAGGATGGTGGGCACCTCGGCCGGGCGGCCGTGGTCGACGGCGACGATGGCCTGCGCGTAGCGCATCGCCCAGTGCACGAGCGGCGAGGCGCCGGCGGCGCGGGCGAGGGTCGACGCGTCCCCGGCGACCGAGGCGTGGGCGAAGGCGCGCGCCAGGGCAGCGAGGCCCCGCCGCAGCAGCGCGACCCGGCGACGGGCGAGCGGCCCCCCCGGGGGAATGGGGAGCACCTGGAGCACCTCGGCCTTCTGCATGGCGGCGGCCCGCTCGCCCTCGAACGCGTCGAGGAGCGCCTCGACGAAGAGCCGCTGCTCGAGCGCCGCGTCCCACGCCGGCCCCTTCGCCGCGCGCTGGAGCGCCCGCCGCGCGGCCTCGACCCAGCCGTAGGAGGCGTACGCCGTGGCCTGGAGGAGAGGCCCCATGGTCTCGTGGAAAGGCACGCGGTCGATGGTCCCCTCCCAGCTGCCGATGACGCGCTCCACGTCCCCCGACAGGAGCAGGCGCTTCATGCGCCGCCGGCCGAGAAGGGTCGGCGTGAAGAGCAGCAGCGCGAAGCCCAGCAGGGGCACCGCGAGCCGGGCGTCGCGCGCGATCATCTGGGCCGCGAGCACGGCGCTGAGCGCCGCCACGGCGATGGGCAGGAACACGAACGCGCGCGAAGGGCGCTGCGGGGTGGGAGACGGCATCTAGCGGCCCTTACAGGGTAAGGCCGCAAGAGCCCGACGCAACTCGAGCCATATCGCGGACCTCGGCTACGGCTTGTCCTTCTCGTCCTTGCCGTAGCGGCTGGGATCGCCGATCCCGTGGCGGCGCAAGTAGCCGCGGACGTGGGCCCGCTCCATGGCCGCGCGGCGCCCGATCTCGCTGACGTTGCCGCTGCACTCGGCGTAGAGGGCGGTGAAGTACTCCCGCTCGAACCGGGCGAGGACCTCGCGCTTCGCGTCCTGGAAGGTGCGGCCCCGCGTGGGGGCGCTCTCGGCGGCGCTCGTCGTCAGCGGCGAGAGGTGAGCCGCGAGGTCGAGCGGGCCCTCCTTCGTGAAGGCGAGGGCGACGGCGACGACGTTGCGGAGCTCGCGCACGTTGCCCGGCCAGTCGTGGCGCATCAGGCGCTCGAGCGAATCGGTCGGGATGCGGGCGTAGGAGTCCTTGTCGCCGAGCTCCTCGATCATGCGCCGGACGAGCACCGGGATGTCCTCGAGGCGCTGGCGGAGCGACGGGAGCTCCACCTTGAGCTGGGCGACGCGGAAGTAGAGGTCGCTGCGGAACGTGCCGGCGTTGACCTCCCGCACGAGGTCCCGCCGCGTCGCCGCGATGACGCGCACGTTGACCGGTCGGTACGAGTTCGAGCCGACGGACTTGATGCGCTGCTCGGCCAGGGCCCGCAGGAGCTTGGGCTGGACGTCGACCGGGAGCTCGCCGAGCTCGTCGAGGAAGATGGTGCCTCCGTCGGCCTCGACGAAGGGCGAGATGCGCTTGTCGACCGCGCCGGTGAAGGACCCGCGCTCGTGGCCGAAGAGGGCGCTCTCGGCGAGCGTCGCGGGAATGGAGCCGCAGTCGACGACGACGAACGGCTTGTTCGCGCGGGCGCTCGCCTCGTGGATGGCCTGGGCGACGAGCTCCTTGCCCGTCCCCGTCTCGCCCGTCACCAGCACCGTGAGGTCCGTCGGCGCGGCCTTCTTCAGCCGCTCGAACACCGTGCGCATGCCGGCGCTCGCCCCGACGAGCGGCCCGAAGCCGCCCGCCTCGGGCACCTCGACCTCGCTCGGGACCGTGGGGCCGAACTCGACCATCGCGTCGCCGAGGGCGATGTAGGCGTGCTTCGTGAGGAACACCTCGCCGACGCGCGTGTCGCCGATGAACGTCCCGTTGCGCGAGCCGAGGTCGCGCACGCGCACGCCGCGCTCGGTCGCGACGAGCTCCATGTGCACGGCGCTCACCTTGCGGTCGTCGAGCACGAGGTCGCACGCCTCGTTGCGCCCCACGACGACGGTCTCCGGGCCGATGTCGAGCTCCTTCTTGGAGCCGGAGCCCTTGGTGACCGTGAGCTTACCGCCGCGGACCTCGATCCGGGCCCGCGTGGCGATGGTCGAATCCACGTCAGAACTACTATCACGCCCCGGGCGACCGCCGGAAGAACGCTACGCGCCCGCCCGTCGACTTTGCCGGGACGATGCGGGCCGCTACGGGGCGCAGCGCGCGTCGCTCGCCGCGCCGATCCAGAGCTGCGTGATGCCCTCGATCATCGCGTGGTCCGCGTCGACGCGGTAGTTCGTGGCGCCCGGCTCCTGCCCCTGCGCCACCGGGTCGCCGCCCGCGGCGTACGCCGAGGCGTAGTGGAAGCTCTTCGAGCCGGCGCGGAGGTAGGCCTGCTGCAGGAGGTCGCCGCTCGCGTCGGTCACGATGGTGAGGAGGCTCGTGTTCGCGAGCTGGACGGTGCCCTCGGGCACGGCCCCCAGCGCAGAGCGGATCTGGCCGAGCTCGTAGGCCTGGGCGGCGCCGGCCGTGTTGGCGACGCGGTGGTATCCCCCGAGGAAGATGGCGTTCCCGATGGTCGTCTTGTCGGTCAGGAGCTGCTGCCCCGACAGGATGACGCCCTCCATGAGCGCGCCCACCGGCTGCGCGGCGGGAGGGGCCGGGGGCGTCGTCGTCCCGTCGAAGAGGCCCGCGTTCGCCATCGAGGTGGCCACCCCGTCCGCCTCCACGTCGTAGAGCTCGACGGCGGGCGCGCCGCCCTCCGGGATGTCGCTCTCGAACGTGTCCAACAGGTCCTGCGCGCGCGCCAGCCCCAGGATGACCCAGGCCTGCGTCTCGGTGAGCATCGAGTCGTTCGTCGGCGTGCCCGCGGCGACCGCGTCGTGGCCGGGATCGCCGCTCGTCGTCAGCGACTGGTAGAAGAGACCCGACACGGGATCCCGCCCGCGCGCCAGCACGTAGGTGATGACCTGCTGCGCGATGCTCGCCCAGCTCGGCTGCATCGCCCCCCCGTCAATCCCCGTCACCTGGAGGACGGCCATGTCGAGCAGCGCCGCCGCCGCCATCACCGCCTGCGCCGGCGAATACGTCACCGAGCCGTCGGCGTTGGCGACGCCGATGACCATGCCCCCCGGCGACCCCGCGTCACCACCGGCAGCCGTCACGTCGACGGCATGATTGGCGATGGACACCGCGTAGGTGTCGGCCATCGTCTGCAGCGCCGCGGCCGTCGTGTCGTTCGCGTAGTTGTAGGCCGCCTGGGCCCAGCGGAGACGGAAGTAGGTTTCCCCGTCGTACCCGCCGGCGAGCGCCGGCTGCAGCTCGGGGACGAGCACGCCCCCGAGGTCGTTCAGGTCGAGCGCCAGCATGCTGTCGGAGGTGTTGTTCCCGTAGACCATGGCGCTGCAGTAAAAGGCGCCGATGGCCCCCGCGAGGGAGAGGTCGTCCTGCCACGAGGTGCTCGTCCGGGGCAGCGGCGCGTAGGGCGCGGTCGACGCCCACCCGGGCGCGATGCCCTGGCCCTTGGTGTAGGCGTACTGCAGCTCCTGACTGAGGATCTGCTGCTGGACGCACAGCGAGATCGGGTCGCCCCCCGCGCCCGGATCGCTCATCAGGTCACCCAGGTTGCAGTTGCCCGAGGTGGCGTCCGGGCCGGGCGCGACGTCGAGATAGTCCGCGTCGGCGTCGTCGCCCGCGTCGACGCCGGCCTCGAGCCCCCCGTCGTTACCGCCCCCGGAGGCCGCGGTGTGGCCGCCGCACGCCCAGGCGAGCGCGATGGAGCCGGCGGGAAGCAAAGCGAGAAGGAGTCGGTTCCGCATGACGTGGCGGACTATGGCGACCCGCGGGCCTCGTGCAAGCTGCAAGCGCACGGAAAGTGCGCCGCGTCACGGCCCTCGGCCGACCTTCGAAACGCTCGAGATGCTGGTGATGCTTCGAGCCGTCACATCCGTGCGCTCCTCGCGCACGGGCAGCATGCGCGGGCGGCGCCTCGGCGCGTTGCCCATCTGCCGGCAGACGCGCCTCCACGTGGCCAGCGCCTCGTCCGCGCTGGCGAAGCGCTTCTCCCGGTCGCGCGCCATCATCCGCGCGAGGAACCGCTCGATCGACGCGGGCCACTCGTCGCCCGTCGTCGACGAGAGCGTCGGCGGCTCGCGGTCCAGCTTGAGCGCGATGAGGGTCAGCGCGTTCTGACCTTCGAAGGGCAGCCGCCCCGAGAGGGCGCGGAAGGCCACCGCGCCGAGGGCGTAGAGGTCGGCCCGCTCGTCGACGCGCGCGCTGCCGCGCACCTGCTCCGGGGCCATGTACGCGAAGCTCCCGAGGGTGGCGTCGAAGGCCGTGAGCGAGGGCTCGCTGCGCTGGCCCTTGGGGCTGCGGATCTTCGAGACGCCGAAGTCGAGGATGCGCGTGCGCTCCTCGCTCTCGTCGGCGGCGATCTCGCGCGCCGAGAGGCGCCGCTTCTCGATGAAGAGGTTCGCCGGCTTGATGTCCCTGTGCACGACGTCGGCCCTGTGGGCGGCGCCGAGGCCCTGGAGGGCGTCGTCGACGACGGGGGCCACCTCCGCGAAGGAGAGGTACTGCTCGCGCCGCAGCCGCTCGTCGAGCCCCTCGCCCGAGAGGAGCTCGAAGGCGATCCACAGGCGCCCGTCTCTGTCCTTGCCGGCGCCGAGGATGCCCGCGATGTGCGGCGATTTGACCTGCGCGGCGATGGCGGCCTCGCGGTGGAAGCGCGCGACGAGGTCCTTGTCCTGGGCGGCCTTGTCGTGGAGGACCTTGATGGCCACCTTCTCGCCGCTCTTGCCCTCGGCGGCGTAGACCTCGCCCATCCCCCCGGAGCCGATGAGGCGCCGCATCTTGTAGATCCCCGCCAGCGTGGTGCCGGCGAGGGAGCCCGGATCGTGCGACATCCCGCCGCCCAGCGTAGCAGAATCCCCCTCCGAAGCCTGTAGCCTCGAGCGGCAAGGGTGATTACCCTCTCCTCCCAACCATGCGTACCGAGAAGGACGTCGAAGCCTATTTGCTCCGCCTGAATCGGCGCTTTCGCGCGCTCGAAGAGCAGCCCGGCACCTTCCTCGTCGAGATGGGCGAGAAGACGCCGCCGCTCGTCCTGCGGGTCGAGGCGCCGCTCGTCGTCGTCCGGGTCCACATCGGTGACGTGGCCGACGGCGCGGCCGAGCAGAGCGCGCTCTTTCGCAAGCTCCTCGAGCTCAACGCGCGGACGCTGATCCACGCCGCCTACGGGCTCGACGACGCGCACATCGTGCTCTCGGGGGCCCTCGAGCTCGAGAACCTCGACTTCAACGAGCTCCAGGCGACCCTGGACGAGATCGACATGGCCCTGGCGCAGCAGCTCCCGGGCGTGGCCCTCAAGAAGAACTGAACGGAGCCGGAACCAGGAGCCATGGGCATCTTCAGCCGCCTCGCGCAGCTCATCAAAAGCAACCTGAACGATCTCATCAGCCACTCGGAGGACCCCGAGAAGATGCTGAACCAGGTCGTTCTGGACATGAACAACCAGCTCGTGGAGGCCAAGAAGCAGGTCGCGGCCTCCATCGCCGACGAGAAGCGCCTCGCCAAGCAAACCGAGCAAGAGGCGGCCAACGCGGCGGAGTGGGAGCGGCGCGCGATGATGGCGCTGCGCGCGGGCAACGAGGAGCTGGCCAAGGAGGCCCTGGCGCGCAAGCGCGAGCACGACGAGCTGGCGAGCACCTTCAAGGAGCAGTGGACCAAGCAGAAGACCGCGGTCGACCAGCTCAAGAAGGCGTTGAGAATGCTCAACGACAAGATCGAGGAGGCCAAGCGCAAGAAGAACGTCCTCATCGCGCGGAAGAAGCGCGCCGAGGCGCAGAAGGCCATCCAGGAGACGATGAGCGGGCTGCGCGATCAGAGCGCGTTCGAGACGTTCGACCGGATGTCGCAGAAGGTCGACCAGATCGAGGCCGAGGCCGAGGCGCAGGGCGAGCTGGCCGAGGAGTACTCGGGGGACGTGCTGGCGTCGCAGTTCCAGTCGCTCGAGCGAAACGCGAGCGCCGACGACGACCTCATGGCCCTGAAGCGCAAGATGGGCATCCTCCCGCCGGAGGAGGCGAAGGCCCCGGCTGCCCCCGTGCAGGCGCGCGTCGAGGCGCCCGAGGGCTCGAAGACGGAGCAGGACGAGCTCGCGGCCGCCCTCGAGGAGATGGAAGCCGAGCAGCAGCAGCAGGAGAAGCGCAAGGCGGGTAGGTGAGTCCCGGGGCCGGGCAGCATCCCCCTTTTCACACCGAGGCGCCCGAGGCGCTCCTCGCGCGGCTCGGGACCGATCCCGCGCACGGCCTGAGCGAGGACGACGCGGCCCGGCGCCTCGCCGCCGACGGCCCGAACGAGCTGCCGAAGCCGAAGGGCAAGAGCCCCCTCCTCCAGCTCGTCACGCAGTTCTCGAACCCCATCGTCCTCACGCTCCTCGTCGCGGCCGTCATCGCGATCGTCGACGGCGCGAGCCGGGTCGACGAGCCGATGCTCGTCCGGTTCGGGGACGCGACGGCGATCATGCTCATCGTCGTCCTCAACGCGCTCCTCGGCTTTTACCAGGAGCGCCGCGCCGAGGCGGCCCTCGCCGCCCTCGAGAAGATGCAGACGCCGAACGCGCGCGTCCGGCGTGGCAACGAGGTGAAGGTCGTCGCCGCGACGTGCGTGGTGGTGGGCGACGTGCTGGAGCTCGAGACCGGCGACGCGGTCCCCGCCGACGCGCGCCTCCTCCAGACGGCGAACCTGTCGGCCGAGGAGAGCTCGCTGACGGGCGAGAGCGTCCCGGTGCAGAAGGACGCGCTCGCCGAGGTCGCCGACGACGCGACGCTGGGGGACCGGGCGACGATGCTCTTCGTCGGCACGAGCATCATCCGGGGCCGCGGTCGCGCCGTCGTCGTCGCCACGGGCGTCCACACGGAGCTCGGCAAGCTCGCGGCCCTCATCCACCGACCGCGCGACCGGACCACACCGCTCGAAGAGAAGCTCGACTCCTTCGGCAAGCGCGTCCTCTGGGCGTGCCTGGTGCTCGCCGGCATCCTCTTCGCGCGCGGTTACTGGAAGGGCGGTCGCACCTGGCACGAGCTCCTCCTCGAGGCCGTGAGCCTCGCGGTCGCCGCCATCCCCGAGGGCCTCCCCGCCATCACGACGATCACGCTCGCCCTCGGCATGCAGCGCATGGCCAAGCGGGGCGCCATCGTGCGCAAGCTCGCCGCCGTCGAGACGCTCGGCGCCGCCACGGTCATCTGCACCGACAAGACCGGCACCCTCACGCAGAACGAGATGACCGTGCGCGTCGTCTACGCGGGCGGCGTGCGCTACCACGTCACCGGCAGCGGCTACGATCCGCGCGGCTCGATCCTCGACACCATCGACCAGCGCGTCGAGGCGCCCGACGGGCCGCTGCGGGATCTGCTGGCGACCGTCGCCCTCTGCAACAACGCCACCCTGCAGAAGACCGAGGAGGGCTGGCGCGTGCAGGGCGACCCGACCGAGGGCGCGCTGCTCACGCTGGCGGCCAAGGGCGGGACGCCGCGGGAGTCGGTGGTGAGCTCGAACCAGGTGGTGAAGGAGCTGCCGTTCGACAGCGACCGCAAGCGGATGACCATCGTGGCCCTCGACGAGATGGGGCGCGAGGTCGTCCACACGAAGGGCAGCGCGGACATCCTCTTGCCGCTCTGCGCGACCTACGAGACCAGCGGCGGGCGCGTCGCGCTCGATCCGGCGACGCGGCACAAGATCCTCGAGGAGGCCGAGGAGATGAGCAGCCGCGCGCTGCGCGTCCTCGCCGTCGCGCGGCGCAACCTCGGCACGCACCACGACTCCGAGCCCCCGCTCGTGCACGCCCAGCACGACCCGAACCGGCCCGGCGCGGACCTCGAGAACCGGCTGACGTTCCTCGGGCTCGTCGGGATGATCGATCCGCCCCGCGAGGGGGTGAAGGAGGCCGTGCGGCTCTGCGCCGAGGCGCACGTGCGGGCCGTCATGATCACGGGCGACCACAAGCTGACCGCCGTCGCCATCGCCAAGGAGCTCGGGCTGTGGGAGGAGGACGCCATCGCGCTCACGGGGGCCGAGCTCGAGAAGCTCGCCGACTCGGGGCTCGACGCGTGCATCGAGAAGGTGCGCGTCTTCGCGCGCGTGACCGCCGAGCAGAAGCTCCGCATCGTCGGCGCGTTCAAGCGGTGCGGTCACATCGTGGCGATGACGGGCGACGGCGTGAACGACGCCCCCGCGCTGCGCGAGGCGCACATCGGCGTGGCCATGGGCAAGGACGGGACCGACGTCGCGCGGGAAGCGGCGGACATGGTCATCGCGGACGACAACTTCGCGACCATCGTCGAGGCGGTGAGGGAGGGGCGCGCCATCTGGCGGAACATCCAGAAGTTCATCTTCTTCCTCCTCTCGAGCAACGCGGGCCTTCTCTTCGCCGTCTTCGCGGTCAGCTTCTTCACGGACCTGAAGCCGCTGACGCCGCTGATGATCCTCTGGATCAACCTCGTCACGAACGGGCTCCCGGCCCTGGCCCTCGGGGTCGACCCGCCGGACCCGACGCAGATGCGCGAGCCGCCGCGCAAGCGCACCGGCAGCCTGCTCGGCACGCGCGACTGGCTCGGCATGGCCTACGTCGGCGCCTGGATGGGGATCGCGGCGATCGTCTGCTACCTCATCCCGCTGAGCTCCCACGACCCGCTCGCGGTGAAGCACGGGCGCGCCATCGCGTTCTCCTTGCTCGCCTTGAGCCCCCTCTTGCACGCGTTCAACTGCCGCTCCTCGACGTCGTCGATCCTCTCGCTCCGCCCGGTGCTGCCGATGGCGCTCTGCGGCGCCGTCGTCCTCAGCGCGGGCATCCACCTCGTCGCCGTGCTCGTCCCGTCGCTCCGCCCCGTGTTCCAGACCTTCGAGATGAGCGGCTCGGAGTGGACGATGCTGCTGCTGCTGTCCGCGTCGATCATCCCGGGCGTCGAGCTGATGAAGCTCTTCCAGCGCCTCTTCGCGAAGAACCCCGCCGTCGCCGCCGTGCTGGGTCCAGCGTCGCAGCAGGGGCGGTAATTTCGTCTCCACGAGAGGGGATCGGGCGCGGAGGCGCAGAGACGCGGAGAGAATCCGAGAGGGATGGCCGCGGAGACGCAGAGACGCGGAGAGAATCCGAGAGGGATTGGCCGCAGAGACGCAGAGGCGCAGAGAGGAGGGGGGGCAGGCACAGTGGCCCCCCCAATCTCTCCTCTGCGTCTCTGCGTCTCTGCGGCCAATCCTCTCGCTCTCGTCTCCGCGCCTCTGCGGCTCCGCGGCCAATCCTCTCTCTCTCGTCTCCGCGTCTCTTCGCCTCCGCGGCCAATCCCTCTCTCCTCTTGCTATGGTGCGACCCATGCGTCGGGTTGCACTCTTGCTGCTGGTATCCGTCGTGGCTTGCGGGGGCGGCGCGGGCGAGGGGGGCGACGCGAAGTCGGCGCACTCGAAGGACGACAAGGAGTTCGCGGCGTACATGGCGTCGCACGGGATCCAGACGCTGGAAGGCGGGGGCGAGGCGGCGGAGGTGACGGCCGACGGCCTCCGCTTCGAGGCCATCCAGAAGGACCGGCCCGTGAAGCTCGACGGCGTCCTCAACGAGTGGCCCGCGCTCACGAAGGCCTTCGTCTCGTCGAAGGGCGCCACGAAGGCCACGCTCAAGATCAGCCTCCAGTACGACGAGTCGAAGCTCTACGTCGGGGCCGACGTGACCGATCCCTCGTTTCAGCCCGGCAAGGACCACGTGTCGCTCGTCTTCGCCGTGCCGAGCCCCGGGGGCACGTACACGACGTACGACCTCGGCTTTTACGCCGGCAAGCCCGGCGAGACCGAGGGGAGCATCCGCTACGGCGGCGGGCGCGGCGGCGGCGGCGGCAAGATCGTCGAAGCGCCCGAGGCGAACGGCTACTCGTTCGAGGCGGCCGTCCCGTGGAGCGCCGTCCCCGAGCTGAAGACGACGCGCGTCGGCGTCCACGGCCTCGCGGCGTACGTCGACGGCGACGGCACGGTCGCGACGGGCCCCGGCGACGCGCAGCACCCGCGCGACATGGTCTGGATCCCCAGCGAGCCCGAGCTCTCGATGATCGAGCAGCTGCTCCAGCCCAAGGGGCTCACGAAGCGCGCGCCCGACGTGGAGCTCGTCGCGGACCTCACGGGCGACGGCGTCCGCGAGCGCGTCGCCGTGTGGGAGCAGTACATCACCATCTGCGGCACCTCGTACCTCGGGGGCACGGGGTTCTTCTTCCGCGACCTGGAGGGCCAGCTCGTGAAGCTCGAGGCGCGCGACGTCACCGGCCGAGGCAAGGCCGACGTCCTCGTGCGGCGCAAGCAGAGCGTGGGCGACGCCGAGCGCGAGTACCTCGAGGTGCTGAGCGCGATGAACGCGACCGACGAGCCGCGCATCACGTTCTCGCACGAGATCGCCGTCCGCCAGAGCGACCACCGCATCGACAACGCCGTCCACCTCGCGCGCGGCGAGATCGAGGTCACCGTCGAGCCGACGACGACGTGGGACGCGCTCTCCTACAAGGAGCCCATCGCGGGCGGCGACGTGGAGCCGATTCTCTTCCCGTGGGGCGGCGTGAAGACGCAGGTCTACAAGTTCGACGGGACGAAGTTCGCGAAGTCGAGGGAGGTGACGCAAAGGGAGACGTTCCCCGGTGGCGGAGCCGGCGCGACGTCCCCGCGCGAGGCCGCGCCTGCGCGCCCCGCCGAGCCGCCGACGCCCAAGGTGGGCAAGGGGGGCGATCTCTCCACGCAGCTCCTCGAGCAGTACCGCAGGGACCGCGGCGTCGGCGGCGACGTGGCGCCGGCGGCGGATCTCCGCGTGCAGGTCGCGGGCGACGGGCGGCCCGAGCGCGTCGTGCTGGTGGGGAGGGACGTGGTCGTCTTCGGCCCGGGCTTCAAGGGGGGCACGGCGTACGCGTTTCTCACGCTGTCGCAGTTCTCCGACGCGAGCGACATCAAGGAGCTGACGGCGCGCGACCTCACGGGAGACGGCGCGGCCGACCTCGTGGTCCGCGGCGTGCGCCACGTGAGCGCCGACGGCGGCAAGGTCGATGTCGAGGTGATGTTCGTCTACCAGGTGAAGCAGGACTCCATCGCGCGCATCTTCAGCATCGAGACGGCGCGCGAGCAGGGCGCCAAGCGCGTCCAGGGGCTGGTGCAGTTCATCCCCGCGCCGGGCGGCAAGTCCTTCGACATCCTGTCCGGGCCGGGACGCGCCACCGGCTGGACGCAGAAGACCTACCCCTGGAACCAGGACTCGCCGGGCAGCGGACAGCTCGAGCCGCTCCTGCTCCCGTGGGGGGGTGTGAGCAGCGTCCGTTACAGCTGGAATGGGTCGGCCTTCGCGAGCAAGTAAGGGGGCGATCGTGGCCGCCCGGAGCTCCGGGTCGCCGGGCTAACCCGGTAGCCCGCGGGGCCAGAGCCCTGGCTCGCCGGGCTAACCCGGTAGCCCGCGATCCCGGAGTGCTGGGTCGCCGGGCTAACCCGGTAGCCCGCGATCCCGGAGCCCGGGGTCGGCGGAGAGAGCGCGCACGAGCATCGAGGTACGCGCACGGGCAAGAGGACGAGGACGAGGACGTCCGGTCGAGCATCAGGACGAGGACGCGGGGAAGCCTCGATTCGCGTCCTCGCCCGCAGCCCCCGAGCTCCCGCGCGTCGCCCCGCCCCTCTCAGTGCTTCTTCGCGAACGGGTCCCCGACGTCGTCGATCCCCCCTCCGCCAGGCTTGCCGCCCCCACCCCCGGCTCCCGCGCGCGGCGGCGGCCCGAAGACCCCCTCCAGGGTCACCGAGACCTTCGCGTCCCCGCCGTCGACGGTGATCGTCTTCGTCTTGTACCCCTTGTGCGTGATGACGAGCGTCGCCGACTCGCCGTCGGCGAGGTGCAGCGCCACCGGCGCGCCCCCGAGGTCCTTCCCGTCGCGCGTCAGCGTCGCGTCGCCCGGGAACACGCTGACCAGCACCTCGTGCTGCACGGGCGCGGCGCTCGGCGGCGGGGCCAGCGTCGCCGTCGGCGGAGGCGCGGTAGGCGCGGCGGTCGTCACCGCGACCGGGACCGTGGACGACGGCGTCGCCTGCGCGCTGTTGCCCGAGGTCCGCGCCATCAGCACGACCGCGACGACGCCGAGGATGGTCCCCACCGCGCCGATGACCGCGAAGATGGGCCACCGCGCCGACCGCCCCGCGGGCGACGCCGGCACCGGGGCGGGCATCGCGCTCGACCGGAAGTAGTCCGCCGGCACGTTGAAGCCCCCCGAGCGCGCCATCATCTCCTGCACCGCGTCCGGCAAGAGCCCGCGCTCGAGCTTCTCGAGATCCGCGATGAGCTCGTCCATCGTCTGGTAGCGGCCCTCGGGCTTCTTCGTCAGCGCCTTCAGCACGATGGCGTCGAGCCCGGGCGGCACGTCGACCCCGGGCACGAGCGCGCGGATGGGGACCGGGGACTTGTACATGTGCTGGGTCAGGATCCCCATGAAGTTGTCCGCGTCGAAGGGGACCTTGCCGCTCGCCATCTCGTAGAGGATGACGCCGAGCGCGTAGATGTCCGTGCGGTGGTCGACGGTCGCGCCGGCGGCCTGCTCGGGGCTCATGTAGTGCGGCGTCCCGAACACGCTGCCCGCGCGGGTCATCTTCTTCGTCCCGCTGCCGACCTTCGCGATGCCGAAGTCGAGCACCTTGGCGAAGTCCCTCTCCGAGCCGCGGTTGATGAGCATCACGTTGTCGGGCTTGAGGTCGCGGTGGACGATGTTCGCGGCGTGCGCGGCCCCGAGCCCCTGCGCGATCTGCTTGGCGATGTGGACGACGCGCGGCACCGGCACCGGGCCGGCCGTCTCGGTCAGCACCTGGCTCAGCGCCTTGCCGTCGAGCAGCTCCATGACGAAGTACGTCGACCCGTCGGGCAGCTGGCCGAAGTCGCTGATGTCGACGATGTGCGGATTGCCGATGGCGCTGGCCGCGCGCGCCTCCTGCAGGAACCGCTCGGTGAGCTCGCTGTCGGTCGCCATCTCGCCGCGGAGCACCTTGATGGCGACGCGCTTGCCGATGACCTTGTGCCGCCCCGCGTAGACGATGCCCATGCCGCCCTCGCCGAGCACGTGCTCGACGAGGTAGCGCCCGTCGATGGTCTTGCCGACGTAGGCGTCGACCTTCGAGGGCGGCGGCGTCCCCGACAGGTCGAGCGAGGGCGCGGGAAGCTCGGGCGCAGTGGTGGTGGCGATCGCGGAGGGACGAAGGACGCGCTCGGACGGCGGCTTGGGGGCTTCGTCCATGTCGGCTCCCCTCAGCCTAACAAACGAATGAGCCGGCCACGAGGTGGGAGTATCTCGGCAGCGGTGTGTGTTCCGTGTTAGCCAGGCCAGGAATATGGGCTACCCGGTCACCGTCGCGCTTCGGTATCTCGCCTCGAAGAAGCGCAACATGATCTCCATCAGCACGGCGCTCGCCATCGGCGGCGTCACGCTGGGGGTGGCCGCGCTCACCATCGTGATGAGCGTGACGGGCGGCTTCCAGGAGCAGTTTCGCGAGAAGGTCCTCGGCGTGAACGCCCACGTGCTCGTCCTGAAGTACTCGATCGACTTCCGCGAGTACCGGGACGTCATGAAGAAGGTGGAGGACGTGCCGCACGTCATCGGCGTGGCCCCGTTCGTCATCAACCCGATGATGGTGACCCACGGCGAGCACACGGCGACGGGCGTGCTGCTGAAGGGCGTCGACCCGCAGATGATGCCGAAGGTGCTCGATCTGCCGAAGCACATCGTGGAGGGCTCGCTGGCGGGGCTGCGGCGCGAGGACGCGAAGCCGCCCGACCGCTCGTTCGACCCGCTGCGTGACGAGCTCGACGACTTCCGCCCGCCGCCGGCGCCCGACGCCGGGAGCGACTCGCTGCTCCAGCTGATGCGCCGCGAGGTCGACGAGGAGATGCGCGCGGCCGACGGCGGCGCCCCCGGGGAAGGCGGCGCCCCCGCGGCGGTGGCCAGCGCGCCGCCCGCGGTCGCCCCGCCGCCTCCCGCGCCCGTCGCGCGCGGCCCCGAGGCCGACCTCGCGCCGAGCGGCGGCTACAAGAGCGTCCTCCCGGACGACGATTCGATCCCCGACGCCATCGACCCGGATCCCTGCAAGAGCCCCGAGCAGGTCGCGAAGATGCCCGGCATCGTCGTCGGGCGCACGCTGGCCAAGCAGCTCGACGCGAAGCTCGGCGACTGCGTGCAGGTGACCTCGCCGCAGATCGGGCTGTCGTTCGGGTCGGGCGCGCGGTCGCCCATCGCCAAGCAGTTCCGGGTCATCGCGGTCTTCGAGGCGGGCTTCGACCAGTACGACTCGAAGCTCGTCTACACCGACCTCTACGAGGCGCAGGCCTTCTACGAGTACGGCGACAGCGTGACGGGCATCGAGATGAAGCTCGACGACATCGATCGCGCCGACGCCGTCGCGAGGGAGATCAACCTCCGCCTCAACAACGGCATCTACAACACGATGACCTGGCGGCAGCTGAACCACGGTCTCTTCACGGCGCTCCTCTTCCAGCAGATCGGGATGAGCATCGTCCTCGGGCTCATCATCGTCATCGCGGCCTGCACGGTCATCGCGACGCTCATCATGGTGGTGCTCGAGAAGAAGAAGGAGATTGCGCTGCTGAAGGCGCTCGGGGCGAAGAACGCCGCCATCCTCCGCATCTTCCTCTACCAGGGCGCCATCATCGGCCTGGCGGGGACGGCGTGCGGGCTCTTCCTCGGCTGGCTCTCGTGCCGGTTTCTCGTGGCGTACGCCTTCCCGCTCGATCCCAAGGTGTATTTCATCTCGAGCCTGCCCGTCTCCATGCACCCCATGGAGTTCGTCATCCCGGCCCTCGTCGCCATCGGCATCTGCATCCTCTTCACCATCCCGCCGGCCATCTACGCCGCCCAGCTCCGCCCGGCCGACGGCCTCCGGGCCGAGTAGCCCCGGCGGGCGTCCGGGGGGGACGCGTTGACCGGTTGGACATGCGGCTGCTAAGTCTCACTCGTGCGCTGGCTGGTGGACGTCACCTCGCTCGGCAAGAGCGAGAAAGAGTCGAGCTTCGTCGAGGCTGAGTCCTGGCAGAAGGCGCTCCAGGCCGCGCGCGCCCAGCGCGGCGAGTCCGCGCCGATGAGCGGGTTCTCGATCGAGCTGCTCGACGACGGCTGCCGCGCCGTCGACCCGCAGTCGCGCCTCCGTTACGAGGTGAAAAAGGCGCCGGAAGAGGCTCCCTCGCGCTCCGCCCCGCCGCCCCGCCCGATGTCGAGCCCCCCGGCGCCGGCGGCGAAGAAGGCGCAGCCCGCGGCGGCGCGCACCGTGATGATGGGCGCGGGCCCGGCGGGGGTCGAGGCCGCCCAGGCGGCGGCCGCCGCGCCCGTGGCGGCGCACGTGCCCGCGTCGGTGCCGAGGCAGCCGGTGGCCGTGCCGGCGCACGCCCCGGCCGCGCCGGCGAGGGCCGACGTGGCGGGTCCCGGCGTGGCGTCGCAGATCATCTTCAAGCGCGAGCAGGAGGCGACCGACGCGATGCCGCTGACGTACCGCGAGTACGTCTTCCTGGTCCCGCCGGGGACGCCGGAGTCGGTGGCCGAGGCGCTGCTGCTGACGCAGGTCGAGATGGTGCGAAGCTCGCTCGAGCGGGTCGCCCCGGGCAAGCTCGTGAACCTCGGCGTGTTCGACGTGGCGTTCCAGGGCAAGCCCCCCGTGCAGCCGCTGGCGACGCTCGTGTGGAAGGACTGGCGCGGGGCGCCGGTGGTGACGTTCCCGCGGCGGCCGAAGCCGGTGTCGGCCCCGCCGCCGGCCGCCCCGGTCGCCGTGGCTCCGCAGCCGGTGCACGCGCCGCCCATCCAGCCGACCGCGGTCGTGAACCTGGTCCCGGCGCCCATCCTCGCGGCCGTCCCCGCCCCCGTCGCCCACGCCCCTCCCCCCTCGCACGCCCCCGTCGCGCACATCGTCCCGCCCGCGGCCCACGCGCCGGCTCCGGTCTCCGTCGCCCCCGCGCCCGTCGCGTACGCCCCGGCACCCGCGCCCGTCCCTGTCCCCGCGGCCCCTGCGCCCATCGCCCACTCCTCCGCCCCTCCGCCGGCCCCCGTCGCGCACGCCCCTGCCTCCGTCGCGCCACCGCCCCCGCCCATCTCCGTCGCGCCCCCTCCT
>DASXZL010000089.1:0-369716 GCA_036501935.1 Polyangiaceae bacterium | reverse complement strand
GCGTTTGCTCTTCAAGACGACACACTTGCTCTTCAAGACGACGCGTTCGTCGAACGAGGAGCCGCTCTTCCTCGACACGACGACGGTTTTATTGAGCAAAACGGCGCTCTTGCTCGAAACGACGGCTCCTTCGTCGACCCGCGAGCCGCACCCGGTTCGACGAATGCGCCGCGGAGAGGGGAACGAGCCTCGCCGAGAACACCCGGACACGCATTTCGTCGTCCCGCGTGACCACGAGGAGCATCCGACGCTTCATCGCGTCGACCCGACGGAGCGCCTCGTCTTCATCACGAGCGCCTCATGAGACTTCGCGCGGGTCATGGAGGTCTCGTTCGTGCGTGTGGGAGCCTCGGGCAAGCGATCGAAACCTCTGCGTCGAGGGACTAGCTCAGAACCGGCCGCTCCAGAGCGTGGCTCCGAAGACCGGCGGGATGGCCTTCTCCGCCGAGCCCGACTCGCGCCAGCTCGGCACGTGCGCCCACGCGTCGCCTTGCACGCGCGCCGCCTGCGCCCCCGTGAGGTCCACGTTCACGCCCGTCTTCGCGTTGTTCGCGATGAGGATGATCCCCCCGACGGTGACGGCGGCGCCGATGAGAGCCGTCACCCATCCCGCCGTCGCGACGTTGCTCGCGTTGGCGTTCCCCTGCGCGCAGGTTCCATTGATGCACCCCGCGGCTCCGGCGCTGGCCTGCACCGATCCGGCGAGTCCCACGAGCGCAGCGACCAGCGTGACGAGACCCGCGACCGGGGTGATGACGATGCCGACGACGAGCCAGGCCTTCGATCCGCCGGTCACGCTGACCGTGACGCGGTCCCCTTGCTGACCGCGCAGATGAAACACGCCCGACTGCTTCAGCATCGAGCCGCCGACGCGGTACTCCGCCGAGACCGGCACCTGGATGTCGCACGGCGCCCGGCACGCCGTCTCCCACGTTCCGTCGTTGGCGCGGTCCTCCTCCAGGATCGCGCCGTCCGCCCCATCGATGTGCACCCACACCATGGCGCTGGGGGCGAAGACTCGCGGCTGTGGTGGGACCGGCGAAGGAGGAGCGGGGATGGGGGAGGGAGGCGCCGGCCGACCCGAGGGGGCCGCGCCGTGCTCGATGCGGTCGATGGCCTGCCAGGGGACCGTCGCGATCTCGCCCGTGGCGAGCTGGATGCGGGCCTGTGCGTCCGGGATGGCGTCGATGATGGTCCCGCGGAGGATGCCGCCATTCTTCATGTAGATGACGTCCTGCCCGACCGACGGGGCGCGCTGGACCGCGGCGCCCGCGGGCGGCGCCGGCTCTCCATAGGGAACCGGCGGCGGCAGCGTGGGGTAGGGGACGGGCTGCGGCGCTTGCGCCCAGGCGACGGACGGCGCCGTGACCGTGGCCAGCTGCACGGCGGCCAGAACGAGCAACGCTCTCCCCCAGGACGTCTCCACCCGCATGGCTGAGATCAAGATGCATCCCCCGCACCACGAAGGAAAGCCCGTCTTTTCCCGGGTGGGCGAGGGCCGTCATGAACGCCGATTCACGGGCGCTCCCCGTCGCGATGGGCACGCCCTGACCCTTGACGCGCGGCGCCAAGCGGAGGACAAGGTCGATCCCCCCGCCGAATGTCGCCCGACGTACAGCTCGCACCCGGGGCCGAAGAGAACGGCCTCGCGATGATGCTCGCGGACCTGGTGCGCCAGAACCTCGAGGCCAAGCCCCACAAGCAAGGCGACTTCGCGGCTCTCCGGGGGAGCGTGGCCATCGTCGCGGACGACGCGGACGTCGCCCTGACGATGCGCTTCGAGCTCGGCGGAAAGCTGACGATTCACGACGGCATCGTCGGCATCCCCGACGTCACCATCCGGGGCCCGTCCGACGCGGTCCTGGCCCTGTCCAATATGCCCCTGGCGACCCGTCTGGGCCTGCCGATCCCCGATCCGCGCGACCGCGAGGCGGTGAAGACCGTCCGCCTGGTCATGGGGGCGATGCGCGAGGGAAAGCTTCACGTCTACGGGATGGCCTTCCACGTGCCCCTCGTCATGAAGCTCACCCGGGTCATGAGCATCAACGGCTAGCCGAGCCGCGGAGGGCGAAGCTCGGCCGCCGCTGCCATGGACCGCGGGCCATGGACCCGGATAGGTGGTCTGTTCAGGCAAACCTGCTTGACGGAGGGCCATCTGGCTCGTACCTTTCGCGCCCCCCGGAAGCTCCAAGAAGAACAAGGTTCATTCCCCGATGGCCGTCCACATTCGCCTCACCCGAGCCGGCGCCAAGAAGCGCCCCTTCTACCGCATCATCGTGACCGACCACCGCAGCCCGCAGGGCGGCCGGTGCCTCGAGAACATCGGCACCTTCGACCCCAGGCGCGAGACGGGGCACTTCACCGTCGATCTCGAACGCCTCGCCTACTGGCGCAGCAAGGGCGCGCAGGCCTCCGCGACGGTGGAGCAGCTGCTCAAGCGTCAGGCCAAGGTCGCCGCCGCCGAGGCGGCCGTGCCCGCCGCGCCCGCCGCTGCCAAGTAGATGCTCGCCGACGCCATCGGAGCCGTTTCATGCCGCTGAAGGAACTGATTCACGCCATCGCGATGGAGCTGGTCGACCAGCCGGATCAGGTGGAGGTCACCGAGATCCCGGGCGACAACAACAGCGTCATCGAGCTTCGAGTCGCGAAGGACGACATCGGCAAGGTAATCGGCAAGGAAGGGCGCACCGCGCAGTCCATGCGGACCATCCTCACCGCGGTGTCGACCAAGCTCGGGCGGCGAGCCCACCTCGACATCGTCGACTAGTCGGCCGGTCCCGGGATGCTCGCGCCGGATGCGTGGGTGCCGCTGGCCCAGGTCATGCGCCCTCACGGGGTGCGGGGCGAGCTGCGACTGCGCCCGTTCAACCGCGACAGCGATCTGCTCCTCGCGCTCGACGAGATCCTGGTGCGTTTCCCCGAGGGCGACGAGCAAGAGGTGAGCGTCGACGGCGCGCGCCGCGCGAACGACGCCATCCTGATGAAGCTCCATTCGGTCGACGACCGCGAGGGGGCCGACGGCATGCGTGGGGCCGTGCTGTGTGCTCGTCGCGCGGATTTCCCGCCGCCGGAGGACGGCGAGTTCTATGCGTGCGACGTCGAGGGCGCCCGGGTGGTCGTCGACGGAGGCGAGGAGCTCGGACAGGTGACCGAGCTGAAGACGTACCCCACGGTCGACGTGCTCGTCGTGACGGCGCGGGACGGGGGCCGCCCCTGGGAGGTCCCGCTGGTCGACGCCGTGGTGAAGGCGATGGACCTCCCGGCCGGTCTCGTGACGCTGGCGTCGCTCGACGGCGTGGAAAGAGCCTGATCGCACCACGGCCCCCATGCGCGTCGACGTCGTCACCCTGTTTCCGGAGATGTTCGCGGGCTTTCTCGCGACGAGCTTCGTCGCGCGCGCCGTCGACGGAGGGCAGCTGGCGGTGCGCTTCCGGAGCCCGCGCGATTTCGGCCTCGGCAAGCACCGCAGCGTGGACGACACGCCGTACGGCGGCGGCAGCGGGATGCTCATGCGCGTCGACGTCCTGTGCGCGGCCATGGAGTCGCTGGACGAGGACGCGCCGGGCGGAGTGAAGGCCCATCGCGCCCTGCTGACGCCGCAAGGGCGCGTGCTCGACCAGGGCAAGGTGCGCGAGCTCTCGGGGCGAGAGGCGGTCATGCTCGTCTGCGGTCGCTACGAAGGGTTCGACGAGCGAGTACGCGCGTTCGTCGACGAGGAAATCTCGATGGGGGACTTCGTCATGACGGGCGGAGAGGTGGCCGCGATGGCGGTCGTCGACGCGTGCGCCCGGTTGCTCCCCGGCGTCCTCGGCAACGAGGCATCCACGATCGACGAGTCCCACAGTCCGGAGACCGGCGGTCTGCTGGAGTACCCGCACTACACGCGACCGGCCGAGTTTCGCGGGGTGCGTGTGCCCGAGGTCCTCGCGGGGGGAAACCACGCCGAGATCGCGCGGTGGCGTCGGGACCAGGCGGTCGCTCGCACCCGCGCGCGGCGCCCGGATCTGTGGGAGGCCTTCCTGGCGCGCGAGCGTCGAGCGACCGATCCGGCGATCGAAGGGGACCGTTGAGGCGGATCGCCATCGCGCTCGTCCACTACCCGGTCCTCGACGGGCAGGGGGCCGTCGTCACGACCGCCGTGACGAACCTCGACGTCCACGATCTTTCGAGGAGCGCCCGCACCTTCGGCTGCACCGACTACTTCGTGACGCATCCCATCGCCGCGCAGCGCGAGCTCTGCGAACGGATCCTCGCCCACTGGACCGACGGCTCCAGCGGCAAGCGCATCCCCGATCGACGCGAGGCCCTCACGATCCTGCGGGTCGTCGAGTCGCTCGACGCGGCGATCGAGGCGCTCGGGGGGCGCGCCGAGGTCGAGGTGTGGGTGACCGCCGCGAGGCGCCTCGGCGAGAGCTTGAGCTTCGCCCAGGCGCGAAAGCACCTGGAGGGGGAAGGCAAGACCATCCTCGTCGTCTTCGGCACGGGGTGGGGCCTCGCGCCCAGCGTCGTCGAGGGAGCGGATGCGCTGCTCGAGCCGATCGTCGCCGCGCGGGGCGACTACAACCACCTCAGCGTCCGTTCGGCGTGCGCCATCGCCCTCGACCGCCTGCTCGGCGCGCGCTGACGCCCGCTCCGGCCAGCAGACCCTCAGCCAATGGCGAGCAGCGCCTGCATCTCCGGCGTGTAGCCCCGCGGCCCTCGCTCCACGAGCGGAGGCGTCACGTGCAGCCCTCCCGGACGCCCCGCCTGCGCCTCGACCAGCGCGACCCGGGCGGGCGCGTCCGGCGTGCCATGCACGAACCGGAGTCGCTTCGCGTGCAGGCCTTCGGCGGTCAGCGTCGCCAGGAGCATTCCGAGCTCCTGCGCCGGGTACACGAAGCAGACGCGCGCCTTCTTGCCGGCGAGCTGCCTCGCGGCCTCGACGAACGTCCCGACCTCGCCGCTCCGTGCCCGCGCTTGCGCGGCCGGCACCCGACCCCGTCCCGGCATCAGGTACGGCGGGTTGCACACGACGAGGGACGCCTCACCCCGCCGCGAGCGCGCCACGTCACGCACGTCGCCACGGACCACCTCGCCACGCTCCGTCCAGCCGTTGGCGTCGAGGTTCCGCCGGGACATGGCGGCAGGGCGGTCGTCGATCTCGACGAAGACCACGCGCCGGGCCGCGCCGAGGCGGAGGAGCGCGAGCCCGACCGCACCCACCCCGGCTCCCAGATCGAAGGCGACCGGGGCGACTCGGGCCGCGGTCGCGAAGCCGGCGAGCAGCAACGCGTCGACGTTGGTGCGGTACCCGGCCCCGCGAGGGGGCTGGAAGAGAACCACGCTGCCCCCGAAGAGCGCGTCTTGCGTCGCCTCCCCCGGCGACAGATCGTCGCCCAGCGCTCCGCCGGTCATCAAGGTTGCCATGGACGCCGCCCTCGCAGGGACACCGCCGTCACGGCGCCCGTGTACACCTGAACTACGTACGTCCCCAGCATGAGAAACTGCCCCGCGTTGGCCGGATCTTCTCCCACCGCCGAGACCCGGATCGGCATCCCCGGCTGCATGTTGATCGCGCCGAAGAGGCCGAGATGGCTGGTGTCGTGCGCCTCGTACGTAGGCAGCGGGTCCGACTCGTCCTCCGTGAAATAGACCAGCGGCCCCTCGTGCGATCCCGTGGTCTCCACAGTGGCGCCGAACAGTCGAATGTCGCTGCAGTCGTGGACCTCGCCGGCGAGCAGGCCCATGCCGTTCTGCAGCGTCAACCCCAGCGTCCCGGTGACGGTCGACAGATCGGGACCCGCCACGGCCGTGGCGTTGTAGCTGACCATGCCGCCCTGCACGTCCGAGTTCTTGAAGTAGATGTTGTAGTCGTAGAGCGTCGCCCACTGGTTCGACCCTCCGTCGCTGGTCACGATGACGAGCGGCGTCTCGGTCGGCACGTTCTGGATCGTGTACTGCCGGTACGAGCATCCGTTCGGACACTTGGTGTTCCACTCGCTGAGCGTGCCCGCCTCGGTCGGATCGATGGGGTCGCTCATGCTCGTCGTGTACGGCATGCTGATCGGCGCGCTGCTGATCGAGCCGTCGGGCGTCGTCGGCGTGTTCTCGGTGTAGACGGCCACGTTGACGCCTTGCGAGTCGACCCCGCTCGAGAAGAGCCAGACGTAGCCGGTCAGCGTCACCATCTGCGGGGTCCCGAGCGTCCCCGCTTGGGCCAGGCAGGAGAGATCGGGCGTCGCGCTCGCGTTCGTCGTCGAGTACCGATGCAGATTGATGCCGTCGGCCAGCGCATCGTGAGGCTCGGCGACCCAGTTGCAGCACGCGTCGAGAGGCTCGCTCGACGTGCACGTCGAGCTCGGGCTGCAGGTCGCGCACTGTTGCGGGCCCGTAGGAGGGGTCACGTCCTCCACCGTCGGCGCGTTCGCGCACGAGGCCGAGGCGCCGCCGTCGCTGCTTTCTGGAACACCCGTGCTGCTGCACGCCGCCGAAGCCACGATCCCCAGAGCACCCACGAAGAGAGAACGATCCCACCCTTTTGCCATGCTAGGGGGACCATAGTCGACAAAACCCGGGACCATGATCGCAGAGCGCGTCTCATTTTCCGATCAGGTGCGGCGCGCGGCGCATGACCTCGCGTTCGACGCGGTGGCCATCGCGCGAGCCGGGCCGGACGTGCTCCTCGAGAGGGACACGGCTCGGTGGGAGTCCTTCGTCGCCTCGGGCATGCACGGCGAAATGGGATGGCTGGGGGCGCACAGGGCGGCGCGTCTCCGGCTCGACGGCGAGGAGATCTTGCCTGGCGCCCGCAGCGTCGTCTGCGTCGCGAGGAGATACCAGCGACCCCAAGAGCTCGAGCGCCCCGAGACCGAGACGCTGCAAGGGATCGCAAGGTACGCGCGTGGTCGGGACTACCATCGCTTCCTCCGGCGCCGGCTGCGGCGCCTCGCGGCGTTCATTCGCGCGCTCGATCCGGGCGAGGACGGCCTTCCGCGGACGCGGGCCCGCGTGCTGTGCGACGAGGAGCCCGTGCTCGAGCGGGCATGGGCCGCGCGCGCGGGTCTCGGGTTCGTGGGAAAGAACGGGTTGCTGATCGTCCCGGGGCTCGGGTCGATGGTGCTGCTCGGCGAGGTCGTGACGACGCTGGAGCTCGAGCCCGGCGAGCCCATGGCCGAGAAGTGCGGCGCGTGCACCCGGTGCCTCGACGCCTGCCCCACGCGCGCGTTTCCGGCCCCGTTCGTCCTCGATGCGCGCCGGTGCGTCTCGTACCTGACCATCGAGCACAAGACGGCCGTCGATCCCGAGCTTCGTCCCGGCATCGGACGGCACCTCTTCGGCTGCGACGACTGCCAGACGGTCTGCCCCTTCAACGCCGGCCAGGGCGCGCGCGCACGCCTGACCGATGCGGACGGCGATCCCTTCGCCCCGCTCGAGCGGTGGTCGCGGGTCCGCCTGGAAGACCTGCTGTCCCTCGACGACGCCGCCTGGCGCATCCTCAGCGAAGGCACACCCCTCAAGCGCGCCGGTCGTTCCGGCATCGCCCGCAACGCCGCCCTGGTCCTCGGCAACCGAGGCGACGCGAGCGCCCTACCCGCGCTCCGTCAGGCCGCCGCCGGTCACGACGATCCCGTGGTCCGCGAAGCCGCCGCCTGGGCTGCCAAGCAGATCGAAGCGAGAGGTTGAGCCCACAGAGAGAAAGAAGGCGGGACGACCGATCCCTCCTTCTCTCTTCAGCTCCCTGTGAGCTCCTCCGTGAGCCGTCTCCCGCTCACTCGGCGTGCGCGGTGCCGTTCTTCGCGACCATGCGCTCCGGCGCAGGGCGAACCTGGCCGAGCGAGTGGCGGCCGACGAAGACCTTGCGGTCGAACGCGTCGAGGTTCTTGTGCGCGACGATCTGGTAGCAGGCGGCGTTGCCCTGCGCGCCGATGCGCCACGACCACGCGAGGAAGAGGTGCCAGAGGCGGAACCACCGCTCGCCGTACGACTGCAGGATGGCGGCGCGGTTGCGGAGCCAGTTGTCGTGCCACTTCTTGATGGTGAGCGAGTAGTGGATGCTCACGTTCTCCGCCGAGTGGATGTCGAAGCCCGCCTTCTCCATCGCGCGGCACATGTCGCTGAGGGGGAGCGACGCGTCGGCGCCCGGGAAGATGTACTTGTTCATGAAGAGGCCCCAGATCATGTCCTCGGGGCGCATGCCGACGGGAGGGACGCCCTGGCCGCCGCCGCGGCGAAGACCCGCGAACTGGAGCAGGAACATTCCGTCGTCCTTCAAGAGGTCGTGCACCAGCTTGAAGTACTTGGGCAGGTTCTTGATGCCCACGTGCTCGACCATCTCGAGGCTCGAGATGCGGTCGTACTGGCGGCTCGGGATCGCGCGGTAGTCGAGGCACTCGATGCGCGCCTTGTCCGAGAGGCCCGCCTTCGCGATGCGAGCGTTGCCGAACGCGGTCTGCTTCTCGGCGATCGTGATGCCCGTCGTCTTCGCGCCGAAGTTCTTCGCCGCGTGAAGGGCGAGCGTGCCCCACCCGCACCCGATGTCGAGCATCTCGTCGCCCGGACGGAGCATCAGCTTGCGGCAGACGAGGTCGAGCTTGTTGTCCTGCGCCTGCTCGACGGTCTCGTTCTCGTCGCGGAAGAAGCCCGCGGTGTAGACCATGCGCTCGCCGAGGAACGCCTCGAAGAAGTCGTCACCGCGGTCGTAGTGCTCGCGCACGATGCGCTCGTCCTGCGCCATCGAGTGGATGGCGACTTCGGGGATCATCCGCGTGACGAAGAACTTCACGTGGTCCCCGGTCAGCGTGTACTTGACGAGGCCGTTCCGCGCGTCGAGAAACGCCTCCATGTCGGGGATGTCGACGTCGCCGTCGAGGTACGCTTCGAAGAGCGTAGACATGGGGATCTTGCTGCCGGCATAACGAGCGGCGAGCTTCTTGTCGTTGAAGACGACGAAATCGGTCAGCTGGGTCACGTGTGCCTCTTCTTTGCCGCTTCTGTCAGGACATGCTTGCGGCGCGTTGCGCCCGTGCAGAAACGAGGCCAGCAAAGAACCACGGGAGGGCCCCTCGCGCAACCTCGGTCTGCCTGGTCTTCAGAAAAAGAGACGGTGTGCTAGACGAGAGTGCGTCGCAATCTACGCAATGAGGCGCGCGAAGTTCGCAGTCGTCATGGTTTCGTCATGGACCGCGCTGGCGCTTGCGCTCGCGTCGGCACCCGGGGTCCACGCGCAGGAATCCCAGCTGGACGGGGATCGAGCGGCGACCAAGGCCCACCCGACGGATCCGTTGGCGGCCCTGACGCTCGGTAGGGCGCTCCGCCGGGCAGGGCATCCGACGGAAGCCCTCGCGGAGCTCCGCCGCGGCTTCGCCGTGACGGGGGGAAAGCTCGACGTGCTCGTGAGCCTCCACTGGGAGATCGCGCGCGTGCAGATGGACCGACGCGACTTCGTGCAGACGATGACGACCTGCCAGGTCCTCGGCAAGCTGCCGGGCGCATCCGCCGAAGGCCACGCGTGCACCGCGGACGCCCACCTCCTCCAGCAGCGCTCCACCGCGGCGCTCGAGGAGACCGCGGCGGCCCTCACACGCGATCCCCGGTGCTTCGAAGCGAAGCTGGCCGAGGGACGCGCGCAGGAGTTCGCGCTCGAGACCGCGAAGAGCGAGGCCGCCTATCGCGCCGCGATCGCCCTGAGGCCGGACGCGCCGGAGCCACGGGTCGGGCTCGGCCGGCTGCTCTGGAGGACCGGACGCAGGGACGACGGCGTCGCCGAGCTGCGGCGCGCGGTCCAGGGCGATCCCGATGGGCCCGATGGCCTCTACGAGCTGGCCCAGGCCCTCGGGTCCGGTGCCGAGAGCGTGGGACTGCTCGAGCATGCCACGCGGGAGCGTGCGTCGTTCGGGGAGGCCTGGCTCGCGCTGGGCAACCAGCTGCTCATTTCAGGCCGCCTCGCGGACGCGAAGAAGGCCGCCATTGCGGCCGAGCGCGGGGACCCGTCGAGCGTCGCTCCGAAGGTCCTCCTCGGGAAGGCGGCCCTCGCAGAGGGTCACGCCGACGAGGCCGTGAGGGCCGGGGAGGCGGCCTTGAAGCTCGTGCCGAACTCCGCCGCGGCCAAGCTCCTCGTGGCCGACGGCAATGCGAGCAAGGGCGAGATCGACCTCGCCCTCGAGGCGTACCAGGCGGCTTGGGGCCTCGACCACAGTGACCCGACGCCCCTCGTGCACGCGACCGAGGCTTGTCAGGCCGCGGGTCGCACGACGAGCGCGAAGGCGTTCGGTCTGAAGGCTGCCCAGGAGTTCCCGAAGTGGGGGCCCGCGTGGGCGGCGCTGGGAGACGCGCTGCTGGCCCAAGGCGAGAAGGCCGCAGCGAAGGACGCCTACCAGAAGGCCCTCGCCGGCGATGGCCCCGTGGCGCGAGACGTGGTGCAGAAGAAGCTGAGCGGCCTCCCGTGAGCGACGCCATGAAGGAGCTCGCCACGCGGGTGCTCGGGAGCGAGCCGCGGGCCGTCGCGCGCGCCATGAGGGTCGTGGACGACCGGACGCCCGGACATCTGGAGCTTCTGAAGGCTCTCTGGCCGCACACCGGCAAGGCCTGGGTGCTCGGCGTGACGGGGAACCCGGGGGCGGGGAAGTCGACGCTGGTCGACCGGCTCATCGAGGCGTACCGGGCCCGGGGCCAGCGCGTCGGCGTGGTGGCGGTGGATCCGACGAGCCCGTACACGGGCGGCGCCATCCTGGGCGACCGCATCCGCATGGCGAGACACACGACGGACGAAGGCGTGTTCATCCGGTCGATGGCGACGCGGGGCCACATGGGCGGCCTGTCCCGTAGCGCGAGGGAGGTCGTGCGCATCCTCGACGCCGCGGGGTACGGCGTCGTCCTCGTGGAGACCGTCGGTGTCGGGCAGGACGAGCTGGAGATCACGCGGACGGCCCACACGACGCTCGTGGTCATGGCGCCGGGCATGGGCGACGAGGTGCAGGCAATCAAGGCGGGCATCCTGGAGTGCGCCGACGTCTTCGCCGTCAACAAGGCCGATCGTGACGGGGCCGACGCGACCCTGCGCGATCTCGAGCTGATGATCGCCCTCGGCAACGAGACGATCCGGGCGCTGTCGAAGAGCCGCGGCCACGCCACGCACACGGCGGCCGACGGGCACGTGGGGGCCGGGGGCGCCGGCGCGGGCGGAGGGAGCGGGGCCCTCTCGGAGCGATGGACCCCGCCCATCGTGAAGTGCGTGGCGACCCGCGGGGAGGGGACAGCCCAGCTGATGGCGGCCCTCGACGGACATCGCGCCTGGGTGGAAGGGACGGACGCCGGGAGAGCGCGTCACGAGCAGCGCATGGGCGAGGAGGTCCGCCAGTCGCTGCGCGAGGCGCTCATCGACGCGGCGGTGCACGATCTCGGTGACCGAATCCAGGAAGCCGTGCACGCGGTCGACGCCCGTTCGGTCGACCCCTACACGGCGACCGAGAACCTCGTCGCGGCCTTCCGCTCGAGGACATGACGTGGCCACGCATCTCCTCGTAGGGAACCCGACGGCACAGAGCGGCAAGAACGCCGAGCGCATCGACCGGGCCGTGCGCGACCTCGGCGCCGCCGGCGTCGTCTGCGACGTGCTCGCCACCTTGCCCGCGGGCGCGACCATCCCGGCCGTCGCCGATCGCCTGCGCGGCTCGGGCTACCGGTGCGTCATCGCCATGGGCGGCGACGGGACGTTCCGCGAGGTCGCCTCGGGCCTCCTGGAGAGCGGACGCAGCGCCGAGGTGGCGATGGCCATGCTCCCGACCGGGACCGCGAACGACCAGGGACGCAGCTTCGGCCTCGACGCCGGCGAGGCCGCGCTCGAGCGGAACCTCACGGTGCTCGTCGCGGGGCGCGAGACCCGCCTCGACGCGGGCAAGATCGGCGCGTCCGGTCGCTCGGCGTGGTTCTTCGACTCGGCGGGGTGGGGCATCAGCGCCCGGGTGCTCCGCGCGCGAAACGAGGATCGCGCGCTCATCGACCAGCACGCGCCGCTGCTGAAGACGCT
This sequence comes from Polyangiaceae bacterium, assembly GCA_036501935.1. Lineage (GTDB taxonomy): Bacteria > Myxococcota_A > Polyangia > Polyangiales > Polyangiaceae > Palsa-1150. The sequence goes on along the minus strand of DASXZL010000089.1, from coordinate 357,712 downwards.
CTACCGCGACCACCTCGTCTACGCGGGGGCGCTCATGCGCGTCTTTCTCGAGTCGTACGTGGTCGACGACGCGTTCACGGCGGAGATCGAGGCCGAGGGGGTCGACGGCCAGCGCTTCGTGCTCGACGGCCTGACGGACCTCATCGTGAAGGGGACCCGGGTCTACGGAGGCGCCTGGGTGTTCGACCGCACGAGCCGCCACGACGATGGTCTCTTCGAGATGGTGCCCTTCCGCGGCAAGCTCGACTGGATGTCGAAGGCCATCGTGGATCTCGACGGCAACCCGGTGACCGAGGAGCTGCTCAACGCCGTCGGCGTGGAGCACTCGCACCCGTTCCGCTTCGCGCGCGCAACCGTGAAGCTCTCGTGGCCCGAGGGCGGCGCGGCCCCCGCAGCGCAAATCGACGGCGAGGAGCTCCCCGCGAGCGACCTCGTGACCCTCGAGGTCGTGCCCCGCGCGGTCCGCCTCGTCGTTCCATAGCCACACGATCGTCGAAAGGACTTGGCCGCAGACTCGCGGAGCCGCGGAAGCCAACCCCATCTCGGCAAGCCGTGGACTATCTGGACACGGCGGAGTCGCAGTCCTTCATGGCGCGCACGTTGTCGGTGCTCGAGAAGCACACGGCGTCGACGTACTTGATGTGCTTCTCGCAGTCGCTCACCCAGGTGCCCGAGCTCACCCCGGCGATGACGTCGCTGCACCAGCCCTCGATCGTGGCGATGCGGGTGTTGTTGGAGTGGCACGTGTCGGTGATCGATTGCCCCAGCTGCTCGCACTCCTCGTGGGTGAGAGGCCGGTTGGCCTTGCCGTCGGAGGCCTGCCCGGCGGTGGCGCCGGTGGGCTCGTCGACAGGGGCCTTCGCCTGGGGGGCCGGCGTGGAGCCGCACGCCACGCTGGCCAGGAGCACCGTCAGCACCGGGATGCAGGCTGCGAATCGCATCACGTAACCCGTAGCACCTCGTCGACCGTCGTGACACCCGCGTTGATCTTTTGCAGTCCCGCCCTCCGGAGGCTCGGGATCCGCCGCCGGACGTAGATCTCCCGGTAGGCGCGCGCGGGGGCCTTCGCCTTCACGAGCTCCCGCAGGTCGTCGTCCAGCTCCACGACCTCGAAGATGCCAGTCCTTCCGCGGTATCCCGTGCGCATGCACCGGTCGCAGCCCTTGGGGCGCACGATGTCCGAACCGGCCGGAAGCATCAGCTCGTCACCGTCCCACACGTCACGCTCGAGCTTCGCGGGGCGCTTGCAGTGGGGGCAGATGACGCGAACGAGACGCTGGGCGAGCACGGCCGACAGGGCGTTGGCCACGATCCACGGCTCGACCCCCAGGTCGACCAGTCGGACGATGGTCTCCACCGTGTCCGACGTGTGCAGCGTCGAGAGCACGAGATGACCCGTGAGGGCCGCCTGCATCGCGATGCCGGCCGTCTCCGAGTCGCGCATCTCGCCGACCAGGATGACGTCCGGATCCTGCCGGAGGATCGACCGCAGCCCCGTGGCGAACGTGAAGCCCGTCCGCACGTTCACCTGACCCTGCGTGAGGCCGTAGAGCTCGACCTCGATCGGATCCTCCAGCGTCACGACGTTGACCTGCTTCGGATCGATGAGCTGCATGAGCGCATAGAGCGTCGACGTCTTGCCCGCGCCCGTGGGACCGCTCGTCACGACGAACCCCTGGGGCCGCCCGAGCACGTCGCGGAGCGTGGCTTGCGCGAGGTCCTCGAGGCCGAGGTCGGCGAACGGAATGATTTGCTGGCTCGACAGGATCCGGAGGACCACCTTCTCGCCCTGGGACGCGGGGAAGGTCGACACGCGGAGCTGCACGCGCTTGCCGCCGTCCATGTCGATGGCGATCTGGCCATCCTGCGGGAGGCGCCGCTCCGAGATGTCCATCTTGGCGAGCACCTTCACGCGCGAGATGACGTTGGGCGCCACGCCGTTCGCGATGGGCTGCACGTCGACCAGCGTCCCGTCCACGCGCAGGCGCACGTGCATCATGTCGTGCTTCGGCTCGAGGTGGATGTCGCTCGCCCGCTGCGCCACCGCGAGCCGGACCAGCTCGTTCACGAGGACGACGGCATCGCCGCTGATGGGCTCGAGGCGCGAGGTGGCCATGGGAGCCCAGAGTACCCAGGGAGATGGGGAACAGGGAGAGGGACCTGTGCCCACTCTTCAGGGGCGGATGCGTTGAGGTTTCCTTCCCACGTGCTCGGCGTCGAAGGCGGCGGGGCACACATCGTTCACGAAGCAGGCCTCGCACTCGGGCTTCCGGGCGTAGCAGCACCGGCGGCCGTGGAAGATGAGGACGTGCGCGGCGTGGTCCCACTCCTTGCGGGGGAGGATGGCGCACAGATCCTTCTCGATCTTGTCGGGGTCCGTGTTCTTGGTCCATCCGAGGCGCTGCGACAGCCGGATGACGTGCGTGTCGACGACCACGCCCTCGGGCTTGTTCCAGAGGACGCCGAGGAGCACGTTCGCCGTCTTCCGCCCGACGCCCGGCAGGGCCACGAGCTCCTCGATCGTCTGCGGCAGCTCGCCGCCGTGCTTCTCGACCAGCGCCTTCGCCATGCCCACGAGCGACTTGGACTTCATCCGGAAAAAGCCCAGGGACGCCACGAAGGGCTCCACCTCGATGGGCTCCACGGCGGCCAGGGCCTTCGCGTCCGGGAAGCGCGCGAAGAGCTTCGGTGTCGCCTTGTTCACGTTCGCGTCCGTCGTCTGCGCGCTGAGGATCACCGAGCAGGCGAGCTGGAACGGCGACACGAAGTCGAGCTCGCAGTGCGCCGTCGGGTGCTGCTTGCCGAGCCGGGCCAGCGTCTTCGGCGCGATGGACGGCGCGCGCTTCAGCCGCTCGCGCCGCTCCTTCGCTGTCAGCTTGGGGGGCACCGTCAGTTCAGATCACTGGGAGGGGGCGGCATGCTGCTCCCGTCGTCGCCCGGGGGAGGCGGCATGCTCTCTCCGCCACCCTCGAGGCCCTCGACGCTGCTCTCGGCCAGCCGCTCGAGCGCCACGATGCGCTCGCCCTCGGCGGTGCTCATGATGCGGACGCCCTGGGCGTTGCGGCCCGTCTCGCGGATCTCGTCGACCCGCGTGCGGAGCGTCTGCCCGCGGTCCGTGATGAGCATCACCTCGTCGCCGTCCTTCACCAGCTTGATGCCGACGACGGGGCCGTTCCGCTCGCTCGCGTCGATGAGGATGATGCCCTTGCCGCCGCGGTTCTGCTGGCGGAACTCCTCGATGTTCGTGCGCTTGCCGTAGCCGTTGGAGCAGACGGCGAGCACGTGGGGCCTCTCGGGGTTGCTCACCTCGAGCCCCACCACCTCGTCGCCCTCCGCGATGTCGATTCCCTTCACCCCGTACGCGGGGCGCCCCATCGGGCGCACCTGCTCCTCCGGGAAGCGAATGCTCTGGCCGTTCTTCGTGGCGATGAGCATGTCGCGCGTCCCGTCGGTCAGCGCGGCGTTCAGCAGCATGTCGCCGTCGTCGACCTTCAGACCGATGATGCCCTTCTCGCGGAAGTTCTCGTACTCGGTGACCTCGGTCTTCTTGATCTGGCCCTTCTTGGTCAGCGTGACCACGAACTTGCCGCTCTCGATCTTCGGCACCTCGACGATGGCCTGGACCTTCTCGCCCGGCTCCATCCCGATGAAGTTCACGATCGCGCGGCCCTTGCTCGTCCGCCCCGCCTGGGGGATCTCGTAGACCTTCTTGACGTAGACCTTGCCCTTGTCCGTGAAGAAGAAGACGTACGCGTGCGTCGACGCCACGAAGAGCTGCGTGACCCAGTCCTCTTCGCGCGCGTCCATGCCGATGCGCCCCTTGCCGCCGCGCTTCTGCGCCCGGTAGTCCTTGGGCGTCGTCCGCTTGATGTACCCGGCGTGGGAGATGGTGACGACCATGTCCTCCTGGGCGATGAGGTCCTCCTCCTGGATCTCCGCGTCGTTGTCGACGATCTCGGTCCGGCGCTTGTCGGCGTACTTGGCCTTGATCTCTTCGAGCTCCATCACGATGACGTCGTCGAGGAGCTTCGGGCTCGCGAGGATGGCCCGGTAGCGCGCGATGGCGTCGCACAGCTCGCCGTACTCCGTCGCGAGCTTCTCCTGCTCGAGGCCCGTGAGGCGGGACAGGCGCATCTCGAGGATGGCCTTGGCCTGACGCTCGCTGAGGCGATACGGCGTGCGCTTCTTCGCCTCGTCGATCTCGCTCTGCGGGCGTCCCGCGCGCTTCACGAAGCCCTCGAGGCCCTGGAGGGGCAGGGCCATCAGGGCGCGGCGCGCCGCGTCGGGGTCCGCGCTCTCACGGATGGTCTTCACGACGAGGTCCACGTCCGTCACCGCGACGCCCAGTCCCTCGACGATCTCGCGCTGCTCCTCGGCCTTGCGGAGCTCGTAGCGGGTGCGCCTCGTGACGACGTCGCGCCGGTGGGCGATGAACGCCTCGAGCATCTCCTTCAGGTTCAAGATCGCCGGGCGACCCTGCAGGATGGAGAGGTTGATGACGCCGAACGACGACTGCAGATCGGTCTGCCGGTAGAGGTGGTTGATGACGACCTGGGGGATGACGTCCTTCTTCAGCTCGATGACGAGGCGCATGCCGTCGCGATCGCTCTCGTCGCGCACTTCGCCCACGCCCTCGAGCTTCTTGTCGCGCACGAGCTCCGAGATGCGCGCCGCCAGGCGTGCCTTGTTGACCTGGTAGGGCATCTCGGTGACGACGATCTGCTCCTTCTCGCCGCGGCCCGGGGACTTCTCCACGTCCATGCGCGCCCGCATGATGATGGTGCCGCGGCCCGTCCGGTACGCCGCCTCGATGCCCGCCCGGCCGTAGACCAGGCCCGCCGTCGGAAAGTCAGGGCCCGGGATGATGCGGAGCACGTCGTCGAGCGTCGTCCCCGGCTGGCGCATGAGGGCGATGGTGGCGTCGACGACCTCCCCCAGGTTGTGGGGCGGGATGTTCGTGGCCATGCCGACGGCGATGCCGCCCGTGCCGTTCACGAGCAGGTTCGGGATGCGCGACGGCAGGACCACCGGCTCCTTCAGCCGGTCGTCGAAGTTGGCGACGAAGTCGACGCACTCCTTGTCGATGTCCGACAGGAGCTCCATCGCGAACTTGGTGAGGCGCGCCTCGGTGTACCGGTACGCGGCCGCCGGATCGCCGTCGACCGAGCCGTAGTTGCCCTGGCCGTCGATGAGCGGGTAGCGCATCGAGAAGCCCTGCGCGAGGCGCACCATCGCGTCGTAGACCGACATGTCGCCGTGCGGGTGGTACTTGCCGAGCACGTCGCCGACGATGGTCGCGCTCTTGCGGTACCCGCCCGTGGGGACGAGCCCCTGCTCGTACGCGCTGTAGAGGATGCGCCGGTGCACGGGCTTCAGCCCATCGCGGATGTCCGGGATGGCCCGCCCGATGATGACGCTCATCGCGTAGTCGAGGTACGACGTGCGCATCTCCTCCTGGATGGAGATGGGGATGCGCTGGTTGGGCGACGTCGGGGGCGGGTTCGGCGGGGTCGGAGGCTGTTCGGCCATGCGGTCAGGGGTGTGTCTAGTCGGGTTTCAGGCTCCGGGCTACAGGCTGTAACCTGGTGCCGGGCCAGCCATGAAAGTGCCGCATTTCCATCGGTTCGAGGTGGTCGCGGTGATGGTGCTGACCGCGCTCGTCTGGGGGTACGACCGGTCGCTCGGCCCGATGGGCAGCTTGCTCTTCTCGGAAGAGCACGGCGCCGTCCCGGTGCGCATGGTCGCGGCGTGGCACGCGTTCCGCGAGCAAGGGCTCAGCCGCGACGTGCTCGACGCGGCGCTCCCGCTCGTCACGGCGAACTACCTGCACGCGAGCTTCATGCACCTCGCGATGAACATGGTCTTCTTCTGGATCTTCGGGAACGCGCTCTCCGAGGCCGCCGGACGGGGGCTCTTTCTCCTCCTCTATCTCCTCGGCGGCATGGTGGCCGTGCTCGTCTACGTCCGCACGAACCCCACCTCCGAGATCCCCATGGTCGGCGCCTCCGGGGCCATCGCCGCCCTCGAGGGGGCGTACTTCGTCTTCGCCTACCGCTGGGAGCTGCCGCACGCCCATGTCTGGCCGCTCGACGGTCCGGTGGCCCCGTGGCGCCTCGGTGTCGTCGCCCTCATCAGCTTCTTCCTCGATACCCGGGCCTTCTTCGGCCGCGTCCACGACTCGACCGCCTATGGCGCCCATGTAGGCGGTTTCCTGGGGGGAGCCCTCCTGGCCATGGTGGCCGCCAGCCTCTTCCTGCCCCGGTTCCGGCGGCGGGATTAGGCAAAGTCGCCTCTTTACCGAATCGACCGAATGCGCGCACGATGCGTCCGTCTAAAAAGGAGGTCCTCGGATGAATCGCAGGTACTGGTCGTTCGGTCTGACGTTGTCGGCGCTGCTCCTCCCGGGCGCGGTGGCCGTGGGATGTGGGGGCAACTCGACGGCGCCGGCGAACACGGCAGGGGGCAGTGCGTCGACGTTTCCGCTCGAGAACACGGCGGAGGAGGAGCAAGGCCCGGCGGCCGAGGCGGTGCGCACATTCCACCGCCATCACCACATCGGGTTCATCGGCTTCGCCCTCGTGAGCATCCCGTCGCTCGGGTTGCCTCCGGCCGAGGAGGCGCAGGTCGAGAAGATCCGCGCCGACATCAAGACCAAGTTCCAGCCTGCGAACGACGCCGAGGCGGCGCTGCTCAACACGCTGGCCGACGGCGTGGCGGCGGGCACGCTCGACCAGGCCAAGCTCGACGCGGCGATCGCCAAGATGAACGAAGTCTCCACGCAGATGGACGACGTGACGAACGACGACCTGACCCAGCTTCACAACGTGCTGACGCCCCCCGAGCGTCAGGCGCTCGTGCTGAAGGTGCAGGCCAACTACATGCTGTGGGAGAGGGCCAACGCCGACCAGGCCGCGCAGCCCGATCAGGAGCAGGAGGGCGGTCACATCGCCCATCTCGCGAAGGTGCTCGCGCTGACGCCCGACCAGGTCCAGAAGATCGACGCGGGGTTCACGGCGGCGATGGCCTCGGTCTTCGCGGCGAAGAAGTTCGACTCGGCGGCGGCGGAGGCCCACCTCAACGCGTTCGTCGACGGCTTCACCAGCGACCACTTCGACGCCAAGACGCTCACGAGCGCCGACCGCGCCAACTCGGGCGTCACATCGTGGGGCGCCGCGCGGATGGTCAAGATGTACGAGGTGATGACGCCCGTGCTGACCCCCGACCAGCGCACCAAGCTGGCAGCCTTGCTTCGAGAGCACGCGACCAAACAGGAACTCAATTGAGGGAGCCCATGAACCGTTCAATCTCATCGCTACTGATCGCGGTCCTGCTGCCGCTCGGAGCTTCCGTCGCGGTCCTGTCGACGTCGACGGACGCCCAGGCGCAGAGGGGCTGGCACGCGCCGCCTCCTGCCTACGTCGCGAGGTACCGGCCCGTCTATTACAACGGCTACGCGCACTACTATTACGGCGGCCGCTGGAGCTACTACCGGCCCGGCTACGGCTGGTACGGGTATGACCACGCGCCGGCCGAGATCTGCCACTACCAGGTCGACTACTACGGGGACCGCACGACCGTCTGCAACTGACGCGCACGGACGCTTTCGGCGCACGAGGCCCTCTGTCCGGGAGACCGGGCAGGGGGCTTTCGCGCGTGAGGCGGCTCCTTTCCAGCTGGGCAGAGGGACCTGGACCGAAAGGACCGAATGCGCGCACGATGGGCTCCGTCCAACAAGGAGGCACGAGAATGAATCGCACGCTGTGGTCGAGTGGGGTCGCGCTGGCAGGCTTGATGATGCTCGGCTTGGCCGGTACCGGCTGTGGGAGCTCCACGCCGGCGGCGACGTCGACGGCCGGAGGCGCGCCCGACGTCTCGCCCGCCGGAACGGTGGCCGACGAGGACGATTCGACGTCCGCGGACCTGAAGGTGCATCACCGCCACCACCACCACGGCGGGTTCGCCATGTTCATCCTGATGGCGGCCGACACGGTCGGCGTCACGCCGGAGCAGCAGGCGGCGGTGGACAAGATCAAGAGCGATCTCCACGCGAAGATGGCGCCCGCCCACGAGGCGGAGAAGGCCCTCCTCAACGCACTGGCCGACGGCGTCGCCGGGGGCAACATCGACGCGGCGAAGGCCGATGCCGCGGTCGCGCAGGTCGCGGCCGTGGCAGGGCAGGTCCACGCGGCCACGGCGGACGCGGTGAATCAGCTCCACGCGGTGCTGCGCCCCGAGCAGCGCGCCGCGCTCGTCGACAAGGTCGAAGCGCACTGGATGCTGTGGAAGACCGCGAACGCCGACGAGGCGACCCCGCACGAGCACGAGGAGGGCGGCCGCATCGCCCACATCCAGAAGGAGCTCAATCTGTCGGCCGACCAGGTCGAGAAGATCAAGAGCGGCTTCATGGCCCAGATGGCGGCCGTCAGTGCGGCGCAGGGCAAGTTCGATCCGAACGAGGCCGAGGCGCACATGAAGGCCTTCGGCGCGGCGTTCACGGCCGACCAGTTCGACTCGAGGTCGCTGACGACGGCGGACGGCACGAATGCCCACATGGCCACGTGGGGCGCGACGCGCATGGTCCGCTTCTACGAGACCGTGAGCCCGACGCTGACCCCCGACCAGCGCACCAAGCTCGCCACCATGATCCGCGAGCACGCGAACCATGAGCACGGACACGAAGGCAAGTGAGGAGAAAGCCATGAACCGGACCATCAAGTCGCTCGTCTTCGCGGCGGCCCTGCCGCTCGTCGCCACGGTCGCCGTCTGTGCGGCCCCCTCGGTGGCCGAGGCGCAGTATCGCCCGCCGCCTCCCGGCTACGTCGCGAGCTACGAGCCCGTCTACTACAACGGGTACGCGCACTACTATTACGGCAACCGCTGGTACTACCGCGACCATGCGGGGGCCTGGCAGTACTACAACCACGAGCCGGCCTACTTCGGTGCGTACCGGGGCGGCTGGGAAGCGCGCCGTCACTACTGGCGCTGAGCCCATCGGACCGTGGTGCCTCGGGCCATCGCTCCTCCGGGAGGGATGGCCCGTTTGTCGTCCATGGGCCCCCGATGGCTCGACGTCTTGGCGCCCACGTGCGGCCATAGGGGCGCCAGGGTCCGCGCAAAGGGGCGCCAAGACCCGCGCATAGGGGCGCCCATTTCCGTGGAGATGGGCGCCAGCAACCGATGGAAACGGGCGCCCATACCCCTCCATGGGGCGCCCATACCCCTGCATGATGGCGCCGCATACCCCGTGGTGGGCGCCATGATCCCGGGCAATGGGCGCCAAGAGGGCTGGTCATCGGCGCCCCCGGCGACGGTCATTGGCGCCGGGTACCGTCCAAAAGGGCGCCGCATGCGAGGAGTAAAGGCGCCCACGTCCCCGATCATGGGCGCTGGGTCGGAGGCTTCGGCGCCCACATCGACGCGAACGGGCGCCGTCATCGAGGGCGACCGCCGCCATGACGCGCGTTCATGGCGCCCGGTAGGTTCACAATAGACGCCATAGGCTGCGCCATGGGGCGTCAGGTACAACGGTCATCGGCGCCGCGGGGGCTCCACCCTGGGCGCAACGGCCGCTAGAAGAAGTTCCCGATGGTGAACTCGAAGTCGCTGTGGTGCTCGTAGGGCAGGGGGGCCAGCGGGAAGCCCCACTCGAACCGCAGCGGCCCGAGGGGTGAGAACCACCGGATGCCGAAGCCCGTCGACGTCCGCAAGAGGCCCAGGCTGTTCGGGAAGGTGAAGCAAGGCTGCACCACGGGGTCGAACTGCGGGGCGGGGGTCGTCTTGCAGAACTGGCTCTCGAGGTTCCACGCGTTGCCCGCGTCGAAGAAGACGACCCCGCGGATGCCCACCTTGTCGATGATGGGGAACTCGAGCTCGAAGTTCTCGTACGCGTCGAGGTTGCCGCCGATGTTCGCCCCGTTGCTGATGGGGGCCGAGTTGGGATCGAGCGACGACGTCAGCGGCAGGCGGGGCCCGATGCTGCGCAGGTAGAAGCCGCGGACATCGAGGATGCCGCCGAGGAAGTACCGCTGGAAGATGGGGACGCCCTGCGGATCGGGGCTCGTGATGAGGCCGATGTCGGTGTTGAGCTTGAGGACGAAGCCCGAGCCGGGCATGCCGTTGCCGCCGCCGAGCGGGTAGTAGAAGCGGCCCGTGAAGTGGTTGCGGATGTAGTTGAACTGGCTGCCGAGGAGCTCCGACGCGAGCTCGGTCGACGCCTGGAGGAAGATGCCCGACGTCGGAAAGAGGCGGTTGTCGCGCGTGTCGTACGTGATGGTCGGTCGGAGCGACGCGACACGCCCCGAGTTGAAGAGGTTCGCGAGCGGCAGCTGCTGGAAGACGCTGACGAAGCCCGGCGTCGCCCCGAAGAGCGTGTTCGTCGAGGGGGACGTGTCGACCGAGTCCCACTCGAGCGTCCCGGTCACGCTGAGGCGCAGCCACGGGTTGATGAGCGCGTAGCCGAGGGTCAGTGAGCCGCCGACGCTGCGCCGGGCGAAGTCCGGGAACACGTAGAGCGTGTCGTAGAGCTCGGAGCTCATGTTCCAGAGCGAGTCGAGGAAGTACGGCTCGAAGAAGCGCAGCGTGACGAGCTGCCGGAGGGCCGACACCTGCGCCTGCAAGGCCAGCGACTGCCCGTTGCCGAAGAGGTTCGCCTGCTGCACCTGCGCGGTGGCGATGAAGCTCTCGATCGAGCTGAAGCCGGCCCCCACCTGGAAGGTGCCCGTCGGCTTCTCGGTCACCTCGATGTTGACGATGATCTTGTCGGGCGAGGACCCCTGCTCGGTCGACACGTCGACCCGCTCGAAGTAGCCGAGCGCCGTGATGCGCCGCTTGCTCGCCTCCATCCCGGTCTCGCTGAAGAGGTTCCCCTCTTCGATGACGACCTCGCGCCGGATGACCTTGTCGCGCGTCTTCGTGTTGCCCTTCACCTCGATGCGCTCGATGTGCACCGGCGGGCCGCGCTTGATGGGGACGACGATGTCGACCTGCTCGTGGATGGGGTCGAGCTCCGTCTCGGGCTCTGCCTCGACGTTGGCGAACCCCGCGTCGCGGTAGAGCGTGCGCACGGCCTGGAGCTCCTTGATGAGCTCCGCCCGATTGAAGAAGTCCCCCGACTGCTCGTGGATCATGAGGCGCAGCGCGCGGCGCCCGCCGAGGGGCTCCACCTCCTTGCCCTCGTTGTCCCGCTCGTAGATGCGAAGCTGGCGGATCTTGTAGCGGGGGCCCTCGTGGATGGTGAGGGCGATGTCGATGCCCTCGCGGTCGGGCGTCAGCATCACGCGGGGCGTGCCGATCTGCACGCTGAGGTAGCCCTTGTCGTAATAAAGGGCGCTCAGCATGAGGACGTCGCGCTCGAAGACGTCCTGCCGGTAGGGGCCGCCGGAGCCGAACGAGAAGAAGCCGCCGTTGCCGGTCTGCATCGTGTCGCGGAGCTCGCCGTCGGGGACGTGCTCGTTGCCGATGAAGGTGATGCGCCGCACCGTCACGGGCTTGTGCTCGACGATCTTGAACTTGACGATGACCTCGTTCTCGCGCTGCGCCTGGATCGAGTAATCGACGTCGGCGAGGAAGTAGCCCTTCTCGGCGTAGGCGTCCTTGATCTTCTGGACGCTGCGGCGGACGGCCGGAATGCTGAGGATCGTGTTGGGCTTGAGCTCGACGGCCTCGTTCAGCTTGTCGTTGTCGAGCTCGTCGTTGCCCTCGTAGGTGATCTCCTTGATGTTCGGCCGCTCGCGGACGATGAACCGGAGGACGATGCCCTTGTCGTTGGTCGTCAGATCGACCTGGATGTCCTCGAAGAAGCCCGAGTCCCACAGAGCGTGCACGTCGCTCGTCAGGTTCTCGACCTTGAAGAGGTGACCGGGCTTCTCGCGCAGGTACGAGAGGACGTCGTCGCGCCCGACGCGCCGGTTGCCGACGATCTCGAGGCTGGCGATGGGGAGCCCCTCGGACTGCTCCGCGAGCGTCGCCGGAAGGCGGACCTGCGGCTCGCTGGGCGCCGCGGGCTGCGTGGCCGGAGCGGCCGCCGGGGAGGGCGCGCCGTCGGGGGACCCGCCGTCGGAGGGAGCCCCTGCGTCGGCCGACGTCCCGGCCCCGGGGGCCCTCACGGGCCCTGGAGCCGTGGGACGGGGAGCCGCCCCCGGAGGCGCACCGGCGTCGCCGCCCGCCGCCAGCGCCGGGAAGGCGCAGAGGAGCACGCAGAAGACTGCGGCTAAGACGGCGAGACAAGTTCGCATCGAGGTTGCGCGGCGCGCAAAAGTCGTACGCTCGTAGCGCACGGGTGTGTCTCAGGTCAACCCGACAGGGTCCCCGTGGCGAAGCGTTGCAGTGGACGGGGGCGGTTCTCGAAGCATGCGGCAGCGAGACAAAGGCGGCGAGGCTGCCGCGAGTGGGTTCCCAGCATGGCTCGACGCCAGGCGCTCGGGTCTGTTCAGGCTGTCGTCCGTTGCCACGGCAGGCTCGACATTCACGCCGCCGCCACGGTGGCCCGCCCACGCCACCAGACGAAGGCGGCCAGGGCATACGTGACCGGGCACAGGAGCATGGCCCAGGCCATGGGGGCGTGGTCGGCCACCAGACCGATGAGGGGGGGCGACCAGAGGTCTCCGAGGAGGTGGCTGCCGAAGATGCTGAGGGCCATGGCGCTGGCGCGGAGCTCCGGCGGCACGCTCCGCAGTATCGCCACGTTGAAGGGGCCGCCCGGGATGAAGAGCGCGATCTCGCAGGGCAGGACGATGGCGAAGAAGGCGTTGCCCGTGCTCGCTCCGATGGCCGCCGCCGCGAGCGGGGCGCCGAGGCCCGTCGCGAGGGCACAAACGGACAGGTTGCCTCGTGCGACGGCCGCGTCGGCGCTCCGCCCGCGTGTCGCCCGGTCCCCGAGCCGACCCCCGACGAGCGTGCCGATGGCGCCGCCTGCGACCGTGACGAGGCCGAAGACGAAGCTCGCGTGCCCGGTCTCCATCCCGTAGCGCGCCGAGAGGTACTTCGGCGCCCAGTACGCGAAGCCGCCGATGGCGAAGGTGTACGCGCACTGGCCGAGCACGACGCTCCGGTAGAGCGGGATGCGAAGGAGCCTCCCGGCCGTGTGGAGCAGGTTCGTGCGCTCGACGACGGCGCCCCGGGCCGGCTCGCGGATGAGCAGGCAGAGAAACCCCAGCAGCAGCCCCGGTACCCCCGCGACGAAGAAGGCCTGTCTCCAGCTGTGCGTGGCGTGCTCGACCGCGCCCCCCGTGAGGTACCCGAGCGCCGAGCCGACCGGGATGGCCGTGTAGAAGATGGCGAGCCAGCTCCCCCTCTTTCCAGGAGGCGCCACCTCGTCGATAATCGTCGGTGCGATCGTGACGTAGCTGGCCTCGCCGACCCCCACGACCGCCCGCGCGGCGATGAGCGATCCGGCGCTCGTCGCCAGCCCCGTCGCGACCGTCGCGAGGCTCCACACCGCGACCCCGAGGACGATGAGCGCCCGCCTGCCTCCCACGCCCGAGCGATCCGCCCAGTGACCGAAGAGAGGGCTCGTCACGAAGAACCCGAGGAGAAAGACCGTGGCGAGCGAACCCCCCACGAAGTTGGAGAGTTGCAGCTCGTCTTGCAGGGGCTTCAGCACCGCCGACAGGACGTACCGGTCCAGGTAATTGAGGAGGTTCAGCGCGGTCAGCAGGGCGAGGATCGCCTTGGGGTTCTTGATCACGCGGACGCGACGATACCCGAGGGAGAGGTCACAGGAAGACGAGAAGACGGGAGCGGAGAGTTGGGGGGCGGATCCCCAAATCCTTCCCGTCTTCCCGCCTCCCTGTCCTCTCCACTCTCCTCGTTGAACTTGGCCTCGAGCGGCGGGGTGTGATTGGTCGATGGCGGAGGAGGCCGCGCACCCGTGCTTGACACCCGTTCACCCGACCAGCTAGCGGGAGGCAGAGTGACTGAAGACGTCGTCCCCAAGCGCCGCGCCACCGCCGAGACGATGGCGTCCCGCCAGCGCGAGATCTCCGTGAGCGAGTTCTTCACCAAGAACCGCCACCTGCTCGGCTTCGACAATCCGGCGAAGGCCCTGCTGACGACGGTGAAGGAGGCGGTCGACAACTCGCTCGACGCCTGCGAGGAGGCGGGCATCCTCCCGGAGCTCTTCGTCCAGATCGTCGAGGTCCAGCCCGCGGCGGCGGCCAACCAGCCCTCCAAGTTCCGCGTCGTCGTCGAGGACAACGGGCCGGGCATCGTCAAGCCGCAGATCCCGAAGATCTTCGCCAAGCTGCTCTACGGGTCGAAGTTCCACCGGCTCAAGCAGTCGCGCGGCCAGCAGGGCATCGGCATCAGCGCCGCGGGGCTCTACGGGCAGCTGACGACGGGCAAGGCGGTCGTCATCACGAGCAGGACGGGCAAGGGGCGGCCCGCCTTCAAGATCGACCTTCGCATCGACACGAAGCGAAACCAGCCCGACGTGGTGAGCGACGTCACCGTCGACTGGGACAGGGAGCACGGCACTCGCGTCGAGATCGAGCTCGTCGCGGCGTACCGCGGCGGGCGGACGGGTGTGCAGGAGTACCTGGAGCAGACGGTCGTCGCCAACCCGCACCTCGCGCTGACGTACGTGCCGCCCAAGGGCGAGCGCCTCGCCTTTCCGCGCGTGTCGAACGAGCTGCCGCGCGAGGCGCAGGAGATCAAGCCGCACCCGCACGGGGTCGAGCTCGGCATGCTGCAGACGATGCTCGCGGACTCGCCGGGCAAGACCGTGAAGCAGGTCCTGTGCGACGACTTCTCGCGCGTGTCGCCGGCCATCGCCGCGCAGATCTGCACGCTGGCCAAGGTGAGCCCCAAGGCCGCCGCCGACCGGCTGCACGGCGAGGACCTCGAGCGCCTGCACAAGGCCCTCGGCGAGGTGAAGGTCATGGCGCCCCCCGCGACGGCGGTGGTCCCCATCGGCGAGGCGCTGCTCATCGAGGGGCTGAAGCGCCGCTTCCCGCGGGCCGAGTTCTACGCGTCGACGACGCGGGCGCCCAAGGTGTACCGCGGCAACCCGTTCGTCGTGGAGGCGGCGCTCGCCTACGGGGGCGATCTCCCGGTCGACGAGCCGGCGGACATCATGCGGTTCGCCAACCGCGTGCCTCTCCAGTACCAGCCGAAGGCCTGCGCGATCAGCGAGAGCGTCTACCAGATCAACTGGCGCGGCTACGAGCTGCAGCAACCCAAGGGGAGCCTCCCGGTCGCGCCGATGGCGGTCGTCGTGCACCTCGCGAGCGTGTGGGTGCCCTTCACGAGCGAGGCCAAGGAGGCGGTCGCCCACTACGACGAGCTGCTCGAGGAGATGAAGCACGCCCTCCGCGAGTGCGGTCGCAAGCTCGCGTCCCACGTGCGGGCGAGGGCGCACGCCGACCGCGAGCTGAAGCGGCGCAGCCTCTTCGAGAAGTACATCCCCGAGGTCGCCGGGGCGATCGGCGAGATCCTCGGGATGGACAAGGGCAAGATCGAGAAGCCCTTCTACGCGACGCTGCCGGTCTTCGTGCGGTTCGAGGCCGACGAGCCCGCGCCGCCGAGGGACGACAAGACGCCCGTGCAAGGGGCGCCGAGCGTCCCCCCGCCTCCCGAGACCACGCCGCCGCCGCCCGCACCCGCCGAAGGCAAGGGGAAGGGCAAAGACAAGGACAAGGGCAACGACAAGGACAAGGGCGGCAAGCGAAAGAAGAAGCCCGAGCAGCTCAGGTTGGTGGAGTAAGCCATGGCCGCCAAGAAGACGACGACGCCGAAGACCGCGCAGAAGACGACGCTGGCGAAGAAGACCGAGCGCGACGCCGCGACGCTCGGCAAGATCGAGAAGCTCGCCAAGGCGGTGCTGACCGAGGCGACGAAGGGTCACAACCCCGCGGTGGAGATCCGGACGCGGGCGCTGTCGAACGTGTCCTTCAACGAGCGGAAGAAGATCATCGAGCTGGGCGACAAGACCCAGTCGCGCGAGTTCTTCAACACCGGGATGGTGCGGAAGTTCATGCAGACGATGCTCGTCGCGAGCAAATGCAAGAAGCTCATCGACGAGCGGAAGACCGTCAGCATCCGCCAGATGTATTACATGTCGAAGCACACGCTCCCGCACTCGACGGAGAACACCTTCGAGGACCAGGACGAGAGCGATCCGATCATCGAGGACCTCGAGGTCGGCATCGACGCCCTGCGGGAGGAGCTTCACCTCTTCGCGACGCGCCGGGGGAGCGTCGTCGGCAAGCTGGTCATCGAGGACGCGGGCGACCGCATCGATCTGTCGCGGATGGGGCGCGGCGGCTGGAGCTTGCCGAGCATCTGCGAGCCGGACGTCATCAAGTTCCTCGACTGCAAGGCGGACTTCATCCTCTTCGTCGAGAAGGACGCGGTCTTCACGCGCCTGAACGAGGACGGCTTCTGGAAGAAGCACAACTGCATCCTGATGACGACCGGCGGGCAGGCCACGCGCGGCGCCAGGCGCCTGCTCCAGCGCATGACCCAGGAGCTGAAGCTCCCGAGCTACGTGCTCGTCGACAACGATCCCTGGGGTCTCTACATCTACTCGGTCCTCAAGCAGGGCAGCATCAACCTCGCCTACGAGTCGATGCGCATGGCGGTGCCCAACGTGCGGTTCCTCGGCATGAGCTCCTTCGACTACGCCAAGTACAAGCTGACGTCGGCGGTCGAGATCAAGCTGAAGAAGGAAGACATCGCCCGAGCCGAGCAGATGAAGGCCTACCCCTGGTTCAAGGACAAGAAGTGGCAGCGTGAGATCAACGCGCTCCTCGACAACGGGTTCAAGATGGAGCTCGACGGCTTCCTGACGAAGAGCATCTCTTTCATCACCGAGGAGTACATCCCGAAGAAGCTCCGGGACGGCGACTTTCTGCAGTAATCCGTGCCTCACGGGAGGCGGAGAAGAAAGCCGAGCGGGCGCCGTTCTCCTCACTGTACCCTCGTTCGTTCACGGGGCGGGGAGCTCCGGGGAGGAGAGAACGGACATGTTCAGCGCGCACGAAGTCGAATACTCCAGCAGTGGTGGTGGAGTCGTTGGGATCATTTTTTCGCTCATTTACCTCGCCGTCATCGTTCTGCTCGTTGCGGGGGTGTGGAAGACGTTCACGAAGGCGGGTGAGCCCGGTTGGGCGGCGATCGTGCCCATCTACAACGTGATCACGATCCTGAAGCTGGGGGGCAAGCCCTGGTACTGGGCCTTCATTCCCGTCGTCGGGCCCATCATGATGATCATCGCGGAGATCGAGATCGCGAAGCGCTTCGGCAAGGGCGCGGGCTTCGGCATCGGGCTGGCCTTCCTGCCGTTCATCTTCTGGCCGATGCTCGGCTTCGGGTCGGCCACCGCCGGCGCGCCCGTTCCGGTCTCGTAACCGGAGCTTCTCCAGTGGACAGGGCGCGTGCCCCCGACGCGCCCGTGTCGTCCCAAAAGTGTGCCGCCAGCGGACCCTGAAAGGGTCCTGGGGGCCACATTGAGACGTGAACGGTCGCCAGCGTATGATTGGAAGATGAGCATGCGCACTTCGACGCTTCTGTGTCTTGCTTCCCTGGTCGCCTCGGCGGCTTTCTCGTGCGGCGGCTCGTCGGGCAAGGACACGGGCTTCGGCAGCAGCAGCAGCGGCGGGGGCAGCGGCAGCGGAGGCAGCGGCAGCGGCAGCGGAGGCAGCAGCGGCGGGGTGGGAACGTTCGGCGACGACGGCGGCGGCAGCTCGGGAGGGGGGGCGTGTCCCGTTTGCAGCACGAGCAACGTCAACCTCTCCACCAGCAACTGCGATCTCGATTGCAGCGGGTCGACCACCCCGCCCTCGGCGTGCGATTCGGGGCTGCCCTTCGACGGCCCGGCCGCGGACTTCGCCAAGGCGATCGGGGTCTGCCAGATGGCCGACGCCACGCACTGGGGCCTCGTCTCGGCGACGTACACGCGCGGGTACAACAGCACCACGGCGCCTGCCGACGGTCAGCACGGGATCATGGCGGGGTTCGGATCGGTCATCAAGCCGCGCGAGGGGGCCAACCTCGGGATCCTGAGCTCCGGCTACGCGCTCCCGTGCGACGACTCGAACCCGGGCGCGAGCTGCAGCGGCAGCGGGGAGTCCGACCCTTACTTCAAGGGGCCGCAGAAGGGCATGTACAACGGCGCCGGCTCGGCGCCCCCCGGCTATCCGAAGTCGACGGCGACGTGCATGGTCGACCCGAGCGTCCTCGATACGATCGGCGTCACGCTGCAGATCAAGGTGCCCGCGAACGCGCAGGGCTTCTCATTCGACTTCGACTTCTACTCGGGGGAGTGGCCCGAGTACGTGTGCACCGAGTTCAACGACTCGTTCGTCGCGTGGCTCCAGTCGACGGCGTGGAAAGGCACCAACGGCGACGGGGATCTCAACGTCTCGTTCGACTCGATGGGCAACGCCGTCAGCGTCAACAACGGGTTCTTCGAGCACTGCACGGCCAACTCGCAGACGGGCTGCGAGGGGAACAACACGCAGACGGCGGCGTGCACGTCCGGGCCGAGCGAGCTGCAGGGCACGGGGTTCTACAACCTGGGCACGTATTGCAGCGGGCAGACGACGGGCGGCGGCGCCACCGGCTGGCTGACGACGAAAGCTCCCGTGCAGGGCGGGGAGACCATCACGCTTCAGTTCATCATCTGGGACACGGGCGACCAGAACTGGGACTCGAGCGTCCTGGTCGACAACCTCACCTGGTACGGCACGGCCACCACGACGGGGACCGGCGTCGCGAACTGATCAGGGACCCGAGCCCGCGATCTGCGCGGGGTTGTCGTACCGCCAGATGTGGTCGACCTTGCCGTTGCGGATCTCCATCACGTCGACGACCTGCAGGCGAATGACCTTGTCGCGCTGCGCGGGCAGCCACCCGAACGGCCCGAGCTGCGCGCCCGCCAGGAAGTACTCGACGACGGCGAACCGCGCGGCGCCGAGCGAGTTGTCGACGGTCGTGTCGAGCATGCCGATCGCGCGATGCATGGCCCTGAAGTACGCTTTCTGCTCGTCCCGACCGCGCATCGGTTGCGCGCGTTCGAGCGTGTCGACGACCACGTCGTCGGTCATCGTGCCGACGTAGGCCGCTTCGTCGCTCTTCTCCAGCGCGTCGAGCACCGCGCGCGCGAGCGTCACGTTGCCCGCCTCCTCGGGCGAATGCGTCGCCTCGAACACCTGCGGCGCGCCCGTCGGCGCCGGGGCGGGAGGGAGCCCCGCGAGCTCCTTGGGTCCGACGCCCAGCTGGGTCTTCACCACGGCGACGTCGAAGTAGACGTGCGCCTCGGCGATGGTCCCGTCGTCCTTCGTGAAGAGAAGGGTCACGCCCTTGAAGGAGACCGGCCCGTTCGTCGGGGGTGTGCCCATCCATTCCCGAGCCTGGATGCCCGTCATGGTCCACTCGACCGACTGCACGCTGTCGGTACGAAGGAGTCGCGTGATGGCCATCGTGCGCTTGTCGAACGCGCCGAAGAGCGTCTGGTGGGCCTTGACCACGGCGTCCTTGCCGCGGGCGTCGGGCATGCCGGGGAAGGCAAAACGCACGTCCCCCGCGAGAAGCTGGTTGAGCCCGCTGAGCTCCGCCGAGCCGAGAGCTCCAGCGTAGGCTTCGGCGACCCCGCGTTCCCGCGCGGTGGGACCGGGTGGCGCGACGACCGCTCCGTGCGGGACGTCGAAGGCGTGCCAGTCGACCGGGGCAGGCGGAGGCGCCCCGGCGTTCTCGCTGGAGCAGGCCAGCCCGAGAAGGCCGGCAAGGACGCCGCCCGCGACGCGGGAAGCGGCGGCAAGGATCGGGAATCTACGCATCGTCGTTGCAGGTCTCCGGGCGCGGCTTCTGGCAAGCTCCGTGCTGGGCGCGGCGCCGGTGCCCAGTAGCGCAATATGCCCCGCAGTGCGAAGAGCGATCGGGGCGTGAGGGTGAAATATTGAAGTGATCTACTGCGCGGAGGACACGCCAGAGCGTCCCGGCCAAGGGCACCGACCAGGGCAAGATGCCCTAGCGCACACAAAGCGAACTTCGCGCATGTGCCGGAGGTGCGAGCGACTGGATCCATGGTGCGCGCCTTGCTAAGCGGGGCCGGCCTAGATGACAGTGCCCCCCGTGGCCCGAACCGCGATTGCCCTGGCTTTTCTCGCCGCTCTCCTCGTCGTGGGGCGTGCGGACGCCGAAGGAGTGCCGCAACCCGTCGAGCTGCCGGTGCAGCTCTCGCTCGACCAGTCGTTGCAGCTCCTGAGGACGCGAAGCCTGGACCTGCTCATCGCCGAGGCTGCGGTGAAGAACGCCGAGGGAGACGTGGGCGTGGCCGGGGCCGTGCCCAACCCGGCACTCAGCCTCTACTACGGGCGCGTGCTGCCACCGTACAACCCGCAGTCGACGGGCTTCGTCGTCGGACCGGGAACGACCCCGGGCTCCTTGCAGGGGAGCAACCAGGTGCTCTGCCCCGGCTGTTCGGCCAACGAGTACACCATCGGCCTGACCGACCAGGCGGCCATCGAGGACACGCTCTCGGGCAAGCGCGACCTCCGCCTCAAGGTGGCGCGCGCGGCGCTGCAGGCGGCGAGACTCTCGCGCAATGACGCGCTCCGCAACCTGCAGTTCCAGGTGAAGTCCGCCTACGCCACGGTCGCGCAAGCCCAGCGGGCCCTCGCATTCACGCGGGAAAACCAGGCCACCAACGTGAAGACGCTCCAGCTCTTCCAGATCCGCCTGAAGAGCGGCGCCATCAACGAGGGGGATCTCGCGCGCGTCGAGACGCAGAAGCTCGAGGCCGATCAGGCCGTCGACTCGGCCGGCGTGGTCCTTCGCCAGGCCCGCGTCGCCCTCGCGTTCCTCCTCGGCGTCCGCGGCCCGACGCCGGAGTTCACGGTCGACGACAAGGTCCTCGACTACTCGGTCCCCCCGCAGCTCGCGAACGCCCAGCTCGACCCCCTGCTTCGTGCGGCCTTCGAGCACCGGCCGGACCTCCTCGCGCTCGGCTACCAGCGCGCCAGCACCGAGGCGGCGATCACCCTGGCCAAGCGGCAGGTCTTCCCGGACATCACGATCTCCGCTCAGTACACGCAGATCGGCGTCGATCAGACCGCCATCCAGCCGCCCACGTTGAGCTTCGGCGTGTCCGCTCCGATCCCCATTTTCTACCAGCAACAGGGCGAGATCCGGAAAGCCGAGGCCAATTACGACACGCAGTCGCTCCAGCAGACCAAGATCACCGCGCAGGTCGTCAGTGACGTCGCGGCCGCGATGGCGGGCTACGAGGCGTCGCGTACGCTGGTCGAGCGCATGGAGAAGCAGCTGCGCCCCAGCGCCGAGAGGGCGTTCTCGATCACGCGCCTGCAGTACGACAAAGGCGCCGCGACGCTGATGGATTTCCTCGACGCGCAGCGCACGTACATCGCGACCAATCAAGAGTACCTGCAGGATCTGAGTAACTACTGGACGGCCGTGTTTCAGGTGGAGCAAGCCGTCGGGATGGAGCTGCACTGATGAAGTCGATGTCCAGGTTCGCGTTCCTCCTCTCCATCCTCGCCCTCCCGGTCGCCGGCGTGGGCTGCCACAAGTCGCAGGCGGCCCCGGAGCCGGCGGGCCCGATGCCGCCGCCGGGCGAGGTGTGGCTCTCGCAGCAGCAGGTGATCGACGCGAAGATCGAGGTAAAGCCCGTTCTGGATCAGGACGTTGACGACACCATCCTGACGAGCGGTCGGGTCGCGCTCGACGACCTGCGCTCGGCGCACATCTTCTCGCCCGTCACGGGACGCGTCGTGAAGATCGCCGCGCAGCTCGGGCAGCGCGTGAAGAAGGGCGAGGCGCTGGCGACGATCGAGTCGCCGGACATCGGCAGCGCCGTCAGCGACGTGCACAAGGCCGAGGCCGACCTCATTGCGGCGCAGCACGACTACCAGCGCAAGAAGGACCTCTTCGAGCAGAAGGCCGGCTCGGCGGCGGACCTCGAGGCGGCGGAGGACAACTACCGCAAGGCGAAGGCCGAGATCGAGCGCGCCCGTCAGAAGCAGACGCTCCTGCGGGTCGGCAACGCCGACGCCGTCACGCAAACCTACACCCTCACGTCCCCCATCGAAGGCGAGGTCCTGCTCCGCAACATCAACCCGGGCATCGAGGTGCAAGGGCAGTACAGCGGCGGCACGACGCAGGAGCTCTTCACGGTCGGCGAGATCGACAAGGTGTGGGTGATCGCGGACCTCTACGAGATGGACATCGCGCGGGTGCACGTCGGCACGCCGGCGAACGTCACCGTCGTGACCTACAAGGACAAGGTCTTCAAGGGGCAGGTCGACTGGGTGAGCGGCATGCTCGATCCGGCGACGCGCACGGCCAAGGTGCGCTGCACGTTCGACAACCCCGACAGGCTCCTTCGCCCGGAGATGTACGCGACCGCACAGATCTCGGTCGATCAGACCCGGGCGCTCGCCATCCCCCGCAACGCCCTGCTCCGCCTCGGCGAGTACAAGGTCGTGTTCATCCAGGTGGGGGACGAGCCGGGGCGCGTGCGGTTCCAGCGGGTGCCGGTCGACGTCGACGAGGGCGAATCGAGCCAGTGGCTCGAGGTGAAGCACGGCCTCGAGCCCGGGCAGAAGATCGTGGTCAACGGCGCCATCCTGTTGTCCCAGAAACTCTGAGCTTCAAGGCTTTCAGTCATGATCCAGCGGATCGTCGCCGGCGCTCTGCGCATGCCGATCGTCGTCTTCGCGGCGGCGGTCCTGCTCGTCGTCCTCGGGCTTGCCGCGTACAAGGAGCTCGACATCGAGGCGTACCCCAACCCGGTGCCGCCTCTCGTCGAGGTGATCACCCAGCCCCCCGGCTGGAGCGCCGAGGAGACGGAGCGGTACGTCACCATTCCCCTCGAGATCGGCCTCTCCGGGATGCCCGGGCTCGATCACGTCCGGTCGCAGTCGCTCTTCGGGCTGAGCGACGTGAAGTGCTACTTCGGCTGGAGCACCGAGTACAAAGAGGCCCGGCAGGAGGTCATCAATCGGATCCAGTTCGTGCAGCTACCGACCGGACTCCAGGCGCAGCTCTCGCCGTGGAACGCCATCGGCGAGGTGTACCGCTACCGGGTCGTCGGCCAGGGCTACACGTTGAAGGACCTGAAGACCGCGGAGGACTGGCTCCTCGAGCGGCAGTTCAAGCAAGTCCAGGGCGTCATCGACGTCACGAGCTACGGCGGCGAGACCAAGCAGTACCACGTCGAGGTCGACCCCTACCGGCTGCGCGGTCACAACGTGACGCTCAGCCAGGTTGAGACGGCCATCACGAACGGCAACCAAAACGTGGGGGGCCAGCGCCTCTTCATGGGCGAGCAGAGCTACGACGTCCGCGGGATCGGTCTGCTCGGCTCGCGGACGGCGCCGCAGCACGACATCGAGAACATCGTCGTCGCCGCCCAGAAGGGAACGCCCGTCCGCGTGAAGGACGTCGCGGACGTCGACGTGGGGTTCGCGCCGCGCCTCGGCATCGTCGGCTACAACGCCGACCCCGACGTCGTGCAGGGCATCGTGCTGATGCGCTACGGCGGCGAGACGCCGAGCACGCTCGAGGGGATCTACGAGCGGGTCAAGTACATCCGGGACAACCACATCCTGCCGCCCGGCATGGACATCGAGCCCTACTACGACCGCGGCGCCCTCGTTCACCTGACCACGCACACGGTCATGGAGAACCTGCTCGTCGGGATGGCCCTCGTCAGCCTGGTCCTGCTCCTCTTCCTCGGGCACGTGAGGGCGGCGATCATCACCGCCATCAACATCCCACTGGCGCTCCTCATCGCCTT
Source organism: Polyangiaceae bacterium (assembly GCA_036501935.1). Classification (GTDB taxonomy): domain Bacteria; phylum Myxococcota_A; class Polyangia; order Polyangiales; family Polyangiaceae; genus Palsa-1150. The sequence continues at coordinate 333,957 of DASXZL010000089.1, read as the reverse complement.
CTGCGGCCTGGTGACGACGCACACCTCGGCGAACCTCATCTCGCTGGGGGCGGTCGACTTCGGCATCGTCGTCGACTCCACCGTCATCATGATGGAGAACATCTTCCGGCACCTCGGCCCGCACGGAAAAGGCAGCATGCTCGAGCGCATCGAGCAGAGCTCCCGCGAGGTAGCGACGCCGATGACCTTCTCGACGGTCATCATCGGCGTCGCGTTCCTGCCGCTCTTCACGATGACGGGCGTCTCGGGCGTCATCTTCGCCCCGATGGCCCGCACCTATGCGTTCGCGATCGGCGGCGCCATCATCCTCGCGCTCACGCTGACGCCGGTGCTCGCGTCGAAATTCGTGCCCGCGCAGTCCGAGGAGAAGGAGAGCATCATCATGCGTGTTCTCCACAAGCTCTACAATCCGGCCTTCGACCTGGCGATGCGCTTCCCGAAGGGCGCCGTCCTCTTCAGCCTGGCGCCGATCGTCCTCTGCGTGGCCCTCTTCCCGCTGCTCGGCCGCGAGTTCATGCCCAAGCTCGAGGAGGGCAACTTCTGGATCCGTGCGACCCTCCCGATGTCCATCTCGCTCGATCAGAGCGCGAAGTACGTCGGGCGAATGCGGTCCATTCTCCGCGGCTGCCCGACGGACCCGACCGTCGCCTGCGACGAGAAGACCCGCAAGTATCCCGAGGTCGAGACGGTGGTGTCGCAGCTCGGCCGGCCCGACGACGGGACGGACGTGTCGGGCTTCTACAACATCGAGTTCTTCGCGCCGCTGAAGCCCTTCGACGAGTGGCCCCGCGGCGTGACCAAGGAGAAGCTGACCGAGCAGATCAACAAGGAGATGTCGGAGGCGTTCCCTGGCGTCGTCTTCAACTTCTCGCAGTACATCTCGGACAACGTCGAGGAGGCGCTCTCCGGCGTGAAGGGCGAGAACTCGGTGAAGGTCTTCGGCAACGATCTCGAGTCCAACGAGAAGATCGCCGAGCACATCGTCGACGTCATGGGCAAGGTGCGCGGCATCGCGGACCTCGGTCAGTTCAAGTCGCTCGGCCAGCCGAGCATCAAGATCATCCCCAAGCGCGAGGAGTGCGCTCGCTACGGTCTGAACACGGGGGACATCGACGCTGTGATCCAGGCGGCCATCGGCGGGCAGGCCGTCACCGAGGTCTACGAGGGCGAGAAGTTCTTCGATCTGACGGTGCGCTGGAAGCCCGAATACCGGATGAGCCTCGAGGCCATCCGCGAGATCACCGTCTCGACGGCGGACGGCGCGCAGGTGCCGCTCGGCCAGATCGCGGACATCCAGATCGTCGAGGGGCCGGCCATCGTCTATCGCGAAGACGGCGTGAGGTACTCGCCGGTGAAGTTCAGCGTGCGCGGTCGCGACCTCGCGAGCACCATCGCCGAGGCCCAGGCCTCGATCGAGGCGGAGATCCCGCGATGCGACAAGGCGCCGGCCGGATGGACGAAGCTGTGTCGTCCCTACGACACGCGGCTCGAGTGGGGCGGGGAGATCAACGAGCTGCACGAAGCCGAGGGCCGCCTGCAGATCATCATCCCCCTCACGGTCCTGCTCATCACGTTCCTCACCTACAGCGCCGTCAAGAACTGGATGGACACGATGCTGGTCATCATCAGCATTCCCATCGCGTGCACGGGTGGGGTCCTGGCGCTGCTCGTCACGGGGATCAACTTCTCGGTCTCGGCGGCGATGGGCTTCATCTCGATCTTCGGCATCGCGATCCAGGACGCCATCCTCGTCGTGACGTACTTCCAGCGTCTCCGCGAGACCGAGGGGCATTCGATCGAGCTCGCCGCGCGGGAGGCCGCGGAGAAGCGGTTCCGGCCCGTGCTGATGACGACGCTGGTGGCGACGCTCGGTCTCCTGCCGGCCGCCCTGTCGAACGGCATCGGGGCGCAGACGCAGAAGCCTCTGGCCGTCGTGGTCATCGGCGGCTCGCTCATCCTTGCGATCCTGACCCGCGTCGTTCAGCCACCGCTCCTCGTCGTGGCGCACACGTGGCTCGACAAGCACCGGCGTCGAGACGGGGGCAGTGGTCCCCCGTCGCTGCATCCCGGACGCGGCCACGCGAGCATGCCTCCGGAGCTGGGCGCGGACCTGGCATGAACCTCGGCGCCGGCCCCCGGTTCGACGAGTCCCTCGCGTCGGCTGCACACGATCTGCATGTGGGCCAGCTGACGCTCGGAGCCATCGTCGTGGCGGTGACTCTTTACGCCAGGCTGGAACGCCGCTCGCGGGAGCAGTGGAAGGTCGTTCCGGCGACGGAACACGTCGCCCCGAGGACCCCATACCGTTCGGGCACTCTGCGGTACGAGCGCATGGCGCAAGCTCCGAGGCTGGTGCGTCTGACCGCGCTCGCGACCTTCTCGTTCGTTCTGCTATTCGCTCCCCTGGTGCTGCTGACACTCTTGAAATACCCCTTCGACGGCGTCGCCATTCCGCTCGTTCCGGGCCTGGCTCTGGCCATCCTCAACGGAGCCTGCGCCGTCTTGCTGCTCTGGCGTTCAAAGCTGGCCGTCGCCGCCGTCCGCTCGGGAGCCGTCGGTTCTCTGATGATCAACGTCGGGCTGCTGGTCATCGGCGCCGTGCACCTCTGCGTCGTCGAGCTCGATCGGCACGATGGTATCGAGCACGCGTGCTCCTCGTCGGTGACCTTCATGGCGCTGGTGTTCGCAGTGTGCTCCATCGTGCTGGCGCTCCTCATGAAGGCGACGCTTCGGGCCCACGAGGCCTCGATCGCCTGGACGCCGTCGCGCCTCGAGCCACTACGGCGACGCTGCGAGGCAGCGAGCGCGGGCGAGAGTCACGACGACGCAGCCTGGGTTCACTCCAGCGTCAGTGACATATCGTCGCCCAGCCAGTAGCGCCGGGGAGGGGAGGAGAGGCGCGGGCTGCACTTCGCCGAGCGCAGCCGGGGAGCCCGCAGCGGCAGGACATTGCGCGGATCGGTGACCACGGAGTACTCGCGCGCGTGCAGGGACTCGCCGGGTAGCTTCCACGCGTCGACGCCGTCGCGCACGCGGCGAGCCTCGAGGTGCAGGTGGACGAGCTCCGGCGAAGCAGTATTCCCGACGAACCCGACGGTCGCGCCCTCGCGCAGACGTCGGCCGCGGAGCACGCCCTCCGCCGGGCGATCGAGGTGCCCGAAGAGGAGCAGGTAGTCGTGGTCGGCGCCGCCCTCGCGGAGCACGTGACGCGTCACGACGGTCTCGCCGTAGAGGGGTCCGACGTAGAGCACCTCCGCATCGCCGACCTGGTGCTCGAGACGCACCATCGCGATCGGCGCGCCCATCTCGGCGACGAGATCGACCCCCCCGTGTCCGACGGCGTTCATGCGGCCCCGCCGCTGCTCGCTGTCGGGTTTGTCGAGATCGTACCCGCTGACGACGGGGGCCTCGGCGAGTGGATACCGGTACGCCGCGTAGGCGTCGGGTCGCTCCGGGCGCCGGGGGATCTGCTCGTAGTCGAGCCACCGTCCGTCCTTCTCGGTGTGCCCGTTCTCCTGCATCACCGGGAAGGGGGCCCCGAGCCAGATCTCGCGCGCCCAGGCGTCGGGCGTGAAGCTTCCCGCCAGGGCGAGCTCGCAGCCGGAGAAGACGAAGTTCGGCGATGGGTCGGCGTCCAGCACGAGGTCGCTGGCGATCTCGTCGCTGGCGGACGCCTCGGGTGCGAGTGCGTCCTCGGGCAGGCTCACCGGGAGGCCGCGAGGGCCCGGATCGAGCATGATCCAGCTGTCTGCCCAGCTCACAGGTGTCGCCGCCGGGCTCGAGTACGAGGGTGTGAGTCCCCCCGGGAAGCCCGAGAATGTGGCGAGCGCGAGAAGAGCGGCTTTCATCGAGGCGGACCAGGGAACAACAGAGCACGATGCGGGCCAATTCCACGGACCAGCGCCGCCATGGCGTCCCTTCGAGGGGTGCTGTAAGTAGCCGCCTTCGATGGCCCTCTTCGACAAGGTGCTCGTCGCCAACCGTGGGGAGATCGCGCGCCGCGTGATGCGGACGTGCAAACGCCTCGGCATCCGGACCGTGGCCGTGTACTCCGAGGCCGATCGCGAGGCGCCCCATGTCACGGACGCGGACGAAGCGGTCCTCGTCGGCCCCGCGCCGGCCAAGGACTCGTACCTGAGCATCGAGGCGATCCTCGGCGCCCTGCGCCAGACGGGCGCGCAGGCCGTGCACCCGGGCTACGGCTTTCTCTCCGAGAAGGCTGCCTTCGCCCGAGCCGTCGCGGAGGCGGGGGTCGTGTTCGTGGGGCCGCCGCCGGAGGTTCTGGAGGCATTCGGCGACAAGATGAAGGCCAGGCACGTCGCGCTGGCGGCCGGCACGCAGCCCGTTCCGGGGACGGACGACCCGATCGCCATCGACAGCGAGGCGGGGCTCGACGAGGCCCGGCGGGTGGCCGCGCGCGTCGGCTACCCGATCGTCGTGAAGGCGGTCAGCGGTGGCGGCGGCATCGGGATGCAGGTCGTGAGCGATCCGCAGCTCCTCGAGCGCGCGCTCCGAAGCTGCTCCGATCGTGGAAAGTCGGCCTTCTCCGACGCGCGCGTCTTCCTCGAGCACTACGTCGAGCAGCCACGCCACATCGAGGTGCAGGTGTTCTGCGACCGGCATGGGGCTGCGTACGCGCTCGGGGAGCGCGAGTGCAGCGTGCAGCGGCGGCACCAGAAGATCGTCGAGGAGACGCCCTCGCCGGCGCCCTTCTTCGCGGGCGAGGCCGGCGAAGCGCGGAGGCGTGCCCTCTTCGAGGCCGCCCTCCGGGTGGTGACCCACGTGGGGTACGTGGGCGCCGGGACGTGCGAGTTCATCGCCGACGCGAAGGGGGACCTCTTTTTTCTGGAGGTGAACGCGCGGCTCCAGGTCGAGCACCCGGTGACGGAGATGGTCACGGGGCTCGACCTCGTGGAGCTGCAGCTCCGCGTGGCGGCGGGCGAGAAGCTACCGGATCTCTCGCACTCGGCGCGGCGCGGCCACGCCGTGGAGGCGCGCATCTACGCCGAGGATCCGAGCAAGGGGTTCATCCCCAAGCCCGGGACCGTCGACGAGCTGGTCTGGGCTGGCGGGGCGGGCGAGGCGCAAACGCAGCGGCTGCGCGTCGAGTCCGGCGTGCGGGCCGGGAGCAAGGTCACGCCGTTCTACGATCCGATGATCGCCAAGGTGGTCGCCTGGGGCGAGACGCGCGACGGAGCGCTCGACGAGCTCGATCGCGCGCTGGCCGGCACCACCATCGCCCCCTGCACGACGAACCGCGAGTTTCTGCGGAGGGTGCTCTCGGACGCCGAGTTCCGCGCGGGCCGCTACGACACGAAGTTCGCCGAGCTGCTCGCCAAGCGCGGTTGAGGCGGTCTTACTCGAGGTCGAACGGGACGACGCTCGCGTCGGCCAGGTTGGCGATCGCGCTTCGCATGGGATCGAGCACCTGCGAGGCCGTCCCGACGACGACGGCGAGCACGTCCTCCGGGTGGATGCGGTTCTTCACGGCGGCGCTCGCGGCCTCCGGCGTGACCGCGCGCACGCGGTCGATCCACGACGAGTAGTAGTCGGCGGGGAGATCGAGCAGCTCGATGTCGAGAGCCTGGTGCAGACGCTTGGCCGCGGTGTCGATGTCGAACGCGTGCGACCGCACGAGATAGCGCGCGATGAACGACACCTCGCTCGACTTGACCCCCTCCTTCACCCACGCCTCCATGAGCTGCAGGGTCAGCTCGAGGCACTTCGCGGCGTCCTCCGCCGCGGGGAACGTCCACATCACCCAGGCCTGCCGCCGCCGGTCGACGAGGGTGCGCGCGCTCGCCCCGTACGACCAGCCCCGCTTGGACCGGACCTCGCGCATCAGGCGCGAGGTGAAGGTGCCCCCGAAGACCGCGTTCGCCACGAGGAGAGGGACGTGATCGTCGTCGTGCGCGGCGGTGCCGAGCGTCCCCACGAGGATCTGCGTCTGCGTGCGCTCGGGCTTGTCGGCGAGGAGAAGGTGGCGCCCCGGGCGCATCGTCGGCTCCGGGACCGTGTCCACGGTGCGCTTGCCCCGCGGGAGAGCGCTGACGAGCTTCCGGGCGAGCTCCGGGGCACGCTCGGGCGCGACGTCCCCCGCGATGCCCACGACCGCGTTCTCCTGAACGACGAAGGCCCGGTAGAACGCGAGGACGTCGGCGCCGCCGATGGCCTGGACGCCCGCCGTCGTCCCTCCCGGGTTGCGCCCGTACGGGTGGCCCTCGAAGAGCGTCCGCTGGAGCGCCTTCTGGGCCACGGCGCGGTCGTTGTCCCGCGACTCGACGATCTCCGCGACCGTCTCGCGCTTCAGGCGCTCGAGCTCCTCGGCCGGGAAGGTCGGCGTGGCGAGCAGACGCGCGAGCAGCTCGACGAAGGCCTCCACATTCCGAGCGATGACCTGGGCGTGGATGGCCACCGTGGAAGGGGACGTATCGACGGCCATCTCGGCGCCGAGCGCGTCGATGCGAAAGTCGATCTGCTCCGCCGTCAGCCCTTCGCAGCCCCGGCGAAGCATGCGCACGGCGATGCGTGCGAGCCCGGCCTTGTCCGCCGGCTCGACCGCGGACCCCGACCGCAGCGACAAGACGATGGAGACGAGCGGAACGGCGTGGGCGGGCTCGAAGAGCGCGAGCGCTCCGCCCTCGAGGTCGAAGCGCAGGGGCGGCGCGGGGGCGTGTGCGCGCGCGGCGCTCACTGGGCCGCCTCGGCCGTGGCGTTGCCTTCGGGGAGCACGCGCACGATGGTGCGCCCTCCCTCGCCGAGGTAGCGCCTCGCGACCCGCCGAAGGTCCCCCGTCGTCACCCGGCGGACGGACTCGACCCGCCGGAACGCATGCGCCGGGTCGCCGAGGACCGTCTCGTAGAAGCCGATCTGCTCGGCCTTGCCCGGGATGGTCTCCAGCTGCTGCAGAGCCGCGAGCTCGAGGCGGGCCTTGGCACGCACGAGCTCCTCCTCGCCGACGACGTCGGCGCAGAGGACGGTGAAGGCGTCGTCGATGACGGCCTGTATCTCGTGGGTCGTGTGACCGCCGCGCGCCGTCGCCCAGCACTCGAAGAGGCCCGGATCGCGAAACGTGGAAACCCAGCCCCGGACGTCGGTCGCCAGCTCGCGCTCGACGACGAGCGACCGATAAAGGCGCGCGGCCCGGCCGCCGAACATCACCTCGCTGAGGACCGTCAGCGTGGCGTGGTCGGCGTCCCCCAGGGCGGGCCCCTTGAAGGCGAGGAGCAGCTTCTCGGTCGCCGTCGGCTTTCGCACCACGAGCTCCCGCGTGTCGAGCTGCGGGGGCTCGGGCACGGTGTCCTCGGGCGGGATGGCCTGCGCCGGAATGGAGGCGTAGGCGTCCCGGATGGCGACGAGAAGGTCCCTCTCGCGCACGTCCCCCGAGACGACGACCGTGGCGTTGTTGGGGGCGTAGTACGTCCGGTAGAAGGCGACGCAGTCCTCAGGCGTGAAGCCCTGGATGTCCTCCATCCACCCGATGGTCGGCCAGCCGTACGGATGCCGAGCGAACGCCGTCTTGTAGAGGAGCTCGTTCGCCGCCCCCTCCACGTCGTCGTCCACGCGATAGCGGCGCTCGTTGGCGACGACCTCCTTCTCGCTCGCGACCTGCGGCTCGCGAAGGACCAGGCGCGCCATCCGCTCGGCCTCGAGCTTCACCGCCAGCTTGACGCGATCGGCAGGCAGGCTCTCGTAGTAGTAGGTCCAATCCACCCAGGTCGCCGCGTTCGACTCGGCCCCGTTCTCCTCGAGCTTGCGGTCGAACGTTCCGGCGCGGAGGCTCTCGGTCTCGTTGAACATCAGGTGCTCGAAGAGGTGCGCAAGCCCCGTCTTGCCGCGCTTCTCGTGGCGAGAGCCGACCTTGTACCAGGTGTGGTAGCTCGCGATGGGCGCGCTCGCGTCCACGAGGAGGAGCACGGTCAGCCCGTTGTCGAGCAGCCAGCGATGCACCGTCTCCGGTCCGAACGGGTGCGCGCCGTCGTAGGTGAGGCCGCCTGCCTGGGCGGCCCATGCGCGGCGCCCGGCGGCGGGATCTCGGGCCGATGCCATGGCAAGAGCGTTACCAGGTTCCGCCGGGCTTCTCACCAGTCCCGAGCGTCGATGACCCAAAATGCGTCCCGAACCTCCGAGGCGTCGGGGCCATACGACCAGATCCACGCGTTTGGTCCGCACAGCGCCACGACGGCCGGACGGCGCTCGGCGTCGCTCTTCGTGCCGCTGTCGGCGCCCACCCGGGAAAGCCGGGCGGGCTCGTGGGCCGGCCCCGTCGCCCGGTCGAGCGCGTGGAACACCGGATCCCCCGACCCCACGGCGATGACCCCGCTGTCGCTCGCCAGCAGGGCGCCGCCGTCGAAGCCACGCACGGCGTACGTGGTCCGTGGGGCGCCCGTGTCGCTGAGAAAGGCGGCCTGATGCGTGTCCCAGATCACCGGCCGGGGCGAACCCTCGTCGACGCGCCAGACCTCCCCGCTCCGCGCCAGCACGATGCCGATGCCGCGCCAGACGTCGAGATCGACGAGCTGCCCTTCGACGACGTGGCTCTCCGGGATGGGGAGCCACTTGCGCCCGTCGTAGCGGGCCACGGCGCCCACGCCGTCGCCGCAGACCAGAAGGGCCAGCTGCTTGCCCTGCGCGCTCAGGGCGACGACCGTCTCGTGCTCCTCGAGCTCGGCCTTCGGCTCGAAGGGGGCGAAGCCTTCGCCGTCGAACTCGAGCAGGGCGCCCGCGCCCCAGACGAGGACGCGCGAGCCCGTGCCTCCGATGCCGTACCACCGCGCGGCCCCGCGACCGCGCCGCGCGAGGGGAAACGCGCGCGCCACGCCGTCCGCGAACTGCAGCGCCGTGCCTGCGTGCGAGAGGCCCCACACGGTCCCGTCGCTCGTGACGTGCAGGTGCGTCAGCGGCTCGTCGAGCGAGTGCGCGCCCCGGATGTGCCCCTCGAGCACGTGGAGGAGGAGCGAAGGGGAGCGGTCACTGGTCGAGCCCGTGCGCCCCAGCAGGTAGAAGTCGTCCGCCGAGCGGCCCGCCGCGGCGCGGAAGTGATGCCGCCGCGCCGGCAAGCAGGACACCTCGAGCACGCCCCGCAGGACGAGCGGCGGCTCCCGGGGCGACCGGCGCATGTCTCGCGCGCGATCGGGGTGCCCTGCGCCGCGCGTCGGCTCGCCGAAGAAGCTCTCGTCGCGGAACCACCGCAGCCAGCGGAAGACGTCCTCCGGCTCGAACACGTAGAGGCCCGTACGGAGGGCCACCGCCATCGTGAACTCGTCGAGATTCAGCGTGATCGAAGCCTTGCCGCTCGAATCGAACAGTCGGCCCACATCGGCGCGCACCTCGCGCGTGCGCGCCGGCCCCAGCAGCGCCTCGATCGCCTCGGTGTCGCCCGTCTCGATGCGTCCCACGATGGGATCGTCGAAGTTGAAGCCGAGCGCGATGAGCAGGTCGCGGAGGTTGTCCGGAATGTCGGCTGCGGCCGAGAGGGCCTCCTCCCGCGCGTCCGCGACCTGGTCGAGCCACTCGCCGAAGTGTCTCGCGCGTGGCCGCACGATCCCGTCGCTCCACTCGATGACGGAGAGCTCGCCGTCCTCGGCCTGGGCCGCGCGGTCGAAGCAAGCGAACGACCGCTCGCCCAGCTTGGCGAACGGCGCGAGCCTCTCGGCGTCGGGCCGCGTCGCGCGGGGCGCGATGGCGTCGTCGAACCCCGAGCGCATCTCGGCGGCCGAGAGCAGGCGCTCGGGCTCGCCGATGCGCGAGGCCACGCGCACCGTGGCCGAGTAGCTGGGGGGCAGGGCCACCCCGAGGTAGCTCGCGCGCGCCGCGAGCTCCCGCATCGTCGCCGGAGGGCCGATCTTGTCGGCGTGCCCCTTCCGAGCCAGAACGCTCCGGATCCGCTCGAGCCCCGCCAGCGCGAGGCGCGTCGGATCGACGGTCAGCTTTCCCTTGCGGGAGGCGGTCGGGCGCTTCTTGGCTCGGGCCTGGGTGGTCTTCCGCAAGCTAGAGGCGAGTGTATCGCATCACGCCTTCTTCGGCTTGACGACGATCTCGACCCGGCGGTTCTGGGCGCGGCCCTCGATCGAGGTGTTCTCGGCGACCGGCGCCGCCGGGCCCTTGCCTTCGGCCGTGATGAGGTCCGAAGGGATGCCCTTGCTGACCAGGTAGTCCCGGACCGACTGCGCGCGCTTCTGCGACAGGTCCATGTTCATGTCGACCGCCCCGACGTTGTCGGTGAACCCGTAGACCACCATCGGCTGCTCCTTGCCGCGGAGCGCGTCGGCGATCTGATCGAGCTTGGCCATCGCGCCCGGCTTCAGGTCCCACTTGCCGGTCTTGAAGAGCACCTCGCCCTGGAGCGTGATGACCATGCCGCGATCGTCGTCCTTCACCGCGGCGATCTTCGCGATGGTGTCGCGCGCGTCCTTCAGCTTCGCCTCGAGGTCGGCCAGCTGCTTCTTCTGCTCGGCGGCCTGCGCGGCCGTCTGCTCGAGCTGCGACTGGGTCATCTGGAGGTTCTGCTTGGTCTTGTCGAGCTGACCTCGCGTCGCCTGGAGCTGCGACTGCATCGTCGCCTCGAGCTCGCTCTTGGCCAGCTGCAGCTCCTGCTGCGCCTTCTGGGCGGCGGCTTCGGCCATGGCGATCTGCGCCTTGCGCTGCGCGATGATGGCGAGATCGATCGCGTGCTCGTCGTTCGGATCCTGGCTGGACTGCCACACCGACTCGGCCTTCTGCAGGGCCAGATCGGCCTCGTGGACGTCCGTCGGATCGAGCTGCAGCGTGACGCCGCCCTTGGCCCTGGCGTAGTCCGCGCGCGCGTCGACGAGGGCCTTCGGGGCGGGGACCTCGCCTCCGCAGGCCACGAGGAGAGCCGCGGCGACGAACGAGATGACGGTTCGGTGGAGCGTTCGGGTGAGCATCACTGACCTCCCTTGGCCTTCGCCAGGTCCGACTGCGCCTTGCGTGCTTGATCCTCGGCCTGCAGCTGCTTGGCGAGGCTCAGCGCGAGCTGCGCTTCCACGCGCGCCACCGAGATGAGGTCCGCGGCGCGCTTGTTGTCCCCGTTATCCATGAGGCCTTTCGACTTCTGCAGGTCCTCCTGCGCGAGCTGGAGATGCAGCTTCGCGTCGGGCACGACCGGCGCGCCGCCCGACTCGGCGCGGCCGACGTCGGCCTGCGCAGCGGAGTACTCGTCGTTGGGGGGAGGGAAGCTCGAGCCGCACGCGGCGGTCACCGCCGCCACGAGCGCCATCATTGCGAACCGCATGTAGAATTTCTCCTAGGAACCGGAGGGTAGAGGGGACGGGCCGTGGGCAGCAAGGGGATCGAAGCTCGACCATGAGCGGTTCCCGGCCGCATCGCCGCCGTGCCGGGTCCGGTTCGAGGGGGAACCTCGCCGTCGACACGGAGCAGCCCGCGGCTCACGTCGTTGCGCGAGAGGAACGCGCGCAACGTGGGGCGGAGAGGCGCGAGCGGGGGCGGGATCGGAGGCAACGGGGGCGCGTCGTCGCCCGAACGCCAGGCGAACGGGCGGCAGCGAGGATGGATCCGGGCGAAGCGGCACGCGATCAGGGGGCGTCCACGGCGGGTCGGGCGGTGACGCGGCCAGGATGGGTGGGTATCCATGCCGGGTCGAGCCGCGACGCGGCGTCGATAGGGGGGCATCCATGCCGGGTCGAGCCGCGACGCGGCGTGGATAGGGGGCCATTGATGCCAGGTCGAGCCGCGACGTGGGGTCGATAGGGGGGCATCGATGCCAGGTCGGGCCGCGACGCGGGGTCGATAGGGGGGCATCCATGCCAGGTCGGGCCGCGACGCGGCGTCGATCGGGGGGCGTTGTCTCTGGGAGCGGCGGAAGAGAGAGGCCGAGAACGCTGGGCCGAGTACGTGCTCGGCCTGCCGCCCGCACCAGCGGCTTCAGTCGACCTTGAGGATCGCCAGGAACGCCTGCTGCGGGATCTCGACCGTCCCCACCTGCTTCATCCGCTTCTTCCCCTCTTTCTGCTTCTCGAGGAGCTTGCGTTTGCGCGAGATGTCGCCGCCGTAGCACTTGGCCGTCACGTCCTTGCGGAGCGCCTTGACCGTCTCGCGGGCGATGATCTTCCCGCCGATGGCCGCCTGGATCGCGACCTCGTACTGCTGCCGGGGCACGAACTCCTTCAGCTTCTCGGCCAGCGAGCGGCCCCGCGGATAGCTCTTCTCCTTGTGGACGATGATGGAGAGCGCGTCGAGCGGCTCGCCGTTCACGAGGATGTCGACCTTGACCAGATCGTCGGCGCGGTACCCGACGAGCTCGTAGTCCATCGAGGCATAGCCGCGCGAGATGCTCTTCAGCTTGTCGTGGAAGTCGAAGAGCACCTCCGCGAACGGGAGCTCGTAGGTCACGATGACCCGATCGGCGGCCGCGTACTGCATCCCTTTCTGCACGCCGCGCCGCTCCTGGCAGAGGGCGAGCACGCCGCCGACGAACTCCACCGGGACGTGGATCGCCATCGTGACGAGCGGCTCCTCGATGCGCTCTACGTGGACGAGCGGCGGGAGCTTCGCGGGGTTCTCGACGCGGACGACGGCGCCGTCGGTCTTGTAGACGATGTAGACGACGCTCGGCGCGGTCGTGATGAGGTCGAGGTTGAACTCGCGCTCGAGGCGCTCCTGGATGATCTCCATGTGGAGCAGGCCGAGGAATCCGCAGCGAAACCCGAAGCCGAGCGCCTCGCTCGTGTCCGGCTCGAAGCTGAAGGCGGCGTCGTTGAGGTGAAGCTTCTCCATCGCGTCGCGGAGGGCCGGGTAATCCGCGCTGTCGGTCGGATAGACCCCCGCGAAGACCATCGGCTTCACTTCCTTGAAGCCCGGGAGCGCCTCGGTGGTCGGTCCGAGGTGATGGGGGCCTTTGCCCGGGGCGCTGACCGCGTGGGTCATCGTGTCGCCGAGCTTCACGTCGTGAACGCTCTTGATGTTGGCGGCGACGAAGCCGACCTCGCCCGGGCCGAGCTCGTCGATGGCCGCGGCGAAGGGCTGGAAGCAGCCCATCTCGGTCACCTCGTAGTCGGTGGCGTCGGCGAGGAAGCGGATCTTGTCGCCCCGCTTCAGCGTGCCGTCGACGACCCGCACCATGGCCACGGCGCCGCGGTACGTGTCGTACCAGGAGTCGAAGATGAGGGCGCGGAGCGGCGCGGCCTCCTGCTTGCCCTTGGGCGGCGGCACCTTGAGCACGATCTGCTCCAGGATGTCGCGCACCCCGACGCCGGTCTTGCCGCTGCAAGGGATGGCCTCGGCGCAGTCGAGACCGACGACCGTCTCGATCTGAGCCTTGGTCCGGTCGACGTCCGAGCTCGGAAGGTCGACCTTGTTGAGGACGGGCAGGATCTCGAGCCCCTGCTCGATGGCCAGGTAGACGTTGGCCAGGGTCTGCGCCTCGACGCCCTGCGTGGAGTCCACGACGAGGACGGCGCCCTCGCAGGCGGCGAGGCTCCGCGAGACCTCGTAGTTGAAGTCGACGTGGCCGGGCGTGTCGATGAGGTTCAGCTCGTAGGTCTTGCCGTCGGCGGCGGTGAACGAGAGGCGCACCGTCTGCGCCTTGATGGTGATGCCGCGCTCGCGCTCGATGTCCATCTTGTCGAGGAACTGCGCGCGCATCTCCCGGGACGTGAGCGCCCCGGTGATCTCCAGGATGCGGTCGGCCAGCGTCGATTTGCCGTGGTCGATGTGCGCGATGATGGAGAAGTTGCGGATGTCGGACTGCGGAATCGGCATTTATCCCTTGCCGCCCGCGGCGCGCTCGGCCTCGACCACCGGCCCCGGGGAGGGGGACTCGGCGTCGGAGGAGGTCAGCGCGAGCTGCCCCGGGAGGAGGTGATCATATTGCCGCAGGACGAGGTCGATGCCCTCGCGGATGTAGACCGCCACGGGTACCTTGGTCCGCTCGTGGAGGAGCCGCAGGCGCTCGCTCTGCTCGGGCGTGACGTAGATGGTGGTGGAGATCTTCTTGCGGGACATTGAGGACTTACGTCGGCGCGCGAGGGAGAGCCGGGGAGGCGCGCTCGCATGTAGCCGACCCGAGCGCGACTGGCCAGGGGTCGCATCACCCGGCGAGCGTCCGTTACACTATGTGAACATACGTGGTGCAGCAAGGTCGGGAGGGGACGCTGCTGTCGAGGCCGGCCCTCGCACCTTGCCCCCGCCCCGTTCGGCCGGGTATTGTCGCGCCGCGCCGATGAATCCGACCCGTCTCGTGGCGACTCTCGTGGTGGCGCTCTCGCCGCTGGCGCTGCTCCCCGCCACGGGGTGCGGCGGCGACGAGAACATGACCGGGGTGGCCGACGCCAAGCTCCCGAAGGGCGCCAGCGAGGGGCTCGATCACGAGTCGTGCGACGAATCCGGCAATCGGGTCGAGATCCTCGACACGAACAACGACGGCAAGCCGGACATCCGCCGCGTGTTCGACAAGAAGAGCCAGCGCGAGATCTGCCGCGTCGTCGACTTGAACCACGACGGCAGGCCCGATCTCTACGAGTATTTCGACGGCAACGGGGCGGTCCGCCGGCGCGAGTTCTGTTACGACGATACCGGCGTGGTCAACGCCATCGAGCACTACGACGCCGGCCGGATCACCCAGCGCGAATACGACACGGGCGGCCAGCACAAGATCGACACCTGGGACTACTTCGAGCCCGGGCTCCCGATCGACGCGAAGACGGGGCGCCCGGTGCACCCGTCCCGGCGCGAGCGCGATACGAACGGCGACGGGCACGTCGACCAGTGGTGGGCGTGGCAGGGCAGCAAGGTGAGCATCGCGCGCGACACGACGGGCAACGGCAAGGCCGATCCGGCTTCGACTGTGGTCCTCGATCAGGGCGCCGCGGAGGTCGACGCCGGGGCGCCCGTGGCCGCGGCCAGGCCGTCGGACGACGGGGGCACGGGCGCGCCTGCGGAGGCCGGCCCGGCTTCGACCGTGGACGCCGCGGTCGCCGCGTCCGGCGACGGGGGCAAGCGATGAGGCGCTTGCTGCCGCTCCTGGCCTTCGGGGTCCTCCTCGTGCGCTGCGGCGGCCCGCCTCCGCCCACGACGAAGATGGCGCCGGGAGGCTCGAACGACCCCAGCCACTGGCCCGCCGACGATCGCTCGCTCTGCGACGGGATGGTGCACTGGAAGAGCAATCCGCAGCTCGAGGTGAGCGAGACCGTGGGCCCGGGCTCGATCAAGCCGAACATCCGGCGCGTCTACAAGGTGATCGGCGAGCGCGAGGACAGGCATCAGGTCCTCATGTGCCGCGAGATCGACACGAACCTCGACGGCCTGAAGGACGTCGTGCGGACCTTCAACGAGAAGGGCGAGCCGCTGCACGAAGAGGCCGACACCAACTACGACGGCAAGACCGACGACTGGATCAACTTCGCCGATGGGCGCATCGCGGAGGAGGACATCGACACGACGCTGTCCGCCGGCCGCCCCAACGTGTGGAAGTTCTATCTCGACGGCCAGCTCTCGCGCATTCGCAGGAACACGCATTGCCCCAGCGGCAAGCCCGACACCTGGGAGATCTACTTCAAGAACCGGCTCGAGCGCGTCGGCAACGACATGAGCTGCGACGGCCACATCGACCGGTGGGATCGCGACGCCCAGCTCATGGCGCAGGAAGAGGCCCAGTCCGGCGTCGAGATCGTCGACGGGGGCAGCCCGGCGAACGGACTTTCTCCCGTCACGGTCGGCGCGACCGACGCGGGGCCGGCGACCGCGACCGACGGCGGCAGGGCGAAGCGACCGAAGCGCTGAGCCTCGAGCGCCCCATTCCGGTCACGCTTCAGAGGGACAGCGGCGCGATCCACACGACGCTGCCGTCGTTGTCGTTGCCGAGAAAGAGGCGGCCGTCCGTCGAGAACGCGACGGCGGCGGGACGCCCATGGTCGCGGCGGTTGTCGTCCCACCCGACGGCGAAGTCCGAGACGTCGCCCGTGTCGCCGCCTTCGAGGTCCGAGCCGGGCAAGAGGAGACCCGTCGTGGGATCCATGCCGATGGCGACGACCCGCGCGCCCGTCCACAAGCCGTAGCTGCCGTGGAGCGTGACGAAGGCCGAGCCTCCCCAGGGAGCGGGCCACCGGCCGGGCTCGAAGTCGATCCCGAAGGGCGTGTTCCCGATGTAGAAGCTCTCGGACTCGGAGGCGACGGTGGCGCAGTTCGGCGTGGGCGTGATGCCCGCGAAAGGCGTGTTCTCGGTCGCGCAGCAGGGAAAGCCCCAGTCGTCGCCCTGCCGGATGGGGACGATCTTCTCGCGGCCGAAGTCGGCCTGCGAGCTGTCCTTCCCCAGCTCGACGGCGAAGCAGTGGTCGTGCCCGCGCGCGCAGCGAACGGCGATGGGGTTTCGCATGCCCTTCGCGACCTGCAAGCCTCCCGGGGTGCCGTCGAGCGCGAGGATGCCGCCGTGGAACGGATGCAGCGGATCGCACAGGTCGTCCTGATCGCCGCCGTTGCCGACGTAGATCGTACCGTCGTCGGCGATGTCGAGCGTCTTCGGCCAGTGAGCGATCGACGTGTAGACGCTGATGTCGGCGACCTCCTCGCTGGCACCCGAGGGCGCGCGGTCGCCGACGGCGTACGGGACGCGCATGATCTGCGTGCCGTTCTGGTAGTAGAGAAACCCTCCGGCGAAGAGGAGCCCCTGCGTCGAGGGGAGCGAGCCGAGGTAGGTCAGCACCGAGTCGGCCAGGCCGTCGTGATCGTCGTCGGGGAGGACGGCGATCGCCGACATGCCGTCCAGCCCGCCGCCGGTCGTGGACGTCGTGGGCGAGGCGACGAAGAGCTCTCCCCCCGGGGCGAAGCGGAGCTGCCGGACGTTGCCGACGGTGCCGTAATAGTGGACGCAGAACCCGGTGGGGACCGTGAGGTAGGAGAGGTCCGGCCCCCCGCCGCTGCCGCCCGGGACGACGACGACACCGGTCGACGTGTACTGAATCGAGCCGGGGAGACTGCAGGGATGCAGGATGGTCGCGTCGACGTCGGACACGTCCCAGCCAAACGGGCCGTCGAGCGGGGCGGGCGCGTCGAACGGCTCGGACGTGTCGACGTTCCCCGCGTCCGTCGGCGTCGTGGCGTCCGGCGCGTCGGGGGCGGGCCGGCTGGCAGAGCAAGCGTAGAAGAGGAAGGGTACCAGGCCCAGAAGCGGGGCGAGACGCACGGGGCGAAGCTTACACGGACCGCGCAGCCAGTCGAATCATGCGCTTCGCTCCACTGGACGGACCCGTGCGCGCGGGTTACCGACCGCGAGGCGGATGAAGTTCTTCGGTTACGCGGGACGATTCGTCGTGATGGGGCTCGTCCTCACGTGGTTCGTCCTCGCGTACGCGGTCGGCCGGATCGGCGCCGCGCTGGCGGGGAGCGCCGAGGGGCGACGGCGCGCCGTGGCGTCGCTCCGGGGGCGGGTGCTCCGGGGGGCGATGACGACCCTGGGGGCGACGTTCGTGAAGCTCGGTCAGGTGATGAGCACCCGGCCGGACTTGCTCGAGCGGGAGACGATCGACGAGCTCCGTGCGCTGCAAGACAGGCTCCCGGCGTTCCCCATCGTTCACGTGCGCCGCATCGTGGAGGAGGACCTCGGGGCACCTGTCGACGAACGGTTCGCCGAGCTCGACGACGTGCCCATCGCCGCCGCGAGCGTGTCGCAGGTGCACCGGGCCCGTCTTCCGGGCGGGCGCGAGGTCGCGGTGAAGGTTCTCCGTCCCGACGTGCGAGCCCGCGTCGAGCGGGACGCGGCGATCCTCGGCCTCTTCGCCCGGGTTCTCGCCTGGCACCCGACCCTGCGCCTCTCGGACCCCGTCGGCCACCTGGAGCAGCTCTTCGCGGGCATCCTCGACCAGACCGATCTACGGCTCGAGGCTGCCCACTACGAGCGCTTCCGGGCCTCGTTCGCGGGCACGAAGGGCGTGCACTTCCCCGAGGTCGTCGCGGAGCTGTCGGCGACGCGGGTGATGACCATGGAGCTGCTCCGCGGAACGAAGCTCGACGCGCTGCCGCCGGGCGACCACGCGGACGTCGCGAAGCGGCTGCAGCAGATCTTCCTCAAGATGTGCTTCGAGGACGGCTTCGTCCACGCCGACCTCCACCCCGGCAACATGCTGCTGCTCGACAACGGCGACATCGCCATCTTCGACGTCGGCCTCGTCAAGCACCTGACGGGCGAGATCCTCGAGCAGTACATCGACTTCGTGCGCTGCCTCGCGATGGGGACGACCAAGGACTTCCTCGAGCACATCCGGCGCTTCCATTCGTACCGCGGCGAGATCGACTGGGTGACCCTCGAGACGGAGCTCGACCACTTTCTCACGCGCTTTCGCGGTCAGAACGTCGCGGAGCTCGAGCTCGGCGAGCTGATGAACGAGATCCTCGCCCTCGGACGCCGCTACCGGGTTCGCCCGGTCGCCGACATGGCGCTCATCATGGTGGCGATGGTGACCGCCGAGGGGATCGGCAAGCAGCTCAATCCCGAGGCCAACCTCTTCGAGGACACCGCGGCGTTCCTCGGTCCGCTGCTCGCCAAGCGCGCCGCGGGGCACGCGGCCTGAGCATGGAACCCGGGCCCAAAGCGAAGCTCGCCCTCGGGGAGGTCGACGTCCTCACCGTGGTGGACGTCACCGAGTTCGGCGCGTTCGTCGAGTGGGGTCTCCCGAAGGACCTGCTCGTCCCCCTGAAAGAGCAGACGCGCCCGATGCGCGTCGGCGAGAAGTACGCCGTCGGGCTCTACCGGGACCGGACGGGCCGCCTCGCGGGGACGATGCGCGTCGCCGAGATGCTGCAGCCGGCGCGCGCCTTCGCGCCGGACGAGTGGGTGCCCGGCGTCGCCTGGCGCGAGGAGCGAGGCCTCGGCCTCTTCGTCATCCTCGAGAAGCGCTCCCTCGCGCTCGTTCCGGCCACCGAGCCGCACGATCTCCGCGCCGGGGACGCCGCGAGCTTTCGCGTCGTCCACGTGCACGCGGACGGAAAGGTCGAGGTGTCCCTGCGCCCGCGCAAGGAGGAGGCCATCGACGACGACGCCGAGAGGCTCCTCGCTCTTCTTCGGGCGACCCCGGCGCCGGAGCTCGGGGACGCGTCGAGCCCCGAGCAGATCCGCGCGATCGCCGGGATCAGCAAGAAGGCGTTCAAGCGCGCGGCCGGGCGACTGCTGAAGACAGGCCGAGCCTGGATCGACGAAGGCGGGCTCCTGCGAGCCCGACCCGGGAGCGGGTGACCTCTCAGCGGGGGTGGGCGATCCAGTCGTCGATCGCGGCGCGCGCGTCCGTGAAGCCCCGCGTCCGCGGCGCGCTCACCGTGTACGTCTCGAGGGCTTTCCGCGCGAGCTCCATCGCGTGCGGCCGCGCCTCGGGGCTCGTCGCCCAGAGGGCACGCGCCGCTGCGAACTCGACGTCGGCCCGCGCGGTGGGGCTGAGCTCCGCGCGGCCCGAGGTGGCGAGCGCGTCGTCGAGCACCGTTCGCGCCTCCGACGCATGCCCGGACGCGAGCAGCGAGGTCCCCAGCTCCAGCTTCGAGGCGATGACGTCGGGGTGCTCGGCGGGGAGATCCTTCTGCGCCGCGAGCGCCTGCCGGAGGTGCGGGAGCGCCTTGTCGGCGTGTCCCGTCACGGCGTCGAGCCGCGCGGCGGCCTCCTCGACGTCCGCCACGTCCGCGCCGGTCGTACCGGCCCGGGCGAGCTCCGCGCGGGCCTCGTCGTAGCGCTTCTCGCCGAGGAGGACGTCGACGAGGTAGATGCGGTTCCTGCCGACGAGGGCGCGGTTGTCCCCCGCGACGGCGTCGATGGCCTGGAGCGTCGCGCCGCAGACCGTGAGGGCCGTGTCGTAGTCGCCCGAGTCGACCTCGGCCTTGCACTCGTACATCCGCATCTCGAGCGTCCTCGGATGCATCGGGCCGTTCTGCTTCAGCGAGTACTCGTAGCCGCGCCGGGCGTACGCGATGCCCCGGTCGAACTGCCCGACGTCGACCGCCGCCAGGCCGAGGGTCGTCAGCTCCCACTCGTCGAGGGGGCGCACGGGCTCGACCTTCGCGGCGTGCTTCTCGAGGCAGGCGAGCCGCGTCACGATCTTCCCCTCGTTCCAGAGCGCCACGCACCGGGTGTGCTCGAGGAAGCTCTCCAGGGCCGCGTCCGGCGTGCCCCGATCGATGGCCGCCTGCGCGACGCTCGCCCAGTAGTCGAACTCCGCGGGCTGGTGGGCGTAGATGTACTCCTGCGCGAGGCGCGCGGCGGCCTCTGCGAGCACGCGGTCCTCGTGCGACGCGAGCGCCTCGGTGAACGACGTCCGGAACGCCGGGATGGACTTGTCGCTCTGGCTGAGGTCCGCGTAGGAGCGTCCTCGCCAGAAGTCGACGCGCGCGAGGAGCGGGAGAAAGCCGACCTTGCGCGCGTCGTCGGCGAGCCCCTCGGACAGCGTGGCGGCCGCCGTGGCCTTGCCGACGCCGTACGTCGCCATCACCGACGCGAGGCGCAGCTCCATCGCGTCCACCTTCGAGGCGGCCTCCGGATCGCGAGGACGCGGCGTGGGGGCCCGGAGCGCCGGGACGTCGGCGCACGCGTCGAGCGGCGAGAGCGACCGGGCGGCGTGGGCCGCCTGCTTCACCGTGTCCGCGTCGGCCCGTCGCAGGAGGTCCACCAGCGCGCCCACCTCTCGCCAGCGCGTCTCGTAGCAGGCCATGCGAAGCTCCATCGCCTCGTCCGATTGCTCGCCGCGGAGGCGCGTCGCCGCGCACGTGTCGTCCGCGCTCTCGGCCAGCCGCGAGGTGTACTCGTCGAGCTCGCGCGACACCGCCCCGGCGGCGTCGTCCGCGTACGGAAGCCCCGTGGCCGCGAAGGCGGCGCGAACGGCGGAGCGCGAGTCGGCCCCCCACGCGACGTCGCGTCGGGTCTCGCCGCCGTGGCAGAGCGCCCGGTCCTTCGCGGCCGGCCGGGCGAGCCCCGCGGCCAGCGCCACCACCCCCGTCGCAACGAGCCCGAGCGTCACGTACCCCGCGCGCCGCCACACCCGGTAGGGGTCCCGCTCGAGGGCCGCCAGCATCTCCTTCACGGTGGACCAGCGCTCGGGCGGCTCGAAGGCGACCGCCTTCATCACGATGCGCTGCACCGAGCGCGGGACGTGCGTCTTGCGGGGCGGAGGGCGCGCGCGCAGAAGACCGCCCTCCGTGATGGTCGCGGTGACCGTCGGGGCCTCGGTGCCCACCGGCGCCTTGGGCGCGTCGAACGGGCGCACGCCGAAGAGCGCCTCGTAGAGGGTGACGCCGAAGGCGAAGACGTCGGTCCGCGCGTCCACGGGGTCGCGCCGGATCTGCTCGGGCGCCATGTACGCCGGCGTCCCGATGAGCTGGTCGGCGCGCGTGATGAGCGCGTCGTGCGGAGAGAGCGCCGGGCCCGAAGACGGCGACGACGGCGAGGACGGCGACGACGGCGACGACGGAGGGACCGAGTCGAGCGACGGCGCGATGCTCCCGTCGAGCACCCCGGCCAGCCGCGCGAGCCCGAAGTCGAGCACGCGCACCCGCCCGTCGTCGCCGATGAGGACGTTGTCCGGCTTGAAGTCGCGGTGAATCAGCCCCCGCTCGTGCGCCGCCGCGAGCCCCCGCCCCGCCGCCACCATCACCTCGACGACCTCGCGCCACGTGCGCTTGCCTCGAAGCCAGGTCCGCAGCGTCTTGCCGGGCACGTACTCCATCGCCACGAAGGCCTGCCCAGCCACCATCCCCGCGTCGTACACGGGCACGACGTTGGGGTGCGAGAGCTTCGCCAGCGCCTGCGCCTCGCGCTGCAGCCGCCGCGCGCCCTCCTTGCCCACCCGGACCCGCATGAGCTTCAGCGCCACGTCGCGGTCGAGCTCCGGATCGTGCGCCAGGTAGACGAAGCTCATGCCGCCCTCGCCGACCATGCCGAGCAGCTCGTAGCGACCGACGCGCTCGCCGATCGCCAGCTTCGGCTCGGACGTGGGCTTCTCCGGCTCGGTCGTCTCGGCGCGACCTGCCGGCTCGTCACCCATCGACGGGACTCATCGCGCCCAGGATACGCCGGAGCTCGTCGGGCGAGAGGAGGTAGGCCGGGTACGCCCCGAACACGATGGAGTCGCCGCTCGCCACGGAGACCCGTGCTTCGGGCCCCAGCCGGGCGCGGTTCACCCAGGTGCCGTTGTGCGAGCGGTTGTCGCGGAGCATCCAGAGCGACGCCCGGTCGTCGCGCTCGAAGACGGCGTGGGTCTTCGAGACGCTGGCGTCGCGCAGGATGACGTCGCACGTCGAGGAGCGGCCGACGAAGATGAAGTTCCGGTACGGGTTGCGCGCCGACTTCGACAGCGGCGCGAGGCTCACGCCGTCGTCGTGCAGCGCCTCGGTGACCGTCGGCATCGAGGGCGTCCCCTCGCGCGTCGAGGTGCGGTACTCGGCCGCGGCGGAGCCCGGAGGGCCGCGCATGCCGACGAGCAGCACCGGCACGTCGAGCCGTGCGATCTCCGCGGCAGCCGCCCGTTGCCGATACTCGGAGAGGGGCTTCATCCTCTCCCTTACTCTTTTGCGTGGCCGCCGGGCCGTCAAGTCTTCGTAGCGGTCCCCCCGCGCGCCTGGGGCTCGGTCAGGGGGCGCTCGTCCCCTGACGCCCGTAGGCGTCTTCGAGGCGCACGACGTCGTCGAGCTCCGGCGTCGACACCTCGATGACGTCGACGTCGGTCACGGCCACCATGCGATGGATCGTGTGCGGCGGGCAGTGGAAGGCGTCACGCGCCTTCATGCGGACCACCTTCCGGTCCTCGCCCTCGCCCACTTCGAGGTCCATCTCGCCCGACTCGACGAGGAACGTCTCGTCCTTCTTCACGTGGTACTGGCGCGAGAGCTTCTGCCCGGCCGTGATGTGCAGGATCTTGCCGACGTAGCGGTCCGTCTGCGCCCACACTAGCTCGTAACCCCAGGGCTTCTCGACGCGTCGCATCCCCCCTCGATGTACGCTATCAGCCCCACCATGGCCACCGTCCGACTGCAGAAGGTCCTCGCTCGCGCGGGCGTCGCGTCCCGTCGCGCCGCCGAAGAGCTCATCCGCGGCGGACACGTCCGTGTGGACGGCCGCCTCGTCACCGAGCTCGGCACGAAGGTCGACCCCCGCTCCGCGCGCGTCGAGGTGGACGGGCAGCGCATCGTCGCCGAGTCGCTCGTGTACGTCGTCCTCCACAAGCCGCGGGGCTTCGTGTCCACGATGAGCGATCCGGAGGGCCGCCCGAGCGTCCGCGAGCTTCTCGCCCACGTGCCGGGCCGGGTCTATCCCATCGGGCGCCTCGACTTCGCGACGAGCGGCGTGCTCCTCGCGACGAACGACGGCGACTTCGCCGAGGCCCTCATGCACCCGCGCAAGGCCGTCCCCAAGTCGTACGTCGTCAAGGTCCACGGCGTGATGAAGCCGGAGGACCTCGACCGCTGGCGCAAGGGCGTCGACCTCGAGGACGGCAAGACGCTGCCCGCGAAGGCGAAGATGCTCCGCTACGAGGGCGACAAGACCTGGTTCGAGCTGACCATCACCGAGGGACGCAACCAGCAGGTGCGGCGCATGGGCATCGCGACGGACTTCCGCGTCATGCGCCTGTCGCGGCTCTCGTTCGCGGGCGTGACGGGCGAGGGTCTGCGGCCGGGCGCCTGGCGCTATCTGACGCACGACGAGCTGACGACGCTGAAGAAGGAGCACGGCGTGCCGAAGCGCGTCGTCTCGCCGCCGATGCAGGACCTCGCGGCGCAGCGGCCGCGCGCCGTGCGCGCCCCGCGGAAGGGCAAGGGTCACCCGGCCGAGGCTCCGGGCGAGGGGGACAAGCATCCGCGTTACGGCGGCGGCTCGCCGGGGCGGCGCGACCTCGGGGTGCGCGAGGACTGGGGAGGGGGAGTGAACCGCGGCTCGAGCGGGGTGAGAGACGCCCGCGCGCACTCCGTTCCCCCGCGCCGAGGCAGCGAGAGCGGCACGCAGGTCCCCCGCAGCGACGTCGGAGGCCGTGGCGGTCGCACGCGGACGACGGGGACCGGCGGCGGCATCGGCGCGACGGGCGAGGGGAGCTACCGGGTGCGGGGACGGCGCGGATAGGTCCGAGTGCTCAGGGCAGGTCTTCTCTGAAGACGACACCTTCGCTTCGACGAGGGAAACGATGACTCCCGGCGCGTTCAGAAGAAGAACGAAAGCCCCACCGAGAAGTCCGGGTACCCCGCCCTCAGCGTCAGCGCGATCTTCTCCGTGAAGTGGTACCGCCCTCCGACGTAGAGCACGGGGTCGAAGCCGCGCAGCGGCGCGTTCGTGAACGCGATGCCCGGCTCACCGAAGACCGACCAGTGCGTCGTCAGCCAGAAGTTCCACTGCAGGACGACGGGGATGAGGAAATAGCTCCCCCAGCCCGGCGCGAAGTCGAGGCCGACGCCGACGCCGATGCTGTCGTTGATGCCTTTCACGAAGCCGTTCGTGATGTGGAACGTCCCCCGGAAGCCGAGGCCGAGCCAGTTGTTGCCGTCGAAGGGGTAGCCGAAGCCGAGCGACAGGTGAGGCTCGGCCTCGAAGACGTAGCTCGGGTGCTCGCCGTACTGCTTGATGATGGACTGCTCGTCCGCGTGCGCCGTGGTGCTCGCGAGCAGGAGGGCGACGGGGGCCGTGGCGGCGACCAGGCGGAAGCGGCTCATGTCCGCCGCTTATAACGCTCTTCAGAGCGTCGCGGGGAGCGACCAGTCGTTCCGGAAGAATCCGCCAGCGCGAACGCTGCCCCCTCCGAGCAGAAGACCGCCCCGCGACGGCGTCACGTCCTCGTCGAAGACGACGAAATCCGGCAGCATGTCCGGCAGCGACAGCGACCGCCACGTCCCCAGCGGGCCGACGCCCTCGACGACGACGACGTAGCGGTCGGGCCGGCGCGGATTCGGCCGGATGAACGCGACGCCGAGCTGGCTCGTTTCCCCGGGGCCTTCCTTCGGCGCCAGGTGCTTGCTCCCGAGCACCACGTCGTCCCCCTCGATGCGAATGGGGAAGCTCGGCTCGAGCTCGCGCACGACGCGGTTCGACTTCGCGTTGCCGACGAGAAAGAGCGCGTGCTCGTTCCCCACCGCCTCGCCCCGCGCGTAGAACTCCGTGTCGCTCATCACCGGGAAGTCCACGTGCACCCCCCAGCGGACCTTCGCCCACCCGCGCGCCGCCTCCTCGTTCGCCCGCGCCTGGGCCGGATCGCTCGCCCCCCACACGAAGAGGAGCGACCCGTGGAGCACGTCGCGCAGCGGCCCCGCGACGGCGCCGTGCTTGTAGAGCCCCTCGTGCGCCGCCGGCCCCGCCTTCCACGCCGCGCCGTCCGGCGAGTCCCTGTGGACCTCCACCGCCTCGCCCGCCTGGAACACGAGCTTGCTCTGGTCGATGCTCACGGTGACGGGCGCCGCGTCGTCGATGCGCTCCGAGTCCCGGTCGAGCGCGAGGTCCGCCACGCCGCGCGTCGAGACGTGGATGCCGTTGTCCTTGTCGATGCGCGCGATGACCTCGCCCCAGGCCCCGCTCGAGGCCAGCTCGCGCACGTGCAGCCAGGCGTCGTCGGCCCAGCGCGTGCTCGTCGTCTTGAAGCGGAGGGCGCGCGGGTGGAGCGGGCGCTGGTGCCAGAGCAGCCAGTGCGCGCCCTTCAGCTCCTCGTAGGTCGTCTGCCACACGTTGTGGCCGAGCTCGGGGTGCTCGTCCTTCATCGCGTAGTGGAGGTCCTTGTAGCGATCGATGAGGACGCCGCTGTTCTCCTCGGGCAGGTCCTTCGTGCCGTGGACCACGAACATCGGGATGTAGAGGCCGTTCTCGGCCCACATGACGTTCGACCGCTGCTCGGCGATGAAGTGCTCCCACGGGCGCATCCGCGCGCCGCCGATGTCTCCCCGCACGAAGTAGCTGTGGTAGCCGCACAGGGGCTCGGCCGCCGCGAACCGGTCCGGGTGATGCAGCGCGCACGCGGCCGTCCCGATGCCGCCCATCGACGGACCCGTGATGGTCACGCGCGCCTCGTCGATCGGGTAGTGCGCCGTCGCCCAGTCGGCGACGCGCATCACGTCGGCCTCGCCGAGGTCGCGGTACATCGTGTTGAAGTGGCCGCCGGGGGCGACGACGATGGCCTCGAGCCGTTCGAGCTCGCGCCGCGGGTGGCGGTCCTCCCAGTTGCCGTCGTGCATCGGGTCGTCGTGCCCGAAGAGCCACATGAGCATCTGCATCGGGTGCCCGTTCATGCCGTGGAGGGCGACGATGAGCGGGTACTTCTTCGCGGGGTCGAAGTCCGGCGGCACGTAGAGCGCGAACTCCGACAGCTTGCCGTCCGCCGGCGACCGGTACGCGCGGCGCATGGGTCCCGTGCGCGTCGCCCAGGGATCCTTGCCCTCTTCGAGCGGCGCGGCCATTTCGTCGAGCTCGCGCGCGTCATCGAGCTGCGCTTCCACGTCGGCGTCGCCGTGCGCCATCTGCCCCGCGAGCCGGTCGCGCAGGTGCTCGACGCTCTCGTCCGGCTTCTTCGCGAGCGCCCGGTCGGCCCGGGCCACGGCTTCGCGCACGGCCTTGCGCGGGTGGAACGGGAGCTCCACCTCGCGGCCCGCCACCGTCGCGTGCAGCGTCCAGTCCTCGTCCTCCACCTCCTCGGGCGCCACGGGGGGCAGCAAGGCGGCCATCTCGTGGACGGCGCGGTCGTCGGGCCCGAGCTCACCGGCGTCCACGTCGAAGAGCGCCGGGCCTCCCGAGGCGCGCACGAGCCGCGCGTGCACGTCGAGGGGCACGCCGCGCGGGGCGCCGTCCGGGTAACGGACCGTGAGGGCAGGGCGGTAGCCGTCGCCGGCCATGCCTCGATCGAGCGACACCGTCGCCATGCGCGCGGCGAGCGCCCTCGCGTCGTCCGCCGTCGTCCCGGGGAGCGTCAGCGTGAGCCCGCGGGGCGGCTGGAGCTCGGCGTCGAGCACGCGCGCGCGGAAGCTCCACACGCCTCCCCTGTGCTGGTGCAGGGCCAGCACCAGCGTGTGGTCGCCCGCGGTCAGCTCGAGGGGCACGAGATCGTCGTCGTCACGCTGGGGGCGTCCCTCGTCGCGCGCGAAGACGCGCTTGCCGTCGACCAGGACCGTCACCCCGTCGCTCGCGCCGACGAGCAGCGTGTGGCGCCCGCCTTGCTCGAGGTGCAGCACCCCGGCCGCATACGCGTAGTGATCGCCTCCTCGCGCGTCGATCGCCGCGGCGACGTCGACCGGTCCGTCGCTCGCCGACGCGAGCCGCCATCCGGCGCCGAGGCGCGGGACGAGATGCTCCTCGTCGAGCGTGCGCCCGCGCTCGAAGGGACCCGACACGAGCCACGCTCCGAGCACCCCGCTCGGCCCGGGCGCGAGGTGCACCTCCGTTGCCGGGCTCGGGGGCGGCTGCGCCCCGGCCACGCCGGCGCAGCTCCCGCCCACCATCACGCCCACGACCACGCCCGAAGCACGCCAAAAGCAGCGACGCATGATTCCTCGCGCCGGGCAGTATCCTCAACGCCTCAGCGGATCGTCAAACGCTCCACGACCCCAGCCGCATTTCATCACCTGAACCGCAGGCTGAGAAAAACCGCTCTCGCGCTGCGGTTCCTAGGCCATTCCCTGGGCGAGGGTCTTGGCTTCGTCGCGGAAGAGCACCTCGACCTTGTGCGGGTCGATGACGCGGACGACGACCCCGTCGCCGAACTTCTTGTGGCGGAGGAGGTCCCCCTCCTGGAAGCTGCCCCCCGTGTTGTACGACTTGAACTCGTGCACGCCGCGGCCAGCGATGGCCTTCTCCCAGGACTGCTCGTGCCGCATGGCGGGCGTCACGCGCGTCGACCGCGGCGCGGCGGACGCTCGGGCCGTACGCTCCCCGCCTCCCGACGCGGCGGGCTTCTCGCCCGGAGCGGCCGGACGCCAGAGGTGGGTCGTCCGGCAGGTCAGGCACTCGACCTGGTACGCCTTGCCCAGCTTCATCGACACGACGCGGTGATTGAGGACGAGGCGACACTTGGTGCAATAGCTGTCGACTTCGCCTGCGACCTTCAGTGCTTTCGGCATTGCTCGTTTCTTTTCGTGTCCTGCGTCGGGTGACAACGGCGGCTTCGGAGGGGGAGGGAAGGCAAGCTACTCGCGGCTGCGTCGCCGCTCACGCGGTCGCTCCTCGGGTCGCTGCTTCACGGTCACGTTCGACTTCACCTCGGGCTTCGGGAGCTTCGGCTCGTCGCCCCCCGCGCCGTCCGACGTACCATCGTTCGGCTTGAACCGGATGGTCGTGTTGATCTCGAACTGCACCGTCGTCAGCATCTTCTGCATCTCGCTGCCGAGGTTCGTGTGCTCGAGGAAGTCGCGGACCTCCTTGGCCACCACGCGGAAGAGGCCGTTCTTCGTCTCCTCGACCTGGGAGAGCAGGTAGTGCGCGACCTCGCGCGGGACCTTCATCCCGCCGACGAACTCCTTGAGGTTGTCGGGCGCCTCGGCCGCCTTGCCGACGCCGATCTCGACCGCGCGCTTGAGGAGCTCCGGAATGACGCTGTCGAGCCGGCGTCGTCGCTCGTTGTCACTCATCGAAGCACCCTTGCCCCCGGCTAGTACCGTGCGCGAGAGGGGCGGTCAACGTGGGGCGGCGCGCGCGGGCATGCTAGGAATGCGCCCAACGACATGGACGAGCTGGTGACCGTCGCGACGTTCAAGGACACGCCCGAGGCGCAGCTCGCCCGCGAGCGGCTCGAGCTGGAAGGCATCCGGGCCTTCGTGATCGACGCGCAGACGGGCGGGGTCATGCCGTACCTGGCGGAAAGCATGGGGATTCGCCTCCAGGTGGAGCCCCAGGACGCCGAGCGGGCGAGAGAGATCCTCGGGAGCTGAGAAGGCGTCGCCTACGCCGCGCGGCCCAGGATCCGCGCCACCCCTTCGGCGGCCCGTTCCATCGCCATCGCGCGCATCCACCCGCCGCGGGCGCAGAGAAGCACCCGCTGCCCATCGAGCTCCACCGGCTGCACGTCCACCTCGGTTCGCAGCTCGGCCACCCGCGACTGCGTCGCCATCCCGGGCTCGGTCCAGACGCCCTGCGCGAGCAGCGGCGCGTAGGCTGCCAGCTCCTCGCACACCGCCCACGCCCCCGCACCGGCCACGACCACGCCCGCATCGTCCGCGATGACGATGGCCTCGAGCCGCCCCTCGTGACGCGCCTGGGCCAGCTGGTAGTGCAGCGCCACGAGCGGGTCCTGGCTGCGCTTGCGACGGCGATCCTCGAGAAAGGTCATGCGTGCCATCGTCGTGCAAGGCCGCGTTAGGGGCCAAGTTCGCGCAAGGCCGAGCAGTTGACTCTTGCGGTCCGCGCCGTTTCCCGCCAAGAAAGTACTGGGATTGTCATCCGCGCCCCCCATGTGCACCCACCACACGGAGACGTTCGCCCGACGCCGCGCCGCGTTCCTCGACGCGATGGCCGAGGCCTCGTCGTCGGCCGTCGCCGTCCTCCCCTCGGCCCCCGTCTTCGTCCGCAACAACGACGTCGACCACGAGTACCGGCAGGACTCGGACTTCTTCTACCTCACGGGCTTCGACGAGCCGGAGAGCGTGCTCGTCCTCGACGCCGAGGATCGCAAGGTCACCCTCTTCGTCCGCCCGCGCGATCGCGACCGCGAGGTGTGGGACGGCCCGCGCGCCGGCGTCGACGGGGCCAAGGCGCTCGGGGCCGACGCCTCGTTCGTCGTGTCCGAGCTCGACGAAAAGCTGCCGAATCTGCTCCAGAACCGCCGGCGCGTGTACTACCGGCTCGGGGCCAGCCGCCGCTTCGACGACCGGCTGCTCGGGGCCATCGATCGCGTGCGCGGAAGGCAGCGCACGGGCGTGACGGCGCCGACCGAGATCGTCGACCCCGGGGCCGTCCTCCACGAGATGCGCCTCCGAAAGACGCCCGTCGAGATCGAGACGATGCGGACGGCGGCGCGCATCACGCGCGAGGCCCACGAGCTCGCCATGAACCGGGCGCGCCCGGGCATGCACGAGTACGAGGTCGAGGCGCTCCTGCTCGACACGTTCCGCCGCCACGGCTCCGAGCGCCCGGCCTATGGCAGCATCGTCGGCTCCGGCCCCAACGCCTGCGTGCTCCACTACCGCAAGAACGACCGGCGCATCGATCCGGGGGAGCTCCTCCTCATCGATGCCGGGTGCGAGTACGGCTACTACGCGAGCGACGTGACGCGGACGTTCCCGGTGGGACGCGCGTTTTCCCGTGAGCAGCAGGCCATCTACGAGCTGGTGCTCCATGCGCAGGTCGAAGGGATCGCGGCGACGCGCCCGGGGGCGACGCTCGACGAGATCCACAAGCTCAGCGTCGACATCATCACGCGGGGTCTCGTGCGCCTCGGGCTGCTCTCGGGCGAGGTGCCGACCCTCATCGAATCGGAGGCTTACAAGCGCTTCTTCATGCACCGGACCAGCCACTGGCTCGGCATGGACGTGCACGACGTGGGGGCGTACTTCGAGGCGGGCAAGCCGCGCCGGCTCGAGCCGGGCATGGTCCTGACCGTCGAGCCGGGGATCTACATCTCGCCGGACGACGCGACGGTGCCCGCCGAGTGGCGCGGCATCGGCGTGCGCATCGAGGATGACGTGCTGGTCACGACGTCGGCGCCGGAGGTGCTGACGGAGGGGATCCCGAAGACGGTGGAAGAGGTTCTGCGGGCGTGCGCGGCGTGACCGCCGGGGCGTCGCGGCGCCATCGACGGGCGAGCGCGTAGACGAGGAGCCCGAGGAGGGCGGCCAGCGTCGCGCCGACCAGCAGGGAGCCGAAGAGCCAGTCGCCGAAGAGCTGCCAGCCCTCGACGAGCACGTCCGACGGCGCGAGGGCCATCCACGCGCCCGTCCGCAGCCGGTGGGCGAGCTCGATCTCCGAGAAGGCGAGCCACGCGAGGAGGACGTTGCTCGAGATGCGCGACCCGAGAAAGGCCCAGAGGCGGTTGAGCCGGAACACCGTGGCAAGCCCGAGCGCCATCCACATGTGGAGCCCCACGAACGGCGAGCACCCGCAGAAGACGCCCACCGCCACCGACCAGCCCACTTCCCGCGGCGTCGAGTGCTCGCGCCGGGCCCGACGCCAGAGCTCGCGGGTCCGCTGCCAGAAGCGCGTGAGGAGCGGGGGCAACGTGCACAACGTAGCGGGGAATTGGCCGCTCGGCCGGCGCGCGTGGTAGCGCTGGGCGGTGACGCTCGACGAGGCGATCGCGGCCTTTCTTCTCCACTTGGAGGCCGAGCGGCACGCGTCGCCCAACACCGTCACGGCCTACGCGAAAGACCTCGCCGGCCTCGCGGCCTTCACGGGCGAGCGCTCGCCGGACGCCGCGCGCGACGTGCGCGTCATCGACGTCTACCTCCTCCGGGGCTGGCTCGGCGTCCTCGCGCGCAAGCACGCCCCGAGCTCCATCGCCCGCAAGCTCGCCGCCGTGCGCACGTGGATGCGCTGGATGCGCCGCCGGAGCATCATTTCGGCCTGCCCCGCGGACGAGCTGGCGACGCCCAAGGTCCGCCGCGGCTTGCCGACGCTCCTCTCGGTCGACGCCGCGAAGGAGGTCGTCGAGGCCCCCGTCGACGACACCCCCCGCGGCGCACGCGACCGCGCCATCCTGGAGATCCTCTACGGCTCAGGCCTCCGCGTGAGCGAGGTGTGCGGGCTGGAT
Organism: Polyangiaceae bacterium; assembly: GCA_036501935.1. Taxonomy (GTDB): domain Bacteria; phylum Myxococcota_A; class Polyangia; order Polyangiales; family Polyangiaceae; genus Palsa-1150. The sequence continues at coordinate 302,314 of DASXZL010000089.1, read as the reverse complement.
CTCCACGCCGTCGACCTCGCCGAAGGGACGGCCCGGGTCCTCGGCAAGGGGAGCAAGGAGCGGATGGTCCCCCTCGGCAGCAAGTGCATCGCCGCCCTCCAGCGCTGGCTCGAGGTGCGAGGCCGCATGGTCCACCCGAAGCGCGGCACCCAGGACCCCCACGCCCTCTTTCTCGCCGTCACCGGCAAGCGCATGTACGTGCGCGCCGTCCACGCCCTCGTCCAGACCTACGGCTCCCTCGGCGCGGGGCGCGCCGACCTCCACCCCCACGCGCTCCGCCACACCTGCGCCACTCACATGCTCGACGGCGGCGCCGACCTCCGCGCCATCCAGGAGATGCTCGGTCACGCCTCCCTCTCGACCACACAGCGCTACACACACGTCTCGATGGAGCATTTGATGCGCGTGTACGACGCCGCGCATCCTCTGGCCCGCGCGCGGCCCCCGGCACCCGGCCGGAAGTGATAAACATCCCGGGCCGTGCGACAGGCAAAGGGACGCCTTCTCTTTTCGCTGGCGGGCGCGGCCATCGGGGCGACAGCCGTTGCGCTGGTGGAGGCGCGGCCCTCGGCGGCCTCCGCGGCCGACGCGCACGGACCGGGGTTCGGGACGCTGGCCCTCGCGGATCTGGGGGTGCTGGCGCCGCTGGCGATGGGGATCGGTCTCGGCGTGGCGGCTCTCGCGCTCTTCCTGTCGCCCGAGGCGGCCGTCGGTCCCGTGGAGCTCGCCGCGACCCTGCGCGCCGAGCCGGTCCTCGCGCGGTCGCGCACGGCGGCGATGGCGCTCCTCGGGTTCGGGGTGGCGACGGCGTGGCTCGTCGTGACCGCGCAGATCGGGCGCGGGGTCCTCGCGGAGGGATCGCCGACGAAGGCCGGATGGGTGCTGGGGCTGACGTCGACGGCGTGGCTCGTGGCCTTCCTCGCGGCGGGTCTCTCGGCGCTGCCCGCGGTGCGTCGGGGCCTCGCCGCGGCGGCCTCGCGCTGGCCGCGGGCCATCGATCCGGTGACGACGGGCGGCCTCGGGCTCGCGATGGCCCTCGGGGTCGTCGCGCTGGGCGTGGTGTCGGGGGACACGGGCGGCGACGGGGGCGTGGGGCCGCTCGGGATCTTCGGGGTTCTCAAGCGAAACGAGCTCGATCTGCGCCCGGCGCTCGACGTGGCCGTCATCGCCGCCTGCGCGTGGGTGACGCCGCTCGCCCTCGGGGGCCGTCCCGCGCGGCGCCTCGCGGTCCTCGTCGCCCTCGCCGCCGTCGTCGCGCCGCTCGTCCTCACCGCCCGCGAGGCCGTCGCTCTCGAGCGCGAACCGCGCATCGCCGTGGCGCTCCAGCGCCAGGCCCCCCTCGGCGGCATCGCGCTCGCCCTCGACCGGAAGCTCATCGACCGGGACCACGACGGGGCCTCGCCCCTCTTCGGCGGCGGCGACTGCAACGACGCCGACCCCGCCATCTCGCCCCTGGCGACCGACGTCCCCGGCAACGGCATCGACGAGGACTGCTCCGGCGCCGACATGCCGCTGCCTGTCGCCGCGCCCCCTCCGCCGGTGCCCACCACGCCGCCCGCCGGCGTCGACCGGGACTTCAACCTCATCTTCATCACCGTCGACACGGTGCGGGCCGCCGAGATGGGCTTTCTCGGGTACGGCAAGCCGACGACGCCGAACCTCGACGCGCTGGCCGCGAAGTCCGTCGTCTTCGACCGGGCCTACTCGATGGCTTCGTACACGGGCAAGGCGCTCGCGCCGATGCTCATCGGCAAGTACCCGAGTGAGACGCTGCGCGACGGCGGCCACTTCAACACGTACCTCCCCGGCAACACGTTCCTCGCCGAGCGCCTCCAGCAGGCGGGCCTCCACACGATGGGCGCGGCCTCGCACTGGTACTTCCGCCCGCGCTTCGGCGTCACGCAGGGGTTCGACGTGTTCGACCTCTCGGCGGTGCCGCCCGAGGGGCAGGGGGACACGGACGCGACGACGACGGGCAAGGCGCTCACCGACGCGGCGCTGCGGCTGCTGGGCGACGGCGCGTCCCGTCGCTTCGCGCTGTGGGTGCACTACTTCGACCCGCACTCGCAGTACGTCGCGCACGAGGGCGCCCCGGACTTCGTCGACCCGGCCAAGCCGCCGGGGTGGAAGCTCACCGCCGCGTACGACGGGGAGATCTGGTTCACCGACCAGCAGATCGGCCGGCTCCTCGACTACGCGCGCGCGCAGCCCTGGTGGAAGGACACGGTGGTCGTCATGACGAGCGACCACGGCGAGGCGCTCGGCGAGCACGGCATCAACTTCCAGCACGGCTGGGAGATCTACGAGCCTCTCATGCGCATCCCGCTCCTCATCTACGTGCCAGGCCTCGAGCCGCACCACGTGCCGGTGAAGCGCAGCGTCATCGACCTCGTGCCGACCATCCTCGACCTCATGCGCATCCCGCGGCCCGCGCCGGGCGAGCTCTCCGGGCAGAGCATGATGGATGACCTCGTCGCGAAGCCGGGCTCGTCGTTCGCCGAGCGCGACGTGTACCTCGACATGCCCGACGGCCCCTACACGCACCTCCGGCGCGGTATCCTTCACGGCCCGACGCCCGGGATGAAGCTCATCCACCTCGGCGGAAGGCTCTATCAGCTCTACGATCTGTCGAACGACGCCGCCGAGCACGACGACCTCTCCGGCGACAACAGCAAGCTCGCCCCGATGATCGAGGCCCTTCAAGCCAAGCGCGCGACGCTCAAGGAGATCACCGTGAAGGCCGACGTGCCGGCGCAGCCGTGAAGGGCTGGCTCGCGCGCCCCGTGCTCTCGGTCGTCGGCGCCGCCGGGGGGGCCTGGTTCATCGCGCTGCTCGAGGGCACGAAGGCGTCGCGCGAGTGGCACTCGCCGCTCGCCCAGACGGTGGTGGGGGACGCGGCGGTGCTGACGCCGCTGGCGACGGTCGTCGGCGTGGCGGTCTCGGTGGCGATGATGACGGTCGACCCCGACCGCCGCTGGACCCTCGGGGCCCTCCTCGCGCGCATGCGGGTCCTCAGCCGCGGGGCCCGTGCCCGGCTCGGCGCGGTGGCCCTCCTCGCGCCGCCGGCGACGCTCCTCTGGCTGCTCGCCTCGGCGCACGCCGCGCGGGCCGTGCTCCTGCGCGACGCCGATCCGTGGGCCGCGGGGGCGGCGATGGGCGCGACTTCGGTGATGGCGCTGGCCCTGACGCTGGCGGCGATGCTCTGGCTCGCCGTGCCGGTCGCGCGCGCGGTGACGGTGCACGTCGCGCCGGCGCTGGCGGGGGCGTGCGGGGTGTCGTTCGCGGGGGCGTGCTTCGCGCTCGGCGTGCGCATCGGGGACACGACGGGCAACGGGGCGACGCCTCTGGCGATCCTGGGGGTCCTCGCCCGCCGCGAGCTCGATCTGTCGCCGCTCTTCGCGCTGCTGGTCCTCGTGCTCGGCGCGGTGGTCGCCGAGCGGGCGTCGCGCGAGCGCCGCTGGGGGCGGGTCGTCCTGGCGGGGGCCGTGGCCGCCGGGATGTGGGGGCTGCTCGTGCAGCAAGCGTACGCGATGACGGACGACCCGACGGTGCCGCACGCCATCGAGCTCGGGGCCCCGCTCGGTCACGTCGGCCTCGCGCTGGCCCGCCACGCCACCGACCACGATCACGACGGCTTCTCGGCGCTCTTCGGCGGCGGCGACTGCGACGACTCGGATCCCTCCCGCAACCCCAACGCGATCGACGTCCCCGGCAACGGCATCGACGAGGACTGCTCGGGCGCCGACACCCCTGTGCCGCACAAGCCCCCGCCCGTCGCGCAGGCACCGCGCACCGCCCTCCCGCACGACCTCAACCTCGTCCTCGTCACGATCGACACGCTGCGCATCGACCTCGGCTTCATGGGCTACTCGCGCCCGGTCTCGCCGAACCTCGACGCCCTCGCGGCCCGGTCGACGGTGTTCGACCGGGCGTACTCGCTCGCCTCGTACACCGGCAAGAGCCTCGGCCCCACGCTCATCGGCAAGTACCCGAGCGAGACGTTCCGCGACGGCGCGCACTTCGACACGTACGGGCCCGACAACGTCTTTCTCGCCGAGCGCCTGCAGAGCGTGGGCTTCCGGACGATGGGCCTCGCCTCGCACTGGTACTTCAAGCCGAAGTACGGGCTGACGCAGGGCATGGACGTGTGGGACCTGTCCGCGCTGCCGCCCGAGTCGGCGGGCGACATCGACGGCTCGGTGAGCAGCGATCTGCTGAGCGACGCGGCCATCCGCCTGCTGTCGGACCCGGCGAACTCGTCGCGGCGCTTCTTCATGTGGGCGCACTACTTCGACCCGCACGCGAACTACATGCCGCACCCGGACGCGCCGGACTTCCGGCCGGGTCAGAAGATGTGGTCCAAGCCCGCGTACGACGGCGAGGTGTGGTTCACGGACCATCACCTCGGGCGGCTGTTCGACTTCATCGCGTCGCAGCCGTGGGGCAAGCGCACGGCCATCGTCGTGACGAGCGATCACGGCGAGACGTTCGACGAGCACGGCATGAGCTTCCACGGCGTGGACCTGTGGGAGCAGCTCGTGCGCGTGCCGCTCATCGTCTACGTGCCGGGGGTGAAGCCGCACCACATCACGAAGAAGCGGAGCAACATCGACCTCGTGCCGACGTTGCTCGATCTGATGGGCGTCGCGCAGCCGCCGGAGGGGGAGCTCTCGGGCGAGAGCAACGCGGGCCTCATCCTGTCGCCGGACGAGGTGGCCATCGACGAGCGCGACGTGCTGATGGACATGCCGTGGGGCCCGCAGGTGTCGCAGCACCGCGCGTTCATCCACGGGCCGACGCCCGGGCTGAAGCTGATGGCGCCAGGGGGGCCGAACTATGCGCTCTACGATTTGAGCAAGGATGAGGGGGAGACGAATGATATTTCGCACCAGGACCGGGCGGTGCTGGGGCGGATGGTGGAGGCGTACCAGGAGAAGCTGGGGACGCTGAAGGAGATACGGGTGGACCCGGTGCCGTAGAGGAGGGGGGCGCGCTGTCGCGGACGCGGGCGCTGTCGCGGACGCTGTCGCGGGCGCTGACGCTGTCGCGGGCGCTGTCGCGGACTCTCACCCGGGCGTGGGCGTGGGCGTGGGCGTGGGCGTGGGCGTGGGCGTGGGCGTGAGCGTGAGCGTGAGCGGGGGCGTGGGCGTGGGCGTGAGCGGGGGCGAGAGCGTGAGCGGGGGCGGGGGCGTGAGCGGGGGCGAGAGCGTGAGCGAGAGCGAGAGCGAGAGCGAGAGCGAGAGCGAGAGCGAGAGCGAGAGCGAGAGCGAGAGCGTGGGCGGGGGGCTCGGCACAGACCGTGTGACCCTCACCAACTGGAGGGCTGCTCGTCCGGATGTTCGATCGTGCCATGGTGCTCGCACCGTTCAAGGACGCTCGCGGGAGCTCGCGCCGCTGCCAGGAGGCAGCGGCCCTGCGCGGCCTGGCGGCCGCTCCGGGTCCTTGAGCGGTGCTGCGCGCCATGGCCCTGGATGCGCATCCGTTTCGCGCACGGGGCGCGAAGCCAACAGAGGGGCCTCCGAGATGCTGAGAATTCACGATGTGATGCTCGATGCGATCGGGACGATGCGTCCTATGGTTTCTGCCATCGAGAGGAGGGATAGGGACCTTGGTTCGCAGCTTCGGCGGGCGGCGAGCAGCGTCGTTCTCAACCTGGCAGAGGGGAGCGGGTCCTTCGGAGGGATGAGGACGCAGCGGTACCGGACGGCGCTGGGGTCGGCGCGGGAGACGATGGCGTGTCTGCTCGTGGCGGAGCGGTTCGGATACGTCGACGCGATGCCGGCGGGGCTGGTCGCCGCGCTGAATCGCGTCATTGGCACGCTGGTGCGGGTGGCGGTGTAAGGCTGCAGCGGTCGCAGTCGCGGTCGCCGCCGCTGACGCTGACGCAGTCGCTCCCAGCCCTCGCTCGCGCCCCCGCCCACGCTCACGCTCACGCTCACGCTCACGCTCACGCTCACGCTCACGCTCACGCTCACGCTCACGCCCACGCTCACGCCCACGCCCACGCCCACGCCCACGCTCACGCCCACGCCCATGCCCACGCCCACGCCCACGCTCACGCCCGCTCGCGTGAAGTGACGACTGCCCCTGACGGTGAACGGGATGCCGTCGAGCGTGACTGGGAGGCCGTCCGTCGTCGCTGGGACGCCGTCGAGCGTGACTGGGAGGATTTCCGTCGTCGCCGGCGAGCCAGCGACGACGACTGGGAGCCCGTCGACGCTCGCCGGCGAGCCAGCGACGACGACTGGGAGCCCGTCGACGCTCGCCGGGACGCCAGCGACGACGACTGGGAGCCCGTCGACGCTCGCCGGGACGCCAGCGACGACGACTGGGAAGCCGGCGAGGCTCGCTCGGCCCCCGGGGACCGTCTCTGCGCGGGCTACGGCCACGACTCGAAGGGCGGCGCCGGCCGGAACGCCCCCTGTCCCGACGGAGAATCGACGGGCGACCCTCGACGGGAGCTCCGCCACGACCCGTCACGCCCTCTCCACCAGCCCTCCCAGCTCGCTCAGCGACCCCAGCACCGCAGCCGGCTCCGCCGCCCTCAGGCTCTCCTCCGATCCGAACCCGCCCAGCACCGCAATCGCCACGGCCCCGGCCGCCCGCGCGGAGCGCACGTCCTGCTCGCCGTCCCCCACGACCCACAGCGCCTCCGCCGGCACGCCGAGCCCCCGCGCCACGGCGAGCATCGGCTCGGGTCGCGGCTTCAGCGGGCCGTCGCCGCCCGCGTACACGAACGCGAACCGGTCCCCGGCCCCCAGCGCCTCCAGCACCGCGAGCGTCACCGAGCGCGCCTTGTTCGTCACCACCGCCACGGGCATCCCTCGCAGCGCCTTCAGCGCGTCCACCGCCTCCAGCGCCCCCGGCATCCACGTCGTCTGCTCCACCGCGTGCGCGGCGTACCGCGCGACGAAGGCCCGCTCGAGCGCGTCGAGCGCCGGCGCGTCCATCGGCAGCGCGAAGGCCCGCGCCACGAGCGCCCTCACCCCGTCCCCCACGAACGTCGCGATCCGCGCCACCTCCAGCGGCGCCCGCCCCTCCGCCACGAGCACGTGGTTGCACGCCGCCGCGATGTCCAGCCGCGAGTCGATGAGCGTCCCGTCGAGATCGAACGCCACCGCCCTGGGCCGTCTCACGGGTGCTTGCGTAGCACGATGGTAGACTCGCTCCCCCCCGATGAGCGACGACACCGCCCGACGCGAGCCCAGCCTCCCCACCCGCGAGCCCAGCCTCCCCACCCGCGAGCCCAGCCTCCCCACCCGCGAGCCCGGCCTCCCCACCCGCGAGCCCGGCCTCCCCACCCGCGAGCCCGGCCTCCCCACCATCGACGTCCGCGAGTACGGCGGCAAGCGCGACGGCGTCCGCCAGGAGATGAACCGGCGGCTCTACATGCAGCTCCTCGTCTTCGACGTCGACGGCGCGCCCGACGAGGAGGCCAAGGCCCTCGCCGAGCGCCTCCGCTCCGACCGCGTCGCCTCCGTCGTCTACGCCGACACGATGGACCCGCGGAGCCTCGGCCTCCTCACGTGGAGCGAGGACCCGTCGCACTTCGTCCTGCGCGTCCGGCCGCACCTGCAGAGCGCCGCGCTCCGGCCCCGGCGCGACTTCGGGATGCTCGGCCGCACCTACGCCACCGGCCACGAGCCCGACCTCGAGCACGCGCTCCTCCGCCGCGCCGTCGAGAACGTGAGCCGCGAGGCCTATCCGTGGCACGTCTGGTACCCGCTCCGCCGGACCGGCGAGTTCGCGAAGCTCGAGCCGCACGACCAGGGGCAGATCCTCCGCGAGCACGCGACCATCGGCATGGCCTACGGCGCGCAAGAGCTGGCGCACGACGTCCGCCTCGCGTGCCACGGGCTCGACGCCGGGGACAACGAGTTCGTCATCGGCCTCGTCGGGCCCGAGCTTCACCCGCTGTCGCACCTCGTGCAGGCGATGCGGAGGACGCGGCAGACGAGCGAGTTCATCGCGAAGATGGGGCCCTTCTTCGTCGGCTACGCGCTCCACCGCACCTGACGGACCTTCCCCCGACGGACCTCCGGCGCTCAGGCCGCGCCGCGCACGCGCATCGTCACGCTCGCCCGCGCGCCCGTCCACCAGGCGCGCGCGTCGTCCTTCGTCCACGCGCCGAGGTCCTCGATGGTCGCGAGCATCTCGTCGAGCTCCTTCACGCTGCGGAAGCGGTCCTCCCGCTTCTTCTGCAGGCAGCGCATGATGACCATCTCGAGCTTCTCGGGGAGCGGCTTGCCGAGGCGCACGCTCGGGAGATCCGGCGTCTTGCTGATGTGGCTCATCACGGTCTCGGCGAAGTTCCGGTCCGGGAAGAGCGGCGTCCCCGTCAGCATGTAATAGAGGACCGCCCCGAGCGAGTAGATGTCGCTGCGGGTCGTGGCGCGCTCGCCGCCACAGACCTCGGGCGACATGTACGCCGGCGTTCCGAAGAGGATGCCCGTCTCGGTGAGCGAGGGGCGGTCACCCTCGACGACGCGCGCGACGCCGAAGTCGAGGAGCTTGATGAAGTCGTACTCCTCGCCGGCGTGGGAGACGAAGAAGTTCGCCGGCTTGATGTCGCGGTGGACGATGCCCTTCACGTGCGCCTCGGCGAGCGACGCGCAGGCCTGGCGGACGAGCTTCACGGCGCGCGCCGGGGGCAGGGGTCCCGCGACCTCGACGAGCGCGTCGACGTCGAGCCCCTCGAGCAGCTCCATGGCGATGAAGAGGACGCCGTCGTCGCTCGCGCCGAACTCGAAGATGCGGATGGTGTTCGGGTGCGTGAGGGAGGCGGCGGACCGGGCCTCGCGCTCGAAGCGGCGGATCTTCTCCTCGTTGAGCTCGCCCTTCTCCTTGAGCACCTTGAGGGCGACGTCGCGGTTCAGGGCGTCCTGCCGGGCGATCCAGACGTCACCGTTGCCGCCCGAGCCGATGCGCACCTTCAGGCGGTAGTTGCCGAGGCGCCGCGCCTGGTGCACCTGCTGGCGGGCCCGCCACTGCGCGTGACCCCCGGCCGTGCAGAGCGAGACCGCGCCGACGATGAAGAGCGCCCCGTAGAGGAACGCGCCGGCCGCGTGCCCGGACCACTGGGCGCGGAGGTCGGGCACGAACGCCGACTCGACGAGCATGACCGCGGGCCAGGTGAGCGCGCTGACGCCGGCGGTGAGCAGCGTGCGGCTCCAGTGCGACGGGACGAGCGTCGTTCGCGCCACGACGACGAGGATGATGCCCGCGAAGTCGCTGCTCCCGATGCCCCCGTGCTCGACGCCGATGATGCTGATGAAGATCCCCAGCAGCATGCAGATGGAGACGTCGAGGATGGTGAGCGCGGCCGAGCCGAGGCCGCCCCAGCGCACCGCCCCGTAGGCGACCGTGAGGAGGACGGCGCCGATGACGCGCAGGGTGATGAGGCCGGGGACCGACTGCTCGTGGTGCCACAGCTTCGCGCCCAGCACGTCGAGCACGCCGAACGGCGGCCAGACGAACATGGCGATGAAGAGGAGGCGCTCGTAGGAGGCGCGCCGCTCTTCGACGAGCTGCGTGCGCTTGCCGGAGACGAGCGTCGGCTGAGACGGTGCCCCCACGATTCTCCATCGTAGCCGACCGCCACGCAGGCGGGCGGGGGAAGTGCCCTCAGGCGGCGGCGATCTCGCTGGCCTGCTTGCCGAGGATCGTGCGGAGGCGCGACCGCGCGCGATGCAGGCGCGAGCGCACGGCGCTCTCGGTCGTCGACAGGCGGACGGCGATCTCCTCGAGCCCGAGGTCGTGGTGGTAGTGGAGGGCGACGACGTCGCGGTACTCCGGCGGGAGCTCGTCGAGGGCGGCGCGCACGAGGGCGTCGCGCTCGTTCTGGGCGGCGTTGGCGTCTGCGCGGTCACTCTGGCCGTGGGCGCCGGCGTCGTTGGCCGCCGGGAGGCTGCCGAGGTCCTCGAGGTCGAGCCCCTCGACGAGGCGGGCGCGGTGGCGGCGCTGCGAGCGCATCATCATGAGCGCCTCGTTGGCCGTCACGCGGAAGAGCCACGTGGAGAAGCTCGAGTCGCCCCGGAACGAGCCGACCCGCCGGACGATCTGCATCAGCGTCGACTGCACGAGGTCCTGCCGGTCGTCGTCCGACAGCGGGTAGCGCAGGAGCTGCTTCTCGATGTGCGGCCGGAGCGCGACGACGAGCGTCTCGAGCGAGGCGGAGTCACCGCGGGAGGCTTTTTCGAGGGTGGACTTGTCGATGGAGAAGGCCATGGTGGGTTCCGGGGTCGGGCTGCGGTCGGACGGCTTTCGGACGGCGCTCGCGGGCTGATTGCGACGGCCGTGCCGGCCGCCTTCCACGCGGAATCTCAGCGCTTTCGCTCCGGGGCGGCTGTTGGGTTGCCGACAGGTGGCGCGGAGGAGGCAGACAGCGTGGTAGTCGATGGTCGTCATGCCCCTCGAGCCCCCGCCCCGTGCGCTCGAGCACCCCCTGCCGTCCGGCATGCGCGACCTTCTGCCGGAGGAAGCGGCGGCCCGACGTGCACTTGCGCGCCGCTTGCTCGACCGGTTCTCGCTCCATGGCTACGGCCTCGTGACGCTGCCGGCCTTCGAGCTGACCGAGGTGCTCGAGCGTGGCCTCGGCGTCCTCGATCCTCGGGATGTGCTGCGCTTCGTGGAGCCGGAGTCGGGCGAGGTGGCGGCGCTCCGACCCGACATGACGCCGCAGATCGCCCGCATGATCGCCACACGCCTGCGCGATCGCCCCCCTCCGCTGCGGATCGCCTACGAGGGGACGGTCCTCCGGAGGCGCAGCGGGCGCGCGCGCAAGCACCGGCAGATCCCGCAGGTGGGGGTCGAGCTCGCGGGCGTCACGGGGCCGGAGGGGGACCTCGAGCTTCTCGCCCTCGCCGCGGACTCTCTGAAGGCCGCGGGGCTCGAGCGTTTCACCCTCGACGTCGGGGACGCGGGGATCGTGCGCGCGCTGCTGGCGTCGCGCGCTCCGGCCGAGCAGGCTCGGCTCTCGGAGGCGATGGCTCGCAAGGACGACGCGGCGCTCGAGGATGCGACGCTGCGTACGGTCGCCGCGATGCAGGGGGGGCGCGAGGTGCTCCTCGCGGGGGTGCGCCTGCTCGCGTCGACCCCGGCCGAGGAACCGGCGCGCCGCCTGCTCGCGCTCTTCGAGGCGGCGACCGAGCGCGGTCTCGGCGAGCACCTCGTCGCGGATCTCGGGGAGGTGCGCGGCTTCGCCTACTACACGGGGGCCATCTTCCACGCGTATGCCCCGGGCACGGGGGACGCGCTCGCGTCGGGGGGACGCTACGACGAGCTCCTCGCGCGCTTCGGCTGCCCCATGCCGTCGGCGGGGTTCGCGGTGGATCTCGACCGCGCGGCGGAGGCGCTGCGGGCGGCGGGGGTGGCCGAGCCGGCGGTCACGCGGGTCGTCGTCTTCGGTCCCGCAGCAGAGGCGCGCGCGGCGGAGCTGCGGGGGCGCGGCGTGCCTGCCGTCACGGCGGCGGAGCGACCGGCCGCGTTCGCGTGGGCTCGCGCCTGGGGATTCACGCACGTGCTGGATGCCGCCAGTGGCGCTACCATCGCGGCGCACCTTTCCGAAGGAGGAACATGACCGCGGTCGTCGTCGTCGGCGCGCAGTGGGGCGACGAGGGAAAAGGGAAGATCGTCGACATCTTCACCGAGCACGCGGACATGGTCGTGCGCTACGGCGGCGGCCCGAACGCCGGCCACACCCTCGTCGTCGGCGACGACAAGCTCGTCGTGCGCCTCATCCCGAGCGGCATCCTCCGCGAGAAGACCACGTGCGTCCTCGCGCAGGGCATGGCGATCGACCCGGGCAGCCTCGTCGGCGAGCTCGACGAGTTGGCGCGGCGGGGCCTCGTCCGCGCGCGCGACTCGCTCGTCGTCAGCGACCGCGCCCACGCCATCCTTCCGTACCACGTGCTCGTCGACGGCCTCCGCGAGAAGACCGTGGACGCCCTCGGCACGACCAAGCGCGGCGTCGGCCCCTGCTACGAGGACAAGGTCGGCCGGCGCGGGCTGACGCTCGGCGCGCTGCGCGACCTGAAGCGGACCGAGGAGATGGTGGCGCGCGCCCTGGCACACTGGGAGCCCATCGCGGCGGCGCTCGGCGGCAAGGTGCCTTCGATCGAGGAGGTGATGCAGACGCTGCGCCCCCTGGCCGACCGCATCGTCCCGATGCTCGCGGAGACGTCGAAGCTCGTCGAGCGGGCGGTCCGCGACGGAAAGCGGGTGCTCTTCGAGGGCGCGCAGGGGACGCTGCTCGACATCGACCACGGGACGTACCCGTTCGTGACGTCGTCGCACGCCACGGCGGGCGGCGCCTGCACGGGCGTCGGCGTCGGGCCGTCGCGCATCGACGCGGTGGTCGGGCTCGTCAAGGCGTACTGCACGCGGGTCGGCGGCGGCCCGTTCCCGACGGAGCTCACCGACGACGTGGGCGAGCGGCTCCGCAAGCGCGGCGCCGAGTTCGGCTCGGTGACGGGGCGCCCGCGTCGCACCGGCTGGCTCGATTTGCCGGCCCTTCGCTACGCCGTCCGCGTCAACGGGCTCGACGGCCTGGCGCTGACGAAGCTCGACGTCCTCACCGGCCTCGACACCCTGCAGGTCTGCGTCGGCTACGAGACCGCGGGCGGCGTCTCGCCCGACTTTCCCATCGACGACGCCGTCCGCGCCCGCCCCGTCTACGAGCCGATGCGCGGCTGGACCGAGGAGCTCGGCGACGCCCACTCGCTGTCGGACCTGCCCGAGGCCGCGCGGGCGTACGTCCAGCGCATCGAGCGGGAGGCGGGCTGCCCGGTCGTCCTCGTCAGCGTCGGCTCGCGCCGCGACGAGACCATCGTCCTGAAGGACCCGTTCGCCGCGTGACGAGCGCTACGCACCCTTTCTCATCGACTCGATGAGGATGGCGGCGACCTCGGGCCTCGAGAACTCGGGCGGGGGGAGCTCGCCGCGCGACAGCATCTCGCGGACCTTGGTCCCCGAGAGGCTCACCTTGGTCGACTCGTCGCCGGGGGCCGTCTTGTCGGTGCCCATCGAGCCCGCGGCCTTCGAGTAGAAGGCGTTCTCGAAGCAGAGCGGCTGGATGCCGAGCTCCCCGGGCGCGAAGGAGCGGAAGATGCGCTGCGCGTCGTACGTCCCGTAGTAGCTGCCGACGCCCGCGTGGTCGCGCCCGACGATGAAGTGCGAGCAGCCGTAGTTCTTGCGTGCGATGGCGTGAAAGAGGGCCTCGCGCGGTCCCGCGTAGCGCATCGCCGCCGGATAGATGGAGAGGAGGACGCGCTCCTTCACGTAGTACCGCGCGAGGAGCGCCTCGTAGCAGCGCATGCGCACGTCGGCGGGGATGTCGTCGCCCTTCGTCGCGCCGACGAGGGGGTGAATGAGCAGGCCGTCGCAGATCTCGAGGGCGCACTTGGTGATGTACTCGTGCGCGCGGTGGATGGGGTTTCGCGTCTGGAAGCCGACGACGCGGGTCCACTTGCGCTCGGCGAAGAGGGCGCGCGTCTGCGCGGGGTCGCGGTGGTGGTCGGGGAAGGCGGTCGTCCCGCGCTCGAGCACGTGCACCTGCCCGCCGAGGCACACGGGTCCCGCCGCCATCAGGTAGGCGACGCCGGGGTGCTTGGTCTCCGTCGTGCCGTAGACGCGCTCGGCCTCGCGGGACTTGTCGGGCCGGAACTTGTCGTCGAGGTCCAGCACGGCGACGACGCGCCCGCCCTGCGCCCGCAGCGCCACCTGCGAGCCGATGGCGAGGGTCTGCGCCTGCTCCTCGCTCACCGCGAGCGTCACGGGCATGGACCAGGGAAGCCCGCGCTCGAGCCGCATGTCGGCGACGACGCGGAGGTAGTCCTTCTGGTTCATGAAGCCGGCCAGCGGCGAGAACGCGCCCACCGCGATCATCTCGACGTCGCTCGCGGCGCGGTCGTCGAGGTCCACCGCCGGCAGGCTCCGCGCCCGCTCGGCGAGCTTCGCGTGGTCGGCGCCCTTGACGAGCCGATTCACGAGCTCGCCGCCGTGCGGGGCGATGAGCCCATCTCCGGCCGGCGTGGAGGCGCCGCCGGCGGTCACGCTCGAGGCGTGCGCGGCCAGGTAGCCGAGCTCCGCCAGCTTCGCGACGATCTTCCCGAGCGACTCCTCCTTCGACTCGGTCGCCGTGTCGACCACGACCTCGGGCTTCTCCGGAGCCTCGTAGGGGTCGTCGATGCCCGTGAACCCTTTGATCTCCCCGGCAAGCGCCTTCTTGTAGAGGCCCTTGGCGTCGCGGGCCGTCAGCGTGGGGATGTCGCAGCGGCAGTAGACCTCGACGAAGCGGCCGACCTGGGCACGCTGCTCGTCGCGGATGGCGCGGTACGGGCTGATGGCGGCCGTCATCGCGCAGGCCCCGCTGCGCGAGAGGAGCTTGGCGACGTACCCGATGCGGCGGATGTTCGTGTCGCGGTCCTCCTTCGAGAAACCGAGGCCCTTGGAGAGGTGAGTCCGCACCTCGTCGCCGTCGAGGACCTCGACCGGGACCCCCCGGCCGCGGATCTCCGCCTGGAGCATCGTGGCGAGGGTGCTCTTGCCCGATCCGCTGAGACCCGTGAACCAGACGACGAAACCGTTCGACATGAGCCCTCTTTTTCACCGCCCGCGGACCGCGTCAACCCGCCTGGCCGGCGCTGCGATGCGCCGTACGTCTCCGTTGCGGCCCAGTCGAACTCCGCTTGCCCTTCGACCTTGACCCATGCGTGGGAAGGGGCATAGATGAGGCCCATGGGCGCAGAGTTTCATCGTTTGGTGATGGCGGCTTTGGCCGCCGGGCTCCTCGTCATCCCCGGCTGCGGCGCGGGGGATGGCTCCAGTACCGGCAAGGTGGCGGACCCGCCTGCGGCGACCTCGACCGTGCAACCCACGGTGGTGGACGCCGAGCTCGTGGGAACGAGCTCCCTGCGGGTGACGTTCTCCGACGCGGTGAAGCCGACGACGGGCGTCGACCCTGCGAAGTTCCGCCTGACGGTGGCGTACTTCACGCGGCCCGCCAGCACGGCCAAGGGGTATAGCTACCAGTATTACTCGGGCAGCTACCACAACAGCTACTACGGTAGCCAGGCCCAGACCGTCTACAGTGAGGTGGGTAGCCTCGCGAACCTGCAGAACGATCCGACGTCCGCCGACCAGGCGATCCTCGACCTCGGGTCCACGTTCAGCGCGGCCACGGCCTGCCAGCAGATCAAGGCGTTCAACGCCGCCAACTCGAACGCGCACGCGGGCCTCTACCTGCACTACTCGTCCGCCGGCACGCCGACGATCGAGGACACGCAGGGCAACAAGGTGGCGTCGCTCGCGGCCTACTGGTCGACCGATCCGACGGTCGAGCAGATCAAGGGCGACTTCACGGGGAAGCCGATCCCCGTCGCGCTGACCTGCCCCTGACGGGCACGGATGGTCATCGTCACCGGGACCAAGCGGTCCGGTACGTCGCTGTGGATGCAGATCCTCATCGCGGCGGGCATCCCTCATTTCGGTGAGGCGTTCCCGCGCGACTGGGAGACCACGCTCAAAGAAGCCAACAAAGAGGGCTTCTACGAGTCGATGCTGCGCGCGGGGGTCTACTACGCGACGAACCCGCACCCGAAGACCGGCGCCTACTTCTTCCCCGAGCAGGTCGAGGGGCACTGCGTGAAGGTCTTCATCCCGGGCCTCGTGCGCACCGACCGCGCGTACATCGGGCACGTCGTGGCGACGGTGCGCGAGTGGCGCGAGCACGAGGCCTCTCTCCTGCGGCTGAACGCGATGGAAGACGCCGAGCGCGCGAAGGCGGGGGGCGAAGAGACGACGCCCCCGGAGCGGATGCCGCCGGCGCTCGAGTGGTGGGCGGAGAACTTCTCGCTGGTGCGCGACATCTCGATCCGCCGCTACCCCGTGCACGCCCAGTCCTACGACGGGCTGCTCCGCGATCCCGAGCGCGTCATCCGTGACACCATCGCTTGGCTCGGGCGGGGCGACGCGGAGAAGGCGCTGGCGCAGCCCAAGCCGGAGCGGCGGACGTT
The DNA here is from genome assembly GCA_036501935.1 of Polyangiaceae bacterium. Taxonomy (GTDB): domain Bacteria; phylum Myxococcota_A; class Polyangia; order Polyangiales; family Polyangiaceae; genus Palsa-1150. Next base: position 286,301 of record DASXZL010000089.1, on the reverse strand, counting down.
TCAGCGGCCCGTCTCGAACAGCGTCCCGGCGGAGGCGGCGGAGGTGTTCGACGAGCTCTACGCGGCGATCGATCAGCGCAGGGAGCTGCCGCAGTCGTTCCTGCTCAAGCTCAACGAGACCAACGAGCGCCTGATGCCGCTGCTCGAGGAGAATACGCGGCGCGTGATGGCCGACGTCGCGCGACGGCGTGCGCGGGCACGGGCGGGCGCCGCTCCCGAGCACCCTGCCGACGTGTCATGACCGGGGAGGGGAAGCCGGAAGAGCGACGCCTGGGCCTTCACCCCGGCTCGCGGATGCCCGGCGACTCCGACGAGGTCGACGCGCTGCTGCGCCGCGTGCCCGACGTGGCCTTCGCCCCGGAGCTGGAAGGGTGCCTGTTCGGCGCCGAAGCCCTGGCCGGATCGTCGGTCTTCGCCGGACCCGGGTATCTCGCGCGGCTGAGCGACGCGGCGTACGTGGCGAGGCTGCGGGCCGCGCTCGAGGCGGTCGGCGAGCGCGCCCGACGGGAAGACAACGGGGGTCTGCAGTTTCTCGCGGGCACCCTCGGCCACTTCCTCGACGGCATGCCCGGCGACGAGCACCCGCTCGTCGTCGCCCTCTGGTGCCGCTCGTGGGCGCGACGGCGTGGCCGCGACGAGGTCCCCGCTGCCATCGCGGTCGCGATGGATCAGTACGAGAGCTCGCGCGGATCGAAGGTCTGAAGCGGGCAGGCTGCCGTGCCCCGCAACGTGGTGATCGTCGGCGGGGGCGTCAGCGGCGTCACCGTCGCCATCCACCTGCTCCGGCGGGGTGAGCGGGAGCTGCGCGTCCACGTCGTCGAGCGCGGTCCCTGGCTCGGCCGGGGCATCGCGTACCGCGTCGACAACCCGGTCTTTCGCCTCAACGTGCCGGCCTCGAAGATGAGCCTCGATCCGGAGCAGCCGGACGACTTCGCGACGTGGGCCAAGGCCGACGGAGCCGCCTTCCTGCCCCGCGCGACGTTCGGGGCCTACGTGCAGGCTCGCTTCGCCGAGGCGGTCACGGGGGCGGCCGCGCCGTGCACGGTGGTTCGAGGCGAAGCGGTGGCCGTCGACGACCGATGCGTGCGGCTCTCCGATGGAGCCGCGCTCGACGCCGACGCGGTCGTCCTGGCGACGGGGATCGAGCCGAGGGTGGCGCCTTCGCCGCTCCCGGCCGACGAGCGCATCCTCGACGCCTGGGACGAACGGGGCCTCGCGACCCTGCCGCCCGGCGGTCGCGTGCTCGTCCTCGGCGCCGGCCTCTCGGCCCTCGATGTGGTGGCGCTGCTCGGCGCGCGCGGGTTCGGCGGCAGCGTGACCATCCTCTCGCGGCGTGGCCTCTTGCCGAGGCCGCACCTCTCGCCGCTTCGCGCCGCGCCGCCCGTGCCGAGCGAGGTCGTCGACGCCGCTCCGTCGGATCTCCGCGGCCTGCTCGCCTGGGGGCGGGCCCTCGTGCGCGCGCAGGAGCAGCGCGGGGAACCCTGGCAGCTCGCGATCGACTCCCTGCGTCCCCACGTGGCGCGCCTTTACCGCGGCCTGCCTCCCGCCGATCGCGCCCGCTTCGTCCGCTCGGTGCGCCCGTACTGGGACGTGCTCCGGCACCGGGCGCCGGCGGACGCGCTCGCGCTCTGCGAAGCGCTGCGCCGGGAGGGCCGCCTGGAGGTGCTCGCGGGCCGGATCGCACGATGCGGGCTCGAGTCGGACGCGCTCGACGTGGAGCTCGCGCTGGTGAGCGCCCCCCGGCGCCGCGAGCCGTTCGCGCGGATCGTCCGGTGCATCGGCCCGGCCCTGGACCCCTCCGAAGCCGAGACGCCGCTCGTTCGCGCTCTCATCGCGTCGGGTCTCGCGGCGGCCGATCCCGCGGGTCTCGGCATCGTGACGGACGACCTGGGGCGCGTCGTCGATGCGTCGGGTGTCGCGTCGGAGCGCATCGTGGGCCTCGGCGCCGTGCGGCGCGCGTCGAGCTGGGAGACGACCTCCGTGCCGGACATCGCCGTGCACGCGCTCGGTCTGGCGAGGCGGCTGACGCGGCAGGCGCCGTGAGGCGTGTTCTTCGCGTGCTAGACTGCCATCCTCGCATGCCGCCTTCAGCGCGGATCCCCCTCGCGCTATCCGTCACGCTGCTCCTCGCGGGGGCGCTCGCCGCGGCCTGCTCCAGCGGGGGAGCGCACACGAGCCCCGGGCTGACGGACGACGCGGGAGCCGACGGCGACGCCGAGGCCGTCGCGACGCTCGGCGCGCTCTCGGTCTCGACCGGCGTCCTGCGCCCGGCGTTCGATCCCAACGTGACCGACTACGACGTCACGTCCCTCAACAGCCTGTACCCCGTCTCGGTCACCGCGACGACGTCGACCCCGTCCGCGACGATGACCATTCACGGCGCGCCGGCAGAGAGCGGCGTCGCGTCCGCCTTCACGCTGATGCCCAAGGAGGATTTCACCGTCGTCGTGTCCGGCCCGGGCCTCGCGTCGAGCACGTACACCGTCCACTACGTGCCGTCCGACTACCCGACGTACAACGTGACGACGTCACCCTCCCAGGGCACCGAGGACTTCCTCGTGAGCCCCGGCGGTCAGTACATCCTCATCCTCGACCGCTCGGGCGCGCCGCTCTACTACCGCACGTTCCTGCCCGACGATCTCGAGAACTTCCAGCAGACGACGTACCCCGACGGCACCGTCGTCTACTCGGTGACCGTCGGCGTCTTCGACGCGAGGGGCTGGACGCTGGGCGTCGACCACGTGATGGACGAGCACTTCAACGATCTCTACGACTATCAGCTGCCGGCCTACGCGCAGCACGGCGTCCTGCCCGCGGAGGGGCACGAGACGCGCCTCCTCGGCGACCAGCACTACATCGCGATCTCGTACGTGCAGCGGACGCTCGACCTCAGCTCGCTGAACCCCGCCTGGAGCTCGCAGGCGGTCGTGATGAGCAACGTGATGCAGGAGGTCGACCACGGCAGCGTCCTCGTCGAGTGGGACAGCGCCAACTTTCCGTCGCTCTACTCCGACAGCACCTACGAGAACACGTTCACCGCCACCGACGTCTCCGACTACCTGCACCTCAACTCGGTCGACATCGATCCCTCGGACGACAACCTCATCGTGTCCTTCCGGCACACGAGCTCCATCATGAAGATCGACCGGCACACGGCGCAGATCCTCTGGACGCTCGGCGGCGCGGAGGACCAGTTCGGCCTCACCGGGGATGAGATCTTCACGTTCCAGCACGACGTGCGCATGCAGCCCGACGGCTCGATGACGATCTTCGACAACGGGTACACGACGCCGCGTCAGACGAGGATGCTGTCGATGGTCCTCGACCAGGTAAACCACAAGGTCACCTCGTTCAACGTTCTCTACACGAAGCCCGCCGACGAGCCGCAGACGGGCCTCATGGGCTCCTTCACGCCGCTCTCCGGCGGCCGGTACTTCATCGGTTGGGGGGGCTGGTACACGAGCGACCTCGAGCCGGCTGCGACCGAGGTCGTGGGGGGCATGCCCGTGTGGTCGATCGAATTCCTGACTCCCGGGGTATGGTCGTACCGTGCCCTGCCCATCGCGTCCCCGTGACTCCGTGACCGGCGTGCGCCTCCTGGCTCTCCTGTGCAGTCTCGCGCTCCTCGTCGGCGGCGCAGCGCTCGCCGTGGTCCTCGTGGCGTGCGGCAGCTCCAAGTCCGCCGGGCCTCCGCAGGGGGACGCCGCGAGCGACGCGCCCGACGGCGGAGACTCGGGGCCGGCCACCACGGGCGTCGGCGTCGTGACGTTCTCGGAGCTCCCCGATTCGGGGGGGACGTTCTTCGCCGGCTTCAGCGAGACGGTGCCGACGCTGGGGCCCAACTGCACCGCCGTCGACGCGGGGCCGTGCGTGACGACGTCGTGCATGCCTCCGCCGCCGAGCGACGCGGGCTCCGTCGACGCGGGCCCCGCCGACGCGAGCACGGCGCCCGCGCCGTCGGCCGGGACGATGACCATCACGGGCGGCGTCTTCGGCGCGAAGGGCTCGGCGCTCGCCCCCGACAAGGCCGGGACGTACGTGTACGCCTCGCCCGGCACCATCTTCGCGCCCGGGGACACCCTCGGAGTGTCGGCCGCGGGCGGCGCCGTGCCCGCCTTCCCGACGCAGACCGTGATCGCGACGCCGACCATCGTGCTCACGGCGCCGACGCCGGGCGCCGGAGGCAAGATGACCATCCCGACGGCGCAGCCCCTCGTGGTGTCCTGGACCGGCGGCCAGGCCGGCGCGAAGACGGTCCTCGTCGCGACCGCGGTGTTCACGACGGGCGGGGCCGCGAGCACGACGTGCTCCTGGGACGCATCGCTCGGGACCGGAACCGTGCCGAGCGCCGCGCTGGCGCCGCTGGCCGCCGCGAACGCGGAGACGAGCGGCGTCTCGTGGTACCAGTCGGCCGACGAGCAGTTCACGGTCGGGACGCTGGCGGTGACGGTGTCCGCGCGGGTGACGCAGGGGAGTCTGGCGAGCTTCCAGTAGGCCGCAGCGCTCGCGGTCGCGCGCCCGTCCCACCGGCGCTACCGTTCTTCTCGTCCGATGCCGTGGCCCCTCGCAGCCGTGCTCGTCCTCGCCCAGGCCGCCGCCTGGACCACGGGTCGCCCCCCGGAGTGCGGCGACCCGGGCGGTCGCGCGGCCAACGTGTGGGAGCGCGCCAAGTCGCCCGAGCTCCGCCGTTACTGCGATCTCGTGGCGAGCGCGTCCTCCAAGCTGGCGGGGACGACGGCGATGGCCGAGGCGGCGCTCGCGTCGGCGCGCGAGGCCGACACGGTCCTGCCCGGGCACGCCGCGCCGCGCGTGCTGGAGGGTCGCGCGCTCGCTGCGCTCGGCAAGCTCGACGAGGCCCTCGCGGTGCTGACCGACGCCCGATCCCGCGACGCCGCCGCCTTCGACGATCCGCTGGCGCTCCTCGCGTGGGCCCGCGTCCTGGCGCGCACGGCCCACGCCGACGCCGCGGCGGAGGCCTACCGGGCGCTGCTGCCTCGGGCCTCGGCGATCTCCGCCGCCGAGCGCGCCTCGGCTTCGGTCGAGGCGGGGCTGGTGGCGATGGTGCGGGGCGCCGCCGGCCTCGACGAGGCAGTGGCCGCGCTGCGGGAAGGTCTGCACGACGCGCAGGACGAGACGCAGGCGGTCGCGGTGGACGCGCTGGCGCTGGCGCTCGACCGGCGGGGGGACGTCGACGAGGCGCGGGCGCTCGTCGCGGAGCACGCTCACGGTGACCCGCGCATCGCTCTCGGTTCGACCCACGCGAAGGACGTCCTCGCCGTGGCACCTGGAGAAGGGAACGCCATCATCGCCCTGGCGCTGGAGCCGACGGACGCCGCGGGCGCTCGCGACGCGTGGGACCGGTACCTCGCGGCGGCGCCCGGCGGCCCATGGGCGGCGCACGCCCGCGCGCACCTCGCCGCCCTCGTCGGCAAAAGGAGAGGGAGATGAACCGGAAGGCGGCGAGGCGCGAAGGGGAGGGAGCCTGCCGACTGGCTCTCGCGTCCTTCGTTTCCGTTCTTCTCGCCGCGGGCTCTGCCCACGCCGACACTCCGCCGGGCTCCTGGGACATGGCGCGCGATCCGGACGCGCGCGCGCGCTGGTCCCTCCACGTCCGCGTCGAACGGATGCTCACGCCGTCCCGGAGCGACGACGTCACGGCGCCCGATCCCCGCCTCGACGCGGAGCTTCGCCTCGAGGCCGCCCGCGCCATGCTGGAGAAGGCCGACGCGGCGCACAGCCCCGACGCGCTCCTGCGCATCGACCTGGGCAACGTCTACTACCAGCTCGGCGAGGTGCAGGGCGGCAACCTCGGCCTCCTCCAGAAGTCGGTCGACCTCCTGGCGCAGGCCGTCGACCTCTCCCCCGTCGAGTCGGCGGCCACCGAGGCGTTCGCCGATCTCACGGTCGCCTACGCCAAGCTGAATCGCCCGCGCGACGAGCTGGCGACGTGGCGCCGCTACGTGCCGCTCATCATCGACGACCGCGTCCGCGTCGGCTCGATGATGAACATGGGCGAGGCCGAGATGCGCCTCGGTCACGTGGACGACGCGCTGGCGACCTTCCACGAGGTGCTCCGGCTCTGCGGCGAGCTGCCGAACTCGGGCAGCGTCGGCTCGACGTACGTGCTCACCCTGTGGGACGTGGCCGTGGCGCTCGACCGCAGCGGGGACCCGGGCGAGGCGCTCGACTCGGCGGCGAAGGCCTCGCGCATCACGGTGATCGACTCGCGCGGGAATCCGTCGACGGGAGCCCTGCTCATCTCGAACGATCCGTCGGTGTTCTTCGTGCCGGCGTGGGAGCTGCAGTGGTACCTGGCGCTCGGGGCGACCGCCGAGGCGCGGGACGCGAAGGATCCGCGGGATGCAGCCGTGCACTGGGCGCGCGCCGCGCAGCACTGGGACACGTACGTCGAGCGCTCGTCGAGCGAAGGGGGGCGGGACCTGTTCCTGCCGATCGCGCGTGTCCGTCAGGCGCAGGCGCACGCCCGGCAGCTCGCCGCCGAGAAGCTCGCGGCGAAGCTCCCCAAGCGCTCGCGCCGGGGCCCGGTCGAGCCATGACCCGGGCCGGGGATCGCGAGCGGGACGTCAAGGCCGCGCTCGACGCCGTCCGCGTCGACTGCGATGTCGCCGCCCGACGAGAGGCCGATCCCGTCGGCTTCGCGCACCGCTACGAAGCGCCGTCGGACCGGGAGCTCGTCGCGCTCGTCGCCGCCTGCATCGCGTTCGGCAACGTGAAGGCCATCCGGGCCAAGCTCGACGATCTCCTCGCGCGTCTCGGCCCCGACCCGTCGGCCGCGTGCGACGCCCCGGCCGCCCTTCGCACCCGCCTCCGGGGCTGGAAGCACCGCGTCTTCCGGGGCGAGGACATCGCGAAGCTTCTCGCGGGGGCGCGCGCCGTCCAGCGCGAGCACGGCTCCCTCGGCGCCCTCTTTCAGCGCGAGCTCGCCGCGCGGGACTCGCTGCGCGACGCCCTCGCCGCCTGGTGCGACGCCATCCGCCGGGCCGGCGGGCTCCGAAGGGACGGCGCCCGCCGCGGCCCCGCGCACCTCTTGCCGGATCCGCACGGCCCGAGCGGGAGCAAGCGCCTCATGCTCTTTCTCCGGTGGATGGTGCGCCCCGCCGACGGCGTCGATCTCGGCCTGTGGGATGTGGATCCGGCGCGCCTCCTCGTCCCGGTCGACGTACACATCCACCGCCTGGCCAGAAACCTGGGGTTCACGCGTCGCCGCGATCTCTCGTGGCGCACGACCGAAGAGATCACCGCGGCGCTCGCCCGCTTCGACCCGCGTGACCCCGTCTCCTACGACTTCTCGCTCTGCCACATGGGGATGCTCCAGCGCTGCCCCTCCCGTCGCGACGAGAAGCGGTGCGAAGGCTGCGGCGTCCAGCCGGTGTGCATCCACTGGGCGCCGCGAACGGCGCGTGGATCACGCGCCGCGTCCTCCCGAAGCAAGGGTTCTGCTAAGGTGGCCAGACCGCCGGAATGAGCGAAGCCAAGCAGCGCGAGTTCGACCTCGACGCCGTCCGGACCGACGGGTGGTTCGAACGCATCGGCGAGGGGATCGGCTCGTTCCAGGCGCTGTGCGAGATCATCGGCGAGCGCTTCTTCGCCTTCTCCATCATCGTCGGCGCCCGCATCACGGCGCTCACGGTCGACCGCCGGAACCCCGACCTCTCCCTGGTCGACTTCGTCGTCGGCCTCGGCGAGGCGGAAGACGGGCTCGAGCCCCAGCGCCTCACGCTCGCCGACTTTCGCCGCCGCCTGGTCGGCGCGCTGCTCGTGGAGGACGACAAGCCCGCCCCCGAGCCCACGCGCGAGACCGAGATCGAGGTCATCCAGCTCTACATCGGCGTCCGCTACCTGCTGCTCGCGCCCCTCTACGGGTACTCGCTCCGCAACCTGCAGCTCGACGACGAGGGGGCGCAGCTCGTCGTCCTTCACGACGGCGTCGAGGAGACGCACGACCTCGACGCGTTCCGCTTCCGCATCCGTGCCCTGGTCCGCGAGGAGCTGGAGCGCGTGGCCAGCGGCTCGCGCAGCGCCATCGATCTCTCCAAGGTGACCGAGGCCGAGGCGGCCGCGCTTCGCAAGGAGTGGACGAAGGTCGTGCAGCTGCTCGGCAGCTGGCCGGCGCCTCTCGCCATCTTCCTCCGCACGCCCGAGGGGCAGCTGCTGACCCCCGACGCCCGGGCGCTCATCGCCAAGGGCCTGGGGCTCCTCGGCAGCGCGTGCGTGCACCTCAGCGAGGTCGAGCAGGCCGAAGAGGTCTTCCGCATCGGCATCCAGTACGCGCAGGAGGGCGTCGCCGCGGCGGACCTCTTCCGTAGGCTCGGCGAGGCGCTTCTCCAGAACGACCGCCCGGGCGAGGCCATCGGGCCTCTTCGTCGCGCGCTGGCCTTCGGTGGGGCCCCGGGCGACGTCATGCCCCCTCTGGCCCGGTCCTTCCTCCGGCGCCGCAAGTGGGTCGCGGCGTACGCGTGCCTCCGGGATGCGCTCGAGGCGGGTGTCGGCGAGCGTGAGCTGGCCGAAGAGCTGCGCCAGGTCGAAGGCGCGCTCGGGGTCGCGCTCACGGGCTGGAAGGCGAAGCTCGTGGAGAGCAAGGTGGGCTCGTAGGGGCCTTGCCCAGTCGTTGACACGATTTCGTGCAGGCACTAGAAAACGCGTGGGTTTTCCCCGCCCCGGGCTGGCCGGCACAAGCTCCCGAAGGTCGCCAAGAGATGATGATCGCTACCTATGCGCCGATGTTCCTGCTCCTCGCGATCGCGGGAACCCTCGCGCTCGTGTTCTGGGGAGCGGCGACCTTCCTCGGCCGCCACAAGAAGCCCAACGTCGAGAAGAACGCGCCCTTCGAGTGCGGGAGCGAGAGCTCCGGGGGTCGCCATCTCAAGCTGTCGGTCAAGTTCTACCTGACGGCGATCTTCTTCGTGGTCTTCGACATCGAGTCGGTGTTCGTCTACCCGTGGGCCATCCACTTCCGCGACCTCGGGTGGCTCGGGCTTGCGGAAATGCTCAGCTTTCTCGCGGTCATCGTCGTCGCGCTCGTCTACGTGTGGAAGAAAGGGGCGCTCGAATGGGAGACATGAGCAACGCCAACCGCTCGCTCACGCTCGAGGGGAGCGAGCAGGGCTTCGCGACCACGCGGGTCGACGCCTTGCTCGGCTGGGCGCGCAAGTACTCGCTCTTCGCGTACCCCTTCGTGACGGCCTGCTGCGGCATGGAGTTCATGGCCCTGAACAGCCCGCGCTTCGACCTGGCGCGGTTCGGCGCCGAGGCCCCGCGCTTCTCCCCGCGCCAGAGCGATCTGCTCTGGGTGGTGGGGACCATCAGCCAGCGGCAAGGGCCCGTGCTCAAGCGCATCTACGAGCAGATGATGGAGCCCAAGTGGGTCTTCGCCTTCGGCACGTGCGCGTCCTCCGGCGGCTTTTACGACAACTACACGACGGTCCCCGGGATCGACAAAATCATCCCGGTCGACGTGTACATCCCGGGGTGCCCCCCGCGTCCCGAGGCGGTGCTCGATGGGCTCATGCTCTTGCAGGACAAGATCGCCCGCGGGGAGCGACGGGCCGGCGTCGTCAAGCCGCGCATCGACCCGCCCGAGCAGGTGAAGGAGCTCGTGCAGCTCCGTCGCTCGGCGAACGACCCGGCGGAGCTCGCGCCCCGCCTCCACGCCGGGGTGCGAAAGTGAGCCAGCTCGTCCTCGACAAGCTGAAGGAGCGCTTCGGCGCGGCGATCCTGGAGACGCACTCGAACTTCGGCGACGACACGGCGCTGGTCGCGCCGGCCCAGTGGAAGGCCGTCGGCAAGTTCCTGCGGGAAGATCCGGCGCTCGACTTCGATCTGCCGGTCGACCTCTGCGGCGTGGACTACCCGAATCGGTTGCCGCGGATGGAGGTCGTGCTCCACCTCTATTCGATTCCCCGACACCACCGCATCCGCGTCAAGGCGCGCGTGGGGGACGAGGAGATGGACGGCGCCGAGCTCGATAGCCTCGTGTCCATCTGGCCGGGCCTCAACTGGCTCGAGCGCGAGGTGTTCGACATGAGCGGGGTGCGCTTCCGCGGGCACCCCGATCTGCGACGCATCCTCATGTACCCGGAGTTCGAGGGCCATCCGCTGCAGCGGACGTACCCGGCGGACCGCACGCAGCCGCTCGTCCCGTACCGCACGGAGGATGAAGCGGGGATGCCGCTGAACAAGCTCGAGCCCTTCGGGCACGAGGAGGGCATGCCCTTCGGGCGCTCCGGTCCCCACCCCAGCTGGGAGGACAACTGAGATGGAGCCGCTCGACATCGAGCTGGACGAGGGCGAGCTCGAGCTGCCGGCCGAGCCGATGCACCTCAACATGGGGCCGTCGCACCCGGCGATGCACGGCACCGTGCGCATGGTGCTCGAGCTCTCGGGCGAGACCATCGCCAAGGCCGACGTGCAGGTCGGCTACCTGCATCGCGGCTTCGAGAAGATGTGCGAGCGCGGCACGTGGGCCCAGGTGTTCCCGTACGTCGACCGGCTCAACTACGTGTCGCCGATGCTGAACAACGTCGGCTACGCGCTGGCGGTCGAGAAGCTGTGCGGGCTCGCGGTGCCCGAGCGATGCCAGTGGTACCGGATGGTGCTCGGCGAGCTGGCGCGCATCAGCGACCACCTGACGTGCGACGGCGCGATGGCGATGGAGCTCGGCGCGTTCACGCCGTTCCTCTGGTTCATCAAGGCGCGCGAGATGGTGTGGGACATCCTCGAGGAGGAGACGGGCGCTCGGCTGACGCACTCGTTCGGGCGCATCGGCGGCATGGCGGAGCCGCCGACGCCGGACTTCAAGAAGATGTGCCTCGCGGCGCTGCCGGAGATCCTCCACATCGTCGAGGAAGGGGAGCGGATGCTCCTCAAAAACCGAATCTTCCTCGACCGGCTGGAGAACGTCGGTCCCATCAGCGGCGCCGACGCCGTGGCGCTCGGGTGGACGGGGCCGTGCCTTCGCGCGACGGGCGTCTCCTACGACATCCGCAAGGCGCACCCCTACCTCAAGTACGACGAGGTCGACTTCGACGTCCCCGTGGGCACGCGGGGCGACACGCTCGACCGCTTCCTCGTCCGCCTCGGCGAGATCCGCCAGAGCAAGCGCATCATCGAGCAGTCGCTCGCGCGCATGGCCGACAGCGGGCCCGTGAACTGCGACGACCCGCGCGTCGTCCTCCCGCCGAAGTCGGAGGTCTACACGACCATCGAGGCGACCATCCAGCACTTCAAGCTCATCATGGAGGGCGCCAAGGTCCCCGCGGGCGAGGTCTACTCGTACACCGAGGCCGGCAACGGCGAGCTCGGCTACTACCTCGTGTCCGACGGCTCGGGGACGCCGTACCGCGTGCGCATTCGCCCGCCGTGCTTCCAGATCGTCGGCGGCGTCTCGAAGCTCATCGAGGGCCGCATGCTGGCCGACATCGTGCCGACGTTCGGGTCGCTGAACATGATCGGCGGCGAGTGCGATCACTGATGGACACCATGGACGCCCACCGCTCGCTGACGCTCGCGGTTCTGAGTGAGGATGCGGATGCCTACGTTTAAGCTGGACGGGAAGACGGTTCCGTTTGAGCCGGGCGACACCATCATCCGCGCCGCAGACCGGCAGGGGCTCGAGATCCCGCACTACTGCTGGCACCCGGGGCTGAGCTCCCCCGCGAACTGCCGCATGTGCCTCGTGGAGATCCTGCCCAAGCCCGGGCAGCGGCCGCTGTCGCTCGACATCCTCGAGCTCGACGCCAAAACCGGCGAGTACAAGCCGGTCCAGAAGCCGAAACTCCAGCCGGCTTGCTACATGGCGGCGGCCGACGGGATGGAGGTGCTCGGCGACACGAGCCCCCACGTCGCCAAGGCGCGCCACGACGTGCAGGAGTTCCTGCTCCTCAACCACCCCGTCGACTGCCCCATCTGCGATCAGTCGGGCGAGTGCTCGCTGCAGGACTACTGGCTCGAGTACCAGAAGACGCAGAAGCGGATGCACGACGAGCCGATTCACAAGCCCAAGGGCGTCGTGTTCGGCCCGACCATCGTCTATGACGGCGAGCGTTGCGTCATGTGCACCCGGTGCGTCCGCTTCATGGCGGAGGTGGCGAAGGACCCGGTGCTCGACATGCGCGAGCGCGGCAACCTGAACGAGATCTTCGTCTCCCCCGGGCGGCAGCTCGACGGGCACTACACGTTCATGACCGAGCACGTGTGCCCCGTCGGAGCGCTGACGACGAAGGACTTCCGCTTCAAGGCGCGCGTCTGGTTCTTGCGCACGGCTCCCAGCGTCTGCCAGGGCTGCGCGACGGGGTGCAACGCTCACCTCGATTACGACCCTCGTTACAACAAGGCGTACCGGTACCGCCCTCGCGACAACGAGAAGGTGAACAAGTACTGGATGTGCGACGACGGCATGCTCACCTACAAGGAAGCGCACGACGGCCGCGTCCTCGAGGCCTCGGTCGACGGCGCGGCGAGGACCACCGGCCAGGCGCTCGACGAGGTGAAGTCGCTCTTTTTGGGGGCGCCCGCGGGATCCGTCGCCGTGGTCTTCAGCGCGCGGTACTCGCTCGAGGACAACTGGGCCCTTCGCGAGCTCGCCCTCGTGCTGATGGGGGCGAAGAACCTCTACTGGTCGGGCCGCCCCGACGGGTACGAGGACGACATCCTCATCCACCGCGACAAGAACTCGAACACGCGCGGCGTCCGCGAGCTCGCCCCCGAGGCGAAGCCCTTTCAGGCGCTCGTCGACGACGTCGCTGCCCGCCGCATCACGCACGTCATCGCCCTCGGCGGCTCGGCTCCCGTCGATGCCGCCGCGCTCGGCTCGGTCAAGCTCGTCACCGTCGCCGCGCATCGCGGCCCGCTGACCGAGAAGGCGAGGGTCGTGCTCCCGGCCACCTCGTGGGCCGAGCACTCGGGGACGTACGTGAACGCGAAGGGGATGCGTCAGGTCGCCGAGAAGGCGCTCGAGCCCCTCGGCGCGAGCAAGCCGGCGTGGAAGCAGCTGGCCGAGCTGGCGACGGCCCTCGGCTTCGAGCCGTCGTGGAACAAGCTGAAGCAGATCCGTGGGCACCTCATCGGGGCCATGCCGGCGGAGGCTCACCCCCTCCCGGCGAGCGCGGCGTCCGGGCCGGTCTCCGGCAACGCGAGCGCGGAGTGACGCCATGGGATCGCTAATCGTCTGGGCCCTCGTGAAGATCTTCATCATGGTCTTCTTCGTCCTCAACCTGGCCGCCATCCTCACGTGGGCGGACCGGCGTCAGAGCTCGATGATCCAGGACCGCATCGGGCCGAACCGCGCCGTCATCAAGATCGGCAAGTTCGAGCTGCGCGTCGCGGGGCTCCTCCACACCGCTGCCGACGGGCTGAAGTTCTTCACGAAGGAGGACTTCACGCCGCCGAAGGCCGACAAGCTCCTCTTCATGCTGGCGCCGATCATGGCGCTCGCCATGGTGTTCACCCTCGTCGGCACGATCCCGTTCGGCGACACCATCTGCCCGCACGAGTTCCACGTTCGCTGGCCCGAGTTCTGGTTCGGCCCCGCCGTCGAGCGCTTCGGGACGTGCTCGGCCGACCTCAAGGCGGGCTACTTCCCCATCGACCTCATGATCGCGCCGCTCGGCGTCGGCATCCTCTTCGTCTTCGCGATGGCAGGGCAGGGGATCATCGGCGCGGCGATCGCCGGCTGGTCGAGCGACAACAAGTTCAGCCTGATGGGCGCCCTCCGCGCGGCCAGCCAGATGGTCTCCTACGAGGTCACGCTGGGCATGTCGCTCATCGGCGCGATGATGGTCTACGGGACGGTGCGGCTCGACGACATGGTCCGGTGGCAGTCGGAGCACGCGTGGGGCATCTTCGTGCAGCCGCTCGCGTTCTTCCTCTTCTTCACGGCCGCGGTGGCGGAGAACAAGCGCATCCCGTTCGATCTCCCGGAGGCCGAGAGCGAGCTCGTCTCGGGCTACTTCACCGAGTATGCGGGGATGAAGTTCGGGATGTTCTACTTCGCCGAGTACGCCGAGGTCGTCACGAGCTCGATGCTCCTCGTCACGATCTTCCTCGGCGGATGGGCGCTCCCCTTCTTCCACCGCGACGGGCTGACCGTGGCCTTCGGGGGCACGACCCTCCTGGCCGCGCCCATCGCGCACTTCTGGATGACGATCATCAACGTGCTCGCCTTCTTCGGGAAGGTGCTCGTCCTCTGCTGGGTGCAGGTGGTCGTGCGCTGGTCGCTGCCGCGGTTCCGCTACGACCAGCTGATGAAGCTCGGGTGGAAGCTGCTCCTGCCGGCGTCGCTGGCGAACATCCTCGTCACGGGGGTGGTGTGGCTGGCGCTCGACAAGGCCGGCACCGCGGTGAGCGACGGGATCAAGATCGCGGGTGACGTGTCGCAGGCGCTGGTGGCCGTCGTCGTCACGTACTTCCTCGTCCGCGGGGTCGCGGGGTTCTTCGCGCCCGTCCGGCACCAGCGCGACCTCCTCGGGTCGTCCGCCGCCTACTCCGTCAAGGGCGGCGGCACCAAGTCCGCCGCGATGCAAGCCTGAGGCAAGCCATGGCAACCGCTGCATTCCCGAGAAAGCCCCCGGCGCCGACGAACGCGACGCCGGTCGACTACGCCGCCCGCAACCTCGAGGTGAAGAGCTACCTCCCCGAGATCTTCCGCGGCGTCGGCGTCTCGATGCGTCACTTCTTCGAGAACACGCGCGAGATGGTCCGCGGCAAGCGCCCCGACCCGGTCCTCGACCGGTACGACGACGGCATCACCACCATCTCGTACCCCGAGCAGAAGCGCCCGTACCCGGAGCGCTTCCGGGGCGTCCACCGGCTGACGACGCGCGACGACGCCAGCATGCGCTGCGTCGCCTGCCTGTGCTGCTCCACGGCGTGCCCCGCGCAGTGCATCTTCATCGAGGCCGGGGAGTACCCCGAGGGCGACAAGCGCCGCGGCTACGAGCGCTACCCCGTGAAGTTCGTCATCGACGAGCTGCGGTGCATCTTCTGCGGCTACTGCGTCGAGGCCTGCCCGTGCGACGCCATCCGCATGGACACCGGCATGCACGCCGCCCCCTACGACTCGCGCGACCAGTTCATCTACGACCGGGACCTGCTCCTCTCCTTCGAGGGCCGCGACGGCTCCCACCAGACCCAGAACCCCCGCCACGAGCCGGGCGAGCCCACCCACCCCGGCGTCACCCGCGAGCACGTCGCCCACTAGGGTCGCCCGAGAGGGATGGGCCGCAAGAGGCGCCGAGACGCAGAGGGGGATTGGCCGCGGAGACGCAGAGCAGAGCGTTGGGTGAAAGCCCCATTCCTCTCTGCGTCTCTGCGCCTCTGCGGCCAATCTCTCTCTGGGCATCGGAGACGCAGCGGAGAGGTGGAGGGCGCGGAAAAGCCCAGGCAGGACGGGCTGGTTGTGTGTAGATCCCCGCCGGGGGCATTCGCTACCATCGGCCGCCTTCTGCCGTAGGGTGCACACGACCATGAATCCGACGATCGACATTCTCCGGGCCGAGCTCGAGCGCCTGTTCTCGCTCGACGAGATGACCTCGATGAGCCAGCGCCTGCTCGGCCTCGATCCCATCGACGTCGGCGGCGCGACCGCCAAGGCGAGCTTCGCCAAGGCGCTCACGGAGCGCTGCGTCGACGGGGATCGCATCGACGCGCTGGTCGACGTCATCCTCGTGTCGCGGCAGGGCGTCGACCCTCGCGTGCGCGACGTGGCGGGCCTCTACGGCCGCGAGGAGATGGCGCCCGGGAAGATCCTCGGGGAGTTCACCGTCCTCAAGAAGCTCGGCGACAGCGAGCTCTCTACCGTGTACCTCACGCGCCGCGGGAACGAGGACCGCGTCCTCAAGGTCCTCAAGCGCGAGGCCTGCCGCGACAAACGCGCGGTGCAGAGGCTCCTCACGGCGAACCGCCTCGTCGCCAGCGTCGAGCACCCGGGGCTGCCGAGGGGCATCGACGCCGGCGAGACCGACGGCGCCTACTGGATCAGCTACGTCCACGTCGACGCGCAGACGCTGAGCGCCCGCTTCGCGCGCACCGGCCCGTCCCACATCAACGAGCTGAAGCCCACCCTCCACGCGATCCTGGAGCCGCTCGCGGCCCTCCACCAGGCGCGCATCGTCCACGGGGACCTCAAGCTCGAGAACGTGCTCGTCGGGCGCACCCCCGAGGGCGGCCTGCGCGTCACGCTCATCGACTTCGGCACCGACCGCCTCCGCCAGCGGCCGACCGTCGCCAACGGGCACACGGGCGTGCTCGCCGTCATCGGCTCGCCGAAGACCATCGCGCCCGAGCAGGTCCGGGGCCTCCGCGCCGACTCGGCGAGCGACGTCTATTCGTTCGGCGCGATGATGTTCGAGCTGCTCTCGGGCAAGCCCGTCTTCGCGTTCGACAGCGCCACCGACGCCGCCTTCGCCCACGTGTCGCAGGTCGCCGAGCCGCCCAGCGCCAAGGCGCCCCGCGGCTGGGTCTCGAAGGACGTCGACCACTTCGTGCTCTCGCTCCTCGCCAAGGATCCCGCGAGGCGCCCCAAGGACGCCGCCGCGGTGCTCGATCAGCTCGAGTCGCTCGGGAGAGCCTCGTCGGCGATGCGCGCCGCGCAGGCGTCCTTTCCGGAGGATCGCCTCGCCTCGCTCGTCGACCTCCTCATCGCCGCGCCCGACGACGCGGAGGCCGCCATCGCGCTGGAGGCCGCCATCGAAGAGGGGGCGGACGCGACGAAGATCGCCGAGGCGTTCGAGCAGGCCTCGAACGGCGTCGACCTGAACGACGATGACGCCCTCGAGGTGAAAAAGTCCCTCCTCTACCGAGCGGGCCGCATCTTCGACGCCGCCGTGAAGGACAAGGAGCGCGCCGAGCGCGTGTACGCGCAGCTCGTCGAGCTCGATCCGAAGGACGAGATCGCGCTCATCGCCCTCGACGAGGTGCGCAAGGCCCTCGGCAAGTACGGCGAGATCGTCGAGTCGCTCATGGCCCGCAGCGAGCTCGAGCCGCCCGGCGAGGAGCGGTCGCGCATCTTCGCCGAGATCGGCCGCATCTGCGCCGCCGAGCTCGAGGACCCGGACCAGGGCATCCTCGCCTACGCGCGCGCCCTCTGCGAGGCGCCGTCGACGCGCGAGCTCGCCGACGAGATCGAGCGGCTCGCCGGCGGCAAGGCGCACCTGTGGAACGAGGTGCTGAGCGCCGTGACCGAGGGGAGCAAGGCCGAGACGCTCTCGTCGACCGAGCGCAACGCGCTCCTGGCGTACGCCGGGCGCTGGTACGACCAGAAGGTCGGGCGGCCGGACATGGGCTTGCTCGCCTTTCAGCAGATCCTCACGACCGACCCCGCCAGCGAGGAGGCCTACGAGGGCCTGACGAGCATCTACCGCAAGGCGCAGCAGGTGCCCGAGCTCGTCACCGTGCTCATCGCCCGCGCGGATGCGGCGGGCAGCTCTCCCCGGGCGCGCGATCTGCGGGCCGAGGCGGCGGAGCTCTACGAGCAGAAGCTGAACGACGTCGCTCGCGCGAAGGAGCTCTTCGCGCAGGTGCTGACGGAGGACCCCGGGCACCTCAAGGCGAGCGACGGGATGGCGCGCATCGCCGAGCGGACGGGGGACTTCCAGTCGCTCGTCGCGATCCTCGAGCGCCGGGCCGAGTCGCGTCGCGGCCGCGAGAAGGCCGACGCGCTCCTCAAGGTGGCCGAGGTCTACGAGGACCACCTGGAGGACCTCGCCGAGGCCGCCCGCCGCTTCGAGGGCGTGCTCGCCATCGAGCCGCATGATCTCCAGGCCTTGAAGGGCCTCGACCGCGTCTACAACCGCACCGGCAAGTACCGCGAGCTCCTCGAGAACCTCGAGCGGCAGATCGCGATGGCGGCCACCCCTCGGCAGAAGATCAACCTCTACGAGCGCATGGCGGCCCTCCACGACGAGGAGTTCCTCGATCACGAGCGCGCCGCCGAGTGCCTCGAGGCCATGCTCGGCTTCGACGGCGCCAACGACCAGGCGCTCACCACGCTGCCTCGCCATTACCGGGCCCTCGGCAAATGGGAGAAGCTCGACAAGCTCTACGAGAAGCACGCCGAGGTGACAGGCGATGACGCCCGGCGCGTCGAGCTGACGATGCAGCGCGCCCGCGTGCTCGCCGAGAACATCGGCTCGCCGGACCGCGCGACGCGCGTCTACGAGCAGGTGCTCGAGATGAGCAGCGGCCATGCGGGGGCGCTCGAGGCCCTGGCGAGGCTCCGGGAGCTCAGCGGCGACGCGCACGCGGCGCTTTCGGCCATCGAGGCGCTGGCGGCCAAGGCGGCGACGCCCGAGGGCAAGGCCGAGCAGTGGCTCCGGGCCGCGCGGCTCCTCGAGGGGCGCGGGGACCGCGACGGCGCCATCGAGCGGTACAAGCTGGCGCTCGAGGCGAACCCGAAGGACGCGTCGGCCGCGTCGGCGCTTCGCCTCGCGTACGCCGCCCGCGGCGATGCGCAGAGCGTCGTGGCGCTCGTCGAGAAGGAGCTGACGCACGCCGAAGGCAAGATGGCCAAGGCGCGCCTCCACGCGGAGCTCGCGCGCGTGCAGCGCGAGAAGCTGCACGACAACGACAAGGCCGAGTCGAACGCGCGCACGGCGACGGACCTCGATCCGACGAACGCCGAGGCGCTCCTCGTGCTGGGCGATCTCGCCTTCGAGGGGCAGCGCTACCTCGAGGCGAGCAAGCACCTCGAGTCGCTCGTGAGCCGGGCCACCGTGCTCCCGAAGGAGGACGCGGTGCGGGCGCTCGTCCGCTACGTCGAGGCCTACGGGCGGAGCGTGTCGACGCGCGTGTCGTCGCCGGCCATCTCGAGCAAGGACGGGTCGCGCGAGTCCCTCCCGCCTTCGTCGATGACGGCGAGCCATCCGCGGCTCGCGGCGGCGGTCGACGCCCTCGAGCAGATCGCGCCCGACGACGCGGCGGCGCTGGCGCGGGTCGCCCGGGTCATGTTCGACGCCGGCGACGCGCAGTCGGCGCGCGACATGTACCAGCGCCTGCTCGATCGGCACGGCGCCGAGCTGGCGCACGTCGACCGGGCGGACGCGCAGTGGCGCCTCGGAGAGTCGCTGCGCAAGCTCGGGGAGCTCGACAAAGCGGTCGACGCCCTGCGGGCCGCGGCGGACTCGGATCCGGCGAGCCCCGAGCCTCTGCAGGCGCTGGCGCGCGTCTACGAGCAGACGGGCGACTGGGAGGAGTTCATCCGCACGAAGCGCCGCCGCCTCGAGGTGGCCGTCGGCGCCGAGCGCTTCGACCTGCTCCTCGAGATCGGCGACGCCGAGTTCTCGAAGCTGAACGACCGCGCGCGCGCCAGCAAGACCTACGTCGCCGCCCTCGAAGAGCGGCCGGACGACCGCAAGCTGCTGACGAAGCTGATGCAGCTCTACTCGGAGGAGAAGGACTGGGCGAAGCTCGTCGAGGTGGTGCTCCGCCTCGCCGACTTCGTCGAGGATCCCAAGCAGCGCGCCAAGTACATGCACACCGCGGCCATCGTGAGCTCGCGGCAGCTCGGGGAGATCGACCAGGCGCTCACGTTCTACGCCCGCGCCATCGAGTTCGACCCCACGCTGACGAAGGCCATGGACGAGGCCATCGAGCTTCGGCGGCAGAAGGGCGACCACGAGGGCGTGGAGCGCTTGCTCAAGGCGCAGCTCGAGTACGCCAAGCAGACGCAGGACCGGGCGAAGATCGTCCAGGTGCTCGACCAGATGGGCGAGCTCTATCGCAAGTTCCTGAACGAGCCGGAGCTCGCCATCGACGCCTACGAGGCCGCGCAGGCCTTCGAGCCGGACGGACGGGAGCGCGCCGAGACGCTGGCGGAGCTCTACGCCAGCGACGTCACGCAGTACCTGGAGAAGGCCGTGAAGGCCCAGTCGCAGATCTTGCGGCGGAACCCGTACCGCGTGGAGAGCTACAAGCTCCTCCGCAAGCTCTACACCGAGGCGCGCCAGCCCGATCCCGCGTGGTGCCTCTGCCAGGCCCTCGCCGTGCTGAACCTCGCCGAGCCCGACGAGGAGCGCTTCTACCGGCGTCACCGGGGCGACAACGCCGCGCCCGCCCAGGCCGTGCTCGACGAGGAGGACTGGTCCGACCGGATGGCGCACTCCGACGCGGACCCGCTGGTCACGCGCATCTTCGCCGCCATCCAGCCGACCATCATCCGGGCGCGCACCCAGCCGCTCGAGACCCTCGGCTACGATCCGCGCTACCGCATCGAGCTGCAGATGCACCCGTATCCGGTGTCGCAGACCCTCTACTACGTGTCGGGCGTGCTCGGCTTCGCGGCGCCGCCGGTGTTCCAGAACCCGAACGATCCGGCGGGCCTGGGGTTCCTTCACGCGCACACGCCGGCCATCGTGCTCGGGCGCGCGGCGTTCGAGAGCGTCGTGCCCAACCAGTCGCTCGCGTTCGTCGCGGGCCGTCACATGACGTACTTCCGCCCGGGCTTCTACGTGCGGCACCTCGTGCCGACGGGGACGGGCCTCAAGGCCTGGCTCTTCGCGGCCATCAAGCTGTGCGTCCCGCAGTTCCCGGTCGCGCCGGACCTCCAGGGGCAGGTGACCGAGGCGATGGGGGTCATGCATCACGACTTCCAGGGCGTCCAGAAGGAGATCCTCGCGAGCATGGTCTCCAAGCTGCTCCAGTCGGGCGGCGCCATCGACCTGAAGAAGTGGGTCAACGCAATCGACATGACCGCCGACCGCGCCGGGTTCCTTCTGGCGCACGATCTGGCGACCGCGGCCGAGGTGATGCGCGCGACGGAGGATGCCTCGAGCGTGCCCGCCAAGGAGCGCGTCAAGGAGGTCGTCCTCTACAGCATCAGCGAGGAGTACCTCGAGATGCGGCAGAAGCTGCAGATCACGGTCGAATCGTAATTGTCGGGCCGGGCTCCGAAAAACTTGCGTCGGCCGGGCGTTGAGGTGAGAAACCATGACCTCGATGCAGCGCTTCACCCTGTCGGCCGCAAGCTCGGCCGTGGTTTTCCTCGGCCTCTCCGGCGCGGTCGCTTGCTCCAAGGACGCGCCGCCGGCCCAGCCGGGCTCGCAGACGCCCACCGTCGCCGCGCCCTCCACCACGGCCCCGGCCGCGATGGCCGCTGCCGGCTCGACCGCAGCGCCCGTGGCCTCGGCCCCGCCGCCGCCCGCCGGGCCGCCCAAGGACTGCAACGTCATCGTCCTCTCCATCGACAGCCTGCGCTCCGACATGCCCTGGAACGGCTACGGCCGCCCCATCGCTCCGCGCCTGACCGAGCTCGAGAAGACCGCCGTCAGCTTCACGCGCGCGTACTCGATGTCGTCCTACACCTCGATGAGCCTCGGGGGCCTGCTCGGCGGGCGCTTGCCGTCCGAGCTCCAGCGCAGCGGGTACTTCTTCGGCACCTACCGGAACGACGTCTTCTTTCCGAAGCTCCTCCAGAAGGCGGGCATTCGCACGATGGGCGTCATGGCGCACATGTACTTCAAGGCCGCGAACTTCGACCAGGGCTTCGACGACTGGAAGATCGTCCCCGGCATCGCCTTCGACCCGAACACCGACCGCGACATCACCTCGCCCCAGTCCGAGCAGCTCGCCGAGCACGACCTGGGCGACACGGCGAACGACTCGCGCCGCTTCTTCTTCTGGGCGCACTTCCTCGATCCGCACGACCTCTACCAGAGGCACGAGGGGATCGACTGGGGGAAGACGGACCGCGACCGCTACGACGGGGAGGTCACGTTCACGGACCGGTACGTCGGCAAGCTGCTCGACTTCATCGCGTCGAAGCCCTGGGCGAAGCGCACCGTCGTCATCGTCACGAGCGATCACGGCGAGGAGTTCGGCGAGAACGGCATGAACCGCCACGGGTTCGAGGTGTGGGAGCCGCTCGTCCACGTCCCGCTCATGTTCGTCGCCCCCGGCGCGGCGCCGCGGCACGTCGACGTCCTCCGGAGCGCCGTCGACCTCGCGCCCACGATCCTCGAGCTCTTCGGCGTCGCGCCCGATCCGTCGTACGAAGGGCACTCGCTCGTGAAGGAGATCTACGGCGCGCCGAGCGACCCGCGCGACGTCGTCGTCGACCTGCCGATGACGAGCGACAACGGCCGCCGCCGCGCGCTCCTCCACGATCACGAGAAGCTCATCTGCTTCGACAACGACAGCTACTGCAAGCTCTTCGATCTGACGAAGGACCCGACCGAGCACGAGCCCATCCTGAAGGGCGACGACTGGAAGGCGATGAAGGCCCGCTACGAGGCCTTCGTGAAGACCATCAAGGAGATCCCCCCCTATGCGTGCACGGGGGACTGCCTGAACAGCTGGGCGCGGAGAAAGAAAGAAGCGCAGGGAGGCCAGTGATGCGCGTCGTGCCGGTGCCGTGCCTCGAGGACAACTACGCGTACCTCGTCATCGCGGACGGGGGCGACGCGGCCATCGTGGATGCCTCGGAGGCGGCGCCGGTGCGCGACGCGTTGAAGCGCGAGGGCGCGAAGGCGCGCGTCATCTGGACGACGCACCACCACTGGGACCACGTCGGCGGCAACGAGGAGCTGG
This sequence comes from Polyangiaceae bacterium, assembly GCA_036501935.1. Taxonomy (GTDB): domain Bacteria; phylum Myxococcota_A; class Polyangia; order Polyangiales; family Polyangiaceae; genus Palsa-1150. Next base: position 263,762 of record DASXZL010000089.1, on the reverse strand, counting down.
CGAAGGACCTGGGGCTCGAGGTCGTTGCGCACCGGTCGGACGAGGCGCGCGTGCCGGCGATGACGCACGGCGTGGACACTGGCGACACGGTGCGCGTGGGGGACGTGGAGGCGCGGTGCCTGCACATCCCCGGTCACACGCTGGGCGCCGTCGCGTACTTCGTCGACCACGGGGGCCAGCGCGTCGTCTTCACGGGCGACACGATGTTCTGCGCGGGCTGTGGGCGCATCTTCGAGGGGACGCCGGCGATGATGCACGCGTCGCTGCAGCGGGTGCTCACGCTCCCGGGCGACACGCGCGTCCACTGCGGGCACGAGTACACCGCGGGGAACCTGCGGTTCGCGGCGCACGTCGAGCCGTCGAACGCGGAGGTGAAGCGCGCGCAGGAGAGGGCGGCGAAGCTGCGAGGGGAGGGGAAGCCCACCATCGGGACGACCCTCGACGAGGAGCGCCGGGTGAACCCGTTTTTGCGGGTCGGAGAAGCGGAGCTGCGGAAAACGCTGGGGATCGCGGTGGAGGCCGACGACGCGGCGGCCTTCGGGGCGGTGAGGGCGGCGAAGGACTCATTCAAGTAGAGGAGACCTCTCGGCTGAGAGAGGGGGTTGGCCGCAGAGGCGCGGAGACGCGGAGAGGGATTGGCCGCAGAGGCGCGGAGACGCGGAGAGAGATTGGCCGCAGAGGCGCAGAGACGCAGAGAGAGATTCTGTGGGGAGAATTGAATCCAAGAAATCGGCTCTGCGTCTCGGCGGCTCTGCGGCCCTCTCGGCTCTACGTCTCGGCGCCTCTGCGGCCAAACCCCCTTTGAGGAATACGGACGAGCTCTCGCGGGCTTCCTCCGACGATGAAGGGACCGCGGCCGAAAAGGGTGGTCACCGTGCTCGGGGCGTTGTGCGCCCTGGGCATCGCGCGGACCGGGGCTGCGCAAGAGGTGGCGGCGCCGCCCGAGGCCGTCCGCCCCTGGTCTTCGCCGAACGCCTTCCTCGTGACGGGGGCCGTTCTCTTCGGGGCGTCGTACGGCGCCAGCTACACGGCGTACGTGGGCGACTCGATGAAGCAGGTGCAGTGCCTGAACAGCCAGACGGGGTGGGGCATCTTCTCTTGCCAGCACACGGCCGACCGTCTGCTCCCCATCCCCGTGGCGGGACCCTGGATGACTCTGGCGGGGAGTCAGCCCGACGGCGCTCGCTGGACCGGCGCGCAGCAGGCGCTCTTCGCCGCCGACGGGGTGGCGCAGGGCGTCGGCGTTGCCTTGCTGGTCTACGGGGTCGTGCGGCAGCTCGTTCCGCCACGGAGCCCCCACGTCGAAGCTCCAGGGTCCGCGATGACCCTCCGTCCCGGCGCCGGAAGTGCCCCCATGGGCCTCACGGCCGCCCTGACCTTCTGATCCGAGCCACGAAGGGTCACCGACGAAGCTCGATTCGGGCATCCTCGAAGCTCGATCACGAGCGATCGAAGCTCGATCACGAGCGATCGAAGCTCGAACACGAGCGATCGAAGCTCGATCACGAGCGATCGAAGCTCGATCATGAGCGATCGAAGCTCGATCATGAGCGATCGAAGCTCGATCATGAGCGATCGAAGCTCGATCACGAGCGATCGAAGCTCGATCATGAGCGATCGAAGCTCGATCACGAGCGATCGAAGCTCGATCACGAGCGATCGAAGCTCGATCACGAGCGATCGAAGCTCGATCACGCACCGACGAGACTCGATCCAGTCCCCCCGACCTACGACGGTCTCCCGCCGACCCTCTACTCCCCGTCCATCGGCGACGGGGCCGGCAGCATCAGCGGCGCCGGGGCGGGCTTCACGGCCTTCTTGGCGGCCTTCTCCGGCGACCACCGGGCGACCTGCGACTTCGACGTGTCGATGATGCCCAGCCAGCCGAACACCTTGATGGCCTGGTAGGCCGGGTCGATCTCGAACCAGCGGTTGGCGAAGTTCGGCGACTGGCCCCACTTGTGGTGGTTGTTCTGGAAGAGCTCCCCCATCGTGAGCACGTCGAACACCAGCGTGTTCTTCGAGTTGTCGTCGCTGTCGTAGTTCCGGTAGCCCACCTTGTGGCCGTACCAGTTCACGATGGCGCCGTGGATCGGGCCGAGGAACCAGTGGATCGGCGCGAGGGCGACCCACCACAGGCTGGGGGCGAACGCGATGTAGAAGAGCGTGTAGAGCGCGCCCCAGGCGATCGACACCGGCCAGTTGGAGAGCGTCTCGTCGAAGAGCTTCCACTCCGGGTAGCCACCCTCGAACTTCGGGTCGACCGCGACCTTGCGGTTCTTGATGTGCTCGTACTGAACCTTCGTCCGCCACATCATCGAGAGGAACTTGGTCTGCTGCACCGGCGAGTGCGGATCCATCGGCGTATCGCTGTACGCGTGATGCATCCGGTGCATGACCGCGTACGCCCGCGGGTTGAGGAAGCTCGCCCCGCAGACGGCCCACGCGATGAAGTGGAAGACCCGCTCCCAGCCCTTGCTCATCGTGAACTGGCGGTGCGCCCCGTACCTGTGCAGGAAGAAGCTCTGGAAGAACACCGAGAGCTGCCAGTGGAGGACGAAGAACAGAGCGATGGCGATCACTTCCCCTAGGTAGAGCGAGGGGGTACGGGCCACCGCCACGATTGGGTCATCCGCCCGGAGCGATTGTCACGGTTCGGTCAGGCTCAGTCCGGCTCCCCGTCGCCGCCCGCCACGTGCTCCCGGACGCGCTCCCGCTCCCGGGCCACGTGCGCCCCGATGACGCTGCGCATCCTCGGGTCGGCGAGCCAGTGGAACGACCGCGTCAACGTGGGTACGAAGCCCCGCGCCCGCTTGTGCTCCCCACCCGCGCCCGGCTCGAAGACGTCGAGCCCCCGCTCGAGGCAGTGCCGGATGCCCGCGTAGTAGCAAACGACGAAATGCAGGTAAGGGAGCTGCACGGATGCCCCCCAGTACCGGCCGTAGAGCCTCCGCCCCTTCACGACGTTGAACGCGCCCCCGACGGGCTCCCCGTCCTCGTCCCGCGCGACGACCCACGCCAGCCGCTCCCGGAAGCGCTCCACCACCGCCTCGAAGAACGTCTCCCGCAGGTACATCCGGCCCCACATCCCGTGGTTCTCGATGGTCGACGCGTAGAACCCGTGCATCGTCCGCGCGAGCTCCCGCGTGTGGCCCTCGGGCGGCAAGGTCTCCACCGTCACCCCGCGCTCGGCCACGCCCCGGAGCTCGCGCTTGATCTGGTTGCGCTGCTTCGACGTGAACCGCGCCAGATAGCCGTCGAACGTCGTGTCGGCGTGCCGGAACCAGTGGAACTGGAACCCCTCGCGGCGCAGGTACCCGCTCTCTTCCCACGCCTGCGAGTCTCCCGCCTCCTCCCGCGGGAAGAGCACGTGCACCCCGCCTCCCTTGAACCGACCGCACCACTCGCGCGCCGCCCCCGCGACGAGCCGCGTCATCAGCGCGCGGTCCTCCCCGGGCGCCACGAGAACGCGGTCGCCCGTCGCCGGCGTGAACGGCACCGCCAGCACCACCTTCGGGTAGTACGGGACGCCCATGCGGTTCGCCAGATCCGCCCAGCTCCAGTCGAAGACGAACTCCCCCTCGCTGTGCCCCTTGATGTACGACGGCGCGACCGCGACGAGCGTCTCCCCGCGCCAGAGCGACAGATGCGCCGGCAGCCACCCCGTGTCCTTCCCGACGCAGCCCGTCTCCTCCAGCATGTCGAGCCAGGCGTGCTCGACGAAGGGGGAGCTCTCCTCGCCGAGCATCCCGTCCCACGTCGCGGCCGGGACCTCCCGGACGCGATCGAGCACGCGGAGGGTGTAGGCCCCGTCGCGAGCGCTCAAGATGCGGCAGGCGCGTCGGCGGACGGGGTGAGGTCCGGGTCTTCCCGAACCAGGACGAACCAGGCATCCATCCATCCGCTCTTCTTGCGCGCCCGGCCGATGGACACGTGCGTCGAGATGCCGCGCATCACGTCGACCATGCCGTAGTAGACGAAGCGCCCGAGCCGCTCCGAGTTGGGGACGATGGGAGGCCACGAGTCGGGCTTCTCCTTCGGGAGCATCGTGTAGTCGATGTCGACCTCGCCGGCGTCGCTGGCCGGATGCGCCACGTAGTAGCCCGGGCCCGTGAACGCGGAGAGACCCTGGTAGTTGAAGCCGACGAGCTGGTCCTTCGCCTCGGGGTCGGCGGGCTTGGTGAAGCGCTTCTGGAAGTGGTTGTGGGCCGGCAGCGTGTTCATGCCGTGGTGGATGACCTCCACGTGGGGGGCGATCCCGGGGGGAACGTAGTCGTCGAGCGTCACCGGGCGGAAGCCCTTCACGGCCTCCCACAGCTTGGCCTGGATGCCGCGCGTCCACTGCCGCGTGGCCCAGATGCGGGCGGGGGTCCCGATCTCGTCGAGGTCCTTCGAGAGACGCGGAAGATCCAGGTGAGTCTCGATGAGGTTCTTGAGCTCCATCGGCGTGGGGCTGAATATGAAGCCCCGGGGCCCCCAGGGAAAGGGGAGAAAATGAAGAAGACCTCCTTCGCTCTGATGGCTCTGGTGGTCGTGTCGTGCGGCCACGGAGGGACGGCGGCGCCCGTGGCGGCTCAGGCGACCACGGTCGACATGGGCGGCGGACTCGTGGCGACGCTGGGGACCGACGGGAGCTTCTCGATCGCGCAGGGGAGCACGACCGTCGTCGCCACGCAGGCGGGGGCGCCCCTCTTCGTCCGCACGAGCGATCCCGACGATCCCGACGGGTGGCACGATCCCACGAAGCCCGACAGCAGCCTCGCGACGCTCCCCATCGATCTCGCCACGGTCACGGCGGAGTCCGTCGACGACGGCACCAGCACGAAGGCGCTCCACCTCGTCGTGCCCGCGCAGCCCGACGACACGGCGCTCATCGCGCTCGCGCTCGCGGCGGACGACGGGTTCTACACCGGCCTCGGAGAGCAGTTCGCCCACGTCTCGGCGAGCGGGCGCCTGACGCCGATGTTCCTCACCATAGGCGGGTCGCTCGAGTCGGACACCAACGAGGCGCACGTGCCGGTGCCGTTCCTCGTGTCGTCGCGAGGATGGGGCGTCTTCGTGTCGACGAGGCAGGCGGGGGCGTTCGACGTCGCCTCGACGGCTCCGCAGGCGGTGACGGCGACCTTCGAGGGGCGCACGCTCGACGTCTGGTTCTTCGTGGATCCCGATCCGCTCGCCGTCGTCGCCAGGTTCGACCGCCTCGCCGGCCTTCCGCGCCCGCTGCCGCGGTGGGCCTTGTCGCTCCTTCACTGGCGGCACTGGGCGAACGCCGACGACGTTCTGTCCATCGCCGGCGAGTACCGGACGCGGCACATCCCGACGAGCGCCCTGTGGTTCGACGACGGCTGGGAGACGTCGATGAACGACCACACGCTGTCGCCGGCGGTGTTCGGCGATACGCAGGCGATGATGAGCCAGATCGCCGCCCTCGGGTACCGCGCGATGGGCTGGACCTCGCCGTACCTCGAGAAGCCCAAGGGGGCCCCCGCGGACCCGGCGCAGCAGCTCTTCGAGCAGGGCGTGCAGAGCGGCGCGCTCGTAGAGGACGGCGACGGCAACGTCTACGACTCGCCGGCGGCCCCCATCAAGACGTCCACCGCCGCGGGAGCCGGGGTCCCGGACTTCACGGCCATGGCGGGGCAGGCGCTCTGGGAGAACGCCGTCGCGAACGCCACGCGCGCGAACCTCCACGGCTTCAAGTGCGACTACGGCGAGGACTTCATCCCCAACCTCGGCGACGCGCGCTTCCCCGTCGCCTTCGCCGACGGCACGACCTCCACCACTGCCGGGCGCCTCTTTCCCATCGAGTGGCACGCGACCGACCACGCCGTCCTCGATGAGGCCTTCCCCGGCGACGGCCTGCTCATCGTGCGCGCGTCGGCATGGGGCGGGGCGGCGCAGGCGGACGTCATCTGGCCGGGGGATCTCGACGCGGCGTTCGAGCACCAGGGAGACGTGCTGCCCGGCGGGAGCATCGCCGTCGGGGGGCTCCCGGCCGTCCTCGTCGACGCGCAGACCCTCGCCGTGAGCGGCTTTCCGGCCTTCGGGTCGGACACCGCCGGCTACCGGGGGACGCCCACGCGCGAGTCGACGCTTCGCTGGATGGAGCACACGGCGCTGTCGGTGGTGATGCAGGTGTACGAGGACGGGGCGCGCCTCCCGTGGTCGTACGACGACGCGGCGGGGGCCGAGTACCAGGCGATGGCGACGCTGCACCAGCAGCTCGAGCCGTACAACGCCATCCTCGTCCGCGGCGCGCAGACCTACGGCGGCGTCACCATCCGCCCCTTGCCGCTCGCGTTCCCCGGGGACCCGGCGACCTTCGCCGTCGCCGACAGCGAGTACCTGCTCGGGCCGGACCTCCTCGTCGCCCCGGTGACGACCGCGGGGGCCACGAACGCGAGCGTGCATCTCCCTCCAGGGTCCTGGGTGCACTGGTGGAGCGACCAGGTCTTCACGGGGCCGGGCGACGTCACCGTGGACGCGCCGCTCGGGAGCCCGCCGCTCTTCGCGCGCGCCGGGGGGCTCGTCCCCATGCTGCCGGCGAACATCGACACGCTCGTCGAGGCGAGCGCGCCAGGGGTCGTGACGCTCGCGTCGCAGGCGGCGGAGATGCAGGCGCGGGCCTGGGCGAACGGGGCGTCTTCCGTGGTGCTCGACGACGGCGCGGCGATCGCGGTGAACGACGGGGCGGACGGGGTGACGGTCACGTGGACCCAGGGCGCGTCGGCCACGAACCTCACCATCGACGTCGACCTCCGGGTCCGCAGCGGCGGGGGCAGCGTCACCCCCGTCACGGTCGCCACGCTGGCCGGGGGGACGCTCGCGCCCGTGGCGAGTCCGTCGGCCCTCGTGGGGTCGTCCACGCCCGGGTGGGCCCCGGGCAGCACGGGGCACGTGTCGCTCCGGTTCGTCGGCCCCGGCGCTGCCCTCATCAAATAGACACGTCGGGCGGATGTCCTCGATAATCGATGTATGGGACGCCTCTGCGTCCCGTCCAAAGGGGACGTGCTCGCGGTCCAGCGAGCCGTGCAAGCTTCCAGGGAGGTCGTGGCGATGATGAGAGCAGCCTTGATTGTGGGGGGTATCGTGACCGCGGCGCTCGCGGCGTTCGCATGCTCGAGCAGCAGCGGGGGAGGGGGCAACAACTCCTGCGTCAATTCCGCGGCGTCGCAAGGGAGCGCCGCCTGTGGGTCCTGCCTGGAGAGCAAGTGCGGCTCGCAGCTCAGCGCCGCCGAAAGCGGGTGCAGTGATCTCCTGAGCTGCGAGTGCCCCGGTGGGACGTTCAGCGCGACCGCGGCCGCCTCGTCGGCGTGCCAGGCGAAGGCGATGGAATCGAGCTGCAGCGGCCCGTACCAGGACGTTGGATCGTGCATCACCTCGAACTGTGACAGTGAGTGCAACCCCACGAGCTCCAGCGGCAGCGGTTCCAGCAGCGGGAGCAGCAGCTCGGGCAGCAGCTCCGGCAGCACCAGCAGCGGGGGCACGCCGACGGGCTCCTGCGCCTCTCTGTCGACGTGCTGCGGGATGCTCCCGGCCGCCGACCAGCCGTCTTGCACGGCTCTGGCCGACCAGAACAACCAGCAGGACTGCCAGCTGGAGCTCGGCGGCTTCGACGACGCAGGGCTCTGCCACTAGCCACGTCGCGACCCCCCCCGAATTGACACATCGCGTGGTGGCACTACCGTCTCGGTAGCTTGACCGCCCCCGTCTCTCGTTACGCCGAGGCCGACGTCCCCACCGAATACGGCGTCGTACGCGCCGTCGTGTACCGCGTGGGGGAGGCCGTTCCCCCCGAAGAGCACATGGCGCTCGTCGTGGGGGACGTGGCCTTGGGCGACGAGCCCGTCTTGACGCGCGTGCACTCGGAGTGCTGGACGGGCGAAGTGATGCGGTCGCGCAAGTGCGACTGCCGCGATCAGCTCGATCTCGCCCTCCAGGCGGTGACCGAGCGGGGCCGCGGCGTCATCGTGTACCTCCGGCAGGAGGGGCGCGGCATCGGCCTCGGCAACAAGGTGCGGGCGTACGCGCTCCAGCAGGAGGGCGTCGACACGGTGGACGCGAACCGGCTCCTGGGATTCGCCGACGATGCGCGCCGGTACGACGTGGCCGCCGCCGTGCTCGCCGATCTGGGCGTGCGGAGCGTGGCGCTGATGACGAACAACCCCGCGAAGGTGCAGGGGCTGGTCGACGGGGGCATCGCCGTGGCCGAGCGCGTCGCGCTGAAGGGGGCGTCGAACGAGCACAACGCGGAGTATCTGGCCGTGAAAGCGCGCAAGATGGGGCATGCGCTCTAGCCGAGTCGGGAGCGAGGCTGTGTGGCGGTGCTAGCGGCGCAGCCACCTACGAGGAACGGGTGGATGCTCGCGCTCCTGGCGTGCGCGGTCGCCCTGCTCCTCGCGTCGGCGTGCGGCCTCGCGTTGAACGGCCTCGGCGCGGGGCTTCCCGATGCCTCGACGGGCGTGGACGCGGGCGCGGACGCGCCGCAGGTCGAGACCGGCCCCGGGGACGACGCAGGCTCCGGAGACGACGCCCCCGGGACGGGCGACGACGGCACTTCGCCCGTGACCATCACGTCGGTCGGCGCCATCACGTACCCGACCGGGCTCTCCCAGCAGACGCACCTTCTCTACGCCACGCACTCCGCCCGCTGGTGGCTCTTCTGGATCGAGGACGCCGAGCCCTACGAGCTCCAGGCCACCTCCTCGCTCGACTTCGTCACGTGGACCGCCGCCACGCCGCTCCAGCTCCCCGCGTCGCTCGACGAGACCGGCGCGAACTTCTCCGTCGCCTACGCCGACATCGCCGGCGTCGACGTGGTCCACCTCACCCTGGGCCTTCACTTCCCGGACGTGGACGCCGGCCCCGACCGCCGCCATTTCCACGGGCGCGCGACGCTGTCGGGGGGAGCCATCCTTTACGACCCGCTCGTGCAGGTCACGATGGTCACCGATCCCGCCCTCGACGGAACGTACGCCGAGCCCGACGGCCCCGCGACCATCGTCACCGCCGACGCGCGCGTGTGGGACTCGTCCGGCTGGGCGAACTACATGGGCACGGGCAACGAGGTCGCCTGGGAGTCGGAGGGGTTCGACATGGGCACGTCGTGGGATGGGATGCTCGGCATCCAGCAGGGGCTCGCCAAGGCGTACGACACGGTGAACGCGCGGGCGTTCGCCGTCGCGGGGGGCTCGCTGTTGGCGCTGTGGGATCTGGCCGACGCCGTGCCATACCCGTCGAACGTCGCGTGGAGCCAGAACGGCATCCTCGGCTGGGGGACGCCGGCGAACGTGTTCCCTTCGGGCAAGTCGCAGAGCTTCGACGACTGGGACTTCGTGTCGGTCGGCGCCGACGATCTCCGCGTGGTGCGCCGCTCGATCGACATGACCTTCGACCACCTCCGCTACGACGGCATGACGTGGACGACGCTGCCAGCGCCGCCGCCGGATCCCGGTGTGGTCGAGTCGGGGCTCGTCCTTCTCACGGACGGAACGAACGTGGCCGTGGTCACGATCGCGCACGACGCGGCGTCGAGCGTGCGGATGATCGTCTGGAACGGCTCGGCGTGGGGCGCCTGGTCGACGCTCGAGGGCTCGCCGGCCGGCCGGAGCTACCTCTCGGCGTGGTCGAGCCCGGGGCACAACGCGGTGCTCTGGACCCAGCAGACGCCGGCGCTGGACCTCGACATCGTCGGCCGCCTCGTCACCTTCTAGGGCAACGCGCCCCCCGGGCTCTCTTCCACGGCCTTCACGAAGCGGGCGAAGGTGGTCTCCAGGCGCTTCGTCAGCTCGCGGACCCGCGTCCACTCTCCGCTCTCCCGGAGCTCCGACTCGAGCTCGCGGCACACGAAGCGGACACACAAGCTCGGGCGATCGCGCGCGTCGAGTGAACACCCCTCGGGCCCGCGGAAGGCGCATCCCGCGTGGTCGCCGTCGGGCCCAAGGAGGTCCCTCGGCCGTGTTCCCCCGAGCGCCAGCGCCGCCGTCTCCTGCACGTCGAACACCCCCTCCGTCCGCCCCCCGCAGCAGAACCCGCCGTCCCACCGCCCGTGCGGCAGCGACCGCCCGCTCGCGCACCCCCCGCACGCCTTCGCCCCCTCGAACGCCGCCAGCACCTGCGGCTTCAGCTCGCGCAGCTCCCGCGCCAGCGCCACCGCCTCGTCGGTCCCGCCCTCTTTCGCGGCCGCCGCCACGCGCCCGCGCACCCCCTCGATCGCGACGCGCCTCGACCGAGGCCCACGCCACCGCCGCACCAGATCCTCGAGCGGCAGCAGCACCCTCTCACCCTAGCACCCCGAAATCCTCCTTCTCTCCTCCACTCCCTGTTCCCCCCTCTCTCGTCGGACCCCGTTCCCGCGCTCTTCCCGGGCTCGAAGGTTGACTCCCCGGCGTCCCCCGGTAGGTTCCCCTCTCGTCCCCGATGCGCGTCGCCGTCATCCAGCTCAGCTCGCAGGACGACCTCGCCCTGAACCTGTCGCGCGTGCGCCACTGGATCGCGCAGGCCGCGGCCGCCGGGGCGGAGCTCGTGACGCTGCCGGAGAACTTCGCCTTCATGGGCGAGGAGGCCCACAAGCGCGAGCTCGCGGAGCGGTGCGACGGCGCGTTCCCGGGCCCCATCGTGGCGGCGCTGCTCGAGGCGGCCGTGTCGAACCGCGTCTGGGTGCTCGGCGGCGGCATGCCCGAGAAGAGCGAGGACCCGCAGCGGCCTTACAACACGTCGGTCCTCGTCGATCCTCAGGGGACCATCACGGCGACCTACCGCAAGGTGCACCTCTTCGACGTCAGCCTCGCGGACGGCACGTCGCTCCGCGAGAGCGCCGCGACGATGGCGGGCGGCGAAGCGGTGACCGCGCAGGTGCTGGGCGTCCAGGTGGGCCTCAGCATCTGCTACGACGTGCGCTTCCCGGAGATGTACCGGAAGCTCGTCGACCAGGGCGCGCGCATCTTCACGGTCCCGAGCGCCTTCACGCTGACCACCGGCAAGGATCACTGGCACGCGCTCCTTCGGGCCCGGGCCATCGAGAACCAGGTCTGGGTCCTCGCGCCCGCGCAGCACGGCAAGCACCCGCGCGGGCGGCAGACGTACGGCAAGTCGCTCATCGTCGATCCCTGGGGCGAGGTCGTGGCGCAGTGCTCGGAGGGCGAGGGGATGGCCATCGCGCGACTCGACTTCGAGTACCAGGACCGCGTGCGCACGTCGCTGCCGGCGCTGCTGCATCGCAAGTGGTGACCCGCGTTCCGCTGGTCGACCTCGCGGCGCAGGAGGGCGAGGTCGTCGAGGAGGTGATGGCGGCGATCGCGGAGGTCGCGCGGGGGGCGCAGTTCGTCCTGGGGGCGCGGGTCGAGGCGTTCGAGAGGTGGCTGGCGGGGGAGTGCGGGACGGAGCATGCGGTCGGGGTGGCGTCGGGGACCGACGCGATCGAGCTGGCGCTGCGGGCGATGGGGGTGGGAGCCGGCGATGCGGTGGTGACGCCGGCGCTGTCGTTCGTCGCGGCGGCCGAGGCGATCGCGTCGACGGGGGCGCGGCCGGTGTTCTGCGACGTGGAAGCGGAGACGATGAACGCGAGCGCGCGCACCGTGGACGATGCGGTCCGGCGGGCGAGGGGAGCGGGGCTTCGCGTGCGGGCGGTGGTGCCGGTGCACCTCTTCGGGCTGTGCGCGCCGATGAACGAGCTGCGGGCGCTGGCGGCGGGCGAGGAGCTGGTGCTGGTCGAGGACGCGGCGCAGGCGCTCGGCGCGAGCGATGACGCGGGGCGTCCGGCGGGCGGGGGAGGGGACGCGGGGTGCATCAGCTTCTTCCCGACGAAGAATCTGGGCGCGTGGGGCGACGGCGGGGCGGTGGTGACGTCGCGGGACGACGTCGCGGCGCGGGTCCGCCGTCTTCGGGCGCACGGCGCGGTCGCCGCGTACCGGCACGCGGAGCTCGGGCGCAACAGCCGCCTCGACGCGCTGCAGGCCGCGGTCCTCCTCGTCAAGTCGCGCCACCTGCCGGCGTGGCTCGCGTCGCGCGCGCGCCTCGCGTCCCGGTATGCCAGCGAGCTCGCAGGCCTCCCGCTCGTCCTCCCTCACGTCCCTCCCACACCGTCGCGGCCCGCCTGGCACGCGTACGTCGTTCGCAGTCCCCAGCGCGACGCGCTCGGCGCCTTCCTCCACGACGCGGGCATCGAGTCGCGCGTCTACTACCCCGTGCCCCTGCACCGGCAGGAATGCTTCGCCGCCCTCGACGAGCCATCGCTCCCCGTGACGGAGGACATCTGTCGCACGGCCCTCGCCCTGCCGCTCTTTCCGGCGATGACCGGCGAGCAACACGCGCACGTGATCGCGCAGGTGCGCCGCTTTCTCGCCTGATCGAGAGGAGAGGGACCGCAGAGGGCGGAGAACGAGGGCGGCTCAGGTCTTCAGGTGCTCGCGGGCCACGTCGGCCCACGTGCCGCTCGGCTCGAGCTCGAGGTACTTGCGCCAGTGCGGCCTCGCGCGGCCGGCCTCGCCCACCTGCTCCCAGGCCATGGCCAGGTTGAAGTGCGCGTCGGCGAAGCGCGGATCGCCCTCGAGGGCGCGCTCGAAGTACGCCGTCGCGCCGCGCGCGTCGCCCCGCTCGAGCATCACGTAGCCGAGGTTGTAGTGCGCCTCCGGCTGCCGGAGGTCGACCTCGATGGCGCGGCGGTAGAGGGCCTCGGCGGCGGCCTCGTCGCCCCGGCGGAAGCGAATGTTGCCGAGGTTCGTGTACGCGATGGCGAGCGTCGGATCGAGGCGGATGGCGCGGCCGTAGAGCTCCTCGGCCTGGTCGTAGGTCGAGGGGTCCTCGTCGAGCGCGCTCGCCTGCACGTAGAGATCGTAGGCGGTGCGGGCGCGCGCCGGGCTGGTCTCCGGACGGAGCACGCGGACGACGTCGTCGCGCAGCGCCTGGACCTGGAAGTCGAGCACCATCTGTCCGGTGAGCGGCTCGTACGTCCCCTCCTCCGCGCGGACGAGCACGCGGCGCCCGTCGCCCACGATGCGGAGCTCCTGCAGCGGGCGCGTGACGCGGGGGAGCGCCTGGCGGAGCGCGCCGATGGCCCGCGCGACGTCCCTCAGGCGGACGCGGTGTTCGAGGAGCTCGCGCGTCGCCCGGAGGGCGATGAGATCCTGGAAGGTGTATGCCCGCAGCTTTCCCTTCTGGCCGGAGGGCGAGACGATCTTGGCGCGGTCGAGCGAGCGCAGGCGCGTCTCGGTGACCCCGAGGAGCTTGGCCACCTCGCGGCGCGAGAAGAGATCGGTGACCGGCTCGCGCCCGTCGGGAGGGGGAGGGATGCTGGGCGCGGCGGCCCCGCCGTTGCCGAGGGCCTCGCCGAGGCGACCGCCGCCGGAGCCGAAGGCCACGTGGATGACGTTGCCGCCCTTGGTCCGCTTGCCCTTGTCGTCGTCCGTGGTTTGCATCGCTGGGAGGGGGTCATCGCGCCGTCTTCGACCGGGCGCGTCTCTCTATCAACGGCGCCTGGCCGTCGACGTCAATCCTCACCCCTCGCGTGTCCGCCTCGACGCGTATTTCGCAGGTGAATCGGCCCAGCCGGCAGGGCGACCGCGCGCAGGCCTCGCGATGCGCGATGCGCACGGCGCGCAATCGGACGTGGAGGTCGCGCCGGACGAGGGCGGCGAGGAACGCCGGCTCCGCCCCGCCGACATCGGCCGAGTCGACGCGCAGGATGAGGCTCGTCGACCCGTACCAGATGCGCCCGGCCTTCTCGTCGCGCACGCTCCCCTCGCTGACGGTGTCCGCGCGGTCGACGAGCTCGCGCCATCGTGGATCCGCTGCCCGCACGAGGCTCCCGTCCCGCGCCAGGACGAGCGGGAGCCCCCGCGACTTGGCGACACCAGGCCGGTTCACGAAACCGATCGTGGCAGGCGCGACCCTCGCGGATCCACTTTCGTGAGAGGGAGAGAGAGTCGAACAGGGAGAGAAGGAGAAGAGGAGCCGTGAGCTTTGGCAACCAAAACCAACTCTTCTCTGCGGCTCCGGGGCTCTGCGGCCAATCCCCCTCCTCTCCTTCTCTTCCTGTTCCCCCCCCTCTTTACGGGTGGGCCTGGACTTCGGGGGCGCTCTCGAGGGGAATGGTGATCTGTTCGACGTGGAGGCCGCGCGGGGTCGATTCGATCCAGGTGGCGTGTGCGACGCGCGGGCCGGAGCCGGGGGCCTCGCCGACGCTGCCGACGTTGACGACGCGGACGCCGCCGACGATGCGCTCGAAGGGCAGGTGGCTGGCGCCGCACACGACGATGTCCGCCGTGTCGTCCGCGATGAGCGCGTTGATCTCGGGGTCGCTCATGTCGTGCGTCAGCGGCTCGCCGGGATCGGCGGGGGAGCCGTGGACGAGGAGCAGCTCGCCGCCGTCCTCCAGCGGGATGCGCTGGTGGGTCGGCAGACGCCGGATGCGCTGGAGGATGAGGTCCCCCAGGGCATCGTGCGCGGCCTTCATGCGGTCGAGCCGCTCGCGCTCGTGGTCGGTGCGCGGCGTGAGGCCCGCGGGGTCGAGCGTGGCCACGGCGCGATCGGTGAGGCCCTGCACCATCACGGCCCCCGCCGCCGTCAACCGGCGCCAGGTCTCCAGCGGCTCGGGTCCCGGGAAGACGAGGTCACCCGCGACGAGCAGCTTGTGGAAGGCGCGTCGCTCCGCCGTGGCGAGCACGGCGCGCAGCGCGTCGAGGTGACCGTGGACGTCGGAAATGCAGAGGAGGAGCATCGGGGGCAGCCGGGCCAGGATAGCGCGGGCCTACGCCTCGTCGACTCCGGCGCGGAGCTCACGCATCAGCTTTTCGATCGCGCTGCGGCGCTCGCCCGGCGTCTTCCCGTCCTCGACGAGCCGCACGAGTGCGGTCCCCACCACCGCGCCGTCGGACTTCGCGGCGGCGGCTCGGGCCTTCTCGCGCGAGTCGATGCCGAACCCGACGACGACCGGCAGGCCCAGCTCGGCCCGCAGGCTCGCGGCGCGGTCGCCGGCCCCGCGGGCGTCGACCGAGCCGTGGCCCGTCACGCCGGTCACCGATACGTAGTAGACGAACGGCGTGCCCCCGCCCGCCGCGGACTCCCGCACGGCGGCGACGCGCTCGGCGCTGCTCGTAGGCGCGAGGAGGGGCACGACGCCGAGCCCGTTCGCGCGGGCCGCCGCTCGCAGCGTCGTGCTCTCCTCGATGGGGAGGTCGACGACGAGCAGCGCGTCGACGCCGGCCGCCGCCGCCTCGCGCACCGCGCGCTCCTCGCCCCGGACGAAGAGAGGGTTGTAGTACCCGAAGAGGACGATGCCGACGTCGGGCTCGGCGTCCCGCACGGCGCTCGCCGCCCGGAGGGTGGCCTGGAGCCCGCCGCCGCCGGCGATGGCCCGCTGGCTCGCCCGGGCGATGGCAGGCCCGTCGGCCGTCGGATCGCTGAAGGGAACGCCGAGCTCCAGCACGTCGGCCCCCGCCTTCACGCACGCGCGCGCGAGCTCCACGCTCTCCTCGACGCTGGGATCGCCGACGCACAGGTACGCGACGAGCACCTTGCCCCGCGCGAGCGCCTTCTCGAGACGACTCACGTCAGCCTCGCCAGCAGCGTCGAGAGGTCCTTGTCGCCGCGCCCCGACAGGCCGAGGACGATGCTCACGGGCCGGCCTCGCTCGGCCGCGAGGCGCCGCGCGACGTCCCCCACGCGCGCGAACGCGTGCGCCGTCTCGAGCGCCGGGATGATCCCTTCGGTCTCCGCCACCTGCTTCACCGACGCCAGCGCCTCGTCGTCCGTCGCCGAGACGTACGTCGCGCGGCCGCTCTCCATCAGCGACGCGTGCTCCGGGCCCACGCCCGGATAGTCGAGGCCCGCGCTGATCGAGTGCGCCTCGGTGATCTGCCCGCCGTCGTCGCACAACACGTAGCTCTTCGACCCGTGGAGGACGCCCACTCGGCCGGCCCCGAGCGTCGCTGCGTGGCGCCCCGTCGGCACGCCCTCGCCGGCCGCCTCGACGCCCACGAGCGCCACCGAGCCATCGTTCAGGAAACCGCGGAAAAGGCCGATGGCGTTCGACCCTCCGCCGACGCACGCCATCGCCGCATCGGGCAGGCTGCCCTGCTGCGCCAGCGCCTGGGCGCGCGCCTCCTCGCCGATGACGGCCTGCAGCGTGGCGACGAGCTCCGGATACGGATGCGGGCCGGCGGCGCTGCCGATGCAGTAATGCGTCGTGCGGACGTTCGTGACCCAGTCGCGGAGGGCCTCGTTCATCGCGTCCTTCAGCGTGCGCGAGCCGCTCTCGACGGGAATGACGCGCGCCCCGAGGAGCTTCATGCGGCCGACGTTGGGCGCCTGACGCTTCACGTCCTCCGCGCCCATGAAGACTTCGCACGGCAGTCCGAAGAGCGCGCACGCCGTGGCCGTGGCGACCCCGTGCTGGCCTGCGCCGGTCTCGGCGATGATGCGTGTCTTGCCCATCTGCCGGGCGAGGAGCACCTGGCCGAGGGCGTTGTTGATCTTGTGCGCGCCCGTGTGACAGAGGTCCTCCCGCTTCAGCCAGAGGCGGCCGAGCGCGCGCCCGTCCGGATCGAGGGCGCGCGCCAGACGGTGGGCCTCGCCGAGCGGCGTCGGCCGGCCCACGTAGCTCGCGAGGAGGCCGCGCCACTCCTGCTGGAACTTCGCGCCGAGGACGATCTCCGTGAAGGCCCGCGTCAGCTCGTCGAGCGCGGGGACGAGGGTCTCGGCCACGAACCGGCCGCCGAAGGCGCCGTAATAGCCGGGGCGGGGCGATGGCATGCTCACGACTCGGCCCGCGTTGTAGCATGCGCCCCCGATGCCTGCCGAAGCCGACGAGCGCGATCTCCTCGCCACGCGCCCCGAGTTCCCGACGCTCACCCGGGGCGTTCACCTCATCAGCCACTCGCTCGGCGCGATGCCGGCGGCGGCGCGCGCGAACGCCACGCGCTTCGTCGACGAGTGGGAGAACGACTCGATCGCGTCGTGGGGCGAGCACTGGCTGCCGGCCGTGAGGAGCCTCGGGGATCTCGTGGCGAGCGTGCTCGGAGCGGCGCCGGGCACGGTGTGCATGCTGCCCAACGTGTCGATCGTTCAGGCCATCGTGGCGTCGTGCTTCGACTTCAAGGGGCCGCGCAACAAGGTCGTCTACGACGATCTCAACTTCTCGACGGTCCACTACGTCTGGCAGGGGCAGGCGCGGCGCGGCGCCGAGGTCGTCGTCGTCGAGAGCGAGGACGGCATCCATCCGCCGACCGAGAAGCTCCTCGAGGCCATCGACGAGCGGACGCTCATCGTGCCCATCAGCCACGTCCTCTTCCGGTCGAGCGCCATGTACGACGCGAAGCGCGTCATCGACCGGGCGCACGCCGTCGGCGCGATGGTCCTCCTCGATGTGTACCAGTCGGCGGGCACCGTCCCCCTGCACGTCGCCGAGTGGGGATGCGACCTCGCGTGTGGAGGCTCGGTCAAGTGGGCGTGTGGCGGGCCCGGCGCGGCCTACCTCTACGTGCGGCCGGACCTCGTCGGCAAGCTCGAGCCGGCGATGACGGGCTGGTTCGGGCACGCCGAGCCGTTCGCGTTCGACATGGGACCCATGCGCTACGCGAAGGACGTGTGGCGCATGATCGGCGGCACGATGCCGGTCCCAGCGGTCTACACGGCCCGCGCCGGCTGGGAGACGGTGGCGCGCCTCGGCGTCGAGCGCATCCGCGCCAAGTCGTTGCGTCAGACGCGCCTGCTGCGCGAGCTCGTGCAAGCGCGCGGCTTCACCGTGAACACACCGCTCGAGGACGCCGCCCGCGGGGGCACCGTCTGCTTCGACTTCGCGGGCGCCGACGTCGTCTCGCGTGAGCTGGTCCGCCGGCGCTTCTTCCACGACTACCGGCCGCGGTGCGGGCTGCGGGTGAGCCCGCACTTCTACACGACCGACGACGAGCTCGTTGCGTTCGTCGATGCTCTCGATGAGGTGCGAAAGAACCCGCCCGCCGACGCCGGGCGAGCGTCATACTGAACGTCATGAGCACGACGCCGTATCGCCTGCGCGCCCGACGGCCAGTGACGGCGGCCTCGACGGAGACCCTCCTCGGCCCGCCGGTGCGCACGTTCTACGGGGCGGCGACGCGCAACGTCGTGTGGGCCGCGTCGCCGTTCGTGCTGCTCCTCGGGTACGGCGTGTGGCTCGCGCACCAGGGGCTGCTCGACCACTGGTTCAACTCGACGTTCTCGGTCGGCGCCGTGGCGGCGCTCTTCGCGATGAGCATCGCGCTCATCGTCTACACGTCGGCGTTCGGCGGGGGGGAGCTCGTACGCGTCCACGCCAACGGCATCCTCGACCTGCGCGTCGGCCCGCGAGCGATCCGCTGGGACGAGATGGAGTCGCTCACCGTGGAGGCCCCCCGCGACGGGCGGCCGGGGGTGCGCCATCTGCTGCGTACGACCGACGGCGTGACGCTGTCGCTCGGGCCGTCCATCGGTGGCGTGGCGGACCTGGTCGACGAGGTCCGCGTGCGGATGGCCGAGCACCATCTGCCGTCCGTGCGGGCGCGGATCGCCGAGGGGGAGGCCGTGCGGTTCGGGGCGATGACGGCGTGCGAGCAGGGCATCGCGGTGGGACCGCGCGTCGTGGCGTGGGACGAGGTGGCGGAGGTCGAGGCGGAGGCGGAGGAGATCGTGCTGCGTGGGCCCGAGGGGCAGCGCGTGGCGGCGGCGAAGCTGGCCGAGGTGCCGAACGCGTTCCTCCTGGCCGAGATGGCGCACGCGCGGCGTACGCGGTAGCGGCAGGGGTCGCGGCGTCGCTCAGCGCCCGGTCCACGCCGGCGCGCGTCGACCGAAGAAGGCTTCCACGGCGTCCGCGTGGTCCCGGCTCGTCCAGGCTGCGATGAAGCGTTCGCGCTCGCTCGCCCGCACGGGGCCGGCGGGCTCGAGGGTCTCCCGGAGCAGCGCCTTCAGCGACGCCGTCGCCAGCGGTGCGCCCTTCGCCACTTCGAGCCCCCACGCCACCGCCAGCTCGACGCAGCCGCCGTCCTCCGTCACGGCGTCGACCAGACCGAGGTGCAGCGCCTCGCGCGCGCCGACCTCCTCGGCGGCGAGGAGGAGGCGCGTCGCCGCCCCGTGCCCGACCATGGCCACGAGCTTCGGCAGGATCCCCCACGCGGTCGTCACCGCCATCCGGGCATGCTTGAAGCACACCGTCGCCCGCGCGTCGGCGATCCGGAGATCGCACGCCGTCGCCAGCTCGGCCCCGCCGCCGATCGCGGCCCCGGGGAGCGCGGCGAGGACGGGCAAGGGGAGGCGCGCGATGGCGTCGCACACGTCGCGTCCCGCGTCCGCGAGCCGCTCGGCATCGGCGGTCGTCGTCGCCGTCCGGAGCTCGCGGAGATCACCGCCCGAGACGAACGTGTCCCCGGCCCCCGTGAGCACGACGGCCCGCAGCGTCGCGTCCCCGGCGGCGTCCGCGAGGGCGCGCGCCAGCGCCTCGAAGGTCGCCGAGTCGAGGGCGTTCTTCGCCTCCGGGCGGGACACCGTCCACACCGCCACCTCGTCGCTCGGTCCCCGTCGCTCGACGACGAGCCGCTCGCTGCCCACCGCTCAGCCCCCGCCGTTCAGACGGGCCCCCGAGCGGGACGACGGCGGCGCCCCGTCGCGGATGCGCGACCGCCGGCGCTCCTCGTCGAGAGTGCTCCGCTTGTGGTGCTTGCGGCGGGCCTGCCAGCGCTCGGCGTGCGCGATGATGGCGCTCGCCACGTCGGTCCCGCTCGCCCGCTCGATGCCCTCGAGGCCGGGGGAGCTGTTGATCTCGAGTATCTTCGGCCCCTCGCGCGTCTCCAGCATGTCGACGCCGGCCACCTCGAGGCCCATGACGCGCGTCGCCGCGATGGCGGCCCGGCGGCAGCGCGGATCGAGGTGGGCCCGCACGCCGAGGCCGCCCCGGTGCAGGTTCGAGCGGAACTCGCCTGCCTTGGCCTGACGGCGCATCGCGGCGACGACCCGCCCGCCGACGACGAGCACGCGGAGGTCCCGCCCCTTCGCCTCGGCGATGTACTGCTGGAGGATGATGTCCTGCCCCATGGCCCACAGCGTCTCCAGGAGGGACGTCACCGCCTGCGGCGTCTCGGCGATCATCGTGCCGATCCCCTGCGCCCCCTGCTGGAGCTTCACGATGCACGGGGCGCCCCCGACGTGCGACAGCGCCTGCTCGATGGAGTCGGGCGTCCGCGCGCAGACCGTCACCGGGACGTCGATGTTCTTCTTCGTGAGGAGCTGCATCGCCCGCAGCTTGTCGCGCGACCGGGCGATGGCGAGCGCCGTGTTGAGGACCGGGACGCCCATGAGGTCGAACTGGCGTACGACGGCGAGCCCGTAGTTCGTGATGGACGCCCCGATGCGCGGGAGCACGAGGTCCGCGTGGGGCACGGCGCGGTCCCCGAGAAAGAGTGAGGGGCGCCCCCGCGAGATGACGATGCGGAGATCCAGCGGGTCGGCGACCGAGACCTCGTGCCCTCGCGAGCGCGCGGCGAGGACGAGGCGGCTCGTCGAGTAGAGCGTCGCGTTCCGGGAGAGGAGCAGCAATCGCATCGCGGCGAAGGCGGAGGCTACGCGCCGCGGCGAAGGATGCAACCATCGGTTCCCGCTTCGGTTCCGGCGCGGCTCACCGCTTGAGGTGGCCCGGTCTCACCCGAGGGCTTCCGTCATCGCGCGTCGGCGGCGGTGGCGACGCGAGCCGGCGCCGGCGGCGTGCTCCCGGCCCAGAGTCGCGGCCCGAATTCCGCCGCGAGGATCAGCGTGAGGCCAACGAGGCGAAGCCAGAAGTGGGCGCGGTGAGTCATGATGCTGCTCTACGCGTGCATGCATAAGCACGCGGCGTGCCGCTGAGGAAGAGCCGCTCGGCCCGCATGGATCGCGTGGGACCCCATGACGCCCGCGTCAGACTTCCCGCACCCCGTCGCCGCTCCGACACACGCGGGTCATCCCGCCACGCGCCGGAACGCCGTCATCGCGGCGCCGCACATCGCCGCCGCGAAGACTCCCAGGACGCCGACCGAGGGGCACCGAGAACGCGTGCGGCTGAGCGATGGCGGCGCGCATGAGGTCCGCGCCGTTGGGCGCGACCAGGAGGGCGCGGAGCGAGCTAGGGCGCGGGGGGAGGCGTGGCGGGAGCCGCGGCGACGGCTTTGCGGATGGCCTCCTCGAGAGGGTCTTTCGCGCCCGCGGAGGCGGGGATGTTCGCCGTCAGCGAGGTCTTCGCGGCCGGCTTCGGCGCCACGCGCCGCCAGGCTGCCCCGGGGGCGGGCCTGGAACGGGGGGTGGTGGCGGTTACCGTCGCGGCGGTCGGGCTGGCGGTGGCGGCGACGGGCGGAGGAGCGACCGCCGCGGGCAACGGGTCGGGGGAGGGCGCGGGAGCCGGGGCAGCGGCCGCGACCGGGGGAGCGGCGGGCTTCGGGTCCACCGCGGCGGCGGCGGCGACCGTGGGCGCGGCCCGGCGCGCGAGCGTGCGTCCCAGAGTCACCCCGCCGGCGACGGCCACCGACAGGCCCAGCACGACGGATACGGCGAGGACGCCCGTCCTTCCCCCGCGCTTCTTCGCCTCGACGGGGTGCAGCGTCAACGACGCCGGCGGGATGGAAGCGACAGCCGGCGGCACCGTCACCGTCGAGATGGCCGACGGCGTCACGGGGCGCTGGAGCGGTGGACGGGGTGGGGGCGGCGTCGGCCGCTCCTTGGGCATCGTCGCCGCGAGCTTCGCCAGATCCCTGAGCTCCTGCCGGGTGCTGTCACGAGCCGTCATATGTCTCCCTCGCGCGCGAAGAGGATCATCGAAGAAGGGCCCTTGGGGAGCCCCCTGCGCGTCTCCCGCGCATTTCGGTAGGGCTGTCTCCGGGGATGTAGGAGAGCGCCCCGTCCCCTCACCGCCGTCCCCCTGGCCCGCAGGTTCGTCGCGGCTCGCGTTCTCGAGCGCCTCGGCGACGCGTGCGGCGCGGACGCCGGCGGGGATGCCGTCGGGCATGAGAGCCACGGCAGTAGAGCGTTCGGCGCGCATTTGACAAGCGCCCCCGCGCCGGTACCCCTTCGAGAGATGCCGGCGCCCGGAATCCACGAGCAGGACGACCTCGACGAGCTCCCGCCGCTCGACGGCGACGCGCGCGACGCGCCCGAGCCCGAGCCGGAGGCGGGAGAGCTCATCGGCGACGACGGCGACGCCAGCATGGACGACAGCACCGGCGAGGACGATCCCGTCGACGCCGACGACCTCGAGGTCGACGAGCGCGACGGCGGCTGGCTCGAGGAGCCCGCGGACGCGCCGGATCTCGACCTGGGGGACGTGGCCGTGGTGGACTTCGGCGGCGACGCTCCGGCCGCCGAGGACGCGGACGAGCCGGGCGTCGGCGACGAGGATTTCGGCTTGGGCGACGGGCCGGAGCGGGGTGGCCTCGACGGCGGCGACGAGGGGCCGGTGGGCGCCGACGAGGAGCTTCGCGAGGCGGATCTCCCGCAGCTCGACGCCGATGAGGAGGGGGACCTCGACGACGCCGCGCTCGTCGACGCGAGCTTCGCCGCCGACGAGCCGGTGGGCCTGCCGTGGGCGGCCGAGCCGTGGGTGCGCGTGGGCGCCCCCGTGCCGCTGGCGTCGGCATCGGCGGTCGCTTGCGCGGGGCGCGGCGCGCTCGCGGCCGGCCGCGACGAAGGGCGGCCACCGGAGCTCGTGCGGATCGATCTGGAGGGCACGGCGCAGAGCCTGGCGACGGCGGGGCTCGACGCGGGCAGCGTGAGGGCGCTCGCGGTGGAGGGCGAGGTCGTGGCGGCGCTCGTCGAGCGGGGACGCCTGATGCTCTCGCACGACGGCGGCGCCACCTTTACGCCGACCGCCGAGGGTCTCGCCGCGACCGACGTGGCCCTTGCCGCCGGCGCGCTCTGGGTGCGGACGGCGTCGGGCCGTCTCGCGGTCGTGCGCGGCGGCGCCGTCGACATCGAGGCGGTCGAGCTGGAGCCGCCGGCCGCAGGCTCGCCGTCCACCTCCGTCCGCGCGATGACGCGCGACGCGGGCGGCGGCGTGGCGGCGCTCGTGGCGGACGACGCGGGCCGGGTGTCGGGCCTCGTGCGCGCGCGCGGCACGAACGACGGCGTCGTCGAGCACGAGACGCTCGACGGCCCCGATCGCGTCGGGCTCCGGGCGGTCCTCGCTGTCCGCGGCATCCACGTCGCCTACGCCGGCCGGCGCGGCGGAGTGGTGCGTCGCGGCGCCGACGGGACGTGGGCGACGCATGCCTGGGAGGGCCGCGTCACGGCGCTGGCCTTCGTGGACGACGCCGGGACGCTCGTCGCCGCGACCTACTCCGAGTCCGACGACACGACCGCGCTCGTCTGCCTCGAGCCGGCCCGGCCCGCGGGCGCCGGCGCGGGGGAGCCGCGCGCGGAGGTCGTGGCGCGCATCGGCCCCGCGCGCGCTCAGGCGGGCGGCGGCGACGCCGTCGCGGGCGCGGACGACGGCGTCGAAGGCCTCGACACCGATGCGCGCGTCCTCGCTCTCGCCCACGACGACGCGCGCGGCGTCGTGTGGGTCGCGGGCGGCTTCGGCGTCGCTGTCTTCGCGGTCCGCTGACCTGCGTGGTATTCTCGTGGCATGCGGCTTGGTCTGCGCGCTCCGCTCGCGGGCGTTGTTCTTTTCACGATGGCCTGCGGAAACGGCTTCACCTCCTCCTCGACGGCGACCGACGCGGGACCGGGAGCGGACGTCTCGACGCAGGACGTCGCCACCGGGCCGACCGACTCCTCGTCCGCCGGCGACGACTCGATGGCCGACTCCTCGTCCCCGCCCGAGTCGGGCCTCGTCGATTCGCCGATCATCGTCGGCGACGGCGGCGCGAGCTACTGCGCGATGCACGTCGGCACCTACGACTTCTGCGAGGACTTCGACCGCTTCGCGAACGTCACCGCGTTTCTCGGCTCGTGGACGACCTTCTCGCAGACGGGCGGCACCTTCGCGTTCGACCAGAACGACGTGCCCTCGGCCCCGAACGCCCTGGTCGCCACGACCAACAGCACGAGCGGCGTCCGGACCCTCGTCATCCACGTGATGCCGCCGGCCACGGCGCCCGTCGCCAAGCAGCGCCTCGAGTTCGACTTCCTCGTCGACCAAGCGTCGAACGTCGGCGCTACCGCGGTGGGCGCGGTCGCCGCGATCCTCTACGGCGGCGACGTGACCGGCGGGGCGGTGGCCCTCGGCTTCGGTAACGGCACCGGGTCGAGCGCCACCCTGGCGGCGATGTACCTCGGTCCCACGCCGGCCGGCGGGGGCCTGCCGGTCTTCAACTCCGCGAACGCGCCGCCTCCCTTCCCGAGCCTCGCCGTCTGGGACGGCCGCTTCGCCATCGAGATCACCTACCCGCCTCCCGACGCCGGCTCGACCGCGGGCGACACCGCCTGCGCGCAGCTCTACATCGGGAGCATCGCGCAGCTCTCGCCGTGCCTCAGCCTTCCCACCTCGCTAAGCCATCCCGCGCAGACGACCTCGATCGCGCTCGGCGTCTTCTCCGGCGGCGTGGGCAGCTCGGGCAACATCGGGGTCGCCTTCGACAACGTGACCTTCATCGGCCAGTAGCAGGCCCTCCGTCGAGAGAGGGCTCTCCTCGCGGTGGCCCACTCGGCCGCGTTGTTGCCGGTCCGCCAGGGGACGTGATAGCTGCCGGTCGAGCGTTGTACGGTGAACGAGCCATGACTGTCCTCGTCCAGAAGTACGGCGGCTCCTCGGTCGCCGACGTCGAGAAGATCGGCAAGGTCGCCGACCGGGTCGTCGCCGCGAAGCAGGCGGGCAGCGACGTCGTCGTCGTGGTCAGCGCCATGGGCAAGACGACCGACGGCCTCTTGGCCCTCGCGAAGAGCGTCCACGCCGACGCGCCGCGCCGCGAGCTCGACATGCTCGTCTCGACCGGCGAGCGCGTCACGATGGCCCTCCTCTCCATCGCCATCCACGCGCGCGGCTGCGACGCCATCAGCTTCACCGGCTCGCAGAGCGGCATCATCACGAACGACCGCCATTTCGACGCCCGCATCCTCGAGGTGCGCCCCCACCGTATCGAGGACGAGCTCGCGCGCGGGCGCATCGTCATCGTCGCCGGCTACCAGGGCATGAGCTACCGGCGCGAGATCACGACGCTCGGCCGCGGAGGGAGCGACACGACGGCGGTCGCCCTCGCCGCGGCCCTCGGCGCCGAGCGGTGCGAGATCTACAGCGACGTCGACGGCGTCTACTCTGCCGACCCGCGCGTCGTGCCCGACGCCGTGCACCTGCCGGAGATCGATCTCGCGTCGCTCCAGGAGATGGCCGAGGCGGGCGCCAAGGTGCTGAACGCGCAGGCCGTCGAGTGGGCGAGGCGCGGGAAGATCGTGCTCCACGCGCGGAAGACGAGCGACCCGGTGGGCGAGGGGCGCGAGACGGTGTCGATGGAGGTGCCGGAGCCGAAGCACGTGCGCGCCGTGGTCGGGCTCGACCGGGTGGTGCACGCGCGGCTGCCGGCGAGCGAGCTGCGCCTCTTCGCGGAGGTGGCGGCGGAGCTCGACGTGCCGCTGCTCGACGTGGCGTCGTCGGGGGAGGGGGCGACGTGCTCGATTCCGCTGGCCAACGTGCCCGACTGGGGCGCGCGGCGTGCGCGGCTCGAAGAGCGGGCGCGCGGGGTGCAGCTCGAGGCGGAGAGGGCCGTCGTGAGCGTCGTGGGCGACGGGCTGACGACGAGCGCCCGTGCGCTGCCGCGGTTCCTGGGGGTCCTCGGGGAGCACGGCGTCACGGCGCGCGCGGTCCACGCGGGGCCGCTGCGCATCTCGGCGACCATCGACGCGGTCGCCCTCGGGGCGATGCAGAGGGGGCTGCACGCCGCGTTCGTCGGCGAGCGGTGAGCGACGTGAGGTGCCACGACGCCGCCCATCGCGGGCTCCATGGTGGGTGATCCTCGCGTGGACGGCACGCGTCGGGCCATGGATGGCATGCCATCCCCGCGTGGACGGCGCAGGTCGCGGCATGGATGCCCCCCCATCCATGCGAGGTCGCGGCGCGACGTGGCATGGATAGCCCCCCATCCATGCGAAGTCGGGTCGCGACGTGGCGTGAATGCCCCCCCATCCATGCGAGGTCGGGTCGCGACGTGGCGTGGATACCCCCCCATCCATGCGAGGTCGCGGCGCGACGCGGTCCGGCCGACCCCCGACCTGGCCCTCGAGGGCAGAGGCTAGCCCCCGCGGCGCGCGATCTGGGCGAGGCCGCGGCGCGTCGGGTCGCGCGCGAGTGGCGAAGAGGCCGGGTCCGCCCCGTCGGTGAGAATGACCAGCGCGCGCACCATGCGCCGCGCCTCGCGCTCCGCGACGGCGTCACCGGCGTCGAGGGCCACCGCGAGAAGGCGCCGCCACGTCGCGAGCTGCGCGGGAGTCCTCCCGTCGGTGCCATACCATTGACCGAGCTCGCGCAGCGCCGCGGCGTCCTCCGTCGCGGTGGCGTACCCATCGAGGTCCGCCTCGGCCTGGGCGTGCTTTCCCTGCGCCCACAGCGCGCGCGCCCGCCCGGCGAGCGCCCGGTGGAGGAGCGGCACCCGTTGAAGCGCGGCGTCGTACACGCGCTCGGCCTCGACGGGCTCGCCGAGGCGCATGCGGAGGGCGCCCAGGCCGAGCCAGGCGTCCTCGGCGGCCGGGTCGAGATCGAGGGCCTCCATGTAGCGGCGCACCGCGACGTCGTCCTCGTGGGCGGCCTCGTGCGCGCGCGCCTGGCGGACCAGCTCGTCGGAGGAGGGCGTGGCCTGAGCGCTCGCGGCCCGGAAGAGGGACAGCGCGGCGACGACGACGGCGAGCCGTGGTCTCGGCAGCATCGAAAGCCATCAAGATAGCGCGGCGCGCGTGTCTCGCCGGCCCGCCGGAGGCATACTCCGACCCCACCGATGTCCATGAGATCGCTCTCGCTTGCCCTCGTCCTCGCCTCCTGCGCCGCGCAGCCCGCGCCGCCGGCCCCGCCGCCGACGGTCACCCTCCCGCCGGCCCAGCCGCTGCCCTCGCCGGCCCCCGCGGCCCTCGTCCCCGCCGCCCCGGAGCCCGCATCGGAGCTCGCCGGCGTCGACACGCGCGCCCTCGATGCCCGCGAGCGCGCCGAGTGGAGCACCCTCGTCCACGAGCTCCTCTCCCCGTGCCCCGCCGTGGCCGTCCCGCTCGCCCAGTGCGTCGCCGAGCACCGCGATTGCCGCGCCTGCACCCCCGCGGCCGCCTGGGTCGCCCGCGCGGTTCACGAGGGACTCCCGCAGGAGCAGCTCCGCGCCCGCTACCTCGCCCGCTTCGATCCGGCGGCCGTCAAGACGCTGCCCCTCGACGGCTCGCCCTTCCGCGGGCCCGCCGACGCGCCCGTCACCGTCTTCGAGTTCGTCGACCTCGAGTGCCCGCACTGCCGCATCGGCGCCCGCATGGCCGACGAGCTGATCGCCGCGCACCCCGGCAAGGTGCGCCTCGTCTTCAAGAGCTACCCGCTCTCGAGCCATCCCCACGCCGAGGCCGCGGCCCGCGCCGCCTTCGCCGCGGGAAACCAGGGCAAGTTCTGGGAGATGGCGCACGCGCTGCTCGAGGGCCAGGAGCACCTCGAGCCGCGGGACCTCGAGGGCTACGCCCGCTCGCTGAAGCTCGACCTCGCGCGCTGGAGGGCCGACCTGGCGTCCCCCGCCGTGACGCAGCGGGCCGCCGCCGATCGCCAGCTCGGCAACGACGTCCAGCTGAAGTACACGCCGCTCTTCTACGTCGACGGCCGCGAGCTCGGCGAGGACGAGACCCTCGAAGACCGCGTCCGCGAAGAGCTCGGGGGGCCGTGACGAGCGCCTCGCCGTCGAGGTGGCATCAAGTTGCTGTCATCCCGAGCGCAGCGAGGGACACGGCTGGACACCGTGGGGTTCGGCCTTCGGCCTCAGGTGGGTGTCACCTCGAGTTCGGCCCCTAGACGCTCTGCGCGTCCTCGATGGCCTCGCTGCGGCGCGGGCGCAGGTTGATCGGCAGGATCTGCTTTCGCACGCGGATGGCCTCGGGCGTCACCTCGACGAGCTCGTCGGCGTCGATCCACTCCATCGCGGTCTCGATGTTCAGCGTGCGGGCCGGGGCGAGCATCACGTTGTCGTCCTTGCCGTGGTTGCGGACGTTCGTGAGCTTCTTCTCCTTGATGGCGTTGACGTCGGTGTCGTTCGGGCGATTGTGCTCGCCCACGATCATGCCCTCGTAGACCTCGGCGCCCGGCGCGATGAAGAAGCTCCCGCGCGCCTGCAGGTGGTGGAGCGCGTACGGCGTCGCCACCCCGAGCCGGTCGGACACGATGGCGCCCGTCGCCCGCTTGGCCATCGCCCCGCCCCACGGCTCCCAGCCGTCGAACATCGAGTTGAGCAGCGCCGTGCCGCGCGTCGCCGTCAGGATCTCCCCGCGGAAGCCGATCATCCCGCGGCTCGGCACGCGATACTCGAGGCGCGCTCGCCCGAAGCCCGGGTTGGCCATCTTGACCATGCGCCCCCGCCGCTCGCCGAGCCGCTCGGTGACGACGCCGATGAACTGCTCGGGCACGTCGACGACGAGGAGCTCCATCGGCTCGCACATGACGCCGTCGACCTCCTGCGTCACGACCTCCGGGTTGCCGAGCTGCAGCTCGTACCCCTCGCGCCGCATCGTCTCCACCAGGATGGCCAGCTGGAGCTCGCCCCGGCCGAGCACCGTGAAGGTGTCCGCCGCGTCGGTCTCCTCGACGCGAATGGCGAGGTTCTTCTTCGTCTCCCGCATCAGCCGCTCGCGGAGGTGCCGGCTGGTCAGGAACTTCGTCATCTTGCTCTTGCCGGCGAAGGGCGACGTGTTCACGCCGACGCGCATCTTGATCGTCGGCTGCTCGACGTGGATGCGCCCGAGCGCGCGCGTCTCCCAGCCCGGGGCCTGGTCGGTGATCGTGTCGCCCACGTCGACGTCGTCGATGCCCGCGATGGCGACGATCTCGCCCGCCGACGCCTCGTTCGCGACCGTGCGCTTCAGCCCCTCGAACGTCGACAGCACCTTCACGGCGCTCTTCAGCGTCCGCCCGTCCTTGATGACGCCGACGGGCTGGTTGGCCGTGACGCTGCCCGAGACGATGCGCCCGATGGCGAGCCGCCCGATGTAGTCGTCGTGGTCGACGTTGCTGACGAGGATCTGCAAGGGCGCGTCGGGATCGCCCGGGGCGACGGGGATCTTCGCGAGGATGGTCTCGAAGAGGGGCCCGAGGTTGGTCGCCACGTCGTCGAGCTTCAGCTTGGCGATGCCCTGGCGGCCGATGGCGTAGACGAGCGGGAAATCCTGCTGGGCGTCGGTCGCGTCGAGATCGCAGAAGAGGTCGAAGATCTCCTCGTGCACTTCGTCGGGACGGGCGTCGGAGCGGTCGAGCTTGTTGATGACGACGATGACCGGGAAGCCGAGCTCGATGCACTTGCGGAGCACGAAGCGCGTCTGCGGGAGGGGGCCCTCGGCGGCGTCGACCAGCAGCAGCGCCCCGTCGGCCATGAGCAGGGTGCGCTCGACCTCGCCGCCGAAGTCGGAGTGGCCCGGCGTGTCGATGACGTTGATCTTGCTGACGGTCCCGTCGGCCGCGCGCCACCGGACGCTCGTGTTCTTGGCGAGGATGGTGATGCCGCGCTCGCGCTCGAGGTCGTTCGAGTCCATCACGCACTCGACGAGGACCTCGTTGGCGCGGAACGTCCCGGCCTGGCGAAGCATGTGGTCGACGAGCGTGGTCTTGCCGTGGTCGACGTGGGCGACGATCGCGACGTTGCGGAGCTCGTAGTTGCGTGCGCTGCTCATCGGGGCGCGCTCATCTAGCCTCCGCCGGCCACTTCCGCAAGGAAGTCGCGGAAGAGATGAGCACCCGGGCGGCGTTCCGTGGTCGTCTCGCAAGCAGCCCGACACGCACGCCGAGAGTCCACCCCATCCATGCGAAGACCTCCTTTCCCAGCCGTTCTCCTCGCTCTCTTGGTCCTCCTCGTGGCCTGTCTGCCCGGGCAGCAGCCCCCCAACGTGCCCCCGGGGCACACCCTCGAGCTCGGGGGGACGCCGCCCCCGGCCCCCGTCACGGGCGCCTTCGGGGTCGTCTTCGCGGCGCCCCAGGGCGAGACGCGTGACCCGAGCGAGGTGACCGTCGTGTTCAACCGGCCCATGCGGCCCCTGGAGGTCGCGGGGGCCGAGAGCGCCCCGCCGGCGCGCCTGGTCGTGCGCGGCACGTCGACGGCGCCTCCCGGGAGCTGGCGCTGGATGGGGACGAACGCGCTCGTCTTCGCGCCCCAGGGGCGGCTGCCCGACGCGACCGAGTACGTGCTCACGGTGCCGGCCGGAACGCGCTCGCTGGCCGGCGAGGCGCTCGAGAGGCCTTACGAGTCGACGTTCTCGACCCCGCGGCCCAACGTGGAGCGGCTCGACTTCGATCCGCCCGTGGCGAACGACGCGCTCGTGCCGGAGGAGACGTTCGCGGCGCGGTTCAACCAGGCGGTGGAGCCGCGCGAGGTGGAGCGCGTGGCGGCGCTGCGGGTAGGGGAGGGCAAGCAGGCGCGCCGCGTGGCGCTCCGCGCGTCGCGGCCGGACCCGAAGAACGCCAAGCTCGTGAAGCTCGTTCCGGCGTCGCCGCTGCCGCTGGCGTCCAAGGTGAGCCTGGTGCTCGACGCGTCGCTCCACGGCACGGACGGGCCCCTGCCCATGAAGGAGGCGCGCACGTTCGACCTCGCGACCTACGGCCCGCTCGCGGTCAAGCAGGTGCACTGCTGGGATGCGCGGGCGGGGCGCTGCCGGCCGGGGGTGTCCTTCGAGGTGGAGCTGTCGAACCAGGTGTCGTTCGCGGAGCTGCGGTCGCACGTGCGCATCGCGCCCCCGGTGCCCATGCAGTGGTCGAAGACGCGCGCCGACGAGGAGAAGGATTCGTCGTTCACTGTGCCCGCGGCGCTCCGTGCGGGGACGGCGTACCGCGTGACCGTCACGGCGGGGATGCGCGACGAGCACGGGCAGACGCTGGCGCGCGACGTGAGCGTGCCCCTCGACGTGGACGACCTGGATCCGTCGGTCATCGTCGGGTTGACCGGGACGGTGCTCGAGGCGGCGACCATCAAGGGCCGCGCCGTGCCGGTGACGGCGGTGAACGAGGCGACGTACGCGCTGGCGAGCGGCCCGCTCGATCCGCACGAGGTGGCCGACCTGGAGGCCCCGCCCGAGGGGTACGAGAAGTCGGAGCACCTGTTCGCGCGGGTGTCGGCGTGGCCGGGGATGCACGTGGAGCACGTGACGCCGGGGGCAGGGCGCAACGTGGCGACGGCGAAGCGGGTTCCCATCGAGCCGCTGCTCGGCGCGGCCGGCCACGGGGCGTTTCTCCTGGCGACCGAGAGCGAGCTGCGCGTCGGCAACGTGACCGACCTCGCCATCACCGCGAAGATGAGCCGCTTCGGGAGCCTCGTGTGGGTGACGCGCCTCTCGGACGGGCAGCCGGTGGCGGGGGCGACCGTGTCCGTCGGCGACAAGGTCGACACGGTGTTCGAGACGCGCACGGACCCGGACGGCCTCGCCGTCATCCCGGCCGACAAGTACTCCCCGGCCGACGCCGACGGGACGACCGACGGCCATCACCTCGTCTATGCGCGCCTCGGGGACGACTGGACCTGGCGGCGCGTGGGCGACGTCTTCCGCTGGGGAGGGGACGGGGCGTGGGTCGACGCGTCGGGCGGGCTGCAGCCGCTGGGGATGCTCTTCACGGACCGCGGCGTGTACCGGCCGGGCGAGACGGTTGAGCTCGAGGCCATCTTCCGTCTGCCCCGACCGAGAGGGACCGAGACGCCCGCGGGGCGCCTGCTGACGCTGCACGCCAGCGACGCGGAGGGCGAGGCGCTCTTCGACGGAAAGGCGACGCTCGACGACTTCGGCGTGACCGCGGTGCACGTGCCCCTGCCGGCCGCCGCGCACCTCGGCGAGGCCCGCATCGAGGCGAAGATGGAGGGCGAGAAGGGCGACGCCGTGGGCGTGACGGTGCAGCTCGCGGCGTACAAGGCGTCGGAGTTCAAGGTGACCGTCGACGCGGGGGCGCCGTCGTGGCTCCGCGGGGCCGAGGGCTCGTTCGACGTGCACGGCGACTACCTGTTCGGCGCGCCGATGGCGGGCGCGAAGGTGCGCTGGAACGTGACCCGCGCGCGCACGAGCTTCACGCCGCCGGGGGCCGACGACTTCGTCGTGAACGACGACGCGTACGAGGCCGAGCTGGAGAGCCGGTCGCCGCGCGCGGGGAAGTTCCAGAGCGGCGAGGGGGCGCTCGACGCGCACGGAGCCTTCGCGGCGAAGGTGCCGCTGGCGCTCGAGGGGCAGCACGGGACGGAGGTGGTGACGCTGGAGGCCGAGGTGGAGGACGTCTCGCGGCAGACGGCGGCGTCGCGCGCGAGCGGTCTCGTGCACCCGGCGGCGTTCTACGTGGCGCTGAAGCGCCCGAAGGACTGGTTCGTGGCGAAGGGCGACGCGGTGCACGCGGACGTGGCGGCGGTGGAGCCGGCGGGCAAGCACCGCGCGGGGGTGCCGGTGCATGTCGACCTCGTGCGGCGCACGTGGAGCAACGTGCTCGAGTCGACGGGCGAATCGGCGGGGCACTGGGACTCGAAGCCGGTCGACGCGACCGTGGCCTCGTGCGACGTCGTGACGACGGCGGACACGGCGGGCTGCGCCCTCGCGACGCCGCAGCCGGGCTACTACCTCGTGCGCGCGCGCGCCCGCGACGCGCAGTCCCGGGAGGTCACGTCGAGCTACGACGTCTACGCGATCGGCGAGGGCGGCGACGCGGGCTGGGCGACGAGCGACTCGACCGAAGTGAAGCTCGTCCCCGACAAGAAGGCCTACGAGGTGGGCGACGTGGCGCGGGTCCTCGTGAAGAACCCGTTCCGCGAGGCGGACGCGCTGGTGACCGTGGAGCGCTCGGGCATCTACCGGCAAGAGCGCGTGCACCTCGTCGGCGCGACGCCGACGCTGCGCGTCCCCATCACCGAGGACCTGCGGCCCAACGCGTTCGTCTCGGTGCACCTCGTCCGCGGGCGGACCAAGGCCGCCCCGGCGCACGGGGCGGACGTCGGGGCGCCGGCGTTCAAGTCCGGCTACGCGTCGCTCAACATCGATCCCGAGTCGCGCCGGCTGAAGGTCGCGCTGACCCCGGCGAAGAAGGAGCTTCGCCCGGGCGACATGGTCGAGGCGGACGTGGCGGTGACCGACCCCGCGGGCAAGCCGGTCCCGGGCGAGCTGACGCTGTGGGCGGTGGACGAGGGCGTGCTGATGCTGACGGGCTACGCGACGCCGGACCCCATCCCGGCGTTCACGGCGCCGCGCAGCCTGGCCGTCTTCGCCATGGAGAGCCGGGCGGACCTGGCGCGCATCTTCCGCGCGTCGTTCGGGCAGCTCGGCGTCGACAAGGGGGACGAGGGGGGCGGGGGTGGCGGGGCGATGCGGGCGGACTTCCGGGCGACGGCGTGGTTCCAGCCGGCCGTGAAGACGGGGGCCGACGGGCGCGCGCACGTGCGGTTCAAGCTTCCGGACAACCTGACGACGTTCCGCGTGATGGCCGTGGCGGTGGCGCGCGACGACCGCTTCGGCGACGGCGACACGCAGGTGACGACGAGCCGCCCGCTGATGCTGCGGCCGGCGCTGCCGCGGTTCCTGCGGGCCGGCGACGCGATCGACGCGGGGGTCGTCGTGAGCACGAAGGGGATGGGCGACGCGCAGGTGGAGGTGACGGCGTCGTGCGAGGGCCTGACCCTCGGCGGGGACGGCAAGCGCGTCGTCACCGTGAAGAAGGGCGAGAGCGTCGAGGTGCGCTGGCCCGTCACGGCGCCGCACGCAGGGCAGGCCAAGCTGAGCTTCCGGGCGCGCGCGGGAGGGGAGTCGGACGCGGTGCAGGTGACCAAGCAGGTCGACGCGCCGGCGACGATGGAGACGGTGGCGCTGGAGGGGGAGACCAAGAGCGCGAGCGCGGAGAAGCTGGGGCCCCTCGGCGCGCTGCGGAGCGACGTGGGCGGGCTCGACGTGCGCGTGGCGTCGACGACGCTGGTCGGGGTCGGCGACGGGATGGAGCAGCTCCTCGAGTATCCCTACGGGTGCACCGAGCAGCTCACGAGCCGGCTCGTGCCGCTCGTCGCGACGCGCGACCTGGCGACGGCGTTCGGCATCCCGCTGCCCAAGGATCCGGACGGGCTGGCCGACGTCGCGGTGGCGAAGCTCCTCGCGAACCAGCGCTCGGAGGGCGGCTTCGGCTGGTGGCCGGACTCGCGCGAGTCCGACCCCTGGGTGACGGCCTACGCGCTGTGGGGGCTCGACGTGGCGAAGAAGGAGGGGCGGCTCGTGCCGGACGCGGCGGTCGACCGCGCGGTGCAGTGGCTGCGCGGGCGGCTGTCGAAGCTGGAGGGCGCCACGGCGGTGGACCTGGCGGGGCGGGCGTTCGTCGTCGACGTCCTCGCGACCATCGGCAAGTCGGATCCGGGGTTCACGAACCGGCTCTACGAGCGGCGCAGCGAGATGCCGCTCTTCGCGCGGGCGCTCCTCGCGCACGCCATCGCGGTCGGCAAGATGGACCCTGCAGAAGCCCAGGAGCTGCTCCGCGACCTCGAGCAGCACCTGCGCATCACGCCGGAGTCGGCGACGGTGGTCGACAACCTGGACGACAACTACGCGGCGCTGCTCGACTCGCAGCCGCGGACGACGGCCATCGTGCTCCGGGCGCTGGTCGCGATGGATCCCCACCACGCGCTGGCGCCGCGTCTGGCGCGCGGGCTCCTCGGCGAGCGCAAGGGAGGGCAGTGGTCGTCGACGCACGAGGCCGCGTGGGCGCTGCTGGCGCTCGACGACTACCGGCGGGCCTACGAGAGCGAGGCGCCGAGCTTCGACGCGCGCGTGTGGGTCGCGGGGCAGCTGGCGCTCGACGCGCCGTTCCGCGACAAGGCCCCGCTGCAGCGGGAGGTGACCGTGCCGATGGCGAAGGTGCTGGCGCAGCCGGAGCCGACGGTGGCGTTCCAGATGGAGGGCTCGGGGGCGCTCTTCTACGAGGCGCGCCTGCGATACGCGCGCAAGGAGCCGCCGCACGACGAGATCGACCGCGGGTTCTTCGTGCGGAAGCTCGTCCGCTCGGTGACGCCCGACGGGCTGAGGGACGCGCTGGCGACGCTGCCGGCCGAGACGCAGACGCGCGTGCGGGCAGGGGACCTCGTGCTGGTCGACCTCGTGCTGGTGACGCCGACGCCGCGCGAGCAGGTGGTGCTCGACGATCCGATGGCCGCGGGCCTCGAGCCGGTCGACGCGGCGCTGGCGACGACGGCGCAGTCGCTCGACGTGACCGGGTCCGGCGGGGAAGGGGACGACGACGACGCGGAGCGCACCGACGACGACGCGCGGGCCTCGGGGACGGGCTGGGGGTCGGCCTGGTTCCACCGCGAGATGCACGACGACCGCGCGCTGACCTTCGTCGAGCACATGCCGGCGGGCATGTACCACTACCGGTACCTCGCGCGGGCCACGACGGTGGGTCGGTTCCAGGTCCCGCCGACGAAGGCCGAGTGCATGTACGATCCGGGCGTCTTCGGGCGGAACGCGGCGTCCGAGCTCGAGGTGACGGCCCCTTGAACACACCCCGCGAGCTTGCGAGCGGATTGTCTGAGCCAGGCTCCGCCCGGAGGCTGGCTTGATCCCGTCGCTCGGGCGCATCGCCACGGGGCTCACGTGGGCGCGGAGGGCGGCCTGGGGGGTGACGCTCTCCGTCCTCTTGCCGGTGCTCGCGCTCGTCGCGCGGGCGGCCACGATGAGCCTTCCCGCCGAGCTCTTGCCCGGCCCAGGCTCCGAGTCCATCCGCTTCGTGGACCGCGACGGGCGCCCGATGCGCGAAGTGCGCGCGGACGACACGATGCGCGCCCGGACGGTCCTGCTGGCCGAGGTGGGCGGGGACCTGGAGCACGCGGTGCTCGCGGCCGAGGACCGCCGCTTCTACGAGCACCCGGGCGTCGACGGGCTCGCCGTCGCGCGGGCGGCGTGGTCCGACGCGACGAGCGGGCGCATCGTGTCGGGCGCCTCGACGCTCACGATGCAGCTCGCGCGCCTCGTGCGACCGCACCGCCGCAACCTGCTCGGAAAGCTCGACGAGATGGCGCTCGCGCTGCGCATCGAGGCTTCGCTGTCGAAGGAGGCGATCCTCGAGCAGTACGTCGACCGGGCGCCCTTCGGCGCGGGCGTCCGCGGCGTCGACGCGGCGAGCCGCTTCTGGTTCGACAAGCCCCCCGGCGAGCTGTCCCTGGCCGAGGCGGCGACGCTGGCGGCCATCCCGCGGGGGCCGGCCGTCTACGCGATCGGCCGGCACCCGGAGCGCGTCCTCCGGCGGCGCGACCGCATCCTCGACCGGATGGTGGCGGCGGGGTGGGCGTCGCGTGACGCCGCCGAGCGCGCGAAGAAGGAGCCGCTCGTCGCGCGCGCGGGCAAGGGGAGCTTCGGGGCGCCGCACCTCGTGCAGGCCCTGGCGAGCGGTACGCCGGAGCTGTGGCCGGCGGAGCTGGGCGCGTCGCCGCGGGCGATGGGCGCGGAGCGCGTCGAGACGACGGTCGCGGGGGATCTGCAGCGCGAGATCGAGCTGGGGGCGCGCGAGCAGATGGCGTCGCTCGCGGGCCGGCACGTGAGCGCCGCGTCGGTGGTGGTGCTCGACAACGAGACGGGTGAGGTCCTGGCGTACGTCGGCTCGCCGGACTTCGACGATCCCCGGGGCGGGCAGAGTGACGGCGCCCGGGCGCGCCGCCAGCCGGGGTCGACGCTGAAGCCCTTCGTCTACGGGCTCGCGATGGAGAAGCTCGGGTGGACGGCGGCGACGCTGCTGCCCGACGTGCCGCTGCGCGTGCCGGTCGCCGACGGCGTGTATGCTCCGATGAACTACGACGAGCGCTTCCACGGGCCGGTGCGCCTCCGCGACGCGCTCGGCTCGTCGCTCAACGTGCCCGCGGTGTGGGCGACCGAGCAGCTCGGCGTTCCGGAGGTCCTCGGGCGGCTGCGGGCGGTCGGCCTCGGGCTCGACCGGTCCGACGACTGGTACGGGCCGGGCATCGCGCTCGGCGACGGGGAGGTGACGCTGCTCGAGCTGGCGAACGCGTACGCGACGATCGCGCGCGGCGGGACGTGGCGGCCGGTGAGGTCGGTGCGAGGTGTGGTGCGGTCGGCGGGGCGCGTGGAGCCGGTGCCGGCGGAGACGAGGCGCGTGATGCCGGAGGCCGTGGCCGACGTGCTCGCGGACGTGCTCGCGGATCCCCGGGCGCGCGTCGCGGCGTTCGGGGCGGAGAGCGCGCTGGACCTGCCGTTCGAGGTGGCCGCCAAGACCGGGACCTCGAAGGGCTCGCGCGACAACTGGACGGTGGGGTTCACGCGCGAGGTGACCGTGGCCGTGTGGGTCGGCAACTTCGACGGCAGCGCGATGCGCGGGACGAGCGGCATCTCGGGCGCGGCGCCTCTCTTCCACGCCGCGATGGAGGCGGCGATGCGGGGGCGCGAGCCGCGGGCGCTCCGCCTCGCCGAGGGCGCGAAGCCGGTCGAGGCCCTCGTGGCGGTGGACGTGTGCCCGCTGTCCGGCGGCCGACCGACGGGCGCGTGCCCGCACGCCGTCCGCGAGTGGATGCCGCCCGCGGCGCGCGACGCCCTGCGCCCCTGCGGGATGCACGAGACGGTGCGCGTGGACCGCCGGAACGGGCTCCGCGCCGGCCCGGCCTGCCCCGCCGCGTTCGTCGTGGAGCGCACGTTCGAGCGGTACGCCGACGAGACGCGCGCGTGGGCGGCCGCCGCGGGACGAACCGTGGCGCCGGACCGGTTCTCGCCGCTGTGCCCGGGAGTCCCGGAGGCGGCGGCGGGCGCGCCGCTGCGCATCGGCTGGCCCGGCGACGGGGCCGAGTTCGTGCTGGATCCGGACCGCCCGCGGGCGCAGCAGCAGCTCTCGGTGCGCGTCGACGCGCCCCGCGGGGTGGACCGCGTGGAGCTCCTCGTCGACGGGCACCGTGTGGCGCGGGTCGGCTCTCCGTTCGTTGCCCGCTGGACGCTCGCGCCCGGGGACCACGTGCTGGTGGCGCGCGGCGAGGGGGGCGGCGAGAGCCCCGCGGTCTCGCTGCGCGTGCGCTGACGCGGGGGGCGACCGTCGCTCAGCGATCGAGGCCGAGCCGCGCGCGCGCCTCGGCGAACGCGTCGGTCACCCCGAAGGAGACGAGGTCGCGCGCCTCGGCGGTGCGCGCGATCCACGTGGCGCGCGC
The DNA here is from genome assembly GCA_036501935.1 of Polyangiaceae bacterium. GTDB lineage: Bacteria > Myxococcota_A > Polyangia > Polyangiales > Polyangiaceae > Palsa-1150. The sequence goes on along the minus strand of DASXZL010000089.1, from coordinate 225,513 downwards.
CGCGGGATCCTGGGGCGCGCCCCCCGGCTGACCCGCGGCGACCGCGATGGCGTCGAGGGCGGCGTTCGGATCCCCCAGCGCGAGGAGCGCCGTGCGGTTGGCCCAGCAGAGGGCGTTCGGCCCGAGCGTCGCCGCCATGGTGCCGAGGCCGCCCGCCACTTCCAGCGCGATGACTCCCACGTCGGGATCGAGGTTGCGCGGGAGCGCGCCCTGCACCCGTCCGCCCGCCGCGTTGAGGGCGGCCGGGTTCATCCCTTGCGGCTGCCACATCGGGTTGAAGCACTTGAGCCAGGCCGCCACGAGCACCGCCAGCTCCGCCGGCGGCGTCCGCCCGAACGCCGACGCCTTCGCGCAGAGGAGCTTCACCGCGCGCATGACGAGGAACGGCGCGAGCCTGTCGTTTGCGAGCAGCGCCTCGCCGAGGACGACCGTCGGCGGCGAGGTGCTCACCGGGAGGCACGTGAGGCCCACCTTGGGCGACGAGAGGACCTGCAGCGGTCCGAGCCCCCAGGCCTGCGTCACCGCGGACGCCATCCGGACGCCCGGCGCGTCGGGCGGAGCCGGCGCCGCCTTGAGGGCCCGGAGGTCGATGGTCGCCGCGACGTCGAGCGCCTCACCGGTCTTGAAGAGGAGCGCCCGCATCGCCTGCGTCAGCACGTCCGGCGCCAGCAGGTCGTCGAGCCGGGGGTCGTAGGCGCGCTCGTTCGCCCCTCCGACGCCGGCCGCCCGCCCTTCGAACGCCGCGAGCATCGCCTGCGTCACCCGCGCCGCGTCCTTCTTGCCGCGCAGGTCGAACACCGTCGCGAGCACGCCGAAGACGCCCGGCGTGAACCGGCCCGACTGCAGCGCGCGCCGCGCGTCGGCCCCGGCCCGGTCGAGCAGGATGTTGACCGCCGGCGTCTGCTGATGGCGCAAGTAGAACTCCGCCAGGGCCCGGAGCACGCCGACGTCCTGCGGGAACTCGCGTCGCGCGGCCTCGAGCGTCTGCTCGGCGCGGCGCGTGTCGTGGGCGGTCTGCTCGTGGATCGCCGCGAGCTCGACGATGCGCCGCCGCTTCTCCTCCGGCGACGGGGACTTGCCGACGAGCTCCGCCTGCAGCTCGATGGCGCGCGCCGGATCGTTCTGGCGCTTGTACACGTCGACGAGCTTCTCCATCGTCGCCGCGTCGTCGGGCGCGCGCTTGAGCACCTCTTTCAGGGCCACCTCGGCCCGGGCGAGGTTCAGCAGGTGGCGCGAGTAGAGCTCTCCGAGCCGCGCGTAGACGTCGCGCTGCTCTTCCGGCGTGGGGAGCAGGCGGGCGAGGCGGACGAGCGCCTGCTCGGCCGCGTCCCAGTCCTGCTGGGCGACGCAGAGATCGGCGAACGCGGAGAGGGCCGACGCGTCGTCCGGCCGCTCGGCGAGCGCGGCCTCGAACGCCGCGCGCGCGCCCTCGACGTCGCCCACCTCGAGGAGGATGCGGCCGCGGCGCACCTCCATGGCCAGGCGCTCCTCGGGATCGGTGATCCCTTCGATGCGGCGCTCGAGCAGGCTGGCGAGCTCCGGCTGCATCTTCAGGTTGGCGTAGACGCGCGACAGCCGGTCGAACACGTCCTCGTGCGCCACGTCGATCGCCGCGGCCGCCTCGAGGGCCACGATGGCGCGCTCGTCCTCGTGCACCTCGTCGGACCAGATGCGCCCCGCGTCGTACCAGGCGAGCAGCTGGTGGTCGCGCACGAGGCTACTCCGCGCGAGCGACTCGCAGGCCTCGGCCGCGCCGCGCGCGTCACCGGCCCGCTGCCGCACGTCGGCAAGCAGGCCCCAGGCCACCACGTCGCCGGGGTCTTCCGTCGAGGCGCGCTCGAGCAGCGAGCGAGCCTGGTCCAGCCTCCCGAGACGCGACGCCACCTCTCCGGCGTGGACGAGGAGCGCCGCGGCCTCCGATGCCCGCGGCGCGCGATCGAGGAGGCGGAGCGTCACGGCGAGGAACGTCTCGTCGTCCCCCTTCGCCCGGGCGTGGGCCTGGAGCATCCGCAGCGACCAGAGCGAGGGCTCGTTCTCGGCCGCCGCGAGCACGACCAGCTCGCGCGTCGCGTCCCAGCTCCCCTCGGCGCCGCGCATGCGCAGGCGGGCGGCGAGCTCCGCGTGCGCCGTGCACTCCCCGGCGCCCGTCCCGCGGAGGGCCGTGGCGATGGCGCTCGCGATGGGCTCGAGCTCCTCGTCGCGCCCCTCGCCGACGAGGTGCTGCTCGATGTGACGCAGGCTCGGCTTGAAGGTCGGCGCGTCCTCGAGGATGGACCGGTGCCAGAGCAGCGCGCTCGCCGGATCCTGCCGGGCCGTCGCGTCGAGGACGGCCAGACGCTCGTACGCCTCGCGCCGTCCGAGCGTGTCCTCGGCGCTCTTGGCCGCGGCGAGGAGCTCCTCCGCGAGCCGCGACACCCGCCCCGCGCGGAGCTCGGCGCGCTCGCGCGTGATGCGCCCGAGGGGCGCCTCGGTGGCCGCGGCGGCCTCGGCGCTCCGAAGCGCGCCTTCCTGGTCGCCGGTCCGGTCGTACTCCTCCGCCGCTTCGAGGTAGAGCAGCGTTCGCGCGTCGCCCGACGCCTCCGCCGCGCGCTGCTCGCGCCAGAGCGCCCGGTCGTCGCCGGGCTCGCTCGCCATGCGCTCGGACAGCTCCCGCAGCGCCACGTCGTTCGGGCGCGCGCGATGGGCCTCGTTCAGGCGCTCGCTCGCCAGCGCCGGATCCCGGTCCGCCACGAGGAGCGCCTCGCGCACGCCGTCGAGCGCGGCCTCGATGGGATCCGTCGTGGCGAGGCGCCGCTCGCGGATCCACTGCACCACCTCGTCGATCTCGCCTGCGCGTCGCACGATGCGCTCGGCCAGGAACGCGGCGATGGGCAGCCCCGGCGCCGCGCGGTGGGCGCGCCCGAGGAGATCGGTGCGCGTGGGCTCGGGCAGGACGCCCTCGCCGCGCGTCACCGCCTCGACGCGGGCGATGGCCGCGCGCGGTCCCTCGCCCAGCTCGTCGGCCAGCGCGTTGATCTCGCCCACGAGGTCGACCTGCTCGAGCGAGGCGATGGCGCGGAGGGCGGCCTCGTTGGTCGGGTCCGCCGCGCGCGCGGTCTTGAAGGCCTCGAGGGCCCGCAGCCGGTTGCCGGCGCGCTCGGCGATGAGCCCAGCCGCCATCGCCGCGACCGCGCGCTCGTCCGCCGTGCCTCGGCCCGAGCCCCACGCCTCCAGCGTGGTGCTGACGTCGAGCGCCCGGCCGGCGCGCGCCGCCATCTCGAGGGCCACCGCCCGGGCGCTGGCGGACTTGCCGTCGCCGAGGGACTGCAGCCGGGCCTCGACCTCGGCGATGGGGGCCGAGGCGGCGAGCAACCGGCCGATGGTGACGAGGGCCCGTGACTCGGCGGAGCCCGACGTCCGCGCCGCGCGCGCGAGCACCTGGGCCGCGCGCTCCTCGCCCTCGGCCGGGGTGCTGAGGGCGGCCGCCGCCGCCGCGAGCGCCGTCATGCCGGGCATCGCCGCCGTGGCGTCGAGGTGCGGATCGCCGGGCTCGAGAGGGAGGCCCATCAGCGTCGACAGCGCCACGCGCTCGGCCGACGTCAGCGGCCCTCCGGCGAGCGACTCCGTGAGCAGCCCGCGGTCGTCCAGCTCGATGGCCCGCGCGACCCGCGCGCGTCGTGCGTCGGCGTCGCCCCGCTCGGCCAGCGTCCCGAGCCAGCGCGCCGCGTCGGCACGTCGCGCCGCGCGGCTCGCGCCGAGGGACGCCGCGAGCCACTCGGCCCCGCCGGCGAGCTCGGGGACATCGGCGAGCTGGGCGACGAGGGGCGCCGCGGCGACGAGGTCCCCCTTGTTCAGCGCCTGGCGCGCGCGGAGGAGCACCTCGTTGGCCGAAGGCTCCCCCGTGCTGACCTCCTTGCGCTCGACGCCCCGGAGCCGGAGCGCGAGGTTGATCGCCTCCGTGAGCGGCGTGAGCTCCGGCGCGTCGGCGAGCCGGAGGGCGGCGCTGGCGGTCTCCCCGCGCGCGAGGGCGCGTGCGGCCCGGGCGATCGGCGCGCGCACGTCGGCCGCCGCGATCCGCGCGGCCTGGTCGAGCCGCTTGACCGACGCCTCCTCGTCTCCGGCCGCGCGCAGGGCCTCGGACGCGAGGAGCGTCGAGTGGATGCGGGCGTGGCCGGCGGGCGTCATCTTCACCTCGGCGTCGAGCGCCTCGATGAAGTCCTCCGGATCCGGCGGCGACGGCATCAGGGCACGCGCCTGCCGGTGGGCGAGCGCGAGCGCCGGCGCGAGGTCCCGGGCCTCCGCCGCCAGCGCCTGGGCGCGCTCGCGGTCCCCGAGCGTCGCCATGATCTCGCTGCACGACAGCAGCCCGCGGGCGCGCGCCAGCTTGTCGCCGAGCGCGCGCGCCTCGTCCTCGAGCCACGCGGCGCGCGCGACCAGCCCCTCCTTCGCGCTCTCCGACAGCCACGCGCTCGCCGGCTTCTCGCCTTCCCAGGTCCGGGTCGGCACGTCGATGGCCGCCGCCGTCCGCGCCTCGAGGCCCGTCAGCTCCTCGCCGTCGTCCCCGTCGGGGCCGGAGCGCTTCGCGGCCAGAGCGGCCCGGGCGCGCGCGATGTCGGCGTCGCCGCCGACCATCGTCTCCTCGTTCGGATCGTACTTCCGCGCCTCGGGCGCCAGCAGCGACGGACCTCGCGTCGGCGGCTCGGAGGGAGCCGGCATCACCTGCGTCGTCGACGCCGGCACGGGCTCTTCGACCTTGTCCTCGTCGAGGGCCGGCGGCGGGGAGGACTGGGCCAGCAGGTCGTCCACCTCCTCTTCCGCGGGGCGCGTGGACTGCGCCGAACGCGGCTCGGGATCGGCGAACGGGTCGAACATCTCCCCATCGGCCACGCGCTCCGAAGCGTCGACCTGCGACGGACGGCGGAGCGGCGCCGCGGCTCCGCTCGCCGCCCGCGCGTCCACGACGGCCTTCGCGCTCGTGACCACCTCGCCGTCGGGAGGGTTGCTCGCGGGGCGAGCCGGGATGACCGCGGGCATCCGCGGCTGCGACTCGTCGAACGAGACGTCGACGCTGGACGGCACCTCGCGCTTGTCGTCGCGCGCGAACATCTGCCCGAGGCCGCCGCGAGACATCGACTTCGGCGAAGACTCCTCCTTGCTCTGGAGGAGCTCGCGCGGGATCGCCGCGATGACGGTGGCGCTCGCCTCGTCGTCCTCCTCGAGAAGCGAAGGCGGCGGCGGGGGAGGGGCCGGCGGCGGCTTGGCGGCGGCGGGGACGGGCTGGGCCCGCGGAGGCAGCGGCGGCGGCGGCTTGGGGCGCGGGGGCTGCGCGGCGGTCGGCGGCCGGTAGAGCGGCTTCGAGACCGAGCTCCCGGAGAGCGTGGCCGGCTTGTCGGTCGCGACGTCCTTCGCGACCTCCGGGACGAAGCTCTTGTTCTCCCACTCCGAGAGGGCCTGGTCCCAGTCGACGTCCTCGATCCCGTCCGGCAGCTTCTTGTCGTCGGTCATGCGCCGTCCTCCAGCCCGAGCGAGCGGCGGAGCTCGAGGTACAGCGGTGACAGGACGAAGCGCAGAAGCTCCTCGGCGCGCGCGCTGCCCTTCACGGCGGGGCCCAGCTTGTCCGTGGCGACGCCGAGCACGTCGCTCAGCACGACGCTGGCGTCGCCGCTCGCGACCGTGGCCACGCGGTCGTGCGAGGCGAGGGCCCTCTTGCTCCAGACCTTGGCGTCGGCGCCCGAGCGGACGATGGCGCGGCACGTCTCCGCCATCGCCTTGCGCGTCTTGCGGGCGATCGCCTTGCCGATCAGGCGCTCGACCTCGACCAGCATGGCGTACGGGGGATGCTCGATGGGCACCTCGGCCTGACGGCAGGCCGCGACGACGATGGCCGCGATGGTCATGTCGTCTCGCGAGCGCGTGACCGTCGTCCCCCTCACCATGGCGAGCAGCTCCCGGGCGATGCGCGCGCGCGTGACGGGCGTGAGCGGCGTGTTGACGCCGGACCCGACGACGAGCGCAGGCGTCTCGCCCGCGATCCCCTGCACGCCGAGGGGCTCCTTGCCGCCGACGTAGAGGTCGAACTCGCGGACGCCGAAGGCGCCGGCCCAGGCGGAGACCTCGTTGCGCAGGGCGAGCCCGCTGCGCGGGTCGACCTTGTCGCGCTTGGTGACGCCGCACGCCTGGAGGTTCGGCCCGAGCGCCTCGGCCAGGGTCGGCCCCAGCAGGACGAAGAGCTCCGAGAGGGGCCCCTCGTCGCCCGGCGCGAGGATCGACCGCATCGTCGCCTCGCCGATGGCGATCTGCGGGGCGCGGGCCTTCTTGCCCGCGAGCAGCGTCAGCGCCTGCTCGTTCTGCGCGTCACCCGCTCCGAGCGACAGCAGCGCGCCGAGCGCCGCCTGGTGCTGCGCGTCGTCGCCGAGCGCACGCGACACCCGGACCAGACGCCGCACCGTCGTCACGTCCGTCGGCCGCTTCTGCAGCGTCGCCACCAGCGTCGCGCGCGCGTTCTTCAGCAGCCTCTCGCGGACGTCGGGTGGGTGCTCGGTCTGCAGCAGCATGTCGAGCGCCTCGCCGTCGGTCGGCGCCTCTTCGAGCAGCTTCACGATCGCCGCGGCCGCCCCCTGCGGCTGCGAGAGTCGATCGCGGTGGATGGCCATCGCCAGGCGGGCCGCCTCGATGCGCCCGTCGGCCTCGGGGCGCTCGTGCATCAGCTCCTCGAGGATCGACGTCGCCTCCCTCCACGACCCCGTCCGCGCCGCGGCGCGGGCGAGCCGCTCGCGCACGGGCAAGGACGAGAGGTTGGCCGCGTGCAGGGCGACCAGGATCTCGAGGGCCTTGTCGAAGCGATCGAGCTTGTTCTCGTAGAGGTCGACCGCCGCGACGCCCGCCGTCATCCGGCTCTTCGGCGGCGCGCCGTCGAGCACCGCGAGCCGCGCGAGCGACTCGGCGGCCTGCTCGAAGTTGCCGCGGCGGATGTTGATCTCCCCCAGCAGCGCGAGGGCTCCGACGTGGTCGGGCTCGAGCATCGTCACGTGCTCGAGCGCGTGGAGCGCGCCGTCCTGATCGCCCTTCTCGCGGAGCACGCGGGCCTGCTCCCAGAAGAGCTTCTGGATCTCCTGCGGCTCGTCGGTCGCCTCGAGGCGGCGCGTGATGAGCTCGAGGAGCTTGTCGTTCTCCTTCCGCGCGCGCACGCGCCGGAACAGCTTGTCGAACGCGACCCCCCGCTTCGAGTCGCGCGCGAAGCTCGCCTCGAGCGCCGTCTCGCCCTGCGCCTCGTCCCCCAGCTCGAGCCAGGTGAGCGCCGCCTCTTCCCAGAACGCCGCCCCGCGCCGCGCGTCGGCGCAACGCGCGCCCAGCTCCGCCGCCGCGCGCGCACGCAGGGCCTTGTCGCCGCTCTGCTCGCCGCACGCGCGCAGCCCTTCCCACGCCGCCAGATCGCCCGGGCGCGCCGCGACCGCCTTCTCGAACGCCGCGCGCGCCGACTCGGCATCGGCGGCCGCGAGCGCCGACCACCCCGCCATCGAGACCGCGTCCACCCCCGCGTCCTCGCCGAGCGCGTCGCCGAGCTCCACCAGCGCCGCGCTCCGGCGTCGCGGATCGCAGCCGGGGGCCGACAGCTCCAGGTTGGCGAGGCGCACCGCCGCGGAGCTCCCCACGACGAGGGGCGCCGGATCGTAGGGGCTCAGGCGGAGATCGAGCAGCGCGGCGCTCGCCAGCAACGACTCGCGCGCGTCCCCCGACAGCGCGGCGGCGAGGCCCAGGCGCGCGCGCTTCTCCTCCGCCGGGTTCTCCAGCACCAGCGTCGCCGCCAGCCACTCGAGCGCCGCCGCCAGCCCTCCGCCCGCGTCGAACCAGCGGCTCGCCGCCCGCGCCAGCTCCTCCGGATCGTCGGCCTCGCGCGCCATGCGCACCTGCTCGGCCGTGGCCATGAGCAGCGCTCGCGGCCCCCGTGACGCGACGCGCACGATGGCCTCGCGTGTCGCCTCCGTGTCGCCCGCCGCGCCGGACCACGCGAGCCGCGCGAGCGCTCCGGCGAGGCCGAGGTCCCCCTCGGGCGCCGCGTCGATGGCCGCGAGGGCCGCCGCCGCGTCGTCCGGATCCCCGCCGCCGACCTCCGTCGCGAACCGCTCGAGCGCGAGCACGCGCCCGTCGGTCCCGCCGGCCACCGAGGCCCGCTCGGTCGCCCGGCGTCGCCCCTCGAGGGAGTCGACGTCGACCCCGCGAGACGCCCACTCCTGCATCGTCTTCGCCGCCTCGGGCGCGTGGGTCAGCGCGGCGTCGATCTCCTCGATGGCGCCCTTCCGGTCCCCCGAGCGCCAGCGCTCGGACGCCGCCTCGAGGTGCAGGGTCGCCGCGAGCTCCGTATCGTGCGTCGAGACGGCGGCGTCCGCGGCCACGCGCGCCGCCGCCTCGTGGTCGCCGGCGGCCCGGTCGAGGTCCCCGAGGAAGGCCGTCACGAGGGCGTCCGAACCGTCGCGCGCCGCGAGGTCCCGGAGCTGCTTTCGCGCGGCGGCGGGGTCGGCGCCCTGGAGCGCGCGGATCGCCGCGACGAGCGAGAGCCCGCGAGACAGATCGGGATCGTTCTCGAGCGCCGCCAGCTCCTCGACGGCGGCCCGCGAGCGGGTCCCCGAGCTCGACACGGTCCGCTCCGGATCGGGCTCGCCGCTCTCCTCCGCCGGGGGAAGGAACGCCTCGAGCACGCGCGCCAGCCAGGCGCCCCGGGGCGCGCCGGCCATCTCGCGGAGCGCGCGTGCGGCGCCGTCGACGTCGTTCCGGGCCTGGCGCGAGCGGACGAGCTCCACGTAGAGCGACACCGCGTCGGCCTCGCTGCCGCCCGCCGCGAGCAGCCGCTTGGTCGCCTCCTCGTACCACGCCGTGTCGCCCGCGATGCTCGCGAGGGCGCGCGCGAGCCGCCCCGTGACCGCGGGCGCGACGCCGTACATCGCCGCCTGGCTGAGGGCCGCCTTCGCCCCCGCCGTGTCGTTCGCCCGCACCGCCCAGACGAACGCCGCGAGGAGGAACGCCCGACCGCGCGCCTCGTCGGTCCCGAGGTGCTCGGCGAACGACTCGAGCTGCCCGGCGAACGCCCCCGGATCGCCGCCGTCGGCCAGCATGTCGAGCTGCAGGGCGCGCGCCGGGAGGCTGCCTGGATCGTTCGTGATGGCCCTCGACAGCGCCTCGAGCGCCTTCGGCGAATCGCCCTCGGCCGCCGCGTGCTCGGCGACGCGCATCGCCAGCGCCGCCGCGAGGCCCGGGTTCTTCTCGGTCGCGAGACGCCGCTCGGCGAGGCGCGCCCCCGTCGCCGTGTCTCCCTTTTGCTCGGCGATGCGGATGCGCGCCGTGATGACGGCCGCCTCGGCCAGCGCGGCCTCCTCCGCGGGCATCGCCGCCACCTGCTCGAGCGCGCGGTCGAGCGTCGCCGCGGCGCGATCGATCTGCCCGAGCCGGCGCCGCGCTTCGGCCGCGCGCAGCCACGCGTCGACCCTCCGCGCCGGCTCGCGCACCCAGCGCGGCACCCCGAGCGCGTCGCCGCGCGCGGCGTCGGTCAGGGCCTCCTCGAGGAGGGCGGCGGTCGCGTCGAGGGCGTCCGCGTGCGCCTCCGCCCGCGTCCGCGCCTCGTCGGTGCCGGGAATGCCCGGGTGGTCGTGCACCACCTGCTCGAGGACCGCCGTCGCCGTCCACGTCGCCTCCGAGGCGAGCGCCCGCGCCTCCTGCGCCAGCTGCACCGCCCGTTCGACCTCGCCCGCCGCCGCCGCGATGCGCGCGCCGTCGAGCAGCAGCAGCGCGTGCCACGTCGGGTCCGCCGCGAACCTGGCCCGGTGCGTCAGCGACTCGTCGCGCGCCGCCGTGTCCCCCGTGCGCCCGGCGAGCACCTCGAGCGCCAGCCACGCGCTGGCCTGCTCGGCGACCGGCGCGCCCTCGACCTCCGTCGCCTCGCGCGCCGCGCTCTTGGCCTCGCCGAGATCGGACGAGACGTCCGCCTGGTAGGCGGCGCGCATCAGCAGCGCCCGCACCCGCTCGTCCGGCGACGTCGCCACGCGGGCGAGCGCGTCGACCAGCTTTCCCAGGTTCTTCAGGCTCCGGCGCTTCTCCAGCAGCCGGACGAGGCCCTCGAGCGGCTCGCGGAACGTGGAGTCCGCGTTGTAGGCGGCCAGGTAGTCCCGGGCGGCCGCGGGCTCGTCGCCCGACCGCTCCTCGAGGTCCGCGATCTCGGCGAGGAGGCGCGCGTGGCGGGCGCGGTCCCCCGTCGCCGCGAGCTCGGTGCGCAGGCGGCGCACCGTGCCTTCGAGGACGGCGAGCGCCTCGGGCGGGGGTGGGGGAGGAAGCCGCGATGGAGTCGACGTCAGCGGCTCCGGGGGCGGCTGGCTGATCGTGGGCGTCTGGGACATGCGCGGAGGACGACACGGGCGAGCGTGCGACCGCTTCTCATGGGAGAGGGTAACGCAGTCGCGCTCGCCGACGCATGCAAATTACGCGGGGAGTCAGACGCGAAAGCGCGCGCGGCGCCGGGCGCGCCTTTCAGAGGAGCTGGTTCAGCTTGTCGTTGACCTTCGACTCGATGGTTCCCTTCAGCATCCGCAGGAGGAAGGGGAGGTCGATCTGCACGCGGACCTCCTTGTCGCCCACGTCGACCGAGCCCTTCGTGCCCTTGGCGGCACCACGCGGTGCGTCGAACGAGATGCGGTCGCCCTCCCAGCGCCACTCCAGCTCGAACTTCTGCTTCATCGAGCTCGCCAGAACTTCGGCCCGCTTCTTCGCTTCTTCCTTCGGGAGCGCGTGAGCGCGCCGAACGTCGATCGTGGACATGGTCCTCCTCTACTCGAGCCTCTTGACGATCCAGTAGCCCCGCGGCGTGTCGACGGGCCCTCCGACGCCGTCGACCCCCAGCGTGAACAGCACGTACTCCGGCGCCGGCTCCAGCACGCCGAGCTTCACCCGGCCCACGTCGTCCGACGAGCCCGGGTCCCCCTGCTGGACGGCGGCGTGGAAGTCCGTCCCCGCCGTGACCAGCAGCTTGTCCGCGAGGGCCTGCGCGTCCGTCTTCGAGCGCGTGGGCATGCGGCTCGCCCCCGCGGCGCTCGGCTGGGCGCCCGCGTACGACACCAGCACCACCCCGAAGCGCACCTGCCGCGGCACCGTCAGCGGCAGCGGGGGCACCGCCGTCCCGTCGGGCATCCGGCCGCCGACGCCCGCGTCCATCCGCGGCTCCGGACCGAGCAAGTCCGACAGGAGGAGCGGCCCCGCGTCGCTCTCGAAGGCCCCGGCGCCGGCGTCCCCCAGCGCGAAGAGCAGCCCGCCGCCGTCGTCGGCCGACGCGGACGGGCGCGGCGACGGATCGTGGCCGATGGCCTTCGGGGGCTGGTAGTTGTGCGCCACGAGCCACACCGCGAGGACGACCACGGCGAGGCCGAGCACGGTCGTGACCCAGCCCTGGACGCCCGCCTTCACGCTCGACGCCATGACCGCTGCTTACTTGGGCTCGTCGGCGGGAGGCGCCTCGACCGGCACCTCGTCCTCCGGCGGGGGCGCCGGGGGGCCGAACTGCTCGTGCGGACGCTGCGTCGCGAAGGGCGGATCGCCGTAGAGCTCGAGCTGCGCGGCCAGCCAGTTCTCGCGCGCGATGAGCACCTCGCGCTGGGCCCGCGAGCTCGCCTCCGCCTGGTTGGCGCCCGTCGTGTCGGCCGCCACGATGGGGACCGCCTCGAGCTTGTGCAGCTCCTCCTCGACCTCGCCGAGCTCCTTGCGCACGAGGACCGGGTCGATGCGATCGCGCTCCGTGTACTCGTCGGTCAGGATGACCAGCTTGTCGGGCCCCGCCTCGGCGAAGCCGGCGCCCACCGCGCAGCGCTTCGACTCGGTCCCCATCCGGTAGGTCACGATGCCCGTCCGGATGGCCGCCAGCAGCGGCAGGTGGCCCGGCAAAACGCCGAACTCCCCCTGCACGCTCGGCGCGGTCACCTCGTCGACGCTCGCCGCGAGGGCGCGCCCCTTCGGCGTGACGATCTCCAGCGCGATCTTCTCGGCAGCCATGCGTCGCTCGCCCCGCTCAGTTCTTGCCGGCGAGCTGCTGCGCCTTGGCCTTGGCCTCGTCGAGGTTGCCGACCATGTAGAACGCCTGCTCGGGCATGTCGTCGTGCTGGCCGTTCACGACCGCCTCGAAGCCGTCGATGGTGTCCTTCAGCGGGACCTGCTTGCCCTCCATCCCCGTGAACTGCGCGGCGACCGAGAAGGGCTGCGACAGGAAGCGCTGGATCTTCCGCGCGCGCGACACGATGAGCTTGTCGTCCTCGCTGAGCTCGTCCATCCCGAGGATGGCGATGATGTCCTGCAGGTCCTTGTACTTCTGCAGGGTCGACTGCACCTTGCGCGCGACGTCGTAGTGGCGCTGCCCGATGACGTTCGGATCGAGCAGCGTGCTGGTCGAGTCGAGCGGGTCGACGGCCGGGTAGATGCCGATCTCGGTGAGCGCGCGGTTCAGGTTCGTCGTCGCGTCGAGGTGGGCGAAGGCCGTGGCGGGCGCGGGATCGGTGAGGTCGTCGGCCGGGACGTAGATGGCCTGGACGCTCGTGATGGAGCCCTTGTTGGTCGAGGTGATGCGCTCCTGGAGGGCGCCCATCTCGGTCGAGAGCGTGGGCTGGTAGCCGACGGCGCTCGGGATGCGGCCGAGGAGGGCGGACACCTCGGAGCCGGCCTGCGTGAACCGGAAGATGTTGTCGATGAAGAAGAGGACGTCCTGCTTCTCCTCGTCGCGGAAGTACTCGGCCACGGTGAGCGCCGAGAGGGCGACGCGCGCGCGGGCGCCCGGCGGCTCGTTCATCTGCCCGTAGATGAGGGCCGTCTTGCTGATGACGGTGTCGCCGCTCGCGAGCTTCGACTCGGTCATCTCGATGTAGAGGTCGTTGCCCTCGCGCGTGCGCTCGCCGACGCCGGCGAAGCACGAGACGCCGCCGTGCGTCTTCGCGACGTTGTTGATGAGCTCCATGATGAGGACCGTCTTGCCGACGCCGGCGCCCCCGAAGAGGCCGATCTTGCCGCCCTTGCGGTAGGGGGCCAGGAGGTCGATGACCTTGATGCCCGTCTCGAAGACCTCGACCTTGGTCGACTGCTCGACGAACTGCGGCGGGGCGCGGTGAATCGGCATCCGCGACTTGGTCACGACGGGGGGGCCGTCGTCGACCGGCTCGCCGATGACGTTGAGGATGCGCCCGAGGCACTCGGGGCCGACCGGCATGGCGATGGGGCCGCCCGTGTCGCGGACGCTCATCCCGCGGACGAGGCCGTCGGTCGTGTCCATGGCGATGGCGCGCACGGTGTTCTCGCCGAGGTGCTGGGCGACCTCGAGCGTCAGGTTGTCCTTCACGGCCGAGATGCCCGGGTTCGTGAGCTTCAGGGCGCTCATGATCTTCGGGAGCTTGCCGTCGGCGAACTCGACGTCGACGACGGGACCGATCACCTGGACGACCTTGCCGTTTCCGGCGGGCGAGCCGTTCGAGCCGAGGGAGAGCGCGGACTGGGTCATGGTGCCTTTCGCGAGCCTTTCACTAGAGCCGGCCGAGGGCCGGGGGAAGCGGGGGCGCGTCTACCACGGGGTGAACGGCAGTTCAATGGTTAGGGAGACATGGCTGCGCGGGGAGGGGGAATCCGGGCGCGGGGCGGAGGGGGGTGGGCGGTCGCCGCCGGCGGGTCTCGATGCCCTGCCGGAGGGCTTCCCGGGCATGCTCGCCCTCCGGGAGGGCGAGGAGGGGCTCGGGAAGGGCAAGGAGGGGCTCGGGAAGGGCAAGGAGGGCCTCCGGGAGGGCAAGGAGGGGCTCGGGAAGGGCAAGGAGGGGCTCGGGGAGGGCAAGGAGGGCCTCCGGAAGGGCATGCTCGCGTACCGGCAGGGCGAGGAGACCCTCCGGCATGCGTTACCCTGCCCTTGTGGCCCAGGTCGCGGGGTCGTCCCTCCTCTCCTTCCAGCGGTTCCTGCGGGAGACCTACGGCGAGGGCGTCTACGAACGCGCCCTCGACGCGTTGCCCGCGGAAGACGCGGCGCCGATGCGCGGCATCCTCCTCCCCATCCACTGGTACGCGACCCACCCGTACATCCGCGCCTTGCACGCCGCGCACGCGCTCACCGGCGACGCCTCCTTCTTCGAGAAGTTCGGCGTCTTCGCCGCCGACTACCAGATCACCTTCTTCCGGAAGTTCATCCTCCGGTTCGCGACGCCCGTCTTCTTCCTCGACCGCACGGCGCGCATCTGGGCGCGCACGCACGACACGGGCACCTGGGAGGTGGAGGGCGGCACGAAGCGCGTCCGGGGCACGCTGCGCGACTTCGCCGTCGTCGACGCGGACTACTGCCGCGTGCTCGTCGCGTGGGTCCACCGCGCGAGCCAGCTCACCGGGACGCGCGGCGAGACGGTTCACCTCGCGTGCCGCGCGCGGGGCGACGCGGCGTGCGTCTTCGAGGGCTGGTGGACGTAGCGGGAAACCCTCCGCTCCCCTCGACGTCCCCGCGCCGCGCTGTTACGCGCTTCTGCCATGCCCTCCGCGCGCGACGTCCTCGGCCCCGGGTCGCCGCTGTCGCGGGCGCTGCCCGGGTGGGAGCACCGCGAGGGGCAGCTCGCCATGGCCGAGGCGGTGGAGCGCGCGCTCACGGACGAGTCGCACCTCTTCGTCGAGGCCGGGACGGGCACGGGCAAGACGCTCGCCTACCTCGTGCCGGCGGTCCTCAGCGGGCGCAAGGTCATCGTCTCCACGGCGACGAAGGCGCTGCAGGAGCAGATCTTCGTCAAGGACCTGCCCCTCGTGGCGGAGGCCCTCGGCGCCTACGGCGTGAAGGTCAAGGCGGCGATGATGAAGGGCCTCGCCAACTACGTCTGCCTGCGGCGGTTCGACGAGGCGCGCGCGAGCGGGACGCACGTCCACGATCCGGACTTCTCGCGCATCGTCTCGTGGCTCGAGGGCACCGAGACCGGCGACCGCACCGAGCTCTCGGATCTGCCCGAGGACGCGGGCGCGTGGCGCGAGGTGTCGTCGTCGAGCGAGACGCGGATCGGCGCGGGGTGCGAGCACTTCGACCGGTGCTTCGTCACGCGGATGCGGCGCGAGGCCGAGGAGGCGCAGATCGTCGTCGTGAACCACCACCTCTTCCTCGCGGACCTCGCGCTCCGGAGCGGGCCGCGCGGGGCGCACGCGAGCGTCATCCCGGCGTACGACGCGGTGGTCTTCGACGAGGCGCACCAGCTCGAGGACGTGGCGACGGACTTCTTCGGGGTGCGCGTGTCGAGCGCGCGCATCGATTCGCTGCTGCGCGACGCCGAGCGGTCGCTCGCGAACGCGAAGGCGCTCGAGGCGCTGAAGAGCGGCCCGGTGCGCGGCACGCTGGAGCAGGCGAGGGACGCGTCGCGGGCGTTCTTCGCGTCGCTGGCCCTCCGCGGGGCGGCGGGCGAGAGCCGGCGGGTCCTCGCGGACGACGACGTGACGCCGGAGGTGCGCGCGGCCCACGCGGCGCTCGATCTGCGGCTCGAGGCGCTGGAGGCCGTGACGAAGGCGCGGGGCGAGGAGGCGCTGCAGCTCGTCGGCCGGAGGGCGGGGGACCTCCGCGATTCGTTGAAGGACATCCTCGCGGGCAAGCGCGCGTCGGACGACGGCGAGCTCGCCGATCAGGTGCGGTGGCTCGACGTGCGCTCGCGCAGCGTGTCGCTCGGGGCGAGCCCGGTCGACGTGGGCGCGACGCTGCGGACGCGGCTCTTCGATCGCGTGCCGAGCGTGGTGTGCACGAGCGCGACGCTCGCGACCGGCGGGGGCTTTCACTTCGCCAAGGCCCGCCTCGGCGCGCCGCCCGAGACGGGCGAGCTGCTCGTCGAGTCGCCGTTCGACTTCGCGTCGCGCGCGGCCCTTTACCTCCCCGACGATCTCCCGGAGCCGTCCGATCCCGCGTTCGACGGGATGGCGGCCGACCGCATCGCGGAGCTCGTTCGCATGACGGGCGGCGGGGCGTTCGTCCTCTGCACGTCGGTGCGCGCGATGAAGTCGCTGCACGCGCACCTCCGGTCGCGCCTCGACCTCCCGCTCATGGTCCAGGGCGCCGCCCCGAAGCACCTGCTGCTCTCGCGGTTCCGCGCGAGCGGGCGGTCGGTGCTCGTGGCGACGATGAGCTTCTGGGAGGGCGTCGACGTGCCGGGCTGGGCGCTGCGGCTCGTCGTGCTCGACAAGATCCCGTTCGCGCCGCCCAGCGATCCCGTCGTCGCCGCCCGCTGCATGCGCATCGACCGCGACGGCGGCAACGGCTTCACGCAGTACTCGGTGCCGAGCGCCGCGATGACGCTGAAGCAGGGCTTCGGACGCCTCATCCGCACGCAGAAGGACGCGGGCATCGTGGGCATCCTCGACCGGCGCATCGTGCGAAAGGGCTACGGCCGCGCGCTCCTCGCGAGCCTGCCCCCGGCGCAGCGCGTGCGCACGCTCGACGAGCTCCGCCGCTTCTGGGCCGGGATCGCGCCGCTCGACGGAGGCCTGCGGCTCAGTGCGGAATCGACGGAAACTGCACTGGAGGCAGGACCGGAACGATGACCGTCGCGGCGCCCGTCCAGCTCCCGCTCGGCACCATGACCCATCGCCCGCCGCTCGGCACGTAGACGACGGGGCCCGACGGCGTCGGCGAGGGGATGGCGCCCGGGGTCGCGGACGCCTGCGAGAAGACGGTGGCTTGCGGCGGCGGGGGCGACGCGGACGACCAGGGGAGCGGCGGCACCGGCACGGGGTTGACGAACGGCGGGACCGTCATCGCCCAGCCGCCGTTGAAGGCGACCCAGGCGCCCGCTCCCTGCGCGGGAGGCGTCGGGAGCGAAGGAATCGACGGGACGGGCGGCACGATGGGCGGCGCGCTCGGCACGCCCGGCACCGACGGGAGGATGCACGGCGTGAGCGCCGGGCACGCCGGCAGGCACTGCGGGAAGGCGTTCGTCCCGGGCGCGCACGCTGGCGCGCAGAAGCTCCCCTGCCACGTCGGCCATACGACCTCGCCGACGGCGTGCGCGTGCGCGAGGTCGACCACCACGAAGACGAAGCTCGGGTTCGTGCTCGGGATGATCTGCTTCACCTGCGCGACCTCGGAGCCGACGAGCGTCGTCGGGCCAATCGTGATCTGCGGCGCCGAGGCGACCGCGACCGGCACGGGCACCGACACGTTGCTCCCGGCCGCGACCGCCTGCTGGAGCTGCGAGCCGTTCTGCCGGAAGGGCGGCATGACGTTCACGCAGCGCTGAGGTTGCGCGGGCTGCTGCGCGCGCGTCGTACCGCCCGAGACCGCCAGGAGCACGAGCATCGCGCCCGCGAAGAGGGACGACGACCGGACGAGGCGGCGGACGCGGCAGGCATGGTGGCGAGCGACGGTCATGGCGTGCCTCCCCATGTCGCCCATGCTACACGCGCCCGCGACATGAGCGAGATAAGCGCAGTCCTCGGCCGCACGATCCTCGACTCGCGCGGCAACCCCACCGTCGAAGTGGAAGTGCAGACCACCAGCGGCAACGGCCGCGCGGCCGTCCCGAGCGGGGCGTCGACCGGCGAGCACGAGGCCCTCGAGCTGCGAGACGGCGACAAGAAGCGCTGGCTCGGCAAGGGGGTCCAGAAGGCCGTCGACCACGTGAACCAGACGCTCGGGCCGTCGGTCATCGGGATGGATTCGCTCGACCAGGCCGCCGTCGATCAGGTCATCCTCGACTGCGACGGCACGCCCAACAAGAGCAAGATGGGCGCGAACGCGATGCTCGGCGTGTCGCTCGCCGTGGCGCGCGCGGCGGCCGAGTCGGTGGGCCTGCCCTTGTGGCGGTATCTCGGCGGGGTGCAGGCGCGCCTCCTGCCGACGCCGCTGATGAACATCCTGAACGGCGGCGTCCACGCGGACAACGGCCTGGAGATCCAGGAGTTCATGATCGTCCCCGCCGGGCTCCCGAGCTTCGACGAGGCGCTGCGCGCGGGGGCCGAGGTGTTCCACACGCTGAAGAAGCTCCTGAAGGACAAGGGGCTCACGGTGGCGGTGGGCGACGAGGGCGGCTTCGCGCCGCGCCTCGGCTCGAACGAGGAGGCCATCCAGTACGTCGTCCGCGCCATCGAGGAGGCCGGCTACAAGCCGGGGAAGGACATCTTCGTCGCCCTCGACTGCGCCGCGAGCGAGTTCTTCGACAAGAAGGCCGGCAAGTACACCTTCGACAAGAAGAGCGTCACGCGGGACGAGCTCGTCGGCATCTACGACGCCCTCTCGCAGAAGTACCCCATCATCAGCATCGAGGACGGCTGCTCGGAGGACGACTGGGACGGCTGGAAGGCGCTGACGGAGCGCGTGGGCGCGCGCGTGCAGCTCGTGGGCGACGACGTCTTCGTGACGAACGTCGAGCGGCTGAGGCGCGGCATCGAGGGCAAGGTCGCCAACGCCATCCTCATCAAGCTCAACCAGATCGGGACGCTGACCGAGACGCTCGACTGCATCCGCCTCGCGTCGCAGAACGACTACCGGTCCATCATCAGCCACCGGTCGGGCGAGACGGAGGACTCCTTCATCGCCGATCTCGCGGTGGCGACGAACGCGGGGCAGATCAAGACGGGCAGCCTGTCGCGCTCCGACCGCGTGGCGAAGTATAACCAGCTCTTGCGTATCGGCTTCGAGCTCGGCCAGGGCGCGGTCTACGCCGGACACGACGCGTTTGCGCGCCGCTGAGCCGCGACGCATGTTGAGCACGTCACGTTTGCGCACCCGGAGCTGAGGAGAGCGATGGCAAAGTCGAAGGTCGCGGTCATCAAGGTCAAGCCGGAGACGATCCTCCCGGACATGGAGCGCCTCTGCGAGATGGCGGGGATGAAGCAGGCGCTCGCCGCCGGCCACACGACCATCCTCAAGGACAACATCTCCTGGCACTACCCGTTCCCGAGCGCGAACACGACGCCGTGGCAGCTCGAGGGGACCATCCTCGCCCTGAAGAAGGCGGGCTACACGGACCTGTCGGCTGTGCAGAACAAGACCGTCGTCACGAACGCCTTCAAGGGGGAGGACCTCAACAACTACGTCCCCCTCTTCAAGAAGTACGAGGTCCCGGTCCTCTACAACTTCAAGGACGCGGACATGAAGTGGGTCGAGTACCGGCCCAAGGCGAAGACGCACGTCCTTCATCGCATCTTCCCCGAGGGGATCCAGATCCCGGACTACTTCTTCGGCAAGAACATCGTTCACCTGCCGACGATGAAGTGCCACATCTACACGACGACGACGGGCGCGATGAAGAACGCGTTCGGGGGTCTCCTCGCGACCAAGCGGCACTACACGCACTCGTGGATCCACCGGACGCTGGTCGATCTGCTCGCCATCCAGAAGGAGATCCACAGCGGCCTCTTCGCGGTGATGGACGGAACGACGGCGGGCAACGGCCCCGGGCCGCGGACGATGATCCCGGTCGTGAAGGACTACATGCTGGCGAGCGCCGACCAGGTGGCGATCGACGCGGTCGCGGCCAAGATGATGGGCTTCGACCCGATGTCGCTCGAGTACGTCAAGGTGGCGCACGACGACGGCCTCGGCGTGGGCGACCCGCGCGACATCGAGATCGTGGGCGACGATCCGGCGCAGGTGAGCCGTGAGAGCTGGGGCTTCCACGTGGGCGACAACGGCGCGAGCAAGGTCGGCGACTTCATGTGGTTCGGGCCGATGAAGCGCTTCCAGAAGCTCTTCTTCCACACGCCCCTCGTCAACGTGTTCATCGCCGGCAGCGAGGCGTACCACGACTACTACCGCTGGCCGCTGAAGGACCGCCGCACCTTCGAGACGTGGAAGGCGGAGACGTCGTGGGGCCGCCTCTTCGAGGCCTACGAGCGAGGCGAGAGCGACCGCGCGATGCGGCGCCACGCCGGGGCCACGAACGGGGCCCGCGTCGACGCGCAGGCCGAGTAGTCGAAGCGGGCCTCCGGCTGCGGGGGTTCGGACTTCGGGCAGACAGGGGCGGGCGGGAGCCTGTACCCTGGACCCGGAGCCTGGCGCCCGTAGCCCGTAGCCCATGAAGACCCTCCAGCAGATGCTGCGCGAGCTCGCGCGGGCCGACGTGGCCGAGTTCGCCGTGGCGAGCGATCGCCTGCCGTGCATCAAGGTCGCCGGCAAGTACGAGCCGGTCGACGAGCACGCGCGCTCGACCGAGGCCATCCTCGAGATGCTCGTCTCGGTGGGCGGCAGCCGGTACGTGGAGGAGCTCGAGGACAGGCCGGCGGCGTGGACCATGCGGCTCGACGGCGTGGGGTCGGTCGGGGTGCAGGCCGTGATGCGCGACGGACGCGTTCAGGCGCGGTTCGTGATGATCCGCAAGGCGTCGATCGCGCCGGCGCGGGCCAAGTCGGTGCCGCCTCCGCGGGCCCCGTCGCGGAAGTCGATCCCGGCGCTGCGTCTGCCGAAGGAGTCGAAGCCGCCGCCGGCCGCCCCGCTGGGGCCCTCGGCCGAGGAGAACGCGTCCGAGCCCCTGCTCCGCGCGGCGGTGGTGAAGCCGAGCGGGATGCGCGTCCCGCAGATGGCGGGGCCCGTCGTCGATTCGCCCGCTCCGTCGGGGATCGACGCGCTGCTCGCGACGGCGCGGCAGGCCGGCGCGAGCGACGTCCACGTCGTGGCCGGGCGGCCGATGCTCCTGCGCATCCTGGGGGACCTCGCGCCGCGGGGCGCGGCCCTCGCGGAGTCGTCGGTCGAGGAGCTCGTGCAGCCGATCGTGCCGGAGCGCCTGCGGGCGATGCTCGCGGAGCAGGGCTCGTGCGACTTCGCGGTGGACCGCGGCGCGCAGGGCCGGTTCCGCGTGAACGTCGCGCGGCAGCGCACGGGGCTCAAGGCGTGCTTCCGCCTCATCCCGCCGGGGGTGCCGACGCTGGAGTCGCTCGGCCTGCCGCCGGACATCGAGAAGGCCACGCATCACCACCAGGGGCTCGTCGTCGTCACCGGCCCGACGGGGCACGGCAAGACGAACACGCTGGCGGCCATCGTCGACATCGTGAACCGCGAGACGACCCACCACGTCATCACGGTGGAGGACCCGGTCGAGTTCGTGCACCCGCGCAAGAAGGCGATGATGAGCCAGCGCGAGGTGGGCTCGCACACGCAGACGTTCGCGTCGGCGCTGAAGGCGTCGCTCCGCGAGGATCCCGACGTCATCGTCGTCGGCGAGCTGCGGGACACGGAGACGGTGCGCATGGCCCTCGCGGCGAGCGAGACGGGGCACCTCGTGCTGGGGACGATGAACACGCCGAGCGCGGCGAAGACCATCGACCGACTCATCGACCTCTTTCCCCCCGCCGACCAGCAGCAGGTGCGGATGACGCTGGCGGGCGGGCTGCACCTCATCGTCAGCCAGCGCCTCGTGCCCTCCGCCGACGGCAAGGGGATGGTCGCGGCCGTGGAGCTCCTCCCCGGCTCCATCGCGCTGTGGAGCCTCATCCGGGACAACAAGACCTTCCAGATCCCGAGCCTTCAGCAGCGCGGCAAGGGCTTCGGGATCCTGCGCCTCGACGAGTCGCTCTTCGACCTCGTCAAGGCGGGGCGCATCACGCAGGCGTCGGCGCTGTCGGTCGCCGAGCTGCCCGAGGAGCTCGAGGCGGTCTTCTCCGGCAAGCGCCCGCCGCCCGGAGCCGTCGCCGCGCCGCCCCTGAAGCCGGAGGCGACGGGGGGGCTGCTGGGCAAGGCCGGACAGCTCTTCGGCAAGCGGGGCGGGTGAGCGATGCCCACCATCGATCTCTTCTTCGACGCGCTCCTCCAGGCCGGCGGCAGCGATCTGCACCTCGGCATCGGCTACCCGCCGCTCATGCGCCTGCGCGGCGAGCTCGTGGAGATGCGCGCCGAGCCGCTGACCACCGCCGAGGTCGAGAAGCTCCTCTTCGAGATCGTGACGCCGGAGCAGAAGGAGACGATCACGAGGACGTTCGACCTCGACTTCGCCTACGCCTATGGCGACAAGGCCCGCTTCCGCGCGAACTACCTCTACAAGACGACCGGGCTCGGGGCCGTCTTCCGCACCATCCCGGCGAAGGTCCTCACGCTCGACGACCTCAAGTGCCCGCCCATCCTCCGCAAGCTCTCCGACCGCCGCTCGGGCCTGCTGCTCGTCACGGGCCCGACCGGCTCGGGCAAGTCGACGACGCTGGCGGCGATGATCGACCACATCAACAAGACGCGCGCCTGCCACGTGCTGACCATCGAGGACCCCGTCGAGTTCGTGCACGTCTCGCAGAAGGCCCAGATCACGCACCGCGAGATCGGCCCCCACGCGTCGACGTACGCGCACGCCATCCGCAGCGCCGGCCGCGAGGACCCGAACGTCATCCTCATCGGCGAGCTCCGGACCAACGAGACGATGAAGCTCGCCCTCCAGCTCGCGAGCTTCGGCATCCTCGTCTTCGCGACCATCCACACGAACAGCGCGTCGGCCACCATCGACCGCATCGTCAACGCCTTCCCGTCCGACGAGCAGCCGCAGGTGCGCGGCATGCTCTCCGAGTGTCTCGCGGGCATCGTGGCGCAGCAGCTCCTGCGGACCGCCGACGGCAAGCGCCGCGTCGCGGTGCACGAGATCCTCATCGGCTCGCCGGCGCTCGCGTCGATGATCCGCGAGAACAAGACCTTCCAGATCCCCAGCCTGATGCAGGGCGGTCAGGCCCTCGGGATGCAGACGATGGACATGGCGCTCGAGCGCCTCATGCGGGAAAAGACCATCAGCCCCGCGTCGGCGCTCGAGAAGGCCCTCGACAAGGAGAGCTTCGCGAAGCTGCTGAAGCAGGACGAGATGGCGCCGCTGTGAGGTCGCTCGGCGCGGCGGTGTCGGTGGTCCTCGTCGTGGCCTGCTCCAGTACGACGCGGCCGACGCCGTCGCCCTCCGCGAGCGCCTGCGGCGACGGCTACCTCAGCGCCGTCAACGGCGCGTGCCCGAAAGGGACGTGCCTCGAGCCGGAGGCGTCGGCGGCGTGCTGCGGGTCGCAGTGCGCGACGTGCGAGGACAAGGGGCTCATCGCGTCCGACGACGGCGGGACGTGCCCGACGGGGACGTGCGTGTCGACCGACCTGACGGAGGCGTTGACGTGCTGTGACGTGTGCCCGGGCGATGACGCCGCGGCGGAGGCCTCGAGCGAGGCGGGCGCGGAGGCGGGGCCCGAGGCGGGCGCGGGCGACGCCGCGGGCGACTGAACCCAAGCCGGAATCGCTCGCGAGGGTTCGATCGGCGAGAACAATCGCGATCGCGTGGTGTCTATCTCGATCGCGTCAGGAGGAGAACACCATGCGCCGCGTGGTCATTGCCTGCCTCTTCATCGGGGCATGCGCCAGGGTCCCGAGCGCCCGCGCGCCGGGTACGGTCGTCGCCGGGGCGGGACCGGAGAAGAGCCCCATCGCCGTTCCCGTGTCGTGCGCCCGCCGCACGGAAGGGGCGCGGCCCTCGCGCGTGTCGACGGCTCGCCAGGGGAGCGCCGTCGCCCTCGCGCGCGCCGGCGACCGGCTGCTCGCGTACGTCGCCGACGCCGACAGCCGCTCGGTGCACACGGTCGACGTCGACGCCGGGCGCGAGCTCGTGCGCACGCGCGTCGACGGCGAGCCGAGGCAGCTGCTGGTGCTGCCCGACGGGCGCCTGGTCGCGTCGCTGTCGGACGGGACGCGCATCGCGGTGCTCGAGCCGGGCGACGATCCGTCCGCGCCGCTCGCGTCGATCTGCACCCGCGAGGTGCCGGCCGAGCCCTGGGGTCTCGCGCTCTCGGCGGACGACGCAAAGCTGGTGGTGACGAGCGGCTGGGGGAGCGCGCTCACGGTGCTGGACGCGGCGACGCTCGACGTGAAGCGCGTCGTGGCGCTTCCGCGGGAGCCGCGCGGCGTCCTCGTGGACGACGCGGGGACCGCGTTCGTGGGTCACCTCGTCGGCGCGAAGATGAGCGTCGTCGATCTCGACGAGGGGCAGGGGAGCGATCCCGCGGGGACCATCGACCTCGGGGTCCGCAAGTCGACGCCGCTCGCGCAGGTGGACGACCGGCTCGCCGAGCGCACCGGCTCGCAGGGGTACGCGCTCGTGAGCGTCGCCTTGCCCGTGATGGCCGGGGTCGCCGAGGCCAGCGTGCCGCGCCGCATCCTCGCGCCGATGGTGAGCGTCGATCCGGGCGATCCGGAGCGCGGCTCGTCCGTCTACTACGGGCCTCCGTTCGACGGGGTCCCCAAGCAGACGCCCCTCGTGAGCGTGGTCGACCCCGACGAGCGGCAGGCGCTCAGTAAGTACGTCCTCGGCACGACCGACGCGCCCTATGCGCGCGAGTGCCTGTTGCCGCGCGCCGCCGCGATCCGCGCCCACGGCAAGACGCCCAGCCTGCTCGTCGCCTGCTTCGGCATCGACGCCGTGCTGGAGCTCGACGCGCTCACCGCGGATCCGTTCCGCGCCGAGCGGCGGCGGTTCTCCGTGCCTCCGGGGCCCGAGGGCGTGGCGGTCGACGACGCCTCGGGGCGCGCCGTCGTCTTCTCGCAGCTCGGCGGAGCGCTCAGCGTCCTCGGGCTCGACGGGCAGGCCGCCCCGACGCGCACCATCGCGCTCGACTACCACCCCGATCCCGCCCTCGCCGCCGCGGCGCGGGGGCGGCAGCTCTTTTACCGGACCGACGACACGCGCGTCTCCGGCGACGGCATCGCGTGCTCGAGCTGCCACATCGACGGGCGGGACGACGGGCTCACGTGGACGACGCCCATGGGCCCGCGGCAGACGCCGATGCTCGCGGGTCGCCTCACCGGGACGGCCCCGTACGGCTGGGAGGGAGACCGGCCGACCCTCTCGGCGTACATCACGAACACCGTGGAGCGCCTCGGCGGCAAGGGCCTTCAGGGGCAGGACGTCGACGATCTGACGGCGTTCCTCGTCGTCCTGAAGGCGCCTCCGCAGCCGGAGCACGATCCGGCCCTCGTCGGCCGCGGGCGCGCGCTCTTCGAGGACGCGGCGGGCTGCGCGACCTGCCACGCGGGCGGCTCGACGGACGCCACCGTCCACGGCTTCTCGACGGGGGCGCACGACGTCAAGACCGCGTTCGACACGCCCGGGCTCCAGTTCATCGGCGGCACGGCGCCGTACTTCCACGACGGTCGCTACGCGACGCTCGAAGCGCTGCTCGCCGATCCCGCGAGCCAGATGGGTCACAGCGCGTCTCTGCCGGAAGGGGACCGCGCGGCGCTCGCCGCGTATCTGAGGTCGCTGTGAGCCGCGCGCGGCTCGCGTGCTCGCTGGCCGCGCTCGTCGTGGGCTGCGGCGCCGCGCCCGCCCCGAAGCTCGCCTCGATGCCCGCGCCGCCGCCATCCCCGCCGCCCGTGGTCCTCCCCGCCGCCACGACCGAGGACCCTCCGGCCGCGACGGGCGCAGCACCGCTCGAGGGCTCCCGCGCGAGCGGCCCCGAGCGGCCCCCGACGCAGACGCTCCGCTTCGACGTCGACACGCTCCCCGTCGCCACCTGGGCGGAGGCGCTGCCCGAGGCCGGCTTCTCGCTGCGCAAGGTCGGCGACACCTGGAACCTCTGGGTGCGGACGACGATCTTCGCCGAGGTCATCGTCACGGCTGCGGGCCGCTCGAGCGACGAGGGCACGATGCCGGTCGGCTTCACGGGGTTCACGGGCGGCTCGTTCGGAGAGGGCGACGTCCCCGCGTGCGGGCGGGGCCACTCCGGGCGGAGGCTCGCGGTGTGGAACGGGTTCGCCTCCGCGGGCTGGACGGACGACGGCCTGGACGTCGAGATGGAGGAGGGCGACTTCGACCTCGCGACGTGCCGCGGCACCCCCGTGCACTCGCTCCGCGGCCGCGCCTCCGCCGTCGTGCCGGGCTACGTCTATGCCCTGCGCGAGCGCGACGAGGACGACGACGGGAACGACCGCGAGTCCCTCGTCCTCTTCCTGCCGCGGGGGACCCTCGTCTCGGCGGCCGCGGACCCGAGGAGCCCGCTCGGGGCCGCGGACACGGGCACGTTCACGCGGCTCACGTTCCCGATGGCCCGCGGGACGGCCGGCTCGGCCAGCCTTCGCGTCAGCCCGGCCGCGCTCGCGCTGTGGGCGCGCCTCCGCCACGGACGACCGGCTCCCTTCTCCGACGGAACCGGGATCCCCGAGGATCTCCTCGTCGGCGTCGACGTCGCGTGGCAAGGGGACGTCCGCGTCGGCTCCCTGTCGGTGGCCGTGCCGAAGGCGAAGGCTTCGTACCGAGGTCTCCTCGCCGCCGCGCAGAAGGCCGGCGCGGTGGGGGTGCGTTAAGCGGCGCGGCGCCGGATGCGCGGCCAGTCCGCCGCGATGCCGCTCGCGATCTTGTGCGCGACGCCCATGATGGCAAGCTGCGAGTTCACGCCGATGCTGGTCGGGAGGACGCTGCCGTCGGCGACGAAGAGGTTGTCGACCTGCCACGTCTCCCCGGTCTCCTTCACGACGCCGGCGCGCGGGTCGACGCTCATCTTCGCCGTGCCGAGGTAGTGGTACGACGTGCACTCCACGCGCCGCAGGTGCGGCGGGTGCGCGACGAAGTCGTCGAGCTCGCGCTCGCTCTTCAGCGTGTCGATGCCGAAGATGGGCATGGCGATCTCGCGCGCCCCCGCCGCGAACCCCATGCGCGCGATGATGGCGATGAGCCGTAGCAGCCGCGGACCGTCGCCCTCGGCCATGCGGTAGGTCACGAAGGGCTCCCGCCCGAGCCACCGCCGCACCGTCCCGCCCCCCTGGTCGTGGATCATGCCCCCGAAGACGGCGAGGTTCGGCATCTTGTGCACGTTGGAGCGGTGCCGCGGGCCGACGCCGGGGAAGGTGGCCGACAGGATGCTCGCGGGCGGATAGACGCTGACGAGGGTGATGCCGTCGGGCGCGAAGTGGTCGCTGTAGACGCTCTGCATCGCGCCGTCCCAGCCCTCCACCACCTCGTCGAAGATCGCGCCCACGCGCACGCCGGGATGCAGCGTCATGTGACGCCCGACGTGCTTCGAGTCGAGGCCGCTGGCGCGGAGCAGGAGCGGCGTGTGGAGCGCGCCGCAGGCGACGACGACGAGCCGGGCGCGGATCTCGAACGGCACCCCGGGGACCCCGCCCGCGTCGAGCAGGCGCCCGCGGACGCCGCGCGCCACGCCCCCCGTGACGTCGATGCGCTCGGCCAGCGCGTCGGTCACGACGAGCGCGCCGCGGGCGCAGGCGTCGGGCAGATACGTGACGTCGACGCTCAGCTTGGCCCCGTGCGGGCAGCCGAAGTTGCACCGCGAGACGCCGCGGCAGCCGCTCGTGTTGCGGCGGATGGGCTTCATCGGGATGCCCATCTTCGCCGCCCCTTGCAGGAACAGCTCCGTGCTCCGCGAGCGCATCTCGTCGGGCACCGTCTCGACGTGGACGACCTCCTCGACGGCGCGAAAGTGCGCGTCCACCCCCTCCGGCGTCATCGTGCGGAGCCCGAGGTCGTGCGACCACTCGTGCAGCACTTCGTCCGGGATGCGAAAGCACACGCCCCCCGTCAGCACGCTCGACCCGCCGACGCACTTCCCCTGGAGGACGCTGATGAACGGCGTCTCGCCCAGCCCCACCGCCGCCGCCAGGCCCGCCTCGCGCCAGCACCGCCGCAGCGTCCCCGTCGGCGTCGCGCGGCTGTACTCGCTCGGCCGCACCCAGTCGCCCTCCTCGACCACGATCACGTCGAGCCCCGCGCGCGCGAGCAGGCTCGCCGTCACCGCGCCGCCCGCTCCCGAGCCCACGATGACGACGTCCGCCGAGAGGGCGAGCCTCGCCGGCTGCTCGCGTCCACGAAGGACGTTGAGCTCGGGCTTCAGGCCGCGGTCGTCAGCCACCGTTTCCTCTCGTCGCCGGGGTAGCCCATGGCGCGAAGCTCGGAGGGGTCCTCGAAGAAGTACATCGAGAGGAGCGACTTGAACGCGATGAGCGGCATGAGGAGGAGCGTGAACCGCGACCGGTCCATCCGCTCGAGCAGGCGCAGGCGGGCGTCGAGGCTCAGGTCCTCGAACGTCCGCGGCGCGATGAAGAGGAGCACAGGGAGCCACCGCACGAGCTCGACCGCGAGCAGGATGAGGCTTCGCTGGACGCGGCTCACGGGCGCGAGGTGCCGCTCGAAGCCGTCGGCGAGCGCGTCGAGCTGCTCGGGCCGGGGACCTTCGGCGTGCGCGAAGAGGGCCGCACCGAGGGCGCGGACGACGTCACGTTGCCTCGGGGCGAGCTCGAAGGGCATGGTGGGTGGGCGCGAAGGATAGGACAGTTCGCGCGCTTCCGAAGTAGCATTGGGGCCGATGCCCGGCGAAGACCCGGAATGGAGCAGCTTTCTCCAAGGCGCGTTCTTGACCGTGCTCGAGGCGGCGGACGAGGGGCTCATCGTCTTCGACGGCGACGGGCGCTGCCGCATGATCGGCCGCCGGGCGGGGGAGCTCTTCGGCGTGGAGCCGGCGGCGTTCGTGGGAAGGCTGAGGCCCGAGGTGCTCGAGGCGTTCGCCCGGGCCTGCGAGGAGCCGGAGACGTTCCTGGAGGCCGTGGCCGCCGATGGGCCGCTCGGAGCCCCCAAGATGGCGGCCGACGTCGACGTCCGCCGCCCGCGACCGCGCACTGTGCTCTGCCGCGGCGTGCCCATCTCGCGGGAGGGAAAGCCTCCGGGGCGGGTCGTCTTCGTCCGCGACGTGACCCGCGAGCGCGCAGCCGAGCGCTCGAACCGCCAGCTGCAGACGCGCATCGCCGAGCTGACGCCGTTCGACACCATCACGGGCCTGCTCAACCAGCGCCGCTTCCGCGAGGAGCTCGACCGCGAGCACGGCCGCAGCACGCGCGCCTGGGACAGCTACGCCGTGCTCCGGCTCGACGTCGACGGGATGGGCCTCCTCAACGAGGAGCTGGGCGTCACCGTGGGCGACCAGGTGCTCGAGCAGATCGCGAGCCGGCTGAAGAAGTGCCTCCGCGAGTACGACGTCGTCGCGCGCCTGGAGGACGACGAGTTCGCGATGCTCCTGCCGGGCGCGGACGCCCTCGCGGCGCGCGTCGTGGGCGAGCGCGTCACGAAGGCCATGGCGACGCAGGTCGAGGCCGGCCCCGGGCGCAAGGTGACCCTGTCCATCGGCGGGGCCTTGTGGGTGCCGCCCTCGGGCGAGACGAGCGAGGACATCCTGAAGCGCGCAGGGGTCGCCCTGCGGGAGGCCCGCAAACAGGGCGGAGCGCGGACGCACGTGGAGGGGTAGGGCCCCTCAGGCGCTCGCGCGCTGCTTGTCGCCGCGCTCGAGGAACTCTTCGTACGTCCCTGTGTACTCCACCACCTCGCACCCCTCGCCCTTGTCGCCGGGGGCGCGGTCACGGAGCTCGACGATGCGCGTCGCCAGGCGGGCGACGAAGTGGTGGTCGTGGCTCACGAAGAGCACCGTGCCCTCGAACTTGAGCAGCCCCTCGAGCAGCCCCTCGATCGACTCGATGTCGAGGTGGTTCGTCGGCTCGTCGAGCACCAGCACGTTGTGCCGCCCGAGGACCATCTTGCCGAGCAGCAGCCGCGCCGCCTCGCCGCCCGAGAGCGCCTCGGTCGGCTTGAGCGCCGAGTCGCCGCTGAAGAGCAGGCGCCCGAGGATGGCGCGGATCTCCTCCTGCGGACGGCGCGTGTCGAACCGGTAGAGCCACTCGTACGGCGTCGTCCCCTTCGCCGTCTCGCCGAGGGCCTCGTGGTGGTCCTGCGCGAAGTAGCCGACGCTCGCGTCGTTGCCCCAGCGCACCTCGCCCGCGTCGGGCGCGAGGGCGTACGGCTTGGTCTCCGCGTCGAGCCCCTTGAAGGCGCCGACGCTCATGCGCAAGAGCGTCGACTTGCCGATGCCGCTCCGGCCGATGAGCGCGATGCGGTCGCCGCGGTTCACGTGCAGGTTCACGCCGTCGAGCACGACCTTGTCCTCGAAGGCCTTCCGCGCCGTCGTGATGCGCAGCACGTCGCGCCCGCTCGGCTTCTCTTGCTCGAAGCGCACGTACGGCCGCACGAGGCTCGAGCGCTTGGCGCCCTTGGTCTCCACGACGTCCTCGAGCTTCTCGATCTGCTTCAGCCGGCTCTGGGCCTGCTTGCTCTTCGACGCGTGCGAACCGAAGCGCTGCACGAAGTCCTGCAGCTCGTCGATCTTCTTCTTGGCGCTCTGGGCGACGGCGGCGGCGCGCTGCTGGTTCTCGTACTTGGCCGCGACGAAGTCCGCGTAGTTGCCCGTGTAGATGGTGATGGTGCGGAAGTCGATGTCGGCGATGTGCGTCGCGACCTGGTTGAGGAAGTGCCGGTCGTGCGACACGACGAGGAGCGTCCCGGTGAACTCCTCGACGAGGAAGTTGATGAGCCAGTGGATGGACTCGAGGTCGAGGTGGTTCGTCGGCTCGTCGAGGAGCATCACGTCGGGCCGCCCGAAGAGCACCTTGGCGATGAGGACGCGCAGCTTGTAGCCCGAGGGGAGGGTGCGCATGGGCTCGGCGTGGCGCTCGGCCGGGATGCCGAGGCCGACCAGCAGCTCGGCCGCCTGGCTCTCGGCCGAGTAGCCGTCGTGCTCCGCGACGATGCCCTCGAGCTCGGCCAGGCGCACGCCGATGGCGTCGTCGACCTCTCCGGCCAGCAGCGTCTCCTTCTCGGACATCGCCGCCCACAGCTCGGCCTTGCCGGCCATGACCGTGTCGAGGATGCGCTGCTCGTCGTAGACGAAGTGGTTCTGCTCGAGGACGCCCAGCTTGAGGCCGCCGGACATCTCGATGCGCCCGGCGTCCCAATCGTCCTGCTTCGCCAGCATCTCCATCAGCGTCGACTTGCCCGCGCCGTTGGCCCCGGTGACGCCGTAGCGCTTGCCGGGGTCGAACTGGATCGAGACGTTCTCGAAGAGGATCTTCGGCCCGAACCGTTTGGTGACCTTGTCGAGGAGGATCATGGCGCTGCCGTGGGCGAAGTCGTGCTTCGGGTTGGAGTGAGTCGGGCGCGAGCCTTTAGCACGGATTTCACCGCGAGCCCTCGAACCGGCTAGCCTTGGGGGGCGAGTCCACCGCTTGCGCGACGCCACCTTTTACGCCAGCACCCTGCTCGAGCTTCACAAGCTCACCGACGGGGCCGAGCGCCGCGCTTCGTGGCGCCAATCGATGGCGTCCCTGGCCCGGGCGACAGCGGAAGACGGCCCGGGGCCGCTCGAGGGGCTGCACCCGGAGGCGCTCCTGGCCGGGGTGCGCGCGGCGCTCCACGCGGGGCTCGTCGACGATCTGGACTGGCTGGCGCCTGCCGCGGCGGGGTCGGCGCTCTACGAGCTCGCGTCGGCGCTGCCGCTCGGGGCCGAGCAGCGGGAGCTCGGGCGTCGCGTCCTGGCGCGCCTCGTCGCGGCCGATGCGCCGACCTTCGTGGCCATCGCGCGGCGGATGGCGCTCGGCACGGGCAAGGGGCTCGGCAGCGCGGGCATGCGCGCGCGCGTCGCGCTGGTGACGGAGCTCCCCATCAGCCTCGGCGTCGCCGACGGGCCGCTGGCCCTCGCCATCGCGTCGCGCCGGGACCTCGCCCGCGAATGGATCGCCGTGCCGTCGACGGGATCGCTCCCGTCACGCCGGTTCGCGGCTCGCCTCATCGAGCGGGCGGCGCGCGAGGCCGCCCGGAGAGCGTCCTACGGCGACGACCACAGCCTGCGCGTCTTCCAGTCCGACGCCGTGGCGCCCGCGTGGGGGCGGCTCTTCGCGGACCGCGAGTCGCTCGTGTGGCGTCACGTCGCCGTCGCGCGGGGGCTCCTCGCGCCGTGGGTGCCGGCGCTGGCGAAGGCGCTGGAAGAAGCGCTGGCGCCCACGCTCACGCCGACCGAGTGGCGTCGGGCCGCCGCCTCCATCGCCGCCCATGCCGCGGTGGCTCCGGATGCGGCGCTCGCCCTGGCGCGTCGTGCCGTGACGCAGGGGATGCTCCGGCGCGATCCCGGGGCGGCGTCGGCGTTCCTTTGGGGGCTGCCGCGGGCGGCGGAGGCCGAGCGCGAGGCGGCCGAGGAGCTGCTCGACCAGGTGATGGAGCACGCTCACGCCGAGGTCGGCGAGGCGGTCCTCGAGCTGCGGGCGGAGCTCGGCGCGGACTCGCCGCTCACCGCGAAGGCAGCGACGCGGGCCATTGCGCTCCTCGCGGGGCGCGACAAGGCGGCGGGCGACGACGGCGCGGAGTCCCTCGCGCGCGAAGTCGCCCGCGATCTCGAGAGCGCGCCCCGCGACGACCAGCCGCTGCGCGATCAGCTCGAGCGGTCGCTCCACGCGTTCGCCACGACCGGCGCCAAGGAGGCATACGCCCAGGCGCGCGACCTCCTCGCGGCGGCGCAGGGATCCCTCTTCGCCCTCGAGGCGGTCACCCCGGAGGACGACGGCGCGGAGGGGCGCGCGGGATCGGCCGCGAGGCGCACGTCGCTCGCCGTCCTGCGTGACCTCGACGTCAGCCTGCTCGAGCGCGACGTGCTCGCGTCGTTGCTCCTTCTGGGCGGCGGGGCCGAGGCCGCGCGGGTCGCCGCGGAGGCGCTGGATCCACTGCGCGACCGGATGGCCGAGTGGATCCTGGCGCGCGAGGCGACGCCGCTTCCGGGGGAAACGGTGGCCTGCCCGGCCCACCCGGTTCTCTCGCTCCGGCGGCTGCGGGCGCTGCTCCACCTCGTCGACAGCGACATGGGGGAGGACGACGATCCGCAGCGGGCCGCCCGACTGCGGCGGCGCGGCCTGCGGATCGGGCGCGCCCTGGTCGACCGGTTCGAGCGCGACCCGCCGTCTCCCGTGCGGCGCACGATCGTCGCCGCGCTGGCCCGGGCGCTGGACGCGCTGGTCCGCGTCGGCGTGTGCGACGTGGCCGACGCGCTGCTCGTCGTCGCACGCCGTGTGGCCGATCCGGCCGAGCTGGCGACCGCCGCCGAGGCGTCGATGGATCCCGACCTCGTGCACGTGCTGGAGCGGTTCGCGCGCTTCGCAGGGGCCGTCGAGGTCGACGCGGGCGCGGCGCTCCCCGCGTTCGACGAGCTCACGCGCGAGCTCGCTCCCCCGGACGCGTCGGGGCGCATCGAGGCGCTGCGGACGGCGCTGGCCCGGCTCGCGAGCGCCCTGGGGGTCCTCGCGGCGGCGACCGCGCTGCGCGACCTCGCCCCGCAGATCGGCGCCGAGCCCGAGGCGGTCACCTCGCTCGAGGGCGCCCTTTCGTCCGTCGTGCACATGGCGACCGGCGCGCGCAGCCGCTTCGATCCCGAGCGGGCCGCCGCGGAGCCGGTGGCCCCCGCATCGCGCCCGCTGACGATGGCGCTGACGCGCGTCCTCACGGGCGCCGAGAAGGTGCTCGGCGAGCACGGCGTGGCGGCGGCGCTCGACGAGCTGCTGGCGGGGGTCCCGCGGGCGGTCGCGAAGCTCGTCTCGGCGCAGGTCTGGCGGCTGGCCGAGCTTCCGGTGGAGGGAAGCAAGCCGCCGAGCCGGACCAGCATGCGCGTCGCGGAGTCGTTGCCCGCATGGATGCCGCCGCGCCGGACGCTCGGCGGCTTCTACGTGCAGCGCGCGCTCGGGGCGGGCGGGGTCGGGTCGGTGTTCGTCGTCACGCGCGTCGAAGACCGCGGCGACGCGAGCGCCGAGAAGCTGGCCCTCAAGGTGCCCGAGTACTCGCCGAGCGCCGCGCGCGCCCTCTCCGAGGCGGAGTTCCTGAAGATGTTCCGCGAGGAGGCGAGCGCCCTCATCGCTCTCCCGCAGCACCCGAACCTCGCGCGGTTCGTGACGTTCGACGCCGGCAGCAAGCCGAAGCCGATCCTCGTGATGGAGCTCGTGGAGGGGGTGACGCTGGAGCGTCTGCTGGAGATGCGCGGACTCGACACGGCGCGCGCGATCCGCGTGCTCGCGAACGTGCTGAGCGGGCTCGAGGCGATGCACGCGGCGGGCGTGGCGCACCTCGACATCAAGCCGTCGAACGTCGTGATGCGGGACGGCGAGGAGGCGGTGCTCGTCGACTTCGGGCTCGCGGGCAAGCACATCCGGCCGGGCTGCGCGACCGGGGCGTACGGGGCGCCGGAGGTCTGGGGGGCGCTCGACGGCGTCGTCGAGCCGTCGCCGCCGAAGGCGGACGTCTACGCCTTCGGCTGCGTCGCGTTCGAGACGCTGACGGGGCGCGTGCTCTTCGACTCGGACAACGAGATGGCGCAGATCGCGATGCACGTGGCCCACGATGGGCTGCCGCCTCAGCTGAAGGCGCTGACCAAGCGCCCCGAGCTCGCTCTCCTCGTCGAGCTGCTCTTCGCGACGCTCCGCCGGGATCCGGCCGAGCGGCCCACCGCGGCCGTCGTGAAGACCAAGCTCAATCGGCTCGCCGGGGACCTCGCGTCGCAGCCCTGGCCGATCGATGCTCGCTGACCTGCGATGTCCCTGAGCCCCGTGACGGGCGAGCCCGATCCCGGCGGCGCCGACTGCGTCGCTTGCGGGCGCTGCTGCCACCACGGCCCCAGCACAGTGCACCTCCTCGACACCGACGAGGCCCGGGTCCTCTCCCGGCCCGACGGCGAAGCCCTCCTCCGCCGCCTGACCCTCCTCGACAATCGCCCCCCCGGCTGGCGCTTCGTGCGCAACACCGGCGACCGCTGCGCCGCCCTCGACGTCTCGGTCCCGGGCCGCTTCCCTTGCGGCATCTACGACGTTCGCCCCGACGACTGCCGCATCGTGGAGCCCGGGTCCCCGGTCTGCCTCGAGGCCCGACGTCTCGGACACCTCGGCACCAGCGTCGAGTTCACGCGCGCCTGACGAGGCGCCTGACCAGGCGCCTGGCGGTGGGTGGGCGGACCGCAGCCAGGGTGGGCAAACGAGACGCCGGGACTGGATCAATCGAGCATCACGGCAGCGTCGCTCTCCGACGTGGTTCGGCCTACTTGGGCGAGGGTGGAACTTGGCACTGCGACTGCACAAGCCGGTGGGCGGAGGTCACGGACCCTCATGTTGCCCATCCGCACGCGCCGCCAGCTTTGCAGCAGCGATTTCTCCGAGACGACGGAGCAGGGGGGTGGCCAGCGACACGATCTGGTCGCTCGTGCCCGCGTCGACTCGGGGATCGATCTTCACGACGCGGGGGCGTTCTCCACGGCCGGCTTCGACGGTGACGAGGAGCCTACGGCGGCCGACGTCGAGCGACAGAGAGCGTACGCGGACTGGCTCGCGCGCTTCGAGCCACGCCAGGAGCGGGGCCGCCAGGGCGAACGCCCGAGCGGCTTCTTCGCCGACCAGGTCGACCCCCGGTCCGGCGAACGGGCAGCCTGACGCGTCGAGCGCCGGGACGACGCGCACGCGGCCCTCGGCGATCTGGAGCTTGAACGAGGCGATCGGAAGCGGCGCGATCACGAAGGGTGGACGAGCTTCGCGAGCTCGCCCGAGACATCGGAGCGCACGAGCGCCTCGTAGCCGCCGACGGCCCGATCCGCGACGAAGACGACGGGCAGATCGTCGCGCTCGCACTTGGCCTGGAGCATCACGAAGTCGATGGTCGCGTCGTCCCCGCTGACGTCGAGGCGCTTCCAGGCGATCGCCTTCGCGGCGAGGAGCTCCTCGATCCGCACGAGCTCGCGCACGTTGCGGTCCTTCTCGAAGTACACGAGCACCGGCGCCGCATCGCGCTCGAGTCGCGCGCCCTTGTCCCCCTTCGCGCGGAGCTCGGCGAGGCGGGCCCGGGCGCGGTCCCGCTTGGCGAGCTCCTCGGGCGGGGCGAGCGGGCTGCCGAGCGCGACGTTGAGGCGGCGCGCGAGATCCTTCGGGATGCGCACGGGGGCGAGCGAGTCGCCGCGAGGGGTGGAGATGACGCGGTGGAGGGCCGAGCGGACCAGGGTGAGCATGGCGGGGCCGGGAGGCTAGCGCATGGGCGGCAGAGTTGGATAGGCTCCGCGCCCCATGTACGGACGGGCAAAAGAGCACTACGCCAAGACCCTCGACGACCTCCGCGCCGCCGGCCTCGAGAAGCGCGAGCGGCACCTCACCGGGCCCCAGGGCGCCACCATCACGGTGCGCGAGAGCCCGCGCCCCGTCCTCAACTTCTGCGCGAACAACTACCTCGGCCTCAGCTCGCACCCGCGCGTGCTCGAGGGGGCCCGGGCGGCGCTCGAGCGCTACGGCTTCGGCCTGTCGAGCGTCCGCTTCATCTGCGGGACGCAGGACGCCCACGAGGCGCTCGAGCGCAAGATCAGCGAGTTTCTCGGGACGGAGGACGCCATCCTCTACTCGTCGTGCTTCGACGCCAACGGCGGCCTCTTCGAGACGCTCCTCGGCGAGGAGGACGCCATCATCAGCGACGCGCTCAACCATGCGTCCATCATCGACGGCATCCGCCTCTGCAAGGCCGACCGCCACCGGTATCCGCACGGGGACCTCGCAGCGCTCGAGGACGCGCTGAAGAAGACGCAGGACAAGCGCGTCCGCATGGTGGCGACCGACGGCGTCTTCTCGATGGACGGCGATCTCGCGCCGCTCGAGCGGATCTGCGATCTGGCCGAGCGGTACCAGGCGATGGTGATGGTCGACGACAGCCACGCGACGGGCTTCGTGGGCAAGACCGGGCGGGGCTCGATCGAGCACGCCGGGGTGATGGGACGGGTCGACGTCGTGACCTCGACGCTGGGCAAGGCGCTCGGGGGGGCCGCGGGCGGCTTCACGACGGGGCGGCGCGAGGTGATCGAGCTCCTCCGGCAGCGGTCGCGCCCCTACCTCTTCTCGAACACGGTCGCCCCCGTCGTCGTCGGCGCCAGCCTCGCCGTGCTCGATCTCCTTGCGTCCACGACCGAGCTCCGCGACCGCGTCATGGAGAACGCCGCCCGGTTCCGCGAGGGCGTCACGAAGGCCGGCTTCCAGATCAAGCCCGGCTTTCACCCCATCGTTCCCATCATGATGAGCGGTCCGCGCGCGGCTGACGGCGGCGACGCCCGCCTCGCGCAGGACATGGCCGCGGCGATGCTCGACGAGGGCATCTACGTCATCGGCTTCTCGTACCCGGTCGTGCCGAAGGGGCAGTCCCGCATCCGGGTGCAGCTCTCGGCCGCGCACACCTCGGAGATGGTCGACCGCGCCGTCGACGCGTTCACGCGGGTGGGGCAAAAGCTCGGCCTCGTCTGAACGGACGAGGCGCAAGCGGGCCGCCGGTGCTACGGGTGAGCCATTCCTTATGAGCGATTGCGACGAGCGCAGGAGGAGGCTCCTGACGGTGGGGATGGCGGGCGCGGCGGTGCTCCTCGTGCCGGGGTGCGGGGGATCGGGGAACGACCCGGCGCCGGTGGACGGCGGCGGGCCGGCCGAGGCGGGGGAGGACGACGCTACCGATGAGGGCGGCGACGGGGCGGGCGAAGGCGGCGGCTGCGGGGAGACCTGCGCAGCCGGCTCGAAGACGCTGGAGCTCACCTTCGCCAAGTACCCGCAGCTGAAGAACGTCGGCGGCAGCGTCAACACGAGCGCGTCCGGGTACAAGGACCCGTCGTGCGGCCTCGCCCTCATCGTCGTGGCCCAGCCGACGGCCGGAAAGTACGTGGCCTTCTCCGCGGGCTGCCCTCACCAGTGCTGCACCGTCGCGTACAACAAGAGCCGCACGGAATTCATGTGCCCGTGCCACGGCTCGACGTTCAACACGAGCGGCCAGGTCGTCGTCGGTCCGGCGACCAAGGGCCTGCAGCAGCTCTCGGTCTGCGCCGACGACTGCGGCGTCACCGTGACCTTGCCGTGAGCCACCCTGAAACCTGAGCTATCGTCCGGGCCCATGGCGAAGACGGTGGTGCTGGTCACGGGGGCCAACGGCGAGATCGGGCGCACGCTGCTCCAGACGCTCGCGCGCGACGGCAACTACGACGCCGTGACGCTCGACC
The DNA here is from genome assembly GCA_036501935.1 of Polyangiaceae bacterium. Classification (GTDB taxonomy): domain Bacteria; phylum Myxococcota_A; class Polyangia; order Polyangiales; family Polyangiaceae; genus Palsa-1150. The sequence continues at coordinate 187,725 of DASXZL010000089.1, read as the reverse complement.
TCACCCCGCTGCCGGACTCGATGCGCGCGCTGGTCACGGCCAGCTACGCCGGCAACATCATGGACCGGTACCTGCTCGACCAGCTGGCGGCGCACCACGAGGTCGACATGGTCTTTCACCTGGCGGCTCTCCTCTCGACGCGCGGCGAGCGCGATCCGGAGCTCGCGCACCAGGTGAACGTGGAGGGGACGCTGAACGTCCTGCGGATGGCGCAGAATCAGTCGTCCCGGCTCGGCCGGCCCGTGCGCTTTCTCTTTCCGAGCTCGATCGCGGTCTACGGCCTGCCGAGCCTCGAAGAGAAGCACCGCGCGGGGCGGGTCGTGGAGGAGCAGTGGAACGTCCCCATCACGATGTACGGCTGCAACAAGCTCTACTGCGAGAACCTCGGCCGCTATTTCACGTTCCACTCGCGGCAGCTCGGGGCGCTGTCGGGCGCGGCGCGCATGGACTTCCGCTCGCTGCGCTTCCCCGGCCTCATCTCGGCCGACACCGTCCCCACGGGGGGGACGAGCGACTTCGGGCCGGAGATGATCCACGCGGCGGCCAAGGGCGCGGCATACAAGTGCTTCGTCGAGCCGGAGGCGCGCATCCCCTTCATGGCCATGCCGGACGCGGTGCGCGCGCTGATGGAGCTCTCGCGCGCGGACCGCACGCGGCTCTCGACCTGCATCTACAACATCGCGGCCTTCAGCCCGAGCGCCGGCGAGATGGCGAAGCGCGTGCGCGCCGCCTTCCCGGAGGCGAAGATCGACTACGAGCCGGATCCGGCGCGGGCGAAGATCGTCGCGTCGTGGCCGGAGGACGTCGACGACGGGCGCGCGCGCCACGACTGGGGCTGGAAGCCCTCGTACGACTGGGACCGCGCCTTCGACGAGTACCTCGTGCCGAGCGTCAAGGCACGCTACGCCGCCCAACGCTCGTGAGGTTTGGCCCGCAGCGGCGCTCTGCGGTTGAACCAACAGATCTCTCTCTGCGTCTCCGCGCCTCTGCGGCCAATCTCTTCTCGATCAGTCGGTGCCGCCGTCGAGGCCTTGCGAGGCGCTGGTCCCCCCCTCGACGTAGGCGCCGCCGTCGAGCGCGGTGACCGGCGGCAGCACGCCGCCGCTCTGCCACCCCATCGGCGCCGCGCACGGACCTCCGCCCGGACAGGTCTGCGTGACCGTGCCCGTCCGGAAGAACACGTCGGACATGTCCTGCGCGTCGGCTTGCTGCCGAAGCGTGTCGTGCGGATCGGTCTCCTCGGGGCTTCCGTTGGCGGGCGGCGCGACCGGGGGCACGGGCGACTGCGACGCCGGCAGGCCGAAGCTCCACTCGCACATGCCGTTGCCCGAAAAGCCGCTCATCGCGTCCGGGATGCCGTAGAGGTCCCTGTTCGTGGGGCTGAGGTTCTGCGCGCCGATGGTGCGCGCGATGAAGTGCGCGCCGAGCGGCGTGACCTGCTGATCGCCGATGGCGGCGTGGATGAGGACGTTGTGCGCCGGCGTGTTGGGCAGCATGTCCTGCGAGATGTACGAGACGTAACCGCCCGGCTCCGCGCGGTCCCAAAGGCTCTGGATGAGGCCGAGGCCGAGCTGGATGTCGAGCGGGTTCGGGTAATTGCCTTGGATGATGAGGAAGAACCCGTTGAAGTCGACGCTCCGGTCGAGGAGCGTGTTGTACGGCGCTCCGGTCTCGCCGAGGAGGCCGCGCGTCACGTCCGTCGAGATGGCCATGTAGACGCCGCCCGAGATGCCGCCCTGGCTGTCGCCCCGGTAGTAGCCCGTCGTCGCGTCGATGGTCGGGTTGCCGTTGATGATGGTCGCCGGGTCCGTCGCCATGTTGCCCTTCATCATGCGCATCGCGAGAAGCTCGTTGATGAAGCCCTGATGCATGCGATCGATCACGTGATAAAACTGCGAGATGTCGCCCGCGAGCAGGTTCGGCACGTACGTCGACCCGTCGTCCGCGGCCATGCCGACGAGGTCGACCGCGATCTCGACGTACCCCTCGCGGTCGCACGTCTCGGCCATGTAGCTGTCCTGGCCCTCGGTCTGGTCGCCGAAGAGGCCGTGCGCGTTCTGGATGATCGCCCCTTTCTGGCCGCTGTTCACGAGCGAGTTCGGGATCTGCAGGAGAAACTGGAAGACCGCGGTCCCGTTCTGGGTCGGCATGCCCGTGTCCCTCCCGCCCGGCCCGAAGTTGAGCGACGCGCCCGGGTTCGGGTTGTCGAGATAGAGCGGCACCGTCATCTGGCCGACGATCCGCCGGCGGATGTACGGGTTGGGGTTGTCGGTGATCCCGCACGCCGCGTTGCTCGGGCCGGAGGGCGTCTTCGTGCAGTTGGTGTACGTGTATTGCGGCCCGCCCGCGCCCACCTGGTTGAGGGCGTCGTCCCGCATGTGCACCATCCACTGCGTCGTGTCGTCCTTGCTGGCGGTCGTGAAATCCCACGCCAGCTGGAGCGACGTCGGGTCGATGCCGGCCGTCTGCAGCTTGCCGAGGATGTCCGCATAGAGCGCGCGACGGGGCGCGACCGAGAGATCGCTGCTGGGGCTGTTGTCGCGCAGCGCCTGGAACACCGGGCTCGGGGGGAGGGGGACGCCGTTGTCGTCGACGACGTTGCGGATGGCGACGATGTAGCGGGTATTGTCCTTGAGGCGCAGCGCGGGACGGATGAAGAACATCTGCGCGTCGACGTCGTTGTTCGAGCCGTAGGAGAGGGTCGACGTCAGCGAGTCGAGCTCCGCCCAGTGCGGGACGATGGCCCCCGTGTCGGCCTCGAGGAGGACCGTGGGCGAGGTGGGCAGGATGGACTGCTCGATGTGGTACGCGTCGGCGAGCCCCGTCGTCGTCGCGCCCGGCAAGCTGGCCATGAGCGCGCCGCCCGGCGAGAAGCCGTCGCGCTGGATGAACGGCGTCTTGTCGACGTGGTCCCCCTTGCCGTCGTAAGTCGGCAGCGTCGTGTCGCCGAAGTACACGTGCATGCCCGTCTCGCGCGTCGAGTCCGGCATGGTCCAGACGTTCGACGGGTAGGGCAGCCCGCAGTGGCTGGGGACGATGGGATCGCAGTCCTGAAGGAGGAGCGGGGGCGCGTTGAGGGTGGCCGTCTGCGTCGCGGTGGGCGACTTGGACGAGCTGCTGCACGCCGTCGCGAGGGCCACGGGGACGAAGAAGGCGAGAAGGACGCGGATTTCCATGTCGTCCCCGTTGTACGTGAAGGGAGGATGGCCCGCCGGCTCACCGGGGGTAGGCGAGACGCGAGATAGACATCTCTCCACGCTCTACCCACCCGGGGCGGTTGCGTGCTGTAATTTCACGCTGGCGGAGAGTGGGTCTCATGCGTTTCCTGCGGCTTGCTTCGGTGATGGTGGCGTGCGCGTTCCTCGGGGCATGCGCGAACAATTTCGACCAGTTCTCGACGGACGAGGACTCGGCCGTGCCCGACCAGGCCGTCGACGGCGCGGGGCGTGACGCCACGACGGGCCCGGACGGCAATCCGGGCATGGACAGCGGCTCCCTCGACAGCACCACGGTCGACGGGGACGCCGGCGGGGGCGACAGCACCAGCGGCGACGACACCGGCACCGACTCGAGCGAGCCCGGCGACGCGGGCGACTCCGGGAGCCTCGACGCGAGCGACGCGAGCGACGCGGGCGAGGACGCTGCCGACAGCGCGACCCCGGACGCCTCGGACGCCGGCGACGGCGCAACCTCGAACGACGCCGGCGACACCGGCGCGCCCGACGCCGCGGAGGCCGGTCCCTACACCGTTGGCGGCACGATCACCGGACTGGTCGGCAACGGCTTCCAGCTCGCGAACGCCGGCGACACGCTCAACCTGCCGACCGGCTCGACGCAGTTCACGTTCCCGGCGCAGCCCAACGGGTCGGCGTACGACGTGACCGTGGCCACGTCGCCGTCGGCGCCGTCGCAGGCGTGCGGCGTCGCGAACGCCTCCGGTCATCTCAACGGGGGGAACGTCGCCAACGTCACCGTGACCTGCGGCCCGGCGTGCGCCCCGAAGTGCCTCGCGAACAACTCCTGCGTCGACGGCACCGACTGCGCGTCCGCGGTCTGCACGGGCGGCGTCTGCAAGCCGCCCGTCTGCTCGCCCCTCTGCGCCGAGGGCAGCGGATGCGGCGCGAACACCGATTGCCTCTCGGGCGTCTGCACGTCGGGCGTGTGCACCGCTCCCGTGTGCGCCCCTTCGTGCCCCGACGGCGTCGCCTGCTCGCTGCCGTCGGACTGCGCCTCGGGCGTGTGCACGGGGAACAAGTGCGCCCCTCCGGCGTGCGAGCCGACGTGCCCCGACAACAACGTGTGCGGCGCCCCCGGCGACTGCGCGTCGGGCGTGTGCACCGCAGGAAAGTGCGAGCCGCCGACGTGCTCGCCGACCTGCCCCAACGGCAACGTCTGCGGGGCCGCCGGCGACTGCGGCTCGGACGTGTGCACGGCGGCCGTCTGCGTGGCTCCGAGCTGCTCGCCCGGCTGCGTCGACGGCAACGACTGCGGCGGCCCCGGCGACTGCGCTTCCGGGGTCTGCACGGGCGGCAAGTGCGCGCCGCCGAGCTGCGCGAAGACGTGCCCCGACGGGAACGTGTGCGGCGCGGCGGGGGACTGCGCCTCGGGGGTCTGCACGGCGGGCAAGTGCGCGCCGCCGGTGTGCGGGCCGAGCTGCGCCATCGGAAATGCCTGCGGCGCCGCCGGGGATTGCTTCACGGACGTCTGCACCGCCGATCTGTGCGTGTCGTGCTCCCCCACGTGCGCCGACGGCTCCTTCTGCGGCGGCAACGGCGACTGCGAATCGGGCAACTGCCACAACGGCCGATGCGCGGCGCCGAGCACCAACTGCGCCCCCAACTGCGCCGTCACCACGGCCTGCGGGACCAGCTCGGACTGCGCCTCCGGCGTGTGCACGGCAGGCAAGTGCGCCGCCCCCGCGTGCTCGGGGACGTGCGCCGTGGGCGCCGACTGCGGGGTCACGGCGGACTGCGCGACCCCCGCGACCTGCGTCAACGGCAAGTGCAAGCCGACGGGGACGGGCTGTTCCCCCAACTGCGCCGACGGCACCGCGTGCACGGCGGCGACCGCCTCGATGTGCGGCTCCGGGGTCTGCACGGCCAACAAGTGCGCCGCTCCGACCTGTTCGCCCGCGTGCGCCTATGGCAGCGATTGCGGCGCAAACGGGGACTGCGCGTCGGGCACCTGCACCAACGGCAAATGCACCGTGCCGGCCTGCGCCCCGGCCTGCAACGACGGGGTGGCGTGCGGAACGGCGGCGGACTGCGGCTCCCGCGTGTGCACGGCGGGCAAGTGCGCGGCGCCCGCGTGCGCGCCCGGCTGCGCCACGGGTGCGCCGTGCGGCGCGACGGGCGACTGCACGTCCAAGACGTGCACCAACGGGACCTGTCACTGAAGGTCGAGTCGTCACGCCATCACGAGGGACGCGAGCGCGTCGCGGAGCCGCTCGGGGATCGGCGTGGCCTTGCGCGTCTCGCGGTCGACAAAGACGTGGACGAACCAGCCCTCGGCGGCGGCCGTGGCGTCGCCGCGCGCGAAGAGGCCGATGCCGTAGCGGAGGCTCGACCGCCCGAGGTGCTCGACCCGGAGACCGGCGTCGAGCTCCGTCGGGAAGGAGAGGGGGCTCAGGTACCGGCAGTGCGACTCGACGCACAGGCCGATGACCACGTCGCGCGCGATGTCGAGACCGCCGGCGTCGATGAGGTACCGGTTGATGACGGTGTCGAAGTACGAATAGTAGACGACGTTGTTCACGTGGCCGTAGACGTCGTTGTCCATCCAGCGCGTCTGCATCGGTAGGAAATGACGGAAGCGGTCGCGCGTCGCGGGAGGCTCGGTCATGCGGTATGGATACGCCATGCGCGCTCCGCTTGCGCTCGCGGCGACGGTCGTCGTGATCGTGGCCGGCGGGTGCGGCTCGAGGCGCGCGCCGGGGACGCCCCCGGTCTCCCTCTCCGCGGGCGTCTTCACGGTGACCGTCGCGCCCGACACCGCCAGCCTGAGCGTGGTCGGCCCGAACGGCGCCCCGCTCCTCGACGGCATCCCCTCGTCGAACGCCGTCGGGACGCCGCAGTCGATGAACGACGACGCGCCGCCGATGACGGGGTTCGCCGTGCGCGACCTCGGCACGACGACGCAGATGTCCTTCGGCTCGTTCTCGATGGCCGACGACACGACCCAGCCCTGGCAGGTCGTCACCCGCGCGACCGCGTCGGCGAGCGGCGGCGTCGACCTCTTCACGGCGGACGGCACCCGCGTCGCGTCGCTCGCCGTCTCGCAGGGGGATGACGCGGACAACCTCGTCGTCGCCGTCACGCCGGGCGACGGCGCTCCACCCGCGTCGAGCGATCCGACGGCTCCCCGGCGCCGGCTCTCCTGGGGCTTCGGCTGCACGGCGACCGACCAGTTCGCGGGCTTCGGCGCGCAGACGTGGGGCGTCGACGCGCGCGGCGAGACCATCCCCGTATGGGTAGAGGAGGAGGGCGTCGGCAAGGATCTGACGACCGACGATCCGACCGGCGCATGGTTTCTCGTGGGGCGCCGGCACTCGGCGTACATGCCGCTGCCCGAGTTCCTGTCGAGCCGGGGGTACGTCGCCGTCGCGGACACGGTGGCGAAGTCGACCTTCGCCCTGTGCTCGGAAGAGAGCGACGTGGCGCGGATGGAGCTCGAGCTGCCGGTGAAGGTGCACCTCTTCTTCGGCCCGGACCCCCACGACGCGCTCTCCCGCGCGACGGCGCACTTCGGCCGGCCCCGGGTCCCGCCGGCGTTCGCCTTCGCTCCGTGGAACGACGCCATCTTCGGCTCCGAGAACGTGCGGCGCGTGGCCGCCAAGCTGCGCGACGTCGGCGCCCCGTCGAGCGTCATCTGGACGGAAGACTGGCGTGGCGGAAGCTGGGGCGCCTGCGGGGTGTCGCCGGGAATGAATTGCTACACGCTCGACGAGGAGTGGGAGGTCGACCGGACGCTCTACCCGGACTTCGAAGAGGTCGCAGACTACCTGCACGGCGGCGGCTTCAAGTGGCTCGTCTACTTCAACTCGTTCGTCGAGCAAGACAGCAAGGCGTGGCCGGAGACCGCCCCGAACGGGTACCTCATCCAGAGCACGCCCGGCACGCCGTACACGTTCACCGACGCGAAGTTCAAGCCCGCCTCGATGGTGGACCTCACGAATCCCGCGGCGGCCGCCTGGGCCGCCGGCAAGATGAGCGCGGCCATCGCGCTCGGCGCCGACGGCTGGATGGGCGACTACGGCGAGTGGCTGCCGACGGACGCCGTCCTCGCGGCGGGCCTCGGGCTCGACCAGCACGACGCGTACCCCGTGCTCTGGCAAAAGGCGCAGCGGCAGGCCCTCGACGCGGCCATCGCGGCCGACGGCGTGGAGCGTCTGTCGTTCGTGCGATCGGGATGGCTCGGGACGCCGCAGCTCGCCGACGTCTTCTGGGCGGGCGATCAGCGGACGGACTTCGAGGTCGACGACGGGCTGCCCATCGTCCTCCCCATCGGCATCGGCGTCGGGCTCTCCGGCGTGTCGACGTTCGGCAGCGACGTCGCCGGCTACCAGAGCGCGACCAACCCCACGTCCACGAAGGAGCTCTTCTTTCGCTGGACGGAGCTCGGCGCGTGGTCGCCCGTCATGCGCACCCACCACGGCACCGAGCCGGACCTCGAGTGGAGCTGGGAGAGCGACGACGACTCGACCGCCCAGTGGGTCCGCTACGCGAAGCTTCACATGTCGCTGGCGCCGACCCTGCGCGGGCTCGCCCAGGCGGCGCACGACACGGGCATCTCGATCTGGAGGCCGCTCGCGGTCGAGTTCCCGGGCGACGCGCCGTCGTGGCCCGTCGCGGACGAGGTGATGCTGGGCCCGGGCGTGCTCGTCGCGCCCGTGCAAGCGGCCGGCGCGACCTCACGGAGCGTGTACCTCCCGCCGGGGACGTGGTTCCCGTGGTCCGGTGGGGCGAGCGTGCAGGGGGGCGCGACGGTGACGGCCCAGGCGCCGGTGACCGAGATCCCCGTGTATGCCCTCGCGGGGACGCTCGTCTCGACGTACCCCGACGGCGTGGAGACGCTCACCGTGGAGCCGGCGCTCGCGGCCAACGCGTCGAGCGTGGCGGATGACCGCGTCGTCTACGCGTTCGCCGGCGGCAGCGGGCAGCTCGCCGAAGCGCCGGACGCGGGCGGCCTCTCGTACCGCCTGGCGGTCGCGTCGACCGGACCCGCGACCTGGAACGGAGCCCCCCTCGCGGCATGCGACGCCAGCCCGGTGGCGCCGTGCGCGGCAGAGGCGACGGGGCAGGTAACGGCCTACGTCGTCGGCCCGGGGACGCTCGTAGCGGGGGGCAGCATGCTCACGTGCTCGGGCGGCGCTTCGACCCGCGCGCTGACGCTGATCGTGCGGTACTGATCGAGTCTCAGTGCGCGAGCCAGCCTGCGTCCATCGTGAGCGCGGCGCCGGTGATGGACCACGCTTCGTTGCGACAGAGGAACGCCGCGTACTGCGCGACCTCCTCCGGTTCGATGAGCCGCTTCACGGCGTTCTGCGTGAGGAGAATGCGATCGATCACCTCCGCCGCCGGGATGCCGTGGACGCGCGCCTGGTCGGCGATCTGACGTTCGACGAGCGGCGTCCGGACGTACGACGGGCAGAGCGCGTTCACCGTGACCCCCCCCGCCGTGCGCGCCGCCGCCTCGAGCGCGACGGTCTTCGTGAGGCCGACGAGGCCGTGCTTGGCCGACACGTACGCCGACTTGTACGGCGACGCGATGAGGCTGTGGACCGAGCCGACGTTCAGGATGCGCCCCCAGCCGCGCGTGTACATGCCCGGGATGAGCGCGCGGATCAGCGCGAAGGGCGAGGTGAGCATCACCGACAGGAGCTTGTCCCACATCGACTCGTCGAATTCGTCGACGGGGCTCACGTGCTGCAGGCCGGCGTTGTTCACGAGGATGTCGACGGGGCCCGCCTCGTCGGCGAGGGCGCGCGCGGCGCCGCGCTGAGAGAGGTCGGCCGTGACGGCGCGGGCGCTCGGGACGACGCGCCGGGCGGCGAAGAGAGCGTCGTCCGAGATGTCGCTGAGCACGACGTCGGCCCCGCACGCGGCGAGCTCGCGCGCGATGGCGAGGCCGATCCCGGATGCGCCTCCCGTGACGAGGGCGCGCTTTCCGGAGAGCCAAGAGGACGTCGCGGTGGTGGTGGCGGTCATGACAGAAACCTCGCGATCTGGTGTCCGGTCTCGTCGTGCATCACGACGCCGTAGTGGTTCGCGTCGACCTCGGCGGCGCGGGCCCTCGGCGCCGTGGCCACGAAGGCGTCCCGGTCGCTCGCGGCGACGATGAAGCCCGCGCCGAGCGGCCGCGCCGCCCGGACGAGGAGCGTGTCCATCGTGAGCGAGGGCCACAGCGCGCGCGGGCTCTGCGTGCTGGCGTAGACCATGTCCTCGAGGACGGCGCCGGAGTCGGTGCGCGAGCGCACGCCGCCGGGCGCGCCGACGAGCTCGTAACGGTAGTGCCGCTCCCAGTACGGGCTCCACGGCTCGATCGTGCCGAGCCCGCGGACGGCCTCCACGTAGGCGTCGGCGCTTGCATGGACCGCACCGAGCCGGCGGACGGCCGCGGCGATGGGCACCAGCGACAGCGGCTCGGGGAACCCCACCGCGTCGATGAGCACCATCCGCCGGACGCGGTGGGCCGCTTTTTTGGCGAGCGCCATCCCGATGTACGCGCCCATCGAGTGGCCGACGTAGTCGAAGCGCTCCACGCCGAGGGCATCGGCGAGGGCCAGGACGTCGTGTGCGTGGTTGGACCAGCCGTACGTGCCGGCCGCCGTCACGTCGCTGAGGCCCCGCCCGCGGAGATCGGGCGCGAGGACGGTCCGCTCGCTCGAGCCGAGCGTCTCGCCGAGCCGACCGAAGCTGCACGAGTTGGCCGAGAGACCGTGCACGCAGAGGGTGAGCGCGCCGCCTTCGCCGAAGCGCTGGGCGCGCAGCGTCCCCGAGGGGAGCTTGAACGACACCGGCGAGGGGGCCCTCTCTTGTGCGGTGCACAATGCCTGCATCGCCATCTACTACGGCGCAGAACGGGGGCTGTCAACGTCGTTGTTGCGTCGCAACATGAGCGGCGCGCCAGCGTCGTCGGACCCTTCGAGGGCGTCGTGGCTCGTCTCGGCGGCGAGGTAGACCGAGAGGAGCGTGACGCCCGCGAGGACGACCATGTAGGCCGCGACGGACCACCACGCGCCGTGCGTCGCGTGGAGCAGCGCCGCCGCGATGAGCGGCGAGAGGCCGCCCGCCAGCACGGAGGCGAGTTGGTAGCCGAGCGACGCGCCGCTGTACCGGACGCGCGTGCCGAAGAGCTCCGAGAAGAAGCTCGCCTGCGGTCCGTACATCGCGGCGTGGCCGACGGACACGCCGGCGACGAGAGCGAGCGCAATAAGATCGGGGCTGCGCGTGCCGACGAGGAGGAAGAACGGGACGACGAAGAGCGCCGAGAAGGCCGCGCCGAAGAGGTACACGGGGCGCCGGCCCAGGCGATCGGAGAGCCAGCCGAAGAAGGGGATGGCGAGGAGATCGAGCCCCGCCGCGAGGAGGACGCCGGCGAGGACGGTCTGCTTGGCGACGCGGAGCTGCTCGGTCGCGTAGGCCAGCACGAACGTCGTGTAGACGTAGAAGAACGCGTTCTCGGCGAGTCGCGCGCCCATCGAGAGGAGCACGCTCCGGCGATGATGGCGGAGCACCTCCACGACGGGGAGGCGGGGCGCGCGCGTCTCGTCCCCGGCGCGCGTGAACGCGGGGCTCTCGGCGAGGCGGACGCGGATGAGCGTCCCCACGCCGACGAGCGCGACGCTCGCGAGGAACGGCACGCGCCAGCCCCACGCCTGGAAGGCGTCCGCCGGGAGGCGGGACACGAGCGCGAAGACGCCGGTCGACAGGAGGAGCCCGGCCGGCGCTCCCGTCTGGGGCCAGCTGCCGTAGAAGCCGCGTCGACCCGGCGGAGCGTGCTCGATCGCCATGAGCACGGCGCCGCCCCACTCGCCGCCGAGCCCGAACCCTTGCACGAGCCGCAGCGTGACGAGGAGGATGGGCGCGTAGACGCCGATCTGCGCGTAGGTCGGCAAGAGGCCGATGGCGAACGTGGCCACGCCCATGATGAGGAGCGTGAGGCTGAGCATCGCCTTGCGCCCCAGGCGGTCGCCGAAGTGGCCGAAGACGACGCCGCCGACGGGCCGCGCGACGAAGCCGACGGCGAACGTCGCGAAGGAGAGCACCGTCCCGACGAGCGGATCGTACGTCGGGAAGAACAGCTTGTTGAAGACGAGCGCCGCCGCGGTCCCGTAGAGGAAGAAGTCGTACCACTCGATGGCGGTGCCGACGAAGCTGGCGACGGCGACGTGGCCGATGGACGACGAGGGCTTCACGCGCGCGTCGGCGGCGTACAGGGCGGGGGAGGTGATGTCGAGCATGGCGCCGTACGCGACGCGGAGCACGTGGCGGGCCACGGCGGGCCGACGCGCGCCGCCGGCGAAAGCAGGGGCCTTCGAGGGGCGTGCGCGACATGGGTGACGCACCTGGCGGGGCCGCGGGGCGCGTCGCGGTCGTCGCAGTCGTCGCGGGTTCGCGTCCCCAACGGCTCGCGTGGGGTCCTTTGGCCTTCGGCCTCAGGATGACAGGAAGAAAACGCGAGCCACCTCGACGGACGCGGCTCAGTACCGCATCGCGGCGCGGAACAGGGCCTTCATCCCATCGTCGTCGACCGCGATCGGCGCGTTGTCGACGAGCCGCTTCTGCACGAGGGCGCCTCGCGCCAGCGCCTCGACGTCCGCCTCACCGTAGCCGACCGGCGCGACGCCCATCGGCACTCCGGTCGCGCGCATCGCCTCGACGAGCGTCTGCGTCAGGACCTCCGCCGCGTCGTCCCGGCCGGCGCCCTTCACGTCGCCCCCGAGCGCCTCTGCGGCCGCGAGGTGCCGCTCCGGCGACGTCGCCGCCGTCGCCCGGAAGACGCTCGGCGCGTTCACCGCCACCGAGATCCCGTGGGGCACGAGCGGCTCGCCCTGCGGGTATCCCGGCGCGCGGTACTCGCGCACGAGGCCTGCCACCGAGTAGCTCATGGCGTGCGGCAGGTGCACGCCGGCGTTGCCGAACGCGATCCCCGCGAGCGTCGCCGCCCACGAGAGGCCCTCGCGCGCCTCGTCGTCCGCTGCGTCGCGCACGGCGCGCACGAGGTACTTCCCCGCGAGGCGCAGCGCCTCCATCGCGCCCACGTCGCTCCACGGGTTGCGCCCCTGGCTCATCGGGCGCGCCGCCGGCTTGTCCGGACGCAGGCGCGCCGTGAAGGGGCGCGCCGTGGTCGACTCGAGCGCGTGGCAGAGGACGTCGAAGCCGCTGGCGGCGACGACCATCGCGGGAAGTGAGCGCGTCGCCGTCGGATCGATGAGGGCCAGCGTGGGCCGGAGGCGGCGCGACGCGATGCCCGTCTTGGCCTTCAGCTCGAGGTAGTCGAAGACGGCAATGCCGGTGCACTCGCTCCCGGTGCCGCAGGTCGTCGGGCACGCGACGTGAGGAGGCAGAGGGCCAGGGACGGGCCGGCCGGCGCCGATGGGCGCGTTGACGTACGCGAGGAAGTCGGCCGGATGGGTGGCGTAGAGGAGCGCCGCCTTGCACGTGTCGAGCACCGAGCCGCCGCCGACGGAGAGGTACCCGTCGAACGCGCCCTCGCGCGCGAAGGCCGCAGCCGCGCGGAACGACGCGTCCGTCGGCTCGACGTGGACCTCGTCGTACACGGCGACGTCGAGCCCCGCCGCCCGCACCGAGGAGAGCGCCGCGTCGACCGGGGGCAAGCGAGCGACGACGGCGTCCGTGAAGAGCGCGATCCGGCGGCACCCGAGCGAGCGCAGCTGCTCGCCGGCCTCGAAGAGGACCCCCGGCCCGAAGGAGATGGCCGAAAGGTCGACCGAAAAGACGGACTCGTGGCCGTCGGTGAAGCCGTAGCCGTGGACGCAGGACACGAGCGCGGAGTGTACTCCCTCGGACGCGGCACCAAGCGATCCCGGCGCGAGCGAACTCCGTTCGAGCGCGTGCAAAGCGGGTTCGACCGCGTGATCCCCGTGTTCGAGCGGCAGGAGCCTGGACTCCACCCGGTCGAAACCGGTTTCGACGACGAGGGATCCGCTTCCCACGCGCTCGAAGCCGGACTCCACGCCGTCGAAGCCAGATCCCACGCGCTCGAAGCCGGACTCCGCGCCGTCGAAGCCGGCTCCCACGCGCTCGAAGGCGGACCTCACGGCGTCGAAGCCAGATCGCACGCGCTCGAAGCCTGGCTCCACGCCATCGAACCCCGATCCCTCGCGCTCGAAGGCGGACTTCACGCGGTGGAGTCCGCGGAGCGCACGCTCGAAGCCGTCTTCCTCCGCGAGGAGTCCGCCCGGCGCGCGCAGAGACGCGCCTGGCTCGCGCAGAGATGCACGTGGCTCGCGCGGGAGCGCGGCTTGCGCGCGGAGGGGTCCACCTTCCACGCGCCGGAGGCCGGGTCACTCGCGCAGGAGTTTGCCTTGCACGCGCCGGGACGCGGGGTGCACGCAGAGGGACCCGTCTTCCACGCGGACAGGCTCGCTCCCCTCGCGAAGGGATCCGGGTACGCCGCGCGTCCGTCAGTCGCCGCAGCAGCCGTCGAAGGGCTGGTCGAGCAGCTCCGCGGCTTCGCAGTCGTTGAGGCCGAGGCCGACGAGGGCCTCGTGGGCCTCCTCGGCGCCGTTCGCGATCTGCTCGCGGATGACGTCGGGAAGGGAGCCCTCGGCCTGGAGGAGGGTGCGCATGGACAGCATGCTCGTACCGATGTCCGGCATTCCCAGCCCGTTGCGATGTCGGAGCTCCGTCACCCGCCTCATCCAAGCCGGCCTCGCGCTCCGTGGTCCATGGCCCATGCGCCTCGCCCTGCTCCTCGCTGCCGCTCTGCTCGCCGTCGCTTGCGCTGCCTCTGCCCCGCCAGAGCGGCTGCACACGCAGGACGACGCCCGCGCCGACGCGCCCCCCGCGACGCGCCTCGTGTGCCCCGCGGGCCGAGGCGACTGCGACGCCGATCCGGCCAACGGCTGCGAGGCCGACCTCGGCGCCGACGCCGACAACTGCCGCGCGTGCGGTCATGCGTGCCCCGGCGGGAGCGCGGGCGGCGCGATGTGCATCGACGGCCGCTGCGGGCAAGCTCCGCAAGGACGGTGACGTTCCGGCGGGCGCGCTCGCGTATTGCCGCGGCCGTGCAGTTGCCGCACTCTGCGTGCCGCCCATGTCCATCCGAGAGGCCATCCATCGCTTCCGCGAGCTCCACGAGGAGTACAAAAGCGGCGCGTTCAAGTCCCCCGACGCGCTCCGGTTCTACGAGACCGAGCGCGACGACTTCCTGCGCGCCTACCTCGAGGCGCAGCGGCTCGTGATGCGACCCGGGCAATCGCCGCGGCAAGCGCTGCGCGTCTCCGCCGCCGTCAACCTCGAGCTCCAGTTCGGACCCCGCCAGGAGAGCGCGAAGACCGTCGACCTCGCGACGGCGGGCTTCGCCGCGATCGTCGCCACGCCGATCGCCATGCGTATCGTGTGCGACTTCGTCCTCGGCATCGCGCCGCAGCCCGTCCGGGGCAAGGCGCGCGTCGTGGCGTGCACGCGCGACGGCAGCGGCGCGTACCGCACGTCCTTCTCGATCGAGACGATGAGCAACGAGGACCGCGCGCGCCTCGAGATCCTCGTCATCGACACGGCCCTCGGCCCGCCGCCGAAACGGTGAAGCCAGCGCGCGCGGCAAGTGCTAGTGATCCCGCCTTCACGGGCCTATAGCTCAGCGGTAGAGCTGCGGACTTTTAATGGGGACGAGAGCGCAGAGGACTGCGCCGCCTCGCGTGATTCCGCGCCGTTGGCGAGCGACGACGCGCCACCGAACGCGGCCCCCTCCGTGCCGCTGCCCCGTTCTGCTGCCGCGTTGGAGCCGAGCGACACGGAGCTGGAACGCGGCATACTCGACGCCGTGCGGCTCGGCCTCGGCGACGTCGCACGCACTCTCGCGGCGCAGCTCGACGAGCGACGGCGGGCACGGGCGGGGAACGTGGTCGACCTGGGCGCGCGGCGTGGGCGATAGCATGGGCAGCGTGGTGAAGAAGGCTGCCCCGTCGGCGCTCGCCGGGCACTCGCCGAAGCGCAAGCCGACGAAGATCGCCGACGTGCAGACCCGGCGAGTCGCCGAGGCCGTTCAAGCTCTGGATCACCTGCTGGAGGAGCTGGATTGGGACACGAAGGTGATCATCGCCTCTCGCGCCGTGACCAAACTTCTCTTCGGGCGCGGCGGCTGGGCGCGCTCAAAGGACAAGGCCGCTGCCATCGCCATCGAAGCGATCAAGGCGCTCGGCGACGCCGACTCGAAGGCGGCCGTACGCGTGGCCCGGCTCTACGACCATCTCGACGAAGAACGACGCGCGGCAGAGGAGCGCGAGGTACGGCACGCCGCGGGCGCGGCGGTCCACGCCTCCAAACGAGAGGAGCGGCGGGCCATCGCCACCGCGTTCGTCGAGGAGATGGCGAGCCTCACGGGGGAGAACCTCTTGCCCGCGGCGCAGTACCCCGACGAGGTGGCGAACGTCCTCCACCGCTGGAGCGATAAGCCGAACCGTCGCCTGGGGGAGGTGACGACCGCCGGCGTCCTCGCGCAGATCCGCCAGCTCGCGGGGCAGCCGGGGAGCGCGCGCGCGATCCTGCAGCCGGACAGCCGCAAGCAGGTCGCCTCGTGCTATCAGGGTCGGATCGTCATGAAGCGGCTGACGCGGCGAGCGCGCGCGCACTTCATGCGGCGCGCACAGTACGAAGCGCGTCACTTGAGGCGAGGCGCCGTGGAGGATTCGTGGCGACTCGGCCGTCGCCGGTCCGAACGCATCGTGCTCGTCGGGAACTTGGATCTGATCGACAACCCGGAGGAGACGAGGCTCCAGCTCCAAAACCTGGACCGCCTCGTCATCGGCGCTCGCGGCGAGCGGCTCCGCGTGTTCGTTGACCTGTCTGGCGTGGTCGACGTCGATCCCTCCGCCGTCCTGTACATCGCCGCCCAGCTCGACACGCTGAGACAGCGGGGATCAAGGGTGTCGGGGAATTACCCCCACGCTGAGAACGCGCGAAAGACGCTGCGCGACGCGAGGTTCGAGATCTTCATGGGATCATCCGCCGAGCGGCTGGGGCCACCAACACCGGGCGTCCCTGAGATCGAAATCCGAACCGGCGATCGTTCGATCGGCCTTCGTCCGCGGGACTGGACGCCGCTCCACAGATTCATCAAGAAGCATGGGGCGTTGACGGACGAGGGAGCCGAAGCGGCCTACATCGCCTTCGGCGAGTGTGTCGAAAACGTCGTGCAGCACGCTTACCGAGGGCGACGGGGGCGCTGGTATGCGCTCGCCATCCGACCAAGCGATACCGGGCCCGCGCGCGCAGTGGTCCTCGACCTAGGGATCGGGATCCCTCGGTCCATTCGGCGCAACTTCACCGATTCGCTCCACAGCATCCTCGGCGCGGGCGTACACCAACTCCGCACCGTGCTGGAGTTGGATGACGAGGAGGAAAAAGGAGACGAGGTACTGGAGAAGCTCCGCGTGTGGCTGGGAGACTATCTGCGGCGGCTAGAAGCGTTTGACTGGAGCTGCGTGCACCTCGCGACGCTTGGGAAACGGACCGAGACAGGCGAGGTCAAGCGGGGCAAGGGCCTCTCTGTTCTCCGGAAGGCGGTCCTCAACGAGAAGAGCGGAGCCCTCCACGTGCTATCCGGCCACGCCGCGGTAACCTGGGCGCACGGGGTGCCGCCACGCGAGAACAACCTGGCTCATCTAAGAGGTACGATCGTCTGCCTGGAATTCGGATCGGAGAAACCTGCGGGAGCGCACGATGGATGAGGCGAAGCTGATCGACGTCGGGCGCGACTTTTCGCCGACCCCCGGCGGGCGGTATCGACGCGAGGGCGAATGGTCGGGCGAGCAGTTTAGGGAGGACGTGCTCGAGCCCGCGCTCCAGGATGGCGGCGAGGTCATCGTGGACATGGACGGGGTCGAGGGCTTCACGACCTCATTCTTGGACGAGGTTTTCGGAGAACTCGTACGTCGGTACGGCGTCGTGGTCATGGACCGCGTTCACCTTCGGGCGATCAAGGTGCCGTCCCGAGCGCGGCGTGCACTGGAGATCGTCGAGCAGGCCTCGCAGGAGAAAAAGGGGCCTCACGACGCGGCAACCTCCCAGACCTCGCGCGGGAGCGGAGGGCGGTCGTGAGCCCCTTCGAGTGGACCCAAACCGTCGGTGTCATCGCGCAAGTCTTCATCGCCGTCATTGCCGTGTGGTACGCGGCCCGCAGCACGATCTCGCATCATCACACCGCAGAGTCCACGCGGCAGTTCGCGGTGGCGACGAAAGAGTCCGTCTTCGTTGAATCCACCGTCCGCTCGCTCATGGACGTGGTTGCCCGAGCGAGGGCCGTCCGAGCCGCGTACCGCGGCATGTTCACGAAGTTCCAGAGCGTGAAGGAGAAGGGCGCCACGCGGGTGCAGTGGCTGAAGCAGCGCGATGAGGCGGGAACCATATTGGCTGAGCTGGTCGAGCTCCTTCCTGCAATCGCACCGGCCTTCCAGGCGTGGAAGGAGCTGGAGAAGGAGGAAGACACGTACGCGACCGGCGATGCGTTGAAGCTGCCTACGCCCAAGGAAATCAACGCCGCCCACGCACGATACGAGGCCGAGCACCTCAAGTTCATCAAGGTCGCAGGCGAGATCATGACCAAGATGCACTGACCCATGGGCGCCTCCGTCCCTGGACCGAGGGGGGCACCCCTTCCAGCGTGACAGGCCGCTTGACGGGGCTACGCTTGTAGCTACATTGAGTGCTACAATGGAACTGAACGTCATGCTCCGCGTTCGGATGACGGCCGACGAGCGAAAGATGCTCACCGAGCTCGCGGGAAGGCGTGGGTTGAGCGACTCAGAGTGGGTGCGGCGAATGATCCGCGAGAGCTATCGCCCCCACTCGACGCGGGCCCTGAATCGCCAGGAGCGCGGCGTGCTGAAGGCTCTCCGGGCGAGCGCCGCCTCGCGGACCGTGATCGCAGCTCGTTTGGTGGAAGAGGGGATCTTCAAGACGCACATCGTGCTCGGGTTCGAACAGATGCTGGAGAGCCTCTGCCACGACGGGTTCATCGCGCGTACCGCGCGAGGACCGTACGAGCTCACTCCGCAGGGCGTGGACGTGTTGGAAGAGACAACGGAGGAGGAGGGCTAGCCATGGCGACGAAGATCCGTGAGAGCGAGGGCGGCGGAGCGATCATCCGCGGCAAGCCCTTCGTGAGGGTGACGGACCGCGCGCGTCACCGCATCGCGAGGCTGGCGCCGTGGGCGACCAGCCTCGACGAAGTCGAGACGCGCGGCCGCATGGTGCAGGCCTGGGTGAACCGCCTTCGGCAGGCGGGCCGCGGCGACTTCGTCGCGAAGATCATCGACCTCGGCGCCAAAGCGCCGGACGAAGCGACGCTCGCGGAGATCGCGGAGACGGTCGGCGCTCTCACCGCTGGCGCTTTCGAGGTCGTCGATCCGCTGCCCGATCCGAAGGCGCCCGTCACCTTCGCGAGGTTCGCGGAGCGCTGGACGAACGGCGAGCTCCACGACGACTTCCCCGACCACGTTCCCACGAAGAAGAGCGCGACGGACGACGAGTACCGGCTCGACGTGCTCAACGACATCGTGGGCAACGTCCCGCTCGTCGCGTTCACGCTGGACCACGCCGACGAGGCAATGCGCCGGCTCGACGAGGTCCGCCGGAAGCGCGCGCTCGCGCGTGAGCAGCCGGCGCCGGGCCAGCTCGAGCCCGGTGGTCGACGTCAGTACGCGCAGGTGCTGAACCGCGTGCTCAAGCTGGCCGCGTACCCCGCCCGCATCATCAAGGCGAGCCCGCTCCCCTCGGGCTGGCTGCCGCGGGTGCCGAACAACAAGGCGAAGGGGCTGCTCTACCCCGACGAGGAGGCGAAGACGCTCGCTTGCGCGAAGCACAAGGTGCACTGGCGGGTGTTCTTCGGGGCCCTCGCGCGCCTCGGCTTCCGCGCCGACGAGGCGGCGGGGCTCACGATCGCCGACGTCGACCTCGATCGATGCGTCATCACGCTCGACGAGAACAAGACCGACGACCCCCGGGCGCCGACCTACGGCCCCGAGGTCATGACCGCGCTGCGACTCTGGAAGGAGCTGTACCGCCGGGGAGCGAAGGGGAGCGATCTCTTCTTCGTGCGTCCCGATGGCGCGCGCATCCCCATCGACGGCCTCGCGGACTTCTACCGGGAGCACGTCGTGCGAGACGCTGGTGTCGACCGGCCCGAGCTCTTCGTGCGGTCGAAGAGCCGCCTCGCCCTGCGCGTCCACGACCTTCGCGGCTTCTTCGTCACCTACGCCCTCTCCGGTGGACGGACGGAGACGTGGGTCATGGATCGGACCGGCCACAAGTCGAGCGTCATGGTGAACCGCTACCGGCGCGTGGCGCGCACGGTGGCCGAGGCTGGCCTTGGCGCGCCGGTACCGCTACACCTCGCGATCCCCGAGCTTGCTGCCGCGTTCGCGGCAGCCAACGCGGCAGCAACTCCGAAAGAGGCTCTTCCAAAACACACCGCAACTGCTAGTAATCGCAACGCTTCACGGGCCTATAGCTCAGCGGTAGAGCTGCGGACTTTTAATCCGTAGGTCGTGGGTTCGAGCCCCACTGGGCCCACCCGTCGTCACGTCTCCTCCGGCCCCTCGATGTCCGCCGTCGGCCGGGGGGGAGCGATCCCCATGCGCTCGTAGACCGGCCGGATGGCTTGCCTTATCTCCGGCAGCCCGCGCAAGAACAGCAGCGACCCCGCGACGCAGACCGCCCCTCCCGCCAGGATGGTGTTCTCCGCGCCGACGCGCCCTGCGAGCGCCCCGAACGCCAGGCTGCCGAGCGGCACGGTTCCGAAGAGCGCCATCGCGAGGAGGCTCATGACGCGGCCTCGCTTGTCCTCGTCGGTGATGGTCTGGATGATCGTGTTGCTCGCAGCCGTCTGGAGCATCATGCCCAGGCTCGCGACGAGCAGCAGGGGGACGGCGAGCCAGAGGACGTGGGCGCGCGAGAAGGCGATGAGCCCGAGGCCGAAGACGGCCGCCGAGACGACGATGACGCGGCCGAGGCCGACGATGCTCCTCCGCGACGCGAGGTAGAGGGCGCCGGCGAGCGCGCCCACGCCGGCCGTCGCCTGGAGGGTCCCGAGCATGCCGGCGCCGCCGTGCATGATCTCGCGCGCGATGACGGGCAAGAGCACGTTGAACGGGCGGCCCGCGAGGCCCGAGACGGCGAGGAGCAGGAGCAGCGAGCGGATGGGCGCGAAGCCCATGACGTAGCGGAAGCCGTCGGCCATGTCGTGGAGCACGCGCTTCCGGATCGCGACGTGCGGGCGCGGCGCGAGGCGCATGAGGACGACGCAGACGAGGACTGCGGCGTAGCTGACGGCGTCGATGAGGAAGCACCACCCTTCGCCGAACGCCGCGATGAGGCCTCCGGCGACCGCCGGGCCGAGCAGGCGCGCGGAGTTCACCATCGACGAGTTGAGGGCGATCGCGTTGGGCAGGTCGTCGCGATCGTCGACCATGTGGACGACGAGCGACTGGCGCACCGGCATGTCGAACGCGTCGATGAGCCCCTGGAGCACGTTGAGCGCGACGATTTCCCAGACGCGGATGACGCCGCCCAGGGTGAGCGCGGCGAGCACCGCGGACTCGAGCATCGCGAGCGTCTGCGTCGCCAGGAGCACGCGGCGGCGGTCCCAGCGGTCGACCATCACGCCGGCGATGGGGGCGAGGAGAAAGGTCGGGATCTGGCTCGCGAAGGCGAGGACGCCGAGGAGCCACGCCGAGCCCGTGAGCCGGTAGACGAGCCACGCGGTGGCGACCTTGGTGAGCCACGTGCCGATGAGCGAGATCCCCTGGCCGGTGAAGTAGAGGCGGTAGTTGCGGTGGCGAAGGGCGCGCCCGAGCGAAAGCACGCGGGGACGCTAACGCGTTTCGGCGGATCCGCGAGGCCGCGGCTGCGCACGAGGTACGACAAATCGACGTGACCATACGACGCGATTTCGGAGGGATCCCGCTTGTACCCAGTGAGAGGGCAGAGAGGCGCGGCGACTCGCCGCGTACGGGCCCCCTCGGTCGAGACTCGAGAGACAGGTGCCCCATCAACCCTTCATCCAAGAAGAAGACGGTCCAGCCCGTGACGACCCTCGCGGCGAGCCCCACGGTCGCCTCGCCGCCGCCGCCGACGGCGCCGCCGCCGACACCTTCGCGACGACGCCGCCCGTGACGGGCGTCGCCAACGGCGCCAATACCGGTACGAAGGTCGAGCTTCGGACCTCGTATCTCGCGCTCATCGCCGGGCTGCTCGCGTACTACCACCCCGACGACGAGTTCCTGCTGGAGGCGGGCGTCATGACCCGTGACCAGCTCATCGCCGAGTTCCAGCAGTTCGTCGCGCTCGCCGAGGCGACGAAGACCAGCAATCTGGCCTGGCGTACCGACGTCCAGGCCGAGCGTGCGGGAGAGCAGGAGGTCGCTCCGAAGCGCGCGGGCCTGAAGGCCATTCTGACGGGTCGGTTCGGGAAGTCCGGGACCACGATGACGAAGTTCGGGTTCGAGCCGGCCAAGCCCGGCGTGAAGACCCCCCTCGTCAAGACGACCGCTGCCGTGAAGGCCAGGGCGACGCGCGCGGCGCGCAGCACCAAGGGCAGCGTTCAAAGGCAGGAGGTCACGGGCAACGTCACGGGCGTGGTGGTCACGCCGGTGACGACGGGGACGCCGGAGCCGCCGGTCACGGCGCCGGTGACGACGGGAACGCCGGGTCCGCAGGTCGCGGCGCCGCTGGCGCCGGCGCCGAAGCCGGCGACGTCGTCCTAGCCCAGCGGGAGGAGAGGAGGGAGGTCGGGGGCGGCTCCATGGGGGGCTGCCTCCGGCCTCCGCGGGCAAGCTCGCCGGATCCGCCTCGGCTTGACGATAGAGAGGTCGGGGAGGGAGAAGGGACGAAGGACGATGAGTGATCGCGCCGCGATCGAGCGCCTCTTGCGCCTCGCGCACGGGCTCCTCAAGGGGGGCAAGTACGCCGAGGCGATCCCGCACCTGGTGCAGGCGGGCCAGCTCCTGCCGGACAACCCCGTCGTCTTCGACGATCTCGGCCGAGCGTACCTTCTCACGCGGCGACTCCCCGAGGCCATCGCCGCGCTGCGCCGGGCGATCGCCCTCAGGCCGACGTTTGCCCGGACCCACTCGAGCCTCGGCCTCGCCCTCGCGCAGGCCGGAGACTACGAGGCGGCCCTCGCGGCTCACCGCCGCGCCATCGAGCTCGATCCGCGGCTGGCCGAGGCGCACGGGCGCGCGGCGGACATCCTCCTGCGCAAGGGGAGGCGCGACGAGGCCGTCGCCGAGTACGAGCGGGCCTTCGAGGCCGCGCCGGGGACGACGTTCGGCTTGCTCTGCGGCGCCAAGGCCATGGTGGCGCAGGATCGCCCGGGCGACGCCGAGGAGCGGCTGCGGCAGCTCCTCGCGCGCGATCCCTCGAGCAGCGAGGCCCACCTCGTGCTGGCCCACATCCTCACCGAGGCCGGGCGCTTCGACGAGGCGGCGGCGAGCTTCGAGCGGTCGATCGAGCTCGCCCCGTGGCAGGCCACCGCGTACCACGGACTCGTCTCGTCGCGGAAGCTCACCGAGGCGGACCGGCCCATCGTCGCTCGCATCGAGGTGCGGCTCGGGGCGGTCGACGTCGCCGAGCGCCAGCGGATGACGCTGCACTTCGCCGCCGGCAAGGGGCTCGACGATCTCCGCGACTACGCCGGCGCCATCGCGCACTTCGACGCCGCGAACGCGATCCGCCGCAAGCTCTCGCCGCCCTTCGACCGCGCGTACCTCGAGCAGCGAGTCGACCGCCTCATCGCGCGCTTCACGGGCGGCTTCTTCGCGGCGAACGCGGCGCTCGGCCGCGGCGAGGAGACCCCCGTCCTCGTGCTCGGGATGCCTCGCTCGGGCACGACCCTCATCGAGCGCATCGTGTCGAGCCATCCCGAGGTGGGCGGGGGAGGGGAGCTCCCCTTCTGGAACGAGCGCGGCTCGGCGTGGGCCGACGCCGAGACCGGCGCGCTCGCCGGCGCGGCGAACGGACTTTGCGCGGACTACCTGCGGGTGCTGCGCCGCATCCGCCCCAACGCGCTCCGCGTCACCGACAAGATGCCGTTCAACTTCCTCTGGGTCGGCCTCGTGCATCTCCTTTTTCCGAACGCGCGCGTCATCCATTGCCGGCGCAACCCCATCGACACGTGCCTCTCCATCTACGCGACGCAGTTCACGCAGAGCTGGGGCTACGCGAGCGAGCGCGGCGACCTCGCGTTCTACTACCGGCAGTACCTTCGCCTCATGGAGCACTGGCGCGCGGTGCTGCCGCCCGGCCGACTGCTCGACGTCGACTACGAGGAGGCGACCGCCGCGCCCGAAGAGGTCTCCCGCCGGCTGATCGCGTTCTGCGGGCTCGAGTGGGATGCGGCGTGCCTCCAGCCCGAGCGCAACCCGGGCGCGGTGAAGACCGCGAGCACGTGGCAGGCGCGCCAGCCCATCTACCGCAGCTCGGTCGAACGATGGCGGCACTACGAGCACTGGATCGGCGAGCTGCGAGGACTGCTCCCGTAGGGCGGCATGCCGCAGCGTCGCGATCCGGGTCACGCCGTCCCGAATCGCGACGGCTCTCACGCGCTCGACCGACCGCGCTGGTGCACGCCCATCGGGTGGTTCCGCGTGTTTCGCGGCGGGCGTCGGGGTTCGGTGGCCGGCACACGGTTTGCCATCGAGGTGGTCCAGTGCACCGCCGTCGATGAGCACCAAACGTGAAACTTGCTGTCATCCCGAGCCTTGCTGTCATCCTGAGGCCGAAGGCCGAAGGACCCCACGGTGTCCCAGCGGGGTCCGTCGCTTCGCTCAGGATGACAGCACCTCCGCTCAGGATGACAGCACCTCTGCTCTGGATGACAGCACCTCCGCTCTGGACCACAGCAACTTGATGCCCCCTCGAACGGCGGCGCAGTAGTTCTTCGACATGGCCGGCTCCTTCCGACGCAGACTGTTCGCGATCACCGCGCTCACCGTGCTCGCTTGCGCGGCCGCGATCACGGCGATCCTGTACCTGGCGCGGACCACCCACGACGTTCGCGCCGAGCACGCGCGCGAGAACGTGACGCGCGAGGTGGAGCGCTTGAGCGGCTTGCTGGCTCCCGTCCCTCGCGCAGAGCGCCCGCGACGGGAGCGCCAGTCGGGCGAGCTCCGCAGCGGCTACGTGGGCGCGCCCGCGGAGGCCGACGAGGGAGCGCTCGTCGTGCGCGTCCTCGAGGACGCCGCGAACGCCGGCGGTCCCGTGATCGAGGACGGGACGAGCGACGAAGGGAACCAGGTGCTGACCGCGGCGAGCCCGGTGACGGGGGGCGGGTACGTGTTCGCGTTCCAGCCGGTCGTGGCGGGGCGCGAGACCCGCGGGCTTCGCGTGATCGTCATCGCGCTCGCGCTGCTGAGCTTTGCCCTCGTCATCGCGTCGCTGCGGACCCTGGCGGTGGTCGAGCGCGACGTCTCGACGCTGCGCGCCTCGCTGAAGGCGCTCGCGAAGGATCTGCGCGCGCCCATCCCCCGGCCGACGCTGCGCGAGCTCGACGAGGTGGCCGGCGGCGTGACGGCGCTCGCCGAGGAGCTCGACGCGGCCCAGAAGGAGCGCGAGCGCCTGACGACCCAGCTCGCCGAGCGCGAGAGGCTGGCCGCGCTCGGTCGCATCGCGGCGGGCGTCGCGCACGAGGTCCGCAATCCGCTCGCGTCGATGAAGCTGCGCGCCGACCTCGCGCGGACGAGCGGCGAGGCCACGCCGGCGGTGGCGCGCGATCTCGACGACATCGCGTCCGAGATCGGCCGCCTGGACCGAATGGTGAGCGATCTGCTCGTGGTCGCGGGTCGACGTCCGGGGCCGCAGACCGAGGTGGACCTCGGGGAGCTCGTCGCGCGCAGGGTGGCGCTGCTGGCGCCGTGGGCCCTCGAACGGGGCGTCGTGGTCGCCGCCGATGGCGCGGCGCCCGCGCGGGTCGACTCCGACGCGATCGCGCGCGCCCTCGACAACCTGCTGCGAAACGCCGTCGAGGCGTCCGCGGCGGGCGGTCACGTGGAGGCGCACGTGGAGGCGCACGACGGCGAGGCGCGGGTCACGGTGGTGGACCAGGGGACGGGGGTGCCCTCGTCGCGTGCGGGGGAGCTCTTCGAGCCGTTCTTCACGACCAAGCCGTCCGGCACGGGGCTGGGCCTCGCGCTCGCGCGGGCGGTCGCCGCCGCCCACGGCGGATCGCTCACCTATGCGCGCGAGGGCGACGCCACGCGGTTCACGTTCTCGGTGAACGCCGCCGGCCCTCCGCGCGTGAGCCACCCTGTCGATACGGCTGCGGGAAGGGTAGGCTAGCGCCCGATGGCCACCGTGCTCATCGTCGACGACGAGCCCGGCGTGCGCGAGGGCCTCGTGCGCGCCGTGTCGTCCAAGGGCCACCGGACCGTCGCGGCGGCGAGCCTCGCGGAGGCGCGCGCCGCGCTCGAGCGCGAGGAGCTCGACTGCGTCCTGCTCGACGTGCGGCTCAAGGACGGCGACGGTCTCGATCTGCTCCGCGAGATGCGCGCCGGAACCCACCGGGAGACGCCGGTCATCATGGCGACGGCCTACGGCGACAGCGGTCGCACGATCGACGCCATGAAGTCCGGCGCGTTCGAGTACGTGACGAAGCCCTTCGACCTGCCGGTCCTCCTCGACGCCGTGGAGCGCGCGGTGAGAAAGCGCAACCTCGGGCGCGCGATGAGCGACGCGCCGCCGGTCGCGCCGCCGGCGGGAGGGCCGCTCGTCGGGGCGAGCGCGCCGATGCTGGCGGTGTGGAAGATCATCGGCCGGGCGGCGGCGTCCGACGCGCCGGTGCTCGTCGTGGGCGAGACGGGGACGGGCAAGGAGCTCGTGGCGCGCGCCATTCACGATCACTCCGCAAGGGCCAAGCAGCCGTTCGTCGCGGTGAACCTCGCGGCGCTGACCCCGAGCCTGCTCGAGAGTGAGCTCATGGGACACGAGCGAGGCGCCTTCACGGGGGCGACGTCGCGCAAGGCGGGCCGGTTCGAGCTGGCCGGCACGGGCACGCTGTTCCTCGACGAGATCGGCGACCTGGACGCGACGCTGCAGACGAAGCTCCTGCGCGTGCTGCAGGACGGTCGCTACGAACGCGTCGGGGGGACCGAGACGCTGGCGAGCCGCGCGCGCATCGTGGCGGCCACGAACAAGCCCGTGCGGCCCGGGGATCCGGCGGCGACGCTCCGGGAGGATCTCTATTACCGCCTCGCGGTGGTCGAGGTGGAGCTTCCGCCGCTGCGCGCCCGCCGGAGCGACATCCCCTTGCTCGTTTCGCACGCGCTCTCGCGCACCAAGGCCCGCGCCGTCAGCGAGGAGGCGATGGCGCGGCTCGTCGCGTACGGTTGGCCGGGCAACGTGCGCGAGCTTCTGCACGTCATCGAGCGCGCCGCCGTGATGTGCAGCACGGAGGTCATCGACGTTACGGATCTGCCGCCGGCGCTCACGACCACGCCGGTTCGCGCGGCGGGCGCCTTCGCGTCGTTCGACGACCTGCCGCTCCGTGAAGCGCTCGCGACGCTCGAGAAGCATCTGGTGGAGCGCGCCCTCGAGAAATCGGGCGGAAACCGCGCCGAGGCGGCCCGTCTGCTCGGCATCGCGCGCCCCCAGCTCTACACGAAGATGGACGACCACGGCCTTTCGGACGCGAAGCGCCCGAAGCGCGACGACGGAGACGAGTAGTCGCTCAATCCGAGAAAACGGCGGCGTCGTAGTCCGGCATGCAGCCGGGCGTCGCGTTGGGGACTGGCACCGCCGCGTACCCCGGTCCGTAGATGCACGCCAGGCCGACCGGGGTGCCGTCGCACGCGCAGACCGTGGGGCCGTCGACCGGGCAAGTCAGGGACTCGGGGACGCAGACTCCCTGGGCCGCGCACCCCGCCTCGATGGGATAGCCGCAGAGCAATCCGACGACGCAGTCGGTCGTGAGCTCACAGGAGGAGCCTTCCGGAGCGCCGGCGTCGGCGGGCGGGCCCTCGGGCGGAGGCGTGCTCGTGGTGCACGCCGCGAGCAGCAGCAACGGGGACAGCGCGACGTGCTTCATGGGCCCTCGCTGCTCCTCAGGGTACGCCAGGCGGACTCGCGGCGCGCTGCGCGCACGGTGGAAGCGACCTCGAGCAGCGGTCGGTCGCGCTCCCATCCGGCGCGAACGGATGGCTCGACGCGATCCCAGGCGGCGGCGTCGAGGAGCCTCTTCGTGGCGGCGAGGGCCCCGGCGAGGGCGATGTGCACGCCCGGGTCCGCGGGATGCGCTGCGCCGATGGACCGGAGGGCGACGACGAGCACGACGGCCTCGTCGAGCCACGCCCGCTCCCAGGCGCTCCGCCGTCCGACGCCGATGCCCCAGCCGAGCACGGCCGCCGTCACGTGCGTGTCCTCGATGGTGCGAAAGGGCTTGAGCACGGTCGCGTAGCCGTCCCCCGGGAGGAGCTCCGCCTCGTCGACGAGCACGGCATCGAACGCGGCGCGCGCGTGGCCGATTTCCGGCGCGAACGGCGTCGCTCCGCCGGCTTCGATGCGGACGCCCGCCCTCGTCGAGGGGACGCGCGCGACGCGCAGCCGGTTTCGTCCCTCACCGTCGAGGCCCGTGGTCGCCACGACGAGGAGCACCTCGGCCTCCGTGCCGAGCGTGACCCAAGCCTTGCGACCCGTGAGCTCGTAGCGTCCGCCAGCGTTCTGCGGCGTCAGCGTCGTACGGATGGCGCGGGGGTGCCCACCGCCCTCCTCGGTCGCGCAGAGCGCGGCCAATGAGCCGGCGCGCGTCGCCGGCGGATCGAGGCGCGCGAGCGCCGCTTCGTACCCGCAGGCGAAGGCCCAGCCGACGCCGTCCGCCGAGAGCCCCCCGAGCGCCGCCCGCTCGACCGTGTCGTCGATCGCCCGCGCGCCATGGGACCTCAACCCCGCGGCGGAGGCGATCGACGCGTCCGCGGCAGCCGTGAGGAGGCCGCGAATGGCGTCGCCGCTCACTTGATGGCTCCGAGGTGGACGACGTACCACTCGCCGCGCCACGAGATGAGCGACTTCACCTCGAACGAGCGCGCCTCGCCGTCGACCGTGAAGCGGAGCTTCGAGCCGAAGACGCGAAAATACCCGAGCTTATTGTACTCCTCGCCCGGGTCGACCCAGCGCGCGCGTGCATCGGGGACCTCGAGACCGACGAACGTGGCGCGCGCGGCGTCGGCGCCGAGCCGGGCGTGCAGGGCGTGGACGTCGCGCCCGTAGGCGGCGACGAGGCGGTGTTTCCAGTCGGAGGCGGGATCGGAGACGTCCTTGACCTGCTGATACGCGCCGAGCGGGAAGAAGAAGGGCATCGCCTTGTCGGGATCGTCGGCCACGACGCCCGCCCAGAGGGCCGCGACCCGCGCGTCGAACGCCGCGCCGGACGCCGGGGGGTGGTCGTGGGTCTGCGGCAGGAGCGACGGGTCGGCGGTGCTCGCGGAGGGAGACGGGGCCGGCACGAGCGACGAGGGCGACGAGGCCGGCGGTTGCGCCGGGCCCCTGGACGCGGCAGAGGGGCTCGCGCCCGAAGGGGCGGCCGGAGCGTCGGGGAGCGCGACGGAAGGGGACACGTCGGGCGCCGGGGGATCGTGCCGGGTGCACGACGCGGCGGCGGCGACGACGCATGCGGCGACGGCAGCGCGAGCGGCGCGAGGCATCGCCAGGGTGTTATCACGCTGTAAGGTCCGGCGCCGACGGCGCGTTCGCGTGGTTGACGGCCGAGCGACCCTTCGGACAAGCTAGCTCACACCCTCGAGGAGGCTTTTTCATGCGAACCTTGCGTACGCTTCTCCCTTGCGCCGTCGTGGCGTACGTCGTCGCCGCCGCGGCCGCGTGCCAGCCGAGGACGCAGGACGGCGCGCCTCCCAACGGCATGCCGCCGACCGGTTACCCGGCCTACCCGCCTGGTCAAACGCCGCCGGGCTATCCGCCGCCGGGGCAGACCCCTCCCGGATATCCGCCGCCGGGGACGACGCCTCCGACGGCGATGCCGGGCACGACGCCCGTGCCCGCCGGCTCGGGCCAGATGGCCGTCCCGGGCCCCATCGCCTTCCAGTGCAAGGACGACGTCCCCTGCGGGACGCACCACTGCAATCTCCAGTACGGGAAATGCGCGTTCCCCTGCGTATCGGCCGCGGACTGCCTCGCGCCGAACTCCTGCATGCTGGGGCTCTGCGTGCCGCAGCCGGCCGCGAGCCACTGACGAGCCGCAGCCCTCGTCCAGCGCTCAGTACGACGTCGTCACGAAGTCCGTCTTCGGGCTCACCGGCCACTGCACGCCGCGCACCGAGCGGTCGACGCACGCCGCGACGCCGGGGCTCGGCGGGTTGGTGCTCACGGTGACGCCGACCGCGCGGCCCATCTTCACGGCGACGCGGACGGACACCTTCATGTCGTCGGGCGCTCCGCAGCCCGTGATGAACGACGCGTGCCGCAGCGGCGCCGCGAGCTGGGCGTTGGTGAGATCGGGCTGATCCTGCGCCTGGCCCATCGTGATGGTCTCGTTGTTGCCGTTGAGGACGTTCTCGAAGCTGGTGCCGCCCGAGTAACCGGGGCCTCCACCCCCTCCGCCTCCGCCGCCTCCGCCGCCCTTCTTCTTGCCCTTGATGTCGCCGTTGACCTCTACGGTGCCGGCGCGGTCGCCCGCGACCGTGATCTGGTCGTTGTGCGTGCCGCGGACCTTGAAGAACCACACGGCGAGCACGCCCGCGAGCGCCACGACGACGCTAGCCGCGATGATCGACTTGGCGACGCCGCGCTTCTTGTCCGCGTCCGCGGCGCGCACGACCGCGCGGTCCTCGGCGCGTTTCTCGCGCAGGAGCCCGGCCTGCTCGGCGAACGGCGCAAACTCTTCCCAGTCGGCGATGGGGAGCGACCGGCCGCTGATCTCGTCACGCAGACCGTGATCGGCGGTGAATGCGTGCGAGGCGATCTGCTGGAGCAGCTCCACCGCCGTGAAGGGGCCGTGGTCCATCTTGTCCTTGCTGACCACGTAGCGGGGGCGGGGATCGCTCTCGAGGCGCGCCTTGAGCGCGCCGAGGCGGACCGTGGTGTCGTCGGCCGACTTGCGGCTCGGCGGGACGGCGGTGCGATCGATGAGCGGCGCCCCGAACGGATCGCCGCCGTCGATGCGCGGCACGGCGGCCGCCCTCGGGACCGCGTTGACGCCGCTCGTCTCCTCGGGCGGGAGCATCGAGAACTTCACGTCGACGTCGAGCTCCGCGCTCTGGTCGAGCCGGGCCTCGCTGATGTCGGGCGGGTGGATGCTCTTCTGCGGAGCCACGTGGTACATCGCGCTCGCCAGGGCGCCGAGGTCGGCCGGCCGGTGGGAGCGTTCGCCGATGATGGCCTTGCCGATGAGGATCTCGAGCGCCTCCGGGAGCGACGCCTCGATGTCGCGCGGCCGTTTCATCGCAGGGCCGACGTGCTGGCCGGTCACCATCTCGTAGAGGATCGCCCCGACGGAGTAGACGCTCGAGCACGAGTCGCCCGGCTCGAGCGTCCGCTGGAGCTCGGGCGCCAGGCAGTGCTTGTCGTTCGCGTGCGTGGGAACCAGGGAAAGGCGCGTGTTGACCCGGGCGAGGCCGTCCGGCGACGGCGCGATGGCCGACGGGTGCACGTAGAGCTTCTCGCCGCGGCCGTGACGCTCTTTGAGGTCGAGGCATACGGGGACGATGACGGCGATCGCCTCCTCGAGCGACATGCGGCGGCCCTCGGCGCGACGCGCGTCGAGCAGCGACCGAAGGGTCATCGTGGGCGGAATCGACGGCTGCGCGACGGGAGCGCCGGGCATGGGGGGGGCCGAAGGCATGGCCATGGTCGTGCGTCAGGATACGGCACGCCCATGGCGTGCCTCAATGGGCGGCCGCCGATCGGCGCGCGGCATGTGGGTGTGCATGCGGGCGGTGGTCATCCGCGCCCGCGTGCCAGCTCGGCGACGACCGTTCGCCCGCCGAGGACCTGCCCGGTCAGCGCCGCCACGGCCCGCTCGAAAGCCTCTTTTTTTACGCTGATGAAGCTCATCCGATCACGGACGCGGATCCGTCCCGCCTCCGCTTCCACGAGGCCCCTGTCCGCCAACAGCTTCTGCAGGTCGCCGGGGTTCACGCCCTCGCGTTTTCCGACGTTGACGAACAATTGCACGAAGCCGGACGGCTCCGCCCCCTCGCTCGTCGGCGCGACGCGCGTCCGCGTCTCCACCGCGGGCCGCTCGGCTCGCTCGGCCCCTGCCGCGCTCGCCGCGCGTTCCTCGCCCTCGACCGTGTAGCGGGGCAGGGGAGAGGTCGTATCTTCGGCGTCGGCGAGGATCGGCTTCTCGTCGTCCGCCTCCTCCGGCGGCTCCCAGCTCGTGTACGACGTGACCGGCGCTCGCTGGCGCCCGTCCTCCCGGGTCGATCGACGCGTCGGCGTGGGAACCCTCGCCGCCTCGCGCGCTCCCTGCTCCCGTCCGGCG
This sequence comes from Polyangiaceae bacterium, assembly GCA_036501935.1. Taxonomy (GTDB): domain Bacteria; phylum Myxococcota_A; class Polyangia; order Polyangiales; family Polyangiaceae; genus Palsa-1150. Next base: position 156,054 of record DASXZL010000089.1, on the reverse strand, counting down.
GACGCGGCCCCCCGCGGCGCCTCGGGCGCCCTCCTCCGCGGGTCTTCGCGACGCGGCCGCTCCGGCTCGCGCCTCGGTGCAGCGCGCGGCGCCGGCTCGGCGGGCACCGGAGGAGGGTTGCGCGCGCGACGAGCCTCCGCGGCCTCCGTCGCCACGTCGCCGCCTCGGGCGCCCAGGTGATCGCGCAGAAGGCCCGATACGATGCGCTCGGAGTCGGGATGCGTGAGCAGCCTTCGCGCGAGCGAAAGGTCGTCGGGATGGGGGACGCGGTTGGCGAAGGCTTCGACGAAGAGCTGGAGCAGGTCCATCTCGGCCCGCGTCTTCACCTCGCCGGCGCTCGGGAGCTGCTTCTCGATGGGGCGGATCTTGTAGGTGAGCCGCAGGATGTAGAGGTTGCCGATGTCCTTCGGTCCGACCAGCGCGATGGCCGTGCCGGTGCGCCCGGCGCGACCCGTCCGCCCGGTGCGATGGACGTACTGCTCCGCCGTCTCGGGGAAGTCGTAGTTGATGACATGCGTGAGGTGCGAGATGTCGATCCCGCGCGCCGCCACGTCGGTGCAGACGAGAAAGCGGAGGCGTCCCTCGCGCGTCGCGCTCATCACGCGCTCGCGGTCGTTCTGCGGGAGATCCCCGTTCAACCAGTCGGCGTCGAAGCCGCGGTTCTTGAGGGCCTCGGCGGCGCGCTGGGTCTCGTCGCGCGTGTTGCAGAAGATGATGGCGCTCTCGGGATCCTCGACCTCGAGGATGCGCACGAGCTGCCCGATCTTGTCGCCCGCCTGCGTGACGTACACGTAGTGCGCGACCTCGAGCGCGCCCACCTGGTCGCTCGAGAGCGTGATGAGCTCCGTCTCCTTGAGGTGCGTGTGCGCCAGTCGCTCGATGTCGGCCGGGATCGTGGCGCTGAAGAACATGCCCTGCCGGTTCTTGGGCAAGGTCTCCAGGATGGCGTTGAGCTCCCGCGCGAAGCCCATGGAGAGCATCTCGTCGGCCTCGTCGAGCACGAGGATGCGGATCTGGCTGGGATCGAGCGTGCGCTGGCGCAGGTGATCGAGCACCCGTCCCGGCGTCCCGACCACGATCTGCGCTCCGGCCTGCAGGGCCTCCACCTGGCGGGACATCGACGTGCCCCCGTAGATGGCGACGATCTTCGTGCCCCGGAACTGGCCGATCTGCTCCACCTCGCGCGACACCTGCAGCGCCAGCTCGCGCGTCGGGCACAGCACCAGCGCCTGGACGGCCTTCACCGAGGGACGCACCAGTCGGTCGACGATGGGCAGGCCGAAGGCGGCCGTCTTGCCCGTCCCCGTCCTCGCCTGCACGACCAGGCTGCGCCCGTCGGCGGCCGGCTCGAACACGGCGAGCTGTACCGGCGTCGGGTTCTTGTAGCCCATCGCGTCGATGGCCCGTCGCACGTCGGCGCTGAGGGGAAGGGCGTCGAACGTGGGTTCGGCCGCGGCGGCTTCGGGGGTCGATGCGGCGGGCTCGCTATTCATCTGGGGGACTTGTCTTAGCGCAAGTCCGCGGGAAGGTGCGCGATGACGTCGCGGCGCAGGGGTTCGAGCTCTGCCCCGGCGTGGGGGGAGAGCTGCTCCTCGGCCGACCGCAGGCGAGCCAGGGCGGCCCAGGCGTCGATTCCCTCGCTCGACTGGGCGCACGCTTCACGGATCGCCTCCTCCTGGGACCACTCGGGCTGCAGGCGAGCCTGAAACGACGCGCTGCCGGCCGCGTCGACCGCGCGCCCGAGGGCCCGTTCGAGCGTACGGATCCCCTCGGCACAGGCCCTCGCGGACGAGCCGGGCGGTGCGGCCGCGATGGGGCGGCCCCCGGCCCCGAAGACGGCCGGGACGATCTGCCACGCGCTCGAGCCGATGACGGCGACCGACACGATCGAGATGGCCACCAGCACGGCACGCTTGCCCTGCAGGCGCGCGCGCGCAGCGTCGTCGCGGGTCGCTTCGGGCATCGGCGGACCCGCGGACCATGCCCGCGCCGCGCCGCGCCTGTCAACGGCGTCCGGGCTCGGGCGAAGACGGGCCTTGACCGGGGGAGCCTCTGCCCTAGATAACTTTCAAATAGTTTTGAACACCACGACCATTACCCCCGCCGCCTCCGTCGCGCTCCTCCGCGAGGCCGCCACCGCCGAGAGGGCAGGGGCGCGGGCCGCCGGGCGTCTCGCCGACGTGCACGCGCTGCTCGGCGGCGACCTGGCCCTGGTCGATCGGGAGCTTTGCCGGATGACGCGCGAAGGCGTCTCCCCGGCGACCGACTCGGCGACCCACCTCCTCGAGGCCGGCGGCAAGCGCGTAAGGCCCCTCACCGTGCTGCTGTCGGCGGCGTGCTTCGGCCCCATCTCGGCAGTCGCGCGCGACGTGGCCGTCGCGGCCGAGCTGGTCCACCTGGCGACCCTCTTGCACGACGACGTCATCGACGACGGACAGGAACGGCGCGGCAAGCCGACGCCGCGGCGCATCTGGGGCAACGCCGTGAGCGTCCTGGCGGGAGACCTCCTGCTGACGCACGCCCTGGAGCGCACGGCGGCGGTCGCGCCGGGGGCCGTGCTCGGGGATCTGTTCGCGACGCTTCGACGTCTCGTCGACGGCGAGATCGTGCAGCTCCGGGGGCGCACGCGCCTCGAGCCCCGGGAGGACGTGTATTTCCGGATCGTCGACGACAAGACGGCCTCCCTGTTCGCGTGGGCCGCGCGCGCGGGAGCCGCCACCACCGGTGCCCCGCCCGAGGCCGTCGCCGCCCTCGGCGAGTTCGGGGAGCGCGTGGGGGTGGCGTTCCAGCTCGTCGACGACGTCCTCGATTACGACGGGGACCCGCGGGCCACGGGCAAGGCCCTCCTCGGCGACTTGCTCGAGGGCAAGCTCACCCTCCCGCTCATCCGCGCCATCGCCGCGCACCCGTCGCTGGCCCACGAGGTCGACGCCGTCCGCGCGGGGGACGAGCGCGCCGCGGTCCGCGTGGCCGAGGCCGTGCGCGCGTCCGGAGTCTGCGACGGCGTGAGGGCGTATGCCCGCGAGGAGACGGCTCGTGCCCAGAGGGCCCTCGAGGGGGTCCCCGCGTGCACCGCGCGCGACCTGCTCTCGGCGATCGCCGCCGACCTCGCGTCCCGCGCCGCGTAAGTGGGTTACGCTAGCCCTCGCGTGGCGAAGCGCGAGAAACAGCGGGCGCTCTGGCCGAGCGAAGCGGCCGTGAGCGACGTCGTCGGACGGCTCATGGAGTTCTGGGGCTTCAAACGGAACATGGGGCGCGTCTGGACGGTGCTCTACCTGTCCCCCGAGCCGCTCAGCGCCGACGACCTTTGCCACTCGCTGAAGCTCTCGACGGGGGCCGTCAGCATGACGCTCTCGGAGCTGGCGAGGTGGGGTGTGGTACGGAAGGTCTGGATTCAAGGGGAGCGGAAGGATTTCTACACGGCCGAGGTGCAGCTTTGGCGGATGATCAGCCGCGTCTTCAACGAGCGAGAGAGGAGCGAGGTGATCTCGGCCATCGATTCGTTCGAGGAGGCGCTCCGTCAGCTGGACCGGCTCCGCAAGACGGCGCCGGATGCCTCGACCCGCGCCCGGGCCGAGCTGCAGCACGAGCGCATCTCGCAGCTCCTCGAGCTGGCGAGGCTGGGCAAGCGCCTCCTCGACGCGCTGGTCTCGACGGCGAAGGTGGACGCCGAGCCGCTCGTGCGCTTCTTGCTGGGGCAGCGCTCCTGACGGCGAGCGGGTCGGCCCGCGCGCAGTCGCTGCCCCCGAAGATCAGCAGCAGCAACTACAACATCGAGATCTACCAGGGGCCCGTCATCGCCCCCATCCGCGTGACCGCCCTCGGCGGCGCGTACATCGCCCTCGCGGAGGGCACCGAAGGCTCCGCGGCGAACTCCGCGGCTCCGGCCGTGCGCAACGCCTACAGCACGACCTGGTTCGACTACGACCTCAGCGCCGGCATCTCGTTTCCGGGCGCCTTCACGAACACGGACTTCGACAACCACGGCGACAACGCGAACCTTCCCCCCAACCATGCGAGCGCGGGCAACTTCACCGATCTCACGGTGGGCGGCACGCTGCAGCTCGGCGGGCTCGGGGTCTCCGCGACGGGCGATCTCGAGCAGTTCTCGCTGACGACGACCGCGGGGGAGCCGGCGCTGACCCTCCAGGTGGGCCGCTTCAAGGCCCTCATGTCGTACGGCGTCTACGGGGGCCAGATCGCCATCGGCGGCGGCGTGCGCGTCGTGACGATGCAGATCCAGCAGAACGGGGCCGGCACGCTGCTCACGATGGCCGGCGCCTCGCCGGAGGTGGGTGCGCTTCTCATGCCCACGGGGCTTCCCTGGCGCATCGGGGCCACGGTGCGGGCGCCTGTGAGCGGAGGCGTCGGCGTCGGCTTTCTCGGGCAGCAGATCTTCCCGGGATCGGCCGCGCCGTCGTCGTCGACGAACCTCGTGCTGCCGTCGCAGGTCGTGATGCCCTGGGAGGCGGAGATCGGCTTCGCGCTGCAGCTCGGACCGCGCCCGTTGAACCCCGGGTGGGAGAACCCCCACAGGGAGGAGGGACCGCTTCGCCGGGAAATCGAGCGGGACCGCGGCGAGCGACGGGGCAGGCAAGCCGAGGAGCTAGCCAGCCTGCCGCCGAACGAGCGCGCGGCGCGCAAAGTGGAGCTCATGGCCGAGGAGAAGGCCCTCCGCGCCCTGGAGGACGAGCACCTCGCCGAGGAGAGCGCGCGCCTGAACCGCGCGAGGAAGGCGCGCTACGCCAACTGGCCGCGCGAGCGGATCCTCCTCCTCGCGAGCGTGCTGTTCACCGGGCAAAGCCCGAACGCCGTGTCGCTCGAGGGCTTCCTCGATCAACGCGTGGAGACCGTGGGGCGAGAGCTCAGCGTCGCGCCTCGTGTCGGCCTCGAGGCCGAGCCCGTGTTGAACCACGTCGTGCTGCGCACGGGGACGTACGTGGAGCCGTCGCGGTACGAGGGGAGCGCCGCGCGCCAGCACTTCACGTTCGGCGGCGACATCCGGCTCGTCCCGCTCAACTTCTGGGGGCTGCTCCCCGACGATCCGTGGAAGCTGGGGCTCTTCGTCGACCTGGCGCCCCGCTACACGAACTACGGGTTCGGCTTCGGCAACTGGCACTAGGAAAGACCCCGATTCACAAGTCGCGGCGTATCGCGTCCCGGCCGCGGCTCACAGGCCGGGGCGCACCTGCGGCAGCGCGACGTACTCGATGATCACCGAGGGCCTGGTCGAGCCGTCGACCTGGGGCGCGACGGAGATGAGGCGCTCGCGCCAGCGCCAGTCGAACCGGATGCTGCCGGAGCGGTCGAGGAGGCAGGGCGTGACGTCGTCGACGCACGTGGAGGGGACGGTGACGAGAGACGCGCTCGGACCCCCGTACTGGCCGACCAGCGCGGCCTTCCAGCGCGTCAGGGCGCGGGCGATGTTCTCGTTCGGCACGAGCGCGATCTGCAGCCACACGGCGGACACCTTGCCGTCGCGATAGTCGAGGGTCGCGCTGGCGGGCGCGCCGATCTCGGCCGCGAGGCCGTTGCACGACGCGTGACCATTCTCCCCCGGCGCGTAGGCGTGCCCCGCCTGCTCGCACGCGCGGCGCGCGTCGTCCTCGCTGGCTCCGAAGGCGAATCCACCGGCGCCCGGGGGAGGGTCGAGGAGCGGCGCGGGAGGCCTGGGCTGCAGCGAGTCGGTTTGCCACGCGGTGCTCGCGGCGACGTCGCGCGCGCAGACCAGGTCCTTCCAGCGGGTCTCGCACGTGTACTGGTCGGACTGCCCGCATCCGGTCGCCAGGTACGTGGACGCGCCGAGCTGCTCGACCTGGATCTGCGAATCCCCGCATCCGAAGTCGCTGGCGGCGCGGACACGCACCTCGCGCTCGGGGACCACGCAGCCCGCTGCGCACGCCAGTGCTCCCCCCAGGGCGAGCAGGCTCGCCGCCCCGCGCGCGAGGGCGGCAGCGTGCCCCGCCTCGGGCGCGCATCGAACGTGTTTGGCAGGCGTGGAACCCATTGCGGCTCGTCCGTGCAACGAGGGTGCCCGTGGCCACCGACTCGGGGTCACTAGTTCAGCTGGCTCTTGTCCGGCTTCTGCCCCTCGAGGAACACGGCGGTCACCTCGCGCTCCAGCGCCGCGCCCAGCTCGGCTTCCATTCCCTCGAGCGAGCCGGCGGCCCTCTCCACGTTCCGCTGATAGACGAAGATGCGCACCCGCGGCGTGCCCCCTTCTTCGACGGGCGGCGTGTCGAGCACCAGCAGCGCGCGCGGGTCGACCCCGTCGACCACGAGCTCGGCGCCCGGGACGTCGACCACGTACACCTCGGCCTCCCGCACGAAGCGCGCGAGCACGAGATCGAGCTTCTCGATGCCCGTCTTCACGACGCCGGCGAACGTGTCGGGCGTCGGAGCCCACGCGGGCTGCGCGCGCCCCAGATCGAGCGCACGCGAGCGCAGGAGCGCCTCGGTCGCCGCGCGCGGATCGCCCTGCTCGTCGCGGACGAGGCCGAGGTAGTACTGGGCGTCGGCGCTCGTCGGGTCGGCCGAGGCCGCCTGCTCGATGAAGGGCGCCGCTTTGTCGAGCTGGCCGAGCTCGTACCAGGCGCGACCGATGAGGAACAGATAGCTCGGGCCGCTGAAGGGACCATCGGGGAGCATCTTCATGGCCCTCTTCGCTTCCTCGTAGTCGGCCTTCGCCATGAGCGCATCCACTTTGAGGAGGATGCAGTCCGCGATCTCTTCGTCGCTCTCGGCGTAGTCGAGCGCGTCCTCGATCTGCGCGACGGCGCCGTCGACGTCGCCCAGCGGCGCGATCATCACCTCGGCCGCGTTGAGCATGGCCTCGAAGTACGTCTCGTCGAGGGCGATGGCCTGGCGATAGTGCTCGAGCGCCTCCTCCGGCTCGCCGTCGAGCGCCGAGGCGTAGCCCATCAGGTTGTGGACCTCGGGGGACTGCGGATCGAGCTCCAGGGCGCGCTTCGCGCATGCCGTGGCCCCGGCCGAGTCGCCCTTCTGGGCGAGGTCCCAGCCGCGATCGAGGTGGGCTGTGAGTTGGTCCTCCATGGGTCCCGCGCGAAGGCGAGCCCGTCTTAGTGCCGGAGGGAACGGGTCACGTCAAGGGCGGCTCCGCGCGGGGGCGCTCAGTGACACGCGTCGAGCTTCGGTCCCATGCAGGTGCCCGGGCCGCGCTCGTGCACCACGACGCGCGTCCCCGGATGGTCCTTCGTCGCCATCACCGCGTGCCACCCTTCGGGGAGCTTCGGATCCGTCCAGCCGAAGATGGTCTTCGCGTCCCACGGCGCGAGGTTCACGCAGCCGTGGCTCTTCACGTGGCCGAACTCCGCGTGCCAGAACGCCCCGTGGAGCGCGTAGCCGCCGTTGAAGTACTGGATGTAGGGGACGTCCTCGATCGAGTACGGCCCGTCGGCGGCGATGTCGGCATCGCCGTCCATCGTGGACGCGATGTGCTTCTCGCGGATGTGGAAGGAGCCGGTCACCGTCTCGTGCTCGTTGCGACCGCTCGAGACGATGGTCACGTAGACCGGCGTCGCCCCCTCGAAGGCGACGAGCGTCTGCCGGTGGAGGTTCACGTCGATCCACTTGTCGTGCTCGCCCAGCTTGTCCGGCGCGGGCCCGGGCTCGGTCTTCGTGCCGTCGACCGCCTTCATCCACCAGCCCTCGTCGGTCTCCCAGAACTCGGTGCCGCCGACGGTCGCCGTCTCGCCCGTGAGGCCCACCGCCTCGAACCGCTCGGCGATCCCCTCGGCCTGCGACGCGTGCTTGCGCGCGGCGTCGAGCGTCCAGTGCTTCGCCCCGTGGAGGACGAAGCCGACGGGCAGCTTGTCGATCCTGCGGGACGGCAGCGTCTTCGTCGGGTAGCTCGCCGCGTCCTTCCCCAGCCAGACGCCGTGGAAGTCCGTCACCGGCTTGGTGACGAAGATGCGGTCGGCGGGGGCCACGAGGCCGGCCATGGTCTTCCACCACATGGATCCGGAGGAGCCGAACTGGTGATCGAGCGACAGGAAGAAGCCCTTCACCATGCGCCGCGCGATCGGACCGTCGGACTCCTGCAGGTCCTCGAGCGTCACCGTGGGCGGGCCGGCGTCCGGCGCCTCCTTCTGCCACCAGGGCGCGTCGGGCTTCTCGGCTCCGGCGCTCTCGCCCACGGACGGCGCGTCGGGGGCTCCCGCGTCCGAGATCGACGTCCCCGAAGGGGCGTAGGGGTTGTCCTCGTCCGGGGCGGTCTTCGCGCGCTTCGGCTTGACGAGCCAGGGCTCGAGCTTCAGCCGCTCTTCGCGGGAGGGGACCTGGCGATAGAGGGGCGTGCCGTTGGAGACGTTGACGCCGTACGTGTAGGGGATGGGGCCCGTGAGGTCCGGCGCCTTGGCGAGCTTGAACCGCGGGTGATCGAGGTCGAGCGTCACGTACTTGCCGCAGACGAAGCCGCCCGCGAGAAGCTCGTACCAGCCCTCGGTGCAGTTCGGCTTCTTGTGCGGCTCCGGGATGACGGGGGCCTTCTCGCCGTAGCGGAGGTAACCGAGCCTGCCGCCGCGCCCCTCCTTGACCATCTTGTCCGACGGGAACTCCATCTCGCTGTAGATGGGCGCCTGCATCACCGTCGCGCCGATCCACGGTCCCTCGAACGGGCCGGCGTCGGGCACCGTCGCCGTCTCCGAGGCGGCCGAGGAGGTCGGGGCGGCCCCGGGCGCGGCGCTGGCGCTGCCGGCCGCCTGCGCGGGCGGGGGAGTCACCGCCGTCGGCGCAGGGCGCTGCTCGCTGCACGCGGCGAGCGCGAGCGAGACGAGGGCCAGCAGCGAACGACGACGGAACATGACCGGGACCGACGGGGTATCTACTAACGCGGTGGGGGGCTGTCGAACCACTTCTCTGAGATTCCGGAACGCCCGGCACGCGAAAGGGAATTCCGGACACGGGGTGCTACGTACTCTTTCTGGTGAGCTTGAGCGTGGGCCCATGAATGGCTGAGCCGAGACAGCCACTCGGCGAAGGGGCCTCCGAGGAGGCCCCGACGGCCCCGCACGCCACGCCGCGAGCGCTCCGCGCCATGCGCACCGGACCGGAGCGCTTCTGGGCTCACTGGCCGGTCCGGCTGGCGTTCGCCGCCTGCCTGCTCCTCTCCGGCCTCGCCCACTGCGCCGTGGTGCCCTTCGGCGTGCCGCACGGCTTCGAGATGAACGATACGGAGGGGGAAGCCGCCATCCCGATCGACATCCTCGAGCCGGAGGACACCCCCCCGCCGCCTCCGCCTCCGCCGCCCGAGAACCACGCCGAGGACGAAGCGGCGAAGGCCGCCGCGGCGGCGCTGCTCGCGCGCGAAGCCGGCGCCCCGAAGGACGCCGGCGCCGACGCGAGCCGGGATGCGGGACCCGACGCGGCCTCCGATGCGGCGGCGGACGGCGCGACGGACGCGAGCGGCGACGCGCCCTCGGACGGCGGCGCAGGGCTCGACGGCGCCATCGCGCTCGCCGACGCGGGTCCGGGCGCCCGGGGGCCGAAGGATCCGCAGGCCATCCTCGGCGCCGCAGGGGACATCCAGGCCGACGTCGTCCTCGTGATGGTGGTCGTCAACGCGGAGGTCATCCGGACGAACGCTGTGGGCGCGAAGATGGGCTACCTCCTCCGCGGGATCCCGCAGTGGGACGAGTTCATGAGCGGCACCGACCTCGATCCGGTGCGCGACACCGACTGGGTCATGATCAGCGGTCCCTCGCTCGTGAACACGAGCCGCGACGTCATCCTCATCCACTATTCGGCGCCGGACGCCGCGGTCGACAAGGCCGTCGACGTCGTGAGCAAGAAGTACGACCGCGGCGGTCGGTTCGACGCCGGCGTCCCCGGCGTCCGCGCCTCGCTGGCTCACGCGGACCGCGCCGAGCGGGTCATCCTGCGCCCGCAGTCGAGGGTCCTCGCGGTCGTGCCGACGAACGTGGCGTCGAAGGTCGCGCGGCAGCTCGTCGCCGCCAAGGTCCCCGCGCACATCCGGCCGGGCGAGGCCCTCTACCTGCGCGTCGCCAACCCGCACCACCCCATGCCGGAGATCCCCGAGACCATCACCGAGATGCGGTTGCGGGTCGTGCCGCGACCCGACCAGGGCGCGGATCTCTTCCTCGAGGGGGACACGAAGGACGCGGCGACCGCCTCGCAGGCGGCCGAGGACGTGAAGGGCATCGTCAAGCGCCACAACGACTGGATCACCTCGTCCGTCACGCACGGGCTGCTCGATGGCGTGGACGTGACGACGGAGGGCAGCGTCGTCCACGCGCATCTGACGGCGTCGCGCGATCAGATCGAGACGCTCGTGGCGCTCGTCGGCGACCTGCTCGGCATCCACGCGCCGAGCTCCGCCGGGACGGGGACGGTCCCGCGGCCCGCCGGGTCGAAGTAGCGGAGGCGCGTGCTAGGTTCCGGCGCCATGCGCACACGGCTCATGATGCTCGTCTTCACGGCAGGCCTCTCGCTCGCCGGTCTCGCGTGCTCCCGCTCGCCCGAGGAGCCCACGAGCGACTTCAAGCCCGCCCAGGGCACGCCGCTGCCCCCCGGCCCCGCGACGCTCGAGAAGGAAGACCTCACGGTGGGCACCGGCCGCGAGGCGAAGGACGGTGACACCGTGCACGTGCAGTACACGGGCACGCTCACCAACGGGAAGAAGTTCGACAGCTCGTACGACCACGGCGGCGACCCCTTCAAGGTCACCATCGGCCAGGGCGAGGTGATCAAGGGCTGGGACCAGGGCCTCGTCGGCATGAAGGTCGGCGGCAAGCGCCGCCTGCGCATCCCGTCGGAGCTCGGCTACGGCGCGAACGGCAGCCCGCCGGACATCCCGCCGAACGCCGGCCTCGTCTTCGAAATCGAGCTCGTCTCCATCGACTGAGAGCCGCCGTCGAGCTGGCAGCAAGTTGCTGTCATCCTTGAGCGAAGCGAAGGACCCAACGTGGGACGCGTGGGGTCCTTCGGCCTTCGGCCTCAGGATGACAGCAAATCTTGGTCTTCCCTCGACGATGCTTACCCGCGCATGCTTCGCATGGCGTCGACGATGGCCGTCGCGGTGTCGGCGCGGGCGGGGCCGAGGCGGACGGTGCCGTGGACTGTCTCCATGCGGACGTGGGCGCGGGCGCCCTTCTGCTCGAGGGCGAAGCTCCGGATCATGCCCCACGGCGTCAGGCCGCCCGCGAACGTGATGCCGCGCGGGTCGACGGCCACGTCGAGCGGGATGGTGGCCGAGGCGCCGTAAGCCGCGACGCCGAAGAGCGCGAGCATCGCCGTCCCCAGGCCCACGAAGACGACGCCGACCCTGTGATGGAGCAGCTCGAACGCCGTTCCGAGGACCGTGAGGGCGAAGGCGCAGGAGATCATCCCCGCGGCGGAGACCACGAACGCCGCCCGCGAGCCGACGCGGAAGTACGCCCGCGGCAGGGTGCTCAGCGGAAAGAGCTCGCTCATCGGCGACTCGTCGACCGGGTTCCGCGCCGCGACGGCGCCGTGCCGCAGCGCCCTCCGGAGCATCACGACGAAGGCGAACGCGAGGACGAGCACGAGGAGCGTCGCCACGAGCTGCAACCCGTCGGTGGAGACGACGGCGTCGAACGTCCCGTGCGCGAGCGCGGCCAGCGCCAGGTAGGGAAGGACGCGCGCGCCCCGGGAGACGAGCTTCAGCCCCATGCCGTAGCCCCAGATCGCGCTGAAGAACATGTGGGCCGGCACCGTCTCGAACGCGCGCATGGCGATGACGGCGCCCGACATGCGCCCGAGCGCGAAGTACTTGATGTTCTCGACCGCCGCGAAGCCGAGCGCCGCCGCGCAGCCGTAGATGATGCCGTCCACCGGCTCGTCGAACTCCCTGCGGTGCCCCGCGAGCACCCACGCGGCGCCGAACTTCGCCACCTCCTCGACGCCGCCGATCACCACGGTGAACACCGCGACCGAGAGCGGCAGCGCCCAGGCTTGCCCTCCGAGCGTCGCCAGCCCGGGATCGAGCCACGGCGAGATCATCGCGATGCCCATCTCCGCCAGCGCCGCCGGGACGATGGCGAGCCCTCCCAGCGCGAACGTCGCCACCACCAGCCACACGGGCTCCGGGCGCATCCGGTCGAACCGCCGCACGAAGAAGAGCCACGCGAACGAGAGCACGAAGGGCAGGAGCGCGCACGCCGAAGCGAGCCCCCAGCGCGGGGGAAGCGGCCCCGCCGCGACGCGGTGCAGGGGGGGCAGGAGCGGCGACCGGAGCAGGTTCTTCGCGTGGTACGCGCGCGTGTACGACGGCACGTCGTCGCCGAAGAGCAGGACCAGCGGGGAGGCGAGGGCTTCGTCGATGGTCACCGCGGCGACGAGCACGCGGCCCCGCGCGAGGACGATGCGCGCGGAGGGGTGGGCGGCGCGCTCCCGCGCGAGGACGTTGCGCGCCTCGGACGCGAAGCCGAGGGCGAGCGCGCGCCCGTGGAGGAGAGGCGCGATCGACTGGATGGGCGTCGCCGTCATGCCGAGGACGACGAGCGGCGGAAGGAACGCGACCCGCGTGCGCCACTCGCTCCCTCCCGGCACCCGCTCGGCGAAGGCCACGTGATCCCGGTCGAGCTTCGTCTCGCGGACGGCGCGACCCACGGCCTCCGACGTCCCTTGCCACCAGCGGTCCTGCCCCTCGGGCCCCGGCGCGCTCATCGGTCGGAGCCCCGTCGTGTCGGGCGGCGCCATGACGTACCCCCCGTCGACCCGCAGGGCACGCAGCCCGCCGCGCCAGACCACGAGGTCGTCCGCCGCCCCCGCCACGTCGGCGTCGACGACGACGCGCACGTGACCCTCGTCGGTCACCGAGACGTCGGCCATGATCTGCCCCGCCGCGAGCCGGGACTTCACCCCCATCGCCGTCAGCTCGGCGTCGAGCGTCTTTCCCGTGGTGGGCTCGGGGTCGACCACGTACTCGAGCGCCGCGTCGTTGGTCCCCGCGAGGTGACCGAAGGGGGCGCTCGCCGCAGCGCAACCGGTGCACCCCACGCCCAGCGCCAGCACGAGCGCGGCGAGGACCATCACCGCCCGCAGCGGCGAAGAAGGCGTGCGAGAGGAAAGAGCCAAGCCCGGCCCATGTTAACGCAAGGGGGCACGGCGGGGCGCGGGCGCGTCCGACACTTTTTGCGTAATTAGCTTCGGGGTTGGCCTAGGATGGTATGGCGCTCGATGCCCGATCCCCACGTGCTCTACGTCGTGACGGCCGTCGTCGTTCTGGGACTCGTTGCCTGGGTGGTGGTCGTCCTGTCGCGGCCCGCAGGCGAGGAGCTCGGCGCGGCGGGACTGGCGCCGGCCCCCGGCAGCAGCAAGAAGATGGCCTCCGCACCGCCCGGCGCGGCCTCCACCCCCTCCACGCCCCCGCCGGGCGACGACAAGCCGAAGCTCGACTCCCACGCCGAGATCCGTGACGACCCGAGCGTCAACATCACGGCCGAGGTGCCCGTCGACATCGAGGAGGAGGAGGAGCCCACCGGCCCCAACGCGCTCATCCTGGTGACCGCGGTCGGCCGCACGGACCCGGGGCTCAAGCGAAAGCACAACGAGGACGCCTACGCGATCCTCGAGGACCACCACCTCTTCGTCATCGCCGACGGGATGGGACGCCACGCGGCCGGCGAGATCGCCAGCCAGCTCTGCGTCGACGCGATCAGCGAGTCCTTCAAGACGGGGGACTTCGGACCGACGCGGCAGCCCCCGTTGCCCAAGCGCGCCTCGCGGCTCCGCGGGTCCATCCTCGTCGGCAACGATCGCATCCTCGCCGCCGCCCGCGAGAACGACGCGTACGCCGGGATGGGGACGACGGTCGTCTCCGCGTACTTCTCGCCCAACAACCAGCGCGTCTACATCGCCCACGTCGGCGACAGCCGCTGCTATCGCCTGCGCAGCGGCAAGTTCACGCAGCTGACGACCGACCACACGCTCGGCGCCGCCGGCATCCAGGGCAAGAGCGCGGCAGTGCTCAGCCGCGCCGTCGGCATCGAGGAGAACGTCGAGGTCGACGTGTCGATGGAGTCGCCCCTCCCGGGCGACATCTACCTGCTCTGCTCCGATGGCCTCAGCCGCATGGTGAAGGACGAGGAGATGCAGGTGACGCTCGAGGCGGAGAAGGACCTCGAGCAGGCCAACCGCGTACTCATCGACAAGGCCAACCAGGGCGGCGGGCGGGACAACATCACAGCCATCCTCGTCCGGGTCGACGACGCGAAGCTCAGCACGTCGTCCGTGACGCAGGCCGCGGCGGCTGCGGCCGCGGCGAAGAGCTAGTCCGCGGCTTCGTCCGCGTCGTCTCGTTCCGGCAGCTTCGCGGCGCGGCGGACGCCGCGAAGCACGTAGTCGAGGTACGTCTCGTGCCCGTCGGCCCAGACGACGAGGGGTGCTCCCGCGAGGGCGCCGTCGTCGCCGCTCGCGCCGAGGAGCAGCTCCACGGGGCTCAGGGCCGGCAGCTCGTAGAGGTAGGTCGGCGGCGGGATGGCGGTCTCCTCCTCGAAGCGGGCAGACTCGAAGGCGAGGGCGTCGCCGAAGGCGTCCATCGCGCCGCGGTGTCGCTGGGGATCGAGGGCCGCCAGCGGCAAGAGCTCCCAGCCCGCGTCGATCAGCAGCGGGTGCATCTCGTCCTCCGCCGACTCGTCGAAGGGCGCGTGCTCGGAGAGCCGCAGATCGTATCGCTGGAGGAGGTTTCGCAGGCCATGGCGGGCGTCGCTCGCCGTCTCGCCCGGAGTCCAGAAGGCATCGAGCACCGCCACGAGCTCCGCGTCCGTCGCGCGCCGCCAGAGCGCCTCGTCGCGCGACGACGGATCCACGTCGTCCCGCGCCAGCGTCGCCTTCGCCCACGCCTGTGCCTCCGCCAAGCCCGGAACCTCTCCGCGCACCGACCCGAACGCGAGCGCGTGCACGAGATGCAGCCTCCCGGCCACGTACCGGTGCGATCCCAGCGCCTTCACGACGCGGAGCGCCTCGTCCGCGCGCGTCGCCGCCAGCGAGATCGCCCTCATCGCTTGGTCGTCCGCTCCAGGCCGAAGAACTCCTGGATCTTGTCGAGGATGCGACTCTCCTCGCTCGCCATCTTCGCCCGGCGCGCCTCTTCGTCGAGCCCGCCCGCGGCGGCGATGAGCTCGACCCGCCGCCGGGCCAGGGTCTTCGAGAACTGCTCGGCCGCCTCCGGCCGCCGCTCGAGCACCCGCTGCAAGCCCGTCTTGTCGAGGCGGTAGCAGTCGACGTCCGTCAGCGCGACGACGTCCGCCGTGCGCGTCTCGCCCGTCATCAGCCCCATCTCTCCGAAGAAGGTCGGCCCCTCGAGGACGGCCACGGCCTTGGCCAGCGTCCCCCCCTTGACGTGCCTCCGGATCTCGACCTTGCCCGAGCAGAGGACGTAGAGC
The DNA here is from genome assembly GCA_036501935.1 of Polyangiaceae bacterium. Taxonomy (GTDB): domain Bacteria; phylum Myxococcota_A; class Polyangia; order Polyangiales; family Polyangiaceae; genus Palsa-1150. The sequence continues at coordinate 140,668 of DASXZL010000089.1, read as the reverse complement.
CAGTGGGCGACGGCGCCCTGGTGGGTGCACGTCTCGCCCGCCGTGAACGGCGCGTACATGAGGTGCTGGGAGACGAAGGCGCGCTCCTCCGGCGTGAGCGCGTGGAAGAGGTCGACCCTCTCCAGGGCCCCGAGGCGCTGCTGCTCGTGCCGCTTCGACCGATCGGTCTCCGCCTCGGCCGCCTGGATGAAGAGCGTCTGCGCCGGGCGCGCGAGGGGGATGTTGGCCCTCCGCAGCGCGGTGAAGATCCGCGCCCGCACCCGTGAGCTCGTCGGATCGTCGTTCGCCAGGTCGGTCAGCCAGTAGCGCGCGGCGTAGTAACCGAAGCTGTCGCGCCCGTCCTTGGAGAAGTCGTACGCGATGACCGTGGGCTTGGGATCGTCCGCCACGCCCTCGATGGGCGAGGCCCCCAGCGCTTCGCGCACGACCTCGACGACGTGCGCGGGCGCGTACCGAAAGTCGACGTTGAAGTACACCCACATGCGGTGCTGCACGGGCTTGTCCGTGCGCTTTCCGAGGATGAGGATGTTCTGCGCGAGGAGGTTCGCGTTGGGCACGATGAGCGTGTCCCAGTTGCGGGTCTCGACGACGGTGTGCCGCCAGTGGATGGCGACGACCTTGCCCTGCGTGCCGTCGGTCAGCTGCAGCCAGTCGCCGACGTGCACGCTCCCGTCGAGCTGGAGGGCAAAGCCCCCGAGGATGTTGCCGATGGTGGCCTGGAGGCCGATGGCGAGCACGCCGCTGACGACCGCCGACGTCGTGAAGACCGAGGTCGGCGAAACCCCCGCCGATTTCAGGACCCCGAAGGCCGCGACGATGTACGCGAGGCCGACGATGAGGTCGCCCGTGATGGCGACCGTCTTGACGCCGACGGCGGGCAGGGCGACGTCGAACACCGCCAGGGAGAGGACGTTGACGAGCGTGAAGGCGGCGAACAGATTCCCGAGCAGACGCACGTCGTCCGACCACTCGGCCACCCCCGGCCGGGCGTGATGGAGGAGCAGCGCCACGCCCGTCGTCACGAGGAAGAGGACGTAGAGGATGAGGCCATGTCGAATGCGGTACCGCTTGTGCGGCGCGACCTGGTTGACGAGCAGCGCCACCAGGAAGAGCAAGCCCCCCAGCAGCGCGAATCCCCAGGTATGCAGAAGGTCGACGACTTCCATCGTGCTTCTATCCGCGACGGTACACCGGCGCTTCGGACCGAAGAAGGCGATGCTACGATGAATTCCGGACTGGCGAACGGATGACCGAGGCGACCACGGGCAATGCCATCGCCGACCGCATCGCCGGCCGGCTCGCGCTCTACCTCGGTCCGCACACCGGGCGCGTCGCCGTGAAGACCTTCTCCGTCAAGGCCCTCGGCCGCGGCCCGGAGACGCTGACCCTCCGCGACGTGCCGGCGCTCCAGCAGGCCCTCCGGCCGATGCTCCGCACCTTCGTCGGACGCGCGCAGTGCGAGATCGTCCTCGAGCAGATCGCCCGGGAGCTCGGCCTTTGAAGTACCGCACCCTCGCGGCCGCCCCCGTGGTCCTGGTCGCGCTGGCGCTGCTGGCCTGGGGTCTCGCGCCGGCGGAGGCGCGCCCCACCGTGCTCGTGGCGGCGGTCGAATCGGCGAAGGTGCTGGCGCTCGTCGGCTGCGGGGTGGCGGCGTGGACGTTCGAGCCGGAGGACTATCTGCGGCGCGCGTGGCTCCTGCTCGGCGTGGGCACGCTGCTCCTCTTCGGGCGCGATCTCGTGGCGCTGGCGGGCGGCTCCGCCCTGACGCAAGGCGTCCTCGCCACGGCGGGCAACGCGTCCGGGGTCGCGGGGACGTGGATCCTGGCGCGCGCGTGGACGATGGCCGGGCTCGACGAAGGGGACACGCCGACGGGCAAGTGGCCGCTGCGCACGGGCGCCATCGTCGTGTCGCTGCTGGTCACCGGGTGGCCGCTCGTCAGCGATCTCGGGCTGGTGGCGCGCGGAGACGCGCTGGCCGTCGTGCCGCTCGTCTCCGACGTGGCCGACACGGTCGTGCTCGCGCTCCTCGCCCCGCTGCTCCGGACGACGCTCGCTCTGCAGGGCGGGGTGCTGCGCTGGCCGTGGGCGCTGCTGACGACGAGCAACCTGCTGTGGCTCGTGTTCGACGCCCTCTACGGCGTCCTCGGCCTCCTCCACGTGGATCCGATCCGGGCGCGCGTGGCGACGGAGCTGCTGCGTGTCGTCGCGACGCTGTTCACGTTCTCCGCCGGGCTGGCCCAGCGACGCGCCGTGAGCGCCGTCGCGACCTGAGGTCAGTCCTCGAGGCCCACCTGCTCCGGGGCGAAGGCGTCGCCGACGATCATCTCGCGGCCGCGCAGGAACATCGCCAGGTGCTGCGTGATGGTCGACAGGGCGTGGCGCGCCGACTCCCCGAGGGTGCGGCCGTCGAGCGGGTCGACGAGCTCGAGCACCCCCACGCAGCGGTCCTCGAGCAGGATGGGGGCCACGAGGGCCGTCCACGGCTCGCCGAAGCTCGCGTGACGCTCGGGGGGCGGCGTGTCCGAGCCGTACTCCACGGACACGGGGCCTCCCCGCACGAGCGCGAGACCCACGATGGGATCGTCCTCCGCCACGCGCCCGCGGACCACCGTGTGCGATCGAGGCCCGCGCGCGTAGACGACCACGAAGCCACCGCGCGCCTCGTCGCGGAGGAGCGCCATCGCCGCCAGCGACGGCAGCGCGCGGAGAGCGGTCACGACGCCGAAGCTCGCCGCTTCGACCGGGGTCTCGAAGAACGAGAGGTCCCGCAGCGCCGAGAAGACCGCGTCGGCCATCTCCGGGTGCGACCGCCGCGGGGTCGCGGGCTGCGGGCGGTGCTCGCGGGCACGCTCGGGCAGCGGAGGCGGCACCGTCGAGCGCCGCTGCGGGTCCACGCTGGCGAGCACCTCGAGGTCCACGCTGAGGAGCGTGGGCCGAGGTGTGCTCGAGGACTCCTTCGCGGGAACGGCGTACTCGCGCGTCGCGTCGACGGAGGGGACGGCCCGGGGGCCGGGTCGTGGAACGGCGATGGAGCCGAAGGGGGGCGTGACGAGCGCGAAGGCCGGGGACGAGGCTCGCATACGCGTACGAAAAGCAAACGGCGGGCCGCGATGCGGGCGACGCGCAAGCATGCGACCCCATGAGCTTCCGTGCCGCGGCGAGCGTCCCGCGCGGTGCGCTCGCGAAGCCGCAGGTGGATCGCGTGTGAGCCCGAGAATCCGTGTACTTTTTCAGCGCTCACCGCTCGCTGACGGTCGCGGTTCGTGGTTATTCGTGGGCGCCGAAGGCCTCGTCGAGGAGCATCTTCTGCTCGAGGTCGTGCGACGCCTTGCTGCCGGTCGCGGGGCTCGCGCTCTCGGCGCGGGCCACCAGCGACAGCGGATGCCTCGACCCCAGGAGCTCGGGGCGGCGCGCGTTGAGGAAGTACCAGGCGCCCATGTTGCGCGGCTCTTCCTGCACCCACACGACCGGCGTCCCCTCGCGGTACGGCGCCAGGACCTTTCGCAGCGCGTCGCCCAGCGGGTAGTACTGCTCGAGGCGCACGATGGCGACGTCCCGCGCGTCGCGCTTGGCCCGCTCGGCCTCGAGGTCGAAGTACACCTTGCCGCTGCAGAGGAGGATGCGCTTCACCGTGGCCGGATCGGCCTTGGCGTCGCCGAGCACGCGGTGGAAGGACCCCGTCGCCATCTCGTCGAGCGTGCTGACGGCCTGGGGGTGCCGGAGCAGCGACTTCGGCGTGAAGACGACGAGCGGCTTTCGCCACGGCCGGTTCACCTGCCTCCGCAGCATGTGGAAGAACTGCGCCGGCGTCGTCGGGTTGCAGACCTGGATGTTGTCCTCCGCCGCCAGCTGGAGGAAGCGCTCGATGCGCGCGCTCGAGTGCTCCGGGCCCTGCCCCTCGAACCCGTGCGGCAGCAGCATGACGAGCCCCGAGAGCCGCCACCACTTGTCCTCCGCCGACACGATGAACTGGTCGATGATGACCTGCGCGGCGTTCACGAAGTCGCCGAACTGCGCCTCCCACACGACGAGCTTGTCGGGCCGGTCGAGCGAGTAGCCGTACTCGAAGCCGAGCACTCCGGCCTCGCTGAGCGGCGAGTCGTAGATCTCGAAGCGCCCGACGCCGCTCGAAGGCTCCGCGAGGTGCGCGAGCGGCGTGTAGGGCTCCCCCGTCTCCGTGTCGAAGAGGACCGCGTGCCGGTGCGAGAACGTGCCGCGCCGCGCGTCCTGCCCGCTGATGCGGATGCCGTGGCCCTCCATCAGGATCGACGCGAAGGCCAGGTGCTCGCCCGTCCCCCAGTCGAGGCCGTGCCCGGCGACGGCGCGCTCCCGCCGCTGCTCGACGAGCTTCAGCGCCTTGGGGTTCGGCCGAAAGCCGGCCGGCATCGCCGTCAGCCTGTCGAGCGCCTCGAGCAGCCGCTCCTTCGGGAAGCCCGTGGGCTCTTCGGGCACGCTCGTGTCCGGGCCGCCCTTGTAGGGGCTCCACACGCCGCCCATCGTCTCCGGCATCGAGGAGAAGTCCCCCTTGCGGGCCTCCTCGAGCGCCGTCTCGAGCTTCGCGCGCCGCTCCTGCGCGATGGCGTCGGCCTCCTCGCGCGTGATGTGGCCGGCGGCGACGAGGCGCGCCACGTAGACGTCGCGCACGCCCGGCTTCTTGTCGATGAGCGAGTACATCACCGGCTGCGTGAAGCGCGGCTCGTCGCCCTCGTTGTGGCCGTACTTCCGGTAGCAGTACATGTCGATGAGCACGTCCTGCTTGAAGCGCTGGCGGAACTCGACGGCGAGGCGCGTCACCTGGATGGCGGCCTCCGGGTCCTCGCCGTTCACGTGGAACACGGGGGCGCGCAGCTCGCGCGCGATGTCGGTGCAGTAGCGCGTCGACCGCGAGTCGCTCGGGACCGTCGTGAAGCCGATCTGGTTGTTGACGACGAGGTGGATGGTGCCGCCCGTCGTGTACCCCTCGAGCTGCGCGAGGTTCAGCGTCTCGGCCACGATGCCCTGGCCCATGAACGACGCGTCTCCGTGGAGGAGGAGCGGCATCGTGCTCTTTCGCTTGCGGCGGTCGATCTTCGCCCGGACGCGCCCCTCGACGACCGGGTTCACGAACTCGAGGTGGCTCGGGTTGAAGGCCAGCGACAGGTGGATGGGGCGGGCCGACGTGGTCGTCACGTCGGTCGAGTAGCCGAGGTGGTACTTCACGTCGCCGCCGCCGATGAAGCGCTCGGGCCTCTTGTCGTCGAACGCGGCGAAGATCTCGCGCACGTTCTTGCCCATCACGTTGACGAGCACGTTGAGGCGCCCGCGGTGGGGCATCCCGATGACCAGCTCCTCGATGCCCTGCGCCGCGGCGGCCTCGACGAGCAGATCCATCATCGGGATCATGCTCTCGGCGCCCTCGAGCGAGAACCGCTTGGCCCCGACGTAGTTCTTGTGGATGAACTGCTCGAAGATCTCCGCGTCCGTCAGCTTGGTGAGGATGCGAACGAGCTCCGTGCGGTCGAGCGACGCGTGGTTGCGCGTCGACTCCATGCGCTCCTGGAGCCAGAGCCGCGGCTCGGGCTCCTCGATCTGCGTGAACTCGACGCCGATGGACGAGCAGTACGTCTCGGACAGGTGGTCGACGATCTGCCGCAGCGTCGTCCGCTCCGGGAGCCCCGCCATGCCGGCGGTCGAGAACTTCTTGTCGAGGTCCGCGTCGCTCAGGCCGAAGTTCGCGAGCTCGAGCTCGGGGTGCGCCGGCAGCTCGTTGTCGAGCGGATCGAGGCGCGCGAAGAGGTGGCCGCGCACCCGGTAGGCGTTGACGAGCTGGGCGACGCGGCTCTGCAGCTCGGTCGCGGCGATGACGGTCTCGCGCACCGCCTCGCGGTAGGCGACGCCGTTGCCGTTGCCGTTGACGCTTCCGTGGGCGGCCCCGTTCGTCTTGGTGACGACCGGCGGGGGAGGCGGCGGCGGAGCGATCTCCGGCGCGCCGCGATGCCCTTCGAAGAAGCGGCGCCAGTCGTCCTCGACCGACTGGGGGCTCTGCAGCCAGCGGGTGTGCAGATCCTCGACGTACCCCGCGTTGATGCCGAAATCGTCGAACATGATGGAGTGTCTAGCTATTAGCGCCCGTGGCCTCCCACTTCCAGCCCCTCCGGACGACCTCGAGCGACGAGCGCCCGACGAGGGCGTGTGGACGGAGGTGCGCACGGGGCCGGGAAGGGTGCCATTCTTGGGCCCATGGAGCGCCTCCCGCGGAGCTTCTTCGCGCGCGACGCCCGCGTCGTGGCCCGCGCGCTCCTCGGCTGCCTCCTCGTTCACGAGCGGCCTGAAGGGCCCGCGCGCGTCGCCCGCATCGTGGAGACCGAAGCCTACCGTGGCCCGAAGGATCTCGCGTGCCACGCGCGCGCCGGCCTGACGTCGAGGACGCGCGTGCTCCTCGGTCAGGAGGGTCACGCGTACGTGTACTTCGTCTACGGCATGCACGACTGCTTCAACGTGACCTGCCTCCGCGCCGGGGCCGGACACGCGGTGCTGGTGCGCGCCGGCGAGGCCCAGGCCGGCCTCGACCCGGGGACGCGCCTCGACGGTCCGGCGCGGTTCACGCGCGCCATGGGCATCCCGACGTCGATGAGCGGCCAGGATCTGACGCGCGGCCCGCTCTACCTCCTGCCGAGGATCGCCCGCGTGCGCATCGGCGTCACCGCGCGCGTCGGCGTCGCCTACTCCGGCGAATGGGCCACGAAGCCCTGGCGCTTCTTCGACGCCGCGAGCAAGCACGTCTCGAAGCCCCCCCGAAGCGCCATCGGCCACGGCCACCCCTGAAGAGAGGTCTCTTCAGGGGGCTTCCCAGGCGAGCCAGCGGACGTGGACGCCGCTGGCGTCGGTGAGGCCGCGGACGACGTCGCCCTTGCGGACGCACACGGGGCCGTGGGGGCCGAGGATGCCGTCGGTCGCGGGGGCGTCGTTTGCCGCGAGGACGTTGCCGGCGTGGTCGACGAGCTTCGCCGTGACGGGCGCGGTGGCCGCGAAGGCCACGCGGACGCAGGTGTCGCGCGCGTCGGCCTTCACGAGGTCGACCGGCCCCACGGCGCCCTCTTTGCGCGCCGCCTCGTGCATCCCGGGGGCGACCGAGGCGCCGCGGGCGGCCATCGCGTCGAACGTGGTCAGCGTGTCGGGGGCGGGGGGCTCGGGCGCCGGGGCGGACGTCACCGGCGGGGCCGCCGCAGCGGCGACAGACGGCTCGCGCACGGCCGCGCCGCACGCACATAGAAGCAGGACGAACGGGCCGAGCTCACGCACGAGGCGCGCTGGGGCTCGCCGCGGCGGCGGGCTTGGTCGGGGGCTTGCCGTCGATGACGTCCATCCGGCAGCTTCCCTGGAACTCGACCCCGCGGTCGATGAAGAGGGACGGCGAGTGGAGGTTTCCGACGATCTTGCCGGGTGCATGGACCTCGATGGCGTTTCGCGCGCGAATGTTGCCGTGGACGATACCGCCGCGGACGATCACCGTCGCCACGTCGATCTCCGCGTGGATCTCGGCGCCCTCGCCGATGACGAGCGTGTCGTCGCTCTGGATCTCGCCCTTGAACACGCCGTCGATACGAACGCGCCCCTCGAAGTGAAGCTTCCCCTCGAACTGCGTGCCGCGACCCAGCAATGCGGTGATCTCGGTGGCGGGGAGCTGTTGATCCATGGCGGGGGCCTATCAGGGGATGGGGTCGGCAGGCAACCTGGGCCGTCAACCGCCTGACGGCGGCGCGCCACGAAGAACGTTAGCCACGGAATATCGCGCGGTTGCACGATTGCACCCCGGGGAACGCAAGCTGCATGCGCGCCCCCCGTTGACAACACCGCGGCTTCGCGGCGAAAAGGGCACCGCTCCTCCGTGATCCGTCGTCGCATCCTCCCCGTTCTCGCCGGCCTGACTGCCCTCACGGGCGTGACCCTGCTCGCCTCGAGCGCCTTTGCGCAGGCCACCGAGGCGCGCGTCAAGGACCAGCCCGAGGAAGGGCAGGGCACCGAAGAGGTCCCGGCGCACGACAAGGATCCGTTCCGCGGGTCGACGTTCCTCTTCGATCAGAGCGCGGCGACGCAGTCGCTCCACCTCGACAACGCCGAGCAGTCGTACGACGGCTTCTACGCCTGGTGGCTCTCGCTTCGCCCCCGCTACAACTTCGACGACCACTGGCGGGTGCAGGCGCGCATCGACTACTACAAGGAATTCACGAACAGCCAGGACACGACCTACTACCGGGAGGACGTGTTCGGCGACATCTGGACGGACTTCATCTACTCGACGCCCCTCGCGAAGGAGGGCCGCTGGAAGAACACGAAGGTGAGCGCCGGCCTGCGCGCCCTGTGGCCGACGTCCAAGCAGAGCCAGGCCAATGGCCTCTACGTGACGCTCGGGGCCACCGCGGGCATCAGCCAGAAGATCCCCATCAACGGCGCCGACGCCAAGGCCCTCAACTCGGCGCGCCTCGGCCTCAGCTTCGCGTACCTGCACCAGTTCACCCAGTCGACCACGGCGGCGAACTACGGCGGCTTCGCCGGGGCGCCCGGCGAGGGCGTCGGGGACTCGGGCCTCAACCCGACGTCGAACTACGCGTTCGCGACCGACCAGATCACCGGGCAGACGCTCGTCGAGCACCAGCTCTACGGCATCCTCGACGGAGGCCTGCAGATCACGCCCAAGCTCGGGATGACGCTCGACTGGATCCTCATCAACAACTGGCACTACGCGCCGTCGAAGGCCTGCGTGGCCACCCCGACCGGCGCGGTTTGCCCGGGGACGACGGGCGTCACGAGCGGCACCGACCAGCAGTTCACGCAGCTCGGCTGGTTCGTCGCCTCGGCGGACTACGAGATCGTCCCCGAGATGTCGATCGGCCTCGGCTACTACAACCTCTCGAACATCGTCGCGACCGACGGCCAGCTCCGCGGGCCGTTCTCGGCGGGCTTCAACAACGTCTTCTGGAGCCCCGACGCCCGCGTCTTTCTCGACGTGACGGCGAACCTCGACAAGATCTTCGAGGACGCGAGCGGCAAGTACAAGTCCGGCTCGACGTCGCAGACCGCCCGCGAAGTGCGCCAGCAGAGCATCATCAGCGGCCAGCGCTGAGCCTCTCTTTCTCTCCCTGCTCCATCTCTCTTCACGCTCGAATTTGGTGGGCGGCGCGGGCTCGTGCTCTACTTCGAACATGGCGTTCCCGGCGCGTGCCGCGCTGTTGACGGCGCTCCTCGGGCTCTTCCCGGTGGCGGCGCTGGCGCAGGCGACTCCTCCCACGGATCCCGCGGCGCAGGCGGCCCCGGCGACGACCGACACGGCGGCGCCGGCCGCGAGCTCCGCCGCGCCGGCCTTCCCGGCGACGGGCTACGGGTGGTCGACGACGCCGAAGCGGCACACGGGCGGGCACGGCCGGCCGCATGCGCCCCTCGCGAGGGCGCGGTCGAGGACGCCGGACGCGATCCTGCCGGGCTTCGAGACGCTGGCCGACGGCTCGACGCGCCTCTTCGTGCTCATGTCCCAGCCGGTGCAGTACGAGGTGAAGCCGGCGCGGGGGACGCTCACGTACGTGCTCAAGGGCGCGCACGTCGACAAGCGCAACAACTACAACCCGCTCGTGACGGTGCACTTCAACACGCCCGTGACGACCGCGCGCCTCGTGCCCCACGGCAAGGACCTGTGGTTCGTCATCGATCTTCGCGCGCAGACGACGCCGACGGTCACGATGGACGCGGCGAAGGACGGCGGCTCGATGCTGCGCATCGAGTTCCCGAAGGGCGACTACCTGCCCGCGGGGATGGCGCCGCCGCCGCCGGCCATCGAGCCGGCCCCTCCGCCGACGACGGGCTCCGGGCCTGCCCCCGCGCCGCCGCCCGCCGCCGCGCACTGAGGAGGCTCGTCGCCGTTTTCCTGGTCGTCGCCGCGGCGACGTCGCATGCCCGTGGGGCGCGCGCGGACGAGAAGACCGCGGCCCCGACGGAGACGGCGGCGCCGGTGCCCGTGGCGTTCGGCGCCGACGAGGTGCGCTTCGACGCCAAGGCCGGCGCGCTCGAGATCGTCGGCCACGTGCACGTCGACGAGCCGCCGTTCCACCTGACGAGCGAGGCGCTGCAGCTGAAGCGCGTGCCCATCGGCGCCGAGCTGAAGGGCGACGGCACGCTGGCGTTCTGCCCCTGCCTCGGGACGCCGCTCTCGGTCCGCTTCACGGGCGCCACGGTGGCGCCGCCGCACGACCTCATCCTCCGCAACCCCGTCCTCGAGGTGTTCGGCGTGCCCGTCGCGTGGGCGCCCGTCTTCTGGCTGCGCGACACGGGGCGCTTCGGCGTCCTGCCCCCCGACGTCGAGTGGCGCGGCGCCGACGGGCTCTTCGCCGGCGAAGGCGTGCACGTCCCCTGGACCCGCGGCGACACGGTGCGCGGCCTCGACCTCCGCGCGGGGGCCTACGTCGACGGCGGGGCCGCGGCCGAGGCGGCGCTGCGCACGGCGACCACGCAGACGCGCGTGCGCTGGGACGAGCTCCGCGGAGACGACGGCGTCTCTCTCGTGGCGAACGGCTCGGCGGGCGACGTGGCGGGCGAAGCGGCGTGGTCCGCGGACGCGCTCCGGGGCGCCCGCGCCGTGCGGGCCACGACGGACGTGGAGGCGGCCGCGAGGCCGTTCGACCGGGCCGGCCTCGCGGAAGCGTGGCGCGTGGAGGGGTGGACGTTCTCGTCGGGCGTTCGCGACGCCGCGCTCCGGGGAGGCGACGGGGCCGACCTCGGCGCCGGAGGGCCCGTCGCGACCGCGCGGCGCGCCGATGCGCTCGGCGGAGCGGGGGCGTACGACGCGACCGTGGAGGGCGGCGCCGTGCACGAGACGGCCGTGGGGACGACGACGTTCGCGCGCGCCGAAGGGGGCGCCCTGCTGGCGACGAGGGCCGGGCCCGTGGGGGCCACGCTGGCGGTGCGGGCTCTCGGCGACGTGGCGGACGACGGGACGCGGTCGGGCCTCGAGGGCGCGGCGCAGGTGCGCGGCACGGTCTCGCTGCCGATGGTGCGCGCGTGGGGCCCCGGAGGCGCCGCGGCGGGGGGCGACGCGGGGGCGGACACGGGCACGGACACGGGCGCGGACACGGGAGCGTGGGTTCATCGCACCGAGCCGCGCGTGGAAGTGGCGGCGCTCGAGACGCACACGAGCGACGTGCTGGTCGTGCCGGCGGGGAGGGGAATGGTCACGCCGGACGGCGCGGCCTGGGTGGCGGCGCTCGGGTGGGCCAACGCGCTCGGGCGCTGGGGAACGCGGGGCGCAGCCGAGCTGGACGCCTCGGGGGGCGTCGTGGGCGAGGGCGCGAGCGCGCTCGGGGCGCTGCGGGCGAGGGCGGCGGCGGCGGCGGCGGGGGAATGGCTGGGGCTCCGCGCCGACTTCGCGCGCGTCTTCGCCCCCTCCAGCGCGGGAACCGACGGCGGCGCCTTCGTGGCCCGCGCCCGGCTCGGTCCCGCCTCGGGCCTGAACCTCGCCGCCCACGTCGCGGAGCGCGACGGCGTCGATCCGCTGGTCGCGCGCGCGCTGGTCGACGCTCCGCTCGAGCCGGCGAGCGGCTTCCTCGCCTTGCCGGGGTGGACCGGCGGCGCGCGCCTGGCCCTGCCGCTCGGCTCGCGGGTGACGACGCGCGCGGGCGCCGACGTGGACCTCGACGGCCGCCAGCTCGTGGCCGCCCTCGGTGCCCTCGAGCTCCACGATCCCTGCGGCTGCGTCGTCGTCCGCGCGACCGCCTCGCACCGAATCGGCCGCGAGGGCGTCGACGTCTGGCTCACGGTGGACTTACCGAGGTAGTCTCGCCGGCATGAACAGAGGAGCGAGCTCGCGAGCGACGTGTCTGGGCCAGGCTCCCGAAGGGAGGCTGGCGTGAAGGGCGACCCCCGCATCATCGACTTGCTCAACGAGTGCCTCACCGGCGAGCTGACGGCCGTGAATCAGTACTTCTTGCACGCGCGCATGTGCAAGAACTGGGGGTACGACCACCTCGCGAAGAAGATCTACGAGGAGTCGATCGACGAGATGAAGCACGCCGACAAGCTCATCGAGCGCGTGCTGTTCCTCGAGGGGCTGCCGAACCTGCAGCGCCTCGGCAAGCTCGCCATCGGGACGGGCGTCCTCGAGATCCTGCGCAACGATCTCGCCCTCGAGATGACGACGCCGCCGCGCCTCAACGCCGGCATCAAGCTTTGCCGCGATGTCGGCGACAACGCGAGCGAAGACCTGCTGACGCACATCCTCGTCGACTCCGAGCACCACGTGGACTGGCTGGAATCGCAGCTCGAGCTCGCCAAACAAGTCGGCGACGCGCACTATCTCGCGCAGCAAATTCGCTCCGGGTCGGCATGATCTGCCGCCCCGGCGCGGTTGTTCGGGGACTGGCGTCCCCTCGAATTCGCGAGAGTTGACGCGCGGGTAGGCCCACAAGCTCAGGTGGATGCCCAGGGTGCCCCGGGTGCCTCAGGCGCTTTGCTCCTGGACTTGAAAACCGAATTCATTATCCTGATGGCTGAGGATCAGGGATGTACGTCTGCGTTTGCCGAGCCGTGACCGACGAGACCGTGAAGGCCGCCATCGACCACGGCGCCCGAAGCGTGGACGACGTGACCGCGGCCTGCTGCGCGGGCGACGACTGCGGAAGCTGTCACGCGGTGATCGAGGACATGATCGAGGCTCGCCACGGCAGCGTCGCGCCAAGCCGTCGGCTGCGGGTCGTGCGCGCGGCGTAACGAGCGCGCGACCGCGGGGCCGTGCCCACGACCGCGATGGCTGTGCCAACGACGACCATGGCGAGGCCCACGACCGCGATGGCCGTGCCCACGACCACCATGGCGAGGCCCACGACCACCATGGCCGTGCCCACGACGACCATGGCGAGGCCCACGACGACCATGGCGAGGCCCACGACGACCATGGCGAGGCCCACGACCGCGATGGCCGTGCCCACGACCACCCTAGCGAGGCCCACGACCGCGATGGCCGTGCCCACGACGACCCTGGCGAGGCCCACGACCGCGAAGGCGAGCGTCGAAAAGTGAAAGGCGAGGCTCACGACCGCGAAGGCGAGCCTCCGAAACTGAAAGGCGAGGCCCTCGAGGGCGAAGGCGAGCCTCGAAAAGTGAAAGGCGAGCCCCACGACCGCGAAGGCGAGGCCCGCCATGCCCGTGGCGAGGTGAGCGACCGAGATGGCGAGCCTCGCCAGCGCGGTGGCGAGTCAGGGACCTCGACCCCCGACCTCGATCCGCTACCCCCCGCTACGCCGTCGCCGCGACCGCCGTCGTTCCCCCGCAAAGCCGGTCCACCAGGTACGACGCGACGTCCCCCGGCTTCGTCCCCGGCCCGAAGCCCGCGTCGAACCCGAGCTCCAGCGCCAGCTGGTGGTCCACCCGCGGGCCGCCGAAGAGCAGGATCACATCGCGCCGCCAGCCCTCGTGCTCCAGCATCTCGACGAGCGCCCGGCCGTTCTCCTTGTGGCAGTTGCGCTGCGTGATGACCTGGCTCACGAGGATGGCGTCCGCCTTCAGCGCCCTCGCGCGGGCCGACAGCTGGTCGTTCTCCACCTGCGCGCCGAGGTTGTACACCTCGAAGCCCTTGTAGCTCTCGAGGCCCTTGTCGCCCGCGTAGCCCTTGTAGTTCAGGATCGCGTCGATGCCGACGGTGTGCGCGTCGCTCCCCGTGCACGCGCCGACGACGACGATCTTCCGCCCGAGGCGCGTCTTGATGCGGTGCTCGACGTCCTCGCGCGACAGCGCCTCGGTGCGAACCTCGGGGACGTCGATGCTCGAGACGTCGATCGCGTGCTGCGAGTGGCCGTAGACGACGAAGAAGGAGAACCCCTCGGCCGCGGCCTCCATGGTCGCGACGAGAGGGTCGCCGAGGCCGTGCATCTCGGCGAAGCGCTTGGCCGCCTCGCGCGCCCGGGCGCTCGGGGGCAGCGCCAGGACGAACGAGAGCTGCACCATGCCGTCGCCCTCGCGGTCGCCGTAGGCGCGGAGGGGCTTGCCCGGAGAGGTCGGGTGCATCGGTGAGGACGCTTAGCACACGGAACGGAGGAGACGCCCGTGAAGGCGTTGCCTCGACGCTGCGGGCCACGAAGGTTACGCTCTCCGGGATGGAGTCGCGGTCCGCAGGCGACGTTCCTCCGCGCGCCGCCGCGGCGGCGAGGGAGCTCAAGGCGCGGGTCGGGGATCGCTTCGGCGGGCGTCTGCTCGAGCTGAGGCTCTTCGGGTCGTACGCCCGCGGCGACTGGGGGGCCGACTCGGACGTCGACGTGCTGGTCGTCGTCGACGGCCTGACGCACGCCGAGAGGCGCGAGGTGTCCGATCTCGCGGAGGACGTCTACTTCCAGACGCTGGTACGGGTCTCGCCGCTTGCGCTGTCGGGTGACGAGATGCACACCCTACGGGCGCGGGAGTACCTGATCGCAACGGAGATCGCGCGCGACGGAGTGCCGGTGTGACGGGGGAAAACAAGAAGCAGAACCTCGCGGTCGAGATCGAGAAGTCGACGGCGAGTCTCAGGGCCGCCGAGCTGTGCCTGGGGGCCGGTCTCTTCGATGACGCCGTCAGCCGTGCCTACTACGCCGCGTATCACATGGCGCAAGCGCTCGCGTTCAGCGAGGGGCTCGAGCCTCGCTCGCACGGCGGGCTCCACGACCTCGTCTACCTGACCTTCGTACGCACCGGCAGGCTCGCGGTGGAGGTCGCCAAGGACTTCGCCGCGCTGCAGAGGTTTCGCGAGTCGGCCGACTACGCGCGAGCGTTCCACTTCGACCAGTCGCAAGCGAGCGAAGAGGTCGAGAGGTCGCGCGCGCTGTGCGGGGCGATGCGCGCCTTGCTCGTCGCCGGAGGGTGGACGACCCCGTAGCACAAAAAGCAAACCCCCCGGCGGGGTGTCCCGGCCGGGGGGTAGCTCGTCGACGACTCAGGGTCCGCTGGGCCGCCAGCTGGTCGTCCTCGACCTGGGTGCCCGAGGTCATACACCTCGAAGCCCTTGTAGCTTTCGAGCCCCTTGTCGCCCGCATAGCCCTTGTAGTTCAGGATCGCGTCGATGCCGACGGTGTGCGCGTCGCTCCCCGTGCACGCTCCGACGACGACGATCTTCCGCCCGAGGCGCGTCTGCGGTGCTCGACATGCTGAGGGCTGAGGGTCAGCGATGCACGTCTGCGTCTGCCGAGCGGTGACCGACGAGACCGTGAAGAGCGCCATCGTCAACGGCGCCCGGACGTCGATGCGGCCGTACGGGGTCGAGGTCGAGGTCGAGGTCGCGAGCGATGAGCATCGACTCACCGAATCGGGGGATGCGCGAACGCGCTCGGGATGGCCTACAAAGGACGGCCTCGCATGCTTCGCGACGACGGATTGGCAGCGCTTTCCTTGCTCGACGAAGCCGGTCACGGCAGGAACCCCATGGTTCACGGCATGGGGACAGTGACCGGCCGGCAACTCGCCCGTGTGCGAGAACGATCAGACCTTCATCCCGGTCCCACTCCGGGGCGTATCCAAGGTCCCGGCCTTGAAGTTTTCCCATTCATTCGACGCCTCCGGGTAGGCCACGAAATCGTTGTCCATGTTCTTTCGGCCTTCCAGAGCGCGAGGATGATTGTCACTCAGATACGTCGGAAGACCTCGGCGAGGTCGACGCTGGTCCTCCAATACATCCGGGGACTTCGCCGAGCGCGACGGTGTTGGTGTACTCGCCCAAGTTGACGTCGTAAGAGCAGATCCAAAAGTAATCACCTGTGTCGTCGCACCCAATTGAGTAGCTGGTGCCCCATTGCCCGAACGATTGGCAAAATTTGCCAGCGGTCTCCGTGTCGATCTTCGTATCACCCGTGGTGCAGGTGGAGTCGGTGCTGAGATAGGTCTCGATCGTGTCCTCCCACCCCACGTTGCACCCGTGGAAAGTGATGAAGTACCCATCGGACCCGGTATAGCTGGCAGTGAGCGTGGGGCTTGACGCGAGGGCCAAGCCAGCCACGGAAAGAATGGCAGCCGCGGTCCCGAACTTCGCCAGATGCCTGAATGCGAGCTTCTTCATAGGTGCCTCCTTGGGTTTTGGTCTTTTTTGCAAAGGTTTCTTTCCAAACGTCGCGGCGTCTGCGGGCAGCAACCGCGAAGAGGATCAGGCCAATGGTCGCCATTGCGCATAGCGCGGAGGCTGTCCGCGTGAACCGATTGTCCATGCAGCATCTCCTTGGGCTTTGATGCTCGCTTTGTCGTTCCCTAGCGGCAAGCGGGCTCGTCGCCGCGCCGTTCCCGTGACGCAACCGCTGGCCTGGCGTGCCCAAGCCCGCGCGCTGTCCTGCCAGCGCTCGATACGCCTCGCCACTATCGCAACGTCCGCTCCATCCCGGCCTCCGGCCGGCAGAACTACGAGCGGCGCGCTGACGTCAGGAACGCGACTCGTCGAACAGATGCCCTGGCCTGAGCACAGTCTCCTTCGAGCTCGCGCCCGTGACATGGAACGACACACGGTACCTCGAAGACCCGCTCCCCCTCTCCCTTGGGCGGGGAGAGGGGAGCGGAGCACAAGCGGGGAGCCTAGTTGTTGTCCAGATCGACCGTTGTCCCGTCCGTGCAATACCCGGGGACGTCGGGGTACTCGTACTGAGTGCTCGCCGCGAAATCGCAGGGGCAAACGAAGAGGCCGCAATGCTCCGAAAGGGAGCCTGCGGAGTCGCCCGTCCACATGCTGTTGATGTTTCCAGTCACGGATTCTCCAGCGGTGAAAGTGAGCCCGCTGAGGGACATACTTCCTTTCCCGTAGAAGCACACGACGTTGCCGTTGTCATAGTAGCCGTCGTACAAAGTCAGCACGGCGCTGTCGTAGCAGTCATACACCTCGGATATGTCCGGGTGGATGCCGACCTGCGTGCCGGTCTTTGCCAAGCGCCGCTGGATGCCCCAAGGGACCTCCTTGGTCTCGATGTCTGGCGGCGCGTCGGGGCTCAGTCGAACGATCGTCTCCGTGACCGTTGCCGGGTGGTCAGCAGCCTCGCCCGCGCCGCTTCCGCCCGACGTCCCCGGCGTGCCCGAACAGGCACACGCCACGATTAGGAAACCGCTTCCTATGATGGTAGTTCGCATCGAAGGCCTTCCTTTCGTCGTCGCCACAAGCCGGGCGACTAGAGGAAGATGGCCCACAACCACCTCGGCTGCTGCGACAACTCGGCAGCGCAGCAACTATAGGGAGACTGTCTCCCGTTCCCGCCGAACACCGCGCCGTGGGTTGCAATCCGTCAGGACAGGTGACGGGTGTAGTTCCATTCGTGAGGCGCCCGGGCGAAGATTTCCCGCGTGATGCGGGCGTTCGGTGGGCATGACCCAACCCCACCAAGCCACGGGAGTCGAGTCGAAGGTCACGCGCGTCCTGGGCGAACCGCGCGTGGCGCTCCGGAGAGGTGCGCGGGCTCGTCGAGACTCACGGGGTAAAGGACAACGTCGGTCCGCAGGCGCTCCCAGACTTCGAGTGCGAGTTCCATCGGCGGTTCATGCAGGCCGAGTGCATACATCCATCCCGACGAGATGGCGTGCGTCGACACGGACGCGGACGCGGTTACGATCAACGGCAAGGCCCCTCGTCGCGTGCTGCGGCGGAGGCACACCTACGAGACGGGTGGCGGTGAGGTCGTCGTCGAGCGCACGCTCTACGGAAACCGTACCGATGCCGACGATGCGTCAGTCCCATGGAGCTGACGAGTTGTTCGAGCGGGTCTGCAACATCACCCCGAGCAAGAGGAAACGGTGCGTTCCCGCAAACGCTCCCACGTTCCCGGTTCTGGCGGCCACTGCTCGCTTCTGCGGAGACGAGGTGCCGCAAGTGACGACGCTGTAAATTCAACGTGAACCAAACAGCCGCAAGCGGGCACGCAACTCGCGCACGCTCATTCTGGCGGCGATGGCCTCGGTGGCGAGCTTCGCGCGCGCCGCGCGCACACGAATGTTCGCGAGAACTTCAAGATGAGACCACGTGAACGCGTAGCCATGAGCGAGACTGGCGGCCAGCCAAGTTTCGAACTCCTTTGGACCGACGATCTCGGTCACCCGCGCGAGGCGCCTGACCGCGCTTATGTCGAGCGACGTGACCGTAGCTAGCTCGCGCACAGCCTCGCTTCCGCGCGTTTCGTCATAGCGAGCGAAGTGGACGATGCGTCCCAGCTCATATCGAGCACGTAGCTCGTCGGACCTCGCCCTCGTCATCCGCTCGAGGGCGCGCGCGGTCGTCGTGGCAAGCCGGTCATCCATTGGGCGTGAGCCGACCGTTGCTGGCAGCGAGGAAGCGCAGCATCATTGTTTTGGACCCTGCGTGTGTGGATTGCCCCATCGCTTCTCACGTTGAGAATGCACCAGGGCGAAGCTTGGACGCCTATTAGATTCTCACCGCGAGTGCTCCTCGACAATGCTTCTCGGGGAGCACTGCTCATGAACCCTCGGGAGTATTGACTGGAAGAACCGGCCAACATCCCGCGTTGGGATGCGGATCATCGACGTAGGGCCTCCGCCCGGGGTACGGCGCGCCGACCGACGTTGTTATCCGTCGCGAGCGTCCTCCTCGTCCGCCGGTCTGAGAAAGAGAGCCAGCCCCACAAAGAGAAACCCCCGGCTCGGTTGCCCGAGTCGGGGGAATCTTCGCTGCGCGAGATGCTGGAGCTAGGCGTCAATCAGCCGCCGCCGCCCGAGTCTCCCGGGTTCGTCCCGCCGCCGCAGATCAAGTTGATGATGAGGGTCCAGTCCGGGTTGATGGTGGTCCCGCCGCCCGGCTCGCACTGGGCCGCGGCGCCACCGTCGGCGTTGTCCGCCATGCATCCCGACTGGTAGGGGGCGAGGTACGAGCTGCAGATGCCGCCGGCGCTGACATCGGCATTCTCACAGGCCTCCGGATCCTCGCTGGTGCCGTCGCCCGCGGTGCCCGTGCAAGTGTTGCACTCGAGGCCGAGGCACTGGAAGAGATTATTGTATGCGCCGGCACACGCGGGGCCGTTCGTCGGGTCCGTCAGCTGGATACAGCCGGGATAGTTCGGGCCGAAGTAGCCATTACCCATGGTGTCGAAGGTCACGAAGCTCGCGCCGCCGGTGCCCGTCGCGTTCGCGGGCACGATGCAGTCTCCGCACGCCGTGCCTCCGCCGCCGTCCGCGCCAGCCAGATTGGCGTCAATC
This sequence comes from Polyangiaceae bacterium, assembly GCA_036501935.1. GTDB lineage: Bacteria > Myxococcota_A > Polyangia > Polyangiales > Polyangiaceae > Palsa-1150. The sequence continues at coordinate 121,507 of DASXZL010000089.1, read as the reverse complement.
CAGTTGTTGCAGTCAGTCGGTTGCGAGTTGTCGCCGCACGCCTTCAAGAAGGCGCTGATGTCGGTCGCCGTGCACATGCCTTGGTGGGCGACGACGTTCGTCCAGGTCTCGGACGTGTATGCGACCCCTGCGGAGCAGGTGGGTCCGCTGCCGTCGCCGCCGGAACTGTCGTCGCCCGAGGCTGCGTCGCTGCCCGAGCTGCTGCCTCCGTCGTGGTGCGTGACGATGACGTCGGCGTTGTTGCCCGCGTCGGTGGAACCGGTGGCCTTGGTGCTGCTGCTGCTGCACCCGGCGAACACCGTGAGGATGGAGATGCCTAGAACGGAGGAGGAGAGGAGGAGGGGTCGAAGCATGGTTGCCAACCCCTTAATCCAAGAATGATGGCGCGTCCAGTACGTTTCGGTCCCACCCTGTGATGGACACGGGAAACAGTGCCCCGGGCGCACCCGAGGAGGAAAATTCCCAGCTCCTTGTACCCTCGTGGGTTAGTCCGACTGGCCGGCGCTAAGCGCGCTCCGCAGCACGCAGCTGACCGCGTGCTGGAGCGAATCGTCGCCCGTCTTTCGGAGCAGGTTCGTGACGTGTTTCTTCACGGTGTTTGCGCAGGAGCCATGGTCGGCGGCGATGGCTTCCTTGGAGAGCCCGCGCGCGGCCTCCAAAAGAACCTGCTCCTCGGAGGCCGTCAGGTCGTGTCGCTCGCCCCATTCGCAGACGGTTCGCTGCAGGCGGACCGACCACGGGGCGCTCTTGAACACGAACCGTTCGAGTCGCTCACGATTCACGGGCTTCTCGACGAAGTCGGCGCCGAGATCGTAGGCGGGGTTTGCGTGGCGCTCCCAAGTCTTCCCGGTGATGACCAACACGGGGAGGGAAGCCAGCGGGCCGCCGGAACTGCGCAAGGCCGCCAGAAGGTCGAGGCCACTTCTGTCGCCCAGGCACACATCGAGGATCATGGCCGTGAGATCGCTGACCGTCTCGAGCATGTGCTCCGCCTCGGCGAACGTCGTCGCCGTGAGCACGTCGCACTTGGAGCCCAGAAGGCGAGCGATCGCCACGACGCATGCGTATTCGTCGTCGACGACCAATACACGCGGCTTCGCGGCGGCTGCCTGACGCGCTGCTTGCATCGCGATCCCCTTGGACTGTGCGCCGTCTCTCTACACATCGGGCGGAGCCCACTTTATGCAGCGTCCAGAAGCGGAAAACAACCGCCCCCGCCTTCGGTATCCGTCCGTTTCGAGTCTCGGTGAACGCGCCGTTTCCAGCGTTTCTCGGTTCCGTTGCGACACCACGGATTCCCCGAGCTGCGGCGCGTTCCCCCCTCTGCCGCTGTCAGGCTTTCTCCAGCGCCGCGAGGAGCGGGTTCACGTAGTCCTTCGACCGCTCCAGCACGCCAGCGTAGCCCCGGCCTCCCGTGCGCGTCCGTTTCACGTCGGCGAAGGCCCCCTTGCCGATGGCCTCCCAGATGGAGTCGCGCTTCACCTCTTCGAGCAGCGCCAGCGCCTCGTCGAGGACCTGCACGGCGCGGCGCGCGACGCGTCCGTCGGGCTTGAACTCGATCTCTTCGCCGAGGTGCCTCGCGGCGCCGTACACGTAGCGCGTCGCCTTCAGCGCGAGGTACCGGTCCATGAGGAGCGGGTTGTGGATCGCCTCGCTGAACATGCCGAGCAGCTCGATCGACTGGTGGGTCGTGACGCCGACGAGGTCGAACATCGCGTCGTGCACGTGGGCGAAGAAGATGTCGCCCGTCTTGTGCTTGGTCGGCGGCATCCACTTGATGGGGTGCCGGTCGAAGATCTGCCGAACGAGCTGCGCCTGCGCGATCTCGAGGAGGAAGGAGTCCTCCAGCCAGGGGTCGATCTCGTAGGCGTGGCCGAGGCCCATCTGCTCTTCGCGGAGGCCCGCGCGCAGGGCGAACGCCTCGTTGATGAACTGGCTGGTGACGACGGTGTGCGCCTTCTCCACGGCGTCGGCCGTCGTCAGGTAATTATCCTCCCCCGTATTGATGACGATGCCCGCGCGCGCGATGAACCTCCGCGACACGTACTGGTCGACGAAGGTGCGGCACATGTTGATGTCGCGAAAGAGGATGCCGTACATCGCGTCGTTGAGGAGCATGTCGAGGCGCTCGACCGCCGCCATCCAGGCGATCTCCGCCATGCAGAGGCCCGACGAGTAGTTGGTCTGCTGGATGTAGCGACCGAGCTCGGTCGAGGCCTCGTCGAGCGAGCGCCGGATGATCTTGAAGTTCTCCTGCGTCGCGAAGGTGCCGCCGTAGCCCTCGGTCGTCGCGCCGTGGGGGACGTAGTCGAGGAGCGACTGCGCCGTCGCGCGGATGACGGCCACGATGTCGGCCCCGGCGACCGCGGCGGCCTTGGCCTGCACGGCGTCGTCGTAGATGTTGCCCGTGGCGACGATGACGTACTTCTGCGGCGTCGGGCCCGAGGCGATGCGCTGACGGAGGCCTTCGCGCGCCTCGCGGGCCTGGTCGATGCGGGCGAGGGCGGCCTCGGTGTGCGGGCGGAGGGCCTCGCGGGCGGCGTCGGGGCCGGGCTCGCCCTCGCCGCGGTCGAGATCGTGGGCGAAGGCGAGGCGCTCGGCGGCGTCCTGCACGGTCTTGGCCCCGGCGAGGAGCGCGCGCCCGAGGAAGAACGCGATCCCGTGGCCGAGGAGGCCCGCTTCGCGGTAGCGCTCGACCGCGGTGTTCACGAGCGGCGCGCCCTGGTCGTCGACCCCCTCGGCGCCGTAGGCGCGGAGGATGGTGCGCTCGACGCCGACGGTCGTGTGGGCGTCGATGTAGCGCTGCACGTCGTCGGCGATCTCGGCGGCGAGCTCGCGGCAGCGCGCAACCTTGCGAACATCCATGGGAACGGTGGCCATCGAGGGACCGCTTTTGCCACAAGGCGCGCCTCACGTCATCAGCAGCACGACGGCGTACGCGACGAGGCCGAGGGCGGCGAGCACCTGCGCCGCGCGCCCGGTGCCCACCCAGGCGAGCCTCCCCAGGCCGCCCAGCATGGCCGCGGCGGCGAGCGCGAGGAGGGCCAGGGTGCCGGTCGGGGGCGGCTCGGTCTCGTGGAGCGCGTCGAGCATCGAGGCGGCGGGCGTCACGGGGGCGCCGACCTCCTTGCGGTACGACGCGACGCGCGCGAGGGCGTCCTCGGCCTTGCTGCGCCAGCGGTCGCTCCCCGCGCCGGGGGCTCGCGTCGCCAGCGCGGCGCTGCGCATCGCGCCGTAGGCGAGCAGCGCGGTCGCGTCGTCCCCGCGGGCCTCGGCGTCGTGGCCGATGGCCTCGAGGCGGCTCCAGCCGCGGGCCGGCCAGGGGCTTCCGGGGACGAGCGCCTCGGCGGCGGCCCGCGCGTGGACGACGGCGTCGCCCCAGTCCGAGCGCGCCGCGGCCGTGTCCGCCGCGGTCACCTCTGCCTGGCCGAGCGCCACCTCGCGCGCCGTGAGCACCGCCGTCGCCGCGACGACGACGAGCGCCGCCGCAGCCGCCGCCCGCGCGCCCTTCATGCGAAGTCGCGCTTGCGGAAGACGAGGGCGCTGAGGACGAGGAGCCCCGTCGCGTAGAAGGCGGCGTGAAGCGCGGCGCTCGCGACGTAAGGCCACACGGGCTGGCCGGGCACGGTGCCGAGGAGAAAGGCGCGCGCGGGGACGTAGACGTGGAGGTTCGGGATGACGTGCGCGAGGATCTTGCCGCCGTTGCTCATCGTCGCCCCGAACTGGCGGACGGGGATGTGCGCCATCGTGTCGCTCGAGCGGCCGATGACGAAGAGCATCACGGTGAAGGTGGCCGTGAGGAAGGGCGACGAGAAGGAGGCGAAGAGCGTGGCCACGGCGGCGACGATGGCGATCTCGCTGAGCGCGAGCACCGAGGCCGCGACGACGAGCTGGCGTTCGTCGGGCGAGGGAGCGGCGAGGACCCACGCGACGATCAAGAGGGCGACGGACCACGGGAGGAGGACGAAGACGCGCGTGTGTTTCGCGCGGAGGAGGGCGACGCCGAGGATGCCCAGCATGAGGAGCACCGCGGCCCCCACCTTCCACGCCGGCTGCCCCGTCTCGAGCGCGAGCAGAAGGAGCACGGCGGCGGTGTCGACGCAGACGAAGACGCCGACGGTGAACATCGTCCCCTCGTACTTGCCGACGACGTACTCCCAGCGCCGGATGGGCCGCGACAGGATGGGGAAGATCGTCTTGTGCTCGAGCTCGCGGTAGAGCGACGTCGATCCGAGCACGACGGCGATGAGCACGCCGTAGAGCGAGATGGATGCGGCCCCGAGATCGGCCACGACCCGCGCCTCGTTGTGGAGCGACAGCGTCCCCACGAGGACCGAATAGATGTCCGTGGCCAGCGCCACCGCGAAGACGCCGAGGAGCACGCGCGCGCGCACCGCCTCGCGGTACGTATTGAGGGCGATCGTCAGGATCCGAGCGAGCACCGGAGAGCCCGTTCTACCACGCCCTGATTCGCCGCTGTCACTCTGAGACCCGGAGAGGATTGGCCGCAGAGCCGCTGAGGCGCAGAGAGGAATTGGGGGGGATCGAGACAAAAAATCCTCTCGGCGTCTTCGCGGCTCTGCGGCCAATCCTCTCTGCGCCTCCGCGCCTCTGCGGCCCTCTCTGCTCGGCGTCTCCGCGGCTCTGCGGCCAATTCCTCTCTGCGCCTCCGCGGCTCTGCGGCCCTCTCTGCTCGGCGTCTTCGCGGCTCTGCGGCCAATTCCGCTCTGCGCCTCCGCGCCTCTGCGGCCCTCTCTGCTCGGCGTCTTCGCGGCTCTGCGGCCCTCTCTGCTCCGCGTTTCCAGGGCTCTGCGGCCCAATCCGCCGTGAGGGGAGCTATCGCGCGGCGCGCCGGCCCCGCGCGGCCCTCTGGGCGACGACGTCGCGGACGTGGTCGGGGATCTCGAGCGCGAGCTCCTGCACGCGGTCCTCGAACATGTCGCGGAGGACGCCGTCGCCCATGTCGATGAGGATGCCGAAGGTGACGAGCGTGCGCCCGTCGGCCATCGGCGCGGCGCGGAAGAAGCCCCACACGTCCTCGATGTCGTGCGGGCGGCCGGGCTCCATCCAGAAGCGCACCGAGCTCCCGTCGCGGTGGACGCGCAACGTGTAGGCGACCTGCACGAGCGCCGAGCCGTGCGTGATCTGCACCAGCGGATCGTTGCCCACGGCGCCGGCGCGGCGAGCGTCGCGCGTCTTCGGGAGAAAGCGGCCCCACTCGCCGACGTCGTCGAGCAGCGACGCGAGGTCCTCCGGCGCGGCGTCGATGATCTTGTAGGTCACCCCGCCCACGTACTTGCGGACCCCGCGGTGCAGCTCCTGCGTCCTCGTGACGCCGTCCCCGCGGAGAAGCCGGTCCGTCTCGACGCTCGTCAGACCGTCGGCGCGCGCGGTGCCCGCTGCCAGCAGCAGGGACGCCAGCACGGCCGAGGCGAAGAGGCGCACCGATGGATCGTATGGAGCCGAGTCGCCCTGTGCAACCCGCGCGGTGGATCGCAGACGGACCAGCCAAGGTCGGCCGGCGCCCCGCCGCTCCCCTCAGCGAACGATGATGAGCTTGACCCGCGGTCCGATGCCGATGTCGAGCTCGCCGCGGGTCTCGTGCAGATCGCCGTCGATCATGTAGCGCACGACGCCGTCGGCGCTGCGGACGACGGCGTGGCTCGACACGGCTTCGTAGGTCTTCCCCGGGCGCATCGGCTCGGCGCGGTGGATGCGCGGCAGCTCCTTCACGAACGCGACCGGGGAGGCGTGGATGCCGAGCATGTGAAAATGCCCGGGCTGCTCGCCGTAGCGGTGGAAGGGGCGAAAGTTGAGGCCGATGTTCGGGATGGTCCCGGCGGCGACGGCGAGGTAGTCTCGCTCGCGCCAGCGCGTGCGCTCTCCGCCCGCCGGATCGTCGAGCTCCACCGAGCCGCGGAAGGGCTGGGCCATGCGGCGGATGGTCTCGCCGCCGATGAACGCGCTGCCGATGCCGCGCGCGAGCGTCTTCGCGGCCACGAGCGGCGTCGGCTCGCCGCCGCGGTAGTACTCCGAGAGAAACCCCGCGACGACGCCGGTGCCGAAGAGAAAGCCGTAGTGCGTGCGCTCGCCGGAGCGCGCCTCGCGCGGACCGATGCGCATCACGTGGCGCTCGACGTTCGCGAGCGGCTCGCTCGCGCGCTGCGCGTAGTCCCGGAGCAAGCGCCCGAGGATGCCCTCGGGGCGGCCCTTGCCGACGCCGACCGAGTTGGCGACGGTGTTCATCGTGCCGCCGCGGAGAAGCGCGACCTGCGGCATCGTGGCGCCGCCGTAGACGTCGATGAAGCCTGTGAGCGTCACGTGGTTCGTGCCGTCGCCGCCGCTGATGGCGAGCACGTCGATGTCGTCGCGCCGGAAGTCCTCCGCGATGCGATAGAGCTCGTCGATGGAGCGCGCCTCGCGGACGACGCCGCAGTCGCCCAGCGTGCGGGCGAGGCGAGAGGCGGCGCGCGGATCGCGCAGGTTGCGCCTGCTCTTGGGGTTGAGGACGACGCCGATGCCGGACACTACCAGCCCCAACTATGGTCACGGGGCCAGGGGGTCGTCAACGCGAAGCAAGCTTCGCACGGGGATGCTATGGGCATCGACATGCCGGAGAAGGAGCAGGTCGCGGCGGCGAAGCAGGGCGTGCTGGCCTTGCAGCAGAGCGATCTGGCGACGCTCGTCGTCACGGGAAGCGACCGCGTCGGCTGGTTGAACGGGCTCCTCACGTGCGACCTCGTCAAGCGCGTGCCGGGCGCGGCGGTATACGGGCTCGCGGTCGCGCGGAGCGGAAAGGTCATCACCGACGCAACGGTGGTCCTCGACGACGCGGCGGAGCGCGCGCTCGTCGCCGTCCCCGCCACGGTGGTCGACGCGCTGCGCACGCACATGGATCATTACCTCGTGATGGAGGACGCGGAGATGGCGCCGGGGAGCGACGCGTTCGTCGCCTGGGCCCTCCACGGGCCGCGTTCGGGCGAGGCGCTCGAGGCGGCGCGCGCCGCCGGGGCCGTGGGAGGTCTGCTCGACCGGACGGGGCTCGGGGGCGCGTTCCTCCTTGCCCCGAAGGAGCGTGCGGCCGAGGTGGCGGCCGCGCTCACGGCCGTGGCCACGGTGGGAGACGCCGCGGGGTGGGACGCGCTCCGCCTCGAGCGCGCCGTGCCGCGCTTCGGCGTCGACTTCGACGCGCAGACGTACCCGCAAGAGGCCGCGCTGGAGAAGACCGCGGTGAGCTTCGACAAGGGCTGCTACCTCGGCCAGGAGGTCGTGTGCATGCTCCAGATGCGGGGGCACGTGAAGCGCAAGCTTGCGGCGGTCGTGCTCGACGCGAGCGAGGCCCCGGAGCCCGGCGCGCCGGTGACGGACGAGGCGGGCACGGCGGTGGGCGCGGTGACGAGCGGCGCGCGGTCGCCGACGCTCGGCAAGGTGGTGGCGCTCGCGATGATCAAGCGGGCGCAGGCCGAGCCCGGCAAGGCCGTCGTGGTGGGCGGCGCACGCGGAGAAGTGGTCGAGCGCCCGGCCTGACGGTATCACTGCCGTCGTGACCGCCTGGAGAACGCATTTCACCGCGGCCCCGCTCGGGGCCCTGGCCGTGCTGGCGCTGGCGTCGAGCGGCTGCCTCGTCCTCAAGAAGGACTTCGACCAGTGCGTGAGCGACGCGGCGGGGTATCGCGCCGCCGCCGAGGCCAAGCAGAAGGACGACGCGGGCGCGCTCCTCGCCGTGCAGGAGCGGCTGACCGCGGCCGAGTCGACGACGCAGGACCGCGACTCGAAGCTCGCCGATCTCTCGACGGCCAGCCACAACCTGCAGGCCCAGCTCGACGAGGCGACGGCGATCAACCAGCAGCTCCGCGGGGAGCTGCAGCGCCTCGGCAAGGACGTCGACAAGGTCCTCGCCGACAAGGGCACGCTGGCGAAGGCGCTCGACGACGCGAAGACGCGGCTCGACGAGCTGCGCAAGGCGCAGGCGGCGGCGGAGGCGCGCACGCTGCTCTTCAAGGACTTCGGGCTGCGCTTCAAGTCGCTGGTCGACGCGGGGCAGCTCCGCGTCGAGACCCGGCGCGGGCAGCTCGTCGTGGAGGTCACGGGGGACCTGCTGTTCGATCCCGGGCACACGGACGTGCGCCCGGTGGGCAAGGGCGTGCTCCTCGAGATCGCGCGCGCCCTGCAGACGGCGTCCCCGCCGCCGCGGCGCTTCCTCGTGACGGATCACGTGGACGACGAGCCGCCCAAGTCCAAGCACGCGAAGTCGCTCTGGGAGCTGACCGCCATGCGGGCCGCGGCCGCGGTGGAGCTGCTCGTGTCCGTCGGCGTTCCCCCGGGGTCGCTCGCGGCCGCCGGCGCCGGCTCGTCCGATCCGCTGGTCGCCAACGACACCCCGGCCGACCGCGCGAAGAACCGCCGCCTCGAGATCGCCCTCCTGCCCGGCCCCGACGAGACCCTCGCAATGCACTGAAGAGGGGATGGCCGCTGCGGCTCCGCGGCCAATCCTAAGGGGTGACGAGGTCGTCAGCGCGACGGGAGCGGCTCCCAGCGCAGGGCGTCGCCGACCTCGCTCGAGATCTTCTTCGCGAGCCAGGGGCGCTGGATGGGCATGACGAAGAGACCCGCGCCCTTGCCCTTCTTGCCGGTCGAGAAGAACGCGATGAGCCGCCCGTCCGGGCTGCACGCGGCGTAGGTGTTGGAGCCCTCGTGCTGCGTCAGGCGGTGAAGGCTCCCGCCGCTCGTGTCGGTCGCGATGATGTCGGCGCCCGTGCCGACGCCGACCGTGTAGACGACGAGGAGGCCCTGCGGCGTGTCGCAGAAGACCGGCGCGCTCGCCATGAACCCGGCGGGCGAGATGGGCTTGCCGTCGACGTAGATGCGCTGCACGGGGCTGCCGCCGACGACGGCCATCTTGCCGAGGGGCCCGAAGACCGGGTGGTTGGCGAAGGGCGGGGAAGGGGCCGGGTTGAGGTTGCCCTTGTCGCCGATCCAGATGCGGCTCTCTCCGCTGTCCATCACGGTGAGCGCCATCTGGCTGCGGTCGGCGCTGAAGGCCAGGCCCATGACCGAGCCCGGGACCGTCATCGGCACGGGCGTGGCGTTCGGGCCGAAGACGACGCGGAACGGCGAGTAGTCCGTCGACAGCGCGTAGAAGATGTTCCCGCCCGGGCCGAAGGCCGGCGAGATCGCGGTCGCGTTCGTGGGGCCGACGCCGCGGAGGTCGAAGCCGTCGGCGTCGACCGCGAAGATGCGCCGCCAGCGTCCCACCCGCTCGGCGTAGACCATCTCGCTGGCGAAGCCGCCCGGGCGCCCCGTGAGCGCGCCGAGCAGCCGGTCGACCAGGCGGTGCGACGCCGCGCGGATCTCGGTCGTCGCCGTGGGGACGACCGTGCGAAACGCCGGCTTGGCGTCGGGGACGGGCGTCCCCGCGGCAGGGTGCGTCTTCGGCGTCACGTAGGCCTCGCCGATGAGCTCCGTCTTCGACGAGTCGCCCGGCGCAGGCTGCGAGAAGACGCGGACGACGTACTCGGCGCCCTTGTCGTGGAACCCGGCGAGATCGAGCGGCGTCGTCGCCGTGAACGGGCCGGGCGGCGCCAGGTTCTCGTCGAGGACCTCGAACTGACCGCTGAGCTCCATGTCGTGCCGCACGACCAGGTTGACCAGGCTGTCGGCTTGCCCCGTCGTCAGCAACGGCACGATGGCCATCTTCGGCAGCGGCAGGAGCCCGCCGGCCGAGCCGTTCACCTCGACCGTCCCGAGCACGCTCTCGTCGGGCTGCTGGCCCGAGGGGGGAGCATCGGCCGAGGCGACGGACGCCCGCCCGAGCACGAGCCCGAGGCTACCGAGGAGGCCCGCGAGGCAAGCGAGGGAAAGGAGGGCGCGTCTTCTCATTCGCAGAGCTTCTGGAGACTGCACTGGAAGCCGACGGGAAGCGACTGCCCCAGCATGTCCGGGTACATCGGCGGCGGCGCGGGCAGCTCGGCGCCGCTCGACTGGATGCGCGCGAGGGTCGCCTGCACCTCCGCGTCGAACGTTGCGTCGCCGCTCGGCCTCACGACCGAGAAGCTACCGACCTTGCGGCCCCCCGTCACGGTCACCGTGGCCGTCGCGTGCAGAGTCTTCAGCTTGTCGAAGGGGAGCTTGCCCCGGATCTGGAAGTGGGCGGCGAACCACGACGCGAGCTGGGCCCGGTACATGTCGGCGGCGCGGGCCTTCAGCGGGTCGGTCTCCGTGCCGCCGGCGGAGCCCTGCTCGGACCCCTGCACCGACGACGCCGTCGCCACCGCGCCCCCGTCCACGGGGGCCGTCGTGCTCGGCTGCTCCGGCGCGGCCGCGTCCACGACGGTCGGCGCGACCGCCGCGTCCGGCACGTTGTTCTTCGGGATGGCCTCGGGCGTCTTGCTCGCCTGCGGCGACGGCAGGGCCGCGGGCTCCGTCTTCGCGGCGACGGGCTGCTTTCGCTGCCACTGCGTCGGGAGCTTGGTCGGGTTCTTCGTCCCGAGCTTGAGCACCGGGGTGATCGACACGGCGATGGGCTGCGCGTTGTCGTTCGAGATCTCTGCCTTTACCATCCTCGGCGAAGGAAGCGAGAAGGCGCCGACGAACCCGAGCTGCGCGAGGAGCGCGATCGCGCACGCGATCGTGATCTCCTGCGCGTCGAAGGTCCGGCTCGCCCGGACGGTCACGGCTTCGTCTCTTCCGGCTCGACGAGCAGGTTGAGCGAGGTGACGCCCGCCGCGCGCGCCGCGGCCACCGCACGCGCGACCGTGCCGTAGTGCGACTCCTTGTCGGCCCGGATGTAGAGCTCGTGCTCCTTCTGCACCCGCGGGTTCTCGAGGAGCGCCTTCTCGACGTTCGGCGTCACGTCGTCCTCCCCGAAGAGGATGCGCTCGTCCTTCGTGATCGACACGACGAGCTTCGCGTCCTTGATGGGCGTATTGGCGGCCTGCACCTCGGGCAAATCGATGTGCAGCCCGCTCGTGAGCAAGGGCGCCGTCACCATGAAGACGATGAGGAGCACGAGCATCACGTCGACCAGCGGCGTGACGTTGATCTCGGTGAACGCGCCTCGGCCCCGGCTGCTGCCGCCGCCCGTCGAGAGGCCCATCGCGGCCGCCTACCGCCGGGCCCCGACCAGGGGGATGACCGAGTCGATCTGCGGCGACTGGCTGTCGGCGAGGATGGCCACCCACTCCGCCGCCGACGCCTCGAGCTCGGCCACGAAGTCACCGACCCGCCGATCGATCCAGTTGTAGAAGAAGACGGCCGGGATGGCTGCCGCGAGGCCGATGGCGGTCGTGATGAGCGCCTCGCCGATGGCGGGAGCGACGACCGGCAGGCTCGCCGTCTTCGCCGCGCCGATGCGGATGAAGGCATCCATGATGCCGTAGACGGTGCCGAAGAGGCCGATGAACGGCGCCCCCGAGGCGATGAACGCGAGAAACCACATGAGGGCGCGCGCGCTCTGCCCCTCGGTGACGATGGCCCGATCGGCCACCGCGCGGAGCCGGTCGACCGGCGCCGCGGCGCCGCGCGTGTAGAGCTCCCCCACGATGCGGGCCCCGGGCGCGGAGGCCCGCGACCCCGCGATGTCGAAGAGCTCCTTGGCGCTGCCGGCCTTTCGCGCCCTTCGCTCGAAGTCCCCCTCGCTCGCGCGCAGGCGCCCGAGCTGCATCAGCTTGAGCGCCGCGATGACCCACACGAGCAGCGAGCACACGACCAGCAGACCCACCGTGATCTTCACCGGCCACGCCGCGTTCGCGACGAGGCCGACGAGGTCGAGCTTGATGGTGGGCGTGTCGGACGCGGACGCCGCGTCGGAGACGCCTTGCAGGAACGTCATTGCCCGAGCATCACGTCGACGCGGCGGTCACGAGCCCAGCTGGGGTCGTCGGTGCCCGTCGCGTCCATCGCCCCGCGCGAGGTGGACTCGGCCTTCGCCTTGTCCATGCCCTTGCCGATGATGTAGTCCTTCACCGAGTCGGCGCGCTTCTGGCCGAGGGTGTCGTTGTATTCGCTGCCGCCGCGCGGGTCGGCGTGGCCGACGAGCTTGAGCATGCGTCCCTTGAGGGGGCCGGTCGAGAAACAGGTGGCCACCTGCTGGAGGACCAGCGCGTCGTCGGAGCGCACGTGGTCCGAGTCGAACGCGAAGTACGCGTTCGGGGCGCTGATGCCGCAGGCGCGCACGATTTCATCCGAGATGCGGACGGCGCTGGCGGTGGGCGAGTCGGGCGCCTTGTCGGGCAGGCGAGCGGTCGACGCGGACCCCGAACCGGGCCCCTTGGCCGAATCGGGGCCGACGAGCGGCGGCTTCGAGCCGCCGCAACCGAGCAACCCTCCGGCCAGAAGCGACGACAGCACGAACGCGAGCGAGATGGTCTTCGTCATGACTCCTCCGATGATGCTGCAACGGCTGATGTGGGCTTAATCTTTCACCACGCAGGCGGTCAAGCTGGGAATGGCTGCCGCGTGGTAGAGCGCGGTTGGGATCCCATCACATCCGACGCTCTAGCTTGAAACGGCGCTTGCCGCCCTCGCCGTCCTCCAGCCGCGAGACGCGCAGCATCTCGAGCGCGATCTCCTTGATGCGGCCGTCCTTGTGGATTTTCACGTGGAGGCGGTCGCCGTCGCTCTTGACGACGTCGGCCCGTCCGAAGGCAAAGTGCTCGACGGAGTCACCCGGCTCGGGGAAGGGCCCCTCTTCCTCGACGATGGGGGGACGCGCCGGGCGCTGAGGCATCGGCTGCGACGATCCGGACGACGCCATGGTCGCGGTCGGGCGCGCGCGCGGCGGCGGCTCCCTCTCCACGGCGCGCTCGCTCGCCTCGAGCGCAGAGCCCCAGGCGGCGGGCGGCCCCGCCGGCTGGGCCACGGGCGGCCTCACGGCGCGGATGGGAGCCGAGGAGGCGCGCGTACCGAGCAGCCAGACACCGGCCGCTTCGTCGAGGGTGCGCTCGATCACCACATCGTCGAGCACCGTCACCAGCGCCTCGAGCGCGACCACGCGCGCGCTGGCGATCTCCCCCGCGAGCGTCTCCATGCCGCGATCGGTCTCGCGCGCGAGCAGCGCCCGGAGCGACAGCGAAGGCTCGCCCTGCACGAGGCCGATGCTTCCCTCGAGCGCCACGACGTGCACCGGCCCCGCGATGCGCCGGGTGCTCCCCAGGGTTCCGAGCTCCGCGTCGAAGGCGCGCAGCTCGACCTCGAGCAGCACCCCGCTCGCGCGCAGCCATCCGCAGGCGACCTGCTCGTCGCGGAGCTTGGTCGCGAGGGCGTCGGGGATGGTCTCACCGGCCGAGGCGTGAAGGATGAGGTGTCGCGACTTCTCGCTGCGATGGACGGAGATGGTCACGCGACAGAGCGTGTAGCAGGTCTATCGCTTCTCGGGGCAGCCGTCGGCGGCTCCCGCGGAATCCTCGGGGGCGAGCGGGCACTTGTCGAACCGGTCGGGGATGCCGTCCTTGTCCTGGTCCTCGTCGGGGCAGCCGTCGTCGTCCTTGAAGCCGTCGACGATCTCGGGGTCGGTCGTGCAGACGTCGTGCGTCGTCGAGAGGTGCAGGTCGACCTCAGGCGCCGACGGGGTCGCCGGGGCGGGGCAGCCGTCCTTCGTGTGCGCGGGCTCCGAGGGGCAGCGATCCCGCGAGTCGAGCACCCCGTCGCCGTCGCTGTCGCGCGCGAGCGGCGCCCACCGGATGCCGAGGGTGAAGCGAAAATGCGGCGTCGAGATGCCCGAGTCGCTCGTCAGCGGAATGCCCCCGCCGCCGCCGGCTTGCACCGAGAGGTCCCCGCCCCGCATCGGCGCCGTGCGGACGGCGAGCTGCCACTCGGCGGGCGCGATGTGCTGCCCGTCGGGCGTGCTGACGTAGACGCCGTTCGGGTTCGTGATCTCGTGCTGCTCGGCGAACGTGGGCAGCGCCCACGCCTCGAGCGTCACCGTCAGGAGCTCGCGGCGGGGCAGGACGTCGTAGCCCGCGCCGAGCGCGGTCACGAGCTGCGTCCCGACGCGCGCGCCGAGGACCTCCGTCGTCGGCCGCAGTCGCGCGCCGAGCTCGGCCCCCACGAAAAACCGCCCCCTCTGCCAGTCTCCGGCCACGCTCGGTACGAATACGCCGGAGCGCTCGCCCGCGAACTGGTCCGAGTCGCCCGTCGGGGCGCTCACCTCGAGGCGCGCCGTCAGACCCAAGCCCTCGGGCCGGGCGGCGTCGCTCACCCGCGGGTGAGGAACGAGCGCGTAGGCGAACCCGAAGCGCATGTCGCGGACCGCGGTGTCCTTCAGCCCGTAGCCCCCGGTGATGGGCGCGAGCCCGGTGCCGCCCTGGCCGAAGGTGAGCGGCACCGCCAGATCGAGCTCGAGTCGATTGGTCACGCCGTACGACCAGAGGAACGTCCCGTTGACCTGGTCGTTGATCGCGTACTGGTCGGTCTCGGTGCTCCCGAGGCGCGTCGCGAGGATGACGGGGCGATTCAGGTAGCTCGTCAGCAGCCCGAAGCCCACCTGGCCGGCGGCGACGGTGTCGGTCGACCCGACGGCGACGAAGCGCGAGGGCCCGGCGTGCGGCCACAGCGTGTCGTCGTTCACGCAGGTGCTGAGGAAGCCAGAGCAGTCGGTGGCCGCGGCGAGCGGGGCCGAGAGAACGGTGGCGACGGAGGCTGCGACGGAGGCAAGCGCGATTCGGGCGCGCATCGGCGGGCCGACACTATCACGACCCGCGTCCGGAGCGCGCGCTGCCGGCGGAACCGTCCCCCGTGGTAAGAGGGCCGCGTGCGCATCGACGCCGACCACCCGCTGGTCCTCGGGAGCGCCTCGCCGCGGCGGCGCGAGATGATCGCGACGCTCGGCGTGCCCTTCGTCGTGTGCACGGCGGACATCGACGAGTCGGCGCGAGAGGGCGAGCGGCCGGGCGCGTACCTCGAGCGAATCGCGGCGGCGAAGCTCGACGCGGTGCGGGCGCGAGCGGCGGGGACGCCCGCGGGCGTCCTCGTGGCCGACACGGTCGTCATCGCGCCCGACGGCCAGATCCTCGGCAAGCCGGTGGACGCCGACGACGGGCGCGCCATGATCGAGCGCCTCGCCGGCACGACGCACGAGGTGCAAACGCGGTTCCTCCTCGCCGAGGCGGCCGGGATTGCGCCGCCCGCGCACGCCCGGACGGTCACGACCCGGGTGACCTTCCGCGCCCTCGGCAATGACGAGGCGAGAGCCTACGCCGCGACGGGCGAGGGGCGCGACAAGGCCGGGGGCTACGCCGTGCAGGGGAGGGCGGCGGCCTTCGTCGAGCGCATCGACGGGAGCTACACCGGCGTCGTCGGCCTGCCGCTGTGCGAGGTGTTCGTCGCCATGCGCGCGCTCGGCTGGCTCTGAGGGGCGAGGTGCGCGGCGACCGTCGCCTCGACGCCGCGCTGGCGCTGGGTGTCGCGCTCCTCGCGCGGCTCGCCGTGGTGGCGTGGGCGCACGGGCGCTTCCCCGCGGTGGAGGACGGACACTACTACGACGTCCTCGCGCGCCGCCTCGCGACGGGGCAGGGCTACACCTGGCTCTGGCCCGACGGCGCCGTCACGTACGCGGCCCACTATCCGGTGGGCTATCCGGCGATGCTGGCCCTGGCCTACGCGGCGGTCGGCGCGTCGGCGGGCGCGGCGATGACGGTGAACGCCGTGGTGGGCGCCCTCGCGGCGTACGGCGCGCATCGCCTCGTCGACGGGCCAGGCGTGCCGCGGTGGCGACCGCTGGCGGCGGGGCTCGTCGTCGCGCTGCACCCCGCGCTCTTGCCCTACACGGCCGCGGTGATGACCGAAGGCGTGACGGCGGCCTTGCTCGTCGTCGCCGCGGCCTCGGCGGCGCGCGCGCGGAAGGAGGGGTCCGCGTGGCCATGGCTCGTCGGTCTCGGGCTCGCGATGGGCGTCGCGACGCTCGTGCGTCCGCAGTCGCTGCTGCTCGCGCCGGTGCTGGGAGCGCTCGCCGCCCCGGGAAGGGCGACGGCCCGGGCGCGGCTCGTTCGCGCCGCGGCGGTGAGCCTCGTGGCGCTCGCGTGCGTGGCGCCCTGGACGGCGCGCAACTGCGCGCGGATGAATCGCTGCGCGCTCGTCAGCGTGAACGGCGGCTGGAACCTGCTCATCGGGGCGCAGACGCGTTCGGGGGCGTGGGAGGAGATGCGCGTCCCCCCGGAGTGCCGGACGGTGTTCGACGAGGCCGGCAAGGACGCTTGCTTCGAGCGAGCTGCGCGGCGCGACATCGCCGCGGCCCCGCTCGCGTGGCTGGAAGGCGCCCCCGGGAAGCTGGCGACGACGCTGGACTACTTCGGGGCGGCGCCCTGGTACCTGCACGCGAGCAATCCCCACGCCTTCGACGAGGGCGCGAAGGTCCGCCTCGCCGTGATCGAGACCGTCGCGTGCCGGCTGCTCCTCCTCGGCGCGCTGCTCGCGGTCGCGCGCATGCGCGGGACGCGGCGGCTCGCGCGCGTGCTCGTGGCGGGCGCGGGGGCGGTCGCGGCGGTGACGCTCCATGGGTGGCTCGGGTACGTCGCGCTCGCCGTGGCCGCGCTCCTTCTCGGTCGGCGTGCGCTCGCGCGGGCGCCGATGGCGCTCCCCGCCTCGGTCGCGGTCATCGCGCTGACGGGGCTCGTGCACGCGGCCTTCTTCGGCGCGGGACGCTACGGGCTCGTCGTCGTGCCGTTCGTGGCGGCGCTCGCCTTCACCTCTTCGAGCGCGGGACGCCGATCCCCCCGCTCGCCAGCGAGTCCCTAGCCAGCTCCACGAGGAGGCCGTCGCTCTCCTTTTCGGCCGCGCCCTTCAGCTGCGCCAGCGCCACGTCACCCCCATGCCGGGCGAGCGCCTTGTACTGGACGAAGCGCACGAGGGGCTCCTCGTCGAGCGCCAGCTTCTCGCCCGCGAGCCACGGATCGTCGGGGCCGGACGCCATGGCGACCACGTTCCACGCGCCCGCCCTCAGCCGGGCGTCGCGCTTGTCGAGCGTGCGGAGCGCGTGGTCGACGGCGCTCGGGTTCTCCTCGAGAGAGGCGGCCCCCCACGGCGTGTCATCGAGGCCGCTCGAGGACTGCTGCTGGCTCTCGTCGGCGAAGACGCGCGCGCTCGGCACCGCGCGGAGCCCGAGGACCCGGAGCGCGAGATCGCTGGCCATCTCGCGCGCGGCGTCGGAGAGCGCGCGGTTCACGAGGTGCTGGGTGACCCCCATGCTGGTCCCGAGCACGTTGTTTCCTTGCTCGCAGGCCCGGCCGCGGAGCTCGCCCCGCCAGACGCTCGCTCCGTCATTCGCGCGCTTCGCCTCGCACGACAGGTCCGCGTAGAGCGTGAGCATCTCGGCGTTCTCCGTGATGCGTGTCTCCGAGCGCACCGCGAACCGGTCGAGCGTGCAGCGCACCCCGTAGCCGCCGGCGTCCCCGCCGGTCAGCGCCCGCCCGACGAGCTCCTGGCTCATCGCGGCGGTGAGCACCGCGGCGGGGCCGGGCGGAGCGAAGTCTCCCTGCACGATCCCGCGAACCTCGATCGGATCGAGGTCCACGCGCGTCGGCTGCCTCGCCAGGCTGGGCGTCACGTTCGGCGCGTTCAGCGTCAGCTCCCCCCCGCACGCCGGCGCGAGGAGAGCCAGCGCGGGGAGAGCGAGAGACGTGAACCTTTTCGGCCTCTCGCGCTTCGGCATCGCTGTCCTCAGTGTGCCCGTTGCGTGCGGGGCTTCCAAGGTGCACATTCCCGGCGTCGACGCCGCTCGGGTGATCGCCGGTCGTGCCTCTGGCACGGCGGGAGGAAAGTCCGAGCTCCACAGAGCACGATGCCGGGTAACGCCCGGTGGCGGAAACGCCGAGGAGAGTGCCACAGAGAAGAGACCACCGGCGCAGGCGCGTGCACCTCGAGTGCGCCGTCCCGCCGGCCAGGGTGAAACGGCGGGGTAAGAGCCCACCGCGCTCGCGGCAACGCGAACGGCACGGCAAACCCCATCGGGAGCAAGGCCATGTAGGCAGGCGCTATCAGAGCTGCTCGCTCGAGCCTGCGGGTAGGCTGCTCGAGGCGGCGGGTAACCGTCGCCCTAGAGGAATGATCGCCTCCGCGCCCGGGGTGACCCGGACGCGAGACAGAACTCGGCTTACAGAGCGACGTCGACCGCGGACGCCCGGGCCTCACGGCTCGGGCGTTCGTGTATTTGGGGGGCGTGGCAGAGAGCCGGAGCGTGGCCTCAGCAGCCCTCGGGCGTGGTCTGCCAGACGCTCGACTCGCTGCAGACGAACGCGTGGCACTCCTGGTTGTCGAAGTACGCGCAGCCCTGCTCCCCAGGCGCCGTGCACGCCGTTCCCGGAGTCGGCGGCTCGGCGGGGCAGGGCGCGACCATGGCCCCGCTGCTGCTCCCGGCTCCGCTGCCGCCACTTCCGCCGCTGGCCGTGCCGCTCCCGCTCGAGCCACTCGAGCCGCTGGAAGGCGCGCCCCCGTCGTCGCCCGGGTCGACCCGACCGCCGCACGCGAGCATCAGCCCGGCGAGACTAGCCACCACCGCGACCGTCCGAGAGCCGTGTGCCACGCCCCTCCCATGGCCGGGACCCCGCCGGTCCGTCGCGACCCGGGCTCTACGCGCGGAAGCCCGACTACGCGCTGAAGCTCGAGCCGCAGCCGCAGGAGCCCTTGGAGTTCGGGTTGTTGAACTTGAACCCGGCTCCGTGGAGGCCCTCGACGTAGTCGATCTCGACGCCCTCGAGGTACTGGAAGCTCATCGGATCGACGTAGAGCTTCACGCCGTTGCTCTCGAACTCCTCGTCCATCTCGCCGAGCTTGTCCTCGAAGTAGAGGTCGTAGCTGAAGCCGGAGCAGCCGCCGCCGACGACGCGAAGCCGCAGGCCCTGCCCCTGGAGGCTCTCGGCCTCGGCGATCTCGCGGACCTTGCCAGCGGCCTTCTCGGTAATCGTGATCATCTTGCTCGGTACTATAAGTGTGGCGCGGGCTTCCCGCCACTTCCGCTTCCGCCGCTCCGTACGGCGACCAGCGTGCCCGCCCGGCAGAGCGCGACGAAGGCGCCGGCGCCGAGCGGCGCGAGGGCGGCCGTGGCGGCCGCGGCCCCACGGGGGCCCGGGGCGGGGGGGCAGACGTCGGCCACCACGTCGACCACACCGCCGGAGACGACGCCGACCCCGCCGTCGACGGTGGCAAACGCGAGGGTCCCCGCCGCATCGACGAGCAAGGGCGTGTGCGGCAGAGCCACGAGCTGGGCCACGCCTCCGTCGGCCGAGATGGGCGGGGGATGCGTCGTGAGGAGGGCGCGCGAGGTCTCGCTCCCCGACGCGTCGACCGCCAGGGCCAGCTCGCTGGTCGGCGCCTGCAGAAGTAGGTGCGCGGTCCCGGCCGTCATCGACGGCGGACCGAGCCAGAGCCCCGAGGGGGTGACGGCGCGCGTCGTGGTCGTCGCGCGGATGAGGTCCACCGCCACGAGATGCTGTCGTCCCCCGACGACGGCGAGGAGCGTGTGGTCGTCCGCCAGCGCGGCCCCGTCGTCGATGGGGCCACCGAAGCTCGCCACGCGGGTCACCTCGGAGGCGCCCGGTGCCCAGCTCCACACCGCGCCGCTCGACGTCACCGCGAGGATCTTCCCGAGCGCCGCCACGAGCGGGAACGCCGTCGACTCGGGCAACGTCATGCGCGAGCGCTCGTGCCCCTCGGCATCGAGCACCGCCAGATCGCGGGCCGTCGCGACGACGACGCCTCCGTCGTCGAGCGCCACCGGGGCGGGAGGGACGGCGCGCGCCGGATCGCTCCGTCCGAACCGGACCCGCCATCGCACGACGCCCTCGCGAACCGCCACGGCCTCGCCCGCGGCGTCGGAAAAGACCAGCGAGTCGTCCGACAGGAGCGCGGGCGCGCTCGGCTGGATTGCTCCGGTCGTGACGCGCCATCGCTCGCTCCCGTCGCGCGCGACGGCGACGATCTCCCCCCGCGCTCCCACCACGTACGTCGATCCCCGCGCGTCGACCACCGGCGCCACGTCGACCGAGGCTCCTATCGCCGCCTTCCACTCGATGCGCAGCCCTCCGCTCTCCGCGAGCGGCAGCGCGGTGCCCGAGCGCCCGCTGCGAGCCGCGTCGATGCGGTCGGTCCTCGCGCCGCCCGCCGGCGAGCCCACCACCAGGGTCCGCGGCCTCTCCACGTCGGCGGTCTGCGCCGCCGCGCCCGCCGCCCCGGCCGCGAGCGCGACGCCGCCCAGCGCGGCCGCCCACGCCCGCAGCGTCATCGCTTCGCGGCCTGCTGGACGAACACGCTGTCGACCTCGGGGATGGTCTGGCCCGCCGGCGTCAGGAACCCGCGCGCGATGACCCCGTAGGCGCGCAGCGAGTCGCCGTGCGCGAGCGGCAGATCGCGGAAGACGACGACGCGCGTCAGGCACGGGCCCTTCGCGCAGCCGCGCTTGTCGTCCATGAGGGCCAGCGTCCGGTGGCCCGAGATGCGCGACTCGATGACCAGTCCGTCGATCACGATGGGCTGCCCCACCTTGCCGACGATGTCGCTCATCGCCGCGTCGTAGCCGAGAGGCTTCTGCTGCTCGAAGTCCTTCGCCGCGTCGGCCAGGCTGGCGACGCGCGACACGTTGACGTGAACCGTCCGCGGCATGAGCGTGCCCGCGGCCCCGTGCACCTCGCCGCGGACATCCACCGCGCGGTCGCCCGGAGCCGGCAGCGGCACCAGCGTCTCGAAGGCCCCGTCCGGCCCGACCGTCACCGCCGCCCCGTCGACCGTCACGCTCGCGCCCTTCGCGGCGCGTCCCGCCACGAGCACCTTGTCGTCGTCGACGACCGCGCGGGTGCCCGGCGAGTCGACGCGCAGCGGCGCCACCGCGACGCGCGCGCTCACCGTGCCCTTCTCGGGAGGGCGCCCCGTCGTCGTGATGGTGTACGGCACGTCGACCGACACGACGCGCGACTCGTCTGCCGCCCCCTCGGTGGCGGCGTGCTCGTCGATGGCGTAGGCGCCGACGCCCGTCGCGTCGAGCTCGAGAGGCTTGCCGTCGACCGTCGTCTCGGCGCCCGGCTTGGCCTGGACGCGGATGGTGATGGCCGGATGCGGCGCGCTCATCGTCGTCACGTCGGCGCTCACGCGGTACGCCACGGGGACGATGAGCTTCACCGTCTCGTCGCGCCCCATCCCGGGGCGATCGACGCTGAGCTCGAGGGTGTTGTCGCCGACGCGCAGCGGGGTGGCGAGCGGGAGATCGGCCTCGCCCGCCATGAACGTCGTCTTCATGCCGGCCAGCGAGACCACCGTGCCGTCCTTGCAGCTCTTCGCGTCGCACTCGAGGTGGAGCACGTCCTTGCCGTCCGCCGTGGCGCGCGGCTGCCCCGTGATGGGCGGGGCGGTCCGCCAGAGAAGCGCGAGCGCGATGCCGCCGGCGAGCAGGACGCCCCCCGTGATGAGCGCGACCGCGGCGATGGGGACGCCGCCCTTCTTGCGGACGATGCGCGGAGGAAGCGGCGCCGCCTGCTCGCGGAGCGGCTCGGGGGGCGGCACGTACTGGACCTG
The DNA here is from genome assembly GCA_036501935.1 of Polyangiaceae bacterium. Classification (GTDB taxonomy): domain Bacteria; phylum Myxococcota_A; class Polyangia; order Polyangiales; family Polyangiaceae; genus Palsa-1150. The sequence continues at coordinate 100,012 of DASXZL010000089.1, read as the reverse complement.
CAGCGGAAGCGTCGGCGCGTGCGGGCGGCGCGGGGGCAAGGGCGCGTCCCCAGCGGGGGCGCCCGCGGGAGGCTGAAAGGCGGACCCCGGGGGAGGGGGAGGCGCGTGCTCGCTGGGAGGCTGCGTGGGGGCGATGCCGGGCATCGCGACGCCGAGCATGGTGCGGTTCATCGGCGCCGGGGCGGCAAGGGGCGCCGCAGGGGCAGCGGCGGGAGGATCGGGCATCGTCGGCGCCGGATGCCCTGCAGGTGGGCGCTGCGCGGCCCCGGGGTGCGGCACGAGGCTCGCGGGCATGCCCATCATCGTCTTCTGCATGGCCATCGGCGACGGGCCGCCGCTCGCAGGCTTGACCGGCGCGAGCGGCGAAGGCACGCCGACCATGGTGTTCAAGCCCGCCGCCCCGCTCAACGGCAGCTGCTGAATGAGCTGGGTCGGCACGGGTTGCGGCAGCGGCCCCTGCGGGCCCATCCCCTGCGGCACGGGCGCGGGCGAGCCCCCCGGAAACGGCGGCATGGGGGGGCGGACCGCCTGGAGGACCGTCTGGGCTCCCACGTTCACAGGCGACGACGAGGGTGCGTGGGGCACCTGGACCTGCACCTGCGGCTGCGTCGAGCCGCAGCCGCCACAGAACTTCACGCCTTCGGCGAGCGGCTGCCCACACGACACGCAAAGCGTCTGTCCCGTGCCCATCCCGTGCTCGTTCTTTCGGCTGGCATCATAAGCACATCGGAGAAAAGCGCGCGCGGGGGCTGTATCGGCGGGGCAGCCGCGAGGATGGCAAGGATGGGGTGGGCAAGGATCCCGGGCAGAGGCGAGAGGGGTGAACGGAGTTACGAGCGAAGGGGTAAGCGGGGCGATGGCGGGGCGGACGGGCGAACGGCGAACGGCGAACGGCGAACGGCGAACGGGCGAACGGGCGAACGGGCGAACGGGCGAAGTGCGAACGCGCGAAGGGTGGGGTGCGGGGCGTGGCGGAACGGCTCGCGATGGGGCCTCGAGTAAGACACGGATGTCGTGGGTGCCCGTTGCCCCACGCGCGGGGCCATGGCCGGACGGGGAGGGGGAGCAGAATTTTTCCTCTGCCTTTCAATCCGGGAGAAGCTAGTCTTTGCGTCGACGCTCTCCGTCATGTCCAACCATTGGGGACGGCGCGCGCATTGGCGGGACAGGGCGGGAATCGTGCTGGGGTGACTTTCAGCCTTCGGCTTTTTTCAAGGAGAGTTCCGATGCAGAAGAAGAAGTGGGTTCGAGTCGGCTTCGGGGTCGCCATCGTGGGCGGTGCGTTCGGCGCAGTCTCCGCGGCGGGTTGCAGCGGGGATGACACCAGCACCAACAACCCGAACGACGCGGGGCATGACTCGTCGATGACCACCGGCGACAGCAGCATGACCGGCGACAGCAGCCCGGCCGGCGACAGCGCGATGACGATGGACGGCGCCGAGACCGGAGCGCCGGTCTACGCCAAGGTCTACATCGTCCACGCGGCGACCGACCCGCTGTCGGTCCCCCTCCGCTTCTGTTTCGGCATCAGCCCCGTCGACGCCGGCACGAGCACGGTGACGGGAGGCATCATTCCGTTTCCGGACTCCGTCACCCTTCCAGGCGGGATCGCGGGCCTCTACCCCGGGTTCGGCGGATCGACCGCGAGCTCGCCGACGCTGAAGACGTTCGATCTCTCGGGCTTCTCGATCGAGCTCTATGCGATCGACGCGACGCAGATCGCAAACGACTCCGCCGCAGGGGCCGAAGCGGGAACCGCCGAGGTCGCGTGCGAGAAGCTCATCGGCGCCGACGGTCTCGGTGCATCCGCCGACGGCGGCGCGAGCGCGCTGGGCGGCACGTTGATCCGGAACAAGCAGTTCTGGTCCCTCGGGACGATTCCGAAGGGGACGCTCAACCACGGTCAGACCTGGGTCGCCGCCGTGACTGGGTGCTTCCCTGGGGAGCCCGCTCCGGGCGCAGGCGGACCCGGGAGTGCCCTCTGCAACAGCCCGCTCGACACCACCCAACCCGCTTACGATGCCACGAACGGGAACCTGGCGCTCAGGGCGTGGCAGGTCGACAACACGACGGCGGTCACAGGTGACGCCGGAATCGGAGCGCAGTTCGCCAACGCCTCCACGGCGTGGGACACCGTGGCACTCGGCACGGTGGCGCCCGACGCTGGAAACGCAGGCACGGCCGCGGGCTTCTGGACGTTGGAGGCCGCGCCGACGCCGGACGGTGGTGGTGGCGAAGCCGGGAGCGGCGAAGGCGGCGGTGGAGACGATGGTGGAGGCGATGGCGGCGGCGGCAGCGATGCCGGTGCTGTCGACAGCGGGCCCCCCCCTGCGCCGGTGTTCGCATTCAACCCGATCACGGCTGCCGGTGCGTTCGGCACGCTGACCCCGGCGGCGCTGGACACGGTTCAGAACGTGCCGCTGAACGTTCCGAACGCGGGCTTCGCGACGGCGATTGCCTTCTCGGGCGGCACGCCGCCGATCCTCCAGATTCCGCCGGGCTGCACACTCGGAGAGAGCTGCCTGTCTCCGTACATCGTGCCGCTGCCCGTCATCGATGAGCTCAGCAACGGTGCGACGCTGAGCGCGCAGGGCATTGTGACGACGCCGGCAGGCGGCTCGTACGCCTACGGCAAGGGCTACGTCTTCATCCTCGTCGGCGACCCGACCGCAGCTCCGGAGATCGGCGGACAGGCCAACCCGAGGCTGGCGCACTTCCTGGCCTTCCCGACGTCGAATCCGTAAGGACGACTTGATACGGGCGCAGCGACGCGCCTGACCTGACGAGCGGCGCTCCGGCCTAGCCCGGAGCGCCGCTTTTTTTTTCGTTCCGGACGGACACGGACACAAAGGAGGCACGAAGTGTTCGCACGGTCGAGGTACGGGGCGTATGTTGGCCCCCAACCAACCTCGGGGAGGCGGCCATGTGTAAGCGTCAGGTCAGGGGACTCGCCGTTCTGGTCGCGCTGTGTGCTGTGTTTGCGATCGTCAGCGGTTCCCGTCGAGCATCCGCCTGCACGGGACCAACCTGCTGGGGAGTAACGTCGTTTGTCGCGCAAGGGGGAACCGGGGGTTGCCTCTTTCCCAACGGCAGCGGTACCAACATCTCTGGCTGCACCCTCTCCAATCCCGGCTGGTCGGTCACGAGCTCCGGACAGATCAAAGTTAATGGCCTTTGCCTAGGCGCCTCCGGGTCCTACGCAGTCTTGGGGACCTGTACCGGCGGCACGTCACAGTCGTGGAAGTTTACGTCAGGTCAGATCATTAACCAGGGCACGAGTCAGTGCTTGGTCGACGCCCAAGCCGATAGCAATGACTACGCGGGCCTCGGCTACTGCGGGATCGACTACGCTCCGAACCTGTGGATGCCGCTGGGCTTTCCGATGCTCTTCCCACTGCGGGAAAATACCAGCGATTGCGTCGAGGATAAAAATTCGCAATACAACTCGGACAATAACGACACCCTTCTGGCCACCTGCAGCACCTTTGCGCAAGAAGAATGGCAGCTCAACATCTTCCCCCTGAATAGCTCGACGTACTATGCCATGGTGAATGTTGGGGATGGGTACGCCCTCGACATCTACGCTGGCCATATCAACGGAAGCGGGGTCGGGGTCGTCGACCTGGCGACGGCGAATGGGACGCCGGCACAACAGTGGTTCTTTGCTAGCGAAGCAGCCACACCTGGAGGGTCCGTATTGATCGAAAGCGGGTTGAACTCTGGGGGTTCGTGTTTGGATCTTCAGGGAAATTACGTAAACCTGCTGACGCCCTTCGATGCGTACTCGTGCAATAGTGGCTCGGGTAACGGGAACAACAACGCGCAGCTCTTCACTCCCTACATCGTCGGCTTCCCGCATTAGCCCGGCGTTCCGCAGCTCGGCGGGGCATCTGTATTGAACCGTTGGACATCTCTGCGCTGGCTGCGGCACCATTGCCGGCGCAGTGCGCGTCTTCGTCCTCGGTAGCGGCTCGAGCGGGAACTGCCTCGTCGTCGAAGCCGAAGGCGAGCGCCTCGTCCTCGACGCCGGCATGGGACCCACCCGGTCGATCGAGCGCATGCGCTCCCTGGGCTCGGACCTCGTGACCTCGCGCTCGCCCCTCGGCCTCTTCGTCACCCACGACCACGGCGACCACGCCGCCCACGCCCTCCCCATCGCCCGAGCCCTGCGCGCGCCTCTCCATCTTCACCAGGGCATCGCCGCGCCGCGCGCCCGCAGCCGCCTCGAAGTCCGCTCGTACACGCCCGGCCGCCCCGTCCCGCTCGGCCCCTTCGTCGTCGAAGCCCTCTCCATCCCTCACGACGCCCCCCAGGTTGCCCTCCGCGTCTCGGCCGGCGGCCGGCGCTTCGGCCTCGCGACCGATCTCGGTTACGTCACCCGCGAGCTTCGCGCCTTCCTCGCGGCGTGCGACGTCGTCTTCCTCGAATCGAACTACTGCCCGCGCCTGCTCGAGACTGGACCCTACCCGCCGCGCCTCCGGAGTCGCGTCGCCGGTCCCATCGGCCACCTCGCCAACGAACAGACCGCCGAGCTCGCGCGCTCTCTCGAGGACACCCGCGTCGCGCGCCTCGTCCTCGTGCATCTCTCGCGCACCAACAACTCTCCGGAGCGCGCCCTCGACGTCGTGTCCTCGCGCGCCCACCGGCTCCGCGTCGAAGTGCTTCCCCACGGTCAGCCCCACAGGTTCGACGTCGTGGCGGGAGAGGGTGGTCGCGCGTTCGCGGGCGCCGAGCAACTCGCTCTGGAATTCTGAGAAGGGGTCCACACCTTCCGACGAGACGGCGAAGGTCCATCCGTCACGTTCGGAGTCGTCGACGCCCGTTCGATGACTCCATCCGTCGCATTCGCAGTCCTCGCCGCCCGTTCGATGACTCCATCCGTGACGTCTCGAGTCCTCTCCGTCACGCCTCGAGTCCTCGACGCCCGTTCGATGACTCCCGCTGTGACTCTTCGAGCTCTCTCCGCCACATTCGGAGTCCCCGTCGTCCCTTCGAGGGCTCCCGGCGGCCGTCCAGGTCGTCAGGGAGACGCGTTCGCCATTGGAAGCGGCGAAGCCGATGCAGCCAACGCCCGTCGTGCTAGACAGCGCTCACCATGACGGACCGCATCGTCCACTGCCGCCTTCTCAAGAAGGACCTCCCCGGCCTCGACCGTCAGCCCTACAAGAACGACCTCGGCAAGCGCCTCTACGAGGAGGTCTCGAAGGACGCCTGGCAGCAGTGGCTCAAGGACTCGGTGAAGTTCATCAACACTTACCGCGTCGACCTCGCCTCGCCCGAGGGGCAGAAGTTCATGCTCAAGCAGTGCGCGATCTACTTCGGCTACGAGGAGGGCGAGATGGCGCAGACGGCCTTCACGCCCGCCGAGCAGAAGGCGCACGACGACGCCGAGGCGGCCAAGCGCGAGGCGAAGTAGAACGCCCGCGGCGCCCGGTGCTATAGGCCTAAACCTTCCCCATGACCGACCCGACTCGGGACCTGCCGGCCAGCCCCACGATGCCGCTGGGCGTCGGCGGCTTCACCTACGCCGACCTCTACGAGCCCTCGAAGCTCCGGGAGCTGCACGATCTCTTCGACCGCTGGTTCGCGGCCGAGTCGCCCGAGCACCACGCGCGGTTCGACGCGTACCGGGCCTGCAAGGGGCAGGGGATGACGGCGGTCGCCCGGAGCGAGGCGCTCCTCGCTGGCGCGCCGTACGTCGGGCATTTCCTCGCCAAGCTCTTCGGCGTCGAGACCGAGGCGCAGCACTTCCGCGAGATGGTGCGCCGGAACGACCCGCTCTGGCGCTTCAAGAAGGACTTCATCAAGAAGCGCGTCCTCCGCGACGGCGCGGGCAAGAGCTGGAGCCGCGGGCGCGATGAGGCCGAGGCGATCGCCAAGGCGGCCCTTCAGGCGATGACGCCGGCGCCGGTGGGCGGCACGACCGACGAGGAGCGGACGCTCGCGACGGCGGCGCTGCCGCTCTTCGAGATCGACGAGGTGGCGCGCAAGGCCGCAAAGGCGGGCGGCGCGCAGTGGACCGATGAGCTCCGCGAGCGGGCCCGCAAGGTGCGCGCGGCGCTGCTCCCGCTGGCGGCGGACGCGGTGGCGGGGGAGGACGACGCGGCCCTCGGGCTCACCATCGCGTTCGCGCTCGACGCGCTCGAGGCCTGGCTCGCGGCGCGCCGCGTGGACCCGCACGATCCCATGCGCCGCTGGGCGAGCATGCACGTCGCACGGAACCTCGACTGGACGCACCTCGTCGAGGTCGTGCGCCCCGAGCCGGCCATGCCCGAGCTCTTCGTCGGCCCCGAGCACGAGCGCCGCCAGCGCCTCGGCTTCTCGCTGACGGACCGGCGGATGCGCCGTCGCGAGGTCGAGGCCGAGATCGAGTACTGCATGCTCTGCCACGACCGCGACAAGGACTCCTGCAGCAAGGGGCTCCTCGACGCGAAGACCGGCGAGGTGAAGAAGAACCCGCTCGGCGTGGCGCTCGACGGGTGCCCGCTCGAGGAGAAGATCAGCGAGATGCACGCGATGCGGCAGGCGGGCGAGCTCGTCGCCGCCATGGCGCTCATCACGATCGACAACCCGATGTGCCCGGGCACCGGTCACCGCATCTGCAACGACTGCATGAAGGCCTGCATCTTCCAGAAGCAGGAGCCGGTGAACATCCCGCAAGTGGAGACGCGCGTCCTCACGGAGACGCTGGCGCTGCCCTGGGGCCTCGAGATTTACCAGCTGCTGACGCGCTGGAACCCGCTGCACGTCGACCGGCCGTACATGCGCCCGTACAACGGGCGGAACGTGCTCGTCGTGGGGCTCGGGCCGGCGGGGTACACGCTGGCGCATCACCTCGCGTGCGAGGGCTTCGGCGTCGTGGCGGTCGACGGGCTGAAGGTCGAGCCCATCGACGTGGCGCTCGTGGGGACGCACGGGCTCGCGCCGCGCCCGGTGAAGGTGGCGAGCGCCCTCTACGGCGAGCTTCAGGAGCGGCGCCTCCTCGGCTTCGGCGGCGTCAGTGAGTACGGCATCACGGTCCGCTGGGACAAGAACTTCCTCACGATCGTCTACCTGACGCTCGCCCGGAACCGGCACATCAAGTTCTTCGGCGGCGTGCGCTTCGGCGGGACCATCACGCTGGAGGACGCGTGGGGGCTCGGGTTCGATCACGTCGCCATCTCGGCCGGGGCCGGGCGGCCGACGATCATCGACATGAAGAACAACCTGTCGCGCGGCATCCGCAAGGCCAGCGACTTCTTGATGGCCCTGCAGCTGACGGGCGCCTACAAGCACACGAGCATCGCGAACCTCCAGGTGAGCCTGCCGGCGGTCGTCATCGGCGGAGGGCTGACGGCGATCGACACGGCGACCGAGCTGCTGGCCTACTACCAGGTGCAGCTCGAGAAGGAGCTCGAGCGGTACGAGCTGCTCCTCCGCAGCGGGCATTCGGAGAGCGACGTCCGCCGGATGTTCGACGACGAGGAGTGGGGCACGCTCGAGCGGCACCTCGCGCACGCGCGGGAGCTTCGTCACGAGAAGGCGCAGGCCGCGTCGGAGGGGCGCGAGCCGCAGGTGCAGAGGCTCCTCGACGCGTGGGGCGGCGTGACGCTCGTCTACCGCAAGGGGCTCGAGGACTCGCCCGCGTACCGCCTGAACCACGAAGAGGTGATGAAGAGCCTCGAAGAGGGCGTGCGCTACGTCGAGCACATGTCGCCGCTCGAGGCGGTGCTCGACGACAAGAGCCACGTGAAGGCCGTGCGCTTCCAGCGGCAGGACGGGACGACCATCGATCTGCCGGCCCGCACCCTCTGCGTCGCGGCGGGGACGAGCCCCAACGTCATCTACGAGAAGGAGTACCCGGGCACCTTCGAGCTCGACGCCCGCAAGCAGTACTTCAAGAACCACGCGGCCACGGTCGACGCGGACGGCCGGGTGACGCTCGCGCCCTGCAAGCCCGGCGAGGGCTTCTTCACGAGCTACCTGCAGGACAACCACACGGTCTCCTTCTACGGCGACAACCACCCGCACTACGCCGGGAGCGTCGTCCGCGCGATGGCGAGCGCGAAGGACGGCTATCCGCACGTCGTCCGCCTCTTCCCGCAGGCGCTCGATCCGGCCGGGCAGCCGGCGCGCGACGAGAAGCTCCGCGTCCTCTTCGAGAGGCTCGATCACGAGCTCGTCGCGCGCGTCCACCAGGTCAACCGGCTGACGCGGAACATCGTCGAGATCGTGGTGCACGCGCCCATGGCGGCGCGCAAATTCCAGCCGGGCCAGTTCTATCGCCTGCAGAACTTCGAGGCGTTCGCGCCGGTGCTCCAGGTCGATCGCGACGGCAAGGGGGTGCCGCTCCTGCACGCCGAGGTGCGCCTCGCGATGGAGGGGCTCGCGCTGACGGGGGCGTGGGTCGACGTGGAGAAGGGCCTGCTCGGGACCATCGTGCTCGAGATGGGCGGAAGCTCGCGGCTCTGCGCCGCGCTCGAGCCGAACGAGCCGATCATCCTGATGGGGCCGACGGGGCAGCCGACCGAGATCGCGCAGAAGGAGACCGTGCTCCTCTGCGGGGGCGGCCTCGGCAACGCCGTCCTCTTCTCCATCGCGCGCGCGTTCAAGCTGCTCGGCGGCAAGGTGCTCTACTTCGCCGGCTACCGGCGGGGGGAGGATCTCTTCAAGCGCGAGGACATCGAGCGCTGGACCGACCAGGTCGTGTGGTGCACCGACGGGGGCTCGGCGATCGAGCCGCATCGCCCGCAGGACCGGACCTTCCGCGGAAACCTCGTCCAGGCGATGACCGCCTACGGGACGGGGCAGCTCGGCGGGGCGCCGGCCATTCCGCTGCGCGAGGTCAAGCGCATCATCGCCATCGGCAGCGACGGGATGATGAACGCCGTGCGCGAGGCCCGGCACGCCGTGCTCGCGCCGCTGCTCGATCCGAAGCACCTGGCCATCGGGAGCATCAACTCGCCGATGCAGTGCATGATGAAGGAGGTCTGCGCGCAGTGCCTGCAGAAGCTCCGCGACCCGCACACGGGCAAGGAGCGCGTCGTCTTCACGTGCTTCAACCAGGATCAGGAGCTCGACGCGGTCGACTTCCGCAACCTGCACGATCGGCTGCGCGCCAACTCGATGCAGGAGAAGCTCTCGAACGCGTGGCTCGACGAGCTGCTCAGAGCGCACCCCGAGGTGATCCGCGTCTGACCGCGCCGGCGAGCCGGGCCAGCGCCGCGACGAGCGGCCACACGACGAAGAGGACCGGCAGCGCGCCGACGACGACGGCGAGGGCGTCGAGGCCGCGTTTCTCCGTCCCGTCGCGGTCCACGACGACCAAGGCGGTCTGCTCGTCGGACGGGGCGAGCGTGAACCGGCGGAGCCAGTCGAGCGACTCGATGAACGAGGCGACCGTGTGGCGCCTGGGATCGTAGCGGACGACCCGAGCGCCCCGGTCCGGCGTCGCGAAGAGCAGGTAGACGAGCATCATCTCGATGGTGAAGAGCCTGACGGGCGTCATCTGCGAGATGACGAGGTGAAACACGAGGCCCATCCAGATGGCGAGCTTGCGGGTCCGCGGGAGCCAGAGGAGAAGCGCGAGGGCGAGCTCGGTGCCGATGGCGCCCTTGGCGAGCAGGCTGGCGCCGAGGGGGGTCCGCATCGCCTCGAGGAGCCACACGGGCAGGTGATTGCGCTGCATCAGCTGCGAGAGCCCGCGGACCATGCCGAGCATCATCCGCCCGCCGCGCCACTCGGGATCGAGCAGCTTCGAGCCGCCCGACGCGAGGTACATGATGGAGACCTGCGCGCGGATGGCGTTCGCGGCCCACAGCGGCCCCGGCGCGTCGTTCGCAGGGCGCCCGAGGACGAAGTGCCGGTCGCACGGCGCGAAGGCGAGGAGCGTCGAGAACGCCGCCATCGTGTGCCGGTAGTGGTGAAACCAGAGCCGGTCGCAGAGCATGGTGTAGACGAGCAGGCCCGCCGCCACGAGCAGCGCCGGGCGGGCGCCCCGGCCAGCCACGACGAGGACCGCGGCGACGAGCTGCACGCCGAGGATCATCTCGTAGAGCCCCTCCGAGGGGACGAGGCTCTCGGACAGGAACGGCTGGTGAAAGTAGCCCCCGAAGTACCCGAGGTCGCGAAACTGCTGGATGGCCAGCCACGCTTCGTTGAGGAGCAGCAGGCCGAAGCCGACGCGGACCACGGCCAGGAGAAAGGTGTCGCCCGTCTGGTCGCGCAGGCGGCGGAGCGCGGCGCCCGCGGCTTCAATGCGCATGGGCCACTTCCGCCTCGATGGGCTCGAGCGTCCGCCCGTTCTTCCGCGGCTCGATGCGGGCGACGAGCGCGCGCGTCTCGCAGTCGTCGGGCGTGTGAGTCGCGATCCAGGAGAGCGCGTCGCGCGTGCGGTGCACCTCGGACTCGACTCCGTACGGCGCGCCCACCGGCACGTCGAGCTGCCCCGGTGCCGGGTAGTGCACCATCGTCCCCCAGCGGAACGAGTGGACGGCGCCCGAGCAGTCGTGCGCCTGCCAGCGCCCGCCCTCGATGGGCACGAGGCGCCCGCCGTCGAGCCGGCGCGACACGTGGACGACGAGGGTCGAGGCTTCCGGGAACATGCGAAAGCCGTAGGACCTGTCCGAGCGCAGCCCGGCCGTCGCGACGAGGACGGCCTCGCTCCCGAAGAAGAGCACGCAGAACAGCGCGCGCCCGCGGGCGCCGAGGTCCAGCATCGCGGGCAAGCTACCGCAAATGGTCTATACGCAGCGAGCGATGGCGGGCTCCCTCTCGCTCGGGCTCGACGGCGCGCTCTGGCGCCGGATGGCGCGCTGGGGCTCGTCGGGGCCGGAGTGGTTCGTGCGCGTCGCGCCGCCCGTCGTGGGGGTCATGGCGTGGGCGCTCGCCGGCGAGCGACGGCGCTTCGTGCGGGACAACCTGCGCCGGGTGCAGGGAAGGCGGGGCGCGCTGCGCGACCAGGTGGACGTCGCGCGCACCTTCGTGAGCTACGCCTCGTGTCTCGCCGAGGTGCTCGGCTCGGGCTCGCCGCGCCGGCCTGCGCCTCGAGCGGTGGTCCTCGGGGAGCTGCACCTGCTCGACGCGCTTGCGGACCGGCGGGGCCTCATCCTGGTGACCGCGCACACGGCGGGCTGGGAGGCGGCGGGGCCTCTCCTGTCGCGCGATCACGGGCTGCGCGTCATGATCGTCGAGCGCCCCGAGCGCGATCCCCGCGCGGGGCTCATCCAGGACGGGGCCCGCGAAGGACAGGGCGTGCTCGTGGCCCACGTGGGCGACGATCCCTTGTCGGCGCTCCCTCTCGCCCGGCACCTGCGCGACGGCGGCGCCGTGGCCTTCCAGGTCGACCGCTCGCCGCCGCAGCAGCGCGCCCGCGAGGTCACGCTCTTCGGCGCCCGCGCGCGCCTCCCCGAGGGGCCGCTTCGTCTCGCGGCGCTGACGGGCGCGCCCATCGTCCCGGTCTTCGCGGCCCGCACGGGACACCGGCGCTACGTCGTCCAGCTCGAGCCGCCCATTCGCATGCCTCGCGCGCCGCCGGAAGATGCGATGGACACGGCCGCGCAGAGCCTGGCAAGCGCTCTCGAGCGCTTCGTGCGAGCCGAGCCGACGCAGTGGTTTCATTTCCGCGATGGTTGAAGGGCCTGGCGTAACGGAAGATAGCGTGCAACATGGGCGCGGCGCGGCCCAATGACCTCCCGGTGGCACATCGCAGCGAAGGAGCTGCGCGGCGCGATCGCCGCGTACGCGAAGCGCTTCAATCTCCTCGAGGTGCGCGTCACGCTCGGCAGCCCCGCCCACCCCGAGGCGCCGGGCTTCACGCCCACGCTGGCGACGCTCAAGCGCTGGCGCAAGTCGGTGCCGCCCACGTTCGACTTCTCGGTCGTCGCCGGGCCCGCCCTGTCGCGCGTCAAGCCGGGAGAGAACGCCGACCGCGAGCTCGAGGCGGCCCGCGCGGCCGTCGATGCGCTCCAGGCCCGCTGCTTCGTGCTGCGCACGCCGGCCGACGTGACGCCTGCCCAGGTCTGGCGCGACCGCATCGCCAAGATCATCGATCGCGTCCCCCACGACGTGACGCACTTCGTGTGGGAGCCGAGCGGCGTCTGGGAGGTCGAGACGGCGGCGGCGCAGGCGCGGGCGTGGGGCGTCTTGCTGGCGGTCGATCCGGCGCGCGACGCCGTGCCGGCCGGCCCGGTGGCCTACCTGCGAATGCGCGCGCTGGGCGAGACGCGGGCTTTCGGGCCCATCGCGCTCGAGCGCGTCGTGCGCGCGGTCGGGGCGCGGCGTGACGTGTTCGCCATCGTGGAGACCGACTCGGCGCTCGTCGAGGCCAAGCGCCTCCGGCAGCTCGTGAAGAGCGCGCGCGCCGCGGCGCCCGTGGGCGGAGGGGCGCGGCTCGTCCGTCCTCGCGGCGGCATCGTCGTGCGCGACGACGAGCAGGAGTAGGCCCATTGGCCAAGCGGGCAGCGGGCGGCTCGGAGGCGCACGTCGCGCAGGCGGCTCGCGACGCGCTGGCGAAGGGGAACGCGGTCGACGCGGTCGTGACGGGCGTGCTGGTCGCCGCGGCGGAGTCCCCGGGGGTCTTCCTCGGGCCGGTGCAGCTCCTCGTGGGCGGGGCAGGGGCGGGGCTTCAAGCGTTCGACGGGCGCGTGCGGCAGCCCGGTCTCGGCATCCCGCGGCCGCGCGGCGTCCAGGCGGGCGACGCGGTCCCGGCCTCGGCGCGCGTCGGGGTGCCGGCGCTACCGGCGGCGCTCGCGGCGGTGCTCGCGGCCCTCGGGGGCAGCACGCTGAAGCGCGCGGCGGGGCCCGCGGTCGAGCGGGCTCGCGCGATCTCGGCGGAGCGGGCGGCGGTCCTCGAGGTGTTCGCGAGGCGCGGGGCGGCGGCGATGGGCGACGACGCGGTGGCCGGCGAGCTGGCCGCGGTGGCGGGGCGCGCCGCCGGAGGAACGCTCACGGAGGACGATCTGCGCGCGGTACGTCCGGGAGTGGTCACGTGCGAGGAGCGGGCGCTCGCCCCGAGCGGCGTCCTCCGCGTCCCGTGGAGGGAGGCTGCACCGGGGGGGACCGCCGGCCAGGTCGTCGTGGCGGCCGACGGTCGCGGCCTCGTGGCGATCGCCTGCTACGAGGTGGCCGTCGACGGTGTGTCCATCACCGGCCTGGGTCTCGTCGCCCCGGCGTTCGCAACACCCGTGCGTCGCGGCGAAACTCGCGTTCGTCCCGGAGAGCCGCGCCCGGCCGCCGCGCCCATCGCGCTCCGCGCGCGTCGCGGCGTCATCGACGCAGCGATCGGCGTCGCGGAGGCAGACGGCGCCGAGGCCGCGCTCGAGGCGCTCGTCGCCCGGCTGGACGACGCGGCCGCGCTCCTCGAGGCCCTCGGCACGGGGCTCGGTCGCCCGGTCGCCATCACGCGCACGGGCGAGACCGCCGCCGTCCTCGCCTCGCGCTGAGGAGGGAGAGAGAAAAACCCCTCTCGGGCTCAGATCCGCGCGAGGTTCACGCCGTGGCGGCGCGCGTACTCGGTGATGCCCACTTTGTCGATGCTGCGGATGTCACGGGTCGTCAGGTTCAGCGTCACGAAGCGGCGCAGCTCGGGCACCCAGACGCGACGCCGCTGAACGTTGACGTTCTGCCAGCGGTTCGTCTTGATGTTCGAGTGCGAGACGTTGTGCGCCTTGAGCTTGCGCTTCCCGGTAATGTCGCTCTTGGCCATGGGTTTGGGTCCTGTGAGGGCCGGCAAACTGACGTGGGACGAGCCATCTGTCAAGGTCTCGCGAGCACGCCGAGCCGACCGAGCTTGCCGACGAGCTCCCGGCACCAGCCGCGGACGTTCTCGAAGCCGGCGCCCGGCCGCAGGGTGGCCTCGTCGAGGTAGAGCCGCCGGGCCAGCTCGACCTGGACCACGTGCACCCCTTCGGCGGGCCGACCGTAGCTCTGCGTCGTGAAGCCGCCGGCGTACGGATCGTCGTGGCGGACGCTCCACCCCCGCGCGATGGCGTGCTCCTCGACGGCGTCGATGAGGCTGGGGGCCGCGCTCCGCCGCCCGCGTGTCCCCGGCACCACGTCGGCCCTGGGACGCCCCGGCTGGACGTCACGCGTCCGGTCTCGACCGCTTCGCTCGACGCTCGGCATCGAGTGCGCCGCCAGCACCACCGCCACGCCGAAGCGGGAGCGCTTCAGCTCGATGAGACGCGCCAGCATTTGGTGGTAGGGCCGCCAGACGAGCTCCAGCCGCTCCTCCAGCTCGGACCGTGTCAGCTTCCGGGACAGGGCCGTCTCGCCTTCGCTGGTCGTCCGCCAGACGAGGCCGTGCTGCAGCGTCACGTCCCCGCGCGCGCCGTCCACGACCTCGCCGTCCACGTCGGTCTCGGCGCGGTTCACGTCGACCACGTAGCGCGACATCCGGCAGCAGAGGACGGTGGCCCCCTCGGCGGGGGCGTCCGCGTAGAGCGCGTCGACGTAGAGGTCGGCGTCGCGTCCGACGGCGCGCGCCGGCGCGCTGAGTGTCTCGAGGAAAGGAGCGGGAAGATCGAGGCCCGCGTGGGGGATCTCGACGACCAAGGGAGTCTCCGCCGCCGTCGGTTCGAGGACCTCGAAAGGCGCACCCATGCGGGACAGAAGTTAGCACGGGACCCCCCCTCGGGCGGCCAGCCTCCGGGGGGGTCAGTGGACCAGAGCGCTCCCGTTCGTCACCTTCGTTCCGTTCGTCGAGCTCGCCGCGTGGGTCGCTGGGGCCGCTGCGGGCGTGGCCGCGAGCGCGCGCTCCAGCTCGATGGGGCAGTGGGCGCTGACGATCGTGACCTCACGGCCGTGATCGCTGGCGAGCTCGCGCAGGCGCGCCTGGTTGCCGAGCCGAGCCTCGCGGTCGACCTCGACGAGCGACTGGAAGCCCGCCAGAAGAGGCGGGCAGCGCGGCGGGTCCTCGTGCACCTCGCCGTGGAAGAAGTAGGCGTCCCCCGCGTGGAGGATCCAGCCGCCTTCGGTGCGCACCGCGACGCCGCTGTGGCCACGCGTGTGACCGAGGAGCGGCACGAGCAGGATCTCGTCCTTCGTCCCCCCGACGGCGCGGACGCTCTCGAAGCCGAACCACCGGTCGCCGCCGCCCGTCTCGAGGAGGCGCCACTTCGGTTTGTGGGCGAGCTGCATCGGGCGGTACCGCTCGCGCTCTCTCCAGGTGCGGCGGCCGGTCGCGGCGTCGTGCTCGCGCGCGAGCAGGTGCACCGTGGCATCGGGGAAGTCGGAGAGCCCGCCGGCGTGATCGAGATCGAGGTGGGTCGGCAGGAGGTGGCGCACGTCCTCGCGACGGAAGCCGAGCTTCTCCACCTGCGCCAGCGCGGTCTCGTCGCGCGAGAACGGCGCGCCCATCATCCTGGCGAAGCCCGCTCCCAGCCGGCCGCACGGATCCGCCACGTCGGCCGTCCCGAGGCCGGTGTCGACGAGCGCGAGCCCGTCGGCGCCTTCGACCAGCAGGCAATGGCAGACCATCCGCCCGCGCGCGAAGAGGCTTCCCGTCCCGTTGACCAGCCGTCCGAAGGGCGGGCACATCGTGCCGCAATTCAGGTGGTGCACTCGCATGGCTGCTCTTTCCGATGCCCGCCCGGCGCGCGCCGTCGCGCCCCTACGTCGTCCCGGGGAGGGAGGGGGGCTCAGGCCCGCGGGTGCGACTTGGCGTGGGCGGCGCGGATGTGGTCCTGCGCGACCCGCGTGTAGATCTCCGTCGTCCCGAGGTCGGCGTGCCCGAGCATCGCCTGCACGGCGCGGAGATCCGCCCCGCCGCGAAGGAGGTGCGTCGCGAACGAGTGACGAAGCTTGTGCGGCGAGGGCAAGGGATAGATGCCGGCCACGCGCGCGTAGCGCTGGACGATCCGCCAGAACGACTCCCGCGAATAGTGGCCGCCGCGGGGGGAGACGAAGAGGGCCTTCTCGTCGGTGGCCCCGACGGTCGCGCGCGGGCGGACGTCGCGGACGTACCGGGCCACGTGGTCGATCGCGACCTCGCCCATGGGAACGAGGCGCCGCTTGCCTCCCTTGCCGAACGCCGAAACGAGGCCACGCTGGAGATCGACGTCCGCCGTGCGGAGCCCTACGAGCTCGCTCACGCGGAGGCCCGACGCGTACATCAGGTGCAGCATCGAGGCGTGGCAGGAGCCCCGGTCGGTCGTCGTGTCCGGGGCGCCGAGGAGCCGCTCGATCTCTTCGAACGAGAGGACGCGCGGCAGCTTGCTGGCGAGCTTCGGGCGGTCGATGAGGGACGTGGGGTCCTCGGGGACGACCCGCTCGCGCACGAGGAACCGGAAGAAGCCGCGGAGGCCGGAGAGCTGCCGGGCGCTCGAGCGGGCGCCGAAGCCGCGGCCGACGTTGGCCACCATGAGCGAGGAGAGCGCCTCGGCGCCGATGGCCTTCGGGTCGGCCTCGCCGCCGACGTGCGCGGCGAGGGCATTGAGGTCGCGCGCGTAGGCGTCGAGGGTGTTTCTGGCGAGGGCTCGCTCGACGCGCAGGTGGTCGAGGTAGACGTCGATCCAGCCCTGGAGATCCACGGTGAGGGCAGGGTAGGGCGAGGGCAGCGCAGGGGCGAATTAACGCGCTTCTTCTGATATCCCAGAAGGACGCCACGTCGGCGCGGGAGGCATCTGCACGCACGGTATGCCGGGGGGCCTCATCGTCCAGTCGGTGCTCGAGCCGGCCCACGCGACGTGGATCGGCGGCTACGCGCTGAAGGAGAGCATCGGGCGGGGAGGGGCGGGCACCGTCTACCGCGCCGCACGACCGGGCCAGGCGGACGTCGCGCTGAAGACGGTGGAAGCCGGGACCCCCGCCGCCCTCGCATCGCTCCGCAACGAGATCCGCGTGCTGCGGCGGGTGCGTCACCCGGGAGTCGTCGAGATCGTCGACGACGGGGTCGAGTCGGGGGTGCCGTGGCTGGCCATGGAGCTCGTCCACGGAGACCGCCTGGACGCGCTCTTTCAGCGACGGTCGCCGACCGGACCGCGCACCCTCGACCGCCCGCTGCTGACCATCCTGCGCCGCGTCGGCGAGACGCTCGCGTACCTGCACGGTCGAGGCCTCGTGCATCGCGACCTCAGCCCGCGCAACATCATCGTCCGAGCCGGCCAGCCGGTGCTCATCGACTTCGGCTTCGCTTCCATCGCGAACGAGGACGGCCGGCGCAGCATCGACGAGCTCACGGCGGGCCTCGGGACCGTGCCGTATCTCGCCCCCGAGCAGATCTGCCGGGACGAGATCGACGCGAGGGCGGACCTCTACGCGTACGGATGCCTCCTCTACGAGGCCCTGACGGGCCGCCCGCCGTTCGTCGGGAGCCCGCAGGAAATCGTCCGCGCGCACCTCACGGCCGAGGTCGTGCCCCCGTCGCGCATCGCGCCGGGCGTGTCGTCGCCCGGGCTGGACGCCGTCGTCGCGGCGCTTCTCGCGAAGGACCGGCGTGAGCGCACCGCGTACGCGCTCGACGTCGTCGACCATCTCGCCCTGCTCGGCGCGGACGGCCTCGCCGAGTCTCCCGACGCGCGTCCGCAGACGTATCTCTACGGCTGCTCGCTCGTCGGGCGGAAGGAGATCGTGAAGGAGCTCGACGCGCACCTCGCCGAGGCGAGCGGCGGCGCGGGCTCGTTCGTGTGCCTCGCCGGCGAGAGCGGCGTGGGCAAGACGCGGCTCCTCGCCGAGACGGTTCGCCTCGCGCGCCCGCTCGGAATGACCATCGTCAGCGGGCGGTGCAGCTCCGTCGACGCCGAGACGCACCATGGCCCGGACCCATCGGCCGGCCCGCTGCATCCGCTCCGATCGCTGCTCCAGCTCGCGGCCGACCGCTGCCGCGACGGCGGCCCGGAGGAGACGGCGTTCCTCTTCGGAGCGAGCCACCCGCTCGTCGCGGATCACGATCCCACGCTGACCCAGGTGATGGGCCCCGTGTCGAGCCGGCCGCCGTGCTCGCCCGAGGGTGTCCGCGAGCAGATCCTCGGCGAGGTCAGGCACCTGCTCCGCGCCCTGGCGTCCGGGGGCCCGGTGCTCCTGCTGCTCGACGACCTGCAGTGGGTCGACGAGCTCACGTTCGCGGTCCTCGAGTCGCTCCGCGGCGACTTCTTCTCGACGCTGCCGCTCGCGGTCGTCGGCGCGTACCGGAGGGACGAGATCGAGCCGGCGAGGGCCGAGTCGCTGCGGGGCGTGTCGAGCCGGACGCTGGAGGTGACGCGCCTCGATCGGGACGCGGCGGAGGTCATCGCGCGCGAGATGCTCGGCATCCCGGAGACGCCGAACCCCATCCTGCACCACGTGCTCACCGACGCGCAGGGCAACCCGTTCTTCTTGACGGAGTACATGCGGACGGCGCTCGCCGAGGGGTGGCTGCGGCGCGACCGGCTCGGAGCCTGGACGCTGCAGGCGCCCGGGCGCGACGCGCTCCTCGTCGCGCAGCGGCTGCCGCTGCCCGAGTCGGTGAAGGGGCTCTTCCAGCGGCGCCTCGCCGAGCTGGACGACGACGCGCGGAGCGTCCTGCTGGCGGCGGCGGTCATCGGGGCCGAGGTCGCGCCTTGCTGTCTGCTCGGGGTCTGCCCGGAGATGCCGCCGTCGCGGCTCTACGAGTCGCTGGACGCGCTCTGCGAGCGGCAGATCCTGCGGAGCCGCCCGGACGGCTACGCGTTCACGCACGACAAGCTCCGCGAGACCATCTACGACCTCACGCCGGACGACGAGAAGCGACGCGTCCACCGGCGGGCCGGCGTGTGCCTGGAAGAGCACGCGACGCGCCGCGACCACCCGCCCGTCGCCGACGAGGCCCTCGCGCATCACTTCGCCGCCGCCGCGGAGCCGGGGCGCGCCCTGCCGTACCTCGATCGCGCCGGCGACGTCGCCTTCCGCAGCGGCGCCCATCGGGACGCCGCCGAGCTCCTCGGGCGCGCGCTCGAGCTCATGAGCCAGAGCGGCGCCGTCGACCGCGCCCGCGCGGCGGTCTGGAGGCGAAAGCGTGGAGACGCGCGCTTCGCGATCGGGGACGTCGAGGGGTGCATCGAGGACTCCCGGGCCGCGCTCGAGCTGCTCGGCCACCCGCTGCCGGCGACGGACGCGGGGTGGACCCTCCGCGCCGCCACGGGGCTGACGATGGTCCTGCTGGTGGGGACGCTCTCGCGGTTTCGCCCGGGGAGGAAGACCGTCGAGGATCGGCTGGAGGCCGCCCGGTGCGCGGGGCAGCTCGCCAGCTCCTACTACTTCACGCTCTCGCTGACGCCGATGCTCGCCGTGCTGCTCTGGGGTCTTCTCTGGGCCTGGCGCTCCGGCCGTGGGGAGCTCGTCGTCGAGGCCCAGGCGCGCCTCGCCTACGTGGCCGGGGTCGCGGGGCTCCGGCGCCTGGCGCGCGCGCTGTTCGACAAGGCCAGCAAGCTCGCCACGCGCAAAGAGCACCGGGCGGCGCGCGCGCGGGGTCTCTACCTCGAGGCGCTCTATGGCCTCGGCCTCGGCGAGTGGACGCGTGTCGTCGCCTCGACGGACGCGGCGGCGGACGTGCTCCGGGAGATCGGCGACAAGCAGGACGTCGAGATCGCGCAGACGGTCGCGGCCCACGCGGACTACTACCGCGGCGACGTGACGACGGCGGCGCTCGGGTTCGAGGCGGTCCTCGCGTCGGCGCGCGCACGGACCAACGTCCAGCACCTCGGCTGGGGGCTCTTTCTGACGGCCCGCTCGGCGCTCGCGGCGGGACGCGCCGCCGAGGCCGTGGCTTCCCTCGAGGAGGCGCGGCGGCTCCTGAAGCCCGGCGCGGACCGCTCGTCGATCGCGATCTGCGAGGGCCTGCTCGCGGCGGCTTACCTGCGCGCCGAGAAGCCCGACGCGGCCGCCGGCGTCCTCGCCGACGTCCTGCCTCGCCTGACGCGCGCCGTGATGCCGCTGCCCCCGTGCTTCGACGCGTACCTCGGCGCCGCCGAGGCGGCCCTCGGCCTCTGGCGCGCCCGCCGGACGGACCCGGCCCGCGAGCTCGACGCGCGACGGGCCGTCCGTGCCCTCGGGCGCTTCGCGCGTCTCTTCCCGTTCGCGAGCCCCGCGGCCCACCGGCTCGCCGCGGAGGTGCACGCCCTTCGCGGCCGCCGCCGCGCGGCCTTCGCCGAGCTTCGGCGCTCGCGATCCCTCGCCGAGGGCCTCGGCATGAAGCTCGAGGTCGTCGCCGCCCGGCGCGCCGAGTCCGAGCTGGGGGCCGGCTGACCGGCTGACACGGCGATTGCCACGTTTTCACGAGGGGAGAGAAGTCATGGCGAGGACGGTGAAGGTGACGATCCTGGGGGGCGGCATGGCCGGCGTCGCGGCCGCGTGGACCCTCGTGCACAACCCTCCGCCCGACGTCACCTACGACGTCACCATCTACGAGGCGTCGTGGCGCCTCGGCGGCAAGTGCGCGAGCGGGCGCAAGATCTCCGACGGCTCGTACCGCGTCGAGGAGCACGGCATCCACATCCTCATGGGCTTCTACAGCCAGCTGCTCCGCATCCTCCGCGACTGCTACGCCGAGGTGGGGCCAATGGGGCTCGGGTTCCCGCCCTTCGCGCAGGCGCTCGAGCCGTCGGACCTCCTGCAGCTCCCCGACGAGATCAATGGCAGGTGGGACTTCTGGCCCATCACCTTCCCTTCGAGCTCGCAAAAGCCCGGCGACGCCGATCCGGACCAGCGCGACTTTCTCGCGGCGCTCGTCCGGGCGTCCGGCACGCTGGCCAGCTGGGTGCAGCAGTACGAGGCGCAGACCCTCGCCGGCACGACCTTCGGCGCCACTCTCGGCGCTGCCGTACCCGCTGGTCTGAGCCCGGCGGCGACGGTGGCGGCCCTCCTGCAGCTCCCCGTCGTCCTCGAGGGCATCCTCGCCAGCCCGCCCAGCGCGACCGGGATCCCGACGTCGCTCCGCCACCTCTGGATGGCCATCTACTTCGGGGCGACGAACCTCCTCGGCATCCTCAAGTGGGGTCTCTTCACGCCGTCCGCCTTTCAGAACCCCACGCTCAACGCCCTCGACTACAAGGCCTGGCTGCAGAGCATCGGCCCCGCGCTCCCGTCGCCCGAGCTGACGTGGGACTCGCCCATCGTCAACGCCATCTACGACCTCTGCTTCAGCCGCGCGATCGGGTTCGCGGCCGGCGTCGCCCTCTACGACACGCTGATGATGCTCCTGCTCTACGCGGGGCACGTCTTCTACCGCATGGCGGGGACGGGGGACGTCGTCTTCGCGCCGCTCTACTTCGCGCTGGCGGCGAAGGGCGTGCACTTCCGCTTCGAGCACGTCGTGACCGATGTGCACGTCGGACCTCCGGGGTCCACGGGGCAGCAGCTCGTCGACCGGATCGAGCTCACCGGGGACGGCACGGAGCGCACCGTCTCGGAGCTCTTCGTCAGCCCGAGCGGCCAGTACTGGTGGCCCGACGCGTCGCTCGTCAACCGCCCCGTCGGGCCCATCGTCCTCGGGCCGGCGGACTTCGACTACGTCGTCTGCGCGATTCCCATCGGAGCCCTCACCGCGAGCGCGCCCACGCTCGCCGCCCTCCCGCCCATCGCGGCCGCCATCGGCGGCATCACGACGGTCCCGACGCAGTCCATCCAGCTCTGGCTCGACAAGACGACCGCGCAGCTCGGCTGGACCCAGGGCCAGATGATGCTCGGCTCCTTCGATCGCCCGTTCAACTCGTGCGCGGACATGGCGCAGGTCCTCGCGAGCGAGCGCGTGGCCGGCGAGAAGGCCGTCCTCTACATGTCCGACGTGTACACGGGCGGCACCACGAACCCGGTCGCCGCCCTGCAGATCGTGACGACCGAGGCTGTCGGCTGGGTCACGACCTCGCTCCCGACGCTCCTGCCGTCGTTCACGTGGAACGACCTCATCGATCCTTCCGGGGCCGTCGGCAGCAACCGCCTGGCCGCGCAGTACCTGCGCGCGAACGTCTCCGGCTCGGAGCTTTACGTCGCGTCCGTCCCCGGCTCGGTCGCCCTCCGCCTGCCCGCCGACGGCGCGGCCGTCGAGAACCTCTTTCTCGCGAGCGACTGGGTGATCACCGAGGAGAACCAGGGCTGCGTCGAAGGCGCGGCCCGATCGGGCGTCTCGGCGGCCGCCGCGTGCTCCGTGCGGGCGAGCCTCCCGCTTTACGTGCAGAACGACGACGACTGGGTCTTTCCGGGCCCGGTGGTGCTCGCCGACACGACGGCGCAGGCGTTCCCGTTCCTCGCCGATCCCGCGTCGCTCGCGGCGTTGTGCGCGCGGTATTCGGTGCCAGGCGCCGCCGTCACGCCGTGGCTCCCGGCCATCCCGCTCGTGCTCGTCTTCGGGGCCGCGAGCGACGACATCACGTCGGGCGATCCGCAGTACCAGAGCTGGGGCACGCTCGCCGAGCGCGAGGTGGGCGTCTTCGTCCCCGTGAAGGTGCAGACGGCGACGTCCACGTCGATCGGCCTGGTTTGCCCGTACCTCTTCGTCGACAACGGCGCGACGCTCATCGCCGGCCGCGAGATCTACGGCATCCCCAAGGAGCTGGCGACCTTCCCCGCGTGGCCCTTCGGGGGCGACGTGCCGTTTCCCCTCACGGTGGCGAGCCTCACGCTCCTCACGCGCGGGGCGCTCGCATCGATGCAGCCCGTCCTCACCGTCGACCAGATCATCGGCATCCCGCCGATCCTCCCGTGGAACCCGGGCGCCGTCCTCCAGCAGCTCTGGCAGGACCTGCTCAACGCCGACTCGTCGGTCACGCTCTTCGCGCTGAAGCAATTTCACTCCGTCGAGGACGGCCCATCGGCCTGCTACCAGGCGCTCGTCGAGTGCCGCATCGTCCCGACCTTCAGCTCCGTCACCGTCGAGCCAGGCCTCTGGTCCATCCACTTCCCGCGCTACTTCTTCCCGAACCCCTCGGCGAACCTCGGCCTCGCGAGCGGCTCGCTCACCCTCGTCTCGGTCAAAGCGTCGCTCGACTTCACGCTCACCCTGGGTCGAGTGATCGCGTCCTGAAGCCC
Source organism: Polyangiaceae bacterium (assembly GCA_036501935.1). Classification (GTDB taxonomy): domain Bacteria; phylum Myxococcota_A; class Polyangia; order Polyangiales; family Polyangiaceae; genus Palsa-1150. The sequence continues at coordinate 77,056 of DASXZL010000089.1, read as the reverse complement.
GCCTCAGGGGGACGCACGCCCGCCGTCGACGGGCCGGTGCTCGCCGCGGCGGGGGGGGTTCCTCCCGAATTCCCGCGGACGCGAGCACCGACCTGTCGACGTCGGGCGTGGGCTACCCGGTTTCCCGCGCCCGCTCGCCCGCCGCAGCCTTCACCATCGCCCCAAGCGTCCCTCGCGGATCGTCTTCCCGCATCAGCGCCTCGCCCACCAGCGCTGCATCGGCGCGCCCCGCGGCGACGCGGGCCACGTCGGCCGGGCTCTTGAGCCCCGAGAGGTGCACGGCGACGACCCCGGCCGGCACCGCGTCGAGCACCCGCGCGGCCCGCGTGGCGTCCATCGCCAGCGAATCGAGGTCCCGCGCGTTGACGCCGATGAGCCGCGCCCCCGTGGCCAGCGCCGACTCCAGCTCCGCCTCGTCGACGACCTCGAGCAGCGGCTCCAGCCCCTCCTCGAACGCCACCCGGGCCAGCGCCTTCAGCGTCGCCGCGTCGACGATTCGCGCGATGAGCAGGACGGCGTCCGCCCCCCGGTCGCGCGCCTCGGCGATCTGCCGCGCGTCGACGACGAACTCCTTGGCCAGCAGAGGAACCGTCAGGCCCGCGGCGTCGAGGCGGGCGCGCGCCGCGGCGAGGTGGTCCCAGGATCCCTCGAAGAACGGGCCGTCGCACAGCACGCTGACCACTGCGGCCCCCGCCTCCGCGTAGACGAGAGCCCGCGCGTCCGGCGCGAGGGCTCGCGAGAAGGCGCCCCCGCTCGGGCTCCGGAGCTTCACCTCCGCGAGGAGACGCAGCGGGCCACCGCCTCGCTGCAGCGCGCGGACCACGTCGAGCGGCGCCCGGGCAGCTCGACGCCGGGGAAGCCCTCTCAAGCCTTCGAGCTCTCGCTCCTTGCTCGCGACGATGTCGGCGAGGACCCTCATCCGCCGCGCACGCGCCGCGCCACGCCTCTCCACGTCTCCAGCGCCGCCTTCGCGGCTCCGCCGTCGATCGCCTTCCGTGCCCGCTCGACGGCGCCCTTCGGCTCGTCCCCCGTCGCCACCACCAGCGCGGCGGCCGCGTTGAGGAGCACCGCGTCCCGCGCCGCGTGCTTCGTCCCTTCCAGGATGGCCACCAGCGCCTGCGCGTTGCCGGGCGCGTCGCCCCCCGCGATGGCCGACACCGGACCCCGCGCGAGCCCGAAGTCCTCCGGCGTCACGATCCGCTCGCGCACCTCGCCGTCCTCCCCCAGCTCGCTGACGCGCGTCGGCGCGCACGGGCTCATCTCGTCGAGGCCGTCCTCGCCCCGCACGACCCAGGCGCGACGGCTCCCGAGCTGCCCCAGCGCGCGCGCCGCCAGCGGGCGCAGCGTCTCCTCGTAGACCCCCACGAGCTGGTGGCTCGCCCGCGCCGGGTTCACGAGGGGACCGAGCGCGTTGAAGATGGTGCGCGTCCCGAGCTCGCGCCGGGCCTGCGCGGCGTGCCGCAGGGCAGGATGGTGGGCGGGGGCGAAGAGGAACGCGATCCCCGCCTCGCGGAGCACCTCGTGCTGGCGGTCCACCGGCACGTCGAGCGGGATGCCGAGCGCCTCGACGACGTCGGCGCTGCCGCAGCGGCTCGAGATCGACCGGTTCCCGTGCTTGGCCACCACGACCCCGCACGCGGCCACGACGACCGCCGCCGCGCTCGAGAGGTTCAGCGTGTGCGCCCCGTCGCCGCCCGTGCCGCAGGTATCCACGACGACCGGCAGGCCGTGCTCCACCGCGGCCATCGTGGCGCGCATCGCCCCGGCCGCCGAGACGATGACCTCCGCGCTCTCGCCGCGCATCCGCAGCGCCACCGCGAACGCCCCCACCTGCACCGGCGTCCACGCGCCGGCGAGGATCGCGTCGAAGGCGGCGCGGACGTCGGCGGCGTCGACCTCACCGGGGCGGACGGCGAGGAGGCGCGCCAGCAGCGGCGGGAACTCCGCGCCGTTGCTCATGCGAGCTGCCTGACCCAGTTCGCGACGAGGCGCTTGCCCTCGTGCGTGAGGACGCTCTCGGGGTGAAACTGCACGCCCTCGACGCGGAGCTCCCGATGGCGGAGCCCCATGATCTCGCCCTCCGCGGTCCACGCGCTCACCTCGAGCGCCGCCGGCAGCGAGGCGCGCTCGACGACCAGCGAGTGGTAGCGCGTGGCCTCGAAGGGCGAGGGGAGGCCGTCGAAGAGGCCGCGCCCGTCGTGGAGGATGGGGGAGGTCTTGCCGTGCATCAGGCGGTCGGCCCGGACGACGCGGCCGCCGTAGGCCTGCCCGATGGCCTGGTGCCCGAGGCACACGCCGAAGATGGGCAGCTCACCGCCCAGCGCGTGGATGACCTCGAGGGAGATGCCGGCCTCGTTCGGCGTGCAGGGCCCCGGAGAAATGAGGATCCCGTGGGGCGCGCGCGCCCGGATGGAGGGCACGTCGACCCCGTCGTTCTTGAAAACCTCGACGGCGGCCCCGAGCTCGCCCAGGTACTGCACGAGGTTGAAGGTGAACGAGTCGTAGTTGTCGAGGCAGAGGACGCGGGGCGTCATGTAGGAGGTCAGAGCATAGCGCCCGCTCCGACGTCGCGTTGACATAGGAGCGCCAGGGCACGTAAGTTTCGCACCGCGCACGATGGCGGACGACAAGAAGCCGAAGATCGACCTGAAATCTCGCCTCCAACGCATGGGAGGGCCGGGAGCCGCCGTGGCGCCGCCCCCCGCGGCTCCATCGCGGCCGAGCGCTCCGCCGCCGATGCTGCGCGGACCGGGCCTCACGCCCGTGCCTCCGCCGTCGATTCCGCCGCCGTCGGGCATCCCGCGGCCCATGCTCTCGCCGCAGTCGTCGGGGTCGCCGCTCGACGCGGGGAATCCGCTGGCCGCCGTGGCCCAGCCGTTCCGGCCGCAGTCGCACGCCGCGCCGGCGATGCCCCAGCCGCAGCGCATCGAGGTCGACGAGGGCGCCGTCCAGGTGGCGCGGAGCAGCGCGCGAAAGCAGGGGCTCATCGTCGGCATGCTCTTCGCGGTCGTGGTCGGAGGCATCGGCTACGTCGCGGGCGGGGCCTCGCAGCAGGGAGCCGACCGCTCGAAGAGCTCGCACGACGCGCACGAGCTGGCGACCGATCTGACGAAGGCCAAAGAGACCATCGATCAGATGAAGACCAAGGTCACCGACGGCGGCAAGAGCATCATCGGCGACCGCAAGTTTCCCCCGGATCTGGCCAAGCAGCTCTCGGGGATGCACGTCGACTTCGCGGGCGACAAGCTCTTCGGGCGACGCTTCTCCGGCGTCCCGGCCGACACGACGACGGGCCTCTTCGACTTCATCAACCGCGTCGAGGCCCTCAACGCGAAGAAGGACCTCATCGTCGCGCTGCTCAACAAGCTGCAGAAGCCCATCACCGAAGAGCTGGCGCGGCCGGCGGGGCAGCTGCCGCTCACGCTGGTGGCCATCGTCGACAAGAGCACGGGCGACCTGGGAACCCTCCTCGCGCCCCTCGTCACGCCCATCGCGCCCGACGACAAGAACGGCGTCCCGGACAAGCTCACGTTCACGAACCCGAAGGGCGGCAACACGACGTGGCCGCGCTTCACGGGCGAGAAGATCCCCAAGGACGGGGCGGTCATGCCCGTCTCGCCGACGTCGTTCGACAGGGTTTGCCCGAGCCCGCTCAAGGGCTCGATCGCGCAGCTCATGTCGAGCATGAACTCGCTGGTCGACGATATCCAGGGTCAGAAGGGCGACGACAGCATCGGCCTCGACGCGAAGCCCGGCCTCTCCGAGATGGCGAGCAAGCTGTCCGACTCGCTCAACAAGGTGAACTGAGCCGGGACCGTCGTCCTCAGGGCGACGGCGAAGGCGCGTGGCCCCAGGAGCCGTCGGCGTCCGCGCCGATGGCCACGTAGCCGCGGGCGAGCAGCGCCGTGCAGCCGGTCGAGCGCGGCACCGGCTCGCGCCGCGGGCCGAGGAGGCGGCGGAGAAGTCCTCCCCGACGCGTCGCGGTCGCTTGCACGACGACGCGCGTGCCCGGCGGCAGCGTGCTCGCGAGGGGGATCTGGGCCGCGACGGCGGCGGGCTCCTCCACGTCGGCCTCCGTCGCGTCGAGGCGCACGGTGACGGTCTCCGTCATGTGGCCGTGGGAGTCGGCCCGGGCCGGTCCGGCACGATCTCGACCTTCACGACGCGCTTCTCGTCCGCCTCGCGCACGATGAGCTTCAGCCCGTCGACCTGGACCGTCGCGCCCACCTTCGGGACGCGCCCGGCCCGGCTCACCATGAGCCCCCCCAGCGACTCGAACTCGCCGTCGTCCGGGAGGATCTTGCCGAGCGCCTGCTCGAGGTCCGCGATCGACACCGACGCGTCGGCGACGATCCGCCCGTCGCCCATCCGCTGGATGGGGTCCTCACGGTCCTTCTCGTCGCGGATGTCGCCCACGATCTCCTCGAGGATGTCCTCGATGGTCACGAGGCCCGACGTCCCCCCGAACTCGTCGCTCACGATGGCCATGTGCAGGCGCCGCGAGCGCATGTCCTGGAGGATCTTCGCCGCCGACTGGTTCTCGGTCACGAACATCGCCGGCGTCCGCACCACCTCGGCGAGGCTGCTGCCGTGCATGTGGCCGTCGCGCACGAGCGCGAAGAGGTCCTTCGCGTAGAGCTGACCGGCGATGTGATCGAGCGTCCCCGTGTAGACCGGGTATCGGGAGTGCTTCTCGCGAGCGACGAGCGCCACCACCTCTTCGAGCGCCGTCCCGATCTCGATGCCGAGGATGTGCCGCCGCGGGACCATCACCTCGCGCGCGGTCAGGTCCTTGAAGTCGAGCACCTTGCGGATCATCTCGGCCGGTCCGTTGGCGATGGCGCCGGCCTTCTCGCCCTCGCTGACGGCCCACTCCACCTCGGTCTCGGTGATGCGAGGGTCGGCCGCGCGCGACTTGGGGACCCGGCGGCCCACCGCGCGCCCCACGATGGCGAGGGGATCGGCCAGCGGGATGAGGACCCACTCGAGGGGACGGAGGAACGCGAGGGCCATCGCGCCGACTCGCTCGGGGCGCCGGCGGGCGAGGGTGCCCACGATCTCGGTGAAGGTGCCGTAGGTCAGCACCGCCCCGAGGACGGCGACCGGGAGGGCCAGACGGTCGAGCCCGGCGGCGTGGGCGGCGTCGTTCAGGAGGACGGTGGCGACGCTGAGGGCCACGACGCGGCCCACGAGCCAGCGCGAGAGGATGCGCAACGGGTCGGCGGTGAAGCGCCGGAACGCTACGCCGGCCCCCGTCACCCCCGCGCTGAGGGCCTGCATCCGACCCTCGGGGATCTCGCTGAGCGCGGCATCGCCGGCAGCGAACAGCGAACCCACCGCCGTGCTCAGCGCCGCCCCCACCACTTCGACGACGAGTCCCCCTGGACCTGCGCTCAATCAGCCCAACCTTCTCGCCTGGGGTGCGCGCCCCGCGGCGACCCTCGGGTGGAAGCTACCCCAGGGGGCACGGGGGTCAAGCCTCGTGGCCTTTTGCACGCAACTCCTCGGGATTCCGTCCGATAGGGGAGCATGAGACCGATCCTCCCCTGCCATCTGCCGAAGGTTGGGCTTGCGCCCTCTCCTTCCAAGCCCACGTCCTTGCTCGGCTCTCCGCAGGGCAAGGCCGGCCTCGGCGCGTTCGGCAAGCTCCTCCACGAGCCGCCCGGCGAGGGCGCGGAGCACGGAGGCCACGGGCACGGTCGAGCCGCCGGGCCCCCATCCGACGAGCCCGCGCACCGCCGGCGGACGACCCAGAACGAGACGCTCGACCCGTCCGCCCGCCACGCCGCCCAGCTCGCCCCTCCGGCTCTGCCGGGGGCGATGACGCCGGGGGCCCCGGCGAGCCCGGCCCAGGTCGAGGCCCGGGTGAGGTCGTCGCTGGAGGATCTCCTGCCGGCGCTGGTGCGCCGCGTCGCGTGGTCGGGCGATGGCCGGCGCGGCGCGGTCCGCCTCGAGCTGGGCGCCGGGGAGCTGGCCGGGGGCACCCTCCTCGTGCAGGTCGACGAAGGTCGCGTGCGCGTGAAGCTCTCCGCGCCGCCAGGGGTCGACGTGGGCGCCTGGCGAGGGAGAATCGTCGACCGCCTGGAGGCGCGCGGTCTCGCCGTGGACTCCGTGGAGGCAGACTGACGCGCCCCGCCGCGGGCGCTCAAGCCTCGGCGAGCACGCGCATCACGTTGCCGCGCAGGATCTTTCCGATGGTTCGCTCGGGGATGCCGGCGGCGAGCAGCGCATCCGTGAGGAGCGGCAGGCCGCGCGGATCGGCCAGCTGGCGCGTGGGGACGATGAACCCGTCCCAGTCGCTCCCGAGCGCGGGGGCGTCCTCCCCGACGACGTCGAGGATGTGCTTCATGTGCTGAACCACGGGTCCGAGACCGTCACCCCCGACGTAGCGCGGGCAGAAGATGACGCCGACGACCCCGCCCTTGTCGGCCACGGCCCGGAGCTGCGCGTCGTCGATGTTGCGCCAGTGGTCGAAGGCGCCGAGGACGCCCGTATGGCTCACGATGGGGGGCTTCGTGGCGACCGAGCAGACGTCGAGGAACCCGCGCCGGTTGATGTGCGCGAGATCGACGAGGACACCGGCGCCCTCGCATCGCCGGACGAGGTCGAACCCCCACGGCGTCAGGCCTCGCTCGTCGCTCCGGCCGCGCCCGTAGGCTGGAAACCCGGCCTCGTTGGAGCTGAAGTGCAGGAGCCCGAGGTAGCGCACGCCCCTCCGCGCGAACGCGTCGAGCTGGTCGAGGTCCCCCTCGAGCGCATGCGCCCCCTCGATCCCGAGCAACGCGCCGAGCGCCCCCGCCTTCTTGCAGGCCTCGATCTCGTCCGCCTTGCGCACGAGGCGAATGGCCCCCGGGTGGCGCGCCATCTGCTGCTCGAGCGCGTCGATCTGCTCGTGGACGATCTGCGCGAGCCCGTGCATCCGCTTGGCGATGGGCAGCGACACGAGCCCGAAGAACTGGGCCCCCATGCCCCCCTCGCGCATCCGCGGGAGGTCGACGTGCCCGCCGAGGGCCGCACGCCAGAGAGGAGGCTCGTGGTGGGTGTGGAGGTCGTAGCCGATCCAGCGGGCCCACATCAGCGTGTCGGCGTGCAGATCGATGGCCGGGAATTCGGCGTGAATCGCCTGCGCCTCGCTCGAGCCCCGCATGCCTCCAGCCCTTATGACACAGTGAGCCAACCCGCGCGAACGCCGTGCTAGAGAACGTGTCCTTCCGATGGCTACGCCGCGCCTTCCGCCCCGGCTGGTCGAAAGCGTCCTCGCGCTCGTGGGGGACACGCCGCTCGTCGCGATCCGCCTGCTCGGCGAGGGCCCGCGCGCGGCCGTGTGGGCGAAGATGGAGCAGGCGAACCCCGGCGGCTCCGTGAAGGACCGCATCTGCCTCGCGATGATCGAAGAGGCGGAGCGCACGGGGAAGCTGAAGCCCGGGGGCGTCGTCGTCGAGCCGACGAGCGGCAACACCGGCATCGGGCTCGCGCTCGTCTGCGCGGTGCGCGGCTACCGCTGCATCCTGGCGATGCCCGAGAGCATGAGCCTCGAGCGCAGGCAGCTGCTCGAGGCGTACGGCGCCGAGGTGGTCCTCACGCCGGAGCAGCACCAGATGGAAGGGGCGATGGCCCGCGCCCGCGAGATCGCGCGGACGACGCCGGGCGCGTTCATGCCGCAGCAGTTCGACAACCCGGCCAACCCGGCCGTGCACGCGGAGACGACGGCGCGCGAGATCCTCGACGCGATGCGCCCGCTCTCGCTCGACGCGTTCGTGGCGGGCGTCGGCACGGGCGGCACCGTGAGCGGAGTGGGGCAGGTGCTGCGACGCGAGCTGTCCCCGGCGCCGCGCATCGTCGCGGTGGAGCCGGCGTCGTGCGCCACCATCTCGCGCGGCGAGCGGGGGCCGACGAAGATCCAGGGGCTCGCGGCCGGGTTCGTGCCGAAGAACTACCACCCGGACGTGGTCGACGAGGTCCGCACCGTCGCGGACGAGGCCGCGTGGAGGACGAAGCTCGACCTCGCTCACCGCGAGGGCTTGCTGGTCGGCATCAGCGCCGGGGCGGCCGTGCGGGCCGCGCTCGACGTGGCGAGGGAGCTCGGGCCGGGCAAGAACGTGGTCACGGTGCTTCCGGACACGGGCGAGCGCTACTTCAGCCTCGAGGAGTACTTTCCCGAGGAGCCGGCGCTGTGAGCCGCCGCGGCGAGGCTCGCGTGCTGCTCGTCGGCCTCGGCGGGCTCGGGTGCCCGGCCGCGATGGCGCTCGTGCAGGCGGGCGTCACGCGGCTCGGGCTGTGCGACGACGACGAAGTGGAGCGGAGCAACCTGCATCGCCAGATCCTCTTCGCCGAGGGGGACGTCGGGGCGCCGAAGGTCGACGCCGCCGCGCGCGCGCTGCGAGCCGTGGCGCCGCGGCTCGAGCTCCGGGTGCACCGCACGCGCCTGCTCCCGGACAACGCCGTCGCGCTCGTCCGGGACTACGATCTGGTCCTCGAGGGCTCGGACAACTTCGCCACCAAGTTCCTCGCGGCCGACGCCTGCGCCCTGGCGGCCGTCCCGGTCGTTCACGCGTCGGCCGTCCGCTGGGTGGGCACGGCGCTGGCGGTCGGAGCGCGGGGTCGACCCTGCTACCGCTGCCTCTTCGAGGACGTCTTGCCGGCCGCGGACGCGCCGAGCTGCGCCGAGGCCGGCGTCATGGGGCCCGTCGTCGGCGTGGTCGCGGCCGCGCAGGTCGACCGCGCGCTCGCGCTCCTCGACGGGCGCGACGTCGCCGGGGAGCTGGTCACCTTCGACGGCCGTTCCGGCGTTCTGCGCCGGCGAGCCGTCCCCCCCCGCCGCGACTGCCCGTTGTGCGGCGACGCGCCCCGCATCCGCCGCATCGAAGCCGAGGCGTACCATTCCCCCGCCTGCGCGGGCTGACCGGAGAGAGAGACCATGGAAACGATCGTACGCATCCCCACCCCCCTTCGAACCCTCACCGGCGGGGCCGACGAGGTGACCGCGTCGGGCGGCACCGTCGGCGACGTGATCGAGGACCTCGAGCGAAAGCACCCGGGCATCCGCGACCGGCTGCTCGACGAAAAGGGCGTGCGGCGCTTCGTGAACATCTACGTCGGCGAGGAGGACGTGCGCTTCCTCGACGGGCTGAAGACGGCGCTCAAGGCGGGCGACCAGATCAGCATCGTGCCGGCCATCGCCGGGGGCTGAGGCCGGCCGATGGACCGGCACGCACGACAGAGCCGGCTGGCGGGGATCGGCGACGCAGGCCAGGCGCGGCTCGGGCGCGCCTCGGTCGACGTCCGCCTCGACGGCTTCGCGGCCGAGGTGGCCGCGCGCTACCTCGCCGGAGCGGGCGTCGCGTGCCTGCGGGTCCCGACCGCGGAGGCGGCCGAGGGCGCGCGCGCCATCGACGCGCACGTGCGGGTCGAGGTCGACCCGTCTCTCGCCGGCCCGGGCGACGACGTGGACCTCGACGACGCGAGCGCCCGGGACCTCGCCCGCGGGGCTCTCTGCGCCCTTCGCGCCATCCGCGCGGTCCTCGAGGAGCCCTCGTGAGCGCCCGCGCGCGACGGCTCGATTCGGTGGTCGACGCCGTGGGCGACACGCCGATGATGCGCCTTCGTCGAGTCGCGCGCGACGTGCCGGACGTCGAGGTGTGGGTGAAGCTCGAGTTCGCCAACCCGGGCGGGAGCGTGAAGGACCGGCCCGCGCTGCGGATGATCCAGGACGCGCTCTCGGACGGCCGCCTCACGCGCGACAAAATCCTCATCGACTCGACGAGCGGCAACACCGGCGTCGCGTACTCGCTCTACGGCGCGGCGCTCGGCGTCAGGGTCCGCCTCGTCATGCCGTCGAACGTCAGCAAGGCGCGCAAAGACATCGCGCGGAGCTTCGGGACCGAGATCGTCTTCAGCGACCCCATGGAGGGCTCCGACGGGGCCATCCGCGTCGCCCGCGAGCTCGTCACGAAGGAGCCGGACAAGTACTTCTACCCCGACCAGTACTCGAACCCGTCCAACTGGCGCGCGCACTACGACGGCACGGCCCGCGAGATCCTCGAGGCGGTGGGCGATCGGCTCACGAACTTCGTCACGGGGCTCGGGACGACGGGCACGATGATGGGCTGCACGCGGCGCATCAAGGAGCACGCGAAGGAGCGCGCGCGACCCGTGGAGTGCGTGGCGATCGAGCCGGCCGACGCGCTGCACGGCCTCGAGGGGCTGAAGCACCTCGAGAGCAGCCTCGTGCCGCCCATCTACGACCCTCACGTTCCGGACCGCGTTCTGCGCGTGACGACGGAGGACGGCTGGGACATGTCCGACCGGCTCGCCAGGGAAGAAGGGCTCCTCGTCGGGCACTCGTCCGGAGCGAACGTGTTCGCCGCGCTCCAGATTGCTGCCGAGCTGCAGCGCGCCGGCCGAGGCGGCTGCGTCGTGACCATCGCGTGCGATCGCGGCGACCGCTACTTCGCGCCCATGAAATGGGACCGCCGCTACGTCTGGTAGCCGTGGATGGCGCCGCAGGGACGTGCCGTGCTCGTCGCGAGAGATGAAGGGCGCGGGGGCGCGGAGGTCCTCGTCGTCCGCTATGCTGAGAGAACGATGGACGATCCGAGCCAGCGCTCGTGGGTGACCGGTGACCTCGTGGTCCCGCGGCGGATCCTCCGCGAGGTCGACGAGGAGGCGCGCGCCGCCTACGGAAGGGACGAGGAGAGCTGCGGCTTTCTCGTGGGCCCGGCGGCCGAGGGCAAGCGCCTTGACGGCATCGTCCCGATGGTGAACCGCGCGAACGCGCTGCACCGCCTCGACCCCGAGCAGTATCCGCGCACGGGGCGCACGTACTTCGACATCGACTCGATGAAGTTCGAGGGCGCCATCCGGCGGGGCGCCGCCGAGAAGCGCCCGGTCAAGGTGCTCTATCACTCGCACCTCGACGTCGGCGCGTACTTCTCGCCGACCGACGCGGAGGTCGCCAAGATGGGGCGGGACGAGCCGCCCTGGGAGCTCGCGTACCTGGTGACGAGCGTGCGAAAAGGGCAGGTGGACGACCGCAAGCTCTTCGTGTGGAAGCCGGCCGAGCGGGCGTTCGTCGAGAGCCGCCTCGAGGTGGAAGAGGACGCGTGACGAGCACGAACGGTCGAGCTCCGCGTCCCGCGTCGCGTCGAGGGTGGCGTGCGGCCGTGCTGGCGTGCTGCGTCGTCGGCGTCGCCGGCTACGGGCGCGACGCGCACGCCGAGCTGCGCGAGTCCGTGGAGCGCCTCGCCGAGGCGTGGCGCGCGGTGGGCGCCTCGGTGGTCGTCGACAAGACGCGCTTTCTCAACGACGACACGGACGATCAGCGCCCCGTCGTCGTCGTTCTCCCCGAGCTTCCGGAGGGCGAGTGCACCACCGTCGTGCTCATGGGCGCGCGCGGCCTCGGGTTCCACGTGCGCTTCCTCGGCGCCGCGGGCCTGGGAGGCGAGGATTCGGAGGGCAAGCGCGTGCCGAGCGCCGCGGGCGCCGTGTCCATCGAGCGCTGCGGAGAGGCTCCGAAGAGGCTCATCGTCGCCAGCGACTCGGGCCGCGGCGCGCTCGAGACCGTGGTGGCGCGCTCCTCGCAGCCGCTCCCGCCGTTGCGCACGGTCCTCCCCGAGCGAAGCGGGGGCCTGCTCCTGCCCATGTCCGAGCCGGGTCAGCTTCCGCCGCAGCCCTCGCCGGAGAAGCGCGCGGACCTCATGGAGACGCGCGCCCAGCGCGACGGCGCCCTCATCGCCACGCGCGCGACGTGGGCAGCCGGCGTCGACGGTGCCGGCGCGGGGGAGCTGACGCTCGCCCCGGGATGCCACGTCGTGCAGCTCTTCGCCGTCGACCCGCGGGCGGCGCATCCCGGTCGGCGCGGCAAGCTCGACCTCGACGCGGAGATGCGCGACGGCTCGGACGACCGCATGCTCGCGCGCGACCGCACCGACGCCCCCGACGCGCAGCTCTCGGTCTGCGTCGGCGACGAGACGCACGTGGGCGTCCTCTTCGCGGGTTCGCCCCCGGGAGCGCCGGTGCTCGTCGCCCACGCCGCGTGGACGCTGCCCGCTCACCTGCCCGCGCTCTGGGGGAGCGAGACCCGCGGGCGGATGGCGCACGTGCTGCTCGCGCGGCACCTGACGTCGCTGCCGGGCGACGCCGTGCAGCTCGCGCAGGGAGGCTACGGGCTGACGCCGGTGCCGCTCTCGATCGAGCCGGGCGCCTGCTACCTGGCGGTGGTGACGCTGGTGAAGGAGACGGCGCGCTCGCTCGGCCTCCGCGTCCACGTCGGCACGTCGGACGCGGCGGACGACCGCGGGATCGATCAGGACGGCGCCGCGGTGGCCTTCTGCGCGGGCTCGGGGACCCACGCGCTCGCCGACGTCGAGGCGCGCGGGACGCCGCTCCTCGGGTGGGGGCTCGCGCTCTACCGCTTGCAGAGCGGCATCTGGGAGGCGACGCCGTGACGCGCATCGCGGTCTTCGTCGCGGGCATGGCGGCCGTCGCCCTGGCTGGGTGCTCGCTCTTGAGCCATCCCGCGCCGCGCCCGCCGGTCGGCCCGACGTCGCTCCCGGCGCCCCACGTCGTGCCGGGGGACCTCGACGCGCGGACCTTGCTGGGCGAGCTGCCGGCGAGGGCGACGCGCCTGGGGGCCGGCGCTCCGTCGCTCGTCTCCTCGGTCGAGGCCATCGACAACGAGTGGGTGGGCGGCTTCGTGGACGTGCCGAAGGACGACTGCCTCCTCGGCTACGCGCGCGGCTCGTCGTCGATCGCGGACGTGGACGTCGCGGTGTACTCGGACGAGGGGACGCAGCTCGCGGTCGACGAGGGGCGCGACGTGCACCCGACGGTGCTCTTGTGTGCGCCGCATCCGGATCGCGTCTACGTCGCGGCGCACGTGGTGGACGGCGAGGGGCTCGTCGTCGTGGGCGCGCAGCTCGTCCCGAAGGACCGGGCGACGGTCGTGGCGCGCGCGCTCGGCGCACGGGGAGCGGTGGCCGACGGCCCGCGTCCGGCGGAGGCGTGGCCGGGCCTCGACGACGCGGTGCGCGTGCACCGGCTCGAGCTCGGGGGCAACTGGGAGGAGTTCAAGCGCGTGGCTTTGCCGGTCGACGCGCGGGTGCCGACGTACGTCGCGTTCCCGATCGAGGCCGATCAGTGCGTCGACGCGGTCATCGTGCCGGACGACGACATCGGTCTCCTCGACGTGGAGGCGGTGGACGGCGACGGACGGGTGATGGCGCGCGGGCGGGACGGGCCGGGGCCGCGGTGGCTGACTGTGTGCTCTCCGTCGGCGATGCCGGGGACGCTGGCGATACGACCGCACGTGGGGCGCGGTCTCGCGGCGATCGTGCTGGCGCGTGCGCACGGGGAGGTCGCGCGGGATCTGGCGGCCCGTCCGGAGATCGCCTGGGCGGCGGCGCAGCAACCGCTCGCGGCGGCCCGGCACGCGCGCGACACGATGCTGGCCAAGGGCGGCTACGAGGCCCCGGTGGCGACGACGACGGGCAACCTGGCGCTCGGGCGCCGGGTGACGGTGCCGCTCGATCTGAAGGCGCTGGGAGGGGCGTGCGCGCGGGTCGACGTAGTGGCCGGGGCGCCGCTCGGGCTGCTGGAGGCGAGCGTGTGGGACGACGCGGGCGGGCTGCTCGCGTCCGGGGAGGCTTCGACGGCGCTGGCTCTCTTCGCGTGCACGCGCGGCGCGGCGCGTCTGGAGCTCGAGACGCGCGGGCGGCCGGGTCCGTTCGTGGTGGCGGTGCGTCCGGAGCGATGGCGGGACGCGGCGTTCCTGGCGCACCCGCTGGCGGCGTCGCGGATGCTGGCGCGGGCGGCCGCGGGGCCGGACATGCTCCTCGAAGGGAAGGGGGCTCCGGCGCGCGCGGTGTCGCTCGACGGGTCGCACGATCTGTCGTGGACGGAGAACGTGGCGGCGGGGCGCTGCCTGCGGGTGACGGTGGGGGTTCAGGGCGACGGGACCGGGGTGGATCTGCGGGCGTCGACGCCGGCGGACGCGGCGGACATCGACCGGTCGCACGCGGCCCACGCCGCGAGCGTGCGGGCGTGCGCGGCGGCGGACGCGGCGAAGAGCGTGCGGTTCGACCTGCGCGCCTCGGCGGGGCGGGTGGACGCCGTCGTCGGCGAGCAGGTCACGCCGGCGACGCCGCCTGCGTCGGTGCCGGCGTCGGCATCGGTGCCCTGAAGGGAAAGGGAGCCTGGAGAGCCCGAGGGAGCCCTGGGGCACAGCCGTGGGGCACAGCCGTGGGGCACACGCCCGCCGTCGACGGGCTATGGGAACCCAGGAGGGAGAGCCGCTTCCCCTCCGGGGAAGAGCGCTTCTCGAGGGGGTCGGCGTCGTCGCCCAGGGGTGGAGCATTCGACACCGGGGGCTCGGGGTGCGTCTCGGAGCGGTCGGCGTTGGACGCCGGCGCGTCCGAGCGCCTTTGCGGCGTCTTGGCACTCGATGCCAGGGCCTCGGGACTCGATGCCGACTCGTCCGCGTGCTTCTCCGAGGGCTCGGGATTCAATGCCGACACCCCGAAGTGCTTCTCCACGGCCCTGGCATTCAATGCCGACACCCCGAAGTGCTTCTCCACGGCCCCGGCATTCAATGCCGACACCCCGGAGTGCTTCTCCAGGGCCCCGGCATTCAATGCCGACACCCCGAAGTGCTTCTCCAGGGCCCCGGCATTCGATGCCGACACCTCGGAGTGCTTCTCCAGGGCCCCGGCGTTCGATGCCGACACCGCGGAGTGGCTCGCCGAGGCCCTGGCATTCGATGCCCAAAACTCAACGTGCTTCTCCACGGCCCTGCCAAACGACCCCAACGTGTCGGAGTCCCTCGCCGAGGCCCCGGCATTCGATGCCGACACGTCGGCGTGCTTCGCCGAGGCCCTCGCGTGCTCCCCGGAGACCTCGAACCGCGTCTGACACGCGCAGGGGGCTCTCCTCTCGAGAAGGGAAAGCCCCGCCATCGACGGGCGTGGGAAGATGGCCGAAACGAGGAGCTACGCGGGCCGAGATAGCCGCGCGAGCACTGCGTCGGCCCGCCGCGGCTCGACGCCCGCGACGCACAGTTTGCTCCCGTCGCGCGGCACGAGGAGCAGGCGGCACTTGCCACGGGCGCCGGGGGCCAGACTGGACAGCGCAAAGTCGAGCGCGAGACCGAGCGCGATGATCGCGAGCCCCGAGGCGAGGAGCGACGGCGACGCGGCGCGCACCCCGTCGACGAACGCCGACACCCCCACGTAGCTACCGATGGCGAGCGCGAGCAGACCCGCGTAGAGAGCGATGCGCGGGTAGCGCACCTCGCGCGTCGCCCGCACCAGCGCGGCGCGCGGGACGACGACGTCGCGGTCGCGCAGCGTTCGCCCGAGCAGCTCGACCCGCCAGTGGACACGCACGCCGCCGTCGTCCGTGAGCGTCAGCTCCGCCGGCTTCTTGTAGGCCAGGGCCAGGCGGGCGAGCAGCCGGACCGCGGCCACCGCGAAGAGGAGCCCCGTCACGGCCAGAAGACCCGTCAGCGCGGGGCTCCGGGGCGCGGGCGCCATCTCGCCCGCCACCGGCTCGACGGCCTCTCGCTCCGCGCCGGCGGCCAGCACGCGCCCGAGCTTGCGGTCCCGCACCTCGGCCGCGAGGCCCGAGGCTTGACGCATCGCCCCCTTCGACCGGGACGACGTCAGCGCGACGGCCGCCACGAGCGCCTCGCCCCGCCCGAGCGCCGGCAGCTTGCCCTCGTCGATGCGCCGGATGCGGTCCGCCAGCGCGTCCCACAGATTGGTCGCCCGGTCGCCGAGGGCCCGGTCGAGGAGCCCCGTCGCGTCGAACGCCGTGTGGGCGGCGAGCCAGAGCAGATCGTTCGCGAGGCGGTCCTCGTCGTCGCGTTCGGCGGGAGGGTGGAGGGCGACCACGTGGCCCGCGAGGGCGCAGGCCAGGGCGCGCTCGGCGGCGTCCTCGGGGCCACGCTCCAGCACGTCCAGCGCGTTGCCGAAGGGCGTCGCCGCGTCGTCCCGCGCAAGCTTCAGCTCCTTCGCGAGCTCCGACACACGCTCGGGCTGGCGCTCGGCGCGTCGCGTCTCCGAGGCAGCGGTCATCGACGCACGCGCCAGGGCGGCCAGATCGGGCAGGCGCGGGTGCTTCGACAGCGCCTCGTAGGCGCGAGCGTCGGCGTCGACTTCCATTCTCCCTGCCTGCCCGTCTACCGGAACGCCGCCGCGGGCGCCACTATTCACGCCAGCCTCCCTGAGCGGGAGCCTGGCCTGGACAATCCGCTCGCAAGCTCGCGGGGTATGTTCAAACCGCGCGAAACTTGGCCCCAGACCGGGGCCCTGGCCTAGGAATGCCGAATGCGCACCAAGGTCGAGGTGTTGTCCAACCTGCAAACGATGCTGCGTGACCTTCTCACCGCGGCCGCGGCGGGAGGGGGACGCGCTCGCATCGCGCGCGCGCACGGGTACGTCGACGGCTACATGCGGGCCCTGCTCGACCTCGGCGTGGCCGAGCAGCCGGAGCTCCTGCAGCTCGTCGCCGCGGAGCGCGAGCGCGCCAGCGGCCCCGCGATGCGCGTCGTCGATCCATCCTCGAGCGACATCGCCGCCGCCTGAGGAGGCCCGCGCGGCTCAGGGCGAGACGAGAGCCACGTCGCCGCTCACGACGGGCGGGTCCTGCGTGTGATCGGTCGCCCGGAACCAGTTGGCCACCTGCTGCGACTGCGGGATGTAGTGCGAGAAGAACCCGGCGAACTCCGTCGGAGGCTGCGTGAGAACCTTCACCGTCCAGGTGTGCGTCGTGCCCGAGCCCGCGACGCCCGTCGCCTCGAGCAGGGTCCCGGCCGTGGCGTCCTGATAGACGACCCGCACCGTGCCGCTGTCGTCGATGGAGACGGCGGAGTCGTCGCCCACGATGTGCTGCCCGTCGGGGTAGGGCATGCCGTTCAACCCCGACCCGTCGTCGACCACCTCGGGGGTTCCGGGCTTCGACAGATTGCCGCCCGCCACCTCCAGGTACTCCACCGCCTCCGTCCAGCCGTTGACGTAGCTCACGTGCCAGTTGCCGCTCGAGTCGATCGCCAGCGAGGCGCCGATGCCCACGTCGCCCGTGTCGACGCGGTTCGGATCGGTGTTCGCGCCGGTCTGCCCGTCGAGGATCTGCGCGTTCCACTGGCCGCCCTGGTTCGCCACGCCGACGAGGTTCCCGCGCGTCCGATCGTAGACGACCATGCCGACGCCCTGCGCGCCCAGCGCCATCGCCACGTAGTCGCCCGCCGCGTTGGGGTACGTGTCGATGTACGTCGAGGTCTCGACGTCCGAGCAGGTCGGCATGCCGCTGATGGTCACGCAGCTCTCCGGCGTGCTCCCGATGCCCGCGGTGCTCGCCCCGCAGTCCGCGGGCGTGCAGCCCGAGACGGTGGCCTGGCACATCGTCGTCGTCTCCACGCAGACCTGGCCGGTCGGGCAGAGCTCCGCGCGGCAAGGCGTCTGCTCGTCGACCACCGCGTCCTGAAAGCCCCAGTCGCTGGCCGACTTGGGCGTGGCCACCGTCGCCGTCGCGAGCACCACGCGGGACTTCGCCCAGCCGCCCGTCCCCGGCTCGACGACGAGAAAGCCGATGGTGGGCATGCCGCCCACGATCACCATCTTCGAGTAGCGGCCGATGTCGCTCTGCGCCGCCTGCATCACGGTGTGCGACGACCAAGTCTTGCCGCCGTCCGACGAGCTCGCGAACTTGAGCGCGGCGTTGGTCGCGTCGTAGTAGCTGATCATCGGGTTGCCGTTGCCGTCGAGCTGGATGCTCGTCCAGAGGCCCACGTCTGGGCCGGCGTCGGTCTCCCCGTTGCGCCAGGTCGAGGGGTCGTTCGGCGGGCACGATCCGTCGGTCCGCGGCGGCGGCAGGCCGTCGACGTCTTGCCACTGCACGGCCTGTTTGCCCGTGTCGTAGATGCCCGCCACGAGGTCGCCATAGAGCTCGCCGTTCGTGACGTCCGCGTCGTTGTAGCCCGCGACCCAGATGGTCCCGTCCGTCGCGACCGCCACCGACGTGTACTCGCCGATGAGACCGAAGAGGTTCGGGTCTCCGCACGTCTGGTTGCAGTCGTCCCCGCACCCGGTCGTCGAGCTCGCCTGCGGCTTCGCCGAGCTCCCGCAGGAGCAGCCCTGGCTGCTCGCCACGAGGACGCTGAGCGAGCCGATGGCGAGCGCCGTGGTGCGGCGGCGGCGCGCGACGAAGAGACCGAGCACGCCGAGAACGGCGAGCGACGCGAGGAACGTCGGCCCCTCCGTGGCCCCGGGCGTCGAGCAGCCGCACGAGGACCCCGCGGCCGCCACCGTGGGATCGGGGCGCCCGCGGATGAGGAGCGGCGTGTCCGTCACGTTGCCTTCCTCGTCGACGACCTGGAGCTCGCCCGTGAGCGCGTCGCCAGCCGCGATCGTCGCCACGGCCGAGAGCGTCTGCCAGTCCGTCCAGGCGCCGAGGTTGCCGCTGGCGTCCGACAACCGGTAGCGCGCCTTCAGCGCCGAGACGTCGCTGACGTAGTCGTAGGCGGCCACCGTGACGTTGCCGTCGGCGACGCTCGTGGACACGACCGGCGCGAGGACGTCGATCGTGAAGGGGAGGGCGACCGGCGTGGGGTCCTGGCTCGCCGGCGACCCGACGAAGCGCGAAGCGACGTAGAGGACGTGCTTGCCCTGGAGGAACAGGTACTGGTCGTCCACCGTGATGCTCTGCGACGTCGTCCAGGTGGAGTGCGGCTGCGCGTCGATCCAGTACGAATACTCGACGGCCCCGTCGGCGCCGGGCGACGACGTCGAGAGCTGGAGCTTCGGGAAGAGCGCCCGGTTGGCGCCCTGGAGCGTCATCGCCTCGGGGTGGATCTCTTTGCCCGTGATGCTGGCCTGCGTCTCCGCGGGCTTCACCATGGTGGTCGGCGTCGTCTCCAGATCGGCGAAGAGCGCGAGGAAGTCGTCGGTCCCCTTCGTCAGCTTGCGGATGCCGCCGCTCGGGATCGTCAGCCCGACGCCGTAGCTCGCGAGGGCGCTCGAGATGTCGATGGGGCTGAAGCCGTTGCCGAGGAACTGACCGACGATCCCGCCGAGGAGCGAGGACAGGGCGGCGCCGAGCTGGGTCGGATCCTCCCAGAGCAGGCTCGAGTTCGTCACGGTGCCGTTGGCCGCGGTCAGATCGCCGATGACGGGCAGGAGGCCGCCGTTCGGGTTCGTCTTCGGATCGGTCCCCGTCTCGAGGTCGATGGGGATCGTCAGGTCCGCCGTGTACGTGAAGGCGCGAATGTACCTATCGGTGCTCCACACGTAGAAATCGATCGCGAACTGCGGGAGCGTGACGGCGAGGAGCGGGTCCTTCTTGATGTCCGTGCCGCCGCCGATGGCGATGGTCGGCGGCTTCTGCGGGCGGGTCGTGATGGCCATCGCCGCCGGCACCGACGTCTTGCCGGGCTCGAAGGTCAGGTCCTTCAGCGACGGGATGACCGCGCTCACGTAGCCCGTGCTGAGCGCCTGGAAGTCCTCGGTCGACACGCCCAGGCAGAGGACGCCGCTGTTGTAGGCGCTGGTCGCGGCGTAGTTGAGGAAGCGGCCCGCGATGGCGAGGCCGAGATCGGGACCCGGCGCCGCGTCGGGCGCCCCCGCGTCCGTGGGCCAGGGCTGCACGTCGTCGACCGTGAGCTCGTCGGGGATGGGAATGCCCGTCGGCAGCTCGTTCGCCGCCACCGGCACGCAGTCCGACTGGGGGCTCTGCAGCATGCCGCCGATCATCCCGAGCGTCAGCCCGTTCGGCGTGTGGCCCGAGTAGGGCGGCGCGGGGTCGACCGCGCAGCCGCCGTCGGGTGTCCAGAGCTCGTTGGCCTGGCAGCTCGGCGAGGGGTCGGCGGCGCCCGCGGCGGCGAGCACGAGGTCGACTGCCGCCGTGTTGCCGGGCGAGTACTTCGCCACGAGGGTCCCGAGGTCCATGTGCCCGTCGAGCCCGAGGAGCGTCGGCACGCACGTGCCGGGCGCCGTCGTGAAGACGCAGTCGCCGCCGTCGACGGCCGTCGTGCCGTCGGGGCACGGCGGGGTCACCGTCGGATCGGGCTTCGTGCAGAGCTGCGACTGGAGCTGCGACTTGAGGGTGCTGATGAGGGGCCCGGTGATCGCCGAGACGACGGTGCTCTTCAGCGCGTTGACGACGGCGGCGACGAGGGAGCTGAGCCCGCTGCCGCAGATCTGGACGATGCTGTCGTCGATGGTCGCGTTCACCGTCGCGTTCGCGGTGTCGATCATCGTGTAGCCGTCGCGCGGCGGCGTCGTCCCGTTGATGAGCGGCAGAGAGATGCTCACCGGGATATCGGCGTACGTGACGCTCGGGGTGCCGCCGTTGCACGACCCGACCCCCAGACCGATGTCGAGAGTCCCCAACCCGGTGACGGTGATGTCGTCGACCTTGACCGGAACCGTCCCGGTGATCGTGAGGTTGTCGGGCGTCGTGGCGTCGAGGTGGAGCTTCGCGCCCGCGATGTTGATGTCCGCCACGCACTGACCGGCGGAGGGCGTTCCGCCGCAGATGGTCAGGTTGAAGATGAGGATCGAGTCGCTGGTGCTCGGGACGTCGAAGGTGATGACGCCGCCGGAGGTGCCGAGCGCCTTGCCGGCGATGCCGCCGAGGTTCGCCGCCAGGAAGTCGAGGCCGGGGCGAGTCACCCGGACCGACGCCGCGTTGGGGATGACCGACGCCTGCGGGAAGCCGGCGGGCAGGGGAGTCATCCCGCAACCCGCGCAGCCGCTGCACCCTCCAGCCCCGCTGCACGACGCGAGCACGATGACGAGCAGGGCGAAGTACGCCCAGCGGAACGACCTGCGGAACGACCAACGAAGCATGCATCCCTCCACGAAGAAGACGCAGCGCCCGCCCGTACCCGCGTGCGGGGCGGCGCCACTCGGCCCCTGGCGTGCGCGTCACGCGCTCGACAAAGCCCTAACCCTCAGCCCAGATCCACTTGACCCTAGCCGAAACGGGATGGTCCCGGGAGGCCCGGTCGCACCGCGGGGCGTCACGGAGACGTCGATGTGGCGGGTGTGGGTGCCGGTCGTCTCTCGAAAGGGGCGTCAGTCCGTGCCGGCGTCCCCCCCGCCCGTCATCGACCCGTTGCAGGCGGGTACGCTCGACCCGTCGTTGATGAGGGCCGCGCTGGCCGCGAAGGACGCCGCGAGCCAGTAGCTGTCCGCGCAGCCGCCGGGCGAGTCCGTCGTCGAGCAGAAGTCGCCCTGGGCGGTGATGCTCCCGTCGGGGTTCGTCGCGCACAGGGTTCCACCGGTGTCGGTCGACGTCCCGCCCGTCAGCAGGACGCAGAGCGACTTGCCGAGCGTCACGACGTTGACCGCGTTGGCTTCCTTCAGCGTGATGTAGCCGCCCAGCGCGCCGTTGGTCAGCCACCGCTCGCACGACGACGGGTCCTGGTCCGCGCAAAGGCCGCCCGTCGTGGGCGCGCCCACGCCGTTCGGGTTGTACTGGCCGATGCAGTTGCCGGCCCCCCCCGCCGTCTCGCCGTCCGCGGAGAGAAGGACACCCGTGACCTTGGACTGGGTGAGGGGCAGGACGACCACGTTGTTGGGGTCGCCGTTGATGTAGATCGGCACGTAGAGCTTGGGGATGACGTCGGACGACCAGCGGCCGTCGCTTCCCTGCGTCATGTTCACCACGACGGGCGCGACGGGGAGCCCCCCGATGGTCTGGTTGACGAAGCAGTAGCCGGTGTTGAACGGGTCGTCCGCCGGCGGAGCCCCGCCGGTCGTCAGCTTGTTGTTCGTCGTGTCGAAGCGCGCCAGCCAGCTGAAGCTGCCCGTCCCCGGCTCGCCGCAGGTGTTGTCGAGGTTGACGCCGTCGTCGATGACGCCGGCCTGGATGAAGTGCTGCGCCAGGGCGCTCGGGGCGGTGACGTTCAGCTTGCGGAGGCGAAGGTCGTCGGTGGGCTTGCCCGTGTTGTCGGCCATCGCCAGGCACGGCGAGCTCATGTCGCACGGCGTGACGACGCAGGCAGGGCTCGGCGCGCTGCAGCTCTCGTCGGTGTCGTCGCAGTTGGGGGGCGGATAGGCGCCCGCCTCGGTCGAGCACGCGCCGCCTCCGCCCACGGCCGCCGCCGGCGGAACCGAGCTGCTCGAGCATGCGCCGAAGAGCGCCGGCGCCGTCAGCGCCAGCCCAAAAGCGCACGCCGAGGCGCCCGCCACCGTCCACGTCCCGATCTTCATCGCCAAGCCTCCGCGTCTGAGCGTCCCGTGACGGCCGGCGAGGCTACCACAGCCTCGGGCGCTTCGAGTCAGCTTGGGACGACGAGCTCGCCGCCGTAGTCGACGAGCCTGGCGAAGGAGGCGATGCGCGCCGCGAGCTCGGCGCGGCCGAGGGCGAGCAGGCGCGACGGGCCGATCCCCTCGACGCAGAAGCTGCCCATCGCCGACGCGAAGAAGAGCGCCTTGCGCAGCGAGCCCGGCGAGACCTCGCCGGTGGCCGACAGATACCCGAGCAGCCCGCCGGCGAACGAGTCGCCCGCGCCCGTGGGATCGAGGACCTCCTCGAGGGGGTAGGCCGGGACGAAGAACGTCCCCGCGTCGTCGAACAGCAGCGCGCCGAACTCGCCCCGCTTGACGACGAGCGCCTTGGGGCCGCGCTTGCGGATGTCGGCCGCCGCGCGCACGAGGTTGTGGATGCCGGAGAGCTGCCGCACCTCCTCGTCGTTGATGATGAGGAGATCGATGCGCCGGAGCATCTCGCCGAGGGCGGCGGGCTCGCGCTCGATCCAGAAGTTCATCGTGTCGGCGGCGACGAGCCTGGGCTGGCGCGCCTGCTGGACGACGTCGACCTGCAGCTTCGGGTGGATGTTGCCGAGGAGGACGAAGGCGCTCTTCTCGTAGGCGGGCGGGATCTTGGGGGAGAAGTCCGCGAAGACGTTGAGCTGCGTGTCGATGGTCGTGCGGCTCGCGAGATCGTCCGAGTAGCGCCCGTGCCAGCGGAACGTCCGCCCCGGGGCGCGCTCGACGCCGGCCGTGTCGACCCCGCGCGAGCGGAGGTCGGCGAGGTGCGCCTCGGGGAAGTCGTCCCCCACGATGCCGACGACGCGGACGCTGCCCGGCGCGAGGAGCGACGCGGCGAGCGACGAGTACGTGGCGGCGCCGCCGAGGACGTCGCGGTGCTTGCCGGAGGGCATGTCCAGATCGTCGAACGCGATGGAGCCGACGATGAGGAGCGGATTCGACGAAGGGGGCACGGTGCAGCCTCTTTATCAGTGAACGTACTTGCCGACGAGCCAGTCGAGCCGGGCGAGCGCCGCCGGGGCGATGCGGTCCCGCGCCGTCATGATGGCGCCGGCGAGGGCCTTCGACGCGGGGCTGAGGGAGGGGTCGGGGAGGGTGCGGGCGAGCTCGGCGACGGCGCGCCGCGCGACGACCACGTTCTTCTTCATGACGGCGAGGACGGCCTCGACGCTCACGTCCTCCTCGCTCTCGTGCCAGCAGTCGTAGTCGGTCGCCAGGGCGAGCAAGGCATACGGGAGCTCGGCCTCGCGCGCCAGCTTGGCCTCGGGCAGCGCGGTCATCCCGATGACGGACACGCCCCAGGACCGGTAGAGGAGGCTCTCGGCGCGCGTCGAGAACTGGGGGCCCTCGATGCACACGTAGGTGCCGCCCTGGTGGACGCGCGCCCCGGCGCGCTCGGCCGCCGCCACGAGCGCCTTCGACATCGCCGGGCACACCGGATCGGCGAAGCCCACGTGCCCCACCAGGCCGTCCTCGAAGAACGTCGACACGCGGCGCTTCGTGAGGTCGATGAGCTGGTCGGCCACGACGAAGTCCCCCGGCGCGATGGCCTCCTTCATGGAGCCGACGGCGCTGATGCTGATCAAGTGCGTGGCGCCGAGCTTCTTCATCGCGCACACGTTCGCGCGGAACGCGATCTCGTGCGGTGCGACGCGGTGGCCGCGACCGTGCCGCGGGAGAAAGAGCAGCGTCGTCTCCCCCAGGCGGCCGCGGACGACGGCGTCGCTCGGCGGGCCGTAGGGCGTCTCGACGCGCACCTCCTCGACCTCGGAGAGGCCCTCGATCTCGTAGAGACCGCTGCCGCCGATGACGCCGAGCACGGTCCTGCCGGGATGCTGTGCGCTCATGGGACGGCTTCTTACGACAGACGGCCCGAGCGCAACAGGGTCTCGGCGAGGCGCGCCCTCCGCTGCCTGCGAGCCCGCTCGGCCACGGTGATGGAACGCAGCTCGTCGAACGCCCGCTGCACGTCGTCGTTCACGATGACGTAGTGAAAGAGCGCGTAGTGCTCGATCTCGCGCTCGGCCACCGCGTACCGACGCTTCAGCGTCTCCTCGGTCTCGCTGGCCCGGCCCCGGAGGCGCCGCTCGAGCTCCGCCATCGACGGCGGCAGGATGAAGACGCTCACCACGTCGGCCACCTTGCTGCCGATCTGGCGGGCGCCCTGGTAGTCGATGTCGAAGATCATCCCGGTGCAGCCCGGGGTGGCGCGCGCGCGCTCGACCTCCGCGGTCGATGTCCCGTAGAGGTTGCCGTGCACCTCCGCCCACTCGAGGAACGCCCCCTGGTTGACCAGCTCGACGAAGCGCGGCCGTTCGACGAAGTGGTAGTCCCGGCCGTCCACCTCGTTCGCGCGGGGGGCGCGCGTCGTGTGCGACACGCTGAAGCGGAGCTCGGGGCTGCGCTCGAGCAGCATGCGGGTGAGCGTCGTCTTCCCCGCGCCGCTCGGCGAAGACAAGATGAGGAGGAGGAAGTCGTCGTGGGGGGTCATTCGACGTTCTGCACTTGCTCGCGCATCCGCTCGATGTCGGCCTTCACCTCGAC
This sequence comes from Polyangiaceae bacterium, assembly GCA_036501935.1. Classification (GTDB taxonomy): domain Bacteria; phylum Myxococcota_A; class Polyangia; order Polyangiales; family Polyangiaceae; genus Palsa-1150. Next base: position 52,244 of record DASXZL010000089.1, on the reverse strand, counting down.
CACGGCGTGCGAGATCTGGGCGTCCGGGCTCTTCGCTCCCACCGTGTTGGCCTCCCGCGCCATCTCTTGCAAGAGAAAATCGAGGCGGCGGCCCACGGCGTCCTCGCTCGCCAGGAGCGCGCTGAACTGGGCGCAGTGGCTCTCCAGGCGGGTCAGCTCCTCGCAGACGTCGCTCCGCTCGGCGAACATGGCGATCTCCTGCTCGAGCCGCCCCGGCTCGACGTCGATCTCCGTCGAGGCGCGCAGGCGGTCGGCCCTCTCGCGCAGGCGCTTGCGGTGGGCCTCGACGACGTCGGGTGCCCGGCGCTCGACGTCCCGCGCCAGGCGCCGCACGTTCGTCAGCCGCTTCATGAGGTCCTCCGCGAGCGCCTTGCCCTCCATCGCGCGCATCGCGTCGAGCGCCTTCACCGAGGACTCGAACGCGGTCCGCGCGGCCTCTCGCAGGCGCTCGATCTCGCGGTCGACCGAGGAGACGAAGAGATCGGGGATGCTCCCGAGCAGCGACAGGGGCACCTCGGTGCCCGGGGCCAGCTCGTCGCGCAGCTCGGCCAGGGCCCGGAAGGCCGCCCGCGCGCGCTCCCGGTCGAGCACCGGCACGCCGAGCGCCACCCCGTCGACGCGCACGGCCACCTCGTAGCGGCCTCGCGTGAGCTTCTCGCGCGCGACCTGCTCCACGAACGACGCGAGGTCCCCCAGCTCGCGCGGGACGCGCACGCGCACGTCGAGGAAGCGGTGGTTGACGCCGCGGATCTCGACCGCGAGCTTGCCGCCGCCGAGCGGCACCTCGCCGAGACCGAACCCGGTCATGCTGCGCATGCGATCCCCCGGAAGCTAGCCGACCTTCGGGAAGCTGTGTCGTCCGATCCACACGGACCGCGAGAAACAGGGGGTCGGGGCGGGGCCCTAGACGCCCTTCTTGCGCTTCACCTGCTCGAGGATGCGGTTGTACTCGACGTCGTACTCGCGCGTCCCCTCGCGGACGTGGCGCAGCTGGGCGCGAACCTCGGCGTCGATGGCCGCGTCGACGGCCATGTGCTTCTTGAAGATGGGGGCCATCCTTCGGCGGAGCTCGATGTCCTCGACGAAGACCTCGTCGACGTTGTTCGAGTGCATGAGCATCTCGACGACCTGATCGAGCAGGTAGTCGAGCGAGTCGTCGCCCACCTTGATGCCCTTCTCGTCGGCGACGAGGGCCCGGACGCGGGCGAAATCGCCCTGGCCCTTGCCCGTGCGCTCGAGCACGTCCTTCGCGCGCTCGTTCACCTCGCGCTCGTCGGCCAGGTACTGGTTGAGGACGGAGACGACGTCGGCCTCCACCTCTTTGGGGCTCTCGGCCTCGATGTCCTTCGAGCTGAGGAGGGCTCGGACGACCTCGGTGGCGATGGCGGGAGTCTTGCCGCTGTAGAGGCGCATGGGGGAGCGCCCTTTCTACACTGCTACTTCTTCTTGCGCACGTCTGTCGAGATGGGGATTTTCGACTGGGATTCGCCCGTCCCCCCCAGCTGCAGCCGGCGCATGACGGCCTTCTTTTGCCGCTCCTTGTACTTGGCGTGCGACGCCTCCCCCAGCTCGTTGTGCGTCTCGGTGTCCCGGTCGACGATCTGGAACTCGCAGATGACGAAGATGACGTTCCCGAGGTGCGCCGCCCCCGCCGGAGCCCGGTCGAGGATGCGCTTGGGGAGCCGGACGGGCATGTCCACGACCAGGTGGATGATGCGGTACTCGTCGGCCGAGAATTGGTTGTCGCTCGGGGTGAGGTCGTCGTCGACCCCGTGGTGCTGCAGCCGGGCGAGGAGGGGGCGAACCGGCGACTTTTCGACGTAGGAGCGAAACGAGAAGATCGAATTGATGCTCTGCCCGGGGACGACGTAGTTGAAGGGGAAGAGCCGCCTCGTCAGGTACTGGAGGATGGGAAAGATGTCCTCCCGCGTCCGGGTGACGACCCGGAAACGCAGCTTGTCGAAGATCTGCGCGGCGATGGTCTCCTGCTTGGAGAGGAGCTTCGTGATGAGCGAGTCCTTGTTCTTGCGGCCTCCCACGAACTCGATGATGGGAAAGTTGCCCGCGAGCATCCCCCCGATGACGCGGTAAACCTTCTCCTCGACGATGTGAAAGACCTCCTGGTCGGACATCGGCAGCAGGAAGAGCAGCTCGCGGCCATCCAGGTGGTGGATGATGTGCATGCACTTGAGGATGGTGCAGGCGCACATCGCCCGGTGGCCGGGGCCGGACGCGAGGACGAGCAGCTCGGAGACCGTGGCGCGCTCGACGGGGCGGGGAATGGGGTAGTCGAACTGCCGGCGCAGGTAGGCGATGGCCTCGCTCTTCACGTGCTCCATGCGCACGCGGTCGCCCGGGTCGTCGGCGCTGAGCTCGTGGGCGCCGAGGAACTCCCGGACGTGGTCGTCGCCCGTGAAATCGAGCTTCCGCCAGTCGATGATCGAGTCGCCGCGCAGAATGAGGCGGATGGACTCGAGGTCGGCCAGCGTGAAGTCTTCGAGCGGCTTGAGGCGCTCGGCGCCGTCGCGGTTCACGTCGTTCATGGGCGCTGTGTCGGCGGTCTCGTCCGCCACACTAGCGCAAACTCGCGCGGTCGCTCAGGAGCTCTCGTGGAGATCGGTCGAGTCGGCGGGGTCGGCGAGGACGGTCCCGTTGGCGTGCGCCTGGCGGCCGAGGGTGAGGGTACCGACGAAGATGCAAAGGGTGACCGCCAGGACGGCGCACTGGCCCATGAACGCGCCCAGGCAGCCGGCGACGGCGATGGGGGCGATGGCCACGAGGTACCAGGGGGTCAGCTTCATTCGGGGGTCTCCAGGCTTGAAGGATGTCGACGCTCGGCTCTGCAAGGACGGCTTACATGTAAGCGAAGTTACGACATCGAACGGCCGGGAGCCAAACTTCTACAGACGAGCTACGCCGGACCGCAACCCTTAATCGACCACCCGCCTTCGCAGGACCCATTCCAAGTGGTCGCATGTAGGGGCCCGAAAGGCCTTGCGAAAGGGAATTCCGTGGGCGGCGCGATTAGGCGGGATGCGCTCGCACCTCCTCGCCGTGTTGCACTCTGGACACAAGCTCCGTGTCCCCATGCCCTCGCCAGGCAGACAGGTGTGCAGGCTTCGACGAGCGCGACCGTGACGCAGCGGGACGGGGCGGCACGTAGAATCGTTGCGACCGTCAGGTTCGAAGGTCTATCGTCTCAAAGGTGGCCGCCACGAACGGGTTGCGGCGCGGGATGTGGAGTGCGCTGCTCTCCTGCCTGCCTCTGCTGCTGGGGTGCACGTCCGTCGACCCGGGGAACGATTTCGTCGTGCCGGAGACCGTCTTCGACGCGAACTATTTCTACTGCCACGTCGAGCCTGGGCTCATCTTCGCGTACAGCTGCGGGACGGGCGACCCGTCGCAGGGGGACAAGGCCAACGGCTGCCACTTCAACCCGTCGGCGGTCAGCGGAATGGCCCTCCTCAATCACCCCGCGATCGACTGTGGAGGAGGGGACATCCCGGTCGACCTGACGCAGGTCGGCACCGGCAGCCCCGCGCAGAGCAACCTCGCCGCGGTATCCCTCGAGATGAGCAAGGACTACACGACGGCGGCCCTCTTCACCCGGCCCAGCGACGCCTCGGGCTGCCCGCCGGCGGCGCATCCACGCTGCGTCTTTCAGACGAACGACCAGACGGTGGTCACGCTGCTCTCGACGTGGGCGTCGAAATGACGTGGCCCGGTCGGCTGGCCGCGGTCGCGTTCACCGCGGCGATGTTCGCGCCGTCGATGGCGCTCGCGGCCGACGCGGTTCAACCCGAGGCCTTCGCCCGCGTCGTCGTCGACTCGGCCGACCTCCGGACGGGCCCGGGCGTGAGCTACCGCGTGCTCTACACGGCCCACCGCGGGGAGACCTTCGCCCTCGATGGCCGGCCCGGCACGGGGTTCTGGCTCAAGGTGCTCCTGCCGGACGGACGCGCGGCGTACGCGCTGGGGGACGAGGTCCAGCCCTTCGCCGTCGACCCGAACGCCGAGAACGCACCCTCCCGACCCGGGCTCTTCGCGCCGCCGCCGCTCGAGGGCTCCCGCATGGGACTGGCGCTCGTCGGCGGCCTGCTCAGCATTCCGGTCGAGGGCGGCCCCGTCCAGCACTACGGCTACCTCGAGGTCCGCCCGTCGCTCGTCCTCCACAAGACGGTCAGCCTCGAGGGGTTCCTCGGTGACGGGCTCACGAGCGACGGAACGCAGCTGCTCTACGGCGCGGGCGTCGCCGTCTACCTCGCTCCGGACTGGCCCGTGTGCCCGTTCGTGGGCCTCTGGGGCGGGGGGCTCAGCGTCTACCCGAACGGGGCGTCGTTCGTGCTGAAGCGCGAGGACCTCTACGTCGGTCGGGCGGGGGGCGGCGTCCTCCTCGCGCTGCGAAACCGCATCCTCGTGCGCATCGAGGTGACCAACATGTCGATCTTCAACGCCGAGACGTACAAGAACGCGCAGACGTACTCCGGCGGCCTCGGCGTCTACTTCTAGGTTCTAGGACGAGAGAGAGAGTGAGAGAAATGAACAGGGAGAGAAGGAGAGAAGAAGAGGGGTGGGTCGGAACCTCTGCGCGTTCCATCCTCGCTCCTTCTGTCATCCTCTCCCTCTTCATTTCTCTCTCGGGGTGCGCGACGGTGGCGCCGCAGCAGCGGGCGATCCTCGCGGATCCGACGATGCAGTTCGACGCGGAGGCCAAGCACGACGCGGCGCTTCGTCATGCGATCGAGAACCGCGAAGGCTCGATGGGCGGCACGGGCGTGTCCGGCGGAGGATGCGGGTGCAACTAGGCTCGAGGTCGATCATCGCCGTCGTCCTCGTCGCGGCCGGCCTGGCCGTCGCCGGGCCCGTGCGCGCGCAGTCCGTCGTCGAGATCGACACGTCGCACACCGTCTTCTACGAGGCGCCGACCAAGACGCACATGTTCGTGTACTCGCCGTCGGCCGACGTTCAGGCGTCGCCCTGGGCGTGGCTCGACGTGCGCGGCGGGTGGGAGGCCGACGTCGTCTCCGGCGCGAGCGTCGCCACGAAGGCCGGCCCTTCGTATGCCTCGAACCACGCCGACGTCATCAGCACCGCCAGCGTCCACGATCTCCGCAACATGGCGCGGGGCGAGGTCGCGCTGAAGGGCGACATCACGTCGCTGACGGCCGGCTACGCGTACGGCATCGAGCACGACTACGAGTCCAACTCGATGCACGTGAACGCGCGCACCGACGCCTTCCAGCACAACACGACCTTCGAGCTCTCCTACGCCCGCAACTGGGACACGGTCTGCGACCGCGTCCAGAGCGCCAACGCGAGCCTTCCCTCCGAGTGGACCGCGCTGGAGGACTCCACCGGTTGCTTCACGAGCGCCGCGGGGCGGACGACGCACGCCATCGGCATCGACACCTACGAGGCGAGCTGGGGGCAGGCCTGGACGCCGGTCGTGGAGACGCAGCTCACGTACACGGCGCAGCTCGTCGACGGCTTCCAGAGCGATCCGTACCGCAGCGTCATCCTGGGCGAGGGCATCAAGGCGCAGGAGCACGTGCCGAACGAGCGCGCGCGCGAGGCCGTCACGGCGCGCATCGCGTGGTACCTCCGGTCGATCAAGGGCGCCGTCCGCCTGTCGGTCCGCGGCTACCACGACACCTGGGCCATCAACTCGGGCACGGCGGAGCTCGAGCTCGAGAAGTCCCTCGGCGAGTCCTTCCGCGTGATGCTCCGCGGCCGCCTCTACGACCAGAACGGCGCGGTCTTCTGGAGCGACGACTACACGGGGGGCGTGCCGCCGCTCGGCCCGCGCGGTCAGTACTTCACGGGCGACCGGGAGCTCTCGCCGTTCTGGAGCTGGCTCGGCGGCGTGCGCGCCGTGTGGACCCTCGCCCCGCCCGCCCATCAGCGGCTGCTCGGCTTTCTCGAGAGCCTCAAGCTCGCCGGCTCCGGCAGCATGCAGGGCTTCTCCTACGAGCAGTACACCCTCGGCGGCGTCCCCGTGAGCAACGCCATCGCCTACGTCGCGACCCTGAGCCTCGCCGCCGGGTTCTAAATGACCGAGCGGCTAGCGGCGCTCGTATTGCTGTTTGCCGAAGAGGACCTCTTTGGCCTTTTCGTCCATCGGCTCGTCGTTTCGCGGGGGGACGGCGAAGCCTCGCTGCACCGCGGGGCGCGCCTTCAGCTCGTCGATCCATCGGGACACGTGCGGGTACTCGGCGAGGTCGATGCCCTGGTTCTTCGAGAGGGTGAGCCACGGCAGGTTGATGACGTCCGCCATCGTGTACTCGTCGCCCGCCAGGTACTTCGACTGCGAGAGCCGCTTGTCGACGACGCCGTAGAGGCGCTTGCCCTCGTTCGTGTAGCGGTCGATGGCGTACTGGATCTTCTCCCCCGAGTAGTTCCGGAAGTGGTGCACCTGGCCGAGCATCGGCCCCGTGCCGCCCACCTGGAAGAACATCCACTGCAGCGCCGCGTACCGCGCGGGGCCCGACGGCGCGAGCAGCTTGCCCGTCTTCTCCGCCAGGTAAAGGAGGATGGCGCCCGACTCGAACACCGACAGCTCCCCGTCGACGATGGCCGGGATGCGATTGTTCGGGCTGATGCGCAGGAACTCGGGCGCGAACTGCCCGCCCCGCCGCAGGTCCACCGGGTGCACCGTGTACGGCAGCCCCAGCTCCTCGAGCGCGATGGAGACCTTGAACCCGTTCGGCGTGGGCGCCGTGTAGAGATCGATCATGATCCGTCGTCCTCGCTGTCTTTCTCGCGCAGGCCGTGCTTCTTCGCCATGTCGTGGAGGTGCTTGCGGTCCATCTTCGCCTCGCGCGCCGCGGCGCTGACGTTGCCGGCGTGCCGCGCGAGGAGCCACCGGACGTATCGCTTCTCGAACTCCGTGTCGTACTTCGCGCGCGTCTCCCGGTAGCTCTTGCCCGGCTCGAAGTGGAAAACGTCCCCCCCGCCGGTGCCCGACATGGGCAAGCTTACGATGCTGAGGGTCGTCTCCCCCGTTGCGCGGGCCATGTAGATGGCGCGGTCGAGCACGTTTCGAAGCTCGCGGATGTTGCCGGGCCAGTCGTGCGCGATGAGCCCCTGCAGCGACTCGTCGCTCACCTCGAGCCCGCCGCCGCTCGCCTTCAGGATGTGCGACACCAGCATCGGGATGTCGTCCCGTCGGGCCCGCAAGGACGGCACCGTGATGGGCACGACGGCGAGGCGGAAGTAGAGGTCCTCCCGGAACTTGCCGGCCTGCACCTCGCGGAGCAGGTTCCGCTTGGTCGCCGCGATGACGCGTACGTCGCTCTTCAGCGTCCGGTTGCCCCCGACGCGGCGGAACTCCTTCGTCTCCAGCACGCGAAGGAGCTTCGGCTGCACGTCGAGCGGCAGCTCCCCGATCTCGTCGAGGAACACCGTCCCCCCCTCGGCCATCTCGAACGCGCCCTGCCTCGCCGCCACCGCCCCCGTGAACGCCCCGCGCTCGTGCCCGAAGAGCTCCGACTCGAGCAGCGAGTAGCTCACCGCGCCGCAGTCGACGACCACGAACGGACCCTCGGCTCGCGCGCTCTCGGTCCACAGGGCGCGCGCCAGCACGTCCTTCCCCGTCCCCGTCTCGCCCTCGAGCAGCACCGTCGCGTCCGTCTTCGCGATGCGCTCGAGCACGCCGAAGATGGTCCGCATCGCGAGGCTCTGCCCGATGGCGGCCCCGAACCACTTCTTGTCGCTCGGCAGCACCTCGGCGCTGCGCACCGACGGACGCAGGGCGATCTCGACCTCACCCACCTTGAGCACGGCCCCCGGCTGCACGATGGCCTCCGAGATGCGCGCCCCGCCGACCTTCGTCCCGTTCGTCGAGCCGAGATCGCGCACCCGCACGCCCGCGTCGATGCGCGTGAGCTCGCAGTGCGCGCGCGACACCGTGTCGTCCGAGAGCACGAGATCGTTGTCCGGCGCCTTGCCGATGCGGAGCTTCTCGCCGAGCGGCTTCGTCGTCCCCTTCGCGCTGCCCGAGAGGACCATCACCTGGATGCCCACGCTCGACGCCGACGGCCCGACCGCGCGCGTCTCGGCCTCGACGGGGTCCTCTTCGCCGCCCTCCGGCTTGTCGACGTCGTCGTGCTCGGTCATCGGGGCACCGCGTCGGCGAGCTGGATCGACATGGCCCCGCCGCTGAGGGTGACGTGCTTTCGCACGACCACCTCGTTCTTCTCGTGGGCGAGGTTGTCGGCCACGATCTCGATCTCCACCGTGTAGTCCCCGTCGGGGAGGCGCGGCTCGTGGGTCACGACACGCGGGGCCTTTCCCGGTTCGTACTTGAAGCTCGCCTCGCGCGTCCAGTCGTCGGTCGCGGCGATGCCCGGCGCCCACTTCGCGTCCACCTCTTCGACGCGCGTCGCCGCGTCGCCGAGCACGTAGTGCACCGTCTGGTCCCTCGGCCACTGCCGCGCGAGCGTGACCGCGATGAGCAGGACCGCCGCGAGCGCGAGCGTCCGCAGGATGCGCTTTTTCGTCATGGCTCAGCGCCCCCGCATCTGCCGGATGCGCGCGACCATCGCCTGGAGGACCGGATCGGGCAGGTTGAAGGCGGGCATCTTGTCCTTGCCGCCCTTGATGATGGCCGCCATCTCCGCGTCGGACACCTTTGCCTGGAGGTCGGCCGAGGTGAGGTCCGGCGCGTGGAGCATCGGCCCCATCTGCCCGTCGCCCCGACCCATGGGCCCGTGGCAGGTCGTGCACTGCTGGCGCCAGGTGAGCTCGACGAGCTGAGGCACGTCGCTCCCGCTCGGCTGCCGGGCCCCCTGCGCCGCCTGCTGGCCCGACGCCTTGTCGTCGTCGTTCGAGTGATGGTCCCCCGGGCTCCACTCCTTGAGCGAGCCGGCGGCCGGGGCGCTCTCGCAACCCCACAGAATCACGCAGAGTGCCGCGAGCGCGAGCGAGCGGTGTCGTCCGGACACGGGGGCAACCTAGCATCTTGCCGACGGGTTGGGCGGGCGCTACGTTCCTCCTCAGGCGCAGACCGGGCCCGTGGAGGCATCCGCCCCGCGAGGCACTACCGGCTGCGACCCGAGGTCGCCATGTATTCGAGCCCCAGCGCGCGCAGCACGACTGCGCCGAAGAAGGTCACCGCCCCCGACGTACGCGCCCGCAAGGGCGGACCCGCGCTCGCGATGGTCACGGCGTACGACTTCACCATGGCCCGGCTGCTCGACGAGGCCGGGGTCGACCTTCTGCTGGTCGGCGATTCGCTCGGCATGGTCGTGCAAGGGATGGCCAACACCCTGCCGGTCACGCTCGACGAGATCGCCTACCACGCGCGCGCCGTGGCCCGGGCCGCCGGGCGGGCGCACGTCGTCGGCGACATGCCGTTCATGAGCTACCAGGTCTCGTCGACGCAGGCCGTCGAGAGCGCCGGCAAGCTCGTGAAGGACGGGGCGTGCGAGAGCGTGAAGCTCGAGGGCGGCGAGGACTTCGCCGACCACGTCTGGCGCATCGTGCGCGCCGGCGTTCCCGTGATGGGCCACGTCGGGCTCATGCCGCAGAGCGTGCACGCGCTCGGGGGCTTCAAGGTGCAGGGCCGGGGCGACGGCGGCGAGGCGCGCGTCCTCGCAGACGCGAGGGCGCTCGAGGAGGCCGGCGCGTACGCCATCGTGCTCGAGGCCATCCCGCCGGATCTCGCGGCGAAGGTGACGGCGTCGGTGGGCGTGCCGACCATCGGCATCGGCGCGGGCCCTCGCTGCGACGGGCAGGTGCTCGTGTGCTCGGACTTGCTGGGCATGGGGCGCGGCCACTCGCCGAAGTTCGCGAAGGCCTACGCGCAGCTCGGCGACGCCATCGTCGCGGCCACGCGCCGCTACGTCGACGAGGTGCAGAGCGGCGCCTTCCCGTCCGAGGAGCACTCGTACAAGCCCAACCGCGAGCCGGAGAGCGGCCCGCGCGTCAGCGAGCAAGAGCGCGGCCGGGTGGTCAACCTCCGCCACTAGGAGTGCCGTATTCGAGCGCGGGGTCCCTCGGCTTCGCCTCGGGATGACAGCAGTTCCGACGGCGCTCTTCGCCTCGGGATGACAGCCATTCCGACGGCACCTGGAGGAGGACGAGCGGGTCAGTTGGGGGTGCACTTCGGCGTCGGCCCGTACTCGACGGCGCCCATCGTCGGCGTCGCCGCATTCCGCTTGTTGCCGTAGACGTCGGTCGTCACGCCGCCGTACGTCGTCCCGCCGGTCGCGATGCTGCACGCCGCGCCCGGCACGAGCGTCCATCCCTGGACGGAGGCGCCCGCGTCGGCGGACGTCGACCCGAAGAGGGCCGAGACGCCGTCGTCCGAGCTCCACGTCATGCCGAAGATGCCCGGCAAGCAGGACGAGACCCCCGGGCATCCCATGAACGTCGCGCACGACGCGTCCCCCGTGATGCACGTGGCCTGGATGTCGACGTTCTTCGACTCGGCCGAGCCGAGAGCGAGGGCCAGCTCGGTGAGGTTGGAGGCGTTGGTCGCGGTGCCGCCGCTGTTCGAGCACGTGTAGAGAGCCGCGAGGTTGCCGAGCGCCGTGTGATCGAGCGACCCAATCAGGCCGCTGCATTGCACCGCGGCGACGCCGTAGGAGGCCGCGTTGTCGCCGCCGAGGAGGAGGTCATCCCGAAGGACCGTACCGGTGACGCCCGCGTTGAGCGCGACCGCCGTGCCCGGGCCGGTCCCCGTGTACACGGTGTCGAACGCGACGACGGGCGCCGCGACCGCCGACAGATCGACGCCGACCGTGAACGCCCCGGTCGCGTTCTGCACGGTGCCGCCGTGGACCAGCGTGTCCTCCATGGTGAAGGACCCCGCCGCGACGACGAGGACGCCGATGGTCTGCTGCAGGCCCAGCGTGCGCTCCCCGCCGTACAAGTGATCGCCGTTCAGCGAGATGCCCCCGCCCGGCGTGTCGACGACGACGGCGATGCTCGACTGCGTCGTGTCGAGCCCGAGCCCGCCCTCGATGTAGCAACCCGCGACGGAGCCCGCGACGCCGGTGCCGGCGATGCGCAGGCCGACGCTCTGGCCGCTCGCGCCGGTGACGTCCGTGCCGTCGACGATGAGGGCGCTGAGCGGCGTCGTCAGCGAGGTGCGCACGTCGACGCCGATGGTCGAGGTGCCCGAGGCGACGGTCGTCAGCCCGGTCCCGCCGGTGACGATCGAGTCGTGCAAGCTCACGCCCCCCGTCGAGTCGAGCACGATCCCGGTGCTCCCGACGGTGCCGTGGCCGCTGCCTCCCGTGACGATGCAGCCCTCGATCTGCGGCGCCGCTTGCATGTCGACCACGATACCCACCGAGCCCGTGGCCGCCGTCGACGCGGCCACCTGTCCGGCGCCGCCCTCGATGACGTCGTTGCTGAGCGTGGGGCTGGCCGTGTCCGTCACGTGGACGCCGCCCGTGTGGCCGGTCGTCGTCGGCGGCCCGACGATGCTGAAGCCGTCGACCACCGTGAAGCTCGAGACGGCGCTGCTGACGACGAGGGACCCTTCCTGCGCCGTCGTGTCGGGCGACGCGAGGATCGTGGCGTCGACGCCGTCCGGGTGCGGGTAGCCGTACGTGCTCGTGCGCTGCCAGGTAGCGCAGTCGTAGGCGCCGTAGAGCTTCACGTCGAAGTCGACGAGGATGGAGTCCTCCGCGTACGTGCCCTTGCAGACGTGCACTTCGGGGCGGGGAAGCGGGTCGGCCTTCGCCTCGGCCAGCGCGGACGTCACGGTGAGCTTCGGGTGCGCCGGATCGAGGCCCATCCCCGTGTCGTTGCCCGTGGGCGACACGTAGATGACGGCGCCGCCCGTCGGCGCGTCGCCCCCGTCGGCACCGCCCTCGCCCGAGGCCTCCGGGCCGCCCTCGCCACCACCGGTCTCCGGCGTCGGCCCGTCGACCGTCATGCTCCCGTCTCCGCCGGCGTCGGACGCGCCCGCGCTGAAGCTGCTGCCGCACGCGGCCGGAAGAGCGCCGAGAGCGACGACGAGACCCGTGCATCCAGCAAAAGCAAGACCCCTCATACGCATGAGTATAAGTGGGATTGGCCACAGAGGCGCGGAGACGCAGAGGCGAACGCAGTGCCGTCAGGGCGCGGGGAGGGGAGGCTTGGGGGGCCCGGGTGGGGGCGCCATGCCGCGCAGCACGTCCTCCGCCCTCATCCCCAGCGCGATGGCCCGCTCGAACGCCGCCACCAGCGCCGGCCGCATGAGGCTCGGCGGAGTCTGCATCGCCTCGGCCGCGGCGCAGACGATGGAGTCCACGAGGTGCTTCGTGGTCGGTCCTCGGTTCGGGGGGGCTTCGATGCCGAGTCCGGCGAGTGTCTTGCCCGCCATCGCCGCCAGCTCCGCGGCGAATTCGCGGTCGTGGGGGTACACGGTGGCAGCGAGCGTCGCGTGCCTTCCCGTGAGGAGGTGCGAACCGGCCCTCGCGTTGCGGCTGATCGTACGGCTCGAGCACCCGAGGAGCTTGGCGAGATCCTTCTGCTCGAGTCGCAGCGTGCTCTGGAGGCGAACCAGTATCGGCGTCGCGGGCATGTCGCCACGTGTCGCATGAAGAGGTCACCGTGGCAACCGGGGCCGGCGTCCAGAGGACATGAGAGCCTCCATGGCGGACAATATCGCCGCATGAGCGGACACATACTCACACCCGGCGGACACGAGCCTCGGTAGTGTCCGCACGGATGGCACTCGAGCGGACATGAGCGCCGCACGGGATGACAAGACAGGCCCTCCGGGAGACAGCGGAGCCTCCGCGGCCGACGCCGAGGCGCATCGGGCGGACGAGGCGGGCTGCCTCGCGGACAGTGCGAGGTGCGCGGCGGACGCGGGAGCCTTTTCGGAGGACAGGTCCGCGTCGTAGCCTGCCCTCATGACGAGGACACTCATCCAGGGCGGCACGGTCGTCACCGCGGTCGACACGTACGCGGCCGACGTCGCCATCATCGACGGCAAGATCGCCGCGATCTTCGGCCCTCAGGCGGCGCCGGCGGGCACCTGGGACACGACCATCGACGCGCGCGGCAAGTACGTGCTCCCGGGCGGCATCGACGCGCACACGCACATGGACATGCCCTTCGGGGGGACGTCGTCGAGCGACGACTTCGAGACCGGGACGCTGGCGGCGGCCCACGGAGGCACGACGTGCATCGTCGACTTCGCCATCCAGAACAAGGGCGACGCGCTGCGGAAGGGCGTCGACACGTGGCACGCGAAGGCCGAGGGCAAGGCGGCCGTCGACTACGCGTTCCACTTGATCCTCACCGACGTGAACGACGGCACCGTGGCCGAGATGCAGAAGTGCGTCGACGAGGGGATCACGAGCTTCAAGATGTTCATGGCGTACCCGGGGGTCTTCCTCGTCGACGACGGGCAGATCTTCCGCGCGATGCAGCGGGCGGGCGAGATCGGCGCGGTCATCTGCATGCACGCCGAGAACGGGATCCCCATCGACATCCTGGTCCAGCAGGCGCTCGCGAAGGGCCACACGGCGCCCATTCACCACGCGCTGACGCGGCCGCAGATCGCCGAGGCTGAGGGGACGCACCGCGCCATCTGCCTCGCGGAGATGGCCGGGGCGCCCGTCTACATCGTGCACCTCAGCGCCCCGCGCGCGCTCGACCAGGTGATTCAGGCGCGAGACCGGGGGCTGCCGGCGTTCGCGGAGACGTGCCCGCAGTACCTCTTTCTGTCGCAGGACGACCTCGGGCGCCCGGGCTTCGAGGGCGCGAAGTACGTGTGCACGCCGCCGCTGAGGCCCCGCGAGTACCAGGAGGAGCTGTGGCGGGGCCTCAAGACGCACGATCTCCAGGTCGTCTCGACGGACCACTGCCCCTTCTGCATGAAGGGCCAGAAGGAGCTCGGCAAGGACAGCTTTGCGAAGATCCCGAACGGGATGCCGGGCGTGGAGACGCGCATGTATCTCCTGTGGGACGGCGGTGTCCGCACGGGGCGCATCTCGATGAACCGCTTCGTCGAGATCACGAGCACCGCGCCGGCGAAGATCTTCGGCCTCTACCCGCGCAAGGGCACCATCGCCGTGGGCGCCGACGCGGACCTCGTCGTGTGGGACGGCGACAAGAAGCACACGCTGAGCGAAAAGACGCTGCACATGCGCGTCGACTACTCGCCCTACGAGGGCCGCGAGGTCACCGGCGCCGCGACGCACGTCCTGTCGCACGGCCGCCTGGTGGTGGAGAACGGCAAGTACCTGGGCAAGAAGGGCGACGGCAAGTTCGTGAAGAGAAGCACCTTCGCCCTGAAATAGAGAGGAGAGGGCCCGCTGAGGGGCAGAGGAGCGGCCTCTCGGAGGGCTGACCGTGAACGCCGGAGCACACCACAGAGGGACTGGGATGGCGGAGTAGGAGCCTCGATCCCCGAAGATCCCCGCGGGGAACCGGGGCGGCGCGCCCCGTGCATTGGCGTATTCCCGTGGAGGGAACCTCAATGCGCCCCATCGTCTGCTGCATGTTCTTCGTATCCGTCGCCGGATGTACGGACCTCAGCTCCGCCGACCTGAAGACCGCCGGGATGTCGGCCGACATCACCGTCTCGGCCGACGGCACAGGGCAAAGCCAGGTCACCGCGCAGTTCCACGTCGACGACAACGCGACGGACTTCGTCAGCCTGAGCACCGGCGACTCGGCCACCGCGGCGTGCGCCGGGCAGACGGAGACGCTCTCCCAGAGCAACGTCCTCGGCGACATCTCGTACCAGACGTCCTTCACCGGCGAGGACGGCGCGGGGGCGGCCTACACCGTCGCCCTCACCCGCACGAGCGACGTGAGCGCGCCGTCGAGCACCTGCACCATGCCGAGCCCGTTCACCGTCACGGCGCCGACGTCGAGCGGCTCCTACTCGCGCTCGACCGCCGACCTCACCGTCACCTACACCAACGGCGGGACTCAGGATCCGATGAGCTGGAGCGTCTCCGGCGACTGCGTGAGCGTCGCCGTCGGCAGCGTGTCCAACGACGCGGGCACCTTCACCATCCCGCGCGGGAGCCTCACCCCGGCCGGCTCCTCGCAGACCGCCTCGGCGACGTGCCAGGCGACCCTCACCCTCACGCGCAGCCGGCAAGGCCAGCTCGACTCGCACTACGGCTCGGGCGGCAGCATCTTCGCGCAGCAGATCCGCACGGTGACGTTCAACTCGGCGCCGTGAGGGGCCTACGCGTCGATCGCGCTTCGCACCTTGGTCGCCAGCGCGAGCGGCGTGAACGGCTTCTCGAGGAGGGGCACCGTCCCGCCCTCGAGCAGCTCGGCGAGGCGCGTCGACGCCGGCGCGTAGCCCGTCGTGAAGAGGACGCGCGCGTCCGCTCGGATCGCGCGGATCCGCTCGTAGGCCTCGCGCGCGTCGAGCCGGGGCATCACGACGTCGAGCACCACGAGCCCGATGTCGGCCGCGTGGCGCTCGAACTCGCGCACCGCTTCGGCTCCGTCGCGCGTCGCGATCACCTGGTAGCCGAGGTCCGTCAGCGTGATGGTCACGAGCGCGCGCAGCGAAGGCTCGTCCTCCGCGACCAGGATCACCTCGGTGCCGCGGAGCTCCCGGGGCACGGGCGCGTCCCCGTCGAGCTTCGCGTGGCCGTTCGCCCGCTCGCTCGTGCGCGGCAGGTAGACGCGGAACGTCGTCCCCGCGCTGGGGGCGCTCTCGACGTGGAGGAAGCCCCCGTGCTGCTGCACGATGCCGTACACGGTCGCCAGCCCGAGGCCGGTCCCCTCGCGCTTGGTCGTGAAGAACGGCTCGAAGACGTGCGCCATCGTGGCGCCGTCCATCCCGACGCCCGTGTCGGTCACCGTGATCTCCGCGAACGCCCCGGCGCGCGCCCATGGGTGCAGCGTGGTGAACGCCTCGTCGAGCTCCACCGCGCGCGTCCTCAGCGCGAGGGTGCCGCCGCCCGGCATCGCCTGGCGGGCGTTCGTGCAAAGGTTGAGGAGGACCTGCTCGAGCTGCGTCGGGTCGGCGCGCACCGCCACGGTCTCGGGCGCGCGCTCGACGACGAGCTCCACGTCCTCCCCCACGATGCGCTGGATCATGCGCGTGAAGTCGTCGACCTGGGCGCCCACGTCGACGGGCCGCAGCTGGATGATCTGCTTTCGCGAGAACGCCAGGAGCTTTCGCGTGAGCTCGCCCCCGCGCCGCGCCGCCTCGAAGACCTCCGTCAGCTGCGACGCCACGGGGTGCCCCGCCGGGAGCTTGCGCGTCGCGAGCTCGCTGAAGCCGAGGATGACGGCGAGGAGGTTGTTGAAGTCGTGCGCGACGCCGCCGGCCAAAAGGCCGATGGCCTCCATCTTCTGCGACTGGCGGAGCTGCTCCTCGAGCCGCTTGCGAGCCGTGATGTCCTGCATGACCGTGATGCCCTGCGTGGCCGTCCCCGTCTCGTCGCGCACGAGGCGGATGGAGAGGTCGACCGTCACCTCGGCGCCGGCCTTCGCGAAGAGCGTCACCTCGCCGTGCCACGCGCTCTTCGCGCGGAGCGTCGTCACCATGTCGTCGAAGCCGGCGTCGGCCCACTGCGTACGGAGCAGGCGCGAGGCATGCTGGCCGATGGCCTCGGCGGCGGTGTAGCCGAACGCGCGCTCGGCGGCCTCGTTCCAGTACGTGATGATCTCCTCGGCCGTGGTGGCGACGACGGGCTGGCTCACCTGGTCGAGCACGTGGGCCTGGAAGCCGAGGCGCTCGACGGCCAGCTTGCGCTCGGTGACGTCGGTCGAGGACCACACGATGCGTTCGATGGAGCCGTCGACGACGACCGGGATGGCGCGCACGTCGTACCAGCCGGGTGATCCGTCGCTCCGGTAGCCGGCGTTCTCGTAGTAGAGGGCCTTGCGCGTCTCGACGACCTCGCGGAGCCGCGCCTCCATGCGCTCGGAGCTCTTGCCGGGGACGAACTCCCAGAGCTTGCGGCCGACGACGCCGTCCTTCTGGAAGAACGGGACGACCCGGTTGATAAAGAGGATCGTGCCCGTCGTGTCCACGACGAGGACGACGTCCGGCGAGGCCTCGACGAGCGCCCGCCAGAGGACGCCGTCTCGCTCGGCGCCATTGTCGGCGTTGTCCGCTCCCACGGGCGCCCATGCTAGATCGCCAGGCAGTCCGATGAACGACGAATCACGTCCTCGTTACGAGCCGGCCGCCATCGAGCCCAAATGGCAGAGGTACTGGGACGAGCACCAGACCTTCCGGTCCGTGCGGCACACGCTCTCAGGGGCGCGCCGCCCGAAGCTCTACGTGCTCGACATGTTCCCGTACCCGTCGGGCTCGGGCCTGCACGTGGGGCACCCGGAGGGGTACACGGCGACCGACATCGTCGCGCGTCACGCGCGCATGCGCGGGGTCGACGTCCTCCATCCGATGGGTTGGGACGCGTTCGGCCTGCCCGCCGAGCAGCACGCGATCGCGACCAACACCCACCCGCGCGACACGACCGCGAAGAACATCCAGACCTTCAAGCGCCAGCTGAAGATGCTCGGCTTCAGCTACGACTGGGCGCGCGAGATCGACACGACCGACCCCGGGTACGTGAAGTGGACGCAGTGGATCTTCCTCAAGCTGTTCGAGAGGGGCCTGGCCTACCAGGCGGAAGCCCCGGTCAACTGGTGCGCCGAGCTCGGGACGGTGCTCGCGAACGAGGAGGTCGTCGACGGCAAGAGCGAGCGGGGCAACCATCCGGTCGAGCGGGTCCCGCTGCGGCAGTGGATGCTGAAGATCACCGCCTACGCGGACCGCCTCGACGCCGACCTCGAGCCCCTCGACTGGCCCGACAGCCGGGAGAAGCAGCGGCACTGGATCGGGCGCAGCGTGGGGGCGGAGATCGACTTCGCGACGGCCTCGGGCGAGACCATCCGCGTCTTCACGACGCGCGCGGACACGCTGCCGGGGGTCACCTACGTGGTCCTCGCGCCCGAGCACCCCCTCGTGCAGACGCTGTGCTCCGAGGCGCAGCGGCCGGCGGTCGAGGCGTACGTCAAGGCGGCGCGGAGCAAGAGCGACCGCGATCGCGCCGAGGCGAAGTCGAAGACGGGCGTCTCTCTCGGGGCGACGGCGAAGAACCCCGTCAACGGCGAGAGCGTCCCCGTCTGGGTGGCCGATTACGTGATCGGGACGTACGGCACGGGCGCCGTCATGGCGGTGCCGGCGCACGACACGCGGGATCACGAATTCGCGCGCGCCTACGGGCTTCCCATCGTGCAGGTGATCGAGCCGCCCGATGGCTCGGCGGTCGACGTGACCCGCGAGGCGTTCGTGGAGGACGGCAAGACCAGGTACGGCCACGTCGACGTCGACGTGAAGAACGGGACGCCGAGCGAGGAGGCGCGCACGCGGATCACGGCGTGGCTGGCGGAGCGGGGGCAGGGGAGCGCGAAGGTCACCTACAAGCTTCGCGACTGGGTCTTCTCGCGGCAGCGGTACTGGGGAGAGCCCATTCCCGTCTACTTCCCGGTGACGTGCGACGGGGACCCGCGGGCCCCGGGCGCGAAGGCGACCATCCACTACGAGCAGCCCATCGCCGTCGCCGAGAGCGAGCTCCCCATCACGCTCCCCGACCTCGAGGACTTCAAGCCGGGCAACGATCCCGCCGGTCCGCTGGCGCGCGTCGCCGACTGGCGCTTCTTCCAGAAGGACGGGCGGTGGTTCGCCCGCGAGACGAACACGATGCCGCAGTGGGCCGGCTCGTGCTGGTACTACCTCCGCTACCTCGATCCGAAGGACGACCGCGAGGCCTGGACGGCGGAGCACTACGCCGACTGGATGCCCGTCGACCTCTACGTGGGCGGCGGCGAGCACGGCGTGCTGCACCTCTTCTACGCGCGCTTCTGGCACAAGGTGCTCTTCGACCTGGGGTACGTGAAGGACCCCGAGCCGTTCATCAAGCTCGTCCACCAGGGCGTCATCCTGGGCGAGGACGGGCAGAAGATGGCGAAGTCCCGCGGCAACGTCGTGAACCCGGACGACGTGGTGCAGGCGTACGGGGCGGACGCGCTGCGCCTCTACGAGATGTTCATGGGGCCGCTGTCGCAGACGAAGCCCTGGCAGACGAAGGACATCGAGGGGGTCCGTCGCTTCCTCGACCGCGTGTGGCACGTGGGGACGGGCCCGACGACGACCGAGCCCGCGGCCTACGACGAGGCGACGCGCCGCCTCGTGCACAAGACCATCCAGAAAGTGGGCGGCGACATCGAGGCGATGCGGTTCAACACGGCCATCAGCGCCATGATGATCCTCATCAAGCACCTCGGGGCCCTCCCCGCCGTGCACGTCGACGCGGTGCGCGCCCTCGCGCTGCTCGTCTCCCCCTTCGCGCCGCATCTCGGCGAGGAGCTGTGGGAGCGCCTCGGCCACCGCGAATCGCTGGCCTACGCCCCCTGGCCCGAGTTCGACCCGGCGCTCGTGAAGGACGACGTGGTGGAGATCGGCGTGCAGGTGAACGGCAAGCTCCGCGGCACGGTGAAGCTCGCGGTCGACGCCGACGAGGAGACCGCGAAGGCCGCCGCGATGGCCGAAGAGCGCATCCGCGTCCACGTCGAGGGCAAGACGCTGAAGAAGCTCGTCTACGTGAAGGGAAAGATCCTCAACTACATCGTCGCGTGAGCCGCGTTGTCGCCTCACCGAGAGATCGCCATGACGCCATGACGCCACGACGCCACGACGCCAGGAGAGTTGGCCGCAGAGACGCAGAGACGCCGAGCAGAGAGGGTTCTTGAACAAACCAAACTCCTCTCTGCGGCTCTGCGGCTCTGCGGCCAATCCCATCTCGATCATGGCGACGCGGTCGCTCTCCGTGGCGCCGTGGCGTCGTGGCGTCATGGCGATCTCTCTGCTCCTCCTCGTGTGCGCCTGCGGCTACCAATCGGTGTACGCGGCGGGCCCCCCAGGGAAGCTGCACGTGAAGGTCGTGCGGTCGCTGCTTCCGGATGCGGTGGCGGCGGACGAGGTGGCGAGCGGCGTCCGCGAAGAGCTGGCCCGGGCAGGTGCGCTCGAGGGAGGGGAGGGGTACCCGCGGGTGGAGCTCGAGGTGCTGCGGGGCGACGAGACGAGCGAGGGCGTGGCGGCCGGGCCGGCCGGGCCCGTGGCGCGGGGGACGGACGTCGCGGTGGTGGCGCGCGCGTGGGTGGTGGCGGCCGCGGGCGCGCCTGCCCAGTCGGACACGGGGGACATGCGGGCCGAGGAGAGCATCGCCGTGGACGAGTCCGGAGGGCTCCCGGACCCGCGGGCGAGCGGGTTTCACCACGCGGACGCCTCGCGCGCCGCGGCCCGGCGCCTCGGCCGCAAGCTGGCCGCGAGGGTCCTCGGGCAGCCCGCGTCGAGTGAGGAGACGGGGCCCTAGCCCTTCGTGCTACTCTGCCGCCGCCGCATGATCACCATCGGCTGCGCCGGCTTCCCCGTCCCCGCGACGAGGTACTTCAAGGAGTTCCTCTTCGTCGAGGTGCAGGACACGCACGTGACGCAGCCGGGCACCGGCACCATTCGGCGCTGGCGCCGCGAAGCGCCCCAGGGCTTCGCGTTCGCCCTGCTGGCGCCGAAGGACATCGGGACCGAGGGGTTCCGCGAGGGCAAGGTCACCGAGACCGCCCTGAAGAACCTCGTCGACGTGGCGAAGGAGCTCGACGCGCAGACGGCCGTCTTCAGCGCCCCGCCGGACTTCACGGCCTCGCGCGGCAACAAGACGGCGGTGAAGGACTTCTTGGCCGGCGTGAAGAAGAAGTTCAAGCGCATCGTCTGGGAGCCGCCCCCAACCTGGGACGCGGACGACGCCACCGCGCTCGCGGCCGAGAGCGGCGCGGTCGCCGCGCGCGATCCCCTCGCCAGCGGCCTCGCCAAGGGCGCCTTCGGCTACTACCGCCTGCCGGGGCCCGCCGGCCACAAGAGCCGCTACGAGGACCCGGCCATCGAGCGGCTCGCGGGCATCGCGTCGGACCCGAAGAACGAGCACGCCATCTTCGTCTTCACGAACGTCGACATGTTCGCCGACGCCAAGCGCCTCAAGAAGGCGATGAAGCTGCCGTAGCGCCGCCCGGGCGAGGCGCGCTACTGCCCGCAGTCGCTCGCGCAGTACTGCACGAGGCAATCGAGGAGCGCGTGCCCGGCCTGCTGCTGGGGCGCCGTGAACGGAGGGGCGCAGACCATCGTCAGGCAGGTCGTCGGCGACCCGGCGTCGTCCGCCACGCAGCCTTCGACGCACTGGACGTACTGCAGGCACGCGGAGCCCCCGTCGCCCGCGTCGGGATCGGGCGCGCCCGAGGCGCAGGCGCACCAGGGCGTCTCGCAGTTGGTCTGGATGCATTGGTCGCAGGCGTGGCCCAGCATCGTCTCCGGCTCGCCACAGGCCCCCGCGTCTTCGCCCGCGTCGTCGCTCCCGCCGTCCGGTGCGCCCAGGGAGGTGTCCTGGAACGGCGCATCGAAGACGACGCTCGCGTCGGCGGCCGACCCCGAGTCCCCCGCCGCCCCGGTGTCCGCGACGCCCGAGTCCAGTGGCGGCGGCTCCCCCACCGACGCCGAGGAGCTGCTGCACGAGCCGAAGCCGAGCGAAAGCACGCCGCAGCCCACGCACACGACGAGCAAGAAAGAGGATGCGCTGGTCTTCATAAGCCGGGCCCGACCTCGGTCCCGTGCCTCTCAGGATAGCAGCTTGCGGCGACGAAACGCGCCCACCCCGAGCGCGATGGATGCGAGCAGCCACGGCCAGTCGCCGATGCGCTCGTAGACGGTCTTCTGCCTCATCCAGTGGATCGGCGCCGAGATGCCCTCTTCCTTGAACGTCCCCGAGTGCTTCACCACCCGCCCGACCGGATCGACGATCGCGCTGACGCCGCTGTTCGTGCCCCTCACGAGATAGCGCCGGTGCTCCACGGCCCGGAGCTGCGCCAGGGCGAGGTGCTCCCAGGGCTCCACGGTGTCACCGAACCAGGCGTCGTTCGTCATGTTCACGAGCAGCTCGGGCTCGGCGTGCCGGACCGCGGTGTTCGTGAACTCGGGAAGGATGTCCTCGTAGCAGATGAGCATCGTCACCGGGTGCGTCACGCCGTCGATCGTGAGCTGGAGCGGATCGAGCGAGGTCCCCGGCGAGAAATGGCCGCTGTTGGGCGACCACTTGTAGAGCACTGGGAACGTGTCGCCGAAGGGGAGGTACTCGCCGAAGGTCAGCAGGTACTCCTTGTCGTAGCGGCTGGTCACGGTGCCCGTCGCGTCGCTCGCCACGGCGGTGTTGTAGAGGATGTAGTCGCGCTCGTCGGGGACGCGCTTGACGATGACCGCACCGAAGATGGCCGGCACGCCGATGCGCCGCGAGACGCCGCCACGGAGCTCCTGCTTGAAGGTCTCGTCGCGCACCGGGCGCATCGCGGACGTCTCGCTCCACACGACGAAGTCGACGCCGTCGTCCCGCTCGAGGCGCTTGGAGAGGTCGAGGTGCCGCTGGAGCCCGTCGTCGTAGGCGGAGCGCTTCTCCATCAGCCCCATGTTGGCCTGCACGACGCCGACGGTGACCTCGGGGGCGGCGGCGACGGCCGCGTCGATTGCGCCGATGCGCAGGTATCCGTAGCAACACGCGAAGGCCAGCGTGACGGCGCCGGCGCCCAGGAGCCCCACGGCAGGCTTGCGCCGTTCGGCGCGCGCGAGGGCGAGCTCGGCCAGGGCGAGGTTCACCGCGACGAGCACCAGCCCGACGAGGATGGGCCCGCCCACGTCCCCCAGCTGGGTGAGCACCGGCACCTGGTGCACGGTCGCCGCGTAGTACCAGGGGAAGAGCAGCGGGTAGAGCAGCTCGCTCGCCGCGAAGGCGGCGGCGAACACCCAGCCCGCGGGCCACCCGCGCGCCGTCGCGCGCCCGTAGAGCCATCCGAGAAAGGCGATGCGCCCGCCCTGGTAGGAGCACACGACGAGGACGAAGAAGAAGCAGACGACGGCAGGGAAGCCGCTGAACGTCCTCAGCATGTTCTCCAGCCAGAAGAAGCCGAAGACGTTCATCGTGATGCCGGTGACCCAGCCGAGGCCGGCGGCACGACGGGTCGGCTGCCGGTGCATCGCCACGAGGAGCGGCACCCAGGCGACGAAGGCCAGCGGCCACACATCCATCCCGGCGAAGGCGAGCCAGTAGAGGAGCCCCGAGAGGAAGGCCCCGAGGTAGGCCAGCGGCCAGGAGAGCGGGAGCGCGCCGGCCGGCGGGAGGACCAGCCCGGGGACTCGCTGCCGTGCGGCCTTCGCCATCGGCGGGCTTTCTAGCACGGCTAGGAGGCCGCTAGCGGGCTCCTAGCGGATGCTCTTGGCCACCTTGTCGAGCAGATCGACGATGCTGAAGGGCTTCTGCACGTAGTGACGGGCGCCGAGGGCGATGCCGGTCTTCAGGTCGGCCGGCTGAGTCTTCGCGGTGAGGAAGATGATGGGGATCGAGCGCAGCTCCTTGTGCGCCTTGACGAGACGCGCGAGCGAGAAGCCGTCGATCGTGGGCATCATCACGTCACAGATCATCAGATCCGGCGTCTGCGTCATGCGACCGAGGAGCTCCGACGCGACCATGCCGTCGCCCGCCTCCTGCACCTCGTAGCCCTTGGCCTGCAGGGCCTTGCTGACGAGCGTGCGTACGGACGCGTCGTCCTCCACCACGAGGACGAGCTTTCGACGAGCCGGCGCTTCGGTCATCGGAACGACCAAGGGTAGCGCGACGCCGGGTCGCGAGCGGGCTTACTTGCCGGCGGGGCCCGTCGGGTTGACGGCGAGGAGCTCGATCTCGAAGACCAAGGTCGAGCTCGGGGGAATGCCCGGACGGCCGCGGGGGCCGTAAGCGAGCGACGGGGGGATGACGAGCTTTCGCTTCTCGCCCACCTTCATGCCCACCACGCCCTGGTCCCAGCCCTTGATGACCTGGCCCTGTCCCAGCGTGAAGTCGAAGGGCTGGTTTCGGTCCCGCGAGCTGTCGAACTTCTTCCCGTCGGGAAAGGTGCCGGTGTAGTGCACGCGCACCTTGTCGCCCGTCTTCGCCGCGACGCCCTTGCCGGGGGTCATCGTGGTGATGCTCATGGGGGCCTCCGGCGCGGCCGCCGCCGAGGGGGCGGCGCTCGGAACGGGCGGGGCGGCCGAGGCGGGGGGAGTGGCGCTGGCGGGAGCGGCGGCGCGCGTGTCGGTGGACACCGGCTCGGGGGTGGGCGGCTCGGTGAGCGAGGTGCAGCCGGTCGTCAGGGACAGGGCCGCGGCGAGGCAGACCGAGGCGAGCGCCGGGAGGGCGTGGTAGAACGGAGCGCGGATCATCGGGCGCGGAATTAGCACAGGTCGCGCGAAGAGTACGCACCCGGGAAAGTCAAAAGGCGGACCGCAAACGATGTCGCGCGTGCTTCACATCGAGGACGACCCTCGGAACCGCCTGCTCGTCCGCAAGCTCCTCGCCGGCGAGGGGCACGAGGTCATCGACGCGACCGACGGTCTGGAGGGGGTGCGCGCGGCGCTGACGATCCGGCCGGACCTCGTGCTCGTGGACCTCAACATCCCGGGGCTCGACGGCTACGAGGTGACGCTGCGCCTGCGGAGCGAGCCGTCGCTCAGCGGGGTGCCCATCGTGGCCATCACCGCCGAGGGCGACCGCGACACGAGCTTCGCCGTCGGGTGCGATGGGTTCATCCAGAAGCCCATCGACGCCCGGAGCTTCGCGCAGCTCGTGCGGAGGTACCTCTCGGGGCACCGCGAGCCGTACACGTCGAGCGCGGACGCCACGGGCGAGCGCCTCCGCCTGCAGAGCCACCGGATCGTGCAGCACCTCGAGCAGAAGGTCGCGGAGCTCAGCGCGACCAACGCGCGCCTCCGCGAGGTGGAGCGGCTGCGGACGGAGTTCTACCGGAACATCAGCCACGAGCTGGCGACGCCGATGACGCCCATCGTCGGCTACCTGCGGATGCTCCTCGACGAGGAGCTCGGGCCGCTGAACAAACCGCAGAACAAGGCCATGCGCGCGATGGACGACTGCGTGCGGCGCCTCCGGGGGACGCTCGACAACCTCATCGACGTGACGGGGCTCGAGACGGGGCGGATGCGCTTCTTCCACCGCGAGTACGATTTCCTCGACACGGTGAGGCGCGCTCTCGCCGCCTACGCCGACGCCTTCGCCGAGCGGCAGCTCACGCTGCTCGAGGAGATGCCGCGCGGCCCGCTCCCGGCGTACGGCGATTCGGACCGGCTCGCGCGCGCGATGAGCCAGCTGCTCGACAACGCGTGCAAGTTCACGCCGCAGGGGGGCATCGTGGGGGTGCACGTGCGGGTTCTCGAGGCGCACTACGAGGTGCAGGTGGCCGACAGCGGCTCGGGTGTCCCTCCCGAACGTGCCGAGCGCGTGTTCGATCCGTTCTATCAGGTCGACGGCTCGCCGACGCGCGCGCACGGTGGCGTGGGCGTGGGCCTCGCCATCGCGCGGAGGGTCGCTCGCGGCCTGGGGGGGGACGTGAAGCTCGCCAGCGGCGCGACGGTCGAGGGGATGTACCTGACGGGCGCCGCGTTCTCGCTCAGCGTCGCGAAGAGGGCGCCGACGGTGGTGGTCGACGCGAGCAACTGAGAGGGGAGTGAGCGACTCAGAGGGGAGTGACGTGCACGAAGCTGCACGTGCCCGGCTCCCGCCGAGTGCGGGCCCTGGGCTAGAGTGGGCGCATGCGCCGGGTCTATCTCGACTGGAATGCCACGACTCCTCCTCTGCCCGCCGTGATCGAGGCGATGGCCGAGGCCGCGCGCGAAGGGTGGGGCAATCCGTCGAGCGTGCACGCGTTCGGGCGAGCGGCGCGGGCGCGCGTGGAGGAGGGGAGAGAGGCGGTCGCGAGGCTCTGCCGGTGCGATCCGCGCGACGTCGTGCTCACGTCGGGCGGCACGGAGGCGAACAACCTCGCGCTGCGGAGCGCGTTCGCGGGCGAGGGCGGCGTGCTCGTGACGAGCCGGCTCGAGCACCCCTCGGTCGCTCGCGTCGCGGAGGCGCTCGAACGGGAAGGGAAGGCGCGTGTCCGCTGGCTGCGTGTGCTCCCGGAGGGGACGGTGGACCTCGAGGATCTCTCCCGCGCGCTGTCCGAGGGGGACGTGCGCCTCGTCGCGCTGCAGTCGGTGAACGCCGAGACGGGCGTGATCCAGCCGGTCCGTGAGGCCCTCGCCATCGCGCATCGCGCGGGCGCGCGCGTGCACGTCGACGCGGTGCAGTCGTTCGGCCGGAGCGACGACGTCGCCGAGGAGGCCGACACGCGGAGCCTGGCGGCGCACAAGATGCGCGGCCCGAAGTCCATCGGGGCGCTCGTCACGCGGCCGGGCCTCCCCGTCGCGCCGGTGCTCCTCGGCGGAAGCCAGGAGCGCGGCATCCGCCCGGGCACGGTCGACCCCGTGGCCGCCGCGGGGCTCGCCGTCGCCGCGCGTCACGCCGCTTCCTCTCCCGCACGCTGGGCCGCGCTCGCGCCTCTTCGCGACACTCTCGAAGCAGGCCTGCTCCGCGCCGCGGGCGCCGGGTCCCGCGTCAACGGCCCGGGCGCGCCTCGCGCCCCGCACGTCACCAGTGTGGCCTTCCGCGGATGGAGCAGCCCGGAGCTCGTAGCGGCGCTCGATCTGGAAGGCGTCGCCGCGTCGGGCGGGAGCGCCTGCAGCGCCGGCACCGCCGAGCCCTCCCCCGTGCTCGCGGCGATGGGCGACGCCGAAGCCGCCACGAGCACCATCCGCTTCTCTCTCGGCGAGGAGACCACCGAAGACGACGTGGCCTTCGCGCTCGAGGCGGCCGCGCAGGTGCTCGCGCGGTCGCGCTGAGGCGCCCACGTCTCGATGGCGGGGTCCTTCGGCCTGCGGCCTCAGGGTGACAGGGCGAAACCTCGACGGCGGTCCTAGTAGCCGCGCGCCGTCTGCGACAGCGGCGCCGACGTCCCGTCGAACGGGATCCAGAAGACGCGGGTCTGCGTCTCGGTGCCGTGGTGCGAGTAGCCGGCCAGCCCGAAGAGCACGTTCCAGAAGTACCCGCGCGGGTCTTCCCCGTACGAGAAGAGCGGCGCGAAGTGGAACTGCCAGTCGTTGCCCCCGACGACGCGCTTCTGGATGTACACCGTGTTGGCGGCCACCTGCAGGACCGACTCGTCCCTGCCCTCGGCGAACCTCCAGTAGAACGGAAAGCCGATGCTCGTCCGCCCCTCGGGGCTCGCGAAGTCCCAGAAGAACGGCGCCACCACGGTGTGCGACGCGTCCCCGTTGCGGCCGACGTAGAGGATGGGATGGAGATCGTTCTCCCAGCCGTGCGTGTTCGTGTTCAGCGTGATCGTCGGGAAGACCCAGGTCGTGCGGGACTGCGCGTAGGTCTCGAAGTGGCCCGCGACGGGCGTCAGCCAGTCGTGCCCCGCCGGGCTCGACGAGTTGTAGAAGAAGGGAGCGAGCGCGAACGCGTGCACGCCGAGCTCCGTGTCCCGGTACGACCAGTAGAGGGGGACGATCGGGCCGATGGCCGTGAGCGAGGTCGCCCCGTTGTGCGTCTCGGCGTGCGAGTACCCGAAGAGCGAGAGCAGCGTGTCGGCGCTCTTGGTCACGCGCCGGTAATAGCCGGGCAGGATGAAGAGCGACTGGTCGGGATCGCGGCCGTAGTGGAAGAACGGAAGGAGCGTCGTGTGCTCCTCGACGACGCCGCCGGTCTCGGGCTTGCCGCGGCTGTGAAAGTAGAAGGGCGCCACGTCGACGACGTCCCGCTTCGTGTCCGACTTGAGGATGACCGGGCCGACCAGCGTGAAGGTGCTCGAGTCGAGCTCGTGCGACGAGTGGTACGTGAAGAGCGGCGGGATCAAGGTGTAGATGCGCCGGTTGCCGTCGATGCTCCCGTTGTCGCCGTGAAAGAAGAACGGCGCGACGCCGAGGTCGACGTCGCTGCCCGTGCGGTCGCGGAAGTACGGCCCCACCAGCGTGAAGGCGCCCTTTTCGCCCCAGTGCGAGGTCGTCAGCAGGAGCGGCATGTGGAAGTAGCCGCCGTCCTTGCGGGCGCCCTCGAAGACGAGCGGGGCGAGCCAGTTGTCGTTCTCGCCCGGCGCCTCGCGGTGGACGAGCGGACCCGCGACGACGACGTCGTTCGTCGCCGCTCCGTGCTCGTCCCGCTCGTGGACGTGCCAGAACGGCGGGAAGACCACCTGCATGTCGAGCTTGGGCGAGGTCCGCTGGTAGTAGATCATCCCGTAGAGCCCCTCGGTGTCCTTCGCCTGGGGCACGCCGTAGCGATCCTGCGACGGGTCGCGGAGCCCGCGCGTCTGCTCGATCATCAGGGGCGGGATGAGCGTCATGCGAAACTGGTAGTCGCCTCGCCGCTCCACGTAGAACGGGAACTCGATGCCGCGCCGCAAAGGCCCCTCGGGGGACGGCGGCCCCGAGGCGTAGTCGCTGCCGATGCGCGCCGCGATGTCCGGAGACACGGTGAGCGGGGTGCTCGGCGGCGCGATCTCGGGCTCCGAGGCGCGCACATAGGCGTTGTGGACCTCTTCCTCCTCCTCGGGGGTGGGGGCCCGCGGCTGCGACGGCTTGGGCTGCTGGCGGTTGCCGGCGCCTCCCCGGCTCCCCCCGAGACCCTGGGCGGCGGCCGTCGCCGGCGTCGTGAGCGCGAGCAGCATGACGAGCCACGCAGTTCCCGTCCTCACGTCGCCCCCCGCGGGGGGCGGGAGTCCACGCTGCGCGAGGCGGCCATCAGCCGGTCGACGACGATGCGGATGGCCTGGTCGCGGGCCATCGTCTCCTGCGTGTGCGCGTCGAGGTCCTTCACCTGGACGACGTTCTGCGCCAGCTCGTCGTCGCCCAGGATGAGCACGACGCGCGCCCCGAGCCCGTTGGCCCTGCGGAGCTGGCTCTTGAGCGACGTGCCGCGCGTGTCCACCTCGCACCGGATGCCGCTCCGCCGGAGGTCGCGCGCGAGCACGAGCCCCTCGGCGACCGCGCCGCCCAGCGGAGCCACGAGCGCGTCGACCACGTTGCCCGGGATCTCCAGCTCGCTCGCGATGAGCAGCCGCTCGAGCCCCGCCGCGTACCCGATCGCGGGCACCTGGGGACCGCCGAGGTCGGCCACCATGAAGTCGTACCGGCCGCCGCCGACGAGGGTGCTCCCCGCGCCCAGCTTCTCGCGCGCGCCGACGATCTCGAAGAGCGTGCGCGTGTAGTAATCGAGGCCGCGCACCAGCCTGTCCTCGACCGTGTACGGCGTGCCGAGCGTGTCGAGGTGCTTTCGGACGGCGTCGAAGTGCGTCCGGTCCTCCTCGCCGAGGAATTCGTGCAGCGTGGGGGCGCCCTGGACCGCCTCGCGATCGCTCGGGTTCTTGGAGTCGAGGATGCGGAGCGGGTTCGTGCCGAGGCGCCGTCTCGAGTCCTCCGAGAGCTGCGCGGCCTTCGGCGTGAGGTACTGGACGAGCGCGTCGCGGTACCGCGCGCGGGTCTCGCGACCGCCGAGCGTGTTCACGAGGACCTCGAGGTCCGGGATGGCGAGCTCGCGAAGAAACTGCACGAGCATGTCGATCATCTCGGCGTCGCAGCCCGGACCGGGATCCCCGAAGAGCTCCGCGCCCAGCTGGTAGAACTGCCGGTACCGGCCCCGCTGCGGCCGTTCAGCCCGGAACATGGGGCCGCCGTACCACCAGCGCGTCACCGGCTCCTTCGCGTGGACGCCGTGCTCGAGGTAGGCGCGGGCCGCCCCGGCCGTCCCCTCCGGGCGGAGGGTGAGCGGCTCGTCGTGGTGAACGAAGGAGTACATCTCCTTCTCCACCACGTCGGTCGCCTCGCCGATGGCGCGCGAGAAGAGCGCGGTCGACTCGACCTGAGGCGTGCGAACCTCCCGGTAGCCGTAGAGGCTCATCGTGCGCGCGTAGATCTGCTCGACGCGGTGCCAGCGCCCGATCTCCTCGGGGAGCACGTCGTTCATGCCTTTGACGGCTCGGGGGGCACTCATGGGCAAGCGATTCTCAAGCGGCGCGGCGCAACTTATGACTCTGAGCGCCTGGCCAGGTCAAGCGCGGCGCGCCCTGCCCTGGCGGCCGGGTCTGCGGCAGGGTAATCGAGCAGGCGTGCCGAAGGGACGAACGTGCGCGCTCGACCCGGGGAAGGTGCGCGTCGGGGTCGCGATCGACGACGGCCTGGGGCTTTTGGCCCATCCGCGCGGCAACCTCGATGGGCGCGACCGGAAGGCCCTGCTGGCGGCCCTGAAGGCTCTGGCGGACGACGAGAAGGTGGTGCGCTTCGTCGTCGGGCTGCCGCTCGACATGCACGGGGGCGAGGGGATGGCCGCGCGCGGCGCCCGGGCGCTGGCCCAGCAGGTGGCCGACGCGACCGGCAGGGCCGTCGAGCTGTGGGACGAGCGGCTGACGACGGTGCAGGCGCAGCGGGCGCTCCATGCGAGCGAGGTGCGCGGCAAGAAAGCGCGGACGCTCATCGACGAGGCCGCGGCGTGCGCGATCCTCCAGTCGTGGCTCGATGCGCGGCGGGGGCGTCGGAGGGGATGAGCGCGCCTCGAGCGGACGGCGCCAAGGGTGGCAAAGGGGCCAAGCGCCGCCGCAAGCGACGCAAGGCCGGGGAGGCTGCGCCGTCGACCCCTCCTCCCGAACGCGCCGTCCGTTCCTCGCTCGGGCGATGGATCGCCGGGGGTCTCGCGCTCGCCGCCGTCGCCGCGTCGACCTGGCTCTTTCTGCTCTATCCCGCCGAGCGGGGGCCAGGCGAAGGGCGCTCGGTGGAGCTCGTCGTGCCTCACGCGCCGAGCCCCGGCGACCTCGCGACGATGCTCGCCGGCGCGGGCCTCGTCGGGAGCCCGCGCCTCTTCGCGCTGTGGCTGAGAGCCACCGGCGGGGCAGGGGACGTCGTGGAGGGGACGCACCTCCTCACCGACGACGCGACGCCGCGTGAGCTCATGGCCCGCCTCGAGCGCCACTCCGGCGGCGGGAGCGCCCGGGTCACGTTCCCCGAGGGCTGGACGCGCTTCGACATGGCGCGCCGCCTCCAGGACAAGCACGTGGTCTCGCTGCGGGAGTTCCTCGTGGCCACGACGGATCCGGCCCTCCTTCACGACCTCGGGCTGACCGGGGACACGGCGGAGGGCTTCCTCTTCCCGGCGACCTACGACTTCGCCCTCGACAGCGATGCCCGGGAGGTCGTGCGGCGCATGAAGCACGAGTTCGACCGCCGCTGGGACATCGTCTCGCACGCCCACTCGGCCACGCTGAACGACGTGATGACCTCGGCGTCGCTCGGCGTACGGGAGGTGGTGACGCTGGCCTCGATGGTCGAGAAGGAGGCGGCGGTGGACGAAGAGCGCCCCATCATCGCGAGCGTCTTCCTGAACCGCCTGCGCGATCCGGCGTTCCACCCCAAGCGGCTCGAGTGCGATCCGACGGCGAGCTACGGCTGCCTCGTCGCGCCGGAAAAGGCGGCCTCGTGCGCGGTCTTCACGGGCAAGGCGACCGCCGCCATCGAGCACGATCCCGACAACCCCTACTCGACCTACACGCACGAGGGGTTGCCGCCCGGGCCCATCGCGAACCCCGGCGCCAAGGCGCTCGAGGCCGTCATGGCGCCCGCCATCACGCGGTACTTCTACTTCGTCGCCAAGGGCGACGGGCACAGCACGTTCTCGGAGTCCTACGAGGCTCACGCGGGGGCCGTGCGCGACGCCGGGCACGCCAAATAGCTCACGAGCGGGCCGCGCAGGTTGCGTGCGGTCCGCTCGTGATGGGGGCGCTCGAAGGAAAGAAAGAGGGTCGGGTCGGTCGGGTCGGGGGAGGAAACGAGAGCCAGCGCCCGGGACGACGTAGAGCACTCGTCGTGCCGGCGTCCAAGTGCGCGAGATTGCATCTCGCGAGCACGAACCGTGAATCCCTGTGGGCGGACCGGGGCGTGAAGCGGGGGTGTCACGCGAACAGGCGACAACGTCGCCTGGGCCGCGCGTCGTGTGGCAAGCTCCACGCGGATGGCGCCGCTGCAGCCCGTCAGCGAGGTCAAGGGCCTCTGGTTCACCGTGGGGCGCAAGTACATCCTCGAGACCTACGGGCAGGAGACGCTCGATACCTGCGTCGCCCGGATCGGTGGCCGCCACGGAGCCATCCTCGCCGAGCCGCTCTCGTCGGCCTGGTATCCCGAGGAGTCGCTGCAGCAGACGCTGGGAGTGATCCACGTGGTGGTCGCGCGGGAGGATCCGGAGCTCTACGTGCGAATGATGGAGGAGTGCTCGCTCCTCGCCGTGCATCACTTCTTCCGCGCGCTCCTCCGCCTCGTGCCGCCGCCGGTGATGCTCCGCAAGATCCCCAAGATGTGGACCCTCATCCGCCGCGGCCTGGGCCAGGTGACGGTCGCGGCCGACGAGACGCACGCCCTCGTGCGCTACAGCGAGTTCCCCTACTTCGACGACGTGAACTACCGCCTGCTGACGCTCGGCGCCGTGCGCTCGCTCATGATCCTCTGCGGGGCGCAGCACGCCCGCGTCGAGCTGGCCGCGCACACGCGCGACTCGCTCGCCGTCGACGTCGCGTACTGACCGCACCGGCGCGGCGGCACGTCGGTTGCTGAAGAGCCGCCAAAGCCTGGACTCTACGCGGCAACGCGCGGATCCGGGCCGCGGACAGCCCGACAACGGCGTCGCGGGGGAGTGACTGGGAGTTCACGCGGGAGGTTTCGTCATGCTGCTTCGTTCATCCTTGGTTGCCACGTGCGCGCTCGCGATCGCGAGCGCCTGGTTCGTCGTCGACGCGCCCGAGGCGCGCGCCTGCGGAGGGTGCTTTCACCCGCCACCGAGCCCCGACGAGGTCGACGGGACGGTCGTCACGGATCACAGGATGGTGCTGTCGCTCTCGACGACGCAGACCGTGCTGTGGGACCAGATCCAGTACGCGGGCTCGCCGGCGAGCTTCGCCTGGGTGCTCCCCGTGAAGCCGGGGGCGGTCATCGAGCTCTCGCAGGACTCGTGGATCGCGTCGCTCGACGCGGCGACCCAGACGGTCATCCAGGGCCCCTCGTCGTCGTGCGGCGCGGCGCCCAGCGAGTACGACGGGAGCGGAGGGGGAGGCTGCGGGTTCGGCGCCAGCTCGGACAGTGCGGGAACGGCGTTCTACGCGCCGGGCGCGGGAGGGAGCGAGGACGCCGGCGCAGTGCAGGTCGTCTCGCAGGAGGTCGTCGGGCCTTACGACGCGGTGACTGTGCGCTCGTCGCAAGGCGAGGCGCTCGGCGAATGGCTGGCCGCCAACGGCTACGCGGTTCCCGCGGGGATGCAGCCCACGATCGACGCGTTCACGAGCGCCGGCTTCGACTTCATCGCCCTGAAGCTCGCCCCGGGCGAGGGCGTGCAGGCGATGGAGCCCGTCCGCGTCGTTACGATGGGCGCCGATCCCAGCCTGCCGCTCCGCATGATCGCGGCCGGCGCGGGCGCCAACGTCGGCGTCGAGCTCTTCGTCCTCAGCGAGGGGCGATACCATCCGCAGAACTTCCCCGACGCGACCATCGACTTCACCCAGCTCGCCTGGGATCCGACGCAGGGCCGCTCGAACTACGAGGAGCTCGCGTCCGCCGCGCTGGCCGCGAACGGCGGGACGAGCTGGCTCACCGAGGCCTCGCAGCCCGTGAACCTCTACACGCAGGGCGGGTACAACCCTCCGCTCGCCTCGTCGTACCAGTCGGCGTGCACGCCGCTCACGCTGCTCCCGCCGCCGTCGTGCGGCACGAGCCCGGAGGCGGGCACGCTGCTCGGCGACGCCGGAGGCTCCCGCGATGCGGGAGACGCGGGCAGCACGGCGGACGCGGACGGCGCCGGGAACGAAGCCGGAATCGGCATGGGCATGGGCATGGGAAGCTGCGAGACCACGGTGGTCGGCTGCGACGACCTCGACCTCGCCACGACCGGCATCGACCTCGGCAGCCTCTGGGTGACGCGCCTTCGCGCCAACCTTCCGCAGGCAGCCCTCGGCAGTGACCTCGTCCTCGAGGCCACGGCGGCGCAAACCTCGGTCCCCAACGAGCACTCGACGAGCGTCTACACGATCCCCAACTACAACCCGTGCCCGTCGAACGGCGCCAGCGGCAGCGGCGGCAGCGCGGGCTGCGCCTGCCGGGCCGACGACTCGCCGCGCGCCCGGTACGCCGACGCGATCCTCGGCACGCTCGCCGTGGTCATGCTCGCCGGCATGACGCGGCGCCGCCGGCGCGTCCGGTAGTAGCCCGCTGCGGAACGCGGTCCCGCAGTAGGATCCGCCGATGCCCCCGTGGTCCCCTCCGGCGCTCGCCGCCGCGCTCTTCATCGCCGTGCACTACCTCCTGCTGCGGGCCGCCTCGGGGCGCGTCGCCGACCGGGTAGGCGCCCTCGTGCTCGAGATGGCGGCCGCGCTGGGGATCGCCGCGAGCTTCCTCCTCGGGGCGCGCGGCGAGGCGATCGCGAACACGCGGTCGGGGCTGGCCCTGGCCGCGGCGAGCGGGCTGGCGGTGTCGGTCGCGAGCATCCTCATTTTCATGGCGCTCCGGAAGGGAGGGCCGGTCGCGTCGACGGGGACGATCGTGCTCGGCGGCGGCGTGGCGCTGAGCGCCCTGGCGGCGCCCCTCCTCTTCAACGAGTCGTTCACGGCGCGGCGCGCGCTCGGCGTCGCGCTGGGGATCGCCGCCATGTGGGTCCTCGGCGGAGAGTCGTGATAGAGCCGAGGAGTGCTCCTCGCGGGTGACATCGGCGGGACCCACGCGCGACTGACGCTGCTCGCGCCGGACGGACGCGTGACGCGTCGCGAGGTCTTCGACAGCCGTGCGTTCCCCTCGCTCGAGGCCGTCGTGCGGACCTTCCTCGGCAAGCCCGGCCCCCGCGTGACGGCGGCGGCGTTCGGCGTGGCCGGACCGGTCGTCCACGGGCGATGCGTGGCGACGAACCTGCCGTGGATCATCGACGCGCGGGTGCTCCAGCGAAAGCTCGCCGTGCGGAAGGTGACGCTGCTGAACGATCTCGTCGCGCTGTCGCTCGGAGCCCTCGGCGTCCCGAAGGGCAAGCTGCGCCCCCTCGGCGAGGCCGGCGCGCCGAAGAAGAAGGGCGCGAACGTCGCGGTCATCGCCGCTGGAACGGGCCTCGGCGAAGCGATGCTCGTGTGGGACGACGAGAGCGACCGCTTCGTCCCGAGCCCCACCGAGGGCGGCCACACCGACTTCGCCGCCTCGGACGAGCTCGAGGGCGAGCTCCTCGTCTACCTCCGAGGTCGCTTCGGCCACGTGAGCGTCGAGCGCATCCTGTCGGGCAGCGGCCTGGGCAATCTCTACGACTTCTTCCGCATGGCCAAGGGCACCAAGGAGACCGCGGCCAACGCGCAGACCCTCGAGGCGGCGGCCGACCGGAACGCCGCCATCACCGAGCTCGGCCTCTCCGGCGCGAGCCGCGCCGCGTCCCGGGCGGTGGAGCTCTTCGCGCGCATCTACGGCGCCGAGGCCGGCAACCTCGCCTTGAAGACGCTCGCCGTGGGCGGCGTGTACGTGTGCGGCAACATCGCCGGCCGGATGCTCCCCATCCTCGAGAAGGGCACCTTCCGTACGGCGTTCGAGGACAAGGGCCGCTTCCAGGGGCTCATGCGAAAGGTGCCCGTGGCGGTCGTGCTCGACAGCGACGTGGGGCTCGCCGGCGCCCGTCACGTCGCGCTGGGCCCGCATCGAACACGCCGCTGAGCATCTCGTCCTGGGCGGCTGGTGCGGGCGCCGCATCCTGGGGTATTGCTCGGTCCCATGCCGCGCGAATACGAAGCCAGCCAGATCCAGCTCGCCGTCGACACCATCAAGGGCCTCTCGATCGACGCCGTCCAGAAGGCCGACAGCGGCCACCCCGGCACGCCGATGGCGCTCTCGAACATCGCCTTCGAGCTCTGGACTCGCTACATGCGCTACGATCCGCGCGACCCCAACTGGGTCGGGCGCGACCGCTTCGTCCTCTCGTGCGGGCACGCGTCGATGCTCCTCTACTCGATGCTGCACCTGTCGGGGTACGACCTGCCGCTGCGCGAGCTCGAGAGCTTCCGTCAATGGGAGAGCAAGACGCCGGGGCACCCCGAGCACGGGATGACGCCGGGCGTGGAGACGACGACCGGGCCCCTCGGGCAAGGCGTCGGCAACGCGGTCGGGATGGCGCTCGCCCTCAAGATCAAGCAGGCGCGTTTCGGCGAGCCGTACGCGCAGTCCCGGGTCTTCTGCCTGGCGAGCGACGGCGACCTGATGGAGGGCGTCAGCGCCGAGGCGTCGAGCCTCGCCGGGCACCTCCAGCTCGACAACCTGATCGTCATCTACGACGACAACCACATCACCATCGAGGGCGACACGGCGCTGGCCTACTCGGACGACGCGTGCAAGCGCTACGAGTCGTACGGCTGGTTCGCGCAATGGCTCGACGACGGCCACGACCACGCGAAGATCCGCGCGGCCATCGACAAGGCCATCGCCCATCAGGCCCGCGAGCACCAGCCGTGCTTCATTCGCGCGCGCACGCACATCGCCAACGGGTCGCCGAACAAGCACGACACGAAGGAGGCCCACGGCGAGGCGCTGGGCAAGGACGAGGTCGCGCTGACGAAGAAGGGGATGGGCTTCGATCCGACGAAGTTCTTCTATGTCCCCGAGGCCGTGTACGGGCTCTTCAGGGAGCACTCGGCCGAGCTGGCGAAGGACCACGACGCCTGGAACGCGCGCTTCGAGACCTGGAAGAAGGCGAACGCCGAGCTCGCGGCGGCGATGGACGCGTTCGAGAAGAAGGCCGTGCCCGCGAACCTGTACGAGGAGCTCCGCAAGGCGATCCCGGAGAAGGACGACGCCACGCGCAACCTGTCCGGGGCGCTCGAGCAGGTGGTGGGCAAGCTCGTGCCCTCGTTCATCGGCGGCTCGGCCGATCTCGCGGGCTCCACGAAGACCCTGATGAAGGACGCCGGGAGCATCGGCCCCGGCAAGTTCTCGGGGCGCAACATGCACTGGGGCATCCGCGAGCACGGCATGGGCGCGATCTGCAACGGGATGGCCGTCTCGGGCGGCATCATCCCGTTCGGGGCGACGTTCCTCATCTTCAGCGACTACATGCGGCCCGCCGTCCGCCTCGCGGCCCTGATGGAGCAGCAGTGCGTGTGGGTCTACACGCACGACTCGATCTTCCTCGGGGAGGACGGGCCGACCCACCAGTCGATCGAGCAGCTCTGGTCGCTGCGCCTCATCCCCAACCTCTACGTGGCCCGCCCCGCGGATGGGCTCGAGTGCGCGGCGACGTGGACGCTGGCGATGCAGCGCCGGGACGGACCGTTGGCGATGGCGCTGACGCGGCAGAAGCTCCCGAAGATCGATCGCGGCACGTCGTTCGACCCGGCGAACGTCCTGAAGGGCGTGTACATCGCGCAGGAGGCGACGGGCGGGAAGCCCGACGTCATCCTCATGGCGACCGGCAGCGAGCTTCACCTGGCCGCGGGCGCCCGCGCAAAGCTCGAGGCCGAAGGCCGGAAGGTCCGCGTCGTCAGCGCCTTCTGCCTGGAGCCGTTCTGGAAGCAGGACGCGGCGTACCGCGACGAGGTCCTGCCGAAGGGCGTGAAGAAGTGCTCCATCGAGGCCGGCCGCACGCTCCCGTGGCGCGCGCTCGTGGGCGACGAGGGGCTCACGCTGGGCATCGACCACTTCGGCGCGAGCGCGCCGGCCGAGGTCCTCGCGGTCAAGTTCGGCTTCACGGTGGACGCCGTGACCGAGCGCGTCCGCAAGTGGCTGGGGTGATCAGTCCGCGAGGCCGCCCGCCGCCTTGTCGATGAGCCACGTGACGGCGCCGCGGCATCCGCGGACGACGCGGGCGGGCGTCTCGTGGACGTTGCCCTGGGCGGCCCAGACGCGCTCGAGAGGGGGGCGCTTGGCAGCGCCGACGGCGAGGATGAAGAGGTGCCGCGCGTGCTCGATGGCGGGCGGCGTGAGCGTCAGGCGGGCTTCCCGCGAGCCGCTGGCCTCGACGGCGGCGACGAGGCGGTCGTGGATGTCGACCGTGCTCTCGCCCGGAAAAAGGGAAGCGGTGTGCCCGTCGTCGCCCACGCCGAGAACGAGCGCGTCGAACGCGGGAATGCCGTCCCCGTCGAGCTCGACCTCTTGCCGGATGGCCTTCTCGTAGTCGCGGGCCGCGCCGTCGCGATCCGGCGCGTCGGCGGCCATCCGGTGAACGCGCTCGGGGCGGATGCCCGCCGGATCGAGGAGCGTGCTCTTCGCCCAGCGGTAGTTGCTGCGGTCGTCGGTGGGGGGCACGGCGCGCTCGTCGACCCAGAAGACGTTCACCTTCGTCCAGTCGATGCCCGATTCCCGCGCGAGGAGCCCATAGGCGTCGCGCGGGGTGTTGCCGCCGGAGAGGGCGATGGCCGCCCGCCCGCTCTTGCCGACGGCGCCACGCAGCACACGGGCGATGCGCGTCGCGGCCTCGCGGGCGACCTGCGCCGGATCACGCGAGGCGACGAGCTGACCGGGAACGACTTTCGTGGTCATGCCCTCCCGACGTTATCGCCCTCTTCTCCGCACGCCAACTCCTCCCCGCCGAGCGCGTCGGCCCACGCCGCCGAGTCGGCCAGCGCGTCGTCGACGATCGGGCGATGCAACGTGCGCCCGAGCAGCGCCGCCCTCTCGGTCGCGAGGAGGCGCACGTGCTGCTCGATCCGCTCGGGCTCGGCGCCCGCCCGGGTCACCTCGAGCCGCCACGTGGCGGCGTCGGGGTTCTCCGCCTCGCGCGCGACCTCTCCCCGCATCGTCACCCCGGCGTCGCTCGCCTCGATCCGCACCGTCACGAGCGCGTGCCGGGCCGCCCGGCTGGCGCCGGCGCTCGTCACGACCTCGACCGGACGGCCGTCCGGGCGGGTCAGCGTCAGCCGGCTCCCGGCGCTCGCCGGCGCCCCCACCTTCCATCCCAGGCGCGTCGCCAGCCACCCCACGAAGAGGAGGCCCTCGGGTCCCAGCGTCTCGCCCGGCTCGCAGGCCTGGACCATCGTGACGCGGGTGACGCGGAAGGCGAGGGGACGCAGGGCGGCCTCGTCGAACATGCGCGCGCACATCTCCTGCCAGGGAGCGAGCCGCGTCCACGCGAGGTCCGCCACGCCGGGCCGGTCGGTCGCCGCGCGAGCACGCGCCCAGCAGACGCCGCCGGCGAGGCTCGCGAGAGAGCCCTCGGTCGAATCGAAGACGATGCGCGAGGCGTCCTGGGCGAGCGCCTCGAACGTCGCGTCCCCGGCCTGAACCGGGGCGGCCCAGACCAGCGTCGTCGGGACGTCCGTCGCGCAGAGCGCGGCGACGCAGCTCGGCAGGTAGACGTGCACCTTCCCCCGCGCGACCAGCGTGACCCTCTCGGAGCAGCTGAGCGGCCCGCCGTCGCCCGGCACGCAGACCGCCGTGGTCGTCGCTTCGAGCCCGTCGGCGCCCGTGGGGTCGACCCCGGCGACGATCGCCCGCGCCGGCGTGCCCAGCAGGACCTCGTCGATGATCGGCAGCAGCCGCTCCGCCACCCCCGGCGTCGCCGCGACCACGACGAGGTTCATCGTGCACGCGCGCGTCTTCGGCGTCTCGCCAGGCTGCGGCGTCCACAGCGCCCGCAGCTCGCTCTCCACGCGCGCGAGGACCGCGCCGGGCCGCGCCTCTGCTGCGTCGCCGGTCACGGCTTCCTCCAGCGTCGCCCGTCGCGGGCCAGCAGATCGTCGGCCTGCTCGGGCCCCCACGACCCGCTCGAGTACATCGGCGGCGGGGGATTCCCGTCCGCCGCCCACGCGCCGAGCACGTGATCCACGTAGGCCCACTGCGCCTCCACCTCGTCGCGTCGCGTGAAGAGCGTGGCCTCCCCGCGCATCGCGTCGAGGAGCAGCCGCTCGTAGGCCTCCGGCGTATTCGATCCGAAGGCCGCGCCGTAGCGGAAGTCCATGGCCACGTCGCGGAGGATAGTCTGCTGCCCCGGCTCCTTGGAGATGAAGCGCAGCGAGATCCCCTCGTCCGGCTGGATGCGCACGGCGAGCGTGTTCGCCGTGATGCCGCCGTCGAGCGCGTGAAAGAGCGTGTGCGGGATCTCGTTGAAGACGACCGCGATCTCGGTGACCCGCCGGGCCATCCGCTTTCCAGCGCGCACGTAGAAGGGGACGCCGCTCCAGCGCCAGTTGTCGACGAGGCACTTCATCGCGACGTACGTCTCGACCCGTGACTCCGGAGACACGTCGGGCTCCTCGCGGTAGGCAGGCACCTCCTCGCCGCGAACGACGCCTCGCACGTATTGCCCGCGGACGACCGACCGCGACACTTCGCTCCGCTCCATCGGCCGGAGGCTCCTCAGCACCTTGACCTTCTCGTCGCGCACCGCGTCGGCGGCCAGGGAGACCGGCGGCTCCATCGCCGTGAGGCACAGCAGCTGCATCACGTGGTTCTCGACGATGTCGCGCGTCACCCCGGTCTGCTCGTAGAAACGCCCGCGCCCTTCGACACCGATGTCCTCCGCGACCGTAATCTGGACGTGGTCCACGTGCTCCCGTCCCCAGACCGGCTCGAAGAGCGAGTTGGCGAACCGGAACACGAGGAGGTTCTGGACCGTTTCCTTTCCGAGGTAGTGGTCGATGCGAAAGACTTGCGACTCGTCGAAGGCGGAGGCCACGGCGTCGTTGAGGGCGCGGGCGCTCTCGAGGTCGTGACCGAAGGGTTTCTCGAAGACGACGCGGGTCCACGCGCCGCCGGACTTCTCCTGACCGGAGGGGACGACGAGCCGCGCGGCGCGCAGTCCCTCGACGATGGGCCCGAACTCAGCCGGGGGCACCGCGAGGTAGAAGAGCCGCGCCTCGCGCGTTCCGCGCTCGGCGTCGATACGGTCGAGGTGGGACTTCAGCGACTCATACGTGGCGGCGTCGTTGGCTGCCCCGCGCACGTACGAAATGCCCCGCTCGAAGTCGGCCCACACGGCGGCGTCGAGGGGCTTGCGCCGGGAGAACGAAGACACAGCTTCTTTCATCTCGGCGCGGAACGAGTCGTCCGTCTTGTCACGGCGGGCGACCCCCACGACGGCAAAGCCGCCCGGCAGAGAGCGCGCCCAGGCGAGGTTGTAGAGGGCCGGCATCAGCTTGCGGCGGGTGAGGTCGCCCGAGGCGCCGAAGATGACGACGGCGCACGCGTCGCTCGTCCGGTCCTCGACGAGACCTCGACGGAGTGGATTGGGGGCGATGGGCTCTGTGGTCATGGCGCCGGAGCATACCTGGGCGCGCGTGCGTGGTGTGGCGACCTGGCAGTCGCCGGCAAGAGCCGTGACAACGCAGCTGGAACGTACCTTGCGGGACCTGGCTCGATGTTTAGGTTGGGTCGAGGAAAGAGGAAGTCATGCGAGTCACCGGACATCCCATGGGACGACTTCTCGGGTATGTCGACATCAAGGTCGCGTCCCGGGTCTACAAGTTGCCGGTCGAAGCCGCCCCGCTCGAGGACGGCGCGGGATCCCGTGCAAAACCCGGTTTCTTCTCCGAGGGGACGGACGCGCTCGGCATTCTCGTCGACAGCAACGCTCCCGATGGCGAGCAGCAAGCGACCATCGTGCGCGCCTCCGCCGAGGCTGAAAGGTTCATCTCACGGAAGTTCCTGAACTAGAGGTGCCGGGAAGGGGCACAGATGCGCCTACCGTCCTCGACGGAGGGCCTGCACGAGGATTGCACGTCAGCCACGTACGGACCTTGCAGAGACCTCACGCCAGCGGGAACACCAAACGGAACACCAACGGGAACGAACCACA
Organism: Polyangiaceae bacterium; assembly: GCA_036501935.1. Lineage (GTDB taxonomy): Bacteria > Myxococcota_A > Polyangia > Polyangiales > Polyangiaceae > Palsa-1150. The sequence continues at coordinate 10,578 of DASXZL010000089.1, read as the reverse complement.
GCCCATCAAACGAGCTTGTCGAGCAGGACACCAACCGAGAATACCTGGAGAGGTAAGTGCGTCATGAGCGCAGAGACCATCGGGACGCAGTCCCCTACCACAAACACCAATAACCCTCCGGTGAACGGCAACCAGTCGCAACCGGAATCGAACGACGTACAGGAGCACGAGCTCAGTCCGGATCGTCCGCCGCAGCCCATCGAGGGCGGCGAGTCGAAGCCGAAGCGACCGCGCGGTTTCGCCGCGATGGATCGCACGCTCGTGAGCGCCATCGCCCGCAAGGGAGGAAAGGCAGCGCACTCGGCGGGCACCGCCCACGAGTTCACGAGCGACGAGGCGCGTGAGGCCGGCCGCAAGGGCGGACGCGCCACGCATGCCAAGCGCCGGAAGGCCGTCGAGGACAAACAAGGCGGCTAGCCGAGTCGTGAGCGAGGCTGTGTACCTCGTGCCCGTCGGCACGAGCGCCTGAGGAACGCCTCAGACGGCAGCCTCGCCGTCCAGCAAACGCGCCAGCGCATCGAGCGTATCGGTCATGCGCTGACGTTCACCGCGCGGAATGCGCTCGAGCAGGGTCGAGTAGGCCTGCGTCCACTCCGTCGATACGGCGTCGGCGGTGCGCTTGCCGCGTGGGGTCAGACGGACGTCGGTCTGGCGTCCGTCGTCCGTTCCTCGTTTTCTCACGATGAGGCCCGCCCGCTCCAGCCCGGCGAGGTTGCGGCTCGCCGTGGAGGGGTCGATGCCAAGCATCAGCGCCAGGCTCGAGGTCGACACCGCGCCACGCTCGGCGACGAGCTGCAGCGCCTCGGCCTGCTGCGGCGTCACGTCCCCGGCGCGGGCACGCTCGCGCCCGAGTCGGCCCAACGCTCGGGCCACGACCTGCAACGCGCGCGCAGTCTTCAGGTCGGCAAGGCTCGGCATCGTGGGACGGACACGAATCCTCAAGGTCCCGCCCGGCGTCAAGCGACGAGGCGCGTCCCGTCGAAGCCCTCGCCGCGTAAAGGCTTTCGCGCTGGGGGTTTCGTCGTGGTCGAGCTATTGCCTTACCGGGGCGCGCGCTCTAGCGTGAGGCGCGCTCGAGCAGGCCCACCGAACCCGAGTTTTCCCCGTCATGGCCAACGTCCTCCAGACTCAGCAGGTGCCTCGCAACCGCCCTGCGCACCCACGTGTCCGCCCGGAGGACACGTGCCGCATGTTCGAGAGCGACTTCCTCGAGCGCTTCTCGCGCATCCACCCGGCCACGGTGTTCATCGTGTGGATCCCGGTCGCCGCGTTCTTCCTCGTCCGGAGCGCGCTGCGTCACGACGTGGTCCCCCTCGGCATCGCCGGCGCCTTCCTGGGCGGCGTCTTCACGTGGACCTTCGCGGAGTACGTGCTTCACCGCTGGGTCTTCCACTGGACCAACGACACGGCGTGGGGAAAAAGGGTGCACTTCCTCCTTCACGGCGTCCATCACGAATGCCCGAACGACCGTGACCGCCTGGTCATGCCCCTGCCAACGAGCGTGCCTCTGGCGCTCATCTTCTATTCGCTCTTCTACGTCGCCCTGGGCGCGGCCCTCGCGGCGCCGTTCTTCGCCGGCTTCGTCATCGGGTATCTCTTCTACGACGGCACCCACTACTTCGTGCACCACTTCACCCCCACGAGCCGCTGGGGGAAGTTTCTGCGCCGGCACCACCTGACGCACCACTTCGCCGATCACGACGGCGGTTTCGGCGTCTCGTCGCCCCTGTGGGACATCGTCTTCCGCACCCTGCCGTCGAAGAAAAAGTGACGCAAGCCCAGCCGAGGCTCCGGAGGGACGTGTTCGTGGCCCTGGCCGCCATCGCCTGGTCGGACGGCCAGCTCGATCCGGACGAGGCGGACGCCATCGTGCGCGCCGCCGTCGAGGAGGGGTTGCCGCTCGAGGAGATCGCGGAGATCGAGGACGCGACCAAAACGCGGGTCGATCTCGGCGCGCTCGACCGGACGGGCCTTCTCAAGGAGGACCGCCTCTTCGTCTACGCGGTCGCCTGCTGGATCGCCCGCCTCGACGGTCACGTGACGCCCGACGAGGCCCGGGCGCTCGGCGCGCTCGGCGAGAGGCTCGGCATTCCGGAGCGACCGCGCGGCCACGCCGAAGCGGCCGCGCGCGAGGTCGCCGAGATGCCCGAGGGCGATCGGCCCGCGCGCTACGATCTGGTGGCGCTGCGGCGAATTCTCGGCGAGCGTCTGCGAACGGCGCAGGCCGCGACGCCTCGAACGACGGGCGGCGGATAGCACGCTAAGCTGAGGGCCGTTCGGGGCCATGACCACCGCAGGGCAGAAGGAGAGCGCGGCGACCACGCCGAGCGAGATCGGGACCGTCCTCGCGCAGCGCTACGAGGCGGTGCGCGAGCTCGGCCGCGGTGGGATGGGCGTCGTCTACCTCTGCCGCGACGTGGTGACCGGCGACCGGGTCGCCCTCAAGCGCCTGCGCTCCCCGGAGAAGGGCGAGACGCGCCCCGAAGAGAACTGGTGGTTTCACCAGGAGGCGCGCGCCGTCGCCCTCCTCGATCACCCGGCCATCGTCCGCGCGCGCGACTTCGGCCAGCTCGCCGACGGGAGCCCGTTCTTCGTGATGGACGTCCTTCCCGGGCGCAGCATCCACGAGTGGATGCACACGACGCACCTCCCGTGGACGGTCATCTGGGCCACGGTCGACCAGGTGCTGGCGGGCCTGGCGCACGCGCACGCCCGGGGCGTCATCCACGGCGACCTCAAGCCGTCGAACATCATGCTCGACCTCGCCACGTCGGGGAAAGGCCCGCGCGCCTTCCTGCTCGACCTCGGCCTCGCCTGGCTGCGCGAGTACCGCCACGACTCGCGCCTCGACGGCGCGCGCGCGCCCGAGGTCGCCGTGCACTCGGGGGCGGGGACGGTGGGCTGGGTGGCCCCCGAGCAGATCCGCCGGCAGGCGGCGCTCGTCGGTCCGGCGACGGATCTCTACGCGCTCGGATGCGTGATGTACCGCGTCCTCAGCGGGCGCGAGGTCTTCGAGGGCAACGCGCAGGACGTGCTCCGCGCGCACAAGCGGACCCCCGTGCCGCTGCCGACGCTGCCCGACGACGTCCCGCCCGAGGCGGGCCGCTTCGTCGTGCGCCTCCTCGAGAAGAAGCCGTGGAACCGCTTCGAGTTCGCCGCGGACGCCCGCAAGGCCTGGATGCGCATCCGGCCGTCGCAGGCGGGGACGCTCGAGGACATCGTCCAGAGCACGCCGAGCTCGCGCGCCGCCCCCGCGGCCTACGCCCGCACGCTCGCCCCCGGCATCCTCAGCCTGCGCGCCCCCATGCTGGTCGCCCGGCAAGACGAGCGGGAGGAGCTGTGGAGCGCCGTCCAGCAGGTGGCGTCGGGCAAGATCCGCCAGGAGCTCATCGCGCTCATCGGCGAGGCCGGCGTCGGCAAGAGCCGCATCGCCGAGTGGCTCTGCGCGGAGGTCCACGAGCACGGGGTGATGCTCCCGCTCCGCGCCCGCTACGGCCGCATTCCGACGCCGCTCGACGGCATCACGGCAGCCATCAACGCCCACTTCGGCCTCGAAGGCGCCGACCGCGCCGCCGTCGAGCAGGCGCTCATCACGCGCTGGGAGGTCGGCAAGGACGACGACGACGCGCTCACGTGGGTCGCCGCGACCGCCGAGTGGCTCCGGCCGACGCCGCCCGGGGTCGCCGCGGCGCTCGGCCCCAGCGGCAAGCGGTTCGTGCTGGACCGGCCCGAGCTCCGCTTCGTGGTCATCAAAAAGGTGCTCGAGCGCCTGTCGAAGGACCGGCCCGTCCTTCTCTGGCACGACGACCTGCACTACGCCTCCCCCAACACCTTCGAGACGCTCTCGCGCTTGCGACGCGACGCGCCCGAGCTGCCCCTCCTCATCGTGGCGACCGCCCGCAGCGAGACCCTCGCGACCGACCTCGACGCGGCGCTCCGCATGGAGGCGATGCGCGCCGAGTGGAGCGGCAAGGTGCTCGAGCTGAAGCCCCTCGGCACCGACGACACCGAGGCCCTCCTGCGCACGGCCATCCCGCTCGACGACGGCGCCGTGAAGCGCGCGGTCGAGCAGAGCCGCGGCAACCCGCTCTTCGCGCTGCAGCTCGTCTACGCCTGGGCGGGCGGCGGGTACCTCACGCTCGACGGCGGCAAGTACAGCGTGCCCGAGCGGGCCCTCCAGGGGCGCGCCATCACCACCGCCGAGCTGTGGGACGAGCGCGTCCGCGCCATCCCGACCGAGCTGCGCCTCAGCGCCTACGCCGCCGCCGCCCTGGGCGACGACATCCGCGGCGACGTCCTGAAGACCCTCTGCGCCTCGCTCGGCATGGACCCCCGCGACGCGCTCGTCGCCCTGACGCGGGCGCAGATCCTCCTCGCCGCCGGCAATGACCAGTTCCGCTGGCCGCACGCTCTCCTCCAGGAGCACCTGCTCGAGCGGCTCGGCGAGCGCAACGACGCGCCCGCCATCTACCGCCTCGCCTCCAACGCCCTCGCGCGGCACCCCTCGGTCGGCTCGCGCCGCATCATGAAGCACCGCGTGCAGAACCTGCTGAAGGCGGGGGACGACGACACGGCGGCCAAGCTCATGTTCGACTTCATCCGGGGCTCCTGGCGGCGCGGGCGCGACACGGCCGCGACGCTGCGCGACCTCGAGCTGCTGCAGGGACGCCTCAGCGGCGCGCACGACGCCGAGCGCTCGCTCTGGCGCGCCGAGGCGCTCCGGTACATCGGGCGGCTCGAAGAGGCGCGCGCCGAGGCCGACAAGGCCCACCAGGCCTTCGAACAGGCCGGCGACACGGCGAGCGAGGCGGGCGCGCTGCGCCTGCTCGGCAACATCGCGAGCGATCTTGCCCAGCCCGCGCAGGGGAGGGCCCTCGTCGTCAAGGCGCTCGAACGCTACGAGAAGCTCGGGGACTCGGCGGGGCGCGCGCAGGCCGAGGTCGTCCTCGGGGAGATCGATTACCTCCTCGGCGACCACACGCGCGGGCGGACGACGCTGAAGAAGGCCCTCGAGCGCTGCACCGAGGTGGGCGACGTCATGGGGCGCGCGCAGTGCCTCATCCTGCTCGCGCTCATCGAGGAGACGCTCGGCGCCTTCGAGCGGGGCAGGGAGCTGCTCGGCCGCGCCCGCGGCGAGTTCGACGGCATCGGCTACCGCCTCGGCCTCGCACAGTGCGACCTCGCGCTCGGCCACGCCGACCACAGGGCCTTCGACTTCGCGGGCGCACGGGCCCGGGCCCTCGCCGCGCGCGCCAGCTTCCGCGAGGTGCAGAACCCCCGCGGCGAGGCGGGGTGCGAGCGCCTCCTCGCCATGATCGCCCTCGACTGCGACGACGGCGACGTCGCCGAGGCCCATGCCCGCGTGGCGCTCAAGATCTACGACCGCCTGCAGGATCCATGGGGCGAGCTCGAGGCGCGCCTGCTCCTCGCCCAGGTGGCCCTCGCGCGGGACGACGACCGAGCCGAGGCCCTCGTCGCCGCGTGCGACCTCGTCGTCCTCGACGAGGCCGAGCCGCGACAGCACCGCCACCTGACGCGGGCGTGGCTCGCGCAGCGGCACGGCAAGTGGACCGAGGGCGCCGCGGAGATCGACGCCGCCCGCTCGGCGTACATGTCGTCGTCCGCCGAAGGCGGCGGCGTGCGGGCGGCCGAGGCGCGCGCGCGGACGGGCGATCACACGCCGCACCTGCTGACGCGGCTGGCACGGCAGGAGTGGGTCGGCCCGGCGCTCGGCAAGATCGAGTCGTGGCTCCACCAGATCGAGGCGGCGGGCGGCAGGAGCAACGGGGGCAGCGGGAGCTGACGGGGAGCGAATCGGGAGCGAATCGGGACAGTGTGATTCCCGCGGGCCTTTGCTATATACGCGCCCGCGATGACCACCCCCCAGAACCCCGCCGTCCGACGCAAGCAGAAGGCCCGCAGGAGCAAGCAGCTCGCCGAGTGGCGGGTGAAGAACGAGGGCAAGAAGGAAGCGAAGCCCGCCGCCGCGAAGGCCCCGGCGAAGAAGAGCTGATCACGGAGGGAGGCTTCGTGGAGCCGAAGAGCCTTCAGGAGACGTACGCGTCGGAGAACGAGTGCTTCGGCTGCGGGCCGAAGAACACCCAGGGCCTGCGCATCCGCAGCTTCGCCGAGGGCGACGACGCCTGCGTCTGCCGGTGGACCCCGTCGCCGCACCACCTCGCCTTCCCGGGCGTGCTCAACGGCGGCATCTGCGGCGCGCTCCTCGACTGCCACTCGAACTGGACGGCCGCCTGGCACTTGATGAAGAAAGCCGGCGCCACCGTCCCTCCTTGCACGGTGACCTCCGAGTTCGACGTGAAGCTGAAGCGCCCGACCCCGATGGACGCCGAGCTGACCATCCGCGCCCACGTCGTCGAGTCCGCGGCCGACCGCGCCACGGTGGAAGCGACGATCGAGGCCGGCGGAAAGGTGACCGCCACCTGCCGGGGCACCTTCGTCGCCGTCAAGGAAGGCCACCCCGCCTTCCACCGCTGGTAGCGCCTTCCTGAGCGCCGTCGAAGCGACACGACGTCGCTAGTTGCTGAAGCTGGCTTGCCCGAAGACGCAGGTCGACGCTTGGCCTGCGGTCGGTTCGTAGCCGACGCTGTCGGTGTAGTAGGTCTGCGCGAAGTCCTCGGCCCAGCACTGGCTGACGAGCACCGTCGTCGCGCCGAACTGACCTCCGCTCAGCTGCACGTCCGCCCGCCCTGCGCCGGTGGAGTCCCAGCGGCTGTTCTCGGCGACGTTCTCGTTCACGCCGCTCGGCGGCGTGCTGATGTCCGAGAGCGCAGTCAGCGACATGATCCCGGAGCCGTCGACGCCGTGGAGCACCGTCACGTCGTAGTACTGCCCGGTGCCGTCGTTCGGGTTCACGTTCGCAGCGGCGTTCAGCGGGTAGGAGCGCGCGTCGTAGGTGATGGTCACCGTGCCGGTGCTCGTCGTCGTCGTGGTGTCGAGCGCGCGCATGGCGTCGTTGTCCACGACGAAGCTGCCGCTCTGGTAGCTCGGGCTCGTGTCGTCGTAGCCCTGCCCGGTGAGGATGGCCTTCCAGTCCGCGTCGCTCGTCGAGAGGTGCGGTCGCCCGTCGACCTCGTAGGTGTACTGGCCGCCGCCCGTCGCCGTCACGGTGAGCTTCCAGGACACCGGATCGAGCGCGTCGCTGCTGCCCGGGCCCCACACCGCGTGCGTCGCGTCGACCGTCGTCGGCGGCAGGTCGATGACGGCCTCGACCTCGCCCAGGATCGCCACCGTCACCGTATCCACGGAGTCCGTGATGCTGCGCGTGAACTGGTAATACGAGGCGTACCCCGTGCCCGTGCCGGTGCCGGCGCCCGAGCCAGTCCCCGCTCCCGGCCCATTCTCCGGCCGCACGCTGGTCCCCGCCGCCGACTGCGTCGACGCCGTCCCCCCGACCTGCGAGCCCGCGATGGCGAGCGCCACCTGGCTGGTCTGCGGAATGGGCTCGCGGAACTTCGACGCGTCCGCCGTCTGAAGGCTGCACCCACTCGACAGCAGAAACGCCGCCGCCCCCGCGATGGTCCCGAGGCTTCCGATTCCCTTTGCGATGGTCCTTCGCATGATCCCTCCTCCTGTCTGTCCGTGACGGAGCGACGGCAGAGATAGCGAAGGCCGCGCCAGCACCTAACTCGTCGAAAGCATTGAGCGCCACCCTCCGTCGCGTACGCTCGGCGACGACGGCGGTGTGAACTCCGGTCCTCGCGCCTCCGGTATGGAGCGCCATGCCCCAAATCGGGCGACTGCGGGGCAGGACTACACCGTCCGCCTGCGCCGTTCTCCCTCCCGCGATATGTTTCCCCCGCCTCGACCGTTCCCCGGTCGACCTTACCCATGAAGGCCCTCGCCGACGTCCTGCCCTTGCTGGGAGCCGCGCCTCCCGCGCCGGCCGTCCGTGTCGCCCACCCGCCCGCTCGCCCCGTGGCCGCCGACGAGCCCGCCCTCTGCGCCGCGGCTCTCCGCGGCGAGCGCGAGGCGTGGAGCACCCTCGTCCAGCGCCACAACCAGCGCGTCGTCGTGGCCCTCCTCGCCCGCGGCGTTCGCATCGACAAGGCGAAGGACATCGCCCAGGAGGCCTGGATGCGGCTGGTCGAGCAGCAGCGGCAGGGGCGCCTCGAACGGCTCCAGCTCCCTGGCCTCGCCATCGCGCAGGCGACCTTCCTCTGGCTCGAGACGACCCGCCGCGAGACCATCGCCCGGCGGCACGAGCCCATCGACGAGCCGGCCATCGCCGCGCTCCTCGCCGACCCCCAGGCCGACGCCGAGACGCGCCTCGTCACCGAGGAGCGCGTCGACTGCGCCGTCGAGGTCCTGGCGGCCTGCTCGGACTCGGCCCGCAAGGTGTTCCGCCTCGCCTACGGGGGCGACGGCCTGAGCCACGCCGAGGTCGCCGAGCGCGTGGGGCTGTCCTTGCAGCGCGTGCGGCAGATCCTGTGCGAGGTGCGCGCAAAGCTACGTACGGCACTGGAAGGAGAGGACGCGACATGAGCGGTCGGCACGCAACCGGGGCCGAGCTGGAGCTCTACGTGCTGGGCGCGCTCGACGCGGACCGCGTCGAGGCGTTCGAGGCGCACTGCGCGGAGTGTGACGCCTGCGCCGCGGCCCTCGCGGGCGAGGCGAGCCTCGAGATCGCGTTCGAGCAGGTGGCCCGGCGCGCGACGCGGGTGCAGGTCTCGAGGCCGCTTCGTGCCGTGGCCTACGGCGCGGCAGGGGTCCTGGCGATGGCGGCGGCGACGCTGCTGTGGATCGGCCACACGCCGGCGCCGACGGCCGGCGAGGGGACCGCCGCGGTGGGACACGCTCCGATGGACGACGCGGCCATCCTCGACGCCCGGAACGACGCGCTCGACGGCGGCTGAAGCGCTAGACTCGGAGGCGTGGCGCGCCTCTTCTCGCTCCTCGCGCTGGCCGCCGTTCCCGTCGCCGCCGCCGTCGGCGGGGCCGGTGGCTTCGCGTGCAGCCACTCCTCCGGCGCCGCGGCGGCCGAGGACGCCGGCGAAGCGAGCGGCCCCTTCACGGGCCGCCCCGGGGACCTCGGCGCGGACAGCCCCGTCATCGACCACAGCGGCCCGAACGGCGGCGTCGTCGGCACCCTCCAGACGGGCCCCGCCGGCAACGCGTGGCAACCCGCCCTCTGCCCCGGCACCGTGCCCGTCGCGACCGGAATCACGGGAGCGCAATGGGGCGCGGAGGTCTACGGCGCGACCGACGAGTCGCCGCACGCCGTGCACGCGAGCTTCCGGTTCGACACGGGCACCTCCTTCGCCGTCGTCTGGGAGACGGACGCCGACACGCAGGCCACCTGGGTCGCGTACGGCGACTCGCCGACCCACCTCGATCATTTCGTCCAGGGCGTCGACTTCGTCGTTCCCCCGCAGCCGCTCGACGTCCTGCCGTACCCGATGCTCACGCACGAGACGCACGTCTGCGGCCTGCAGCCGGACCACACCTACTACTACGCGGTCGGCGGTGACGGCTGGTACGGCAACGTCTCGTCGCTGACGACGGGCCCCGCCGACGGGAGCACCGAGAATTTTCGCTTCATCGTCATGGGCGACTCGAACGCGTTCTACGACCTCTACGCGAACCTCCAGGTGGCCGCGGGCACGTACGGCCCCATGTTCACGCTCTTCACGGGCGACCTCGTCCACGAAGGCGAGATGGTCGAGGAGTGGGAATCCTGGTTCTCCGCCGGCGGGCCGCTCCTCACGAGCATCCCCACGATGACCGTCCACGGCAACCACGAGGACATGGCGGCGGCGTACTTCGCCCTCTGGGCGCTGCCCGGGATCGAGGAAATCTACAGCTTCGACTGGGGCGACGTGCACTTCGTCGTCCTCAACGACACGCCGACCGCGGGCGACTCCGACCTGACGAGCCGCCAGGCGCAGTTCCTCGACGCCGACCTCACCGCGGCCCAGGCGCGCCCGGTCCCGCCCGTGTGGATCGTCTCCAGCCACCACCGCCCCATGTTCAGCAGCGACCCGAGCGAGGGCAGCAACCTGACGGTGCGGGACGCGTGGCAGCCGATCCTCGAGAAGCACCACGTCGACGTCGACTTCAACGGCCACTCGCACCACTACGAGTCGACGCTCCCCATCCTCGGGGAGGACGGCGGCATCGTCGAGGAGGGGGGCATCCGCTACATCACGTCGGGCGCCGCCGGCGCCGCCTTCGACTCCCCGACGCCGACGCCGAACCCCTGGTCCAACGTGTACTACGCAGGCCTCGCGCTCGCCGTCATCGACGTCACCCCCCACACGCTGAAGATCCAGGGCCGCCGCGTCGACGGGACCGCCATCGAGATGGCGCCCATCGTGCTCACGAAATAGGAGCCTCGGGGGTCCTTCGATCACGAGCCCTCGTGCTTCGATCATGAGCCCTCGTGCTTCGATCACGAGCCCTCGTGCTTCGATCACGCCCCGTCGTGCTCTGAGGACCGAGTTCCGACGCCCATCGTGCCCCCTCCAAAAGCCCGCCGTCGACGGGTCGGCGCGGAGCGGCTGCGGGGGGTTCCTCCCGAATTCCCGCGCAAGCTTTGCGAAGCAAAGCGCCGCGCGGGGG
>DASXZL010000088.1:0-9079 GCA_036501935.1 Polyangiaceae bacterium | reverse complement strand
CGCATCACTTCGCGGCCAGACGCCCCCGCCCCGGCCCTCGCCGGCGCGGGAGCCAAGGGCCTGGTGCTCGCCACCGAGACGGAGGTCTTCGGCCGCCAGCGGCCCCGCCGGCCCGCCGGCCGCGCCGCCGTCGTGGCCCAGCGCGCCCAGATCGACCAGCTGCTGGACTTTTCCGAGCTGGTGGAGGGCGACTACGTGGTGCACCTCCAGCACGGGATCGCGCTCTTCCGCGGGCTGGCCCAGCTCGACACGGCGCAGGGCATGCGGGAGGTCATCTCGCTCGAGTTCGACGACCGGGTGACGCTCCATGTCCCGCTGACCGAGTCGCACCTGATCAGCCGCTACGTCGGCCTGGTCAAGACCCGCCCCCAACTCGGGCGCATCGGCTCCAACCGCTGGGAGAAGACCCGCCGCGCCGCGGAGGCCGCCACCCTCGACCTCGCGGCCGAGCTCCTGGCGATCCAGGCCAAGCGCGAGGCGCAGCCGGGCGAGGCCCTTCCCCCGGACAACGCCTGGCAGAAGGAGTTCGAGTCGTCCTTCCCCTACGCCGAGACCCCCGACCAGCTCCGCGCCATCGCCGAGACCAAGGCGGACCTGGAGCGGCCCCGTCCGATGGACCGGCTGCTCTGCGGCGACGTCGGCTTCGGCAAGACCGAGGTCGCCCTCCGCGCGGCCTTCCGCGTCGCCATGGCCGGCAAGCAGGTGGCCCTCCTCTGCCCGACGACGGTGCTCGCGCAGCAGCACTTCCGGACCTTCGAGGCGCGGATGACGGGCTACCCCGTGACCATCCGCGCCCTGTCGCGCTTCCAGACCAAGAAGGAGATGGAAGAGTCGGTCTCGGGCCTGAAGGAGGGCAAGGTCGACGTCGTCATCGGGACGCACCGGTTGCTCTCGAAGGACGTGCACTTCAAACACCTCGGCCTGCTGGTGGTCGACGAGGAGCAGCGGTTCGGCGTCGCCCACAAGGAGCGCATCAAGCAGCTCCGCGCGCAGGTCGACGTGCTGACGCTGACGGCGACGCCGATCCCGCGCACCCTCCAGATGGCCGTCACCGGCATGCGCGATCTCTCGCTCATCACGACGCCGCCCGTCGACCGCCGCGCGGTGCGCACGGTGGTCACGCGGTGGGACGACCAGGTGGTACGCGAGGCGGTGCAGCGCGAGCTCGCGCGCGGCGGGCAGTGCTTCTACGTCTACAACCGCGTCGACAAGCTCTACGAGAAGGCGCAGCGGCTGCAGGAGCTCGTGCCCCAGGCGCGCATCGCCGTGGCCCACGGGCAGATGAGCGAGGTGGCGCTCGAGGAGGCGATGATCGACTTCGTCGACGGCCGCTACGACGTCCTCGTCTCGACGGCGATCATCGAGAGCGGGCTCGACATCCCCCGCGCCAACACGATGGTCATCGACCGGGCCGACCTCTTCGGCCTCGCGCAGCTCTACCAGCTCCGGGGGCGCGTCGGCCGCAGCAAGGAGCGCGCGTACTGCTACCTCGTCGTCCCCGAGACGAACGCGATGACCGACGAGTCGCGCTCGCGCATCGAGGCGCTCGAGCGGCACACCGAGCTCGGGAGCGGCTTCCAGATCGCGTCGCTCGACCTCGAGATGCGCGGCGCGGGGGATCTCCTCGGCGGCGAGCAGTCCGGGAACGTCGCCAGCGTGGGGTTCGATCTGTTCTGCCGGATGCTCGAGGACGCGGTGCACGAGATGAAGGGTGAGGAGGTCGCGCACGACGTCGATCCGGAGCTCAGCTTCGACGTGGAGGCGCTGCTCCCGGAGGACTACGTGACCGACGTGGGCGTCCGCCTCTCGCTCTACAAGCGCCTGGCGAGCGCCTCGGACGAGGCGCAGGTGTCGGACCTCGCCGCCGAGATGGAGGACCGCTTCGGCCCGCCGCCGGAAGAGGCGCGGCGCCTCGTGAAGCTGATGGCGCTGAAGACGGAGCTGCGGCGGCTGCGGGCGCTCGGGTGCGAGGCGAACGCGCGCGTCGTCACGCTGCACCTGCGTGAGGACACGCCGCTCGATCCGGCGAAGATCGCGGCCCTCATCCGCAAGACGCACGGCGCGTGGAAGCTGACGCCGGACATGCGCCTCTCGCGCCGGTTCGCCGAGGGCGACGGCCTCGGCAACGCGGAGGCGACGCTGGCCGAGCTGGCTTCGTGCCTGAAGGACGGGTGACGGCGCTCGTGCCAAGATGAGCGACCCATGCGCCCCGAGGATCTCGCCTGGAAGCCCGAATCGCTCGGACACGACGCCGGGCGCGACACGGTGCGCGTGCAGTGGCTGGGGACCGCGGGGTTCGTCGTCGAGCACGACGGGCACACGCTGCTCATCGATCCCTACGTGACGCGCGCCTCGCTGGCGCGATGCGTCGTCGCGCCGCTCCATCCGGACCGCGACGTCATCCGGCGGTGCCTGCCGCGGGCCGACGCCATCGTCGTCGGTCACTCGCACTTCGATCACGTGCTCGACGTCCCGCGGATCGCGCGGACGACGGGTGCGCGCGTCTTCGGGTCGCGGTCGGCGGCGGCGCTGTGTCTCGCGCAGGGTGTCGAGCCGGATCACGTGGAGGTGGTCGAGAAGGACGCGGGCGGCGAGCCGGTGGAGCGCGAGGTGGGGCCGTTCGCGCTGCGGTTCATTCCGAGCGCGCACTCGCGGTTCGCGCTGGGGCGGGTGCCCTTTCCCGGGGACATCGCGGACTGCAGCGACGTGCCGATGAGGACCGAGGCGTACAAATGCGGCGCGGTCTTCGGCGTGGAGATCCGCGTCGCGGGGCGGACGCTGTACCACCTCGGGAGCGCGGAGATCGTCGACGCGAACATCGACGTGAAGAACGTGGACCTCCTCCTCATGTGCGTCGCGGGGTGGACGTCGAGCCGTGACTTTCCCGAGCGCGTCGGGCACCGCCTCGCGCCGGCCGCCGTGCTCCTCTCGCACTGGGACGACTTCTTCCGCTCGATCGACCGCCCGGCGCGGCTCCTCCCCGCGATGCAGATGCCGCGGCTCGTCGAGCGGCTCGCGCGCGCGTCCGGCGGGGCGCGCGTGGGGACGGTGCCGATCTTCGGCGAGGTCTGGGTCTGAGGCTCCCGGCTCCACGCCGGCTCCCCTCAGGCCATCGAGCCGCGGTACTCGCGATCGCCGCGCGCCTTCGCGCCGTAGGCTGCGGCGATGGTTCGCCGGAGCGTCGTCTTCACGGCGATGAAGGGGTAGACGGTCTTGCCGGTCACGAACTCGATCTCCTCGACCGCGCGCTTGTCGTGCGGGTCGACCATCGCCAGATAGATGCCCGCCTCGCGGACGAGGACCGGCAGGATGTGGAGCGCCTCGGCGACCTCCACGGGGACGACGTCGAGGTGCTCGAGGACGATCGTCGCCAGGCGCAGATCGAGCGCCGGCGCGCCGCTACGGTCGGCGAGGGCGCGCAGCTCGTCGAGCTCCGTGTCCCTCTTCGCCGCCTCCTTCGTCACCTCGACCGGGGCGGATCGCGGAGCCGCTTCCTTGGGCTCCGTCAGCGCCCCGAGCAGCTCCTTTGGCACGAGCTTCCGCTGCAGGAGGATCCTGCCGAGCGCGCGCTTCGGATCGGCGGACATGGATGGGGAAGCTCATGCCTACCATATTCGCCTCGTCGGCCTCGCCTGCCGCGCCGTCCCCCGTCATGCCCCGTCATGCCCTCGCGGCCAGGTTACTTCCCGATGGCCTTGAGCCCCAGAAAGAGCAGGATCGCGCCCCCCATTCCGCCGCCGAGCAGCAGGTAGAGGAGCGACCACCCCGCCGCGAGGACGGGCGTGCCGGCGGTCATGGCTTCGGTCATCATGGGCATTCTCCGTTCGGGAAAAGCGCGTGGCTTCGCGCTTCTGTCGATAGAGCAAGGACCCTGCCAGTCGTGCCCTCGGAACCCGTCGAGCCCCTCGCACCTCGCTGGCACACGGCGCTGCTCATCGGCTTGATCCTGGCGGTGGCCGTGACGGGCATCGTGCTCGCCCGCAGCGGCGCAGCCCTCGTCCAGCCCTCGGCGCACGGCCGCATCCTCGGCGCGTACGTGCCCCTCCTCGTCGCGACCGTGGGGCTCACGCTCTACGCGTGCCTCGTGGCCCGCCCGCGCGGCACCCTGCGCGCGCTCCTCGGACGCGGATGGGACAGCGTCGCGCGTGCAGGCACCGACCTGGTGCTTGCCGCGGGCGTAGGGCTCGTCGTCGAAGCGGCTGAGGCCGTCGCGGCCGCGGGGCGGAACGGCGCCGTCGGTGCGTTGCTGCCTCATACGGGCGCCGAGAAGGCGGCGTGGATGCTGGTCGCTGTGACGGTCGGGTTCTGCGAAGAGGTGGTCTATCGCGGGTATCTCCAGACGCAGCTCGCGGCGTTCACGGGGCGGGCGAGCGTCGCGGTCGCGCTGCAGGCGGTCCTCTTCGGCGTCGCGCACGCCGAGCAGGGGCCCGCCGTCGCGGTTCGCTTCGCCGTGTACGGCCTGCTCTTCGGGGCGCTCGCACGATGGCGCCGAAGCCTCGTTCCCGGCATCGTGGCCCACGTCGGGATCGACCTGGCCAGCGGCCTTCTCGTGAGCGCGGCCGTCCAGTCGTAAGCACGGCGGTCTGGCGGGATCTTCCCGGACCCTGGCCCGATCTTCCCGGAGATCGTGAGTCAAGGATACAAGAGCGTCTCATCGGTCCTGCCGAGTCGCCGAGGGGCGCCGAGAGCCCACGCAAGAGCGGACGCAAGAAAGTGGGAGTCCCCGCCTACTTTGCGTATTGCTCTCTTCAAAGGAGGGGTCAATATGTCGCCCATGGCCAAGGAACGGGGAGAGCAGCATCCGATGAGCGAGACAGGGCTCCGGACGCACCGCAAGCGAGGCGCCGTGGCGGCGGACCCCAACGAAGCGTTCCTCCGCGCCTTTGCCGACGCCCTGCGTGACATTCTCCACGCCGAGATCCGCGCCACCGCCTGATTCGTGAGCACGCTCCGGGGCAAGACCCTCTTCATCACCGGCGCGAGCCGGGGCATCGGAAAGGCCATCGGGCTGCGGGCCGCGCGTGACGGCGCGAACGTCGTCATCGCCGCGAAGACGACCGAGCCGCACCCCCGCCTCGCGGGGACCATCTTCACGGCGGCCGAGGAGATCGAGAAGGCGGGCGGCAAGGCGCTGCCCTGCGTGGTCGACGTGCGCGACGAGGAGCAGATCCGGGCCGCAGTCGAGAAGGCCGTCGCCACGTTCGGGGGCATCGACATCCTCGTCAACAACGCGAGCGCCATCAGCCTCACCGGCACGCTGCAGACGCCGATGAAGCGCTACGACCTCATGCACCAGATCAACACGCGGGGGACGTTCGCGTGCTCGCAGGCATGCCTGCCGCACCTCTTGAAGGCCGAGAACCCGCACATCCTCAACCTGTCGCCGCCGCTCAACTTCGAGGAGAAGTGGTTCGCCCCGCACGTCGCCTACACGATGGCGAAGTTCGGAATGAGCCTGTGCGTCCTCGGCATGGCCGGGGAGTTTCGCGCGCAGGGGGTCGCCGTCAACGCGTTGTGGCCGCGGACGGTCATCGCCACGGCCGCGGTGCAGAACCTCCTCGGCGGGGACTCGGCCATCGCCGGGAGCCGCACGCCGGAGATCATGGCCGACGCGGCGCACGTGATCCTGACGCGGAGCAGCCGCGAGCACACGGGGAAGTTCTTCGTCGACGACGAGGTGCTGGCGAGCGCGGGCGTCACCGATCTCTCGAAGTACCAGAGCGTCCCCGGCTCGGACCTGATCCCGGACTTCTTCGTCTGACCTTCTACTCGCACTGACCCGTCGAGAGGCTGCACGTCTCCGGGCTCGGACAGGAGCCGGGCATGCAGTGGCAGCCCGGGGGGCCGCCGCTGATGGTGCCGCACGCCGGAGTCGGGTTCGCGCACGTGTGGCAGGTGGTGCCGGTCCCGCCGCAGTCGCTGTCCGTGTCCCCCGCCGCGCACGTGTGGAGACTCGTGCAGCAGCCCGACGCGCAGGCGCCGCAGGTGAGCGTCCCGCCGCATCCGTCGGAGATGTTCCCGCAAGCCGACCCGCAAGACGCCTTCGTGCATCCGCAGATGCCCGCGGTGCCCCCGCCGCCGCACGTGGCCGGCGAGGTGCAATTGGTGTTGCCGGTGCACCCGCAGGCCGTCCCGACGCACGCGGTGCCGGCCGCGGAGCTGGCGCAGTTCACGCACGCCCCGCCGGCGGGTCCGCAGGTCGCGGGCTGCGTGTCGGCGGTCTGGCAGGTCGTACCGTCGCAGCAGGCGCCGTTGCACGTCAGCGGCCCGGTGCACGTCGTGCTGCACGTCTTCGACGTCGAGCACGCGTTGCCCGCCGGGCAATCGCCGGCCGCGCCGCAGCCGCACGTCCCGCCGAGCTGGCACACGTGACCCGCGCTCTGGGTCGAGCAGTCCGTGCAGGCGCCGCCGTTGGTACCGCACAGCGTCCCGCCCGCGGCCCCTGTCTGACACGTGCCGCTCGTGAGGCTGCAGCACCCGGTGTTGCACTGGAGCGTGGTTCCGCCGATGACGCAGGTCCCGGTGCACCCGTGCGTCGCCAGGTTGCAGGCCTGGTTCGCCGGGCAGTCGGTCGTCGTGTTGCAGCCGCACACGCCGGCGATGCACTGGTTGCTGCCGGAGCACGGCCCGCAGGCGGCGCCGTTCGTGCCGCACTCCGAGCTCGACGTCGCCGTGATGCAGGTGCCCGTCGCGTCGCAGCAGCCGCTCGGGCAGCTCGTGGGCGTGCACTTCGGGCCGCACGTCCCCCCGGTGCAGGTCTCCGTCGAGCCGCACACGGCGCAGCCCACGCCGTTCAACCCGCAGCTCGTGTCGGAGGACGTCTCGCACTGCCCGCTCGTGGAGCAGCAACCGCCGGGGCAGCTCGTCGGCGTGCACCCCACGCTCGCTTCCGTGGTGCCGGTCTCGGGCGAGCCGGTCTCGGGCCCCTCGGCGCCGTCCCCGCCGGCCCCGTCGGTGCCCATGGTGGCGTCCGACCCGGCTGCGGCGTCCCCCCCCGTCGTGGCCTCGGGGGTGGCGGCACCGTCGGTCGTCGCGTCGTGCCCTCCGTCGCCGCCGGCGCTGCCTTCGTAGGCCGCCGCGTCGGAGGACACGCTCGCGTCGGCGAGCACGTAGTCGTTGCCCCAGCCGACGAGGTTGTCGCAGCCCGCGAAGCCGAGCATCGCCGCTCCGCCGACCAGGCAGGCCCCAGCCCAGGCTCGAAGGCCCATCACCACGCTCCTCGCAGCGAGAACCCCGCCGAGCCCACGCCGACGAGCGGCGCGACGCCGAGCGCGCCCACCGTGGGAGAGCCCGACGGCGCCGTCAGCCAGAGAACGACGCCGCCCGCGATCGCCGCGCCTCCGGCGATGAACGCGATGGTCGACACGTTGCCCGCGCTCTTGCCGTCGCTCACGTCCTGCAGCCCCGCGGGGGTGCACGCGTTGCCCTGGCACTGCTGCTGCGAGCTCGAGTGCTTCGACAGCGACTCGAGCCCGAAGATGCTGCCAACGACCACGCCCCCGAGCCCGACGGCCCCTGCGGCGATGGCGAGCATGCGCTGCGTCCCGAGACCGTGCGGTCCCTCGGCGACGACCGGGGCGGCCTCCGGCGCAGGCGCAGGCGTCACCGGTCCGACGGGAGCCGGCGGCGGCGCCGGCGCGTCGGCGAGCGGAGGGAGCTGGACCTCCTGGACCTTGCCCTCGTCGTGCACGACGACGGTCGTCTGGAACGGGAGCTTGCCCGGCGCCGTCGCCGCGATGACGTGCGAGCCCGGATCGGTCGGCACCGAGAGGCCCCACTGCGCCTCGTGCAGCGTCTCGCCGTCGCGCTTGATCTCGAGGCCCGCCGTCCGGCTCGCCGGCGGCACGACCACCGTGATGCGCGAGAGCCTCGGCGCCAGCGCCGCCGCCCGCGCCTTGGCGTACTGCTCGCGGTCGGCCCGCTTCTGCGCGCCCGCCTCGGAGGCCACGTCGAGGTAGGCCACCCACGCGCTCGCGAGGCGCCCCGCCTTCTCGTAGCACTCGGCCATCGCGTAGTGCGTCCCGATCGCGGGATCGAGCCGCTGGCTCTCCTCGAGCTTGGGGCACGCCTCGGCGTACTTGCGCTCGTTCATCAGGCGCTTCGCGGTGTCGAACAGGGCCTGTGCCGCGACCGGATCGGTCGACTGCGCCCTCGCCACGGGAGCGGCCGCGAGGACGGCGAGCGCGGTCGCCACGATGAACGCCGTCGGCAGGAGGCGCGACCCCATGGGTCTCAGTGTAATGCATCGGGCCGCCGCGTGGGTCCTGCAGCGAAATAGGGGACCGGAGCCCCCCGCGTCCCTCTCGGTTCGCGGGGAGCTCCCGTCCTTCGTGCCAAGTCGCTACTGCGGCTTGGTTGCGGGCACCGGGGTCACCGGGGCGGCGGGCGTGATCACAGGATCGGCTTGCGCCGGGACTGTGATTGCCAGTCGCGCCTTCGGACCCTTGGTTCCGCGGGCGGCTCGCGTCGCCTTCGCCTTCGTCGCGGCGGCCACCATCGTCGCGGGCTTCGGAGCGGGCACCTTGTTGGGGGCCAGACCGAAGGTCGCGAGCGTGGTGAGGTCGTCGACGAAGAGCGCGCGAAGGGCCTGCTTGACCGCCTTGACGAGCGCGCGAGTGTTCGCGATCTCGTTGAGGACGGCCAGAGCAGCGGCGTTCAGGTTCGCCTTCGCCGTGGTCGCCGCTTGCGCGGCGGTGATACGGGTCTGGAGAATCTGAACGACGTCGGCGGGCCTCAACTGCTTCCCGCCGAACCCGAAGGTGCCCAGGATTGCGGCATTCTTCGCGAGGCCGTCGGCCAGTGCCTGGTCGGCGGCGATCTGATTCACACGATTCTTGGTGTTCATGACTGTCGTTTCCTTTCCGAATGGGGTGCCCTCGGGAGCACCATGCTCCGTCATTGCTTCCCACTCATGAACCACTGGCGGATGGGGTCCGATTTTCCGGAAAGAAAAACGGATGGGGCAGCGCTTTTCGGGGTGCTGGTCCGCTCGTCCACCGCCGTCGACAGGAGAGGATTGGCCGCAGAGGCGCAGAGCCGCAGAGAGAGAGTTGATTGGTCTCCACCCCACCCCCCCTCT
>DASXZL010000087.1:0-17989 GCA_036501935.1 Polyangiaceae bacterium | reverse complement strand
TGCCGGGACGCGGCGCCGGCTCGAGCAGCGAAGACGCCGGCCGGAAGACGAGCCCGTAGAAAGAGATGGCCGCCGAGGCGGCCGCGATGACGAGCGACCGGAGTCGCTCCCAGCGGAACTTGCGAGGATTGGGATGGTTGGTCGCCATGATGGCGTTCGCTCCTGGTTCGGTCGTGGACGGACGGGTCCGACACGGCGCGGGCCGTTGCTTTCTTTCGAGGCGCCCGCGACCGCGAGGGACCGCGCCGGAACGCGAAGCGCCGGTTGCGATCGCAGCCTCTGCAGTCATCCGCGACGGCATAGTCATTTCTGTCAGGGGGCTCGCCGAGCGTTTCAGGCGGACGCGACCGGTGGCACCATCGACGACCGTGGTACGAAAGTCCTCCGAGCACGTCGCGCCGCCGCGCGACCTCCGGGCCCGCGTCCTGCGTGAGGGCAAGAACGCGATGGTCCTGCTCTGGTTCACGCCGAGCGGGACCTCGCCGCTCACCGACGCCGAGTGCCGCGTCGCCGTCGCGATCGCGCGGGGCCGCTCGAACGCCGAGATCGCCCGGGAGCTCGGCGTCGCGGTGCGCACGGTCGCCAACCAGGTGGCGGCCGTCCTCCGCAAGCTCCGCGCCTCGTCCCGCAGCGAGGTGGCCGCGAGATTCGGCATCGCGGACATGGCGTGAGGTCTGGGGGGTCGCGAGGATGCTGCACGTCGATCACGCCGCGCTCGTCGATCTGGTGGAAGCGTCGTACGGGGAGGACGCAGACGAGGACGCGTGGACCCGGAGCTACTTGTCCGTCCTCCTCGGGATGGCGCGGGCGACGTCCGGCATCGTCTTCCGGTTCGAGAGCGGCTACGAAGCCGGTCGGTTTCGCATCCGGCAGGCCGCCGGAATGCGAATCGCCGGCACCCAGGCCGCCGTGTGGACGCCGGCGACCTTGAAGATCGTCTTGAACGCGCCCGCCGCGGAACAGGCTTTCGGCAAGACGCAAGGGAGCACCTTCAGCCAGCTGAGCGGTCTCGGCGAGCGCGTCGTGAGCGTTCCCGGATGGCGAGACTGCTGGACGGCGCCCATCGTCGACTCCCTCGGCCTGATCAGCCGCGACGCGACCGGGCGCGGCGTGGCCGTGTGCGTGGGGCTCGCGGAGACCGCCACTGTGAACGCGCGCGAGGCGCGCCTCCTCCTGCGGCTCGCGACGCACGTCGGCGCCAGCGCGCGCCTTCGCTCGTCCGAGGGGACACGACGGCTCGAGGATGCCGACGTCGTCCTGTCGCCGAGGGGCAAGGTCGTCCACGCTTCCGACGAGAAGCACCTCCGCGCCGAGCCCCTGCGCGACGGGCTGGAGAGGCGGAACTTCGCTCGCAAGAGCCGCCACGACGCCGAGAAGGCGCTCGAGGTGTGGCAAGGGCTCGTCGCCGGGCGCTGGTCGATCGTCGACCACTTCGACACGGACGGAAAGCGCTTCGTCCTCGCGATGAAGAACGCGCCGGAGGTAGATGCGCGTGAGGGGCTGCCGCCGGAAGAGCGGAGGGTCGCCTCCCTCGCGGCGATGGGGCACCGGGACAAGGAGATCGCTTACATGCTGGGGATCACACCCGCGAGGGTCGCCGCTTCGCTCCGCCGGGTGAGGGCGGCGCTCCGGGTGAACACGAGAGCGGAGCTGGCGGCGGTGTGGCGGCGCGGGACGACGGAATAGGCGGCTCCGCCCGACGAACTCGGCGGCTCCGCCCGACGAACTCGGTCCGCCGCGTCGACCTCGGACTCGAAGAAATGACTATGCGCGCGCCCTGTTCAGAAGCCCCTCCGGAGGCCTAAACTCGTTTGGGCAGCGGGGGGGGGTCGGGCGATGACGAGAGGCACTGGCGGGGGTCGCGGACGCTGTCGGGCCTATCGCTTCCATCATCGCGGGGAAGAGCTCTTCGTCGTGAGCCTCGCGCTCGATGCCCGCCCTTTCTCGGCGCTGAGGAGCGCCGAGCGGGCGGTCGCGCATGGGATCGTACGCGGGCTCTCCAATGCGGAGATCGCGCGGGTCAGGGGCACTTCGGTCCGCACGGTCGCCAACCAAGTGGCGTCGCTGATGCGGCGTCTTTCGGCCCATTCGCGCGCGCAGATCGCCGCGCGCCTGGCGAACGCGGATCTCGGGTCCCTCGACGGTCACACGAGCCTTCGGTGACCTCCGCGAGGGTAGAGGCGCGGCAGCCGGACCTCGTCGCGCTCGTCGAGGCCGCGTACGACGTCGACCCGCCGCTCGACGCCTGGCTGGAGAAGCTCGCCGCGCTGGCGTCTCGGTTGTTTCCCGAGGGGACGGCGACTTCCGCGTACACGTTCGATTTCTCGATGCCTGGAGGAGCATGCTTTTCTCGCATCGCCACCAGCCGTTGGCCCGACGGCACCGGGGCCATCATGCACGAGGCCATGAACGCCATGCGGGTGCGGCAGCGCGAGGCGCTGGAGAGAATGCATGTAGGACTTCCGCGCGGTCCGGTGGGCACCCTGTCCGACCAGTTCGGCGGCGACATGACGGAGACCCCGACCTACGAGGTGCTGCGCTCCGTCGGCGGCCTGGACGCCTTCGGGTGCGTCGCCGCGCATCCGGAGGGGCACGGGGTGGTGGTCGCAGCGAGCTTGCCGCGTGTCACGACGCTCGCCCCTGCCGTCCGGCAGCGCTGGTCGCGCGTCGCGACGCACCTCGCTGTGGCGCACCGGCTGCGCTTGCGTGGCCACGGCCACGAGCACGACCACGACGCGGCGGTGATCGCCCCTTCGGGTTCGGTCGTGCACGCGCACGGCGCCGCCCGGTCCACAAGGTCGCGCGCCAGCCTGCGCGACGCCGTGCGCGCGATCGACCGGGCGCGATCGCGCGCGATGCGAGACGATCCCGACGAGAGTCTCGCGCTCTGGCAGGGGCTCGTGTCGGGGGCATGGTCCCTGGTGGAGCGCTTCGAGAGCGACGGGAAGCGTTTCTTCGTCGCGCGTCGCAACGATCCCGAGACCGCGGGCCCGCTGGCGCTCACGCGTCGCGAGCGGCAGGTGCTCGCGTATGCGGCCATCGGCCACCCGCTCAAGCTCATCGCGTACGACCTCGGTCTCAGCGCGTCGACCGTCGCCCATCACCGCGCGAGCGGCATGCAGAAGCTCGGCCTGCGGTCGGCGGCGGATCTCGCGGGTCTGTTCGGGCCCCGGTTTACGGTGCGATGACACTGTGCACGCGACCGGATGCGTGGCGCGTTCGACTTGCGGAGGTCACTCCGGACCGCTCGTGACCGGGAATCACCGCGGACGCTTCATTGGCAGGCGCTGAACCCGGCGTTGCACACGCCCTCGGGGCACGCCGAGCAAGTCAGCGCATTGCCGCTCGAATCCGTGAGGCCGCGCAGTCCGACCGTTCGTCGAGCGTCGCGACCTCGAGCTGTGCGGCGTCGAGGTCCATGTTGCGCTCTTCGCCGGCTTAGCCGCGGATCCCGCCGGTGCGAATCGACGGCCCCTCGCCATGCAGCCCTCGTTCCCTTCGCTCGCCCTCGCCAGCACCCTCTTCGCCAGCGTCTGTGCATGCGGCGGGACCCGCGCGGAGCCCCCCCGATCCGCCTGCGGCTCCGCCTCCGTACGGGGGTCGCTTCGGTACGAACCTAAAGCGTCGCTTGTCCTTCGTGCGGACAGAGCCGTTGCACGAACATGAAGCACGGCCGGGTTCTTCAGGGCCGCGCATTGAGCCTCCACCGCCGCGCAGATCGCGGCTGGGGCCAGGTCGATGTTGTCGAGGACGAAGTCGGCACGTCGTACCACCGTCAACGCTTCTGGCGCACGTCACGCGGGCGCCTCCGGCAGCCTCGACCCCCGTCGCTACTTCGGCGCCAGCCCCCACTCCACGATGAAGCTGTCGGCCGACCCGAGCCCCTTGCCGACGGTCAGGCTCGGATTCTGGTCACGGTTGTCCTTCCTGGCCTCGCGTGCCACACGGGGCGTGACCCATTGCGACAGCTCGGCCAGCGAGATCTGGCCGTCGCCGTTCGCGTCGGCAGCGCCGGAGCCGAGCCCTTCGACGACGAACTTGGTGAAGAGTCCTCCGCTGCCGCCGGGTACGGGGCCCGAGATCTGCGAGTCTTTCGACGCGCTGAAGATCGCCAGCTGCGCGGGCGCACGCTCCTCGCGCACGCGCACGATCGGCCGGGCGCCCGGCGGCAGCACGCTCCGACCGCCGGCGCCGGAGAAGCACGAGTCGACGATGGCGAGCACCTCGCGCGCCTTGCTGCGACCGAGCTTGTCGAGCACCTCCTTCATCGGGATGCTCGTCGCGTCCAGGTACTGCGGGTCGCCGTCGGTTGGGACGATGTACGGCGTGCCCCCCGAGGCATCGGGCGCACCGTGGCCGCTGAAGTAGAAGTAGATGCGCCCGCCTGCCGGCACTGTGTTCTGAGCCCAGGCCAGCGTGCGCTCGATGGTGCCCTTGGTGGCGTGCTCGTCGAACGCCGTTTTGACGTGGTCCGTCGCGATGCCTAGTGAGGTGTGCGCGAGCTGGCTGAATCGCTCCGCGTCCCCGCGGGCACCCGTCGGGGGCGGAAGGCTGGCGGAATACTTCTCGATGCCGATGATGATGGCGTAAGCGTTCGGCTGCGGAGCGGCCGAAACGAACGCTGGCCCCGGGGCGCCGGGAGCGCCCAACAGGGCCCCACTAGTGGCGCTGCCTCCACTGAGGACGGCCGAGGGGGCATCCGCCTGGGAGCGGAGATCAGCGGACCCGGAGGTTGCGACGCCGCCGTGCTGCTTCGCAAAAGCCACTAGCTCTTGGGAATCCTGGACCTGCTCGACCAGAGGGAAGACCCAATCGGACATGTTCTTGTCTGGTGAAGTGTCGATGTCGACATTGCCTTGTGCAAGCGTGCGTCCGGACCCTTGCAAGGTTATTTCCGCCTGTCCTGCGATCCCGTTGACCACTCCAAGTAGCCTGGTGCACCGGACCAAGCGGATCGTGACGAGCGCGCTCGGAACGCCGGGGTCGGCGGGCTCGATCACCACGTATCCAGCTGCCCTGAAAGTATCGGTAAGCTGAACTCTAACCTCGCGCGACCAGGCGGCCGCCACGTCTTCGCAATCCGTGGAAGCGGCAGTGACCTTGACGTTTTCGATTATGATAGAGAGGCCAGTCTCGGCCGCCATACGAGGGGGAGGATTGCCACACGCGGCGACCAAAAAGAACAGCAGCGATAGAGTCCGACGCGCCATATCTCTTCCATGCCCTTCCGATCGATCTGATGCCGATGACTCGACGAGCCTTGAACCGGCTCTGTCTGGGAGTCCGCCAGGATGCCCCCACGCCCCCCTTCCGTGATTGGTCCCATGCGCATGGGACTGCTCGAAAGGCCACAGGATAGTGCCAGCCGCGAGCGACGGGCACCACCATTCCTCACGCCATGGGGCCTATTCCACCCGGGCTGGATGGACGGTCGGGCCTTCCCATGGGGGGCCTGGGAGGAGAATATTGCTCCGCCAACCATGCCCCGGTCACTCTTCGCGGCGATCCTCGCGTGCCTTGGCCTCGCCTGCTCGCCCACGCTCCCGCCGCCCGCTCTCGCCCCCGCTGCGGCCGAGTCCCACGCCACCGAGCAGGGGCACCTGCTGCTCTTCCCCCAATCGGATGCAGAGTCTCTGCTCGGCCGCGCCGTGCAGAAGTCGGCGGACGGATCGTGGACGTTGGCCGACACGCGCGCGCCTGGGTGCGAGGTGGCCGCTACGCACGAGAAGTCCTCGTTTCACACCTCCCGCCAGCTCGACGCGCACTCGATGACATCGATCGCCGGGAGCTACGCGAAGGTCGTGTCGCTGGAGGTGAAGTTCGGTCGGCAGAACACGGCGGACATCGACATCGACAACACCGAGATCCTGCACGGCGACACTCGCGGCGCGTGCGGGCAGCTAGTCGTAGACACGGTCTTCGTCGGCCACGGCAAGCGAAGCATCGCCGCCGACGCGCAGGCGGCAGCGAGCGTCAACCTCCAGGCGGGCGCCACGAAGGTCGCACCGGGCGTAGACACGGGGCAATCGCAGACCGACGCCATCTCTTGGACCGACGACCAAGCCTACGCGTACGAGGTGCGCGAGAACGCGAAGTCCGAGCCGCTCGACGTGCGCGTGTCCATCCCGAGCATCGTGGACGAGGGAGACAACGTCACGGCGCGCTTCGAGGCAGCCCGGTCGGCGTGGCTCGTCGTCTACTACCTCGACGGCAGCGGCCACGCGGACGTGCTCTGGCCCAGCAACGAGGAGCCCGAGCCGCGTGTGGCGCCCGACGCTCCGGCGATCCTGCCGAGCGAGCGCGAGCGGTCGCAGGGGATCCACTACAAGGCCACGCTCCTGAAGCCCGGGCAGGCGTCGCGCGAGACGCTCGTGGTCTACGCCTTCGCCGACCAGCGCGACTTCGACGCCATGAAGCCCGCGGCCGGCAGCGAGAGCGCCGACGGACCAGCGTACGCGGCGGAGCTTACGAAAAAGCTACAGAGCATCCCGATGAGTCGTTGGTCGCGGGCGGTCGTGGCGTACGTGATCAAGCCGAAGCGATTGTCCGGCCAGGGCGCGAACTGACGGCCGCCGGGGAGCTGAGCTACAGGCAGTCTTCACAAACGAGCGGGACGATGCCTTGCGGCGCGTCCAACTGGGCCGAGGGATGCCTTCGAGCTCTTTCTGGAGATTCTCGGGCAGATTGCCAACGGCAATGCGGTGACGATCATGCCGGTGCACGCGGAGCTCACGACGCAGCAGACATGCACGCGCGCGCGGTGCGCTTCAGGCAAACCTGGGGCGTCGTGAGGACAAGATGCGTCGTCCGGTCGGCAAGCCGTGTCTCCCTCGAGACAAGACGCGTCGTCGTGACTTCAAGACGCGCCTTCGCGAGCACAAGAAGCCGCATCGCAAGATCAAGGTGCATCATCTCGTCGACCCGACGCCGCATCTCGTCTTCACGATGTGCTTTCTCGTCCTCGCGATGCGTCGCTTCGAAGACAAGTCGACGCATCTCGAGAACGAGAAGGCACATCTTGTCCGACCGCTGCGTCACTCGCAGACCAAGAAGGCGCAGTTGCTCGACAAGATGACGCATTCGTCGAACAAGGAGCCACAGTGGGTCGACAAGATGACGCGTCCGTCGGACAGGAAGCCGTACGTGCTCGATAGGACGACCCTTTCGTCGACCAAGGCGCCGCGCCTTGCCTGACGGAAGCGGCCCCGGGAGGTGAAGGAGCGTCGGCGAGAAGGCTCGAAGATGCGCACGGTCGGCAAGAAGCGCCGGCCAGGGCTTCGGCTTTGTTCGTCGCCGGGTCTCGACGCGCAAGTGACGGAGATCGCGCGAGCGAAGGGCCGGCAGGCCGATTGCACTGCCGCGGTGCCATGGCGCCGTGCCGCCGGCCCCACAAGAAATGACCATGGAACGGCGCCCCTCGACAGGGATAGCTGTGATGCGTGGAGGGAAGGTCCGGTACGCGTTGCACGCGGGGCGCGCCGTCATGATTGCGCGGGCATCGGGGCTGCTGGCGCTCCTCGTCGCCCTCGCCTGCCCGTCGATGGCGCGGGCCGCGGGACCCGAGCCGTCGACGGCCGCGGGCCTGCAGAGGTTCGACGAGGGCCGCAGGGCGTTCGAAGCGGGGCAGTTCGAGCAGGCGCTCGTCGCGTTCCAGGGCAGCTACGATCTCCTCGCGAGCCCCAACACGCGCCTCTACATGGGCCGCTGCTACCGCGCGCTCGGCAAGGTGGCGAGCGCCTATACGGCGTTCCGGTTCGCGGCGCGCGAGGCGTCGGACCGGCTCACGAGCTCGGGCGAGAAGCGCTACGCGGCGACCCGCGACGCGGCCTCGCACGAGGCGGCGGAGATCGAGCCGAAGGTGCCGCGCCTGACGATCGCGGTGCCGTCGGGAACACCCGATGGCTTCGTCGTGAAGCGCAACGGCGAGGAGGTCCCGAAGGCCGCCTGGGGGGTCGCCGTGGAAACCGATCCAGGAGACGTCACGGTCGAAGCGAGCGGCCCGCGACTGGTCGCGTTTCAGAAGAAGGTGACGCTCGCCGAGGGGGCGCAGGAGCGCGTGGACGTCGAGGCGCGGCGGCTGCCGACGGCCGTCGTCGTCGTGGCGCTCCAGACGCGTCCGGCAGGGCTCGCGGCCACGCTCGACGGGCAGCCGGTGGACGCGGCGAGCGTCGAGGCGCCGCGGGAGCTCGACGTCGGCGACCACTCCGTCGTGGTGAGCGCACCCGGGTACATCCCCTTCAAGTGGACGATGTCGCTCGCCGACGGGCAACGCGTCACCGTCGAGGCGGTGCTGCAGCCGGACGCGCAGGCCCTCGCGGCGGGGCGCTCCGGAACGCCGCCGTGGCTCTTCTTCACGACCGCCGGCGTCTCCCTGGCGGCGCTCGGCGTCGCCTCCGGCATCGCCGTCCATGCGCAGGGCCTCCAGAACCAGCAGCTCCAGCTCGATCCGTATGCGCGCGATCCGAGCGTGCGCGACTCCATCCGCTCGCAGTCGACGGTCGCCAACGTGCTCTTCGTCGGCGGGGGAGTCATCGGCGCGGGCGCGGTGGTGCTCGCGTTTCTCACGAAATGGAAGACCGAGGAGGCAGCACCCGCCCCCGCGGTGGCGCTGGCGCCTTGGATGACGCCGACGGGCGCGGGAGTGGGGGCTCATGGGGGCTTCTGAGCGCTCGGCCGTCGCGGCGCTGTCCCTTGCGTGTGCCGCCTGCACGTTCACGGGGCTGGGGAACTACGACGTCGAGACGTGCGCGGCGCCGGTCGGCACGACCACGACCATCCAGCAGGTCGGTTCACTCTCGAGCAGCGCCATCACCTTCGCCAGCGACGGCGCGAGCCCAATTGGCGCGTTTCCGACGCAGGCCGGCGGTGGCTCTTGCGTGCAGGCCGTGGACAGCAGCGGCTATGTCGAGTCGTCGTCCTGCCCGTTCTTCGTCGGGCTGGCACCGGAGCAACCGTGGGTCATTCCGCTTGCAGGGGGCCACGCGGCAGGCGCGGTCCTGACCACGGCGCCGTGCACCGACGGAGCGATCGCCTTCCAGTTCATCGGTCAGAGCATCGGCGGCGGCACGCAGCCTCCGACCACATGCGGGACCGGTGCCGCGTTGCCCTCGGTCGCGGCGCTGGCCGCCGACGGATCGACCGCGCTCGTCACCTGGTATTCGACCGCCCTTTCGACCCGGAGCGACCCGATCCAGAGCTGCGCCGCGGCGAAGCCTGCGGCCCTGCTGGCCGCGGTGGTGACCGGCGCCAACACCGCCAACCCGACGCTGGGGACGCCGGTGACGCTGACGTCGGCGGGGACGTCCGTTCGCCCCGCGTCCATGGCGCAGGTAGCGGGGCAGTCGCAGGTCGTCGTCGCGGCCCCTGACGGGAACGACGTGAGCGTGTGGCTGCTCGATGCGAGCCTGT
The DNA here is from genome assembly GCA_036501935.1 of Polyangiaceae bacterium. Lineage (GTDB taxonomy): Bacteria > Myxococcota_A > Polyangia > Polyangiales > Polyangiaceae > Palsa-1150. Next base: position 8,581 of record DASXZL010000087.1, on the reverse strand, counting down.
CCACGGGGACCGCGACGACCATCCCCGGGCTGGCCGGTGCGTACGCTGCGTCGCTGGGGATGGCCACCGACGGCTCGGGGCGTATCGCGGTCGTCGCCGAGATCGGCTGCGCGCCGCAGACCATCGCCCTGGTGGGAGGGACGCTGTCCGGAGGCTTCTCCGAGGCCGTCATCGTGGCCGAGGCGGACGGGGCGGCCGCAGTTCAACCGACGGTGGCATGGGTCGCGTCGGAGAGCGACTGGATCGTGAGCTGGATCTCGGCCGAGGGAGGTCCGCACGTGCTGGCGAGGCGTTTCGATGCCGGCGGCGTCGCGCGCGGCGACGTCATCGATCCGTCGACGCCGGCCACGGGGGCGAGCGTCGCGTCGGACGGAAGCCTGCTGGCATACGTGCCGGGGTCCACGAGCTTCGTGAGCGCGTCGCTGGGGTGTGCCGAGTGAGGCCAGCGTGGGGAGGTAATGAGATGAAGTCGAGCAAGGCCTGGATATCGATGACCTCGGTGGCGGCGCTGTGGCTCGCGCTGAGCGGCGGCGCGTGTAGCGGGGGAGGCGGAAACGCCGGAGGCGGCGGCGGCGGTGATGAAGGCGGGACCGGGCAAGATTCGACCAGCAGTGGTGGCGGCGGATGCACGACCAACGCGGACTGCGGGGCGCAGGTTCCGACGACCACGCCGCCCGGCTGCGCGACGGGTAAATGCGACACGCTTCAGGGCGTGTGCTCGTTCGTGGCAAAGGACATGGACGGCGACGGGGACCCGGCCGCGAACTGCAAGTCGAACAGCGGCGTACCGATTCAGGACGGAGCCGACTGCAACGACGACGACCCGAACATTTACTCGGGCCATCCTGAGAGCTGCGGTACGTCGCCCGAGGGAGGCGCGGGGGCGGTGTGCACGCCGGGTCACCTCTCGTGCCTGCCCGACGGCACCGAGTCGAGCTGTCAGGGCGCGGTCACGTGCGTGAACCAGGCCTGCATGAACGAGACATGCGTCGGCTCTTGCGTGCCCAGCCAGACCCAGTGCTTCGGTGATGGTATTCAGACTTGCGACAGCACCGGTACCTGGGGCGCGGCCGTGCCTTGCACGAACTCGACCTGCACGGCCTCCGCAGACGGAGGTGTGTCCGCGACATGCCAGGGCAGCTGCTCGCCCGGTGCCGTCCAGTGCTCGGGGCTCGGCGCGACGCAGACGTGCTCATCGGCCGGAGCCTGGGGGAACCCTGTCGCATGTGTGAGCCAGACGTGCGTCGGCGGCACGTGCCAGGGCATCTGCGGGCCATCGCAGACGCAGTGCTCGGGCAATGCCACGCAGACGTGCACGGCGAATGGCACGTGGGGCGGCACCACGGCGTGCACGAACAAGACCTGCGTGGCGGGGGTGTGCCAGGGGTCCTGCGCGCCGGGTCAGGTCAACTGCAGCGGACTGACGCCGCAGACATGCAGTACTTCCGGCCAATGGCTCAACGGGACAACGTGCCCCTACGTATGCCTGAACGGCGCGTGCACGGGGATGTGCAAACCCGGCGTCACGAGCTGCAATGGCAACACCATGCAAACCTGTGACTCGGGAGGCGTGTTTCAGAGCACGGAGACGTGCCCGTATGTGTGCAGCAACGGGGCGTGCACGGGCGTCTGTACGCCTGGAAGCACGCAGTGCTGCGCCCAAAATGGCACGACGACAACATGTGGCCCGACGGAGACAGGGATGTGGCAGCAGTCTTCCAATTACAGCGTCTTTACGCAGACCTGTAGCTCCTCGGGTCAATGGACTAATGGGGTCACTTGCGGGTCGTGTGCGACGGAAACCATAGTCTTCGGAGTTCACACCTGCACCACGTGCAACGGTCAAGCGACCTGTCAGGTGGCCTACACGCCCAGCGGCGGAACGACGGTCTGTGCTTGCCCATGAGGTGACGGGAGATGTTCCCCGCAAACGACCGCAGAGCTACGACCCTCATCGCCTCCCGCTACCGTGTCCTCCGCGAGCTCGGTCGCGGGGGCATGGGCGTCGTCTACGTCGTCGAGCACGCGCGGACCGGGGACCAGCTCGCGCTGAAGCTCCTCCACGGGCGCGCGGCGCGTGACCCCGCGTCGATCGAGCGGTTCAAGCGGGAGGCCCGCGCGTCGGCGCGCATCAAGAGCGACCACGTCGTCAAGGTCGTCGACGCGGACGTCGCGCCCGAGCTCGAGAACGCGCCTTTCCTCGTGATGGAGCTCCTCGACGGGCTCGATCTCGACAAGCTCGTGGCGCAGCGCGGACGGCTCTCGCCGGCCGAGACCTTCGACTACCTGACCCAGGCGGCCCGCGCCCTCGACAAGTCGCACGCGCTCGGCATCGTCCACCGCGACCTCAAGCCCGAGAACCTCTTCCTTCATCGCCGCGAGGACGGTTCGACCATCCTCAAGATCCTCGACTTCGGCATCTCGAAGATCGTCGGCGGCGAGGGCGCCAACGACATGACCGGCGCGGGCATGACCAGCACCGGCGCCATCATGGGCACACCGCTGTACATGGCACCCGAGCAGGCGCGCGGTCAGGTGTCGTTGATCGCCGCGACGACCGACGTGTGGGCCGTCGGGCTCATCGTGCTTCACCTGCTCACCGGCCAGATCTACTGGCAGTCGAACACCGTCGCCGAGCTGATGGTGCAGATCCTCGCCGAGCCGCTCTATCCGCCGACGCGGCGCTGGCCGTGGCTGCCGCCGGGCATCGACGCGTGGTTCGCGCGCTCGTGTGCCCGGGACCCCGCGCAGCGATTTCCCGCGGTCGGAGCTCAGGTCGAGGCGCTCGCCGTGGCGCTCGGCCTTCGTGCGCCCGCGTTCGCATCGACGTTCCTGGCGCAGGCGCCGGCCGCCGCACCGATTCTCGCGCCCATGCCGGTCCCCATGGCAGCGACGCCGCTGCCGGGTGGCAGCACGACCACGCACCCCCATGCGCTCGGCGCGACGGGCGCCGTGCCGCCGCCCCCTCGTTCTCACGCGCTTCCGGTCGCGCTCGCCGTCCTGGGCATCATCGTCCTCGCAGGCGGCGGCGGCGCGGCATGGCTCTCGCGTGACCGACTCGCCGGACACCCGCCGGTCGCGCCTTCCGCCACGGAGGTCCCACCGAGCGCGCCGTTGCGGCTCCCGCCCGTCGGGGCGGACGTAGCGGTGCCGGCAGCGGCGTCCTCGACGCCGGTCGTTGCCCCTCCGCTGGACGCTGCCGGCAGCGCTTCTGCGAGACCTGCGGCTCGAGCTGCGGCTCGCCCTGTCTGGACTCCGCCGGCGCGTCCGGCACCTCTTCCGACAGGAAACCCCACCTTCGCACCGGTCAGCCCATGACCCCGATGGCTGGGGGCCACTTCGACCGGGGGATGCGCGGTCGGTTCGGGGACGTGGAGATCGAGCTCCATTCATCGACCGCGCTCGGTCCGGCGGCGCGGGACGCGTCGGTGCGGGAGCTCGTGCGCCTGGTCAGCGCCTTCAAGTATCGCGAGCCGAGCGCCCGGCGGGTCGTCCTGGACGTGTATGCGCGGCTGCAGGGGCTGAGGAGCGCTGCGGTGCTCGGCGACTCGTTCGACTTCGACACGGGCTCGTCGCGCGCACAGGCCATCGGCGCCGAGCTGATGCACGCGGCACGGGCGGGGACCCTGGTTCTGCGGCGGCGGGAGATGCGGAGCGTCGTGATCCCGATCGACGCGTCGCCCGACTCGGAGCCGCTCGGCCCCGAGTCGGCGCCCACCGCGTGGATCGTCATCGAGCTCGTGGACGACGACGGCAACCCGGTGCCCAACGTCGACTACAAGATCAAGTGCGACGACGGGCGGGTGCGAACGGGGACGACGAACTGGGAGGGCAAGGCGCGTGAGGATGGGCTGAACGACGGCAACTGCAAGGTGAGCTTCCCGGGTCTCAACGGACCGGACTGGAAGAAGGCCGGCTGAGGGATGGCGACGACACACGTGGTCCAGCAGGGGGAGTGCCTGACGCAGATCGCGCAGCAGTACGGGTTCGCCGACCACAAGGCTATCTACGACCACCCGGACAACGCGGACTTCAAACAAGCAAGACCCAGCCCGAACATCCTCTACCCGGGCGACGTCCTGCAGATCCCGGATCCCGAAAAGAAATCCGCGGACTGCGCGACGGGCGACAGCTACCGGTTCGTGGTGCGTCGCCCCACCAGGAATCTGCACATCGTGTTCACGGACGTGACGGGCACGGCCGTCGCCGGCGCGAAATACGTTCTCGTCGCAGGCGATGACACGCGCATGGGAACGACGGGCGGGGACGGCGCGGTCGACGAGAAGGGCATCGGCCTCTCGGTACAGACGGCAACGCTCGAGTTTCCAGACCTCGGCATCCGACGCATTCTCAACATCGGCCAACTCGATCCGCACGACTCGGACTCGGGATGGCGTCAGCGGCTCGTCAACCTCGGCTATTCCGACGACGAAGACGGGCTTGCCGCATTCTGTGTCGATCAGGGAGTCCCGGACGGCACGGACGGCGCGACCATCGTCGAAAAACTACGGACCATTCATCGCTCCTAGCAAGCTGGATGGAACTCGAACATGGCCGACGGTAGCTCGACGAACAAGTACGAGGTCAAGGTCGTCGTCGACGGCGGCCACAGCCCGGTCCCGAACACCTGGGTCTACATGGCCGAGGGCGAGACGGTCACGACGTGGCGGACGACCGACGGCGGCGTGCTCCGAAAGCTCCACGCCGGTGCCGACGCGACGCAACCGTGGAAGTACGACGAGAAGACGCCCGTCGAAGCGCCGAAGAAGGCGCTCTTCTTCTCGAGCTGCGGCGCGCGTCCGGTGCCAGCGATCATCCTCAAGGAGGTCTTTGCGGACGCTCGCGCGTACGCCGAACGCACGATCGCGCTCCCGGTCGAGACGACACACGCCGTGCCCCCCAACGATACGTCGGTCATTCAGCTCGGTCCGGCGGAGCTGCCGCTTCCTCCCAACAAGGTCCTGCTGAGCACACCCCAGGAGCTGACGGTCTGCCCGGTGTCGTGGGATGCGGAGTCCGAGGACGCCACGAACGACGACAAGGACTTCTTCCGTTCGGGGCTCCACCAGGGAGTCGACACGCCGGCGGAAGACTCTGCACCACACGCCGTCCCCGACGCTGTCGCGATCCGCGAGCGTGGTGTCAACCTGAAGGGGAGCGTGGGCAACAATGCCCAGCAGGTTCGTGTTCGAGTGATCGATCCGACCGGTAAGACCGTCCTCGGTCTGCGAGCGACGGCCGCAGGAGCCACCGTCGATCACCTCGACAACCCGACGACCGCGGGTGCGTTCGACATCAACGTGTGGTTCGCGGAGCCGACGAAGGCGTTCGGGCTCGTCCACGTGATCGTGGAAACCAGCGACCCAGCCACCGAGCGACACCTCCTGCAATCATTCACTGTGTTCCTGGCGGGGTTGCAGCTGGCTCTGGTCGACGACTTCACGGGCAACGTCGATGGCTCGACGGTCGGCTCGCTCAACAACGAAGCCCAAGAGAAGGTGATCCTCGACTTCACGCACTCACCCGTACGCGACGTCCCCTCCAGCAACCTGTTCCTTCTGGCAGCCATGGTGTTGAAGACCGAAGCGCAGGTGGCGGTTGCCAACAAGACGGAGAACACCGAGAAGGCGAGGAAGGCCTTCGAAGGCATCAAGAAGGCGCATGATCGCGCGGCGACGGCTTTGTCCACGGCCGTTTCCCAGACGACGGCGGCGCACGCGAAGGCGAAGCTGAAGGACACCAAGGCAAAGCTGACGGCGGTCGGGAAGGCCATGACCGACGGGAAGCTGAGCGACCACATCACCGACGCGCTCGACGACGGTCCGGACCGCGACACCACGAACGACGCTGCCTTCGACGCCGCCATGACGCAGCTCGCCGCGGCCTTCACGGCCGTCGACGCGACCATCAACCCGGCCCTGACACAGGCGAGCACGGCTCTCTCGGCTGCTCTCACCGGGGCGGAGGCTCAGGTCGACGTGGCGCTCACCCAGGTCGAGACCGAGCTCTCGCAAACGGCGACCCCCGCGGCGAAGACCGCCGCAAACACGGCGCGTGTGGCCGCGACGACGGCTGCAACGACCCAGCTCCAGACCTTCGAGACGCAGCGGGCTGCGGGACAGACGGCGGCGAAGTCGGCGCACGACCTGGTGGCCCCGTCCGGCAGCGCGGCCCATGCGGCGCTGACGCACGCGAAGACCGCGCTCGACGCGCTGCTGGCCACGGCCAAGCAAAAGGCCAACGAGGAGCTGAAGAAGAAACGGCGCGCTCGGCGAATGGTCCGTTACGCGATCAAGGGCGACCAGGAGCGCGCCTTCAAGGACACGGGCGTCAAAGTACCCCAGCCGCAGATGCCCATGTTCATGGCCGAGTTGCAGGTCTTCGGAGTGCAGAAGGCCCCGATCGAGGAGTTCCTGCTGCGCCGGAAGAACAACGTGCCCGCCCTCGGCTATCTGACGGATCCGCAGTCCGTGCAGCTGGAGATCGACTGGAAGCTCGCCTTCATGTGGAAGGGCCCCGACTGCGATCCGCCCGAATCGCCGAACGACGACTTCCACGACCCGCACCCCGGAGGCTACAAGCTCGGGGCGGTCGTCACTGGCAACCCGGAGTGCAGCTTCAAGGGGGTCTGGACCGCGAACAAGCTGAGCACCAGTCGTCAGAAAGTCACGCTCAAGCTCGGAGCTGACAACACCCTGAGCGTGACAGACAACGCGGTCAGTGGCGCGTTCGATCCGGTGCCGGTCAAGCTACCCTTTCCGACGGACACACGACGTGTGCCGGAGGTCGCCATCAAGGGCCCCAAGACGCAACGTCCTTGGGGTCGAAGCAAGACCGCGAAGACCGGGCCGGCCATGGTGGTCGAGTGGCAGATTCCGGTGGTCGACTCCGACGGCCGCGAGATCGTGCGAGGCGGCGATGGCGAGCTGACCGTCGAGACGCTGAAGATCGACGGGAAAGCTCTGCAGCGCGGCGTCTCGGCGACAGCGGCGGCGGCTACATCCGATCTGCGGCTGGTGAGGTTCAGGGTGTCCGGAGAGAACGTGACACCGGCGGACACGCGCAACGCGGACGTGCACCTCAGCAAGAGCATCGAGCAAGCCGTGGCCGAGACGTACGGAAAGCTGGCGGACGGCGCGACCGCCAAGGTGATCGACGTCAAGGGTTGGAAGCTCGCCTATCGGCGGATCGTGCACCACGAGTCGAGCAGTATGCAGTTCAACGAACCACACCAAGCTTGATTTCCGCCACTGCCAGGGACTGAAGATGGCGTGGTCGTACGGCCAGGAGAAAGGAATGCCGCAGCATGGTGAGCCTCATGGCTTCACGATGGCGCAGATGGACCCGCACCCTCCGGACGACGCGATGTGGAGCTACCTCGATGCCATCCGGGCTGGCGCCGGTGTCCTCTTCGACAAGGCGGACAGAGCCAAGGACCTTCTCGAAAAGCACGCGACAAAGGTCAACGCCGCCTATCAGGCCAAGGTCGCCGCAGGGGCCGTGGGCCTGGAGAACCCGAACGCCGTCCTCGATCTGACCATCCCCAAACACCGCGAAGTGCTCCTGCGTACCGCGGTCAAGCTCTACAATGGCGGGACGGAGTTCATCTGGGGTCACCCCCACGGCTTCGTGCCGCCAGCGGCCGGCGCGCCAGCCGTGCCCATGGACTGGGTCGTCCAGCCATCGGTCAAGAGCAACTACCCCGATCTCGCGCTGGGCACGCACGTCGGGTCGCCCGCGGGCCCCAACCCGCCGGATGCCAAGTACAACAAGCCGGAGCCGATCGAGTTCGAGTCGACGGAGTTCGTACTTCCGTAGAGCCACCGGTCGCCCCGGCCAGGTCAGGTCCCGCAGAACGTCCTGTACTCGCGCTGCTCCGGTCCGGGCGGCTCCGCCAGCTCGGCGTGGCCGGGCTAATCCTCGCAGGGTGTCGCGAGCACGTCGACGAGCGTCTCGAACGGCTGGAAGTCCAACTCGCGGTAACCGTCCGGCCAGCGGCCCCGGCCGGCCCCCGGCCGGCCCCCCTGCAACAATGGCTGCTGCAACAACGGCACATGTGTAACGGGTGGTGCCTCCTCGTCTTGCGGATACAATGGCGGCACGTGCGCGCAGTGTACGGGATTCCATGATGCCGGCGCATGCCTAGTGTCCTGAGTCCGCGATAGCTAGCCCCCCACCGGGTGTCCCGACACGCGATGCGGGAAACGCTGCGGGCTCGTGGCATGCTGTTTTGCGCGACGGCACAGAGGTCGGGGTTTCCATGGTGCTGCGCGGCAACGTCCGTGACCATCATCGCTTCCTGATCAAGCTGCATCTCGACCAGGTCGATGCCCTCAACAACGCGGTCCGCGAGCTGGAGGCGCGGGTGGAGGAGCACCTCGGCCCTTTTCGCAAGAACGTCGAGATCCTGACGACGATGCCGGGCGTGAGTGACACCGCCGCCAGTGTCATCGTCTCCGAGATCGGCTTCGACATGGCGCGTTTCCCGACGGCGGCCCATCTGGTGTCCTGGGCGGGGCTATGCCCGCGCTCCGACGAAAGCGCGGGCAAGCGACGCTCCTCGCGCATTCGCCACGGCGCG
>DASXZL010000086.1:0-104758 GCA_036501935.1 Polyangiaceae bacterium | reverse complement strand
TCTGAAACGGTAGAAGCGAGTTGTTCATGGTGTTCGGCCCTCCGCCCCGTCGGGGGCCGAACACCATGAACATCTCCAGCTTCCAGACCCGTCGAGCAGGTCAAGTTCGATAGCAGCCGCAGTGCCACGCTCCTGCGTGGCGCGAGGCTGCCGTTAGGTCGAAGGTCCGCGCCCCGTCCGCGATTGGGGGTGCGAGGTCGAGGTCGAGGTCGAGGTCGAGGTCGAGGTCGAGGTCGAGGTCGGGGTGGCACCCCAACGGCGCACACTCTCAGCGCGCGCCGTCCTTGCCCGCCCCCTTCGACGCCGTCTCCTCCGGGTGCGGCGGCGCGAGCACCCCGACGACCGCATCCAGCGTGAGCCCCGCGTCCCGCGCCCGCGCGAAGGCGGCGAGCACCGCGGGCCGGAGGGTCTGCGGCGACAGCGACATGGCCTCGGCCGCCGCACAGACCACCGAGTCCACGAGCACGCGGGCGGGGATCGGCGGCGGCGCGGGCGGCAGCGGCGGCGGCGCGGGCGCGGGAAGGAGCGGCGGAGCCGTGCTCTCGGCAGGCGCGGGCCCCGTCGCAGGCGAGGGAGGCGGCGCCGGACGAGGTGCCCACACGTCGAGCTGCGAGGCGAGGGCGGCATCGTGCGGTCGGACCGCGTCCACGAGCTTCTGCATCTCCCACGCAGGAGGGATGCTCCGCCCCGCCTCGTACCGTTGCACGGTCCTCAACGACGAGCCGAGGACCCCGGCGAGCCCGAGCTGGTTCAGACTCAGGGCCTGGCGAGAGAGGACGAGGAGATACGAGAGAGGAGTGACCATGAACGCGGTTCCTGACGCTGGAGACAGGGCAAAGCGCGGCGCCTGGCGGCAACCGACACGAGGTTGGCGGGTCGGGTCCCGTGCAACCCGCCAATCATGACGACATTGGCGGGCCGCGTCGAGGGCAACCCGCCTCTCGCAAAGGTGATCGGCGGGTCACTTGCCGCGGTACCCGCCAAGGACGTCACGCTTGGCGGGCTTGCTGAATCGCGACCCGCCTTGTGCTTCGACATTGGCGGGGATCGCGTCGGCAGGCCCGCCCATGGGAGCGCGCATGGCGGGGAGGACGAAGGGCAACCCGCCTTCGAGGCCCTCCATGGCGGGTTGCGCGTCACGAGTGGCGGGGAGGACGAGGAGAGACCCGCCTCGCTGCCCGCGGAATCGCGAGGTGTGCTCGCCTTCCTGGTCGGCCTCGAGAAGAGGGGCGCCCCGACTGTCCGAGGACACCCCCGATCTTGTCCGGGGACACCCTCGCCCTCGAAGAACCCCGGCGAATCCCCGCACTCACCCGCGGCACGTCGCTTGATGAGGGCCCCTCTCATGCCCTCCTCCGCGCCCCCGCCCTTCCTCCCGTTCCTCCTCCTCTTCTTCTTCCTTCTCCTGCTCCCTTCCCGCGCCCAGGCCGACCCGCTCTTCGGGCCCGGCGAGGACGCGCTGGAAGATGCCTTCGTCGACGGCGATCTCGACGAGGAGGATCACGTCGCCATGCGCCTCGGCGGCCATACCGGCGCCACCGACGTCCACGGACAGAGCTGGGTGAGCATCGTCGGCTTCAAGCGGGAGTTGCTCTCGGGCCGGAACGACGTCGGCGGCTTCCTCATCGTCGGCCTCGCCCTCGACCGCATCGCCATCGGCCCCGTTCACCGCCTCTCCGATCCGCCTCGACGCCTCCGGGCCGCCTCGCCCGGGCCTCCTTTGCCTCCGCCCGGGGCCTCCCCGCCCCCGCCTCCGCCTCCGCCCCCGCCGCCGACGCCTCCACTCTCCCTCGCCCCGAAGCCCGTCGATCTCGTCCCTCCTGCGTTCGCCCGCGACTGCGTGAGCGCCGCCCTCCAGGCCTCCGGCCTCGGCGTCGACGATGCCCGCATCGACGCGCTCGTCTCCCGGGCCCGCGCCAGCGCCTGGCTCCCGGAGACGCGCATGCGCGCCATGCGCCTCTGGGACAGCGCCAACAACGCCACCACGCTGGCCACGACCGACACCGCGAACTTCTACGACGCGGTCGGCGCCAACCTGGTCCTCGAGCTGCGCCTCACGTGGCGGCTCGATCGCCTGCTCTACGCGGGCGACGAGGGGACCCTCGAGCGCGTGCGCCTCGAACGGCTCGACGCCCGGACCCGCCTCGCCACCCGCACCCTCGAGGTCCTCTTCACGTGGGAGCGCGCCTCGCTCGAGGTCCGCCAGGCCGCGTCGGGCTCGCCCGAGGAGATCGCCGCGAGGCTCCGCGCGTCCGAGGCGCAGGCGACGCTCGACGTCCTCACCGGCGGCTGGTTCTCCGCGCGTACGCTCGCCCCTGCCGCCGCGGGAGACCCACCTTGACCCGAGCGGTCCCCACCGTTAGACGTCTTCGTCCGGCCGATGCTCAGCGAAACCCGCGACAAGCTGAACGACCTCCAACGGCGCCTCATGGCGCTAAGGGGGCATCTTTGACCTGCCGAAGCTCAAGGCAGAGATCGACCGGCTCGAGCAGCTGACGCTGGCCCCCGGGTTCTGGGACGATCAGAAGAAGGCCCAGGCCGTCACCCGCAAGCGCTCGTCGATCGAGCAGCACGTCGCGAGCGTCGAGAAGCTGACGCGCGACCTCGACGACGCCATCGTGCTGCTCGATCTCGGCGCGTCGGAGAACGACGACGCGACCATCGCCGAGGCGGCGGCGCAGGCCCCGACGCTCGAGACGCGCGTCCGCAAGGCCGAGCTCGAGCGGATGCTCTCCGGGCCCGTCGATCACGCCAACGCCATCGTCAGCATCCACCCCGGCACCGGCGGCAACGACGCCAAGGACTGGGCGCAGATGCTCCTCCGCATGTACCTGCGCTGGGCCGAGCGCCGCGGCTTCAAGACAGAGATGATCGACTTCCAGGAGGGCGACGAGGCCGGCATCGACGGCGCGAGCTTCAGCATCCAGGGCGACCACGCCTTCGGGTACATGCGGAGCGAGAACGGCGTCCACCGGCTCGTCCGCATCTCGCCGTTCGACGCGAACGCGCGCCGGCAGACCGCCTTCGCCGCGGTCGAGGTGACGCCGGACATCGAGGACGAGATCGACATCGTCGTGAAGGAGGAGGACCTCGAGACGACGACGATGCGCGCCGGAGGCAAGGGCGGGCAGAACGTCAACAAGGTCGAGACCGCCGTGCGGATGAAGCACATCCCCAGCGGCATCATGATCGTGTGCCGCGCCGAGCGCTCGCAGCTGCAGAACCGGCGCATGGCGCTGAAGATGCTGAAGGCCAAGCTCTACGAGATCGAGATGCTGAAGCGCGAAGAGCAGGCCGCCGCGGTGCAGGCCGGCAAGACGCAGATCGCCTGGGGCAACCAGATCCGGAGCTACGTGCTGCAGCCCTACCGCCTCGTGAAGGACCTGCGGACGTCGCACCAGAACGGCAACGTCGACGCGGTGCTCGACGGCGAGCTCGACCCGTTCATCGAGGAGTACTTGCTCGCGGCCGCGGGGGGCACGCTGAAGAAGGGCGGCGTCACGGAAGAAGTGGACGCGCCGTAAGAGGGAGCCATGGCGGACGACGGCAGGACGAGCAAGGTGCCGGACACCGATCGCGACGCGGACGGCGCCGTTCGCGGCGCGGAGCAGGCGATCATCGACGCGCGGCGGGCAAAGGCCGAGCGGCTGCGAGCGCGCAAGGAGAACCCGTTCGCGAACGACGTGCTGCCGCGGCTCGGGGGCAAGACGCTCGACGTGGCGGAGGCGCGCGCCATCGCGGAGCCGGCGCGGGACCCGGCGGGGCGCTACGAAGAGGCGCGCGTCGTCGCGCTCGCGGGCGACCGGTTGATCCACGTGCGGGGGCGGGTCATCGCGCTGCGGTCGACGGGCGGGCTGTCGTTCCTGCGGCTGCGGGACCGGACGGGCGAGATGCAGCTCCTCGTCAGCGAGGCGACGCTGGGGGCGGACTACGCGCGCCTCGAGGACGTGGACGTGGGCGACGTCGTCGAGGCCGAGGGGCGGCTGACGGCGAGCAAGCGGGGGGAGCTCTCCATCGAGCCGCGCCGGCTGCGCCTCGTGACCAAGGCGTACCGTCCGCTGCCCGAGAAGTGGCACGGCCTGACGGACGTCGAGATGCGCTACCGGCAGCGCTACGTCGACCTCGTCGCGAACCCGCCCGTGGCCGACGTGTTCCGCGCGCGCAGCGTCATGGTGCGGGCGCTGCGGGCCATGCTCGACGAGCGGGGCTTCCTCGAGGTGGAGACGCCGACGATGCACACGCTCATCGGCGGGGCGATGGCGCGCCCGTTCGTGACGCACCACAACGCGCTCGACATGCGTCTCTACATGCGGATCGCCCCGGAGCTCTACCTGAAACGCCTCGTCTGCGGCGGGCTCGAGCGCGTGTACGAGATCGGCCGCTGCTACCGGAACGAGGGCATCAGCACGCGGCACAACCCCGAGTTCACGATGCTCGAGTTCTACCAGGCGTACGCGACGTACGACGACCTGATGGACTTCACGGAGGTGCTGCTCCGCGGCGTCGACGAGCGGCTGGCGGCGGCGATGCCGGCGGCGCACGCGCTCTGGAAGGAGGCGCGGCCCTTCACGCTGACGCAGCCCTTCGTGCGGGTCCCGATGGACCGGGCCGTGGCGTCGGGAGCGGAGCGGACGGCGATCCCGCAGTGGGTCGCGGCGGTGGAGGGCGGCGGGGGGATGGGGCTCGTCGAGCTGCTCCGGGCAGACTTCGGGGAGCACATCAAGGAGTGGTCGAAGTCGTCGCCGCGCGCGAAGGCGCTCGACTGGGGCAACTTCCGCAAGGGTCTCGGCAAGTGCGAGAGCGACGGCGAGCGCCTCTTCGCTTGCTACGAGTACGTGGTCGAGCCGTTCCTCACGGACGACTACCGGAGCGACGACGGCAAGCGCTCCGTGCCGGTCTTCATCAAGGACTACCCCTTCGAGGTGTCGCCCCTCGCGCGGCGCAACGACGCGACGCCGGAGCTGACGGACCGCTTCGAGCTCTTCGTCCACGGCCGGGAGCTGTGCAACGCCTTCAGCGAGCTGAACGATCCCGACGACCAGGCCGCCCGCTTCCGCGCCCAGGTCGACAAGAAATCCCGCGGCGACGAGGACGCCATGGACTACGACGAGGACTACATCCGGGCCCTCGAGCACGGAATGCCGCCCGCGGCCGGCTTCGGGCTGGGAATAGATCGGCTGGCCATGGCGCTCACCAACGCGGCCTCCATCCGCGACGTCATCCTGTTTCCCCTCTTGCGGCCCGAGTCGGGCCAGAGCGGCCCTAGGTGAAACCTCTGTCTCTGCCCATCGTGCTGACCGCCCTCGTCTGGGTGGGCGCGGCGATCGGCTTTCTCGTCTGGCGCGCGGCGATCGACTTCGGCAGGAAGCACACGGCGCGGGGCATCCTGCAGACGGTGTGCGCGCTCTTCGGGTGCCTCTTCGTGGGGGTGACGTACTGGACCCAGCACCTGCCCGTGCTCCGCGGGTCGGCCTGGACGCTGCGCGACATGCTCGTGCGCTCGGGCGCCATCGTGACCGGGGTGCTCTTCCTGGTGGGCACCGTCGTGGCGCTGATGCCCTGGGGGCTCGACCGGCTCGAGGGGGGGTCGTTCTCGGCGTACGTCGCGGCGCGGCACGTGCGCGCGAAGAAGAGCGGCTTTCTCACGCTCATCAGCGGGCTCTCCATCTTCGCCGTGGCGCTCGCGTCGCTCTCCCTGTCGTGCGCCATCAGCGTGATGGGCGGGTTCAGCGCGGACCTCAAGCGGAAGATCCTCGGCAACAACGCGCACATCGTCGTCGACACGACGAGCCAGTCGCCCTGGGGCGACTTCGAGCCGACGCTCGAGCGGGTCCGCGCGGTGAAGGGCGTCGTGGCGGCGACCCCGGTGGTGCAGGGCGAGGTGATGGCGTCGAGCGCGTCGAACCTCGCCGGGGTCATCGTTCACGGCATCGACGCCGCGACCATCGGCAACGTCATCGACCTTCGCAAGAACATCGAGGCGCCCGTGAAGGTCGAGGACAAGCTCGCCTACCTGGAAGACCCGGAGCTATTGCGCCACATCCCGGCCGACGAGGTGATCGGCATCGGCCCCGGGGGCGAGGAGTACACGAAGGGTCCGGACCTGCCGTCGTTCGGGGAGGACCTCGACCCCGCCGTCAGCGCGGTCGTCGGCAAGCCGCCGCTGCGCCCGGGCCTGGTCATCGGGCGGGAGCTGGCGAAGACGCTGCACGTCTACATGGGCGACGAGGTGACGCTGGTGTCGCCGCTGGGGGACCTCGGGCCGATGGGCGTCCTCCCGAAGACGCGCAAGTTCCGCATCGCGGCGATCTTCTACAGCGGGATGTACGAGTACGACGCGACGCACGTCTATACGACCATCGACGAGGCGCAGAGCTACTTCGCGATGCCCAGCCAGATCAGCGCCATCGAGGTGAAGGTCGACGACGCCGAGAACGCGGACCGGCTGACGCCGCTCGTCACGGCCGCCGTGGCGCGTCCGGAGCTGCGCGTCCGCGACTGGCGCGAGATGAACAAGAACCTCTTCAGCGCGCTGAAGCTCGAGCGCATCGCGACGTTCCTCATCCTGTCGATCGAGATCATCGTGGCGAGCTTCTGCATCGTCTGCACGCTGCTGCTCATGATGACCGAGAAGGCCAAGGAGATCGCCATCCTCAAGGCGCTCGGCGCGACCGACGGCGCCATCCTCCGCACGTTCATGACCGAGGGGATCATCATCGGCGGCATCGGCACCGTCCTCGGCGTGTCGACCGGCGTCGCGATGTGCACGGGCCTCGCGTGGTTCGGGCTCCGGCTGGATCCGGACGTTTATTACATCGATCGCCTCCCCATCAACGTGAGCGGCTGGGACTACGCCGCGGTCACGCTGGCGGCGCTCGCCATCTGCACCGTGGCGACCATCTTCCCCGCGAAGCAGGCGGCCTCGCTCCGCCCCGTCGACGGCCTCCGCTACGAGTAACCCACCCCGACCTCGACCTCGACCCCGACCTCGACCCCGACCCCGACCTCGACCCCGACCCCGACCTCGACCTCGATGGCCGCGCGCGATTGTCGATCACGCATCGCCGGTGCCGCGCCAGCGGCATCAGCACCGCGAGCGTCAGCGAGCGGTGAGCCGTCAATCCGTGGACCAGCCGTCTCGGCGCCACGAGCTTCACCGCTCACCGCTCGCTGACGCTCGCGGTGCTGACGGCGGCTTTGCCGCACGTCCGAGATCCATCGAGACTCTCTCTCGGCCATCTAGACCCCGGGAGCCTACTGTGCGGGCGGGGGCGCGATGATCTGGGCCTTCAGGTCGAGGCCGCCCGGGTACATGTAGCTCGTGCGCGAGCCGTAGCCGTACACGTAGAGGCCGAAGGGTTGGCTGCCGCTGGCCGAGTGGCCCTCCTGACCGGCGGGGAGCTGCTCGTGGGCGACGGCGAAGGGCTGGCTGCCGACCGGCTGGAAGTCGCCCGCGGGGATGGTGGTGCCGTCGAGGGTGATCGTCGCCCCGATGGGCGCGACGACGTCGATCCAGTTCTGGGCGTACGAGCTCGGCGCGAGGAACGTGTACGTCGACCGGTACTGCGAGATGGTGATCGCCGGGCACTCGCTGGGATCGCCGAGGTCCGGCGTGGGGACGCCCGCGTCGTCGGGGAGCGTGCTGAACTCGCCGAGCTCGTAGTGGGCGACGAAGATGCGGCCGTTCGCGTGCACGGCGAAGGGCTGGGTCACGTTGGGCAGATCGAGCACGTCGCCCACGTTGAGCACCGCGCCGTTGGTGCCGCTGACGACCGGGTCGAAGACCACCTTGGTGTTGTCGTAGAAGGCCATGATGCGCACCCACTCGCCCTCGCCGTGGGGCGTGTGCGGCATCGTCACGACGTAGTCGGTCCCGAGCGACTCGACCGGGAACATCGACGACTCGAGGTGGTCGCACGCCTTCTTGTCCTGCGGGATGAACGTGCACCCGTGCCCGCCGTAGCTGACGACGGGCTGGTCGGCCTGGACGATGGTGCCGGAGAGATCCTGCGTGTAGACGGGCGTGTGGATGTCGCCCGTGTCGGAGAACATCTCGAGGACGTCACCGGCCTTCGCGAGCGTGTAGGTGTACTGATCGCCGCGGACCATGAGCTCCGGGCCGGTGCCGGGCACTCCCTGCACGCGCCCCGCCGGGTTCACGGTGACGTTCGTGTTGTCGACCGTGGCGACGACGGCGAGAAAGCCCGGCGTCGCCGCGAAGGACGGCCACGCGAGGATGCCGTAGTCGCCCGTGGCGACGTTCGTCGGCAGGAGCAGCGACGCGTCGTTCGAGTACGAGTAGCAGTGTGCCCCCGCGCCGCCGTCGCCCTCCCCCGGGCAGGTGCCGCCATCGGGATCGGTCGTGCCGGCGTCGATCTCGTACTCGAGCGCGCTGAACTGGTAGACGCTGACGGGGAGGCTTGTCGTCAGGTGATACGCCCCGCCCGAGACGATGCGGCTCGCTCCGGGATCGCTGACGGCGGTGTTCTGGTCGAAGGTGGGCCCCTTCAGCGCGGGGACCCAGGGGAGAGTGATCGCCTGCACCTTGCCCGCCGGCACCGTGACGACGAGCGACGCCGTGAGGGCCCCGCCGACGACGGTCACCGTGACGTCGCTCTTCTGCGGGTTCGACACCGCCACCGCGTAATCGAACTCCGGCCACACGGGGTTCAGGGTCACCGTGGGCCAGTAGTCGCAGCCGATGTAGCTGTTACGGCTCACCGAGTCCGCGCACGTCGCCGGGATGGGGCTCGTCGACCCCCCGCTGCTGCTGCCCCCGCCGTCGCCGCAGATGATGCAGCCGGCCTCGCCCCCGGACGAGCCGCCGTCCTGCGCGGTCACGTCGGCGCCGCTGCTGCCGTCGGTCGCCCCGCCGTCGAGGCTCGGGGAGAACGAGGTGCCCTTGGAGCCGCAGGCCTGCAGCGCGACGACCGCCCCCGTCGCCACCGCGAGGAGGATCCCGACGTCACGCGCGCGGAGCATGCTTCTCGTACCTCTCGTGCTTGTCTCGTTCATGGGCCCGCTCATCGGCCCGTCACCGGGTCACCCAGCGTCGTGGAATGCCACCGGAAATGGTCGAGGATGACCGACGAGTCGAGGATGCCGTCGAACTCGTCGAAGACGATCCAGCTGAGCGTGAAGGTCTCCCCCGGGTTGACGGGCGACGTCGTCTTCAGCCAGTCCGTGCCGCCGCTGCCCTTGCTCTCGTTGCACTGCGAGGCCGGGTTGCTCGAGCTCGCGAGGAGCTTCTCGTACCCGGTCCCGGTCAGCGTCGAGAGCGGGTTCGCGCACGTGTGCGTGAAGTCGATGGTCTGCCCCGACGGCCCGGTGACGCAGTTCGTGCACGAGTTGCAGTCCTCGAAGAACGCGTTGTTCACGTTGATGCGGTGCCCGTTCGCGTCGAAGGCGATCTGCTCGCCCGTGGGGAACTGCGCCGACGTCTGGATGGCGAGGAACGTGTCGTTATAGCCCTGGCACACGTAGACCGGGTACTCCTCGCTGAAGAAGGCGAAGTCGAACGCGAACGAGCCCGCGTTGATCGGCGCCTTGATGGTCATCCGCAGCTCGGTGTAGTCGTGCACGGCGACGGTCGACTCGTCGACGCCGGTGCCGCACGGGTTGACGTTCTGCGCGGCCGTCAGCGGCATGGGGTTCATGAAGGTCGAGCTGAAGTCCGTCCCCGGGCACGTGAGGTAGGTCGACGCGTCGGTGTTGTCCTCCGCGTTGCCGCTCGAGAGAAACGACATGAACGAGCCCTGGTGCGGGTTGAACTGCGGCGGGGTGCCCATGTGGCCGGTGATGCGCTTCGCGTTCGCGAGGTTCGTCCCGTACCAGAGCGAGCCCGTGAGGCGCGGGCACATCGGGTTGTCGCAGAGGTCCGACGCGTGGGCGTAGTCCGCGGGCGTCTGGTCGTGCCCGGCGACGAGGCCGGTCTCGCACGTGACGAGGTTGTCGACCGTGCCGTCGCAGTCGTTGTCGATGCCGTCGGTGCCGACCGGGTCGGTCGGATCGTTGGTGTCGAACGCGCACGGGTTGATGAGCGAGTCGTGGTCGTTGCAGTCGCCGCCGCACACGGTCCAGCCGTCGCCGTCGTCGTCGGGGCAGTACGAGGCCTCGCTGTAGCCGTCGAGGTGGCCGAAGCCGTCGAAGCCGAAGGACGCGTCGCCGCCGTCGTCGCCCGCGCCGGTCTCCGCGCCGGGGCTCGCGTCGCTGCCCGTCGTGGCGTCGCCGCCCCCCGAGCCCGAGCCGGAGCCCGAGTCGTGCCCCATCGAGCCGTCGACCCCCGGGGAGCCGGTGTCCACGGCCGTGCCCGAGTCGAACGCGCTGCCTGAACCGCCCGATCCGCTCCCCCCGCTGCACGCGCCGAGCGCCACGACCGTGGCGAGGACGGCGGCCGGGACCAGGGTGCGTCGAGCGCGGCCCGAGAATCGAAGGATCATGAAAACCTCTGCACGGCGACCCGTAGAAAGCTCGCCCCCTTGCGTAGCCTAGCAGTGCCGTGACGACGGAAAAGGCTCGTCTTTCGGGCCAGCCTCCCTGGCTTTCGCGGCACGCTGCGGCATACGGCGGGGGCCTCGTGTGCTACTCACTCGCGCTAGCCGTGCCCAGCCCCCTCGTCGTCGCGAGCCAGGTCCAGAAGTCGTTCCGCCACATGGGCCGGACGCTGGAGGTCCTGCGCGGCATCGACCTGGAAATCCACGACGGCGAGATGCTCTGCATCGTCGGCCCGTCGGGAGCCGGCAAGTCCACATTGCTGCACTGCATCGGGACGCTCGACGTCCCCACCCGCGGCTCCATCCGCCTCGCCGGCGAAGAGATCACCGCCATGCCGGGCTCGCGCCTCGCCGAGCTGCGCAACCGGACCATCGGCTTCGTCTTTCAGTTTCACCACCTCTTGCCCGAGTTCAACGCCGTCGAGAACGTCATGATGCCGGGGCTCGTGCAGGGCCGCTCGAAGCGCGAGCTCGAGACCCGCGCCCGCGCGCTGCTCGAAGAGGTGGGGCTCGTCGAGCGCATGCTGCACCGGCCGGGGGAGCTGTCGGGCGGCGAGCAGCAGCGCGTCGCCCTCGCGCGCGCCCTCATGCTCGAGCCCAAGCTCCTCCTCGCCGACGAGCCGACCGGCAACCTCGACTCCGCGACGAGCACGCAGATCCACGACCTCATCTTCGGCATCAACAAGCAGCGGGGGACGACCATCGTCGTCGTGACGCACAACCCCGCGCTCGCCGACAGCATGCCCCGCGTCGTGACGCTGCGCGACGGCCGCGTCGAGACCGACGACCGCCGCGTCGCCCCGCCCCGCCCCGCCGCCGGGGCCGACCCCGTCGAAGCCGCCGCCAGCGCCCGCTAGTCCCCCGCTCCGGATTTTCGACGCGGAGGCGCGGAGAAGCAGAGGAGGACGCGGAGTTGGTTGGACACCGTTCCCGCCCCAAATACTCCGCGGCCTCCCTCTCTTCTCCGCGCCTCCGCGTCAAGATCTCCTCCCAGGGAGGCGCGGGTTACCAGTGGACGATGACCGTCGGGGGCGTCACGTGGACGTCGCACTGGTCGATCTTCAGGTCCACCGGGAGCGCCTCCGATCCGTGCTCGCTCGTGCTGCTGATCTGCACGCGCGGGACGATCTGCTCGGGCCGGAGCGCCCGGACGACCTCGGCGGGGCACGTCAGGCGCACGTCGACCTCCGCCGGCTGAAGCTTCGCGCTGGTGCGGCCGAGGATCGCGACGGGCACCTTCGTGAACGGGCGCTCGGCCACCTCGCGGCCTATCTCCACGGTCGCCGCGACGCTGGGCACGTCGAACGTCACGTGCCCCGCGGGGCGCTCGATCGCGAGCTGCCGCGTGTACTTGCCCTCGGTGAGACCCGTGACGTCGAACGCGTCCGCGCGCGCCCGCTGGAGCACCATCACCTCGCTCTTCGGCCCGTGCGCGCGGACCACCGCCGGATCCGACGTGGGCGCGCCCTTCACCATGAAGCCCGGCGCGGGCGTCCCGACCACGCCGACCTCGACGCGCACGTCGCGCACGATGAGGTCCTCCCAGACGAGCGGGATCTCCGGCACGCACCGGTCGCCGAGGTTGAAGCACGCCTGCTCGACGCTCAGCCCGGGAGGCACGGGGATGGTCGACGCGTCGAGCTGGATGCGGGTCTCGTTGCCGCCGCGGAGATCGAGCTGCACGTTGCCGACGTCGTCGGTGTGGAGCTCGTCGAGCGTCGCGCGCGGACCGCGGTACGTGACGCGGATCTGCGCCGGGATGGGCGTCGTCAGCACGCGGTTGGACGAGTCGGGCGGCGTCAGCGCGACGACGCTGAGGAGCATCGGGCGCTGCGCCTCCTGCGAGCTGTGCACCAGCGAGTAGAGGACCAGCGCGAACGCCAGCGACAGGAGCTTGAGGTTCAGGTTCTCGGTCACGACCGAGCGGAGCAGGTAGCCGACGTCCATGGCTCAGTCCTCCCGGGGTCCGTCGGGGCCGTCGGGGGTCTGCGAGGCGCGCGGCGTCTCGATCGGCTTGGCGGGCGCCATCGGCCGCGTGATGAGCGGGGCCCCCGGGTCCTTCTCGCTCTTCGGCGGCGCCTCGCCCCGCGGCGGCGGCGGGGGCATCGAGTGCGACGCCGTCCCCTCCCGGCCGTCGCGGACCTCGGGCGCCCCGCTGCCCGGCGGCAGCGTCACGCGGAAGCTCCCCGTCCCCGTCTGCGTCACGGTGCCGGTCCCGCGCTTGCCCGCCGGCTTGCTGGCGCGCTTGCGCGCTCGCTGCCCGAAGAGGCCGAGGAGCGCCTGCCGCAGCGACGCGCCGTCGAGGTTCGTGACGATGTTGCCGTTGAAGCAGAAGCTGATGCTCCCGCGCTCCTCGCTCACCACGACGACGACCGCGTCGGTCTCCTCGGTGATGCCGAGGGCGGCGCGGTGGCGCGAGCCGAGCGACTTGTCGAGGAGCTTGGTGTCGGGCATCGGGAAGAAGACGCCCGCCTTGGCGATGCGGAGGTTGCGGATGACGACCGCCCCGTCGTGCAGCTTGTTCAGGCTCTCGGGCAGGAACAGCGCCACGAGGAGCTCGCGCTGGACCGACGCGTCGAGCGCCGTCCCCTGCCCCACGACGAACTCGTCGAGGTTCGCGTCCTGCTCGAAGGCGATGAGCGCCCCGATGCGGTGGCGGGCGAGCTCGGTCGCCGACGCCACCACCTCGTCGATCGCCTTGGACTCCTGCTGGCGCGCCAGGCCGCCGATGAAGGCGCGCGAGCCGACGCGCATGAGCCCCCGCCGGATGTCGTTCTGGAAGACGACGACGACGATGAGGATGATGGACGAGAGCAGCGCGTTCAGCAGATTGAAGAGGGTGATGAACCCGGCCCACTTCGACACGACGTAGACGAGGAAGATGACGCCGAGGCCGAACCCCATCTGCATCGCCCGCGTCCCCCGGAGGACGAGGAGCGCGCGGTAGATGACGTACGTGACGAGGAGAATGTCGGCGACGTCGAGGAGGGCCTTGCCACCGCGCCAGGAGAACAGGTGAAGGAAGCCCTCGAGCATGGTCTAGGGTGCCTTGCCGGCGAGGGAGCGGGTGAGGTCGAGGGCCTGCGCCGTGGCGCGCACGTCGTGGACGCGGAGGATGGCCGCGCCCTTGCGCATCGCGTCGATCGCGGCGGCGAGAGAGGCGCCGAGACGCTCGCCGGGAGGCGCCCCGGGGTCGACGAGCGTGAGGAAGGACTTGCGGCTCGCCCCGATGGCGACCGGGACCGCCAGCGTATCGACCAGCTCGTTCGTCCGCCGGAGCAGCTCCATGCTCTGCCGCGCGTTCTTGGCGAACCCGAGCCCCGGGTCCATCACGAGCTCCGTCACGCCCGCCTCGCGCGCGCGGTCCGCGGCCGCCGTCCACTCGCGGCACACGTCGGCCACCACGTCGCCGTAGGCGTCGTCGGGGTACTTGCTGAAGCCGCGCATCGCCTCCTGCGTCCCGCGCGAGTGCATCAGGACGAGCGCCGCCCCGCTCGCCGCCGCCACCTTGGCCAGCTCGACGTCGCGCAGGCACGACACGTCGTTCACCGCGCAGGCGCCGGCGTCGAGGCACGCCGCCGCGACCGGAGCGCTCGTCGTGTCCACGGTCACGCACGCCCCGCGCGAGGCGGCATACTGCACGACCCCCAGCACGCGGGTGAGCTGCTCGCCGGCCGCCACCGGCGCCGCTCCGGGACGCGTCGACTCGCCGCCCACGTCGACGAGGTCGGCCCCCTCGGCCAGGAGCTCATCCACCCTCGCCCGGGCCGCTTCCGCTCCGAAGTAACGCCCGCCGTCACTGAACGAGTCCGGCGTCACGTTGCACACCCCCATCAGCGCGCACCCTCGCCGGGCTCGCGCGAGCCGGAGCGCTAGCTGGAATCGTTCGACTCGACTCGTCACTTCCCCTCGCTCTATGTGGCTAGCAACGCATCGCCACACCCGCAACGCGAAAACGTGGGATACCGTCGAGACCTCGAAAGGGAAGCCATGCGCGAGCAGTCGTTCATGAAGAGCCTCTTCTTCGGCGTCATCGACGAGAGCCTCATCTTCCCCTGGCCCGAGCCGAACGCCCAGGAGGTCGACACGCTACGCGCCCTCATCGACGGCGTCCGGCGATACTTTCACCTCTGGGTCGACTCGGCCAACATCGATCGCGAGCAGCGCATTCCGGACGAAGTGATGCGCGGGCTGAAGGAGCTCGGCCTCTTCGGGATGCTCGTACCGCAGAGCCACGGGGGCGCCGGGCTGACGACGACGGGCTACGCCCGGGTGCTGCAAGAGCTGGGGGCGCTCGACTCGAGCGTCGCGGTGACCATCGCGGCGCACCAGTCGATCGGAATGAAGGGGCTGCTCCTCTTCGGCTCGCCCGAGGTGAAGGACCGCTACCTGCCGCGCCTGGCGACGGGCGAGATGGTGGCGGCGTTCGCCCTGACCGAGCCGGGGGCCGGGAGCGACGCGGCGGCCATCCAGACGCGCGCCGACCGGCGGGGGGACGATTATGTCCTCAACGGGTCGAAGATCTGGATCACGAACGGTGGCGTGGCCGACCTCTTCACGGTGTTCGCCCGCACCTCGCCGGCCGACGAGGGGGCGAAGCCGAAGATCACGGCGTTCCTCGTCGAGCGGGCCTGGGGCGTGAAGAACGGCCCCAACGAGCACAAGCTCGGCATCCGGGGGAGCTCGACCACGGAGGTGTTCTTCGAGGACGTGAAGGTGCCGGCGGGCAACGTGCTGGGGGAGCCCGGCCGCGGCTTCAAGGTGGCGATGGAGGTGCTCAACGGCGGGAGGATGGGGCTGGCGAGCGGCGCGCTCGGGATGTGCAAGCGCGTCCTCAAGCTGTCGGTCGAGCGGTGCAACGAGCGGCGCGCGTTCAACCGCCCCATCGGGGAGTTCGGGCTCATCAAGGACAAGATCGCGACGATGATGTCCGAGACGTGGGCGCTGGAGTGCATGACGTACCTGACGACGGGGATGGTCGACGCGGGGGTCGACGACTTCAGCGTCGAGAGCGCCATCTGCAAGGTGTACGGGAGCGAGACGTGCTGGCGGGTCGTGAACGAGGCGCTGCAGATCGCGGCGGGCATCGGGTACATGGCCGATTACCCCTACGAGCGGCTGCTGCGCGACGCGCGCATCAACCTCATTTTCGAGGGGACCAACGAGATCCTGCGCGCCTTCATCGCCCTCTCCGGGATGCAGGGCCCGGGGCGGGAGCTCGCCGACGTGGCGCGGGCGATGCGCGAGCCCATCAAGGGCTTCGGGCTGCTGAGCGACTTCGCGATCCGCCGCGCGCGCACGGTGCTCGGGCGCGAGCGCCTGACGCGCCACCACCCGATCCTGAACCGCGAGGCCGTGGTCTTCGAGGAGTACGTGCAGCAGCTGGCGCGCGTGGCCGATCAGGTGCTCCGCAAGCACGGGCGCGACATCGCCGAGATGCAGTACACGCAGAAGCGGACCGCCGAGATGGCCATCGACCTCTACGCCATCGCGTCGTGCATCGCGCGGGCGACGCGCGCCATCGAGCGGCGCGGCGAGGAGGGGGCGCGCCGGGAAATCGATCTGACGAGCATCTTCGTCACCGCCGCCGAGAAGCGCCTTCAGCAGCTGGTCGCCGCGGTCGACAAGAACGACGACGAGCTCCGCAAGGCCGTCGCGAGCAAGACCTACGTCGACGGCGGCTACCCCTTCGACCTGGTTTAGCCGAGAGGGTGAACAGGGAGAGAAGGAGCACCCTCTTGCTGTCATCCTGAGGCCGAAGGCCGAAGGACCCCACGCGTCCCAGTTGGGTCCCTCGCTTCGCTCGGGATGACAGCGATCGCTCAGGATGACAGCGAGTTGAATGACAGTGAGCTGGGTCGCTCACGCTCTCTGCGGGGCGATGTGCATCCACCGGTCGCTCGAGCCGAGGAAGCCGTGGCGGAGGCGGATCAGGGTTTCGTCGCGGCGGACGAGGCCGAGGGCGCGCTCGATGACGGCGGCGTCGCGGTCGCCTGGCCGCACGGGGACGGCGCCCTGGGGGGTCCAGCGGACCAGGGTGTCGGCGACGAGCGGCGAGGGGCCGTCGGCGGGGATCTCCAGCGCGGGCGAGTGCGCGATGGGGGCAAAGTCGTCGGCCGTCTTCCAGCCGAGGGCGACCCGGACGACGGCGCCGGGGGGCAAGTCGCGGGCGAAGAAGTCGCCGACGGGGACCGCGACGTCGTGGTCCCGCAGGGACGACTGCGGGCCGTCCCACGTGGGGACGACGACGACGAGCCGCAGCGTCAGGGCGCCCGCGGGGTGCGACGCCGCGAGCTCGGCCAGCGTCGACGCCCGCGCCTCCCAGTAGACGTAGAGCGTGCGCGGGTCGACCGGGATGGCGACGCACTCGTCGACGTCGTAGTGCGGGGGCAGCGGCGCGTCGTCGAGCATGTGCATCGGCTCGGGCGGCGGGCAGAGCGTCGCGCGGGTGCCCTCCTCGTCGTCGTCCTCGTCGGGCGGCTCGACCGGCGGGGGCTCGTCGTCCTCCGGCGGCAGGCGTGGCGGAGGCACGGGGTAACGGTCGTCCCGGAGCTGGGTGAGCAGGCCATGGGCGGCGGCGTGGTCCGGCTCGCGCGTGAGGACGCCCTCGAGCGTTTCGATGGCGCGGCTGCGGTGGCCCTGCGTCGCGTAAATCTCGGCGAGCGTCAGCGTCGGAAGGGCGGCGGGGGCGCTGCGGCGCGACGGCAGCGGGCCGCCGAGGGTGCGGATGCGGTCCGCCGCGTCGGGCAGGTTCAGCCCGCGCTCGACGACGCGCGCCAGCAGGTCCCGCGCGACCCCGAAGAAGCCGCGGGCCTTCTGCTTGCTGACCGGGTCGACCGTGGTCCTGAGGAGCAGCTCGTCGACGAGCTCGGGCCGCGTGAGGATGCGGGCGCGGGTGACCCCGGCGCCCTCGGCGCGCGTGATGAGGGCGTCGCGGTCGAGGCGTTCCAGCTCGGCGCGGGTCATGGGCGAGAGGGTGCGCCGGGGAGGCCGCGGCGGCAAGGGTCCCCGGTGTGCGGGCGCGCTCGGGTCCGCCTACTCCGTCGGCAGCCCCAGCACTCGGCGCGCCTCGACGCAGTCCCGCGCGATCTGCGCCTTCAGCGCGTCGAGGCCCGCGAACTTCTGCTCGTCGCGCAGGCGCGCCACGAGGTGCACGCGCAGCCGCTCGTCGTAAAGGTCCCCCGCGAAGCCGAGCAGGTACGTCTCCACCGTCCGCGACGTGCCGTCCACCGTGGGGCGCATCCCGATGTTCGTCACGCCGCCCGGGAGCGCCGCCACCTCGCCCTCCTCCTCGAGGACCTCGGCCCGCACGGCGTAGACCCCGTCGAGCGGCAGCATCTCGGCCACCGGGGCGATGTTCGCCGTCGGCACGTTGATGGTCCGCCCCCGCTCCTGCCCGTGGACCACGACGCCCGACAGCGAGTGCGGTCGCCCGAGCACGCGCTCGGCCTCGTCCATCGCCCCCGCCGCGATGGCCTCGCGCGCCCGCGTGCTCGAGAAGGGGCCCTCTGCGTCGCGGGCGATGCCGTGAACGCGCACCTCGAACCCGAGCTCGGCCCCGAGCGAGCGCAGGAGCTCGAGGTCGCCCGCGCGCTTGGTCCCGAAGCGGAAGTTCTGTCCGACGAGCACGACGCGCGCCTGAAGCGCCTCCGCCACGAGCTCCCGCGCGAACCTCTCCGGCTCCCAGCTCGCGAACGCCGCGTCGAAGCGGCGCGCGTAGACCCGCTCCACCCCGAGCTCCCCCATCAGCTCGGCGCGACGCTCCAGCGTCGTCAGCACGGGCGGGGCGCCTCCGCCGACGACCGCGGCGGGGTGCGGATCGAACGTGAGCACGCTCGGCACGAGCCCCTGCGCCCGCGCCGCTTGCACGGCCTCGGTCAGGATGGACTGATGCCCCCGGTGCACGCCGTCGAAGTTGCCGATGACGAGCGCGCACGCCTCGGCCGAGACCGCCCCCGGCGGCGTCGCGTCGTCGAGGATCCGCAGCTCGGCGCGTGGGCTCATCGAACGCCGAGCCTTAGCATGCCGCGGGGATCACGGCGGGATGCAGACCATCGCGGGACCCATCGTGTTGGGGTCCGTCACCTGGGTGCACGCGTCCGGGCCGGGGCACGCCTGCGTCTCGCAGCGCGGGAGGCAGTCGACCGGCACCGCGGGGGCGGCCCCCGTGACGGTGGTCGGCGTGAACGTCGTGCTCGCCGCCGGGCCCTGCTGGCTCACGCAGTTGTTCGGGTCCGTGGGGCCGACGATCTCGACGACGGCGCGGCTGCCTTGCGAGTAGAGGACGGGCCGCGGCTTCAGCGTGCACGTCAGGCCGCCGTAGTCGGTGTAGCCCTCGGTTCCCGAGCATCCGCCCGCCTCGTTCGGCACCGTCCACGCCTGCCCGTCGGGATAGACGACGTTGATGGCGTAGCGCCCCTTGGGCAGGCATCCGAACTGGACGTTCTTGACGAGGTTCGTGACTTGATACCTGTGCGTGAGGTCGCCATTCGAGAGGATGTCCGTCGGGACGATCGGGCCGCTCACCATATCCCCTGACGGGTAGCTCGCCTGAGCGCCCTGCGAGAAGGGCGAGACGAGCGTGCCGCGCGTATCGACCGCGGCGGGGTTGTCGAAGAGATGCGCGAAGCAGATCGCCGCCGGTCGGATGGCGACCGTCAGGTGGTCCTGCTGAATGACGGTGGGCTGCCCCGTCTGGTAGTTGAAGAGGTTCCCGTTGTAGCAACTGGCGGGAGGGGTCGCCGAGCTGCAGGACGGATCGAACGGCGTGAACTGCATACCTTCGGCGGAGGCGAGGAGCTGGTTGGAGCCTTCGCCGAGAACGGTGTTGTAGAGCGTGTCCGGCTGGCCCGCGTTCCCGATGCCCATGGGGGCGGGCTGCGACGGGTTGAGCAGCGTGATCCCCTGGATGATGACGACCGGGAGGTTGGCGGCCCCCTGCGCGGTCAGGCTCGCCGGATCCTCGATGTGGGGGGGATTGGAGCCCGGGGACGAGTCGACCAGCTTGCTGAGGATGATCTCCGGCCAGAGCATCGGCGCGTTGTTGCCTTCGGGGATCTGGAGCGGGTTCCACGTCTGCGTCGTCGGATCGAAGTAGGCGTTCTGCCAGACGCTGAACGTCCCCTGCGCGGTGGGGTTCTGGTTGAGCTGGAAGTGGTACGGATCGGTCTGCCCGGGCACCTGCGTGATCGCCGAGCACGGGTTGCCGGTCGCGCCCGGCGCCGGTGCTGCGCAAGGCACCTCGTCCGTCGCCACGCCGAACTTGAGGTTGATGTGCGGCAGCACCGCCTCGAACATGTTGACGTTCGCGTTGGCGGCCAGGGCGTTCGTGAGTCCCATCGCGTTCGGCGCCGAGAGAGTCAGGATGTCCTGCGGGATCGTCAGGATGGGCGAGAAGTCGGCGGGATCGGTGCCGCCGGCTTCGGCGCTGTTCGGGATGCCCGTCGTGTTCATCAGGGGCAAGTCCGACGACTGCGTGGGCGCCGTGTTCATGATCGTGTTGCCGTCCGACGACAGCGTCATGGAGCCCAGCGACCCGTTCGTGGTGCCCTGCCCCGAGGGGATCCCCTGCGCGTAGAAGTACGGCCGCGTGTCCGTCAGCACCTGGCCGAGGCTCACCGTCACGTTGTTCGTCACGTACCCGTTCGACGGCATGTCGTACGGCGGGATGTAGCCGGGCGGCAGGGCCGCGCCGCTCGGATTGGCGACGTCGAGCGGTTCGGGCGTGCCGACCTCGATGGGCAGGAAGTGCGGGCTATAGTCAGGGTTGCCGTTATTGATGGGCTTCAGCGCGTCGGCCGTGTCGATGTCGCCGCCGCCCACGTCGGTCTTCTCGGGTAGCTCCCGGAACTTGAACGTCGGCAGGAAGTCGCCCGTGTAATCGAAGAACGCCTGGATCTCGTACGAGCCCGCGGACATCGGCGAGACCGCGAAGGGCGCGCTCACCGTGATGGTCTCGTTGAAGCCGTGCTGCGGAGGGCAGTAGGGGACGTCGGTGCCCGTGTAGCGCGGCTCGTTGGCGAACAGCACGTCCCCCGTCACGTCGGCAAAGTTGGACGAGATGACCGCGAGGCCGTTCGGCGGCGGCAGGTTCCGGCGGTCGAAGACCAGCAGGATGGCGTTGCCGACGATGTGGCCGCCCAGCGAGCAGGGCCGCGGTCCCTGGTAGAGCACCGTGCCCTGGATGACGCCCGCCGCGGCGAAGATGCGCGCCCCCGGGTCGTCCGGGACGTTGTCACTGCAGCCGACGACGGCGGCGACGAAGAGAGCGAGCGGGGCGAACGAGCGGGTACCCATGTCCGTGTTCCCTCAGAACTTGTAGGAAAAGAGGCCCATCACCCGGCGACCGATGACCTGACCGAAGGGGTGCTCGCGGTGCTGATCGTCGAGCAGGTTGAACCCGACGGCGCGAACCTCCGCCTGGTTCTTGAAGAAGCGATAGCCGACGCTCGCGTTGAGCAGCTCGTACGAGTCGAGGTGGAACGACTGGTAGATGATGGCCTGCTTCTGGATGTCTTCGACCTGCTCCGCCCAGGTCTGGGGCGAGACGTAGTGGAAGTCGACCGAGCCATCGATGCCGATCTTCGTGCGGAGCTGGACGCCGGTGTTGAGCTTCACGGCGCTCGTGCGGGCGTCGGCGGCGAGGAGCGCGAGCTGGTCGGCGGAGCACCCCGACGTGTCCTCCTTCACGTCCATCAGCGTGCCGTTGGCGTAGACGTCGAGACCTTCCGTCGGGAACGTACGAAGACCGAGCTCCGCGCCGTAGACGTTGTACTTCTGGCACTGGTTCTCGAAGCCGCCGAGAAAGACCGGGTAGAGGCCCGTCTGCTCGCTGGGCGCCGTGGGGACGTTCGGGTTCGCGATGTCGCCGACGGTGACGGGGCGGTTCGGCGCGAGCTCGATGAGGTTGTCGGCGTGGTTGTAGAAGAACGCCGTGTCCACCGTGAAGTAGTCGCTCTCCGAGTTGAGGTACCCGACCTCCGTCGTGAAGATCTGCTCGGGGTTGACCTTGAAGTTCGGGTTGTCCGAGCGCTGCCCTTCGGAGATGAGCGACGCGCCCGTCAGCGGCAGCTGCACGGGGATGCCGAGGTACGACTCGAGGAAGGTCGGCGTCCGGAAGGCGGTGCCGACGATGCCGCGGATGGTCGACTGCTTGCTCGGGTGAAAGAGGATCGACGCGCGCGGCGACTGAACGATGCGGTTCAGGTACGGGACGTAGTCCGCGCGGTAGTCGCCGACGATGGCGACGCGGGGCCCGATCTTGATCTGGTCGTGGACGAAGAAGCCGGCGTGGTTCTCCGTCTCGTCCTGCGCCTGGTAGGTCCAGTAAACCGACTTGAAGCGGTAGGCGGCGCCGACGTGGAGATCGTTGTCGACGTCCTTCCCGAAGGCGAACTGGTCGATGTACTGGAGCTCGCCGTCGACCACGTACGTCCGGTACGTCGAGGGCAAGAGGGATTGGCCGACGTAGGCGGCGTTGAGGGCGTTGTCGCCCTGGAACGTGTTGAAGAACGTCCGCGCCTCGATGTGCTTCGAGTGGAGAAAGAGCGTCCCGTCGCCCTCGATGAAGGGGCTGAGAATGAGGTCGTTGATGGGGCCGATCCCGAGCGCCTCGAGGCTGCCCTGGACGAACCCGCCCTGGAGGCCGACCGTGACGTCCTTGCCGAACTGCCGGGTCACCGTGCCGTCGATGCGCGACGTGCGCTGCGAGGAGTTCTGGTCGTTCGTGTCGAGCGTGAGGTCGGTGCGCCCCGTCGGGACTTCGCGGCTCCACCGCGGCAGGTAGTCGTAGCCAGCGGTGATGCGGTAGGCGAGCTCCTTGTCACGGCCGCTCGCGTACACGGTGCCGTGCGTCGTGTTGTGGTCGCCGTAGCCGACGTTGAAGCCGCTGCCGCCCTCGCCGGGGGCCTTCGTGATGATGTTGATGACGCCGTTGAACGCGTCGGCGCCGTAGAGCGCCGAGCCCGGGCCGCGGACGACCTCGATGCGCTCGATGTCCTCGACGGCGATGGAGAGGGTCGCCCAGAACGTGGCACCCACGAGATCGACGTACACGCTGCGGCCGTCGACGAGCACGAGCACCTTGTTCGACAGGCGCTGGTTGAAGCCGCGGAGCGAGACCTCGGTCTGAGAGCCGGTGGTCTCCATGATGTCGACGCCGGCGAGGCGCCGGAGAAGCTCGGGGATCTTCGTGATGCCCGAGAGGCGGATGTCCTGCTCGGTGATGATCGACGTGGAGTTCGGCGCGTCGAGGGGGCTCTGCGCCGCCTTCGACGCGGTGACGACCGTCTCCTCGAACACTTCTTCCGTCTTCAGGCCGCCCTCGGGAAGGGCGCCGGGTCCCGTCGCCAGCCCACCGGGCTTCGCGCCTGCGCCGGGCCCCGTCGGCGCGCCGCCAGGCTGCGTGCCCGCGCCCGGACCCGTCGGAGCGCCACCGGGCTGGGTGCCCGCGCCAGGCCCCGTCGTCCCGGGGCCGCCGGGAGTCGTCGTCGTGGCCTCGAGGAGCTCGGCCTGCTGCTTGCGCGTGCGCGCTTCGAGCGCCGCGACGATCTGCGCGACCTCGTCGCGGTCCTTCGGGTTTCCTTCGAGGTACTTCTTGTAATAGGCGACGGCGTTCTCGAGGTCGCCCTGATCGACGTAGGCGCGGGCGATGTTGTAGAGGACGTTCGGGTGCGGAAGGATGTCGTACGCCTTCTTCAGCTCCTCGATGCCCACCTCGTAACGGCCGTCGGCGATTTCGGCCATGCCCTTCTTGAAGTGAGTACGCGCTTCCGTTCGCTCGTCGGCGCGCGCGCTGCCTGAGGAGAGAACGATGGCCCCGAGAAAGAGGCCGGCGGCGATCCTTGCGAGGTTTCGTTGAGCCACGTTTCGAGCTCCGTCGAGTGAGCCGAAAGCGCGGTGGTGAGAAGGACTGAAGCCCGCCCGCGTCTATCGGCATCTCCGAGGCTCGCACGATCGTCCGCGCGTCGGACGCTGCGAGCAGTACCCCGGCACCGCTACCGCGAGGATAGATCAGACGTTCTAGCGGTGTCTTCTTTTCTTGCTGGGGCCGGCCCGCAAAAGCTCTTCGTGTTCTTCGCGGCCTCTCGACCGCGCGAAGACCGCAAGCTCAGTACGGGATGTCGTTCTTGTATCCCGTCGGAACCGGGGCCGCGTTGTCCTTGGCCTGCGCGGGCCGGTACACGGGACCCACCGGGGCGGCGGTGAGCTTCACGTTCACGGGGCTGTCGCCGACCTTCACGCTCTTATTCTCGACGCGGTAGGCGTACTTGGTGAAGGAGAGCTTGTGCTCGCGGGTCGGGTCGGCGTCGGCGCCCTTGTAGAGGATGTCGCACGGCGTGCTGCTGCAAAGCTCGACGCCGTCTTCCTTCACGCTCGCTCCGTCCGGATCCGTATTGACGCGGACCTTGACCAGCGAGGGCGGCGTTCCCGTCGCGGGCGGCGCAGCCGTCGCGGTCTCCGCGATGGTCGGCGGGGTGGCGGCCGTGGGGGACGCCGTCGTCCCCGAGGGGGTGACGCTCGCCTGCGGCTTGTTCGGACGGAGCGCGACGAAGCCGATGATGCCCGCGATCGCGAGCGCCCCGACGACGGCCGCGACGAGCATGCCCTTCGAGCCGGACTTGCCCGGAGGCTGCGACATGAGCGGCGCGCCCGCGGCCGGCGAGTCACTCGGCACGAGGAGCGGCGACGGGATGCTCCCCGGATCGCTGGTCGTCGTGGGCGAGAGGAAGGCCGGGTTGGCCCCGCTGATGCCGTTCGTCGTCACCTGCGGGCCGCTGCCCGAGCCGGACAGGGCGCGGTACTCGCCCGTGCCGACGCCGCTGATGGTCGCCGTCATCGCGCCGCCGCCGACGCGCTTGAGCGAGGCGAGCACCTCGTCCATCGAGCGGAAGCGCTGGTCGGGATCCTTCGCCATGCACCGCGCCACCGTGTCCTCGATCGCCGGGGACACGTTGACGTTGGGGTTCATCTGGCGGAGCGCCGGCGCCTCTTCGTTGACGTGCGCCATCAGGATGTTGACGCTGTTCGGGCGATCGAACGGCACCTTGCCGGTGATCATCTCGTACATGATGATGCCGAGCGCGTAGATGTCCGTCCGCGCGTCGACCTTGTCGCCGCGGATCTGCTCGGGCGCCATGTACTTCGGGCTGCCCATGAAGAGGCCCGTCTGCGTGAGATCCTCGCCCTTGCCGTCCCCGGAGACGTTCTTCACGAGGCCGAAGTCGAGCACCTTCACGAAGTCGGTCTCGTCGCCGTGCTCGACGAGGAAGATGTTGGCCGGCTTGAGGTCGCGGTGGATGACGCCGAGCGAGTGCGCCTCGCGGAGGGCGCGGCAGATCTGGCGCGCGATGTGGGCCGCGCGCTCCTCGGCGAAGTGCGACGCCTCGCGGATGGCCCGGTGGAGCGTGTGCCCTTCCAGGTACTCCATCGCCATGTAGTAAATGTCGTCCTCGGTCCGGCCGTAGTCGAAGATGGTCACCGTGTTGGGGTGGGTCAGCTTCGACGCGATGCTCGCCTCGAGGAAGAAGCGCTTGTGGAACTCGGGGTCGTGCTCCCCGGCGTAATTGGGGTTGAGCACCTTGATGGCGCACACCCGCCCGAGTGGGGACTGTTCGGCCCGATAGACCTTGCCCATGCCGCCGCGGGCGATGAGGGCGTTGATCTTGAAGCGATCGTTGATGACACGACCGATCAACGGGTCGGGAGCCCCCGAGCTCTTCGACAGTGCCGCTGATGCGCGATCCGTCATTGGAGACGCTCCCGATGGGGGTCACTGGCGTTAGGCACAGGGACCCGCCATCTCAGTGTGCCTGGATGGTTCCAGCGTGTCAACGCGAGCGGGAGGGGCTTTTCCCAGGTTTTCGGCACCGCACAGCCCCGACGGAAGGTGAGTGCTTTCGGGGCCTTGTGTGGGCTCGGCGACCACAAAGCGACCCGACCGCAAGGGGGTCCCGCGGGGAGGGCTCGGGACACCGCGTCGAAGAGGCTAGACGCATCCGCGTGCGATGGGCAAGCGAGTCGAGGTATGCCTATCCGCGATGAAATCGGGACGCCTACTCGCCGCCGCACTCCTTTCCCTCGTCATGCTCGCCGTCCTCACGGCCTCGCCCGCGGCCTTCGCGGGGGGCAACTTCACCGTGAAGACTTCGGAGGTCACGGAGAACCAGGGCGAGTGGCACGTCAAAGTGCGCATCGATCTGTCGCGCGCACCCGGGATGATGCACATCCCCATGCGCTTCACGTTCTCGAAGGAGGCCGTGGACGAACGCGCCATCATGGCGAAGGGGGCCGACCCCGTGCACCATCGCAACGTCCTCGAGGTGGCCACGAAGCAGATCCAGTCGATGGACGTCGACTTCGCCGACCCGAGCGGCAAGGTGTTCAAGTCCACGTACTTCGAGTTCGATCTGCGCCGCGACGGCGGCTACTTCGAGGCCGGCGAGTACCAGGTGAGCCTGTCGGGCCCCGACGGCGACGTCGGCGGCTCGCAAAAGCTCGTCCTCAAGGGCGACAACCCCACGGTCTACCGCGGCGCGATGGACTTCACCGACCCGAAGGCCGCGAAGAAGGGGCCGAAGATCCAGAGCGTCGACAACGGCGTCGACGCCGGCGCGAAGGTCGCCTCGAACGACGACTCGTCGGGCAGCGCGTCCGGTCCGTCGGGCGGCGTTCAGGCGATCGGCAACGGCGGCTCGATGGTCCCGGCGAGCGCGTTCGACAAGACGTCCGAGGAAGAAGCCGTGCAAGGTCACCCCAAGGGGTGCGGATGCGTCGCGGCCGGA
Source organism: Polyangiaceae bacterium (assembly GCA_036501935.1). Taxonomy (GTDB): domain Bacteria; phylum Myxococcota_A; class Polyangia; order Polyangiales; family Polyangiaceae; genus Palsa-1150. The sequence continues at coordinate 78,483 of DASXZL010000086.1, read as the reverse complement.
CTCGACGGCGGCTCTTTCGCCGGAGGCGCGCTGGCCCTCCTCGGCCTCGGCCTCGTGGTCGCCCGCCGGCGTCGATGACCCCGGCCGAAGCCGTCGCGCAGGCGAAGAAGGGCAAGCTCCTGCCGCTCTACGTGGTGGCGGGCGAAGAGCGGCTGCTGCGCGACGAGGTGGTGGCGGAGCTGCGAGCCGCGTCGCTCGCGGGCGGCGTCGCGGCGTTCAACGAGGACAAGTTCACGGCGGGCGAGGTCGACGTGGACGCCGTCATCGCGGCCGCGCGCACGGTGCCGATGATGGCGCCGCGCCGGTTCGTGCTGCTCCGAGGCGCCGAGCGGTGGGACGCGTCCGACGGGGAGACCTCGCCGTTCGACCGCCTCGCGGAGTACGCCGCGGCTCCCGTCGACTCGGCGTGCCTCGTCGTCGTCGCGGCGAAGCTCGACGGGCGCCGCAAGTTCGCCCAGATCGCGCGAAAGCAGGGCTTCCTCGTCCAGTGCGAGCCGCTCGACGCGCGCTCGCTGCCGGATTGGATCGTGAACCGCCTCGCCGGCAAGGGCCACGAGGTCGACCGGGACGTGGCCGAGCTTCTCGCGGCGCTCGCCGGGCCGCAGCTCTCCTCGGTCGACGACGCCATCGAGCGTCTCTCGCTGTACGTCGGGCCCGGCAAGCCGGTCGACGAGACCGCCGTCGGCGCCTGCGTGGCGCGCGTCCGGACGGCAGACACCTGGGCGCTCGTCGACGCCGTCGGAGCGCGCGATCTCGGGCGCGCCCTCCGCACCCTGGCCGACGCCTACGATCCGCGCGAGCGCGGCCTGCCCCTGCTCGGCGCCCTCGCCTGGTCGATCCGCCAGCTCGCCCGGTACCAGGCGGCCCTCGAGAGCGGCGCGTCGCCCGACGACGCCGCGCGGCGGGCCGGCGTGTTCCAGCCCTTCCGGGCGCGGGAGCTCGCCGCCAAGGCCCGCGCCGTCCGCCCCCGGGAGGTCGAGCGCTGGATGCTCGTCCTGGCGGAGACCGACCTCGCGCTGAAGAGCTCGCGCCGCGCCGCCGACGCCATCCTCGAGGAAATGCTGACGCGGCTCTGTCGCGCCGAAACGCGGCCAGCTCGCGCGGCATCGTAACGAAGGTAAAAGCTGGGCCATTTGACGGCGAGCCGACTCGTCCCTACGTTGCCCGGCGGAGATTGAGATGCACGTCCCCCCGCGGGTGATCCGGCCTCAAAAAGCAAGAATCGAGTGTCTGGCGAGGGCCACGCTCCCCACACGACACGGTGACTTCGACACGTACGTCTTCCCGGACGAGCACGTGGCCATCGTGTTCGGCGACGTCCGCGGTCGGGAGGACGTGCTCATGCGCGTCCACTCCGAGTGCATGACGAGCGAGGTGTTCGGGTCGCTCAAGTGCGACTGCAAGCAGCAGCTCGACGCGGCGATGGCCGCCGTCGCGAACGCCGGCGCCGGCGCGGTGCTGTACCTGCGTCAGGAGGGGCGGGGCATCGGCCTGGCCAACAAGATCCGCGCGTATGCCCTGCAGTCGCGCGGGCACGACACGGTCGACGCGAATCGGCTCCTCGGCCTGCCCGACGACGCGCGCCGCTACGACGTCGCGCGCGACATGCTCGAGCACTTGGGAGTGCAGAGCGTCCGTCTGATGACGAACAACCCGGCCAAGGTGCGCGCGCTTGCGGCTCTCGGGGTCACGGTGACGGGGCGCGTCCCGGTCATCGTCGCGCCGAACCAGCACTCGGCGCGCTACCTCGAAGCCAAGCGCGAGCGCATGGAGCACGACCTCCCCACAGTCCTCCGCGCCGCCGCCAGCGACGCCGAATAGAGATTGGCCGCAGAGCCGCGGAGACGCAGAGCGGAGAGGTTGGCCGCAGAGACGCGGAGACGCAGAGCGGAGAGGTTGGCCGCAGAGCCGCGGAGACGCAGAGCGGAGAGATTTGGGTCTGATCCAATTCCTCTCTGCGGCTCCGCGCCTCTGCGGCCAATCCCTCCGCGGCTCCGCGCCTCTGCGGCCAACCCCTCTGCGTCTCCGCGCCGCCGCAAGCATCTCTCTCTTTTCGACGGAGTCATGGCCGGGGGCCCACCGTATAGTGGTGCGCGGCCATGCGCATCGCTCTGACGTACAACCTTCGCGTCGCCGACTCGGAAGAAGAAGCCGAGTTCGACGCGCCCGAGACCATCTCCGGCCTCGAGCGGGCCCTCGCCCGCGCCGGGCACCGTGTCGAGCCCTTCGACGTGACGGGCCCCGCGTCGCTGCTCATCACGCGGCTCGAGGCGTTCGCGCCCGACATCGTCTTCAACCTCGCCGAGGGCCACCGCGGCAAGACGCGGCGCGCCTTCTACCCGGCGCTCTTCGAGGAGCTCGGCCTCCCCTCCACGGGGAGCGACGCGTACACGCTGACGGTGACGCTCGACAAGGCCCTCACCAAGAAGCAGCTCGCCGGCTGGGGCGTCCCGAGCCCTCGTGGCCGCTTCGTGACGCGAGCGTCGCTCCGCAGCGGCGGGCTCGACGAGCTCCCCTTCCCCGTCCTCGTGAAGCCGAACTTCGAGGGCTCGAGCAAGGGCATCGGGCAGGACAGCGTGGTCGAGGATCCCATCGCCCTCGGGCGCGTGCTCGACGAGCTTCTCGCGAAGTACCCCGACGGAGCGTGCGTCGAGCGGTACGTGCCCGGCGTCGACGTGCGCGTCGTGCTCGTCGAGGGGCTGCCGCCGCTCTCCCCCGTCGAGACCATCGTCGACCCGAGCTACCCGCGCCGCTTCGACGTCTTCGACTACAAGCTCGCCAACGTCGACACGCGCTTCGTCGAGCGCAGGGCCCCGGCGCGCCTCGCCCCCGGCGTCCTCGAGCGCCTGCGCGACCTCGCCGAGCGCACGCTCGCCGCCTTTCCCCTGCGCGACGTCGCCTCGCTCAACTTCCGCGTCGGCGCCGACGGCGAGGTCTGGTTCCTCAGCACCACGGCCATCCCGAGCTTCGACCCGACGGGCGCCCTCTTCACGGCGACCCGCGCCGCCGGCTGCGACTACGACGCGACGGTGCTGGCGGTCCTGCGCTCGGCGGCCCGGCGTCACGGCTTGACGGGGATGCTCGACGCGACCAAGCCCCGCCCGCCGCGCGCGCGGCGCACGAGCATGCGCGTGGGCCTGGCCTTCAACATGAAGCGCATCGACTCGCACTCGGGTGACGACCGCGAGGCCGAGTACGACGCGCCCGAGACCATCCACGCCATCACGCGGGCCATCGAGAGCCACGGCCACGTCGTCGTGCCGCTCGAGGCGACGCAGGAGTTCCCGCGCGCGCTGATGGCGTCGAACGTCGACATCCTCTTCAACATCGCCGAGGGCATGTCCGGCCGCAGCCGCGAGGCGCAAGTGCCGAGCCTCTGCGAGCTACGCGGGATCCCGTACACGGGGAGCGACTCGGCGACGCTGTCGCTCTGCCTCGACAAGGCCCTCGCCAAGCGCCTCCTCGTCGACGTCGACACGCCCGCCTTCCAGGTGCTCTCGACCGGACGCGAGAAGCTCCGCCTCTTCCGCTACCCCGTCATCGTGAAGCCGAACCAGGAGGGGACGAGCAAGGGCATCACCAAGAAGAGCGTCTGCGACGACGAGGCGCGGCTGCGGGAGGTCGCGCGCGAGCTCATCGAGCGCTACGGGCAGCCGGCCCTCGTCGAGGAGTACATCGTGGGGCGCGAGCTCACGGTGGGACTGCTCGGTGAGCGCCGGCCGCGCGTGCTGCCGCCGATGGAAGTGGTCTTTCTCACGCAGGGCGAGCGCCCGGTCTACGACTACGAGTGCAAGCAGGACTGGCAGCACCACGTGCGCTACGAGTGCCCCGCCAATCTGACGAAGGACGAGCTGCGCGCGGTCGAGAAGGCGTGCCGGTCGACGTTCATGACGCTCGGCTGCCGGGACGTGGGCCGCGTCGACGTGCGTCTCGCTCCGGACGGCAAGGTGTACGTCCTCGAGGTGAACCCGCTGCCCGGGCTGACGCCGGACTACAGCGATCTCTGTCTCATCGCGAACGGCGCGAAGATCGACTACCGCACGCTCATCGGCGAGATCATGAGCGGCGCCATCAAGCGGTGGCAGGGGCGGCAGCGGACGACCGACCGGAGCGACGAGTCGCAGGCGGCGCCGCCCGTGGCCCCGCCGGTGGCGGAGCGCGACGCGAGCACGACGGACGTGACGGTCGCGAACTGAGCGGGGCTGGGCCGGCCCTTCCGGTCATTTGCGGTTGCGGAAGAGGAAGCCCGCGTCGAGCAGCAGCGGGTCCGCGGGGGCCGTCGGGGCGCGTGTCCCCGCGTCGACGACGGTCGCTTCGCCGCTCCCCGGTGGCCGCGCGGTCTTGCGCACGGTCGCACGCGCGGCCGACGGCGCCGCGGGACCCTGGGCCGCGGCAGGGGAAGCGTCGTCGACTGCGGGCGCCGTGCTCGACGCCGCCGGAGCGAGCGACTCTGCCGCCGGCACGAGCGTCGTCCCCGCCGGGCCGCTCGACGCCGCCCGCGTCTCCGGAGCCGCCGAGGGCGCCCGCGAGAGCGTCATCCACCCCACGGCCCCCGCCGCCGCGCCGGCGAAGACCACGAGCCCCACGACGGCCATCCGCGTCGACGGCCGCGCTGACGCGCGCGAGAGATCGCGTACGATCGGGCTGTCGCTCGTCGTGTCCAGCGCCCGCCCGATGCGGCCGACGCGCGCCGCCACGACGTCGCCGTCCTTCGAGGCGAACGGCGCCAGAGCCTCGGCGAGGGCATGCACGGACGCGAACCTCCCCTCCGGCTCCTTGGCCAGGCAGCGCTGCACGGCCGCCTGGAGCGCCGCCGGCACGCCCTGCATCCGCGGCGCCGGCGCCGACATCACCCGGGTGCGCAGCTCCTCGAGCGTCGCGCCGTCGAACGGCGGCCGGCCCGTCAGCAGCTCGAACAAGATGACGCCGAGCGCCCACACGTCGGCGCGGCCGTCCACGTCCGCGGGCGACCGGATCTGCTCCGGCGCCATGTACCTGGGAGAGCCGATCAGCGCGCTCGCCCGCGTGATCCGGTCGCGCGCGGACGGCGGCGGCTCGGAGGCGGGAGCGCTCCGCGGGTCGTCCGCCCTCGAGGACGACGCGGCGGTGTCGTCGAGCCCGTCGGAGGCGCTGGCGTCGGGGGCGATCTTGGACACACCGAAATCGAGGACCTTCACCGAGGGCGTCCCGTCGACGCGCTTGGTCAAGAAGAGGTTGGCCGGCTTGAGGTCGCGGTGCACGACGCCGAGCGCGTGGGCCTCGGCGATGGCCTCGCTGGCCTGCAGCACGTAGTCGACGGCGACCGCAGGCGCGAGCGGCGCGCCCTCATCGAGCAGCGCGCCGAAGTCCTTGCCGACGAGGCATTCCATCGCGATGAACGGCGACCCGTCGTCGAGCGTCCCGACGTCGAGGATCCGGACGACGTGCTCGCCTCGCAAGCTCATGGCGACCCGCGCCTCGCGAAGGAAGCGCTCCACGGCGCCGCGCCGCGCGGCGGCTTCGGGGTGCAGGAGCTTGATCGCGACCCGCTGCCTCAGGTGCACGTGCGTCGCGCCGAGAACGACCCCCATGCCCCCCGCTCCGAGCACCGCGTCGACGCGGTACTTCCCGGCGAGGGTCGTTCCGATCGGGACACTGGACGGCGTGCGCACGAGAGGACAAGGATATCGCATGGGGCCCTACCCGTCCGCCCGCCGGTGGATCGCCGCCGCCTCGCTCTTCGCGTTCGCCTCGGGCGTCATCGGCGGGTGCAACTCGCTCCTCGGCACTCCGGAGCCCGAGCTCGCCGACGGCGGGCCGGACGCGGACCACGGCCCGGACGCCGGGAGCGACGTCGACGCCACGACCGCGCAGGACGGCACTGCGCAAGACGGCACTCCCCAGGACTCCGCCGCGCAGGACGCCACCGCGCAGGACTCCGCCGCGCAGGACGCCACGGCGCCGGGGGACGGGGCGACCGAGGGCGCGGTGGAGCAGGACGCCGCCGAGGACACCTCCGCGGAGGACGTGGTCGCCTCAGAAGGAGGCAGCGACGGCGCGGTCCCGTCGCCCCCGAGCTGCGCCGTGGACGCGGGACCTGGCGTGACGACCTGCGGGACGGCCGGAGACAGCTGCTGCACGAGCGTGCTCGTGAACGGCGGGACCTTCTACCGCACGTACTCGGTCTCGGGCGGCGTCCCGACCGGGTTCGGGGCGCAGGCGACCGTGAGCGACTTCCGGCTCGACAAGTACGAGGTCACCGTCGGGCGCTTCCGGCAGTTCGTCGCCGCGACGAAGACGTGGACCCCACCGCCCGGCTCGGGCGTCCACGCGCACCTGAGGGACGGCGGCGGCCTCGAGCAGATCGTCGACGGGAGCGCGATCGAGGAGCCGGGCTGGGACCCTTCGTGGAACGCGGACCTCTCGCAGGTCGACGGCGGCGGCTCCGGCCACTGGGACAGCACGCTGCTCTCGTGCGCGCCCGAGTCCACGTGGACGAACGCGGCCTCGACCCAGGAGAGCCTGCCGATCAACTGCGTCAACTGGTACGAGGCGTACGCGTTCTGCATCTGGGACGGCGGCTTCCTGCCCAGCGAAGCCGAGTGGGAGTACGCATCCGCGGGCGGCACGGGCCAGCGCCAGTACGCGTGGGGAGACACCGACCCCGGGGTGCAGAACCAGTACGGCATCTACGGCTGCAACTACCCCGACGGTGGGCAACTCGGCGTGGACGCGGCGGGGACGTGCGCCTCGATCGCGAACATCGCGCCCGTGGGGAGCGCGCCGCTCGGCGTGGGAGAGTGGGGCCAGCTCGACCTGGGGGGCAACGTCAACGAGAAGACCTTCGACTGGTACGACGGCGCCTACCTCGTCCCGTGCAGCGACTGCGCGGACCTCACGCCCGACCCGGGGTCCTTTCCGGGGCGATCGTCGCGTGGGGGAAGCTGGTGGGTCCAGCCCGGCGCCATGATGAGCTACTCGCGCACCGAATACACGCCGATCACTCGCGACTTCAAGGGCGGCATCCGCTGCGCCCGCGCGCCGTGACGGCGCGGCCGACAGGCCGGCCAAAAGGCCCGACCGCGATTGTCGATCACGCACCACCGGTGCCGCGCCAGCGGCATCAGCGCTAGCGCGGCGCCGTGAGCCAGACGATGCCGGCGGCGGCGAGCACCGCTCCGCTGAGGGCGAAGGTGACCGTCGACGCGTCGCCGTTCCAGCGCGAGCTCGTGCGAAGGGAGTATCCCGTCCCGTCGCACGCGTTCGCCGGGCAATGCGGCGATGCCTGCGATTCGAGCGAGACGGCGCGCAGACCGAAGTACGACCCTGGGACGAGCCCCACGAGGCCCACGGCGCCGAGCGCCATGGCGACGACGCGCTGCGAGCTGGTTCGCGGCGCGGTCTCGGCGGCGCCCGGGGCGGGGGTGGTCGGCGGCGCGGGAGCGACCGGCTCGAGGGCGGCCTTCGGGAGCAGAGGGGGAACGTCGACGGGGACCGCCTCGCCGTCCTTCACGACCTTCACGGCGGTCTTCCACGACAGAAACGCCGTCTCCGACGCCTCGACCGCGTGCGTCCCCGGGTCGACCTCGAGCGGCGCGGACCACTCCGACGACGGCACGAGCGCCCCGTCCACGCGGATCTCCAGCGCCGGCGTGGGCGCCCTCACGTGGAGCGCGAGGTGCGCGACGCGCGGCTCGAGCTGCTTCTCCAGATCCCGGGCCACCGTCTCGCGCTCCTTCTCGCCCGCGACGTGCGTCTCCTGCACCACGCGCCGGTACATCGCTCGGGCGCTCGCGGGCCGGCCCGCCAGCTCGTAGCAGCGCGCCAGGTTGAACTCCGTCCCGATCCCCGGGTCCTGCGCCTCGCTGCTCTCGAGCTTCGCGCATGCCTCGGCGAACCGGCTCTGCGCCATGAGCGCGCGCGCCTCATCGAACAGCTGGTCGGGGTCGGGCGGCGCGGACTGGGCGAGCGCCCCGGTCGCGTCGAGGAGCACGAGGGCGGCCCCGACGACGGCGGCGCGGCGGGGATGCGGCACGTGTCCGACGCTACCATAGGGGCGGGCCTCGCTCGGGGGGCGGCCTCCGTATTACGCTCGAGGCATGCTGGCCGAGACGGCCGACGCCACCCGAGAGTCCACGCGCGGTCCGGCGCGACCGCGGCCGGGAGTGATCGTCGCGTTCTCGGGCGCGTCCGCCATGTCCCTCGTGCTCGCCGTCGACGACGAGCCGCTCGTCATCGGTCGGGCCGGACAGGGCGGAGCGCTCCTCCCCGACGATCGCCTGTCGCGAAGCCATTGCTCGATCGCCGCGTCGTCTTCCGGGTGGACCGTCCGGGACCTCGGCAGCCGGAACGGCACGTTCGTCGACGGCGAGCCAATCCGGGGAGAAGCGACGGCGGCGTCCCCGCGCGTCATCCGCGCCGCGGACACGCTCCTCGTCCCGTGCGCGGACGTGTCGACCTTCGCCCCGACGACGACCGAGGACGGCGTCGTCGTCGGCTGGCGCATGCGCGAGGCTCTGTCGGCCATCGATCGCGCGGCGGCGTCGAGCGAGACGCTGCTTCTCGCGGGCGAGAGCGGTACCGGCAAGGAGCTCGCGGCGCGGCGGTTTCACGAGCGGGGCCCGAACGCGAGCGGCCCGTTCGTCGCGGTCAACTGCGCGACCATCCCGCCGGGCCTCGCCGAGCGGCTGCTCTTCGGCGCGAAGAAAGGGGCCTACTCCGGCGCCACGGCGGACATGACGGGGCACCTGCGCGCCGCCGACGGAGGGGTGCTCTTTCTCGACGAGGGCGGCGAGCTGGACCTCCAGGTGCAAGCGAAGCTCCTGCGCGCCATCGAGACGCGCGAGGTCGTGGCGCTCGGGGCGACGCAGGGGACGCGGCTCGCGTTGCGCATCTGCGTCGCGACGCACGTCCAGCTTCGCCGCGCCGTCGCCGAGGGGCGGTTCCGGGCCGACCTCTATCACCGGCTCGCGCCCCCGGAGGTGACCCTCCCGGCCTTGCGCGACCGGCTGGACGAGATGGCGCAGCACATCGTCCTCGAGGCGTCCGCCGCCGCGCCCGGGCTGGCCCCGCAGGCCAAGCTCGTGGAGACGTGCATGTTGCGCCCTTGGCCCGGGAACGTGCGCGAGCTCCGGCGCCAGACGCGGGACGCGGCCAGTCGAGCCGTGGCGGAGCACGCGGATCGCGTCCGGCCCGAGCATCTCTCGCCCACCGCGGGCCAGCCTCTCGGGCCTCCGTCGTCGCGGCCGGTGCAGCAGGAAGCCGGCGCGCGGCCCTATGTGCGGCACGGCCAGGAGCTGTCGCGCGAGGCCATCGAGCGCGCCCTCGACGAGAACGACGGGAACGTGAGCCGCGCGGCGCGCAGCTTGGGGCTGCAGAGGACGCAGCTCTATCGCGAGATCGCGCGCCACTCCTTGGACCGGCCCACGAAGCGCCGCTGAAGGCGACTGACACATCGACTGTCACAAGTCGCTCGTGACGGTCGAAGCGTCGCCGCGACGGGGTGGATCCGCGGACTTGGCGGCGAGGTTGGGCGTCCTGAGCGGTGGCGCGCGCAGTGCACTGAGCGCGGGCCGAGGAGAACGACCACCCATGAATCCCTGGAAACCCATCGCACTTTGCCTCGCCGTTGGACTCGTCGCTTCGGTCGGCATCCAGACCGCGTCCGCCGACAAGAACCCCGAGCCGCCGTCGACCCTCACGGGGGGGCCCTGCGACGGTCAGGGGCACATGGCGGCCGCGGTGAGCTTGCTGAGTCAGGCCAACCAGCAGCTCCAGGCCGCGCTCCCGGACAAGGGCGGCAAGCGCGTGGAGGCGATGGGCCAGATCACGAACACGATCAGCACCGTCCAGGCGGGGTGCAGGGCCGGCGGCAGCAACTGAGGACGCGCGGAAACGGAGGAGGAAGGAGACGACGATGATCTCGACGAAGAAGATGTGGGCGCTCTCGGGAACGGCGGCGGTGCTCGCGATGGCCGCAAGCGCGGCCAACACGGCCGGATGCACGGTCAACACGACGAATGCCGACCATGACGGGGGCTCGTCGAGCTCCTCGTCGGGATCGGGATCTTCGTCAGGGTCCTCCTCCGGGTCGTCGTCAGGGTCCTCCTCCGGGTCGTCGTCAGGCTCCTCCTCGGGGTCGTCGTCAGGCTCCTCCTCGGGGTCGGGGTCGGGATCCGGGTCCGGATCGGGGTCCGGGTCGGGCTCCGGCGGAGGCGACGGCGGACCCACCGACGCCGGGTCGGACGCCGGCTTCTGCCTCACCTCGGCGAACACGGCCCCCGGCTATCAGGCCGTGGCGCTCACGTGCGGGCAGACGACGCCGTCGGGCATCGCCGTGCACAACGGCATCGTCTACTGGACCAACTACGCGGCCGGAAGCACCGTGATGAGCGCGCCCGAGACCGGCGGTCCCACCACGACCATCGCCATGAACCAGGACTGGCCGTACGCGATCGCGGTCGACGACGACAACGTCTACTGGACCAACTACGACGATCAGTACGCGCCCGGCGGTGGGAGCGGCACCTCGGGCTCAATCATGAAGGTGCCCCTCTCGGGTGGGACGCCGGTCGCGCTCGTCACGGGGCTTTCGGGGCCCTCGTGCCTCGCCATCGATGCCACGAACGTCTACTTCGGCAATTCCGTCGGTGGAACCGTCAAGAGCGTTCCCATCGCCAGCACCGGCTCCGGCACGGTGACGACGCTCGCGTCGAAGCAGACTCCCTATGGCATCGCCGTGTCGAACGGCGTCGTCTACTGGACCAACTACCTGGGCACGACGGGCACCACGGGCAACTCGTTCGCCTCGGTCATGAGCGTGAGCACCACCGGCGGGACACCCGCGGTGCTGACCACGGCCACCGACGCCGTCGGCGCCTATGGCATCGCCGTCAACGCGACGACCATCTTCTTCGCCGCGCAGAACAACACGGGGACGGCGACCGAGATCGAGACCCTGCCCCTCGCCGGCGGCACGCCGCTCGTCATCGCCTCGGGCCAGCTCCAGGCCCTGAGCGTCGCGGTGGACGGCACGAACGTCTACTGGCTCGACAACGACCCCAACCTGGGCACCCTGTCGAGCGCGCCGCTGCCCACCGGAGGCACGCCGGGGACCATCACGGTGCTCGCCTCGAAGCTCGACACGCCCATCGGCCTCGCGGTCGACGCGACGGGCGTCTACTACACGGGCTCGGGCGGCGGCCGCGTGTGGAGGTTGACACCGCCATAGGGGCCGGGGGAGGCCGGGGGGGCCGCGGCCCGGGGGGGTGCGGCCCAATCTTGTGGCGTCGTGACGTCGTGACGTCTTCGCGATCTCTCCTGCCCTTTCTTCCCTGGCGCTCCCTCGCTTACTCTTCGGCGTGGCTTCTTTGTCCATGCCTTCCTTTCGCCGCCTGCCCGCGACGCTTCTGCCGGCGCTGCTGCTCGTTTTCCCGGCCCTCGCGGCCGCGCAGACCGAGCCGTCCATCGACGCGCGCACGTGGCGGCCGTCGATGGCGCCCGAGGCGGGCCTCGTCCTCGAGCCGACGCAGGCGCCTGGAGCGTGGCAATGGAACACCTCGGCCTGGCTGAGCTACTCGCACATGCCGGTCGTCCTCCGGGACGCCTCGACGAGCGCCGTCGCGTCGGACCCGCTGGCGCACGTGCTCGGCGCCGATCTGGTCGCCGGCGTGGGCCTCGGGGACCGCGCGGCGATCGGCGTCGACGTGCCGGTGTACCTCTTCCAGGACGGGACGTCCGGGCTGCCCGCGAGCGTCGTCAGCGGCGGCAAGGTGCCGGCGAGCGGCATCGGCGACGTGAGCATCCTCGGCAAGGGGACCATCCTCCGCAACGATCCCCACGGCGTCCCGCTCGGCTTCGGCCTCGCGGCGCTCGGCGCGGTGAGCCTGCCGACCGGCGAGCGGGCGAGCTTCGCGAGCGATGGCTCGGCCACGGTGTCGCTCCGCCTGCTGGGCGAGTATGCGCTCGGCGTCGCCGCCCTCCGCGCGACGCTCGGGTACACGCTGAGGACCGCCGAGCAGACGTGGCCCTCCGCGCCGACGCTGGGCGGCTCGACGTTCGGCGACGAGCTCCCGTGGTCCATCGGCGCGACGCTCCGGCCGAAGGGCGTCTTTCCGTCGCTCGACTCGGGCGACCGGCAGTCCTGGGAGATCGCTCTCCACGGGGCCCTCCCCGTCACCCCCGTGGCGCCGTTCCAGCCGGGGGCGTCGAGCCTGTCGCCGACGCTCCTCGCGCTCGACGACCGCGTCAGCCTCGGCCACTACAAGGACGCGTTCGTCCTCGCGGGCGTCGACCTCGGGCTCGACCAGTCCGTCGGCGTCCCGGCGGTCCGCATGGTCCTCGCCGTCGGATGGGCCCCGCGCGCGCACGACCGCGACGGCGACGGCATCCCGGACGACGTCGACGAGTGCCCCGATCTCGCCGAGGACTTCGACGGCATCCAGGACGAGGACGGCTGCCCGGAGGACGACGCCGACGGCGACGGCATCCTCGACACGCAGGACGCCTGCCCGCTCGTGCCGGGCGTCTGGTGGAACGACCCGCGGAAGAACGGCTGCCCCGCGCCCGACACTGACGGCGACGGCGTCCCCGATCCGGTCGACGCCTGCCCCGCCGTGAAGGGCGTCCGCAGCGACGACCCGAAGAAGAACGGCTGCCCCGCCGCCTCGCAGGACCGCGACAAGGACGGCATCCCGGACGACGCCGACAAGTGCCCCGATCAGCCCGAGGACAGGGACGGCGTCGAGGACTTCGATGGCTGCCCCGATCCGGACGACGACGGCGACGGGATCCCCGACAAGGAGGACGCGTGCCCGCGCGTGAAGGGCGTGCCGTCGACCGACCCCACGCGCAACGGGTGCCCCAACCCGGACCGCGACGGCGACACGTACGACAACGACGTCGACCAGTGCCCCGACGAGGCCGAGGTCTTCAACGGCGTGAAGGACGACGACGGCTGCCCCGACGAGGGCGGACGGCCGCTCGTCTCGGTCGACGTGGTCAAGGGCGTCGTGGTGGTGCAGGCCGCGCAGCCCATCCTCTTCACGGGGACGAGCGACACGCTGGCGATCGATCCGAAGAGCGCGACGACCCTGCGCGCGCTCGCCCTGGAGATGAACCGCCGTCCCGACTGGACGCTCGCGGTGGGCGCGCGCCCCGGACCGGGGAAGCCCGAGGAGGCGCAGCGCGGATCGCTCCAGCGCGCGATGCTCGTGGCGAACCGCCTCGCGACGTACACGCACCGGCCCGGCGCGGCCGAGGCGGTGGGCTGGGACGCCGTGAAGCAGCAGCCGGGCGCCTCGGGCGGCGTGGGCTTCCTCGTGCTGCTTAGCGCGCGGGAGAAGCCGGCCTCGCCGTTGCCCGCCCGGAAGGACCCGAAGGAGAAGAAGTGAGGCGGCGCGCAGGGGCGGCCTGGGCGGCGGTGCTGGCGCTCGCGACGAGCGTCGGGGCCGAGGCGCGCGCCCAGCCGATGCCGATGCGACCATCGCCGGGCTTCGGCCCGGGACGCGCGCCTCTGCCCCAGGCGGCGGCCCGCGTGGCGGCGGCCGCCGAGGGCCCCGGCGAGGATCTCCGCGGGCGCTTCGGGGTCGACGTGGCGGTGCGGCTGCTGCGCTCGCCGGACGTGGACGAGCGCCTCCGCGGCGTCGAGCGCGCCGCGGCCACGCGCACCCCGGAGGGGCTGGCGCTGCTGGAGCGGGCGGCGGGCGCGGGGCTGCCGGGCGGCTTCGATCCACGGGCGCCGATCGACGGCGTCGCGAGGCAGGATCCGCGTGCGCTCCTCGTCGTCGTGCGAGGGCTCGCCTCGTGGGTCGATCGCGAGCCGGCGCGCGCGGCGCTCGAGACGCTGCTGCGGGAGTCCTCGCAGGCGTTCATCACGCGAACGGGCGGCGCCGGGCACGATCCGGCCGCCGACGAGGCCGAGAACGTGGGCCGCGTCCTGCTCGCGCGGCAAGAGGCCGCGATGGCCCTCGCCCAGTCCGGCTCCACCGCGGCCGTCGAGTCCGTGCTGGCCGTGGCGCGGTCGGGCGGACCGGGTCAGTCGGCGGCGCTCGACGCCCTCGCCGTGAATCCGCCGGTGACGCCGCTGCTGGGCGGGGTGGCGCTGACGACGCCGGGCACGGTGGCCCTCGCGACCGAGCTCGGGGACCTGCGAGCGCTCGGGGCCATCCTCGGCGCCGTGCACACGAGCGATCCGGCGCTCCGTGCGGCGGCCGTGGCGGCGCTCGGCGCGTCGGGCGATGCGCGCGCGCTCGACGTGGCCCGCGAGGCCGCGAAGGACAAGGACGCGCGCGTGCGTGCGGCGGGCGCCGAGGCGCTGGCTCATCTGGGAGCGGCGGACGCGGGGCAGGCCGTGGAGGCGCTCGTGGCCGACGACGCGACCGCGCGCGAGGGCCTGCGGATCGCCGTGGAGGTCCGGTCCGAGGGCGTGACGAAGGCGGCGGCCGCGCGGGCGGCGGCGTCGGCGGACCCTGAGCTGCGGGCGCTGGCGGTCGTGGCGCTGGGGAGGCAGGTGAGCCCGGCCGCCGTGAACGCGCTCGTGACGCTCGCCGGAGACGCCCGCCTCGCCGGAGACGCGATGGACGCCCTCGCGCGCTCGCCCTGCCCCATCGCGATGACGGCCATCGAGGCCCTCGCGGCGGCCCCGTCGACGCGGCGGCTCGCGGCGCGCGCCTACTTCGTCCGCCGGGTGGTGCGGGGGGAGCGGAGCGCGCGGGGGGACGCGCTGATCGCGGCGCTGGCGGCCGCCGCGGACGGAGCCGACCGCGCGGTGGCGGTCGAGGCGATGGTGGCGCTCGGGGAGCGTCCGCTCGCCGGCGCCCTGGAGGACCGGGACCCGCGCGTGCGACGCGCGGCGGCGATGGGGTCCGTCGCGCTGGGCGACGGGCGCGGCGCGACCGCGGAAACGCTGAGGGCGCGGCTCGCGGTGGAGCAGGACGAGGTGACGCGGCAGGTGCTGGCGGTGGGTCTGCTCGACGGGGATCCGACGGGTGTGGTGCCGACCGCGACGCTGCTCGAGCGCGCCGAGGCGGGAGGTCCGGACGGACCCCTCGCGGCGCTGGCGCTCGCGAGGAGGGCCGGAGAGGAGCTCGCGCCCAAGGTGGACGCGCTGCTGGCGTCGCGCGATCCGGTGATGCGGGCGCACGTCGCGCGGGGGCTCGCGTCGAGCAAGGCGCCGGACGCCGCGGGCCGGCTGGCGCGCGCCTACGCGTGGGAGCCCGCGGCGGAGGTGCGCCGCGCGCTGATCGAGGCGCTCGCGACCCGGCCGGAAGAGGAGCACGCGTCGCCGTCGTGGCGAGAGGCGGTCGAGCTGGCCGCGCAGCTCGAGCCGGACCGGGTGGTCCGGGCCGTGGCCCAGCGGGCCCTCGCGGGGCGCGCGCCGCCGCGGACGGGCCCGGGGTGCGAGGTCGCGTGGCTGCGCGTCGTGCCGGCGGAGGGAGCCACGCTGCCGCGCGAGCTGACGGGGACTGTGATCGACGGCCGGGGCGCGGCGCGGCCGGTGGTCTTCGACGACGACGGCTACGCGCTCGTGCCGGGTCTGGCGCCGGGCGACGCGCGCCTCCGTCTTGCGCCCCGCTTGCCCACGTACGAGGCTCGCTGAGCCATGAACACGAATCGTCGTTCGCCGCCGCCCGAGCCGCCGTCGCCGCCGCCGCCCGCCGAGGGCGTCTCGTTCGAGGCGGCCATCAAGCGGTTGAGCGAGATCGTGCAGACGCTGGAGCGCGGCGAGCTTCCGCTGGAAGAGTCGCTCCGCTTGTTCGAGGAGGGCGTGAAGCTTTCGCGCGTGTCCCAGCAGCGGCTCGACGCGGCCGAGAAGCGCGTGGAGCAGCTCCTCGCGGTCGACGAGCAGGGTCGCGCGCGCACCGCGCCGTTCGCCACCGACGCGGCCGACGAAGGCCCCCCGGACGACGACGGCCCTCCTTTCTAGACTAGGCGACCGAGCGCTATGGTCGATCGCGGCACGAGCGGAGCGGTGACCTCTTCGTCACAGGGAACCTCGGGACCCACGCCCGCCATCGCCAGGTCGGTGCTCGCGCTGGCGGGTCCCTCCGACCTCCCCCGCGCGGCGCTTCGCTTCGCGAAGCTTGCGCGGGAATTCGGGAGGAACCCCCCGCCAGCGCTCCGCGCCGACCTGGCGATGGCGGGCTCTTCGAACCGCTGGTGATCACTTCAAGAGAGACTCTGTTCGAAGCCGAGAGCTTCCCATTCGAAGCCGAGAGCCTCTCTTCCGAAGCCGAGAGCTTCTCCTTCGAGGCCGAGGGCCTCTCCTTCGAAGCCGAGAGCCTATCCGTCGAGGCGGGGAGCTCTCCTCAAAGGCCGAGAGCCTTTCGAAACTCGCCCACGCCGGGCCCGAGTTCATGGCCAGGTCGCCATGAGGTCGCGCACGAACGCCTGCGCTCCACCATCGTACCCCTGGAGCGTGAGTTGCCGCCGTGGATGACCCAGCGTCCGGCGCACCTCGCCGATCCAGCCGGCCACGGGGCCGTCGCACGTGAACACATCACAGTACGCAGCTCCTACGAGATGCATGAAGTCCGCGAAGGACGAAGAAAGGCTCGCCCTGAGGCTGTTGCTCGGTTGGCCGTTCTTGTCGATGTGACCTCGATCCATGCGGGAAACGACCCCGGCATTGAATGCCCGCACGATCCTTTGTGCGGGGAGGGTCCTGGGATTCCGTGCGTATAGCTCGACGAGCAGTTGGGGTACCGCCTCGCTGGGGTACCGCCTCGCGGCGTATGCCGCGTCTCTGTTGTTGCACCTAAGACAGAGATCAGCCCAGCGTGCATAAGCGCGGATGGCGTCGAGGCTGTTTCGCTCGACGTCGGACTTCCCCATCTCCTCCGTCCACCCGTCGATGGCGCGATGCTCGTGGTGGTTCTGGCTGATCCGGACGAGATGGGCGAGGAAGGGCTCGATGTACCGTCTGCGCCAGATCTCGCGCCAACGATCCGAGCGGGCCGCCCGCATCATGGCGAACTCAGGCTCCGGCGAGACCAGTAGTTCTTGGACGCCGTCCTCCCAGAACCTGCGGAACGAGCCCGCGAACGACGACGCGAAGCATGGTGGGCCCGTATCCACCGGCACGTTAGCGGCTACCTTCGTCCACTGCTCCCGCTCGAACGCCTCCACGCCATCAATGAGGTAGACCCATACGATAGGCAGGGTGCCGTACCAGTGCGCCATCTCGTCGGCGATTGCCTCGTCTCCCCACGCGGCCAACTCGATGAGGTGGACCATGGAGAGGCACAGATTTGCCTCCCGTGCGACACGCCCGAACCAGTCGCGTAGTGGGAGGAAGGCGGCGTCGGCCTGGTTGCGGTGCGCCTTGAACGCGTCCGACAGGGTCGACTGGTCTGGGTAGACGGTGGTCTTCCTGGGGTCGTAGACCTTGGACGCCATGGCACCGTTTCATACACCGGTGGGTTCTAAGACGCAGAATGTCGAGCACCTCGCGGCATACCGGACGATCCGGCCCCCCTTCCGGCGAGCGCGTCGGCGAGCCTCACCATCTCGACCTGGATCGCCGAGAGGCGGAGCAAGACCTCTAGCTGCTCACGACGGCTCCTTCGTGGGTCGAAGAGCCCGAGCTGGCCAGCCTGTGCAGGGGCTACGGGCGTGGTCGGGGGAATCGGGGCCGACGGGGCACCGTTCGTCGGCACAACAAGCAGGAACCCGCGCCCGCCTGGTAGCTCCCTCGCCGTCGTGCTCGGCATCCTGTGCGCCAGCGGCTTCAACGTCGGGGCTTCGACGGGCTCCGTTGTCATGATCGTGTCGTAGAACTCCTCAATCCCCCACACGTGGTCGGTGATGCCCGCCTGCATCGCCGGGGTCACACGAAGCGTCCGCACGACGTGGCAGAAATTGCAGTGGGCGACGGCGAGCCCCCAGGCCGCCCGATGGGCCTCGATACGCCGCGAGAAGGCGTAGCAGAGGCGACGCATCCGCCCGACGAAATGTCTCATCCCCGTTGTTCGCTCTACATACGCCGTCGAGGCGTGCTCGAGGTCGGGTGCACCGTAGATGCTGTTCTTGGTGATGAAAGGGTCGCGGGGCGGCTCGTAGCGATGGTCGCCCCCGCCGTTGCGGCGGCCCTTCTGGGTGTAGTTCTTGACCGGCTGCGCGTAGTCGATGCTCGCGCCGAAGTTGCCACCGATGGCCCGATCTACGGCTGCCATCCGTCCGAGGTCATCGCGGGCATCACGACGAGACGCTTGCGGCGGTCGTTGATGAAGACCTGCGTGTTCGCCTCTCCGTCGAAGCCGAGATTCTCCTTCGAGGCCGAGGGCCTCTCCTCCTACGTGTTCGCCTCTCCGTCGAAGCCGAGAGCCTCTCCATTGAAGCCGAGAGGTGAGCCAGCACCTCTACCTCGTGAGCCGAGGCCTCTACCTCGGTGTCGAGTCTCCACCTCCTGAGCCAACGCCTCCACCTCGAATCCCCCCGCCGTCTCGCTCGACCCCCGTCGCGTCTCGCTTCCATCCTCGAGAGGTCAGCGACCGGGGTCCTCCAAAAGCCCGCCGTCGGCGGGTCGGCGCGGAGCGGCTGCGGGGGGTTCCTCCCGAATTCCCGCGCAAGCTTTGCGAAGCAAAGCGCCGCGCGGGGGAGGTCGGAGGGACCCGCAGCCGCGAGCACCGGCCCGACGACGGCGGGCGTGTGTCCCCCTGTTCCCCGTGCTCCTGTTCCCTGTGCCCCGTGCCAATCGTGTCGCTAGCGGCCGATGGCGCCCCGGTAGACCCAGCCGTCGTTCGTGAACCCGTCGCCGAACTTCACCGGGTACCAGCCGTCCTTCACCGGCCCGAGGTGCAGCTCGGCGCCGTGCTGGAGCCGCGCCACCACCTTGCCGGTCTTCGGAGCGTCGCGCACGATGGCGACCTCCCAGACCACCTGCGCGGTCCCCTCGGTCGCGTCCCCACCTCCAGCCGCAGGGCGCGCCGAAGCCGCGCTGGCCGACGGCGCGCTCGCGCCCTCGCCCGTGAACGTCACCGAATACGCCACGCTGTACCGCGGGTTGTCGTGCGCGACGCCCGCGGGGGCCGCGCCGGTCATCGCCGTCTTCGCGCACGCGAGCAGCGCGTCCGGCGACGAGACGCCGTGACCGCGCCCGAGGTCGACGCCGATCCCCCCGCGCGGGAAGTCGATGTGAAGAACGAGGTGCAGCTTGCCGCTGGCGCCAACCGCCTCGGGGCACTCGGCGAGCTTTCGCAGCCGCGGCATCACGATGCCGTCGAGACCCGGAAGCGAGCCGCAGTCGCCGCCCTTCAGCGAGTCGCCGTCCGACGTCTTGCATCCGAAGACGACGCCGTGACCGACCGCGACGTTCACCGTGGCCGGCGCGGGGGCCGCGGGCGCAGGCGCCACGACGGCCGCAGGGAGGGTGGTCGAGCCGGGCGCGGCCGGCGCCGCCCCCGTCGGCAACGCGGCAACCTGGTCGGGAGACGCAGGCGCCGCCGCGGACGCCGTGGCGACCTCGGGAACGCTCGGACCGAGCCTCACCCCGGCCAGCCTCGGCCAGGCCACGCCGACGACGAAGCCGATGGCCGCGATGACGCCCACCCGGGTCCACGAGGGGCGATCCTCCGCCGGACCGGGGATCTGCACCGTCAGCGGTCCATCCGCCTTGCGGGAGAGCATCTCAGCTTCCTCGTTACCACAAGCCCTGTGGCGGGGCGAAAACCCGGCGGGCTTTCGAGCCAGCCCTCAGGGCAGCGAGCCAAGCCCTCAGGGCAGAACGACCAGCTCCAGAAACAGCGTCCCGCCCTGGTAGCTCTGCCCGCCCAAGTAGAACGGCTGGTTCTCCCCGAGCGTGACCTGAAGGCCCTTCAGGTACGCGGCCTTGCCCGGCTCACCGATGTGCGCCTCGAGCTGGTAGCGCTTGCCTCCCGCGTCCCCCTGGGAGACCCCGCCGAGCGTCACGGCCACGTTCCGCCCGTTGACGAGCGCGTACGCCACGGGCTTGCCGGTCTCGAGCGGGAGCTCCTTGCGGTCGAGCATCGTGAACACGTTGTAGTGCGTGAAGGGCTCGGACTTCGTCAGCGTCGGCAGGCGCGGGAGGCGCGCGTCGATGGAGGCGCCCCCGTCGACGTAGGTCGCGTGGATGATGGTGAGCTCGATGTTGGGACCCTTCGGCGGCGTGGCCCACGCAACGCCCGTCGCCCCGGCCAGGAGCGCGGCGACGCCCGCCGCCATGAGCGTCCGCCGTCTCATGGCTGCTTCACCGGCTCGTCCTCGATCATGATGACCACGCTCGGCGGCGCCGCCCCGCCGGCCGCGGCGGCCATTCCGCTGGCAGGGATCTCGAAGACCGTGACCCCGTGCGCGGGCGAGTCGATCTCGTCGACCTCGACCCCCGGCGCGCCCGGCGCTCCCGGGGCACCCGGCGCGGGAGGCACCGCTTGCGCCATCGCGCTCGGCGGCGGCACCGGCTGCACCTCGGCGCTCGGCGTCGTGGGGGCCGCCGCCGGCACGACGACGCTGGCCACCGGCGACACGTCGCCCGTCCCCTCGCGGTCGTTGCGCATGTAGAGGAGAATGGTCGCCGCCAGGGCGAGGAAACCCGCCACCGCCGCGACCTGCCCGCGGGTGATCGCCGACCGCTTCGCCCGCGCGCCCGAAAGCCGCACGACCCCCTCGATGCCCGCGTCCCGCCGCGCGGCGTCGATCTTGCCCATCACCGCGTCGGCGATGCCGTCGGCCGCCGCCGCGCGCGCGTCGAGGGCCTCGGCCAGCCACTGCCCTAGCGCCGGCGAGCGCATCGCGTCGAACACCCGCCGCGCCTCGGGGCTCTCGGCCGCGAGCTTCTCGGCCCGCTCGCGCGCCTCGCCCTCGAGCTCGCCGTCGGCGAGGGCCATCAGCTCGGTCAGCGTCTCCGGGGAAAGGCTCATGGCGCGCTCCCCGGCTCGCTCGCCGGCGCAGGGACCTCGCCCGGCGGATGCTCGCCGATCTGCTCCTTGTAGCAGTCGGACAGCGCGCGCTGGAGCTTCTGTCGGGCGTGAAACAACCGGCTCATGATCGTGCCCTTCGACACACTCATGGCCTGAGCCATCTCCTCGTAGCTCAGGCCGTCGATCTCGCGCATCACGATGACCGCCCGGTGGTAGCTCGGAAGGGCGTCGAGCGCAGTCTGAAGTCTCGCGGCGATCTCGCGCCGACGGACGACGTCGACCGGGTCGGCGCCGTCCATGCGGCTGATGAAGGGCAAGTCGAAGTCGGCCCCGTCGTCCACCTCGAGCCGGGCCTCTTCGAGGTCGGTCGTCTGGCGGCCGGGCTTGCGAATGAGATCGATGCTGAGGTTCGTGATGATGCGATAGAGCCAGGTAAAGAAGCTGGAACCACCCTGGAAGCCTCCCAGGTTCTTGAAGACGCGGAGGAAGGCGTCTTGCACGAGCTCGCGTGCGTCGTTTTCGTCGCGCACGAGGGAGAGCGCGATGGCGAATGCACGGCGCTGGTGGCGTTCGACCAGCTGTCGAAACGCCCCCATGTCACCGGCCTGCGCCCTCGCGATAAGCGCACGGTCTTCCTCCGCTTCTCTTGCCCGGTCCTGCTTCGTGTTGGACGCCGCCGGGGCCGGGGTATTCACCGCGGGCACCGGAGGGGGGGGCGCCGAGGACTGGGGGGAAGCCTCCCCATCGGACGCGCGTCGAGCGGAGGGTCGGCCCGGCACGACCCTACGGTAATACGAGTCCCGCCCGCCGGGCGGTGGGAATCACACCGCAGAGCCCCGCCGAAGGTCGTCCTACCGAGGGCCGGCCGCCGCCGCGGGCTGCTCGGGGAGCTGCCCCAGCGTCACCTTTTGCTCGAACTGCTTGCCCTCGCGCTGGACGCGGAGCGTCACGGTCCGGCCGACGCCCGTCGTGCTTGCCAGCCACTGGAGCTTCGACGAGTGGTCGATGGGCGTCCCCTCGAAGGCCACGACGATGTCCCCGGCCGCCAGCCCTGCCTTGTCGGCCGGTCCACCCCCCGCGACGTAGTCGATCACTGCGCCGTTCAAGGCCTCGCTCTCCCCCAGCCCCAGGGCCTGCCGCTCCTCGTGCGTCAGCTCACGCACGTCCTTGATGCGGATGCCGAGGGCGCTCCGGGTGAGGTGCCCGTCGCGCAGCAGCACGGGCAAGAGCTGCTTGATCATGTTGATGGGGATGGCGAACCCGATGCCGCCCCCCGCATGCATCGCCGAGTTCATTCCGACGACCTGGCCGCGGAGATCGAGCAGCGGACCGCCCGAGTTGCCCGGGTTGATGGACGCGTCGGTCTGGAGGAAGTCGTAGTAGCCGGCCGGATCGAGGGGCACGTCGTCCTTCGTGCGGCCCTTGGCGCTGATGATGCCGGCGCTCACCGTGTGCGACAGGCCGAACGGATTGCCGATGGCGACCACCCAGTCGCCGACCTCGATCGTGTCGGAGTCGCCCAGGGTGAGGGCCCGCATGTCCTTCGTGTCGATGCGGACGACGGCGATGTCGGTCGGCGGGTCCGTGCCCACGACCTTCGCCGGGAAGGTGCGATCGTCGGACAGCTTGACCTCGACCGAGGTCGCCTCGCGCACGACGTGGTTGTTCGTGAGGATGATCCCCGCCTTGTCGATGACGAAGCCCGTCCCCAGCCCCTGGGTCTGCGAGCGGCGGCGGCGGTGGGTGAAGGGCGAGATCTCTTCCTCGGTCGCCACGGTCGTGATGGTCACGACGCTCGGGTCGGCCAGCTTCGCGATGGGCGCGAAGCTCACCGGCTGCATCGACACGGCCAGCGATCCCGCCGGGGCCGGCGGCGCCACGGCCGTCGCGACGGGCGCGGTCATCACGGGCACCGGCGTCGCGCCGGGCGGGAGCACGACCCCGCCGTCGCCCCCCGCCGTCAGCCCGCGATCACACGCCGCGGCCCCCGCGAGGAGGGCCAGGGCAGCCCAGCGAGGGCTCACTTCGACTTCTCGACGTAGCGCATCCGCAGATCGAAGAGGATCTGCGCCAGCAGGCGCTCTTCATCGCCCGTCAGGTTGCCCTTGGTCTTTTCCTCGAGCATCGCGATGAGGTCGATGGTCTGCCGCGCGAGCAGCAGGTTCTTCGGGCCGACCCCGCCCGTCTCCGGATCGGGCGCCTCGCCCAGGTGCATCAGCGCCGAGTGGCTGAGCGACAGGACGAACGTCGTGAACTCGACGGGGGGAAGGCTCTCTTCCACGGCTGCCTCCGGCACGCTCAGTCGTCGCGTCCGCCGAGCGCAGGCTGCGGGATGGTGATGGACTCGGCCTGATCGGCGGCGTCGGGCAGGGAGGCGAGGTGCTTCTCGATGTCCTTCTCGTCGAAGATGCCCTTGCCGACGTTGCGCTCGCGGACGCGCACGTCCCACTCCCACGGATTGATGGTCTTCGTGTTGCCGGTCGCCATGGTGCCTCGGTCTCTCTTCTGGGTAGGTTCTTAGTTGAGCTTTCGGCCCAGCGCCACGGGCTCGTGGTCCCCGTGCTCGTGGTCGCAGTCCGGGCCGTGGACGTGCTCGTGGGCCTCGTCGAGGTCGGCGGCGGCGCGCTCGACCTCGTCGTCGGTCGCCTGGCGCACGTCGCGCACCTTCACCTTGTAGTGGAGCGTCTGCCCCGCCAGGGGGTGGTTGGCGTCGACGATGACCACGTCGCCCTTCACCTCGACGACGTTCATCGCGATCTCGTCGCCGTCGGGCGACTCGGCCACGAACTCGTCGCCCTCCTCGACCGCCTTCGGGTCGGGGAACTCGCTCCGCTCGATCTCCAGCACGAGCGTCTCGTCGCGCTCCCCGTAACCCGCCTCGGCGGGGACCACGACCTCGCGCTCGTCGCCCGCGTGAAGGCCTGCGAGGGCCGCCTCGAGCCCCGGCACGAGCATGCCGTAGCCGTGGACGTAGCGGATCGGCTCGCCGCCTTCGCTCTCGCTGGCGTCGATCATCTCCCCGTCGTCGCCCTTGAGCTCGTAGTCGAGGGTGACGTGGATGTTGGGCTGAATGGAGAGCTCGCTCACGGCCGGCGAGGAGTAGCGCGAGAGGGGCGGGGCGTCGAGCACCGTCTCTCCGCGGCCCTCTCGGTCAGTGGCGGCCGCCCGCGCCCTTCAGGTGCATCCGGATCACCGCGACGTAGACGACGGCCACGACGGCCACGAAGACGCCCTGCTCCCAGAGCGACCCCGGGTACCGCAAAGTCATCCGCGCGCCGAGGCCGACCGCCATGAGCACGAGCCCCGGCAAGAGCGAGAGGATGAGCACTCCCCACGTCCGCGGAGGCTCACCGGGGGACTCTCGGGCCGGCTCGCGATACGGCGCGCCCATCCCGTAAACGTAGCTCCTGGTCGCGGAGGCGCACCTCGACCGTACGCGCGCGGGGGCGCCGGCGCCCGGCTCCGTCCGCTGCATCTCCGGACGCGTCGCGTCGTGATACCGTCGGTCGATGCGTCCCTCGCTCGCGCTGCTCGCCGCCGCATGCGTTCTTCTCGTGACCGCTTGCCGGGGCAAGGTCGTCGCCACCGCCGAGCTCCATGGTCCCGGCACCGCGGACGCGCGCTTCACGTCCACCGGGGCGCCGCTCGCCCTCTGGGCCGACACAGACGGCAAGTGGCGCGGCGGCGCGCACTCGCACTTCGCCGCGCACTACGAGATCGACGTGCTCTCGGGCACGACGAAGGTGGGCCACGTGTCGTGCGACACGAAGGACTCGTCCGAGTCGGTCTGCGGCGTGGAGGTCCACTCGGGCGAGACGAACAGCGGCGACTGCGAGCTGAAGCTCGCCTGCGAGCTGCCGTCGATCCCGGCGGGCCCGGCTTCGATCCACGTCACCGCCTCGACGGGCGCAGGCACCTCCGACGTCAAGAAGATGTCCGTCAACGTGAGAGCCAAGTAGTCGGACGCGAGGCTCGCGAGGCGCGCGGTCTACACTGAGACCATGCGACCCCTCGCGCTGGCCGCGGTGCTGCTCCTCGCGTGCGCTCCGTACGATCCGAGCTCGCAGCCGCCGCCCGCAGCTCCCGCCGCCTACGGTCCACCCTCCCCGTACGCCTACGGCCAGCCCGCCTACCCGGCGCCGCCGGGCTACCCCGGGCAGGCCTATCCGCCGCAGCCGCCGCCCGCCTATCCGCCGCCACCCGCGCCGTACGCCGTCGCGCCGCCCGCGCCCCTCGCGCCATACGCCGTCGCGCCGCCCGAGCCCCTCGCGCCATACGCCGTCGCGCCGCCCGCTCTTCCGCCCGCCCAGACTCCGCCGGCGCCGCTGGCGAACGGCGATCCCCATGCGGCGGCCCGGCAGCGCTGCGTCACGGAGACCAACGCGTACCGCGCGAAGGTGGGCGCGGCGCCCGTCGTGCAGCGCCCCGACCAGCAGGCGTGCGCCGACCAGGACGCGGCGGGCGACGCGGCGAACGGCACGGTCCACGGCGGGTCGGGCCACTGCGGCTGGGGCGCGCAGAACGAGTGTCCCGACTGGCCGGGCACGCCCGACGGCATCGTGACGGAGTGCCTGGCGAGCATGTTCCGCGAAGGGCCGGGCGAGCCCTACGCGAAGCACGGGCACTACATCAACATGACCAGCGCCGAGTACCGGGGGCTCGCCTGCGGCTTCCACGAGCAGGGCGGGCACGTGTGGCTCATCCAGAACTACTACCGGTGAAGAGGCCGACACCCCGCGCCCTTCGTCGGTGCGCCCTGCTCAGCCCTCTTCCGGCAGCGCGATGTGCCCCGCGATGGCGCTCGCCGCGACCACGAGCGGGCTCGCGAGGTACACCTTGCCCGGGCCGCTCCGGCCGGGGAAGTTCCGGTTCTGCGCGCTGACCGTCACCTGGTCGGGCGAGTCGCTGGAGCCCGGGCCCGCCTTGATGCACGCGCCGCACGACGGATCGACGAGCTCGGCGCCCGCCTTCTCGAAGACCGCGAGGTAGCCCTTCTCCTCGGCGTAGCGGCGGATGTCCTGCGACCCGAACTGCAGGTAGAAGTGCACGCCCGGCGCCACGCGCTTGCCCTTCTTCACGGCGTCGCCGAGGACGCGCGCGTACATGTCCATGTCGGCCTTCTTGCCGCCGGTGCACGAGCCGCCGTACGCGATGTCGATCTTCACCTCGGGGCCGAGCTTCTCGAAGGGGACGCCGTTGCGCGGGTCGCCCGGCGTGGCGACCATCGGCGGGACGGCGGAGAGGTCGATGGAGAAGGTGGCGCAGTAGGTCGCGCCCGGGTCGGCCTTGACGATGCGGGCTCGCACGTCGTCGGCGCGGACGCCGCGCTGCTTCACGAGGTAGTCGACGACCACCTCGTCGGCCTCGATGATCCCCGTGAAGCCGCCGGCCTCGACGGCCATGTTCGTCAGCGTCGCGCGCTCGTCGAGCGGCAGGTGCGTCACGCCCTCGCCCCCGAACTCGAGCACCTTGCCGATGCCGTCGCCGCCCTTGAAGAACGGCTGCGCGAGGATGTGGAGCATCACGTCCTTCGCGCACACGCCGGGCCGGAGCCTGCCCGTCAGCTCGAACCGCGCCGACTGCGGCACGGTGACGCGCACGTCCCGCGTCATCCACGCGTTGGCCATGTCGGTCGACCCGACGCCGAACGCGAAGCACCCGAGCGCGCCCGCCATGCACGTGTGGCTGTCGGTGCCGATGACGAGCTGCCCGGGGAGCGCGAGCTCCTCGACGACCTTGTTGTGGCAGATGGCCTCGGAGCCGACGAGCTTCCCGTCGCGGTGCACCTCGCCGTACTCCTTGATGCCGGCGCGCTTCGCGAAGTCGCTCTGCACCGTGGCGAGCTTGCGCGCCTGCACGTCGAGCCCCATGTCCTTGTGGGCCCTCGGCATGATGAGGTCGAGGAACGTGAGGTGGTCGCGGAAGGCGAACACGCTCTCCGGCTCAGTCACCTTCGCGTCCGCGCCGAAGCCCTGGCGGAAGAGCGCCTCGGCCATCGGCGTCACGTACTCGTGCGAGAAGCGCACGTCGCACCGGGCGAAGAACGCGTCCCCCGGCTTCACCGCCGGGACGCCGACGGCCCCCGAGCGCGCGTCCACGATGACGTGCTGCGCGAGGATCTTCTCGCACAGCGTCATCGGGCGGACCGGCGTGACGACGGCGGGCGGCGTCGTCGTCCCCGCGAGGCGCGCCTTGTTGTAGGCGAAGAGGCCGCCGTGGACGACGATGGCGGCGCTGATGGCATCGAGCCCGCGCGTGAACTCGGACATCGGGATGGCCTCGCCCGCGAGGATGCGCGGCACGAGCGAGAGGTCGGTGCTCGTCAGCAGGCCGATGTTCTGCGCGTTCTGCCGGTAGATCTTCTCGATGCTCTTCGCGACGACCAGCTTGATCCCCGCGGCGACCTCGCTGTACGGCGCCTGCTCGCGCGACGAGCCGCACCCCTTGGACGTGCCGCTGACGACGACCGAGAAGCCCCCGCCCTTCACCATGTCGGGCTTCACCTTGCCGCCGCGCAGGCCGACCAGCGAATACCGGCCCAGCGTCTCGTCGTAGTAGTAGCAAACCCACCCCGGCGTGATTTCGTCCGTCGAGATGCTGCCGAGGAGGGCCCGCTCCGGGTCGAACGCGAGGTTCGTGGGGGTCGCGGGATCGAGCTGCGCTTCGAGGAGCGCCGGGTCCTCCGTCAGGAAGAGGACGCGACCCGGGAAGGAGACCGTCGGTTCGGAGCTCGGCATGGTAGCGACTCCCTTACCATCGCCGGGGTAGGCTTCCACGCGTCTCATGCGCATCGCCGTCGTCACCACGAGCTTTCCGGCCGGCGAGCACGACCCGTCGGGGCACTTCGTCCGGGCCGAGGCGCGGGAGCTCGAAGCGCAGGGGCACGAGGTCGTCCTCGTCGCGCCGCCGCCCGGGGGCGCCTTTGGCTGGCCCGGCGTGGCGGCCCGCGTCAGAGAGCGCCCCGCGAGGCTGCTCGACGCGGGGCGGTGGGTGCTCGAGGCGCGGACGCGGCTCGCGCGAATCGAGGCGCAGCGCGTCGTGGCGCACTGGGCGGTGCCCTGTGCCTGGCCGGTGGCGACGCCGTCGCGGGCGGAGCTCGAGGTCGTGTCCCACGGCGGGGACGTGCGTCTGCTCGTGCGGATGCCGCGGCCGGCGCGGACGCGGATCGTGCGGGCCATCGCCGGGAAGGCCGCACGCTGGAGGTTCGTCTCGGCGGCGCTGAAGGACTCGCTGCTCGAAGCGCTCGACCGAGGCGCGCGCCGGCTCGTCGAGCGGGTGGCCGTCGTCGAGGAGGCGAGGCTCGAGATGCCGGACGTGCGCGAGGCGGTCGCGCGGAAGAAGCGGGAGCTCGGGACCGCGCGCGTGGCGGTGAGCGTGGGGAGGCTCGTGCCGAGCAAGGGCGTCCATCGGGCGATCGAGCACGTGGCGCGCACGCGCGAGGTGGACGCGCTGGTCGTCGTCGGGGACGGCCCGGAGCGAGGGCGGCTCGAGACGCTGGCGGGGGCGCGCGACGTCGACGTGCGTTTTCTCGGCGTCGTGCCGCGCGACGAGGCGCTCGCGTGGATCGGGGCGGCCACGGTCGTCCTCTTCGCTTCCCGCCACGAAGGCTCGAGCTCGGTCCTGCGCGAGGCGGCGGCGATGGGCACTCGCGTGGTCATGGTGCGGGACGCGTAGCGAGCGCCACCGTCCGTCCGCGGTAGAACTTTCGCCCCAACGCCGGGAATTGCAGTCCCGGATACGTCGCCGAGCGCTTTTCCCGTGGCGAGCGAGGCCCCTGCCCGGCCATGTAATCGGTTCCCCCCGCCCCCGCTGATGGAGATGGATATGAAGTGGTTGCGCGCGTCGTGCCTGATGGTGCTGGTCGCGGCCTTGCTCGTGGCGGCGTGGAGCTGTGGAAGCAACGCGGCCAGCAACGGCTTCTCTCCCACCGGCGGCCACGATGGCAGCGTCTCCGGCGGCGACGACAGCAGCGTGGGTGTCGGCACCGGCGACGACGGCCCGGGCTACATGGGCTTCGGCGACGGCGGCCCGGTGACGCAGGACAGCGGCGGCGCCACGGGATGCCAGAACCTTCAGTGCCAGGTGCACTCCTGCGGCGGCGACGGCGGCGCGATGAGCGGCACGACGCTGTCGGGCCAGGTGTTCGACCCCAAGGGCAGCAACCCGCTCTACAACGTCGCCGTGTACATCCCGAACTCCGCGGGCGGAAAGCTCGACGCCATCCCCATCGGCATCGGCGCCAACTCGTGCTCGTGCGACGCGCTCTTCTCGGGCGAGCCCATCTCGTATGCGCTCACCGACACGGACGGCAACTTCACACTCTACAACGTGCCGGACGGCGACAAGATCCCGCTCGTCGTGCAGATCGGCAAGTGGCGCAAGGAGATCATCGTCCCGACGATCACCCAGTGCAGCACGACGAACTCGGCCGGCAAGATCACGCTCCCGAAGAACCTGACCGACGGTCTCTACGCGAGCCTGCCCAACATCGCCGTGTCCACGGGCGGCCTCGACACGCTCGAGTGCCTGCTCACGCGCGTCGGCGTCGACGAGGCGTACTTCACCGGTCAGACGGCAGGGCCCGGCGTGCACATCTTCCAGGGGGCCGGCGGCAACGCGGCGGCCGGGTCGCAGTCGTCCCCGGCGCATCTCTGGGACAGCGTGGCCGACCTCTCGCAGTACGACATCATCATGCTGTCGTGCGAGGGCGACCCGACCACGGGCGTCACCGCCACGACGGCGAGCTACCTCGCGCCCTACGTCAACCAGGGAGGCCGGGTCTTCGCGGAGCACTACCACTACGCGTTCTTCACCAGCTACGGGACGCTCGCGGGCACGGCCTATCCGCAGTTCGCCAACGTGGCCAGCTGGACCAACCTGGGCAACAACGGCAACGACTCGCCCTACAACAACGACATCACCGGGGTCATCGAGTCGACGCTGCCGAACGGCAGCAACTTCCCCGAAGGCAAGGCCCTCAAGTCGTGGCTGGGCAACGTGAAGGCGCTGAACGCCGCGGGCGAGATCGTCGTCCCGTCGGAGAACGCGCGGGACACGGCCACGATCAGCGCGACGAACCTGGCGACGCCGTGGGTGATCACCGATCCGTCGATCAAGCCGGCGAGCGCGCAGTACTTCTCGTGGGACATGCCGTTCGACGCCGGAGTGAACGACGCCGGCGTGCCGCAGTACTGCGGGCGCGTCGTCTACAGCGACATGCACGTGTCCGGGTCGGCCACCGATTACGAGACCAGCGACGTCGTGCCGACGGGCTGCGACAGCAACTCGGCGCTCTCTCCGGACGAGGACGCGATCGAGTTCATCCTCTTCGATCTCTCGTCGTGCATCACGCCGGTCGGCTTCACGCCGCAGCCGCCGGGCCCGGAGGGTGGCACGGCGCAATGACGGCGCGGCTCAGCGACCCATGCGCCGCACGCGCTCGGGTTCCTGGATGAGGCACCGCGAAACCCCGCCGTCGGGGGCTCGGCCGAGCGACACCCGGCAGGTGTTGCGGCCGGAGGCGTGGACGACATCGAGCGTGACCTCGCCGACCCCGTCGACGAGATCGAGCAGCTGGAAGGCGCACTGCGACAGGGGATCGTCGTTGCCGGCGCTCGGCTTCGAGGAGGGCCCGCTCCACATGGGGATCGTCCCCCCGTCGCTCGCAGAGTGGGCCTCCGCGTCGAGCCGCTCGCCCGCCGTGGTCCTGTCGCGAAGCTCCTTGTAGAGGTCCGCCATCGCCTGGCCGCGCGTCCGCACGTCGCCGTGCCCCTCGCCGAAGACGACCTCGTAGCGCCCTTCCGATTCCGAGTCGGAAGCAGGGCACGCCGCGGGCTTCGATGAGCAGGCCGTGATCGTCAGCGCGCGCGAGGTCTCGACGGCGGCCGCGCCCGCGTCGGTGGGGGCCTGCGACCAGAGCGCCTCGATGGGGTTCGACGAGGAGGCGGGCGGAAGGGGCGCGGTCGGGGGCGTCGACGAAAAGCGCTCCTCGCATCCCGTGGCGACGACGAACGACAAGGAGAAGAGGAGAGCCCGGGCAATCCCGTCTCGTCGTCCGAGCGGGTGACATGCTGCCATGTGCGACGTTGCTAATACGAAAGCCCCCGCAGTTGGCAAGGAGTCTTCGTGAAGCAAGGTCTGGCTGTCCTCGCGCTCGCCACCGCAACGCTCACCGCCGGGTGCTTCGGAAACGGCAGCCAACCGACCGACGCAGGCGTCGGCTTCGAGACGGGCGCGACCGCTTCGCTGGCCATCGGCACCGGGTCGGGCTCGGGCTCGAGCGAGGACTTCGGCAGCGTCCAGGTCGGCCAGCAGAGCGCCCCGGCGTCGATCGTGGTGACCAACTCGGGCGCGGCCGCGAGCGGCGCCCTCACGGCCGCCCTCATGGGTGGCGACGCCGCCTCGTTCGGGATCGACGCCGACGGTTGCACCGGGAAGACGCTCGCCGCCGGGCAGACCTGCACCGTCGCCGTTCACTTCCTGCCGGCCACCGCGGGCGCCAAGTCGGCCTCCCTCACCGTCGACGCGAGCCCCGGGGGCGCAGCGACCATCGCTCTCAGCGGGCAAGGCACCGTGGCCGGCGGGCTCTCCATCACGCCCGCCACCCAGTCCTTCGGCACGGTGGCGACCGGAGCCTCGTCCCAGGCGACGACGTTCACCGTGACGTCCCTCGCGGCGACGGCCCACCTGGCGATGTCCTTCACGGGCACCGACTCGGCCGACTTCAAGCTGGGAACCGACGGGTGCTCGGGCCAGTCGCTCGCGGCGGGCGGGACGTGCTCGGTCGCGGTCCTCTTCTCGCCGTCGACCGCCGGCTCGAAGACGGCGTCGCTCCAGGCGTCGGCCGGCGCGCTCGCGGCGACCTCGAGCCTGTCGGGAACGGCCGCCGGCGCGGCGACCTTCCTCGTGACCCCCGCGACGTTCGACTTCGGCTCCCTCAGCGAGGGGCTCACCTCGGGGGCGCAAGCCTTCGCGGTGAAGAACACCGGCGGCGTCGCTTCGGGCAGCCCGACGGTCGCCGTCACCGGCGCGAACCAGGGCGACTTCGTGGTGGCGACGAATACGTGCGGCAGTGCGCTGGCCGCCGGCGCGACCTGCGCCTTCGGGGTGACGTTCAAGCCGTCGACGACCGGCGCGGAGTCGGCCAGCATCGCCGTCACGGCCACCGGCACGACGGGCGGGTCGGCGTCGGTCAGCGGCACGGGGTTGGCCCCCGCCCCCATCGCGTTCGACCCGACGACCCAGGGCTTCGGGACGGAGATCGCGGGGCAGTCGAGCGCCGAATTCCCGTTCGTCTTGACCAACGGATCGGCCATCACCACGGGACCCGTCGCCGTGACTCTGACGGGGACGGACGCAAGCCAGTTCGGCATCACGCCGGGCAATTGCACGGTGAACGGCGCGGGCGTCACGCTCGCAGCCGGCGCCAGCTGCACGTTGAGCGTGCACTTCAAGCCGGACGGCACCGTCGCGGCCGGCCCCGCGCAGGCCTCGCTGCAGGCGACCGCCACCCCCGGCGGGACGACGGTCGCCACGCTGACGGGCACCATCACCACGGCCACGGCGCTCACCATTGCGCCCCCGTCGCAGGGGTTCGGGACGGTGGTGCAGACGCAGAGCACCGGCGATTTCCCCTTCGTCGTCACCAACGGCGGCGGCATCACGAGCGGCGCGATCACGGTCGCCCTCGGCGGCGCGAACGCCGCCCAGTTCGCGCTCGGCACCGACGGCTGCAGCACCAAGACCCTCGCCGCAGGGGCGAGCTGCACGGTGAACGTCCACTTCACGCCCGGCGCCGGCGTCACCGGCGTCCAGAACGCCACGCTCTCCGCCGGCGATTCGACGACCGACACCGCCGTGTCCACGCTGACCGGCACGGCCGCGACCGCCGCGAGCCTCTCCATCGCGGCCCCCACGGGCTTCACGAGCTTCGGTCCGGCCGCCAACCCCACGGTGACGCCCAACGTCGCCTTCACCGTCACGAACAGCGGCGGAGTCACCAGCGGACCCCTCACCGTGGCTCTCGGCGGCGCCAACGCGGGGCAGTTCGCGCTCGGCACGGACACGTGCTCGGGCAACACCCTCGCGCCCGGCGGCGCGGCCACCTGCACGGTCAACGTTCACTTCGCCCCGACGGCCGGCACGGTGGGCAACGAGCAGGCGACCCTCACCGTGACCGGCACGCCGGGCGGCAGCGCCCCCTTCAGCTTCGTCGGCATCGCGGCGCAGCCCGCCACCCTCGTCATCCAGCCGCCGACCAACTTCCCGGGCTTCGGCGACGTCTCGCTGACCCAGTCGAGCGCCGCCAGCTTCACGCTCAAGAACACGGGCGGCGTCGTGTCCGGAGTGCCGACGATCGTCAGCGCCAGCAAGGACTTCGTCGTCTCCGCCGGCACGCCCGCCTGCACCGCGGCCCTCGCCGCGGGAGCCACCTGCGGCTTCGTGCTGACCTTCAGCCCGTCCTCCCCGGCCACGGCCGAGTCGTCCGTCGTCACCGCGAGCGCTCCGTCGACGGTCTCGGGCACGTACACCGCGACGGGCACCGGGGCCATCCCGACGCTCGTCATCTCGGGTCCGACCGCCGGCTTCACCGGCTTCGGCACGGTCGGCGTGGATCAGTCGGCGACGGCCACGTTCAGCCTGAAGAACACGGGCGCCGTCGACACCCTGGCCGCCCCCACCATCACCAGTTCGAACACCGACTACACGATCTCGGCGGCGACCACGACGCCGTGCACCGCCGTGCTCAAGGCAGGCGCGAGCTGCAACTTCGTCGTGACCTTCAAGCCGGCGGCGGTGAACGCGTCCGACAGCGCGACGCTGACCGCCAGCGTGACGCCCGGCAACAGCGGCACCTTCCCCCTCACCAGCGTCGCGGCCCAGGCCACGCTCGCCATCTCCGCGCCCGCCGCGTGGACGGGCTTCGGCACCGTCGAGGTGGACTCGTCCGCCAGCGCCACGTTCACCGTCACGAACACCGGCCCGGTCAGCACCAACGCGGCGCCCGCGGTGACCAGCAGCAACACGGACTTCGTCGTCTCGGCCGGCCCGATCCCGTGCACCTCGACGCTGGCGTCCAACGGCACGTGCAACTTCGTCCTCAAGTTCACCCCGCACGCCGTGGTCACGACCGACTCGGCCACGCTCACGGCCGCCGCGGCGCAGGCCGTCTCGGGCTCGCTCACCGTCAGCGGCTCGGGGGCCGTGCCCACGCTGCAGGTGGTGCCGCCGTCGGCGGGCTTCGAGTTCGGCACCGTCAAGGAGGGGCAGTCGGTGGCCGCGACGTTCGAGGTGAAGAACACGGGGCCCATCGCGTCGGGGATGCCGACCGTCACCAGCTCGAACGGCGACTTCGCGGTCTCCGCGGGCTCGACCAACCCGTGCACCGCCGCCGGGCTCGCGGTGAACGCCACGTGCAACTTCACCGTGACCTTCAAGCCGTCCTCGACGGGCGCGACCGAGTCCAGCGTGCTCACGGCCGCCGATGCACCGGCGAACCCGGGCACGTACACCGTGACGGGCCAGGGCGGCCAGGCGGTGCTCGGCTTCGAGAACGGGAACCTCGCGCCGATCACGTCCTTCGGCTTCGGGGGCGTGCTCGTGAACACCATCGCCCCGGTCCCGCCGCCCGGCTCGATCACCGTCTACCTCGCCAACACCGGGACGGTGGCGACGGGCGCCTTGCAGGCCATGCCGGCGCTCGCCGCGGGCTACTCGGTGCCGTCGACGACGTGCACGACGGGCCTCGTCCTCGCTGCCGGCGGCAAGTGCTCGATCACGATCGACTTCCAGAACGCGACCCCCTGCGCCAGCGTCGCGACGTCGCTCACCATGACCGACGGCACGGTCTCCACCCCTGCGCTGTCTCTCAGCGCCACCGGAGTCACCGACGTGGCCGACTACGTCCTCACGGCCAACCCCGCCAGCGGCGCCGAGTCGCTCCAGCCGAACCAGAGCGCGCCGGTCGTCTACACGATGCAAAACTGCGGCAACGTGGCGGGCAACACGTTCGTGGACCTCTCGAACGACTGCACCTCGACCATCTTCACGTTCGCGCCCTCCAACCTGACGTGCTCGACGACGGCACCGCTGGCCGAGCTCGCGTCGTGCCAGTTCGAGGTCACCGTCAGCGGCACGACCGCGAACACCTCCAAGACCCCGTGCTTCTTCGTCCACTTCACGTCCAGCGCGGGCGCCAGCACCATGAGTCTCACTCCGGAGCCGAGCATCACCGTGCAGTGAGGCGCCGGGGCCCCGTTCAGAGCCCGAGGCACCCCTTCACGTCACCGGAGTCCATGCAGTCGTAGGCCATCGAGTCGAACCCGTCGTACCAGAGCCCCGCGTCGCGGCCGGCGCGTGCTTCACCGGGGGTCAGGGTCGCCACGTGGCATCCGCTCCGGTCGACCTGGTCGTGATGCGCCGGGCACCAGTTGCACGTGACGGCGCGCTCGCAGTGGTTCGCGATCGAGCCGACGATCTCGCTCGTGTTCCGCTGCTCGACCTCGAGCGTGACGCAGGCGCGCATCTCGTGGCACGGCGGCGGGGCGGCCGGAGTGACGCCCGAGACGAAATGCGGAGCGGGCGGCGGCAGGGCCTGCGCGACGCTGGGCGCGTTGGGCCTCGGCTTCGGTCCGAGGACGACGTGGTCCGAGGGATCGACGCCCAGCGAGCGGGCGCGCCCGCAGCTCTTGTCGTCCCCCAGCTTGCAGGCGCTGGCGAAGAGGCGGCCCGCGTCTTCGCGGCTCCGCGGGTCCACGTCCTCGTAGAGCTCCGCCGTCCGGGCGCACAGCATGGGGCGCGCGTCGGTCGCGCCGTCCACCGCCACCACCATCCCCGAGCAGGCCTTCTCGCCCGCCGCGCGCGCCCGCTGGACCTCCTCGGAGCCGATGCGCCCCGACTGCCCGCGCACGAGCGCCAGGTACTCCTCGCAGCCCCGCGGGTCCTCGAGGTCGCACGCCTTGCGGGCGTAGCCGAGCGCCGGCACCGGCTGCTCGTCGGCGGCGAGCCGCTTCGCGACCATCGCGCAGGCCGCGCCCTGGCGCATCGTCATCGCGTCGTTGCCGTCGGCGACGCCGAGCGTGCAGCGGTTGAGCTCCGACCGCGGCACGGTGGCCGCGCACGCCACGGCGAGCAGCGCGGGGAAGGTCGCGAGCACGAGGACCGCGCGGAGCTTCATGGCAGGGAGGTTACCACCCTCATCAGGCGATAGAGCGCCGTGCCAAGGGCGCCTCGCGGGCGCAAGCAGGGGCCACATCGCTTCGTGCGGAGCCGCTCGCAGCCTGCGGCGGCCACGACGGGCGGGCCTGTCGGATGAAGGTTCACGAGACAGAAGAGCGCGATCGGGACGGCAACCACGCGGAGCCGGCCGTCGACGCCGCGGGGGCCATCGCGGCGTCCCGGACGACTTGGGACCCCTGCGGGGAGCCGCACCGGAAGCCGAAACCGCCCCGTCGATGGCTGACCAGGCGATCGCCGAGGAGAGCCATCCAGTCTTCTCTCTCCATACGACGGGATGGCTCTCATCGGCACGGCGCATGGACGTCGACGGAGGGCGCGATCACCGAAGGCTGACGACTCCATGGATCGAGCCTGACGAGGGGATCGACCGACAGTGACCACGGGACCGCTCTCTCCATACGACGTGTGTGCGGTCTGCTGCCGGCATCCTGGCAGACGACTGCCGACACGTCGGATGGAGACGTCGGTCCAGGTTGCTGAAGACGGTCGACTCGACTTCCGTGCACAGTCGACGCGACATCCGTACACAGCCGACGCCCCGGCTGCCTCCGGAAGACCGCTCGTCGGTCGAGAGCGATCGCGCCGTCAGGAAACGAACCACGAGGCGCCATTCATGAGAAGACCGGATCGCACGGGTGTGAAGACGGCTCGGGCGAGGCATGACGACGGGACCGCCGGAGACCGCCGGGCCGTTGGATGGAGACCGCCGAGTGGGTTTCTCTCGGGAGAAACCGGGTCTCCTAGGGTCTGAAAGGCTGCGCGCCGCGATCCGCGGTCCACTGGGACGGCGGCCGTCGGGGCGAATGACCGCCCCTACCGCCTCACTCCAAGACGATGTCCGAGTCAGGTCGGAGCGTTGGCGTGGCTCTTCGCCGCCCCTCCGACCCCGGTCTAGATTGGCGCAGGAGCCCTCCAATGCACTTCCACCCCGTCGTCCCGATCCTCCGCAGCTTCGACGAAGGCAAGGCGCGCGAGTTCTACATCGCGTGGCTCGGCTTCAAGGTCGACTGGGAGCACCGCTTCGAGCCGGGGACGCCGCTCTACATGCAGGTGTCCCGCGGCGACTGCGTGCTGCATCTCAGCGAGCACCACGGCGACGAGAGCCCGGGCGCGAACATCCGCATCCGGGTGGACGACCTCGAGGCGTTCCACGCCGAGCTCGCGACGCGTCCGTACAAGAACTACCGGCCCGGCCTGAAGGACCAGGAGTGGGGCACGCGCGAGATGGTCGTGCAGGACGGCGCGAGCAACCGGCTCGTGTTTTATCGGGACCTCTGAGCCCTCATCCCCTCCGGCCGACCCGCGACGGGACTCGACTCGGGCTTCCCCACTTACCCATCGCGCGAGGTCCAAGGATCCGTAGGCTGCTCGACGCGACGAAAGGAGCCGAGGCCATGCGGATGCGGAATCTGACGAGCGTCCTGGTAATGGTGTGCGGTCTCGCTTGTGAAGCGCCTCGGGCGGGCGACGCTCTGGTGGCTACCGATGCTGGAGGCGCAGCATCGAGACGAGAGGAGGCAAGATCGTCGGCGTCGGCACTGCGAAGACCCTTCGCATCCCCGCCGGCGCCCAGGTGGTGGACTTCGGTGACAAGATCGTCATCCCGGGGCTCGTCGACGCGCACGCTCATCTCTACACGCGGCTGGCCGGTGAATGGCGGCCAACCGACCACCGACTGCCCGCGTTCCACCTCGCCGCGGGGGTGACGTCCGTCGGTGATCCCGGCTCGATGGACTCCAGCTCAGACCTAGCGTTGCGCCACCGGATCGACTCCGGCCATGCGGTCGGCCCGCGCTACTTCCTCGCTGGCGAGTACATCCAGATGCCGCCGACGCGGATCCCCTGGATGAAGCCGGTCACGACGCCCGAGGAGGCAAGGGTCAAGGTGGACCTGTCGTCTGCGCAAGGGGTGGCGGCGATCAAGATCTACGACAACGTCGCCGGGGACGTGATGCAGGCCGCCGTCGACGAAGCGCACGAGCACGGGCTGCGCGTCTGGGCGCACGTGGGGGCCGTGACGTGGCGGCAAGCGATGGACATGGGCGTCGACCAGCTCTTTCACGGCGTCACTGCGATGCCCGACGGCCGGGCGCCGGGCAGTACGCCGGAGGACTACGTGAAATGGTCCAAGGAGACGGCGTCGCTCGACCTATCGCGGCCCGAGTACGCGGAGTTGTTGCGCGTGGCCGCCGCGCGCAAGGTCGTGCTCACCCCGACCATCGTCGTCAGCGAAACAATCGGGCCCGGCTACGACAAGCTGCACCACCTGGATGAGCAGCAAAAGTACTACTCGGCCGCCGGCTGGCGCGTCGTGCAGGACATCGAGCAGGGTCGCTCCGGTGCGTTCGCGAAGTTCCCGGTCGAGGCCGTGCGCATGGAGATCCCCAAGAACAAGGAGCTCGTCCGCCGAGCCCGCGGCGCCGGGTGCATCCTCGCTACCGGCACGGACATGGTGGTGCTGACGATGCTCCCCGGGTGGAGCCTCTGGCGGGAGATGGATCTCTTCGCGGAGGCTGGGCTGTCGCCCATGGAGGTGCTCCGCGCGGCCACGTGGAACGGGATCTACGCCATCGGCAAGACGGACCAGCTCGGGAGCGTCGAAGCGGGCCAGCTCGCGGACTTCGTGGTTCTCGACGCGAACCCCCTCGAGAGTCTCGCCAACGTGCGCAAGGTCCATCGTGTCGTGAAGGGCGGCGTGGTCTACGACCCGCGAGAGCTTCTGAGACCCCTCGAGGGGAGCGTCGAGTGAAGGAGCAGGCTCGGGCCCACGTGACGCACGTCATGAGAAGCGCAGATCCACATCGGGCGTCGTCGACACCGGGCCGTACGGAATCGTGCGGCACCCCATCTACACCGGCATTCTGCTCGCCATCGTCGCGACGGCTGCGGCCAAGGGGACCATCTCTTCGGCGTGGCGGGCGGCATCCCTCCTCGCGGTCGGGTTGTGGATGAAGGCCCGCATGGAAGAGACGTGGCCCCGGGGCGAGCTTGGCGCCGAGGCCTACGACGCGTACCGGCGGCGCGTGCCGGTGCTTCTGCCGTTCGGCCCATGCGGGCGATGATTTCGTGACCTCCGGGGCATCGAGAGGCAGTCGAGAAGGCCGTCAGCGTTGCGAGGCCTTGGCACACCCATTGCTCCATTGGGTAGCGGTGACACCGAAAACGGTGCGAGCCCCTCAAGCAGGGGCTATAGATTCCAGGATGAGCCGGGCGGAAGAGATGGATCCGGTGCGCGAAGCCGACACCGATGTCATCGCAGACGTCGAGGTTGTGGTGCGCGAGTCGAGCGCTCCGCCTCAGACGCACAAGGATCGTGTGCGTGCCTCGATCGCCTGGGCCCTCGAAGAGCACGCCACGGCTTTGGCCAAGCTCGCGAAGTAGCCGTCCACTTGGGGTCTCCTCTGCCGTCACCCTACGCTTGAGGTATGGCGGACCCCGAGTTCCTCGACGTGGACGACGTCCTCGCGATCCACGCGGAGTCCTTGCGCCGATTTCGGCGGCGCGGACGGCCTGCGCGATCGAAACGCGCTTGAAGCGGGGGTCAATCAGCCTCAGGCCTCGTTCGATGGGGACTACCTGCACGGCGACCTTTTCTCGATGGCCGCCGCGTACGCGTTTCACATCGCCGAGGCGCAAGCATTCCTCGACGGCAACAAACGTACGGGGCTCATGGCAGCCATTGTCTTCCTCGACCTGAACGGCTTTCGTATCCACGATCAGGAGGACATTCTGTACCTTGCGATGATCGAACTCGCGGATCGCACGATGACGAAGGGGCAGCTCGCGAACCTCCTGCGAGACCTCGCGAACGTGTGAACGCGAGCAGGGATCACGCGAGCACAGTTCGTAGGACGGCGGGGCAAGCTTCGGCGATGGTCTTGGGGGCCAAGATTCACCTCTCGCTCCGAGACGATTTCCGACTCAGGTCGAAGGGTTGGCGATGCGGTATAGGTTCGTTCGCGCATGCCGACGTCACGTCGCCAAGCCCTGTGGATCTTGCTCGGCGTCGGTGCCGCCGCGATCCTCTTCCGGGTGGATCGCGTCGTGGACCGAATGTT
The DNA here is from genome assembly GCA_036501935.1 of Polyangiaceae bacterium. Classification (GTDB taxonomy): domain Bacteria; phylum Myxococcota_A; class Polyangia; order Polyangiales; family Polyangiaceae; genus Palsa-1150. Next base: position 38,333 of record DASXZL010000086.1, on the reverse strand, counting down.
CGCCGGAACCCCCGTGGTCTCAGCGCGAGCCGCCGATGGCTCCCCCTCGGGTCCCCTCGGCGTGCCACGCGATGCTCCCACCCGTCCACGGCGGCATCGCTCCCTTCCCACCCGGCGCTCTTCGATGGCGGGTACGCGGTTGGATCCGCGCGCGACCTCGAAGCGCTCGCTGCATTGCAAGTGGAGGGCGCGCCCACGGCCTGCGAGGAGCCGCCGCCTACGCCCGAGGCGCGCGCGAGCTGGGCATCACTCAGGACGCCGACGCCATTGGCCTCCGTGAAGATGATGGACCTGCTCGAGCGCTCCGACGAGGAGCTCGCCTCCGAGGTGGGCGCGCGCCTCCAGGACATGATCTACGGGGCCGGCTACGCGGCGATGTCGCGCGAGGAACAGAACGTCTACCTCGTCTACGTGCTGGACGCCGAAGTCGCGAATGGTGGCTTGGAGCAGTTCTTCGGGAACTCGTCGGGCAACTGCGCCGTCCGGACGGCCGTCGCGCTCGAAGAGATCGGGCTGGACGCGGCGAGCAAGGTCCTTCGCACCGCGCTCTCCGTCTTCCCTGACGCCGGGCCCGCCGAGGACCGCAGCACGCGCTACGACCAGTTGGAGACGCTGGGAGCTCGCCGAAACGCCTGGGATGGTCTCGGCAGTCACCTGGAGGGCATCCACACGAGAACCGGCTCGTACATCCACGCCCACGCGATGGCCTTCGGGCTCCCTCCGTGATCGGACTTCGTCGCTCCACGAACGCGGGTCGTCCTCGTGGCGGGTGGTACAGTTCCCGAACCATGGGTCCCGGCCAGGCCATCATCCTGCTCTAGGTCGCTTGGGCCCTCTCCTGGCTCGCGTCGGCGTGGTGGAGCAGCGGCGCCCAGAAGGCCGTCGGCCTGCGGCGCGAGCTCGGTCAGGGCGGAGCGGGAGTGGCGGCGGGGGGAGCCGGAGGGACGGGAGCGCCGGGGACGGCGGCCCAGGGGGCGGCGACGGGGAACGGCGCTGCGGCGGCGGCGCCGACGACGGGAGCGACGCACTCCTAGTCGACGGGGCGCTCGCCCGGTTGCGCGGGGCGACGAGGAGCGCGAGGCTCTTCGTCGTCCCGCCAGGGCGAACCGGTCGGTCGCCGAGGCGCGACGCTCCCGCGCTACATGCCCTTGCCCGAGAAGTAGGCAGGCCCGAGAGGCTGCTCGCATTGTGGCGTCCCCGGGGCCAGGTTCATGTACACCGTGCCCGTGTAGGATTCGACCGCGGTCGGCGTGAGCGTCACCAGGACGAGGACCCCGATGCCAGGGTCCGCCGGGATCGAGGTGGCCGGCCCGCCGTCGCTCGCTGTCACGGTGAAGCCATTGCCGAGAACGGAGAAGGAGAGGGTCGTCGGAGCCAATCCCGCGTTGGTGATGCCGAGAGTGTGTTGCACGCTCTGCCCAACCGGCACCGCGCCGAAGTCGACCAGCGACCCGAAGTCCGGGCACTCCATGATGGCTCCGTACGCGTCGGTCTTCAGCGACACGAGCTGCGCGCCCTCTCCCGACGTCGTCGTCACCGAGAGTGTGCCAGGGTACCCCTGAGTCCCAGCGGTGACGGGCACCGCGGCGGCCGTCACCTGCACTGCCTGCGTCGCCCCAGGACCGAGGGTCCCGAAGGAGGGGGAGAGCGTGTAATACGTCATCCCCGTGGGCAGCTCGACGGTGAAGCCCTCGCTGGCGCAGGTGTGGTTGGTGATCGTCACGGACAGCGGGGGCGCCTGCGTGCCGCAGGCGACGAAGCCTCCGTCTCCGAAGGCGAGCAAGCCCGGCGACACCGTGATGGCGGCGTCGCCGCTCGCTTCGCAGCCTGCTTCCACGGCGATCTCGTCGACGGTCGTGACGTCGGAGCTCGTCGAGGCGTCCGTGGCGTCCGCGGTGACGGAGGCATCCGAGGCACCCGATGTACCTGCATCTTTCGTCGGCAGCGGGACGCCCTCGTCGGGCGACGCTACCGTACCGCCGCAACCGACGCAGAGTGTCAGGATGGCCGATGCCGAGATGGTGGCGAGAATAGGCAGGGGTTTCCGCCACGCTCCAAACGGCCGGTGATGGCAGGCGCCATCAGACAAAGGAGAAGTCAACCCGCTCCCCCAGCTCCGCCAGCCCTCGAACCGTTGCCGACGAGAGAGTGTACCCACCATAACCACCTTCCGGTTCCCACCAGATCCTCACGGACGCGACCGCGCCCATCTCGCGGACCACTTCGGCAATCGCGTCTCGCTTGCCCGCAAGAAGCTCGAGAAGTCGCTTCGCTGAAGCTTCCACGTCGCCATTTTCCACAAGCAGCTGCCAAACGCCCCAAGGCGACGGTGTGCTGGTGCCCAGCTTCCCTTCGCCTTTCTTGTGCATCCTGGTCGGCGGCACGCCGAGCAATTGCGTTACACGGCCAGGGTCCCATTCGCCCACTTGAAGAGTAAAGCTGACCCTGGCGACAGTGGGCTTCGTTGGGTGCTCCGTCATGGCAGGTACCAGGTCAGGTTACCAAGAAGTTGGCCTGTCGCGGGATCCCAATAGTTCCCAGCGCTATCAATCGCACCATGAAAATCGTTTGGAAGGCCCTCGAACAACTTAAGGTCTTCGAGGGCGCGGCCCCATTCTCGGCTCGTGAGCTCCAAGCCATTGGCCTCGTTCAACGCCGCTGTGGTGCTTTGTCGAATTATGTTGCCGCCTGTCTGTAGGACACGAACTTGAGCCGCGCCCGCCGTACTCCCACCCCAGATATCAGGCGACGCGGCGGCGCCCGCAACGCATTCGCCTCCAGCAGCCTCCAGAGTGAGCAGTCCGCCGGACGTGACTGACATGAGACTCCCGATGTCCGCAGGAGCCTGCGAAGTGTCCGAAGGGGCGAGTGCGCCATACGCCAGCACGATACCTATAATAATAGGAATACATAGCGGGCAATTTCCGCTCGGGTCTCGCAGCGACGGCCCATCGTTACCGGAATAGGAGTACAAGTTCAAGTCGGTCGCACTAAACGATGACCCATCCGCGAATGCGACTCCAAGACCTGCACGATCCCTCGTGAGCCAGCGCCCCAGGCTCGCGTTGTATGCCCTGTTTCTGGTGAGATCCAGACCACTAGCAGGGTGCTCGAAATAGCCTGCGAACCCAAACCCTGCACTCGCGCCGTCGCCGGTAACGGTCGACCGATTTCCGAAAGGATCGTATTCGTATTTGTCAGTCACAGACACGCTGGCTTGTGTCGGCGCGAAAAGTAGCTCTCGAACGCTTCCGAGTGCGTCGCTGACGTAATACGCCGGTGTCGTCACGGGCGCGGATGGACCCGGTGGTTGTAACCCAGACACGAGCCAAGCTGGAGACAGTGCCACCATCCCCTGTGCGAAGTACACCTTGTCGGGGGCCGGCACTCTCGCCGTGCTTCCTGGGCGCTGGACGAGGGCAGCATCGTTGAATTCGATGCAGCGATCGCTGCCGCACCAGGCATAAGTATGGTCTGCGGTTATCGACGCACCGATTCCGAACCCCGCCGGGCCTGCCAGCGTATCGCTGATCTGAACGATGCGACCGATCCCGTCGTAAGTGAAGTACGAAACCTGGCTGCCGCTGGTCACTTGTGTCAACCGGCCGGCATCGTCATAGGAGTAAGTCGTGCCACCCAGCGATGTCAAATCCCCGTTCACATCGTAGGCGGCAGTGCTGATCGTTGGAGGTGCGCCGGAGAACCGGCCCGTTGCAGTGGTCGTAATTTCGTTCGACGGATCATATTGCGTCTGCGTCGACGAGATAGGTACTTCGATCCCGCTACCGAATCCGAAAGAGAGGTCGATGTCGCGGGTCTGCGAGATCAAGTTGCCCGCAAGGTCGTACCCGTAGCCGGTGCTTCCGCCCAAAGTGGCCGCCGCCGGGGTCGCGCTGAGCAGTTGGTTGTAGGTGTCGTACGCGTACGCCGTGGCCGTAGTCCCGGTCTGCGGATAGCTCTCGGCGAACTGCGTCACGTTCTGATTCGAATCGTACTGATAGGTATACTGAGCGACGGACGCCCCGTTCCGTGCGGTGTAGCCGATCTCCTGGAGCAACTTCTCCTGTTCCGCGGGGTAATAGGACGCCTCGAGCTGCGGCCCAGCTGAGCTCGTTCGGCTCTTGATCCGCGGTGTCGGGTCATCGTAGGTGTACGCGAACACGCCCAGATCGTTGCCGTCGGTCGTCACACGGCCGAGTGCATCGTACGTCCAGAGCTCGGAGACGGACTGCCAGTACATCGGCGGCGAGTTCTGCGGCACGACGGGCGTGAGAATGCGGCTTGTCACGCGATCAAGCGCGTCGTACGCGTACGCCGACTGCGCGGTGGTCGTCACGACCGGTTCGGGGGGACACGTGCGCAGGCAGCGCCTCTGGGTGTCTGGCGGAGGAATGTAGTTCGTGACGGTCTGATCCGTCTGGAGGCGGTTGGCCCCCAGTGACGGAGGCGAGGTCACCGGGAAGTAGGTGAACATCTCCGAGCTTGCCACCGCAGAACTCGGCGCACTGGGCCCGCTGGCTTGAGACCACGCCGTCATGCGGCGGTACCGAGAGTCATAGGTGAAGAACGTGGGAAGCAGGTCCGCAGGTTGAAATTCGGCTATCGTGTTGTCGGTATTGTAGGTGTATGTCAGATCCCAACCCGACGGCAGCCCCACGCTCTCAAGACGGCCAGCGCCATCGTAGACGTACGCCGTCTGTGCGCCATTCGCGTCCGACTCGAAAATGGCTCGGGCCTCGATGTCCGAAAGAACGGTTGTGACGAACCCGCGGGGATCCTGAATGGTCTTCACGAGGCCGTTCGGCCAGTACTCTAGGCGCGTGGTCCGAGCCGACGGTTCGTCGATTTCGGTGAGCTCGCGGTCCGCATCGTACTGACGAGCAGTCGAGTTGCCGCGGCGGTCCGTGACACTCGTCAGATCGAGCAGCGTGTAGCCGAATAGCTCCGTCGTCTGGTCCGGAAACACTGCCTTCGTCAACCGGTTGGCCGCGTCGTAGGAGAAGGCGTAGTTGACGCCTGCAGCATCCACGAAGGTCCCGACGCGACCGAAAGCGTCGTAGCCGAAGGCATACTGCGGGGTCTGGGGCGCCGCCGGAGGCGGCTGCGGAGCAGTGGGCCCCGTGATGGCCTGCAAGTAGCCGCCATCTGCGGGCAGGTACGAATAGGTCCACTTATTGCCCAGCGCGTTGGTCGAGGTCTGGATCTGGCCAGCAGCGTTGTACGTGAGGGCGGATGCCTGACCGTTCGCGCCGATGACTGTGCCGGGTTCGTGGAAGTTGTTGTAATTCTGGAGCGTCAGCAAGAGATCCTGGGGTGCTGTACTCGAGCCCTGCGATGGGGTGGTATTCGTGACGGTCTGCAGGTCGAGCTGCAGGTACGTCATCGAGAGCTGGCGCCCGACCGGATCGGTGACCGTGGCGAGCTTGCCATAGGGCGTGTAAGTGAACGCCCAGAGCTGGGTCGCTCCGTCGTCGAGAACACGAGCCACGAAGGTGGGCTGGTTCGTCGAGCCGACGCCGATGGGGGACTGGTCGGCGTCGACGAACGCGTTGCCGGCCTGGTTGACGTAGTTGTACCAGACACGGCTCTCGAGTGGTTCCTTGATGCTCTCGGGAACGCGCGACGAGGTCAACGGATTGGTGTCGCCCCCAGTCTGATCGGTATGGAGCCAGTGGATCAACTTGGCGCCCGTGTAAAAATACGGCGTATTCGAATAATTCAAGTACTGGTAGGGATCCCAGATGAAGGTGTTTCTGTATTGAAGAAGGTCGTTGTAGATGTGGAAGGCCGGCGTCGTGCTCGACATGGGCGCGGCCTTGTCCATGCAGGCGATATGGTTCGTGTCCGCCGTCGCGCTGGTTCCTAGGGCGGCGGCGCTCGTGCACGTCGCGTCGCCTTGATGGAATTCGACGTAGCTCGTGCGCCCGAGCGGGTCGGTGGCCGTCACGGACCGCGTGGGATTGGCATCGGTCGAATCCGTCAGCTGGAATTGCGTCGTGCCGTACGGCGTCGTGAGGGACGAGATGAAATCGGAGTCCTCCGCGTATTGGAACGTCGATGTGATGCCCAGGACGTCCGTGATGCTGGTCAGGTGCGACGTCGACGCAGCGCTCAGCACTCCCGAGGAGTCGAAGGTCGTGTACCCAAAGAACGCAGACCGGCCGAAAGGGTCGACGACCTGCGTGACTTGAAGGTTGCTCGGCGGGCTCGTGGGTCCTGGCGGCGAGCACCCAGGAACTCCGTTGGCATAGCTGTCGTTGTAACAGAGCCGCGTCACCTGACCGATCGCATCGATCAGCTTCGTGATGCGCGTGAACCCATCGTAGATGATGTCGACACCGCCGCCGTGAGGGTCAGACACCTGCGTCATGAAAAACTGATTGTGCGTGCCGATCCCGTCCTCGAAGCGCTCGGTCGACCCGTCAGGGAGTGTGCGTTGAAACCCCGTCGTCTGTTGGGTCTCCGGATCGATGAATTCGGTGAGGATGGCCTGACTGAACTCGCCGAGCGCCGACTGCTGAGAGGCGCCTTCGTTCCCCTCCTGGCCGGCCGTTCCCGGGAAGACATAGGACTCGCCGCCGCCGCCGCGTCGGTACAAGACCGCGCAGTCGTTGCTCGTGCTCGTGCCGATTTCGGTTCCACCAGGAAGCGTCAATCCCTGTATCTCGCTGCCGTAGAACCCGGCGCACCCCGCGTGCGCCGTGACGTAGCTGAGCCAGCTCGTCGTCCACTTGTTGCCGAAGTTCGTGTACGTAAACGCCGTTGTCGGCTGCATCATGTCGCGGTGCGAGTAGTCCATTGGGAAGCGGACCGCGCGGCCGATGGGCGGTGTGTAGCCGACGGGGTCGTCGTGCATCGACAGCCCGACGACCATGGCTTCGACGTTCCAGGTGGAGCAGCCGCCCCCCGGCGGACAGGGGAAGGCGTGAATCTCCTGCCACCCCGTCGCCATATTGTCGTGGTTCGCTCCGGTGTCGCCGCGCCCCCACACCCTCGCGCCCTCGAGAGCCTCGACCGGCCGCCATCCGTTGGGTAGGTCGCCTGGCGGAACGAGGAAGTAGCCGCTCGTCTCTTCCTCGAGCGTAGCCTCCGCGACCACGATGTCTTCTCCGAACGTCGCGTCGGCGACGAGGTACCGATCGTCTCCCCTCTTCGCCAGGAGCGCCGCATAGTGACCGGCCCTCCAATGTGCCACGGCTGGGACGACGAGCGGCGCGCCCGGCGAGCGAAACGCCATCTGGTAATCCATCCCCGCCTGCGCAGAGATTCCCTGCACGGCGGTCAACGATAGCCCGATGGGCGTCGACTGGGACTCGGCGAGCACGCTGCGGCTCTGCTCGGGCTGGGCCGACGGATGCGTGGCGAGGATGCGGGCCAGCGCGGACGGTCCGCACTTGAAGGCCATCTCGGGCTTCGTCAGCATGTCCGCGAGTCCGCGCCTCGATTCGCTGACGAGCTCCGCCGCGCTGCCGCGAATGGGCCGTGCTTTGGCCTCCTCTAGGAGCGGCGCCAGGGTTTCCTTTCGGCCGAGGTACGCCTCAAATTGCGAGAGGTAGGCGATGGCGACGTCGCCAACCGCCCGGCCGTTGGGATCCGTCAACTGCTTGGAGATGTCCCATGCGCCTTGCCACGTCGCGAGCGCTTTGGAGAAATGCCCCGTGCGCCGGTAGATGGCCCCCAGATCGACGAGCAACGCCGGCTTCCACGCCGAGCCAGGATGCGCTGCCAAGAAGCGCGTGAGTACTTGCAGGCCTTCTTCCCTTCCGCCGCGAGTGTCGCCCTCATACGAGATGAGGGTCGCTGCGAGATCACGGTTCTCTTCCGCTGTCGTGGGCCCGACCGGGACCAACGGCTGCGCAAAAAGGCCGGACCGAACGATCTCGTCGTCGGACGGTGGATCGGAGAACTTGAGACCGCCGGCCGGCTGAGTGACGTTCGGGGGCTGCCGGTGGGCGCTCGCGAAGGCGTGACTCACTCGCTGTGACAGTCCGGGCGCCAGCGCCACCGTCATCGCCATGCCCAAAATCGCCGCCGGTGCGACCCTTGCCCGGCCCCCATCGTAGGTTGCCACGGGTCTCGTTGCGATAATCCCCCTCATCGGCCTCTCCTCCCAGCTCGGTGACGACGACGACGCCTTGGTCCACGGCCCCGCCTCTGCTTGCCCATCGGACGATGCGAAGCAAAAGTTGCTCAGCGTCAGCGTCGGGCCGATTCGGCGGACGATCACCGTCCCCAAATGCCCGCCGCGCGGATTGTAGCGTTCCGTACGGCTGGGGCAACGACCGGGCAACCGACATCTGCGACCGGGCAGCCGAAAGCCGCAACCGAGGCGCGTGTAGGTGCGACCGCGCTGCGTGCAGGTGCGACCGGGCCGCGTGCAGGTCCGACCGGGCTACGTGCATCTGCCACCGGCGTGTGCAGATGCAGACCAGACCCGAGCGGCGCGCGGCGGCGACGGCAAGGCCGTCGCACGGGGAACCGTTGTTGCACGGGCAGCTCCCTGCGCCCGCTCTCTCACTCCCCGCGTTTGCGCGGCTCGCCACCGCGATCCCAGTCATCCAACCCGAACCGCGGCGAGTATTCGCCTCGTCGCCGCGCCAGTCGATCCGCGCGCGTGTCGACGCGGCTCGGCTCGCGGGGCGACGAGGAGCTCGTAGCTCTTCGTCGTCCCGCCAAGGCGATCTAGATTGCCACCGGAGCCCCCCATGCACTTCCACCCCGTCGTCCCCATCCTCCGCAGCTTCGACGAAGGCAAGGCGCGCGAATTCTACATCGCCTGGCTCGGCTTCAAGGTCGACTGGGAGCACCGCTTCGAGCCGGGGACGCCGCTCTACATGCAGGTGTCCCGCGGCGACTGCGTGCTGCATCTCAGCGAGCACCACGGCGACGGGAGCCCGGGCGCGAACATCCGCATCCGGGTGGACGACCTCGAGGCGTTCCACGCCGAGCTCGCGACGCGTCCGTACAAGAACTACCGGCCCGGTCTGAAGGATCATGAGTGGGGGACGCGCGAGATGGTCGTGCAGGACGGCGCGAGCAACCGGCTCGTCTTCTACCGCGACCTCTGAGGCCCCTCCGGGTCGACCTGCTGCGGCTGGTACACGCCCCGCGCGCAAGCGAGCGAGGCCGGTCACGTGCCGAGCCTTGCGCGACTCGCGCGCTAATGTTCCCCCAAGGAGAGAGACAGCGATGGCGGACTCGAGCCTGGCGACGGAGGAACTAGCGATCCGTGAGCTCTTGAACGCGAAGGTCGCGGCCACGAGACACAGAAACGTTGACGGAGCGACGTCGGCCTTTGCTCCCGATGCCGTGTCGTTCGACGTCGTGGACCCGCTCTATCACACGGGAGCGGACGCCGTGAGGAGGCGGGTAGAGGCCTGGTTTTCGAGCTTCCGTGGGCCGATCGACCTCGAGCTTCACGGCCTCCGCATCTCCGTAGGCCCCGACATCGCCTTCGCGCACAGCCTCAATCACGCGAGCGGGGATCTCGTCGCTGGCGGCCGGCTCGACATGTGGTGGCGAGAGACGCTGTGTCTCGAGAGACGCCAAGGGCGCTGGGTGATCACGCACGCGCACGACTCCGTTCCGTTCAACCCGGAGAGCGGCAAGCCCTCGCTGAGCTTGAAGCCCTGACGCCGCGCCGAGCGCAGCGGCTCGTCCTCGTGGCGACTGGTACAGTTCCGGAACCATGGGCCCCGGCCAAGCCATCATCCTCCTCTGGATCGCCTGGGCCCTCTCCTGGCTCGCCGCGGCGTGGTGGAGCAGCAGCGCCCAGAAGGCCGTCGGTCTGGGGCGCGAGCTCGGTTACCGGGTCGTCCTCGGCGCGGGCGGGGTGCTCTTCGCGATCCCCGCCCACCGGTACGAGGGCGCCCTCCGCTTGTGGCACGTCTCCCTCGTCGCGGCCTGGGTCTGTGTCGCGCTCTCTTTCGCTGGCTTCGCCTTCACCTGGTGGGCGCGGATCCACCTCGGGCGGCTCTGGTCCGGCCGCATCACGAAGAAGGCGGACCACCACATCGTCGACACCGGGCCGTACGGCATCGTGCGGCACCCCATCTACACGGGCATCCTGCTCGCGGTCGTCGCGACGGCTGCGGCCAAGGGGACCGTCCTCGGGATGGCAGGCGGCTCCCTCATCGCGGTCGGGTTGTGGATGAAGGCCCGCATGGAGGAGACGTGGCTCCGGAACGAGCTCGGCGTCGCCGCTTACGACGCGTACCGGCGACGGGTGCCGATGCTTCTGCCGTTCGGCCCACGCGGGCGATGACTGCAGGCAACGCCCGGCTCAAGGCTCCGGAATCGTCGTCCGCATGATCCGGAACAGCGGCAGGTCCGTCGGGCTGAACTGCATCGGGACGAGCTGGCCGATCGCCGTGGCCCCTTCGGCGTACGTGCAGGGTCCCGTGAAGCGGCCGTCCGCCGCTTCGACGAAGCTGACGACGGCGGGCGCTCCATTCGAGGCGCGGGCGATGAGCCCTGCCCCCGCGTCGGCGAGGGGGATGGTCACGCAGCCGCGGTAACCGCCAGCGTCCGTGTTCGAGACGGGGCCTGTCGGAGAGACGATGACGTACTCGCTGCTCCCGACCGTGAAGAGGTCCGCGCCGAGGATCTGCGGGGCCGCGCCGTGGATGCAGGCGAAGTCTTCCGCGGCGACGAGCTTGCTCACGTACAAGAAGGACGCGGCGTGGTCCGTGGACCGCAGGAGCTCGACGCGAATGTTCACGACGCCGGGCGAGGGGGAGTAGGCGCAGCTCAGCGCGAGGTCGATGCCGAGCGGGCCGACGAGGGCCGCGGGCTCGGTGAAGGCCACGCAGTCCGCCAGCTCGGGGATGTTCGAGAGCACCTGCGTCACGCCCGCCGTCGAGATCGTCGCGTTCGACGACCAGCCGAGAAGCTTCGTCTCGGTGCCCCAGCTCGTGGGGCTCGTGGCGCTCTGCATGCCGATGTAACCCCAGTCGCGCCGCAGCGTCGCGCCGCCGTTCGCCGACACGTAGCTGTGGACGAAGAGCTTGTAGGGGGCCGCGGTGTCGCTCGGGTCGGCGACGATCGACGAGACCTCGTGCCAGAGGACGCCCTGGACCTGGCAGGGACCGTCCTCGCAGAAGCCGGGATCCGTCGTGGTGACGGCGATGGGGGACACGATGTCGTTCGCGTCGGCGGCGTACTGGAACGTGGCCCCGCGGTCGGTCGAGACCGCGATCCGCGTGTGCACCGAGTTCGGCGCGACGGTCGAGTAGCTCATGAGGCCGCCCGCGGCCCCCGTCGGGTAGACGAGCGACGGATCGTAGATCCCGAGGGCCGACCCCGGGTCACCTTCGACGACGAGAGGGGACGTCGGCGGGACGAGCGTCGCAGCAGGCAGGTTGGGGCACGTCGAGCTTGCGTCGCCGGCGGCCTCCGGCGAGCCATCGAGCAGCGCTGCGTCGGCCGCGGCATCGTTCGCCGTTTCCATGGTGCCATCCAGCGATGTCGCGGCGTCCGCGCCCGATGGAGCGGCGGAAGACGACGACGACCCACACGCCGCCGCGGCCAGCCCCGCGAGCGGGGCGCCGGCGAGCAGCGCGAGGCCGATGGTTCGCTGCATGTCTCCCGAGAAGAGCACGAAGCAGCGTCGCTCACATCTGGACGCCGCGCCGACGTTGGTCCACGTTTCGGGCGTGTCGGTCGAACGCGGAGGCGCGTCTTGCGAGTGATCATCTTCGGGGCGACGGGAATGATCGGCGGTGGCGTCCTGCGCGAGTGCCTGCTCGACGACGGCGTCGAGCGCGTGCTCGTCGTCGGTCGCAGCAAGACAGGCAAGACGGACGGCAAGCTGCACGAGCTCGTCGTCCCGGATCTCACCGACTACACCGCGGTCGCCGGCGAGCTGGGGGGCTACGACGCATGCTTCTTCTGCCTCGGCATATCGTCGGCGGGTATGGACGAAGCGTCCTACCGCCGCGTGACGTACGACATCGCGGTCGCCGCGGCACGCGCCCTCGTCGCTGCGAACCCGACGATGACCTTCGTCTTCGTCTCGGGTGCCGGGACCGACGCGACGAGCAAGACCATGTGGGCTCGCGTCAAAGGCGAGACCGAGAAGGCGATCCTCGACCTGCCCTTTGCCCGGAAATACGCCTTCCGCCCTGCGTTCGTCCGGCCAATGCACGGGGTCACGTCGCGTACGCGAGCGTACCGGGTCCTCTACGCGGTCACGCGACCCGTGATGCCGGTGCTGTCCGCGCTCGCGCCGCGCTACGTGACGACGACCGAGCGGATCGGACGCGCCATGCTGAGCGTGGCGCGGAAGGGTTCCTCGAAGGCGATCCTCGAGAGCGGCGACATCAACGCCGTCGGTTAGGCCCGGCCTGCCGATGCAGGCTCAGAACCCGTACGTGCCGATCGGCGTGACCTCGACGGCCTCCGGCGGCTCGACGCAGCGCTCCCCGATGCGCGCGGTGAAGGCCTTGAACGCCGCGATCCCATCGAGGGGATTTTTCTTCGCCGCGATGAAGGCCACATGCACGTAGCTCACCCCGTCGAGCTGCTTGAAGGCTCCGTACCGGATGCCCTCCGGCGCCGTCTTCGCGAGCTCGGCGAAGACGGTGCGGATCAGCGCTTCGTGCTCCTCGACGCGATCTCTCCTCAGTTTGTACTGCACGATGACCTGCCTCATGAGGGGCTCCGATCTCATGCGGTCCTCCTCTCCGCTTCGCGCTTGAGATCCGCGGCGTACTGCTCGAAAGGCGGTCCGAAGTCGGGGAGCGACCCCTCGATGAGCGGCAGCATCACGCCGCTGAAGACCTCGACCATCGAGAAGTCCGTCGTGCCATCCGGCTTCGGCGCGAGCGTGAAGGTGCGGACGCCCTTGAACATCGGCGCCGCTCCGTCGCTCCACACCATGCGCTTCTCGGCTTCGAGCTCCGTCACCTTGGGCTTGAAGACGCGCCCCGGCGCGGCCGGCACGCGCAGGGCGAGCTTCTGCCCGAGCGCAATCTCGCCCTCGATCCGCGTGACGGTCGAGCTCCACGTCGGGAGCTCTGCAGCGTTCGTCAGCAGGGCCCAGAGCACGCCAGGCTTCGCGCGGACGTTGATCGCGACCGCGCACTCCATGCGAAACGTCGTCTTGCTCTTCGTGGCCTTGCCTGACACATCCATCGTCTTTCTCCGTTCTCGTGATCTGGTCAGCGGCCGTCCGTGACCTCGAGCTCGCCCACGAGGTACGGCACGTACCGCCAGTCGCGGATGAGCCCCACCTGGTCGCCCTCGAAGTCGAGGGCGATGATGTACGTGGGCACCGTGCTGCTCGCGGGCCGGTAGACGCCGAGCACGTCGCGCCCCTCGGCGCGGCGAACCGCGACGCGCACGTCCTCGCGCGCGTAGTTGCCGAAGTAGGGCGCCACCTGCTTGCGGCCTCGCCGCTGGGACTTGGAGACCAGGTCGAGCTGGCACTCCTCACTCAGCAGCGCCTGGACGCCGTCCCAGTCGCGCGCATTGAACAGCGCGACGTAGCGGCCCAGCAGCTCGCGCTCGCTCGCGGACGTCTCGGGCCGATCACGCCACGGGACCGTGTCCCGCTGGGGCAGGTCACGCAGGCTCGCGCGCCCGCGGTTCAGCGCGGCTTTGACTGCCGGCACCGTCGAGCCGGTCGTCTGCGCGATCTCCTCGAGGGACAAGCCCAGCACGTCCTTCAGGATCACCGAGCTGCGCTGAAGGACAGGCAGCGCCACGAAGTTCGAGAGGGCCGCGCGCACCACCTCCGGCCGCACCTCGCTCTCGGCGACGGCGCTCTCGGAGATCTGCGCCACGGGCTCGACGAAGCGCCGGTCATAGCGTCGCAGGAAGTCGATCGCCGTGTTGTGCGCGATGCGGAGGAGCCACGGCTGCAGCGGCGGCATCTCCGGCGATAGGCTCATCGCGTAGTACGCCTTCGCGAGCGCCTCCTGCACGACGTCCTCGCCGTCGATGGCCGAGCCGACCAGGCGCGAGCAGTAGCGATGGAGGTTCGGGCGTAGCTCGGCCACGAGCTCGAGGAAGCGCTCGCGCGCTGCGGCCATTTCCGGCGGTATGGCAGTCATTGCCCCTCTTCCTGCTTTCAACACGATCGGCGAGGGCGAAAGGATGCGGACTATTTTCGGGGGCGTAAATGTCGAGGGATCCCGGGGAGCAACCGGCTCGTCTTCTACCCGGACCTCAAGGCTCCGGAATCGTCGTGCGTGTGATCCGGAACAGCGGAAGGTCGGCAGCTGGTTCAAGTGGGTCGCTTGCTGGGCTCCGCGAGCGACCGTATGATGTTCGTGTGCAGAGGGCGCGCGTGACCGTGACCGTCCGCCGCGACGTACTTGCCAAGGCCGAGCGGCAAGTCCGGAGAGGTCGAGCCAAGTCCGTCAGCGCATGGGTCGACGCGGCGATGGAGGAGAAGGCCCGTCGGGAGGACCTGGCGGCTCTCCTCACGGAGATGAAGGCCGAGAACGGCGCTCCCTCGGCGAAGGATGAGGCATGGGCCCGCGCCGTCCTCGGGCTGTAGTACTGGAGGCCGGAGCCTTCATCGCGTTCGAGAAGAGCGACCGGAAGGTCAGAACGCTCATCGAGCTCTCGATGATCCACGGGGCCCCGCTCCACACGACCGGGGGCGTCGTCGCCATCATCGTGACGAGCGATCCGGAGGATCTGAAGAGGCTCGAGCCGTCCGCCGACGTGGTGGTTTGCTGACTCCGCGCCGGGGCCTCTGCGGCTACTCAGGATCGAGAGACCGATGCCCCACGACGAGCATTTCCTACAGCGCCTCGACCGCGTCGCGAGCGATCACCTGGACATCGCGCTCGGCCTCTACCGCGACCACGAGCTCGTCCGCTTCCTGCTCGGCAACGTGACGCTCCCGGACGGCGCGGAGCGCGTCGCCATCGCGCTCTCCGACGGCGGCCAGGGGCCTCACCTGATCGTGACCCGCGACGGCCATTTCGTGACGTGTCTCGGCGCGGGGATGAGGACGGGGCCCCACCCGCTCGTCACGCGCGCGCAGCTCGACGCGGTCGCGGGGAAGCACGAACGCGTGCGCACCGGGCTCGAGCTCGCGCGCAAGCGCGGCGGCGACGCGTCGAGGCTTTTCCACCGCGTGTGCAAGCCCGGCGCCTCGCGCGAGGACTACCTCGCCGCGCACGCCACCGTGGGGCCCGCGGCCGGGATGCTCGGCAGCACGTACGTCGTCTGGGCGAAGGCGCTCGACACCATGCTCGCAGCCTACTCGGGCTCGGGCATCGCGGCCTCGGTCCGCCGCTCGGGAGAGGAGGGGCTCGTGCGGGGAGCCTGGGCGATGATGGGCTCCGCGACGCTCCTCATCGACGCGGCGTCGCGCGACTGGGTCGAGGAGTGGTCCAAGCAGGACGGGCTCGATCGCTTGTGCCCCTGGGGCCTGCTGACGTGGCTCTCGGCGGTGCCGTTCGTCCTCCGCGCCGCGTGGATCGCGGCGCGCCTCGGCAAGCCGATGCTCGCCTCGTACAAGAAACGGTTCGCGCGTCCGAGCAACACGATCGAGGGTCGCGAGGCCGGGTGGGGACTTCTGGCGATGGGTCTTCGTCACGAGGGGCTCCGCGCCGAGATCGGCCGCACGCTGCGGAGCCGCAAGCCCGCTCCGGAGGAGGAGCCCTGGGTGGAGGCGGCCGTGGGCCCGTTCGCCGAGCTCTCGCGCATCCTCGACGAGAAGGACGAGCAGCTCCGCGCCGAGGGCATGAAGCTCGGGCGCGATCTGCTCATCGTGCGCACGGCGCACCTCCCCGAGGGCTCGCCTCACCGGTTCACCGAGGCCTCGCAGGTGCCCGACGACCTGGCGCTCCCCGGCGTCGTCAACGTTTGGGTCGACGGGCACAACGACGAGCGCGCAATGGACGTGATGCTGGTCAGCCTCGCCTGCATCGCGCGGGCGCGCGCAGAGGACTTCTACTACCCCGCGGCGCTGCAGCACGCGATGATAGGTTTCCCGTCGAGCGCGGAGCTCGGCGCGAGCCTCATCGAGATGCGCCGCAAGCTCTGCGGCGTGTCGAGGCCCGTCGTGAAGGGCGAGTGGTGCGGGAGGAACGAACCCTGCCCCTGCGGGAGCGGAAAGAAGTACAAGAAATGCCACGGGCGGTGAGCGGGAGCGGCGCCCGACCCGGCAGCAGGATCCTATGGTCGACCGCCCCGCCACATCGCAAACCCTGCCATCGCGAAGTGGCGATCGAACGCCAGCGCGGCCGTGCACCTCGCGGCCTTCATGATCGCGAAGCTCATGGCATCGGCGTACGTGATCGGCTGGTCGAGCAGCCGATCCAGGAACGTCATCGCCGAGGCGTGAAGAGCGCCTGTCGCGTGCTCGACACGAACGTCCCGGCTGGTCGTCATGCGGTCCAGCACCGCGCGCGCGGCGCGAATCCCTGTCCGGTACAGAAAGAGGCGATGAACCTCGGCGAGCACGAGGCTGCTGGTCAGCAGCACGCGCCGCTCCCGGGTCGCCCTGGCGAAGGCCGCGTGGGCGTCGGCGTGCTGGCCGTCGCTCGAGCTGAAGAACGCGACCCAGGCGCTGCTATCGACGAAGACGCTTCGCACGCCCGCCCCTGCGCTTCGGTGACGCGACGTGGGCTTCCGCGAGGTACGCGTGGAGATTCTCGCTCAGGTCTTCGGGGAGCCCCTCGATCATGCCGCTGGCGCCCATGATTCCCCCGTCGCTGGTGATGGCGCGGATGGCAAAGCGGATCGTCTGGGACTTCGTCCAGCCACGGCGCTGCGACCAGCTCTCGAGGCGAACGAGCTCGTCCTCGGCGACCATCACCTGCAGCGGCTTCATGAACCAGTGGGTATCATGATGCTCGGGCTCTCGCCATCATGACCCGCGCGGCCTGGATTGCCGCTTCGACTCACTCCGCGCCGGCGCCGAGGGTTTGCCCCCCGGACACCTTCATCCGCTCCCGCGCGACGCGCCCCTCGAGCTCGACCTCGACGCCGCCCTTCGGCACGAGGGTGAAGCCGCGCAGCTTCACCGTGGCCGGGCCGGGATGGCGCTTGCGGAGGCGCACGCTCGTCAGCACCGACGCGAGCACCACCTTGAGCTCGTGGAGCGAGAACGTCATCCCCAGGCACCGGCGCGAGCCGCCGCCGAACGGAAACCACGCGTAGGGATCGGGCTTCTTGTCGAGGAAGCGCTCGGGCTTGAACGCCTCCGGCTCCGGGTACACCGAGGCCAGCCGGTGCGTGAGGAACGACACCGGCACGACGAGCTCCCCGGCCGGGATCTCGAAGCGACCGAGCGCGATCGGCTCCTTCAGGCGGCGCCCGACGGCCGGCACCACCGGACGAAGGCGCAGCACCTCCTTGATGACGGCGTCGAGGTACGGCAGCTTCACGACCGTCGCGGGATCGAGATCGCCCTCGCCGCCCGCGTCGGCGAGCTCCCGGCGAACCTTCGCGAGGACCCGCTCGTCGCCGAGCAGGAAGTCCACCGCCCAGCAGAGCATCGTCGCGGTCGTCTCGTGGCCCGCGACGAGCAGCGTGACGAGCTCGTCGCGCAGCTCGACGTCGGTCATCGGCTCTCCGTCCTCGTCGCGCGCGTCGAGCAGCATCGCGAGCACGTCGGCCCGGGGAACGCCGTTTCCGTCGCGCTCGGCCCGGCGCCGCGCGATCTGCCGGTAGATGAGCGCGTCGGCGTCCTCGCGGTCGCGAAGGAAGCCGTCCCACGGCGAGAGCCCGAGGAACGACCTTCGCAACGGCGGAAGCGTGAAGAGGGAGTCGATGGGGCGCGATTGCCGGTCGAGCACGCGCGTCAGCGCGTCCCGCAGGTCGTCGAGGTGGCTGCCCTCGTCGACCCCGAAGACGGTGCGCAGGATCACTTCGAGCGTGATGCGCTGCATGTGGGGATGGAGCGCGAAGGCCGCGCCGGGGCGCCACGTGTCGACGACGCGCAGGGTGACCTCCTGCATCGTGCGCGCCCACGCCATCACGCGCTCGCCGTGGAACGGCGGCATGAGGAGCTTGCGCTGGCGGACGTGCTCCGGCCCGTCGAGGAGCAGCACCGAGCGTGACCCGAGGAGCGGCCGCAGGATGTCGTTCGCCTCGCCGGCCCGCAGGACGTCCGGGTCCCCCGTGAACACCTGACGAACGAGATCGGGGTGCACGATCTCGATCTCCCGGCCGATGAGGTACGTGTTCACCGTGAAACAGTCGCCGTAGCGGCGGTGGCACGCGTCGAGGAACTCGACGGGGCGCGAGAGGAAGAGGGCGGTCTGCGCGAGCTTGGGCAGGCGAGGTCCGGGGGGCAGGCGCATCGTGTCCATCTCTTGGGGCCAGGGAGGGCGCTGTCAAGACGCGCGGGCGTCTCGCGTTGTTCCAAGGCGCGCTATTCTGGAGGCACGCCCTCCGTCGACGAAGAGATCCTCGTCCCCTATCCGGCCACGCTCGCCGGCGCGCCGGAAGCGACGCACGTCCGCGGCACCCTCCTCGCGGCATCGACGCGCACGCTGAAGCGGCACGGGCACTACGAGCGGTACAAGAGCGGCCTCGCCCCGGGCGACTTCGAGGCCATCGTCTCGTCCGCGGCGGGGATGTGGCTCCCCATCGAGGTGGGCCTCGCCCACTACAGCGCGTGCGACGCGCTCGATCTCCCCGTCGACGAACAGCTCGAGATCGGCGGCGAGGTCGTGCGCTCGCTCCAGAAGACCTTCATCGGGACGGTGCTCAAGGCGGCCAGCAGCGGCGTCGGCATCACGCCGATCCTGGGCCTGCAGAAGTTTGCGACCGTCTTCTCGCGCTCGTTCAAGGGCGGCGGCATGCGTCTCGTACGCCTCGGTCCGAAGGACGTGCGCGTCGAGTTCGTCGGGCTGCCGGTCGCGGGGATCCGCTACTTTCGCATCGCCTATCGCGGGTTCATCCAGGCCGGGTGCGAGTTCTTCGCGCGCCGGGTCGTCGTCGCGGAGCTCGGTCGATACCTCTCGGCGACCACGCTCGCGTACCGGATCGCGTGGGTGTGAGAGGCCTCAGCGCTGCTTGCGCTGAAACGCCGGCACGTCCCAGTCGTGGTCCAGGTTCGGGAACGCGTCCTGCGCGGGCCGCTCCCTCAGCGTCGGCCGCTGCTGCGACGACGCCGCCGCCGCCGCCTGCGTCCGCGCCTCGTGGGCGTGCACCGGGCGGCGCGCGCTCGGCGCCGGGGCGCTCTCGAGGCTCGGGCGCATGTTCGATCCGAGAGACCGGGGCTGCGCCGACGGGATGGTCTGCGGGGCGAGCGTCTGCCGCTGCACGGGGATGTCGATGGCGAGCTCGCGCTCGGCCGTGTCGAAGCCCGTGGCGATGACGGTGACCTTGACGTTCTCGCCGAGCGTCTCGTCGATGCTCGCGCCGAAGATGATGTTCGCGTCCTCGTGCGCCTGCTCCTGCACGAGGCTCGCGGCCTCCTGGATCTCCTTCATCTTGAGATCCGGACCGCCCACGATGTTGATGAGGACCCCCGTGGCGCCCTCGACGCTGATGTCGTCGAGCAGCGGCGAGGTGACGGCCATCTCGGCCGCGAGGCGGGCGCGGTTCTGGCCCTTGGCGACGCCGGTGCCCATGAGCGCGCGGCCCATGGCGCTCATCACGGTCTTCACGTCGGCGAAGTCGACGTTGACGATGCCGTTCTGCGTGATGAGATCGCTGATGCCCTTCACGGCCTGGTAGAGCACCTCGTCGGCCTTGCGGCAGGCGTCGATGAAGGTGAGGTCGTCGTCCCCGAGCAGGAGGAGCTTCTGGTTCGGGATGGTGATGAGCGTGTCGACCTGCTCCGAGAGCATCGCGAGGCCGATCTCGGCGCGGCGCGCGCGCTGGCGTCCCTCGAAAAGGAAGGGCTTCGTGACGACGCCGACGGTGAGGGCCCCCTCTTCGCGCGCGATCTGCGCGATGACGGGCGCCGCTCCGGTGCCGGTCCCGCCGCCCATGCCGGCGGTGACGAAGACCATGTCGGCCCCGTTGATCAGCTCCTTGATGCGCTGCACGTCCTCGAGGGCGGCCTTGCGGCCCTTGTCGGCGTCCGCGCCGGCGCCGAGGCCGCGCGTGATCGTCGAGCCGATGGGGAGCTTGGTCGGGGCGGCGTTCGAGTTGAGCGCCTGCGCGTCGGTGTTGACGACGATGAACTCGACCCCCTCGAGGCCGAAGTTGATCATCGTGTTGACGGCGTTGCCGCCGGAGCCGCCGACCCCGATGACCTTGATGCGCGCCTCGTACTGCTGCTGCTCGTCCGCGAACTCGATCGAGAAGCTCATCGCCCTCTTCCTCCCATCGTGTCGTCACTCATCGTCACTCATCCGCAATAAGGGAACTGCGTGAAGCAAGCCAAGTAATCGAAAGCGATTCGTAGGACCCGCTCGCACTCGTCAGAACGCGGCCTTGATCCACTCCCAGAAGCCACTCTTGCGAAGCTCGATCTCCTCGACCTGCGACATGACGCGCGATCGAGGCGGCGGCGGCACCGACGCGACGCCCGGCAGGAGTGACGCCTCGGTCACGGCGCGCGCGCCGTACTTCACCAGGCCGACGCCGGCCGAGTACTCGGGCCCGTGCACCAGCTGAGTGATGCCCTTGATCCCCGTCGGCATCCCGATGCGGACCGGCATGCCGAGGATCTCCTCGGCGAACTCGCTCATGCCTTGCAGCAGCACCGCGCCGCCCGTGAGCACGACGCCGGCGCTCATCTGCTCGAGCATTCCGGTGTCCTCGATGCGCTTGCGGATGACGGCGAAGATCTCCTCGACGCGCGGCTCGATGATGTCGCTGAGCACGCGGCGGGCGGTCTTGCGCGGCGCGTGACCGCCCACGCCGGGGACCTCGATCTCCTCGTCGTCGGCCACCATGCGGCCGAGCGCGCAACCGGAGAGGCGCTTCAGCCGGTCGGCCTCCGCCATGGGCGTACGCAGGCCCGCGGCGATGTCGCTCGTGATGTTGTTGCCGCCGACCGGGATGACGCTCGTGTGCGCGATGCCGCCGTCGACGTAGAGCAGGAGATCCGTCGTGCCGCCGCCGATGTCGACGACCGCGACGCCGATCTCCTTCTCGTCCTCGCTCAGCACCGCCTCGGCGCTCGCGAGAGGCTGGAGCACCACGTCGGCGACGGTGAGGCCGCACCGCTCGGCGCAGCGGATGACGTTCTGCACGCAGCTCGTCGCCGCCGTCACCAGGTTCACCTTCACGCCGAGGCGCACGCCCGCCATCCCGATGGGATCGCGGATGCCGTCCTGGCTGTCGACCATGTACTCGCGCGGCAGGACGTGGAGGATCTGCCGGTCGGCGTCGACCGGGATGGCGCGGGCCCCCTCGAGGACGCGCTCCACGTCGTTGTGGGTCACCTCGCCCCCGGCGATGGCCGCGACCCCGTCGGAGCCCGACGAGCGCACGTGGCTGCCGCCGATGCCGGCGTAGATGGTGCGGATCTCGACGCCGGCCATCGTCTGGGCGCTCTCGATGGCGTCCTTGATGGAACGCACCGTCCAGTCGATGTTGGCGACGATCCCCTTGCGGAGACCGCGGCACGGGACGATGCCGGCCCCGAGAATCGTGATGCCGTCGGACGCGTCGACCTCGGC
The DNA here is from genome assembly GCA_036501935.1 of Polyangiaceae bacterium. Classification (GTDB taxonomy): domain Bacteria; phylum Myxococcota_A; class Polyangia; order Polyangiales; family Polyangiaceae; genus Palsa-1150. The sequence goes on along the minus strand of DASXZL010000086.1, from coordinate 16,782 downwards.
CACCACGGCGCACACCTTCGTGGTCCCGATGTCCAGACCGACGACGATCTCGCCCTGCGTCGATGAGGAGCTCATCTCTCGCTTCGGCAATCGCACGCCCGCCGCCGCCGGGCCAAATTCTTCGGCGCGTCTCCCGGCGGCCGCCGGACCAAGGCTCAGTGGCGGCGCGGCGCGGCTTTTCGACCGTAGAGGCGCCGGAGCTCGTCCTTCGCCCTCTCGAGGACCTGCCGGCGGCCGGCGGACAGCGCGCGCCCGGCCCGGTTGATGAAGAAGGTCAGCATCGACATGGCGGAGCGGTAGGGGGACGATTTGCGGCGCGAGCTCCGGTCCGCGGAGCGCTTCAGCGAGTCGGCGACCGCCGCCGGGCTCGGCTTGTTGAAGACGCCGGACTCGAGGTCCAGCGCGTCGCTGTTCCTGGTCACGTCGGACGACCAGCGCCGTGGGGTGCGGCCGTGCTTGCGTCGCTGGGGGGTGGACATGCCCGGCAAGGCAGCAACGTCTGCGCCAGTCCCCGGCACCCCTGGGCCTCAACCGCCGTCCTTCGCCTGGGGCTCGACCGGCTGGACCCTGCCGCCCTCCTGCACCTCGACGGGGACGTCGAGCCCCACGGTCTCGCCGCCCTGGAGCCCCCGCAGCACGCGGACGTTGCGCCCGTCGTTGTATCCGAGATCCACCGGCACGTAGTGCGCGCGCCCGTCGGCGATGGTCGCCACCATGGTCTGCCCGTTGCGAATCACGATCGCCTCGTCGGGGATGAGCGGCGACGGCGCCTCGCCCACCCGGAAGTCGACGTGGGCGAACGTCCCCGGCAAGACGCCGAGCTCACGATTGTCGAGGTCGACCTCGACCTGCATCGTGCGGGTCCGGGGATCGAGGGCGCCCGTCGTGAAGGTCACCTTCGCGGCGATGCGTCGCGTGGGCAGCTCGTCCTGCCAGACCGTGGCCTCGTCGCCCTTGTGGACGAAGGGCGCCACGTCCTGCCCGAGGTACGAGAAGACGCGCAGGTGGTCGACGTCGGCCACGTCGACGATGGGGAGGGCGCCCGTCGTGGCGCCGGTCGCCGCGGGCACGAGCGCCCCCGGATCGACGTACCGCGCGGTGACGACGCCGTCGTACGGGGCGCGGATCGTCGTGTAGTCGTGGACGGCCGCCGCGCGGGCGAGGCTCGCTTCGGCGATGCGCTTGGCCGCGACGGCGTTGTCGCGATCCTGGAGAGACACGACCCCGCTCGGCACGAGGTGCTCGGCGCGCTCGGCGTTGATGTGCGCGATGGCCAGATCCCGCTCGGCGGTGAGGACGTCCTTCTGGGTCTCGGGCGAGATCAGCGTCGCCAGCACGTCACCGGCCTTCACGCGCTGTCCGCGCTGCACCCGCACGTCCTTCACGTAGCCGCTGACCTTCGCGTAGAGCGTCGCCTCGCTGTAGCCGTGCACGTCGCCGGGCAACGTCACGACGCGCTGGCCCGGCGCCGTCGTCACGCGGGTCACCGACAGACGGACACCGCGGTCCCGATCGGCGACCAGCGAGGCGCGCTTCGCGCTCTCGGCGTGGCTCCGCCGCAGATGAAGAAAGAGCAGCGCCGCGCCCGCGACGAGCAGGAGCGCGACGCCGACGAGGAGCGCCGCTCTCCTCGCCCCCGCCGAGACGCCGTGCGGCTCGTGGGCGCCGGGTGCGCCAGGGTGTTCGGCGTGCGCGGTCATGCGTGGCCCTCCGCCTCCCCGTGGGTCGACCCGCCGCCGCTCGCGTCCTCGCCGCGGTCCGCCTTCGCCACGGCCTCGTCGTGCTCGCCCATGGAGGGCCGCTTCTTCCGGAACAGGCCGTAGGCGCAGGGAATGACGATGAGCGTCGCGAACGTGGACACCAGCAGGCCCCCGATGACGGCGCGACCGAGCGGCGCGTTCTGCTGTCCCGCCTCGCCGAGACCGAGCGCCATCGGCAGCATGCCGAGGATCATCGCGAAGGCGGTCATCAGCACCGGGCGGAGCCTCGTGCTGCCGGCGTGTAGCGCGGCGGTGACCGGATCGACGCCTGGATCCTCGAGGCGGCGGTCGTTCGCGAAGTGCACGAGCAGGATGCTGTTCGACGCCGCGATGCCGATGGCCATGATGGCCCCCATGAGCGACTCCACGTTCAGCGTCGTCCCCGTCACGGCCAGCATCCAGAGCACTCCGCTCAGCGACGCGGGGACGGCGAGGAGGATGAGCAGAGGATCGATCCACGACTGGAAGAGGACGACGAGCAGCAGGTACACGAGCGCGACGGCCACGAGCATCCCCAGGCCCAGATGTCCGAACGCCTGGAACATGGTCTGCGGCTGACCCGCCACGTTCACCTGCACGCCCGGCGGCAGCTTCCCGAGCCGCTTCACCGCCGCGTCGATGTCGTCGGCGACGCCGCCGAGATCGCGACCCTGGACGCCGCACTCGACGTCGATGGACGGCTGCAGCGTCTCGTGGTGGATGGACGAGCGCGTCGTGATGGGGCGCAGCCGGGCGACGCTTCCGAGGTAGGGAGCGATCGGCGTGACGGTCGGCGTGAGGGTCGGCGGCGACTGCTGCCCACCGGCCGCCGCCGCCGTCGGCATCGCCGCCGTCACCCCGCCGGGCGGTGTCACCGGCGTGGACATGAGCGCCGGCACGTCACCGAGGTGGTAGTACGGCGTCTGGACGACGACGTAGTAGTTGACGCCGGTCTTCGGGTCGACCCAGAAGTTCGGCGCCGACAGGGAGCTCGACGACAGGGCCGCGAGCAAGCTGCTGGCCACGTCCTGCTCTCTCAGCCCGAGCTCGATCGCCCGCTCGCGGTCCACGTCGACCATCATCGATGGATGATCGAGCACCTCGCCGAGACGCACGTCGACCGCTCCCGGGATGCCTCTCAGCTCCTTCTCGAGCCGCAGCGCGAAGGGGACCGCCTCCTCGTACTTGCGCGCCTCGACCTCGACGTCGATCTGCGAGGGCATCCCGAAGTTGAGCACCTGGCTGACGATGTCCGCCTGCTCGAAGTAGAGCGTCGAGCCCGGGAAGTCCTCGGCGACCTCGCGGCGGATGCGGTCCTCGTAGGCGATGATCGAGTGGTGCTTCGGCTTCAGCTCGACGGTGACCTCGGCGTCTTGCTCGGCGGCGTTCTCGCTCGGGACGAAGCCGAGGTTGTAAAAGAGGGGGACGCCGAGGTTGTCGTCGATCACCTCGAGCTCGTCGGGGGGGACGATGCGCCGGACGCGCTGCTCGACCGCGTCGACCAGGCGCTCGGTGTGCTCGATGCGCGACCCGCTGGGCGCCCGGAAGTGAAAGCGCATGATGCCGGCGTCGACGCTCGGGAAGAAGTCGAGCCCGACGACCTTGTAGAGCAGCCCGCTGAGGCCGACGAAGAGCGCCGCGACGACGAGGACCAGCGCCCGCCGCGCCATCGCCACGTCGAGGACGCGGGCGTAGCCGTCACGCAGGCGGTCGAGCGCGTGCCGCCGGCGCAGATCCACCCTGGCCCAGAAGCCGCAGCGGGGCGCCTTCTCCTCGTCCGCGCAGCGCTCGTCCTCGGGCTTCTCCTTGGCGAGGAGCATCGACGACAGGGTCGGCACGAGCGTGCGGGACAGGAGGTACGACGCGAGCATCGAGAAGACGACGGCGAGCGCGAGCGGGAAGAAGAGGTACTTCGCGGGCCCCGTCAGGAGGATGACCGGGAAGAACACGATGCAGATGGAGAGCGTCGCGGAGAGCGCCGGCAGCGCCACTTGCCGCGCGCCGTCGAGGATGGCCCGGAGGATGGGCTTTCCCTCGTTCCGGTTGCGGTTGATGTTCTCGATCTCGACGGTCGCGTCGTCGACCAGCATCCCGATGACGAGCGAGAGCCCTCCGAGCGTCATCAGGTTGAACGTCTGACCCGTCACCTTGAGCCCCAGGACTCCGACGAGGATGCTGATGGGGATCGAAAGGCACACGATGATGGTGCTCCGCCAGCTCCCGACGAAGGCGAGCACCATCAGCGCGACGAGCCCCGCGGCGATGGCGCCCTCGCGGAGGACGCCGGACACCGCCGCGCGGACGAACTTCGACTGGTCGAACTCGAGCTTCAGGTCCACGCCCTGCGGCGCGATGGATCGCAGCAAGGGGAGCATGTCCCTCGTCGTGTCGACGACGGCGAGGGTCGACGCGTTGGACTTCTTCAAGAGCGCCAGGTACGTCGCGCGGCGCCCGTCGACGCGCACCACGTTGGTCTGGAGGGCGTAGCCGTCGTACACGCGGGCGACGTCGCCGAGGTAGACCATCGCGCCGTTGACGATCTTGATGGGCAGCCGGTTGAAGGCGTCGGTCGTCCGGGGACTGCCGTTGATGAGGACGTCGTAGTCGGTGTCGCCGAAGCGCGCGGAGCCGGCAGGGAGGATGACGTTCTGCGAGAGGAGCGCGGTGACGATGTCCTGCGGCGAGAGCCCGCTCGCCTGCGCGCGCGCCGGGTCGACCTCGACCATGACCTCGCGCTGCTTGCCGCCGTAGGGCGCGGGCGTGGAGAGGCCAGGCACGGTGAAGAGCCGGACGCGCAGGAAGTTGAGACCCCAGTCGAAGAGCTGCTGCTCGGTGGCGGTGCCCGAGAGCGTGAGCTGGGCGACCGGCACGTTCGACGCGTTGAACTGCAGGACGACGGGCGGCTGCATGCCCGGGGGCATGATCCGCGAGGCCGAGAGCGACGCCGCGGTGATCTGCGCGATGGCGCTGCCGATGTCGGAGCCCGTCTCGAAGTAGACGCGGAGGACCGCGGTGCCGTCGATGGTCTGCGAGTCGATGCGCGACACGCCGCTGACCGAGGTCGAGATCCCGCGCTCGCTGATGAACGTGACGCGGCTCTCCATGTCCTCGGCCGACATGCCGGGGTAGTTCCAGACGACCACGACGACGGGGATGTCGATGGCGGGGAAGATGTCGACCGGCATGGTCCCGGCCGACAGCAACCCCAGCAGAAGGACCACCAGGCAGAACGCTGCAACCGTGAAGGGGCGGCGCAGGGCGAGGCGGACGATCCACATGCGCTCGGACCGTGCGTCCCGGGAGCAAGACCGGGACCATCGCGCGTCGTGTGGCGAAAGGTCACTCCGAGACGCGGGCTGTGCTCGCTACGCGGTCACCGCTTGAACCATCCGTTCAGCTCGCCCCCGGCGACGCTCTCCGCGAACAGGGCGCCGTAGGTTCCTCGGTCGAGCAGCTCCCGCGTCGCGCGTCGAACGAGCCCGAGCGCCGCCAGCGCGAGCGAGCCGCCGACGCTCAACCGCCGCACCCCGAGCGTCCAAAGCTGCTCCACCGGGGCGAGGTTCGCTCTCGCCAGGAGGTTCAGCGGCAGGCCGGCCTCGCGCGCGATGGTCCGGATCGACTCGGGGTCGACGAGACCGGGCACGAAGAGGCCGTCGGCGCCGGCGTCGCGGTACATCCGCGCGCGGCGGAGCGTCTCGGCGACGGCTGCGTCGCCCGTGGCCAGGTTCTTCAGGTAGACGTCGGTGCGCGCGTTGACGTAGAGCTCGGCCCCCGCGCGCGCCGCGGCGCGCTTCGCGACGCCGACCTTCTCCGCGAGCCTCTCCGGCGCGACGACGCCGTCCTCCAGGTTCACCCCGACCGCCCCCGCATCCACGAGCGCGGTCATCACGCCCTCGATCCCTTCGGGCGCGTCGCTGTACCCCGCCTCGGCGTCGACGCTCACGGGCACCCGCACGACCCGCACGATGGCGCGCACGGTGGCGAGGAGCGCGGCGGGCTCGAGCTGCTCGCCGTCGGCGCGGCCGTGAGCCCAGGCCACGGCGGCGCTGGTCGTGGCGATCGCCGTGGCGCCGCACTCCTCGACGAGGCGCGCGCTCGCCGCGTCCCAGGCGTTGGGGAGCACGAGCACGCGCTCTGCGTGATGCAGCGACCGAAACGTGCCGGCGTTGGACATGGGCGGTATCTAGCCGACAACCTCGCCGCCGGCTCGCCGTTTCCGGACCCCGGAGGGCTCGACGACCCCTTCAGAGAGAGCCCGCGTCGAACGTATCGCAGTCCTCCATCTTGCCGCTCGTGTAGCCGCGGGTGAACCAGCGCTTGCGCTCCTCGGACGAGCCGTGGGTCCACGATTCGGGGCTCACGGTGCCGGTGGCCATCCGCTGCAGCCGGTCGTCCCCCACTGCGGCCGCGGCGCCGAGCGCCGAGTCGATGTCGCCGGACTCGAGGAGGTTCCGCTCGCGCGTCGAGTGGGCCCAGATGCCGGCGTAGCAGTCCGCCTGGAGCTCGAGGCGCACCGAGCCGCCGGTCGGACCGCGCGAAGGCGCGGCGCCGCGGTCGGCGATGCCCATCAGCTTCTGCACGTGGTGCCCGAGCTCGTGGGCGATGACGTACGCCTGCGCGAACTGGCCGCGCGCGCCGAGCCGGGCCGAGAGCTCGTGGAAGAAGCCGAGGTCGAGATACACCTGCTCGTCCGCCGGGCAGTAGAAGGGGCCGGTCGCCGCGCTTCCGATGCCGCAGCCGGTGCGCGTCGAGTCGGTGTAGAGCACGAGCTTCGCGTGCCGGTACGGCCGTCCGTACTTCGTGAAGAAGATGTTGCTCCAGGTCGTCTGCACGTCGTCGAGCACGTAGCCGACGAAGTGCACCTCCGGCGACTCGCCGTCGGCAGCGACGCCGGGCGCCGACTGCGTGCCGTGAAGCGCGCGCGAAGCGTCCCCGTCGAGAGCGCCCGTCGAGCGCAGGACCAGGTAGCCGATCCCCCCGATGAGCAGGACGACCCACCCCCACGGGCGACGAAGGAGCCAGAACACGAGGAAGAAGAGGCCGCTGCCGCCCGCGCTCCCCTGGACGGGCCCCTCCCCGCGGCGGTCCACGATGTCGGGGCTCTCGTGCGAATCATCCCAGCGCATGGCCGTGAGTATGGCCACTTCCGCGGTCGCGGCCACGGCTGCTCCGCAGGTGCTCGGCTCGCGGCCGTCGGACGACGGTGGAGCTCCTGTAATAGGCTGCGCCTCCGTGCCGCCCGCGGAGCCTCAGCCCATCTCGCCGTGGCGTCCGCTGAGCCGGCAGGTCTTCCGGGCCCTCTGGATCGCGGGCCTCGTCTCCGACATCGGCGCGTGGATGCACGACGTCGGCGAGTCGTGGCTCATGACGTCGCTGAGCGCCTCGCCGCTCCATGTGGCGATGCTGCAGTCGGCCGACAGCCTCGCCGTCTTTCTTTTCGCCCTTCCCGCCGGCGCCCTGGCCGACGTCCTCGACCGCCGGCGCCTCGCCATCTGGACCCAGGCCTGGCTCCTCGTCGGCGCGACGCTGCTCGGCGTGCTCACGGTCACGCATCACATGACGCCGGGGCGCCTCATCGGCCTGGCGTTCGCCATGGGGATCGGCGCGGCGTTCGACGGCCCGGTCTGGCAGGCCATCGTCTCCGAGGTCGTGCCGCGCAAGGAGCTGCCCGCCGCCATCACGCTCGGGGGACTCTCGTTCAACCTGGCGCGGGCCGCAGGGCCGGCGATGGGCGGCCTCGTGGTCGCCGCGTCGGGGCCGTTCGCGGTCTTCCTCCTCAACGCCGTCACGTTCGCCTACGGCATCGTCGTCCTCGTCCGCTGGCGCCGCCCGCCGGTCCGCACCGCCCTCCCCGCGGAGCGCTGGCTCGGCGCGATGCAGTCCGGGCTGCGCTTCGTCCGGAACTCGCCGGACCTCATCGCCATCTTCGTGCGCAGCGGCGTCTCGCTGCTCGGCGCCAGCTGCCTGCTCGCGCTGCTCCCGCTCTTCGCGCGCCGCGAGCTCGGGCTCGGCTCTTTCGGCTACGGCGCGCTGATGGGGTGCATGGGGGTCGGCTCGGTGCTGTCGGCGACGCTGGTGCTCCCGCGATTGCGCGCGAAGCTCTCGCCCGATCGCATCCTCGGCGTCGGGGCCGTCACGATGGGGGCCGCGCTGCTCGGGCTGGCGCTCGCGCCCGACGCGTGGTTCGGCGGGGCGGCGATGTTCGTCGCGGGCATGGCGTCGATGTCCGTCGTCTCGAGCCTCAACGTCGCGGTGCAGATGGCGAGCCCGCCGTGGGTGCAGGCGCGCGTGCTGTCGGTCCACCTGCTCGTCTTCCAGGGCGCGGTCGCGGTCGGCAGCGTCATCTGGGGAGAGGTCGCGGCCCGCACCAGCCTCCGCATCGCGCTGATGGCCGCCGCCGTCGCCATGGTGGTCGGCCTCGCGGCGCGCATCTGGTTCCGCCTCGGCACCGAGGAGCACGACTTCTCGCCGTCGATGCACTGGCCGAAGCCGATGCTCGCGTGCGATCCGGACGCCGAGGACGGCCCGGTGCTCGTCATGGTCGAATACCGCGTCCCGCTCGCGAACGTGAAGGCGTTCCTCGAGCGCGCGGCGGACTACGGGCAGAGCCGTCGCCGCTTCGGCGCGTTCCAGTGGGAGCTGTTCCGCGATCCGAGCACCCTCGACCGCTTCGTCGAGGTCTACCTGGTGGAGTCGTGGGGAGAGCACCTGCGGCAGCACGATCGCGTCAGCGTGGAGCAGCAGGAGGACGAGAAGGAGCTGCACGCGCTGCTCACGCCCGGCGTCGCGCCCGTCGTCACCCATCTCATCGCGGCCCGGCCGGTGGAAGACGAGGAGGTCGTCGTCGGGGACATGCAGAAGCGCGCGTGACGCGGGTCCGTCGCCGCCGGCGACACGTGTCTCCGGGGAGGACGTGGACGGGAGGCCCAATCTCGACGCAATGCCCGTTTTTCGCGCGCGAGAGCGTGCGCGCCCGCGTGGCCGGCCGCTTGCACCAGAGCCGGAGCACAAGGAGACGCCCGGTGAAAGCCGGCGCCATGGGTGCTCTCGTGCGAAAGCCCTCGATCACAGGTCTGTCTTTCGTCGCCCTCGCCACGATCACGATGGGGACCGGCTGCGCCGGCGTCGCCATCCAGCCGGGCCATCGGGCCCTCTACTTCGATCCGAGCAACGGCGGCATCCAGCACGAGGTGCTCCAGCCCGGCTGGTACCGCACCTCGTGCCCCTTCTGGGAGCCGGACAGCAAGTGCCCGCGGGTCGACGACTTCGACGTCACCTACGCCACGTCGAAGGAGGAGCTCCACGTCCTCTCGTCCGAGGGGCTGCCGCTCGATCTGCACATCGCCGTCGCGTACCGGCCCATCGTCGCGGAGCTTTACATGCTCGACACGGAGATCGGGTCGAACTACTTCGACGAGGTCATCGGACCCGAGTTCCGCAGCGCCGCCATCGGCGTCTTCGCGAAGACCTCGTACCAGGACCTCCAGCGGAAGAACGGCGCCATCGAGGACGAGATCGAGGTCGCCCTGCGGCAGCGCCTGGCCGGAAAGCACGTCGAGATCTCCAGTGTGCTCATCCAGAAGGTCGACTACGCGCCCGAGATCCTGAAGGCCGAGAAAGAGCGCGTCGTCTCGCAAGAGGAGACGCTGAAGAAGAAGCAGCTCCTCGCCAACCAGGCCGAGACCGAGAAGATGGAGCTCGAGACGCAGACCGCGCAGAAGAAGATGGAGCTCGAGGCCCAGGCGGCGCAGCAGAAGCTCGCGGCGACGACGGACCTCGAGGTGAAGAAGATCCAGATCCAGAAGGACACCGACGAGGAGAAGTTCCGCATCGACTCGTCGATGCGGAACAAGGAGGCCGAGGCCAAGCTGACGCTCGCGCAGGCGCGCATCGACAAGATGAAGGCCGACGCGGCGGCGCTGACGCGGACGACGCAGGCCAACGGCGAGGCGTCGGCGCGCATCGCGCTGGCGAGGGCGAGCGCCGCCGAGGGCCAGGCCGAATCGGCGAGCGTGACGCCGATGCAGGTCGAGATGCACGCCTACGACGCGCTCGGCAAGATGGGCGGCAGCGGGACGAACATCATGCTCGGCGACTGGTCGAAACTGCCGAACTGGCTGTTCCCGAAGACGCCCGGCTTCCAGACCGCGTTCAGCCCGGTGTACGCCCTGCCGGCGCCGACCCTCACGCTGGGCGCCCCCGCCCCTGCGCCCGCGTCCGCGCCCGCCGCGGGCTCGACGCTCACGCAGACCAACGGCAACCCGTATCCGTGAGGAGGAAGCCATGCTGCGCGCACTGCTTCTCATGGCCGCCGCGGCGCCGCTGCTCGCGTGCTCGGCGTCGCTGCGGCGGGGGGTGAGCACGACCGAGGCGGCCACGGCGCTGCAGCAGGTGACCTTCTCGCAGGCCGACGAGCGGGACCCGGCCGTCGCGCCCGACGCGAAGTCGATCGCCTACGAGGTGTCCGACTCGCCCGGGGCGACGCCGCACCTCGTCGTGACGGCGCTGGGCTCGGGCGGCGCAGGTCGACCCGCCGAGACGCGGTACAGCTCGGGGGGCGCGATGGGCGCGGAGCCGGCCTGGATGCCCGACGGCTCGGGGCTGGTCTTCGTGTCGAACGCGCTCGGCGCGCCCGGTCTCGTGCAGACCTCGGGCACCTCCCTCGACCGCGCCTCCTTCCTCGCCGCGGCAGGCAACCCCGGCTTCTCCGCGTCGTGGCCGGCGCTCTCGCCGGACGGCAGGAGCATGGCGATGATGCTGCCGCGCACGCGCCTCTTCGAGTCGGGCTGGCAGACGACCGAGCGGTTCGCCTCCGCCCTCGGCGTGTCCGACCTCGACGGCTCGGGCCTCACCCTCCTCGGCGCGGGGTCCGATCCCGCGTGGAGCCCCCACGGCGACCGCATCGCCTTCGTCCGCGACGTCGGCGGCCACTCCCACGTGTTCGTCGCGAAGGCCGACGGGACCGGCGCCCGCCAGCTCACCGAGGGCCCCGACGACGACCGGCAGCCGGCGTGGTCCCCCGACGGGCGCTCGCTCGTCTTCTGCTCGGCCCACGGCGGACAGGGGCAAACCTTCGCGCAGTCGAACCTCTTCGTCGTCCACGCGGACGGCTCCGGCCTCGAGCAGCTCACCGAGGGCGACCGCGCCGCCTGCCGCCCCGACTGGGCGAGCGACGGCTTCGTCTACTTTCACGCAGACGCGACCGACCACTTTCACATCTGGCGGCTCTCGCCGCGCGCCTGATCCGCGCGCGAGCGTGACCCGGGCTACTTCTTCGAGGGCGCGGCCTTGACCGTCGTCTTGACGATCTCGCCGAAGGCGCCGGCGTCGCTCACCGCGAGGTCCGCGAGGATCTTGCGATCGAGGCCGACGTTGGCGGTCTTCAGCTGGTGCATGAGGCGCGAGTACGTCGTGCCGTTCTGGCGGGCCGCGGCGTTGATGCGGGCGATCCAGAGGCGGCGGAAGTCGCGCTTGCGGAGCTTGCGGTGGGCGTACGCGTACACCCAGGCCTTCATCACGACCTCTTTCGCGTAGGCGAAGAGGCGCGAGCGGGCGCTGTGGAAGCCGCTGGCTTCCTTCAGGATGCGGTTGCGGCGGCGGCGGGCCTTGAATCCTCGTTTTGCGCGGGGCATGGGCGTCCTCTCAGCTGTAGGGGAGCATGCGCTTGACGTGCTTCTGCATCGTCGAGTCGACCATGTCGTTCTTGCGCAGGCGGCGCAGGCGCTTGCGGGACTTCTCCTGCATGCCGTGGTTTCCGCCCCCCTTGGGGCGTCGGACGCGGCCCTTGCCGGTCACGCGGAAGCGCTTGGCCGCCGCTTTTCTGGTCTTCATCTTCGGCATGACGCCACCTTCGGGGGCCGCTCCGGGCGGGCCGACGCGCTGTGAAAGGGGCGCGACGGTTGAGGAAAGCCTGCCGGAATCGGGGCGCGGAAGATGATGGGAAACGGCCCCCTTGTCAAGCCGTCCGCCGGCTCAGGCGTCGGCCAGGGCCACGAATGAGTCGGCCAGCCGGCGCATGGCCAGGGCCGCGCGCTCTTCGGCGACCGCGACGGGCTCGCCGTCCCGCACGTCCTCCCGGACGTCGAAGTAGAACTTCGCCTTGGGCTCGGTCCCGCTCGGGCGGGCGATGATGCGGCTCCCCGAGGCGAGATCGAGCGCGAGGACGTTGCTCTTCGGGAGCGAGAGGGGGGCGACGCCCCGGGTGCGGCTGTCGGTACGCGTCCGGGCCTCGTAGTCGGAGACCGCGACCACCTCGTCGTCGCCCACCCGGCGCGGGGGCGAGCCTCGCAGGCGCGCCATCATGGCGCGGAGCGACGCCACGCCGCTCACCCCCTTGCGGGTGACGTTCACCTGGGTGCTCGCGAAGACGCCCCACCGGCGCGCGATGGCCTCGAGCTCGTCCTGCACCGTCCGCCCCCGCTGCCGCAGGACCGCCACGACCTCGGCCGCGAGCAGCGCGCCCGAGATCCCGTCCTTGTCGCGCACCACGTCCCCCACGCAGTAGCCGAGGGCCTCTTCGTAGCCGAAGACGAACTCGCACGGCTGCTCCGGATCGCGCTCGAGCTCCATCGCCCGGTTGGCGATCCACTTGAAGCCCGTCAGCGTCTCCTCGTAGCGGACGCCGAGAGAGCCCGCGATGCGCCCGAGGAGCGGCGACGACACGATGGACGCGAGCACGGCGCGCGGCTTTTTCCCGAGGCTCTCCGCGGGCCGCTCGGTCAGAAGGTAGTGCCCGAGCAGCACGCCCACCTGGTTGCCCGTGAGCTGCCGGAAGCCGTCCCCCTCCGGCACGGCCATCGCGAGCCGGTCCGCGTCGGGATCGTTCGCGAGCACGAGGTGGGCGCCGGTCTTCTTCGCGAGGGCGAAGGAGAGGTCCATCGCGCCCTTCTCCTCCGGGTTGGGGAACGCCACGGTGGGGAACGCGCCGTCGGGCTTCTGCTGCTCGGGGACGCTCGTCACGTCCGTGAAGCCGCTCTCCGAGAGCGCGCGGCGCACGAGCGCGTCGCCCACGCCGTGCAGCGGCGTGTACACGATGCGGAGCGCGCGATCGCCGGCGTGGGGGTGGACCGCGAGGGCGCGGATGGCGTCGAGGTAGGCTCGCTCGAGGCTCGGCGGCGCATCCGTGACGAGGCTCCGCGCGTCGGGATCGCGCAGGGCCTTCTGCACGACCTCGGTCGCCGGCGGGGCGCGCGTGATGGCGGAGGCGATGCGCGCGTCGATCGGCGGGACGATCTGCGCGGCGTTCTCCCAGTACACCTTGTAGCCGTTGTACTCGGGCGGGTTGTGGCTCGCCGTGACGACGACACCGGCCGCGGCGCCGAGGCTCTTCACCGCGAAGCCGACGAGCGGCGTCGGCACCGGCGCGCGGAAGAGCACCACCTTGATCCCGGCGGCGGCGAGGATGACCGCCACGTGCTCGGAGAGCTGCCGGCTCATCCGGCGCGCGTCCCCACCGACGACGACGCCGCGCATCGCCGCGCCGGGCACCGTCGCCAGGAGCTCCTGCGCGAGCCCCCACGTGGCCCGCACGACGACGGCCAGGTTCATCCGGTTCGGCCCCGCCGCGAGGACGCCGCGGAGGCCCGCCGTCCCGAACTCGAGCGGGGCGGCGAAGCGGTCGGCCAGGTCGGTCGACGCGAGATCGGGCTGGGCGAGGAGCTTCCGCAGCTCTTCGCGGGTGTCCGGATCGGGGTCTTCGGACATCCAGCGCTCGGCGCTCTTGCGTAGCTCGGCGGGTTCCATCGCGGCTCAGGACCGGGGCGTGGGCGACGTCGGCATGGGAAGGTGGGCCACTATACACTCCGCGTGCCATAGTCGTGGGCGGCGATGCTCCGCTACGCGCTCCGCCGCGTCCTCTGGGCGATCCCGACGCTGCTGGCGACGAGCCTCGTCCTCTTCTTCGTCACCACGCTGGCGCCCGATCCCGCCCGGGACACGGGCGACGCGACCCTCGCCGAGGCGCGTCGCACGCGCTTCGTCGACCTGCCGCGGTTCGTGAACACGCGGCCGAAGGACGTCGTGTCGCGCGCGACGGCCGCCGTGAAGGAGGTGGCGTCGGGCGGCGCCGACCAGGGCGCGGACGAAGGCCGAGGAGCGCGCGAGCTCCGGCGTCTCGGGGGCGCGGCTCTCCCCTACGTGCTGCCGCTGCTCGAGGCTCTCCCGCCGGAGGAACGGGGGCGGGTCGCGGTGGCCCTCGCGCCGGTCGCGTCGCGGATGGGCCTCGGCGGCGCCGCAGACCTCCGCGCGCCGCAGACCGCCGCGCTCTTCTGGTCCCGCTTCTGGGACGACCGGGCGCTCGACTTCACGCGGACCGCCGTCGCCCGGGCCGTCTCGCGCCTCATCGAGCACGGCACGGATCTCCGCGAGACCGACCTCGTGTCGCTCGACACCTACGCGCTCCCCGAGGTCATCCACGCCATGACCACGACGACCGACCACGTGGCGCTCGAGCGGCTCACCCGGATCGCCCGCCACGCGACCGAGCGCGGGCCCCTCCTGGCCGCGGACTCGGACGCGACGCAGGTTCGCCGCGCCGTCGCCGACTGGCAGGAGTGGTGGTTCGTCCACGCGACCGACTACGTCGAGCTCGACGGGGCCGACCGCGCCGTCGCCGTCCTGACCGAGACGCGGTACGGCAAGTGGCTTCGGCGCGCGGCGAGCGGGGAGCTCGGCGTCAGCGCGATCGACGGCGAGCCCATCTTGGACAAGCTGCGCGAGCGGGCGCCGGTGACGCTGCTCGTCTGCGCGCTGGCGATGATGCTCAGCTGGGCGTTGGCGATCCCGCTCGGGGCGATCGGCGCGTGGCGGCAGGGGCGCGCGTTCGACTGGGTGAGCGGCGGCGTCCTCTTTCTCCTCTACGCGACGCCGACCTTCGCCGTCGCCGAGGTGCTGCGCCGCCTGGCGGGCGGCTCCGCGGTCGGGGAAGGGCGCGTGTGGCTGGCGGTGACGGCGCTCGCGCTGGGCTCGATGGCGACGCTCTCCCGGTGGCAGCGGTCCGCGATGCTCGACGTCGTGCGGCAGGACTTCGTGCGCACGGCGCGCGCGAAGGGGCTGCCGGCGTGGCGGGTCGCGGTGGTCCACGCGCTCCGCAACGCGCTCATGCCGACGGTGACGCTGGCGGGCCTGCATCTGCCGGTGCTTCTCGGCGGGGCGTTCGTGGTGGAGGAGGTGTTCGGGTTGCCGGGCATCGGCTTCGAGACGATCCGCGCCATCGAGGCGCACGACGCGGCGTGGCTCATGGCGGTCATCCTCGCGTCGGCGGTGGCGGTCACGATGGGCCTCGTCGCGAGCGACGTGGCGTACGGCGCGCTCGATCCGCGCGTGCGCGAGGTGCTCTCGCGGCGGCAGGAGAGGCGCGCCGCGTGAGCGACGAGCACCCTCCGCAAGAGCCGAGCGTCGTCCTCGAGCTCTCCCGGCGAAAGACCTCCGCCGCGGTCCGCGAATCGCTCGTGGGCGCCCGGCGCGTCGCCGCTCCTTACGTGACGATGACGCGCATCGCGCTCGCCCACCTCGGGCGCGACCGCGTGGCCCGCGCCGGCGCGCTCGTCCTCGCGTGCCTCGCGCTCGTCGCCGTCTTCGCGGACCTTCTGGCGAGCGACGAGCCCGTCGCCTGCCGCCGGCACGGCGTCGTCTACGTGCTGCCCGACGTGACGCATCCGCCGGCGCTCGCGGGCCTCGACGTCGCCGCGCTGCGGCGGGACGGCGCTCCCGGGGACTGGGTGATCCCGCCGCTCGTGGCGCACGGCCCGACGGAGGTGGGAAGCGAGGCGGAGGCGATGCTGCCGCCGCTCTCCGCGGGGCACCCGCTGGGAACGGACGCCCTCGGGCGGGATCTCTTCGCGCGCGTCGTTCACGGCGCGCGCACGGCGCTCGGCCTCGGGCTCGGCGCGTCGCTGGTGCTCGTCGCGATCGGCGTGATTCTCGGCGGGCTCGCGGGCTTCGCGGGGGGCGTCATCGACTCGCTGGTGTCGCGCGCGGTGGAGTCGCTGACGGCGATCCCGACGCTGGTGCTGGTCCTCGTCGTCGGCGCGCTCGTTCCGCACCCGACGACGGCGACGCTCTTGTGGACGATCGCGCTGACGCGCTGGACGGAGCTCGCGCGGCTCGTGCGGGCCGAGGTGCTGCGCGGGCTGGGGGAGGACTACGCGACCGCGGCGCGGGCGCTCGGGGCGTCGCCGGCGCGCGTGCTGCTGCGGCACGTGATGCCGAACGCGGTGGGGCCGGCCATCGTGGCGGCGGCGTTCGGAGTGGCGTCGGTGGTGCTCATCGAGGCGGCGGTGGACTTCTTGCGGGTGGGGTGGCCGGACACGATGGCGTCGTGGGGGGAGGCGATGGGGGAAGCGAGGGCGAGCGCGGGGGCTTGGTGGCTCATCGTGTTTCCGGGGGGGGCGCTGCTGGCGACGCTGGTCTCGCTCAACTTGGTGGGAGAGGCGGCGAGAGACGCGCTGGATCCGAAGATGAGGGCGTGAGCGCGAGCGTGAGCGCGGGCGCGAGCGCGGGCGTGAGCGCGGGCGCGGGCGCGAGCGCGGGCGCGGGCGCGAGCGCGGGCGCGGGCGCGGGCGCGAGCGCGGGCGTGAGCGCGAGCGTGAGCGCGAGCGTGAGCGCGGGCGTGAGCGCGAGCGTGAGCGCGGGCGCGGGCGTGAGCGTGAGCGTGAGCGCGGGCGCGGGCGGCGTCCATCAAAGCGGCGGCGGCAGCCGACGCTTTCAGCACCGCGAGCGTCAGCGAGCGGTGACCGGGCGCTTCCACTCCACCACCGCCCTGCAAGCGCCTTCAGCTAGAGAGCACTTCGCCCGCGCCTTCGCGCTCGCGCTCTCGCCCGCGCCCGCGCTCGCGCCCGCGCCCGCGCTCTCGCTCGCGCCCGCGCGCTTCACCCTTTCTTCCTGCTCGTCGGATGTTCGATCGTGCCATCGTGCTCGGCGGCTTCAAGGACGACGCGCAGGAGCGCGTCGCGGCTGCCAAAGCGCAGCCGTGCTTCGCGGCCTCACGGCCGCTCTGCATCCCTGACGCCGCCTCCGCCCGATGGCCTGGGATGGAACATCCGCT
>DASXZL010000085.1:0-259061 GCA_036501935.1 Polyangiaceae bacterium | reverse complement strand
GGCGGCACGCGGCAGACCGCCATGTAGATGTTGGCCGCCCCCGCGGTGAGGGGCGAAATCTCGGCGCCGCCGCGCACGCCGCGCGGCGTGTCCTTCTCGGGGCCTGGCTTGATGATCTTCATCGCTGGTCCTTTCCTCGCCCTTCCTATTATCGGGCGTGGGAAGGCTTTGCGCGAGTCTACGCTCACTTGGCGAGCTCGATCTTCAGCGGCGGCTGGTCGGCGTGGCCGTGATCGACCTGGAGCGTGGTGTGCTCGACGCCGAACTCGTCCTGGACGAGCGTCTGGATCGCGCGCCGGAGCTCGTGGCAGTCCTCGCCGGCGCCGACGACGACGTGCGCGGAGAGAGCGATGAACCCGGACGTGACCTCCCAGATGTGGAGGTCGTGGACCTCGACGACGCCGGGGAGCTCGCCGAGGAACGCCTTCACCCGCCCGGGATCGATGCCCTCGGGCACGGCGTCGAGCATCAGGTTCAGCGACTGGCTCATCAGCGACCACGTGCCCGCGAGGATGGCGAGGGCGAGCACGATGCTGACGGCAGGATCGAGCCACAGCCAGCCGGTCCGCAGGATGACCGCGCCGGCGACCGCCACTCCCACCGCGAGGACCGCGTCGGAGGCCAGGTGGACGAAGGCGCTGCGCCGGTTGAGATCCTGCTCGCGGCCTTTCATGAAGAGGAGCGCCGACGCGCTGTTGATGCCCGCGCCCGCGAGCGCGACCACGATCATGGTCCCGCCGTCGGGGCGCTGGGGGGCGAGCAGGCGCAGGATCGACTCCCACGTGAGGCCGCCCGTGACAAACAGCAGGATGAGCGCGTTCGCGACGGACGCTACGATGGTCGAGCGCCGGAAGCCGAAGGTCCGCCGCTTCGAGGGCTTCCGCTTCGCCAGGGCCGTCGCGCCCCAGGCGAGGCCGAGGCCGAGCACGTCCCCCACGTTGTGACCCGCGTCGGCGATGAGGGCGAGCGAGTGGGCGAGGGCGCCGTAGACGACCTCGACGAGCACGAAGCCGAGATTGAGCGCGATGCCGACGATGAACGCGCGTCCGAGGTTTCCGGGCGCAGGGTGCGCGTGGTGGTGCCCGTGATGATGCCCGTGCGGGTGCCCGTGGTCGTGGTGTGCGTGCTCCACCGTGGTACTAGGCGTAGCCCCGCTGGCGGCGCGATCAAGGGCGCCCCCTTCGACGGCTAGAGATCGCTAGTGCACCGCCGTCCGTGCACTGCGGCGCACTAGGGATGCTCGCGCTCGGGCGGCCCCGAGGTGATGGCGAACCGCTCGCGGATCTTCGCCAGCGTCTCGTCGTCGCGGACCTCCGCCGCGCGCTTTCCGCTCGCGTCCTTTGCGCCGCGGAGCTGCTCGTAGTGCTGACGCGCGTGGGCCTGCTTCTCCTCTGCCTCGTGCACCTCGTGGCGGAGGCTCATCCAGGTCTTTCCCACGAGGACGGCGCAGACGAGCGCCGCGACGATCGACACGTACCAGAAGGGACGGCTGCTCCGCAGGAGCGCGATCGACGCGATGACGATGCCGATCTCGGCGAGGAGCTGCGCCTTCTCGAAATCCTCCGACCCCTCGAAGTGGGCGTTCACCTCGTCTTCGTACGATTCGGCCCACTCGCGCGCCGCCTTCCGCTCCTCGTCGTAGCGCGCGATCGTCCCGAGGAAGCCCTCGACCTCCGATTTGCGCGGCGTCATGAGCTGCGTCAGCTCCTTCAGCGTCGCCCGGTCGAGCGCCGCCAGCTCCTCGGCCTCCTTGGGCACGGGCATCTGCTCGAGGCGCTCGAGGGCCTCGGCGGCGAAGCGCCGGCTCGGCGTGACGGCGTAGGTCTGCTGGATCTGCGCCATCATCGCGCGGTACTTGGTCGAGGAGGCCTGGTACTCGCTGTACGTGTTCGACTGCTCGACCATCGTCTTCACGAGCTCCGTGCGCTCGGAGCCGACGTAGGCCGAGCAGACGGCCAGGAGGACGCCGATGACGGCCATGGTGAGGCCGACGAACTTGCCGATTCCGCTGTGTCCGCCTCCGTGTCCGCCCTCGTGGTGCGCGGCCTCTTCGATCCTCTCGGCGATCTCGTGCGCTTCGGCCATGAGCGTCCCTTTCCGGTGAGCCCGCTACGATCGCACGACCGGGCCCGGCCCAGCGAGGAGAAGTGCCTCACCCGCCGTGACCGCGAGGCGGCCCGGAACGGAGCGCCTGCCGTACATCGAGGGGCGTCAGTACCGCCGGTCGTAGATGGAGGGACGGCGGATCCGCACGACGGGGGTTGCCGGGCTCGCCAGCGGCGGCCGCGGGGCGGTCGGCCGCGGGACATCCTGTGCGGGCAGCGACACGGGCGCGGGTGTCGGACGCACGGGCAGAGGGGACGGCGCCTCTCCGACCTCGGCCACGAGATCACCCGCCACCACCGCGTCATCGGAGCGGACGTCGCCTTCGGCGCCCGCGATGCCGAGAACGGCGGCCACGAGGATCGCGAGGCCGAGCGCCGTTCGCTGCACTCTTCGCTGCCTCACCGCGCGCCGCGACTGCGTGGTGTCGGAGGCCACGACGGTGGTCGCTCCGCGGATCCGGAGCTGGCTCGGGGAGACGCTCGGATCCGACGGGGACGGCGGGCGCGGAGTCCGGGAAGCGGCGGGGGCCGGCTCGGGGATGGGCTCGCCGTACGACGCGGCGTAGGCCGCGCGCGCGGCCGCCTGCATCGCGCGCGCATCCGGCCACCGGTCGGCGAGCCGAAGCTGGAGGGCGCGGTCGACGAGCTCGACGACGGCCGGGGGCGCATCCGGGACGACGGTCGCGAGCGAAGGGGCCGGCTGCGTGAAGATGGTCGCCAGAAGCTCCGGCACGGTGCCGGCCGTATGCACGTCCTGGCCGGAGAGCAGCGTGAACATCGTGGCCCCGACCGACCAGACGTCGCTCTGCGCGTCGACGAGGTCCCACCGGCCGCGCGCCTGCTCGGGCGACATGAAGGCGGGCGAGCCCATGGGCAACCCGGCCATCGTAGCCGAGTGGCCCGCCGCGCTCGGCTCGCACAGGCGCGCGATGCCGAAGTCGAGGATCTTGACGTTGCCGCCGGTGGTGACGAACACGTTCTCGGGCTTGACGTCGCGGTGGATGATGCCCGCCTCGTGCGCGACGGCGAGCACGTCGAGAAGCTGGTCCATCGCGAGGAGCACCTCGTCGGCCGGGAGTGTGCCGCCGCGCGTCTCGAGGCGTTCCCGGAGGGTCGCGCCCTCGAGGAGCTCCATCACCAGAAAGACGCTGCCGTCGTCGTCGACGTCATCGTCGAGCACGCTGACGGCGTTGGGGTGCGCGACCTTGTTGGCGATGTAGCCCTCGCGACGGAACCGTGCCGCGATGTCGGGATCGAGCGAGCGATGGCGGTGCAGGATCTTCACCGCGCCGCGCATCCCGTTGCGGTGCGTCGCCGCGTACACGGCCGCCATGCCGCCGACGTCGATGAGCGCGTCGAGGTGCCACTTGTCGCGGAGCGTGCGGCCGACCCTCACCGCGGCTTCCGCGGTGTCGTCGCCCGGTTCCAGCGGAAGATTCGACGTCACGCGGACGAAATGAAGCACCCACCGTACCAACCTGGCGTACCCGACAACTTGTCCCGGCGCGCGCCGATGCGCTCCGATGCGTGGGATGCGACTCGCGACCCTCCTCCGCCGCCCCATCGACGCTCTCGTCCCTCGCGCACGGCGCGGGCACGAACGCGACGTGGCCCTCATCGCCGTCGACTGGCACGAGTTCGGCAGCTCCGTGCACCGCGTCTCGACGACGGCGGACGTTTCGCCCGGGGGAGCCTTCGTCTGCACCGCCGTGCCTCGCCCGGTGGGCAGCGCCGTCGTGCTCGAGATGGGCACGCCGCGCGGGCGCGTGGAGGTTCACGCGCGAGTGGCGTGGATGGATCCGCGCGGGATGGGCGTGCGGTTCACGCGCACCGCCGAGCTCGGGTAGAGCTCAGTCGTCGTCGTCCTCCCCTTCGGGCTCCACCGACGGCGCGCCGCCGAAGCGGACCACGTCGACGTGGATGCCCGAGTCCGTCACGTCGAGCACGAGGAAGTGGTGGAAGGCGTGCTCCGCGCCCGAGCGCGTCAGCGGGGCGCCGAGCCCGCCGGTGATGTAGCTCGGGATCCCGGCCTGCTCGAACCGCGTGAACTGGTGCACGTGGCTGGCGAGGATCATCTCGACGTGGTTCTCGACGAAGAGGGCCAGCGCCGCGTCGGACTCGGAAGCCGCCTCGGCCCCGTCGTGATCCATCCCGTGCGTCGCCACGCCGTTGTGCGCGAGCGGCTTGTGCATGCCGACGAGGATGTGACGCGTGGTCGGCTCGGCGTGCGCACGCTTCAAGTCGGCGCCCAGCCAGGCGAGCTGGTCACGGCCGAAGCCGCGCTGGCTGACGTTGTCGAGGGCGACGAAGTGGACGCCTCCGGGGAGGTCGACGGAGTAGACGATGCGGTCGGGGAGGGCGCTGCGGACGGGCGTCCGTGGCGTGTTCAGGAACCGGCGGGCGAGCGCCTTCTCGGCCTCCGCCCGCCCCACGGGCAGAAAGCCCAGCTGCTCGACCTCGTGGTTGCCGAGGACCGGGTAGAAGGGGACGGGATCGAGCAGCGCGAGCTCGCGGGCGAACGTTCGGTCGAGCTCGGGCGTGAGCTCCATGTCCCCGAGGAAAATGAAGGCCGCGGCGCCCCGCGCCTTCGCCTGCTCGAACGCCCAGGGGACGACGTGCGCCTTGTCGTCGCGCGAATCCCCGCCGACGACGAGCCTCACGCTCCCCGCCTCGGTCGTGGGCTGGGTCGACGGCCTGTCCTTCGCCGCGCCCTCGGAGCTCGGCACGAGCGCCGAGGTGCAGTCTCTGCACCCGGAGAGCAGCGAAGCGAAGAGGACGACGAGAGACAGGGTTCGCATGCGCGCTTCTCAGTGCACGTCGAGGCCGTAGCCTCGGAGGATCCGCCGCGCGAGCGCCACCTTGTGCACCTCGTCCGGCCCGTCGTAGATGCGCGCCGCCCTCTCGTGCCGGTACCAGTGCGCGAGGGGCGTCTCGTCGGTGAGGCCGAGCGCGCCGTGCGTCTGGATGGCGCGGTCGAGGACGCGCTGCAGGACGCCGGCGACGAAGAACTTGATCATCCCGATCTCGTCACGCGCGCCCTGCGAGCCCTTCTCGTCGATGGCGTGCGCCGCGCTCAGCACCATGAGGCGAGACGCGTGGATCTCCGCGCGGCTCTCGGCGATCCAGGCCTGCACGATCTGCCGCGTCCCGAGCGGCTTGCCCGGCGAGAGCGTGCGCGACGCGGCGCGCTTGCACATGAGATCGAGCGCCCGCTCGCAGATGCCGATCCAGCGCATGCAGTGGTGGATGCGCCCCGGCCCGAGCCGCTCCTGCGCCAGCATGAACCCCGCGCCCTCCGGGCCGAGGCGATTCGTCTGGGGGACGCGCACGCCCTCGTAGCGCACCTCGGCGTGGCTCGCCCAGTCGCTGCCGGCCTCCCCCATGACGGAGATGTTGCGCACGAGGCGGAAGCCCGGCGTATCGAGCGGGACGACGATCTGGCTCGCGCGCGCGTAGGGGCTCTCGGCGTCGGCACCCGTGACGGCCATCACGATGGCGAACGCGGCGCCGTCGGCGCTGCTCGTGAACCACTTGTGCCCGGTGATGACGTAGTCGTCGCCGTCCTTCTCGGCGCGGGTCGACATGTGCACGGGGTTCGAGCCGGCGTGCTCCGGCTCGGTCATCGAGAAGCAGCTCCGAATCTTGCCCGCCGCGAGGGGGGCGAGGAAGCGCTTCTTCAGCGCGTCGCTCCCGTGGGCGATGAGAAGCTCCATGTTGCCCACGTCCGGCGCCTGGCAGTTGAGGCAGTAGTGTCCGAGCGGCGTGCGCCCGAGCTCCTCGCTGACGAAGGCGTAGTCGTAGAGGGAGAGGCCCATGCCGCCGAGGTCGTGCGGCAGGTACGGCGCCCAGATGCCGGCCGTCTTCGCGCGGTCGCGCGCCGCCTCGAGCAGCGGCAAGATCTTCTTGAACGTGGAGCCCGCGAGCCGCGGCTCGATGGGCATCACCTCGTCGTGGACGAACTCGCGAATGCGGGCAACGGCGTCCCTGGCGCGGGGGGTGGGCTCGAGCATCGGCGCATGGTAGCGCAAACGCGCTTCACACCGACGTGACGAGCCTCTTGTCGCGAAGGTGCGGCGTCGCGTTGAAGGTGCGGAGGCCCCAGCGGTCGCCGGTGAAATCGAGCTCGGTGACGGAGCCGTTGTAGAGCGACCAGCTGAGATCCAGCACCCGCTCTTCCTCGAGAACCCCGAGCGCCTCCGCCGTGGCCGCCGCAACCGCGCCGGCGGACGTGAAGACGAGGGCCGTCTTCCCGCGGCCAAGCGCCGCGATCTTCTGGAGCGCCGCCGCGACGCGCGAGCGGAACGCCTTCCACGGCTCGACCTCGTCGTGGCCGATCTCGCCGCGCACCCACCGCCGGGTGATGCGCTTGAAAGCGGCGAGCACGTGATCCGCGGAGGGCTTGCCGGCCTTGGCGATCGACTCGGCGATGCCCGCGAGCTCCGGGTCGTCGGCCGCGAGCTGCGGGAGCATCCGGAAGACGAGGGAGATGCCGTCGTGCTCGTCGAGCTCGGGAAGGAACGTCGGCTCGGGGACGCGCAGGCCGCGCGTCGCCAGGACGCGCGTCACGCACGCGTAGGTCTGCTCGTGCCGCTTGCGCGGGCCGACGAAGACGGCGTCGGCCTGAAGGCGCTCGTCGGCGAGCCATGCGCCGAGAAGCTCGCTCTGCTCGACCCCGGGGGGCGAGAGCTGGTCGTAATCGGTGCTGGAGGAGAAGGCGGACGCCTTCCCGTGGCGGACGAAGAGGGCGACGGACACGCCGACCGTCCATAGCACGACGACTATAGTGCGGGAGATGCCCGAGAAGCGCCTGTCCCCGCGCCCGCGCCTCCCCGCGGCGGTCATCCTCCTCGGCTTCACCAGCCTCTTCACCGACGTGGGCACGGAGATGATCTTCCCTCTCCTGCCGGTGTTCCTGACCGAGGTGCTGAGGGCGGGGCCGGCGTACATTGGCCTCGTCGAGGGCGCGGCCGACACCGTGTCGAGCCTGCTGAAGCTCGCGTCGGGCGTCGTGGCGGACCGCGTTCCGAGGCGCAAGCCGCTCGTCCTCTTCGGCTATGGCCTGGCGAGCGCGGTCCGTCCCTTCGTCGCGCTGGCCACGCAGCCGTGGCACGTGCTCGCCGTCCGCGTCACGGACCGCGTCGGCAAGGGCATCCGCGGCTCGCCGAGGGACGCGCTCATCGCCGACGCCGCCGGAGACAGGGCGGGCCGCGCGTTCGGCTACCAGGCCGCGATGGACAACCTCGGCGCCGTCGTCGGGCCCCTCGCGGCCACGGCGCTCGTGGCGCTGGGAGTGTCTCTGCGCGGCGTCTTCTGGATCGCCGTCATCCCCGGCGCCATCGCCACGCTGCTC
The DNA here is from genome assembly GCA_036501935.1 of Polyangiaceae bacterium. Taxonomy (GTDB): domain Bacteria; phylum Myxococcota_A; class Polyangia; order Polyangiales; family Polyangiaceae; genus Palsa-1150. The sequence continues at coordinate 251,606 of DASXZL010000085.1, read as the reverse complement.
GTCGTCGCCGTGCGCGAGCCCGCGCGCGACCGGACCGCGGCGCCGCCGAGCCGTCACGGAGGGCGCCCTGCTGGCGTGCTGACGCCGACGCTGACGTCGTACCTCGCCATCCTCGCGCTCTTCTCGCTCGGCAACTCGTCCGACGGGTTCCTCCTCCTCCGCGCGCGCTCGCTGGGCCTCCCGACGGCGGAGATCCCCATCCTCTGGGCCGTGCTCAACGCGTCAAAGGTCGTCTGGGCCTGGCTCGGCGGAGACCTGGCGGACCGGATGCCGCGGGCGCGTCTCATCGCCGTCGGGTGGGTGGTCTATGCGCTCGTCTACGCGGGCCTCGGGGAGGCGACCGCGACGTGGCACGTGTGGGCGCTGTTCGTCCTGTACGGCGTCTTCTACGGGCTGACCGAGCCTGTGGAGAAGGCGCTCCTCAAGGATCTCGTGCGCGACGATCAGCGCGGGCGGGCGTACGGGGCGTACAACTTCATCGCGGGGATCACGGCGCTGCCGGCGGGGCTGCTCACCGGGTTCCTTTGGGACGCGTGGGGGCCGGCGCGAGCGCTGGAGGTCGCGGCGGCGCTGGCGGCCAGCGCGGGATTGGCCATCCTCGTGTGGGACGCCCGGCGCGCGCGGCCCGATGCCGCAGCCGTCAGTGGGCGTTGAGGTAAGCCTTCACGACCTGTCCCCAGGGCGACGGCGTGATCGTGGTCGTCGTGGTCAGCGTGGCGAGATCGGGCGCGCAGTCGTTGAACGTGTCCATGTCCCAGGCGAGGTTCGGGATGTGCTTGGCTTCGAGGTCCGCGTAGAGCGCGGTCGTGAACGACGTGTCCGTGCCGCTCGGGCCGTACTCCCCGATGATGACGGGGATTTTCGACTGCGTGTAGGCGCTCGCCACGGGCGGATAGGAGTGAAACTCGTAGACGACGTTGTCGTACGGGAGCGGCGCCGTGTCGTAGAAGGCGATGTTGCTCGTGTACGCGAGGCCCTGGACCGACACGAGGTGATGCGGGACGCCGTCCGCGTCTTCCTCCGCCCGGATGGTGGCCACCGCGTGGCTCATGGCCGATGTGATCTGGCTCTGCGTCCCGTCGTTCCCGCCAGGCTCGTTCGAGACGCCGAAGAGCACGTAGGGCTTGTCCTTGAAGGTGTCGACGAGCGCCTTGTAGGTGGCGTCCGTGCCGCTCGTCGGGATGCAGACCGCGTCGTCACCCCCGGCGGCGCACTGGGCGTTCGACGCGTTCACCATGCTCGCTTCGCTGCGGAGCGTGATGAGCACGTAGGTGTTCGGATACGCGCCGATGGCCTCGATGAAGCTCGTCATCAGCGTCGCGTACTGAGAGGTGTCGGCCGCCCAGCCGATGTCGTACGGCGGGTAGCTGTTCATCGCGAGCGAGACCCGGAGGAAGGTCGGCTTCCAGTCGGTCATGAGGGCGGACAGCATCCCGGTGAGGGCCTGCTCGCCGCTCGGGCTCGTCATCCAGAAGCCCTCGTTGTAGCCGCAGAGAAAGAGGTCATCCATGTTGACCCCGCGCCCCATCCACACCGTGCCCGAGCTCCCGTTCGAGACGTAGATCTCGTTTTTCCCCGCGACCGTGTAGAGCCAGCCGGCCGGCGGGAGCCCGCCGTCGCTCGCGGGCGAGGGCATCGAGTCCACGGTGCCGCCGTCGTTCGGCGAGCCGCCGTCCGCGGGCGGCGTGCTCCCATCCGCGTCCGGTCCTCCTCCGCCCCCAGCCTCGCCCCCTCCGCCTCCTCCGCCCCCGTCGCTTCCCGCGCCACCGCCCCCTCCCCCGGATCCATCCTTCCCGGCCCCGCCCCCACCGTCGGCCGCAGCGACGGGCGCGCCCGCGTTGCCGCCGCCCCCGCAGGCGACGAGGGCTCCCAGGACGAGGGACAGCGACAGCGCGAGTCGACGGCTCATCCTCATCCGTGGGTGCACACCACATACCGCGGCCGCCGCCCGGAGAGTACGCCCATGGCGCCGGGCGAGCGTGGGCCCGCGCCCACGTTCCGCCCTTCGCTTCGAGGTGGGCGCACCCCGCCGGAAGGTCGACTACAGTCCCCTCAATGCCCTCCGTCGGACGAGGTGTCGACCGCATCATCGGCGGCCTCACCCACCTCCTTCACCTGCGCGCGGCCCAGCAAAACACGGTCGACGACCTCGGCCCCTACCTCGACGCCCCCGCGACCGTGCTTTTTCCCGCCCCCGTCGCCCCGCGCGACCTCGAGCTCCGGCGGGCGCGCCTGCCGCGGGCGCACGGCCGAGTGATGGAGACGCTCACCTGGCACAGCCAGCACGTGCCGCTCTGCCCGCACTACCGCGCGCGGCACGCGGGCGAGTACGCGCGTAACCAGATGGTCACGGCGCGCTGGGTGCACCCGCGCTCGGGTCCGCGACGGCGCGCGCTCATCTACGTGCACGGCTGGCTCGAGCCGGGGCCGTGGGTCGAGGAGGCCGTGCTCCTGCCCAAGCTCGATCAGGTGCTCGACGCGGACGTGCTCCACGTGCAGCTCCCCTTCCACGGCGCGCGAAACCCGAAGAGCGCGCTCTTTCACGGCGAGTTCTTCTGGAGCGCCGACCTCGTTCGCTCGATCGAGGCCGTGCGCCAGTCGTGCATCGACGCGCGCACGCTCATGGCCTGGCTGCGCTCGCAGGGATACACGGAGGTGGGGGTCACCGGGATCAGCCTCGGCGGCTCCATCACGATGGTGCTCGCGTGCCTCGAGCCGACGCCCGATTACATCGTCCCCATCGTGAGCCACTTGCAGCTCGCGGAGGCCGTGGAGGAGGCGCCCATCCTGTGGCGCATGAAGGCCGACCTCGAGAGCTTCGGCGTCGACCGCCCCCGGCGGGAGGAGATCTTCCGCCGCCTCGGCCTCGGCACGCTGAAGCCGATCCTTCCCCCGGAGCGGCAGCTCTGGATCATGGCGAAGGACGACGTGTACATCGCGGCGCCGCTCGTCGAGGCGCAGTGGCATGCCTGGGGCGAGCCGCCCATCGAATGGATCCCCGGCGGGCACATGACCTTCCCGCTCTCGCTCGGGCGCATCGTCGATCGCACCCGCTCCTTCCACGCCGGCCTGCATCCCAAGGACTAGGGCCCGCGCGGTGAGGTTCTTCGCCACGGCCGCCAAGGGGACCGAGCCCGCCCTCCGCGACGAGCTCCGCGAGCTGCGTCTGCGAGGCGTGCGGGCGGACCGCGGGGGAGTGCACTTCGAGGGGCTCCTCCTCGACGCGGCGCGCGCATGCCTCTGGTCGCGGGTCGCGGTGAGGATCCTCTGCCAGGTGGCGACCTTCGAGGCGCGCGACGGCGCGGCCCTCTACGAGGGGACGCGCGCCGTCGACTGGCCGACGTGGATGACGGCGAAGACGACGCTGGCGGTGCGGGCGACGTGCCGGTCGAGCCAGCTGACGCACTCGCAGTTCGTGGCGCAGAAGACCAAGGACGCCGTGGTCGACGCGCTCCGTGACCGCTTCGGCGAGCGCCCGTCGGTCGACCGGGACGATCCCGACGCGCTGCTCGCGGTCCACCTCGCGCGCGACCAGGCTACGCTCTACCTCGACGTGGGCGGCTCGTCGCTGCACGAGCGAGGGTGGCGCGCGAAGGCCGGCGCGGCGCCGCTGCGCGAGACGCTGGCCGCCGCGGTGCTCCGGCTCTCGGGCTGGGACCGCGCGAGGCCCCTGGTCGACCCGATGTGCGGAGCGGGGACGCTGGCCATCGAGGCGGCGGCGTGGTCGCGGCGCATGGCCCCGGGGCTCTCGCGCAAGCAGCTCGGCTTCGAGCGGTGGGCGAGCCACGACGACGCGGAGCGCCGCGCCATGGCCACGATGCGCGCCGAGGCGCGTGCCGCGGCCCTCCGCGAGGGACCGCCCGTGCTCGCGTGCGACGTGGATGCGCGGGCCGTGGAGCTGGCGCGGGAGAACGCGCGGAGCGCAGGGGTCGAGCTCGTCCTGGAGCGCCGCGACGTGCGCGACCTGGCGCCTCTTCAGCCGCCGGGCTTCGTCGTGAGCAACCCGCCTTACGGCGAGAGGCTCGCGGCGGACGCGTCGCTCTACGACGATCTCGCGCAGGCGCTGCGCGGTATGACCGGGCACACGGCGGCCCTTTTGGCGGGGACACCGGACATCCCGGCGGCCATGCGGCGCGCCTTGCGACGCGAGCCGGACCGCTGGTGGATGCTCTACAACGGGCCCATCGAGTGCCGGCTGCTCGTCTACACTCTCTAGGAGAATGGGGCGCATCCGCGATCTCGCCGAGGGGCTTTGGTCCGGGGCGCTCGATCCGGCCACGCATCATCCGTTCGCGCCGCTGCTCGACCTCGAGAACGTGGCCCCGCGCACGGGGTTCGTGTCGAGCTTCGCCAACGCCACCGCCTTCGACACCGACGCCGGCCTCGTGCTCGTCGACACGGGGAGCTTTCTCCTCTCGCACCAGGTCCACGTGACGGTACGCTCGTTCACGAAGCGCCCGCTGCACACGGCCATCTACACGCACGGTCACGTGGACCATTGCTTCGGGGTGGAGCGCTACGAGGCCGAGCAGGGCGCGCCGGCACGCGTCGTCGGGCACGAGCGGGTCCCGGCGCGGTTCGAGCGCTACAAGCTGACCCACGGCTACAACGCGTGCATCAACGCGCGGCAATTCCGGACGCCCCCGTCCTGGCCGGAGAGCTTCCGCGCGCCCGACGTCACGTACGCGTCGTCGCTCGATCTCGACGTGGGCGGCGAGCGCTTCGAGCTCCGTCACGCGCTCGGCGAGACGGACGACGCGACCTGGGTCTGGGTTCCGGCGCGCGCCGTCGTGTGCGTCGGGGACCTCTTCATCTGGGCGACGCCGAACGCCGGCAACCCGCAGAAGGTGCAGCGTTACCCGCGCGAGTGGGCGCAGGCGCTGCGGGCCATCGCGGAGCTCCCGGCCGACGTGCTGTGCCCCGGGCACGGTCCGCCCATCTTCGGGAGGGACCGCGTGCGGCGCGCCGTGACCGAGACCGCCGAGCTCCTCGAGTCGCTCGTGGAGCAGACGGTCGCCGTGATGAACGACGGAGGCACGCTGGAGGACGCCCTCGCCTCGGTCCGCGCCCCGGCGGAGCTCCTGGCGCGGCCCTACCTCCGCCCCATCTACGACGAGCCGGAGTTCGTCGTGCACAACGTCTGGCGCCTCTACGGCGGCTGGTGGGACGGCGATCCTTCGCACCTCAAGCCGGCGCGCGCGCGGGCCCTGGCCCTGGAGCTCGCCGCTCTGTCCGGGGGCGCACGGAGGCTGGCCGACCGGGCGACCGAGCTGGCGTCGCGCGGGGACCTCGCCCTCGCGTGCCACCTCGCGGAGACGGCCTGGCTGGCGTCGCCCGAGGACCGCGGCATCGCGCGCGTGCGGGCCGACGTCTACACGCGGCGGACTCGCGCGGAAACGTCGCTCATGGCGCGCGGCATTTTCTCGGCGGCGGCGCGCGAGAGCACGGAGGACGAGGAAGCCGAAGGCGAGGACGAGAAGGATGACCGGCCATGACGACGCGCTACGAAGGCGGCTGCCACTGCGGCGCGGTGCGCTTCCGGGTCGACGTCGAGGACCACGTGGCCACGACGTGCAACTGCTCGGTGTGCGCGAAGAAAGGTTACCTCCACGTCATCGTGCCGCCCGAACGCTTCGCGATCCTCCGCGGCGAGGACGCGCTCACCGTCTACTCCTTCAACACGCACGTGGCGAAGCACATGTTCTGCCGGACCTGCGGCGTCCACCCGTTCTATCGCCCCCGGTCCCACCCGAACGACTGGGACGTCAACGCGCTCTGCCTCGACGACGGCGCGGCGTCGCGCTTCCGGGTCGAGACGTTCGACGGGCAGAACTGGGAGGCGAGCGTCGACGCCATCCGGGACCGTCACTCGTAGCGCTCACATCTTCGACGGATCGAACTCCGGCGGAGTGCCCTCGAGGATCCCGCGCATCCGCTTCTCGACGGCCTTCTTCGTCTTCGGGTGGGTGAGGATCCAGAAGCGCTCGTTCACGATGGCCTGAAACACCTGCTCGGCGACCTCTTCCGCCGGGATGCCCCCCGCCACGGCGGCGCGCACGAGCTCCTCCATCATCTGCTGCTGCGGGCTGGCGCTCGTGGCGCGCGGGACCGAGGAAGCCGGACGATTGCGCCCGGAGTCGGCGATGTTCGTCTTCACCCACGCGGGGCAGAGGACGCTCACGTGCACCTTGGTGGCGTTGCCCGTCACCGCGAGATCGTGGTGCAGGCACTCGCTGATGGCGACGACGGCGTGCTTGGTGGCGCAGTACGCGGCCATGCCGGGCGTGGCGAGGAGGCCCGCGATGGACGCCGTGTTGACGACGTGCCCCTCGCCCTGCGCGATCATCCGGGGCACGAAGGCGCGGATGCCGTGGACGACGCTCCACTGATTCACGCCGAAGGCCCACTCCCATTCCGCGGGCGGCGTCTCCCAGCAGATGCCCCCGACCCCGACGCCCGCGTTGTTGCAGAGGACGTGCGCCGCGCCGTACGCCTCGAAGGCGCGCCGGGCCAGCGCGTCCACGTGCTCCCACTTCGACACGTCGGTCGGCACGGCGAGGGCCTCGACGCCGATCTTCGCGAGGGCGTCGCGCGCCTCGAGCAGAGGTTTTTCCTGGATGTCGGCGAGCACGAGCTTCATGCCCTCGCGCGCGAACCGCTCCGCCATCGCGCGCCCGATCCCGCTGGCCGCGCCCGTCACGACGGCGACTTTTCCTCTCAGCTCTCGCATCTCGACCTCCCCGCGCTATATACGCGGTGTCGATGGCGCGCTCCATGCTCACCGCTGCGTTCGCTGCGCTGGCACTCGTCGCGTGCGCGCAGACCTCCCAGCCCGCGCCCGTCACCACGGCGCCCCTCGCGAGCGCCACCCCGGACCCGCCCCCGAGCCCGAGCCCGACCGCATCCTCGACCTCGACCCCATCCTCGACCTCGACCTCCTCTTCGACCTCGGACGACGCCGGTGTCGGCGCCCAGTTCCGCGCCTGCCAGAGCGACGCCGACTGCGTCGCGGTGCCGCGCGCCGGCTGCTGCAACAACGGATGGAAAGAGGCCGTCGCCGTCTCGCAGAAGGACGCCTACGCCCAGGCCAACGCCTGTACCCGGAAGCGCCCCATCTGCCCGATGTTCAGGGTCCGCGACGCGCGCGTCGCCTACTGCGAGGCTTCGACCCACCTCTGCTCGCTCAAGCAGCCTTGAGCCAGGGACGTCACGCCGCGCACACGAAGTCCTTTCCCTCCACGAACCCCCGCTCTACGAGGTGGGCCCTCACGAGCTCCCTCGCGCCGCGCACGCCCACCGCGACGACGACCGTATCCTCCCCGGCCCTCAACGCCTCGGGGGCGACGATGGCCACCCCGCGCGCCGTCCGCCCTATCTTTCGCGGATCGATGTCGACGAACTGCCTCGCGTGGAGCCCGTACGCCTCGAGCGCTCGCGCCAGCCGCTTGCCGGTCGGCCCTGCGCCCCAGACGACCACCGGCCGGCCCGCCCGGGCCAGGCGAGGCGCGAGGTACGAGGCCTTGCCCTCCCGGATGCGGTCCTGCGAGCACCGGGCATCCGTGACCGTGAGACTCCCCGCGTGCTGACGCCACCGCAGCAGCACCTCGGGGACCTTCGCCAGCCGCCACCCCGCCGCGTCCAGACGAAGCCAGAGATCGTAGTCCTCGGGCCACGGCGTATCGCGCCAGCCGCCGACGGCCTCGAGCGCCTCGCGCCGGAGCGCCACGGACGGATGGCACAAGGGGGACTCGACGAAGACCTCGCGCGCGTGGTCCGCCGCGTCGATGAGGGCATTCTGCCAGGCCACGTACACGCGCATCCCCTCGCCGCAGGCCCCCAGCGTCTCCACGCGCGTCCCCACCGCTCCCAGCCGCGCATCCGCCGCGAGCGCTTCCACCTGACGAGCGAGTCTGCCCGGCAGCGCCACGTCATCGGCGTCCATCCGGGCCACGACCTGCCCGCGCGCCACCGCGAGCCCACGCGTGAGCGCCGGCGCGATCCCCCTCCCCTCGCCCTGCACCAGCACGATCCGCGCGTCCCGGCCCGCGAGGGCCCGCATTCGTTCGGCGCCGTCGTCACGCGAGGCGTCGTCGACCGCCACGAGCTCCAGCGTCACACCCTGTTGCGAAAGGATGCTCGCCGCCGCCTCCTCGACGGTCGCGCCCGCATCGCGGAAGGGCATCACCACCGAGACGAGGGGGCCGGCGACCGTCACGCGGCCTGCTCGAGCTCCCGGATCATCTGGTCTCCGCTCAGCTTGTCCGCCGCCGCGCCGCCGAAGTACTTCATGAGGCCGACGCGCTCGTAGTGGGGCACGATCCGGGCCGTGAGAAGGCCAATCTCGCGCAGGTTCGGCACGAGGCGCGAGAACATGACCGTGCGAAACTCCTCGAGCCCCGGCGTGCGCAGCACGAAGTCGCGCCACTGCGCGCGTGTGATGACGCCCTGGAACTGCTCCTCGAAGATCTCGTACGCCATGAAGCGGTTGCGCATCAAAAGCGCGACCTCGAACGCCCAGTCCTCCCGTTCGCGGCGCTCGCTCTCCGAGAGCTCCTTCGTGATGTGCTCGCGGAGCGCGAGGACCCCGTAGTGCACGTGCCGCGCCTCGTCCTGGATGACGTTCTTGAGGAGCTCCTTGAGCAGCGGCTCCTTCGTCAGCCGGAAGAGCGTTCCGAACGCGCCGAGCGCGAGGCCCTCGACCATGATCTGCATGCCGAGGAACTTCATGTCCCAGCGCGAGTCGCTCATGAGAGCGTCGATGATGACGAAGAGGTTGTCGTTGATCTGGTAGAGCTTGCCGAGCTTGTCCTCGACGTAGCGGTGGAACACCTCCACGTGGCGCCCCTCGTCCATGACCTGCGTGGCGCCGTAGAGCTTGCCGTCGAAGAACTGCACCGCCTCGGTCACCTGCGCGGCGGCGAAGAGCGCGCCCTGCTCACCGTGGAGGAACTGGCTCAGCATCCACGCCGTGAGGCTGCTCGTGAACGCGCGGCGCTCCTTCGCGTCGAGCCGCACGCCCATCGATTCCAGAATGCTGAAGTCGACGAAGCGCTCCGGGATGAGCGGCACCTCGGGGTTCAACGGGTCGACGTCGGTCTTCCACGGGAGCGACGCGCCGTCCCACTGCCCCTTCTTGGCGCGGTCGTAGAGCGAGCGCATCTCGGGTTGGTCGCTCGGGTACGACCAGTCGAAGTGCGCGGCGTGGGTCGCCTGGATGCGCGTCGGCACGCCTTGCTTGCCGCGATGAAAGAGGAGGCCCCGCACCCCCGAGGGCGCCAGCGACGCGAGCACGCGCGGATCGCGGATCTCCGTGAAGACCGAGAGCGCCTCGACGTGCGCGTCCACGGCGTCGCGGATGCGGGGCGGCAGGATGCGGGCGAGGCGGGCGAGATCGAACATGGCTCAGTCTCCCATCCGCGCGAAGAAGTCGCGGACCTTCTTGGAGTGGTAACGCGCGAAGAACTGGTGCACGAGCGGGATGGCCTTCTCCAGCATGGGAGCGACGCGGTCGGGCGGCAGCTTGGCGAGGCGACGGGTGAGGATCTTCTTCTCGCGCTCGAAGAGCGCGGCGACGGACCGCTCGTAGATGCGGAGGAGCCGCGCGTCGAAGCCGAGGTCCCTCGTGAAGCCGGCACGGCGCACCTCGGCGTAGAGCTCGATGACCCACGCGTCGTCGGCCGCGACGAGGAGCTTTCCGCGGGGGCCCGCCGTCACCTCGAGGACGCCGGCGCCGACGAGGTCGTCGAGGTCGTCGCGATCGAGGTCGTGCCGCGCGAGGAGCGCGCGTGCGTCGAGGCTCGCGGCCTTGACGCGCGGCTGGGCCAGCGACGACGACAGGCGCTGCTTCACGTCGAGGAGCATGCCGCGCTGCGCGGGGGTGAAGGCGTCGTCCTTCCCGTCGAGCACGGCGCGGATGGCCTTCAGCGGCATGAATCGCTCGTTCTGGAGCTGTCGGACGAGGCGGATGCGCTCGACGTGCTGCTCGCCGTAGTGCGCCGTATTGCGCCCCGTCTTGCGTCCCGGCGGCACGAGGCCCTGCTGGATGTAGAAGTGAATCGCCTGCCGCGGCATCCCGGTGATGCGGCAAAGATCCCGCATCTTGTACGGCCACGAACCGGCGACGCGAAGCGCGGCCGCCCCGGTCATGCGAGCTCCAGGGTGCAGGGGCCGCCGGGTCGCGACATGCAGGCGAGCACGTAGCCGTCGGCGCGTTCCTCCGGCGTCAGGCAGTTCGGCTCGTCCATGGCCACGTCGCCGTCCACCAGCCGCACGCGACACGCGCCGCAGCCGCCGACGGTGCAGGAGAACGGCATGTCGACCCGCGCGTCGAACGCGGCCTCGAGCACGGTGTGGCCCGGCTCGACGACGAGGCGTCGCGCCCCGCCGCGAGAGCGCACGACGACGGTGTGGGCCGTCGAGGGCGCCGCCGTGGGGCCTGCGTGCGCCGACACGAAGCGCTCTTCGTGGATGCTCCCGTGGGGGACTCCGCGGCCGGTCAGGAACGCGCGCGCGGCGTGCATCAGCGGATCCGGTCCGCAGAGAAAGTACTCGCTCGGCACGCCGCGCGCGTCCCCGAGGGCGCCGAGCTCACGCTCCAGCGCAGCCCCGTCGAGGAGGCCCGTGCCGCCGCTCCACCCCGGCGGCGGGGACTCCAGCACGTGGCGCACGACCAGGCGACCCGTGGCGCCGTGGTCCCGCGCGAGGGCCTCGAGTGCGTCGTGGAAAATGACGTCCCCCCGGGCGCGGTTGCCGTAGACGAGGACGACGCTGGTCCCCGGCTCGGTCGCGAGGAGCGTGCGGGCGATGGAGGTGAGCGGCGTGATCCCGCTGCCCCCTCCGACGAGGACGATGCGCCGCGGCCCCTGCGCGGGCGCGGGCGTGAACGAACCCGACGGACCGAGGACGTCGAGCACGTCGCCCTCGCGAAGACGTTCGACGATGTGCGCGGACACCCGGCCGCCCGCGACGCGCTTGACGGTGATCGCGACGTGCGAGGCGTCGAGCGGGCTGCTCGACGCGGAGTACGCGCGCCGGGCGACCTCGCCGTCGTCCAGGCGAACGTGGAGCGTGAAAAACTGCCCCGCCGCGAAGCGCACCGGCTCGCCGTCCAGATGCTCCAGCACGACGGTGACCGCGTCGGTGGTCTCCCGCACGACGCGCGCCACGCGCATGGGACGCGGCGTGTGCGAGGCTGCGCGCTTGGTCGTACCGGTGACGCGGACGAGGGGCGGCGGGTTCCGTCCGATCAGGGCTCCCGCGGCCGTCGCGACGTCGCGCCGCAGCTGACCGAGGCGTCGGGCGAAGGGGACGACGAGCCGGCTGCGCACGGGGAGGAGCGTGACCCGTCCGATCGGTAGTGTCAAGTGACGCTTTACACTTTGCCCGTGGTACGACGGGTCGATGAACCTCCTCCGCACGCCCGACGAACGCTTCGACCATCTCCCCGACTGGACCTACGCGCCGCACTACGTCGACCTCGACGGCGTGCGCGTCCATTACGTCGACGAGGGCCCTCGCGGCGCGGCGCCGGTGCTGCTCCTCCACGGCGAGCCGTCGTGGTCGTTCCTCTATCGCACGATGATCCCCGGCCTCGTCGCCGCCGGTCACCGCGTCGTCGCTCCCGATCTCGTCGGCTTCGGGCGCAGCGACAAGCCGGCGCAGCGCGAGGACTACACCTACGCACGTCACGTGGCGTGGATGGCCGGCGTGCTCGGCGCGCTCGATCTGCGCGAGACGACGCTCTTCTGCCAGGACTGGGGCGGCCTCGTCGGGCTGCGCCTCGTCGCCGAGCACCCGGAGCGCTTCGCGCGCGTCGTGGCGGCCAACACGGGCTTGCCGACGGGCGACGAGCGGGTCTCGGAAGCGTTCCTGGCTTGGCAGGCGTTCTCCCAGAAGACGGAGGTGCTCCCGGTGGGAAGGATCGTCCAGACGGGGTGCGCACGGCCGGTCGCCGCCGAGGTCGTGGCGGCGTACGAAGCGCCGTTCCCCGACGAGACGTACAAGAGCGGGGCGAGGCAGTTTCCGCTCCTCGTGCCGACGCGTCCCGACGATCCGGCGAGCGAGGCGAACCGCGCGGCGTGGCGGTCGCTCGAGCGCTTCGAGAAGCCCTTCCTCACGGCGTTCAGCGACTCGGATCCGGTCACGAAGGGCGCCGAGCGCCCGCTGCAAAAGCGCGTCCCGGGCGCCGCGGGGCAGCCGCACGTGACCATCGCGCGCGCGGGGCACTTTCTGCAGGAAGACGCCGGCGAGGAGCTCGGGCAGCTGGTCGCCCGGTTCATCGCAGGCACCTAGGGGGACAAATGCGCGTCGCTCGACTCTCGACCTCGATGATGCTGCTCGCCACGATGTTCGCGGCTCATCGCGCGGGCGCCGCGCCGCGGGTGTGGATGGTCGACGATGGAGAGAAGATCCGGCGCGACGCCGTGTCGACGCCGTTCGAGAGCGGCGTCGACAACCCCATCTGGCACCCCGGCGGGCCGGCGCAGCTCTTCGCGATGCGAAACGAGTCGGTGGCGCTCCAGGTGGTCGTCGAGGCGGACGACGCGGTGCTCGACGGCGTGACCGTGACGCTGGACGAGCTCGACGGTCCGGACGGCGCGAAGCTGGTGGACGGCGCGGCAGCGGTGCGGGGAGCGCAGAGCGCATCGGGCCGGATCGCGCGCTTCGTCGAGCACTTCGTGAAGGTGCGCCGCGCCTCGGGGGGAAAGAAGCCCGGGGTTTCCCGCGGCTGGGAAGCCGGATCGGGGCCGCCCGAGGGGGAGTGGGTGGGCCCGGTGCCCGACGCGCTGCTGCCCGTGGACCTCGCGCACGACTGGAACCCTTACCCGATGCGCATCGAGCCGCGGCAGAACGGCGTCGTCTGGATCGACCTCGGCGTCGCGCGCGCCCAGCCGGTCGGTGTGTACCGCGGCGACGTCGTCGTCCGCTTGCAGGACGCCGTGCTGGCCCGGCTCCCCGTGGAGCTCGAGGTGGTTGACGCCACGCTGCCGGATCGGACCGTCGCCACGGCGCTGTCCTACGATCACGAAGAGCTCGAGCAGCGCGTGGGGCCACGAGCCGAGCGGCAGCTCTGGCAGCTGCTCCACGCCCACCGCCTCGCCCCGATGAACGACGCGACGTCCCCGTCCGACGTCGACCGCGCGTACCCGTCGCTCTCCGGCGCGCTCTACACCGCAGGAAACGGCTACGTCGGGCCCGCGCCGGGGATGGGCGACGGGGTGCTGACGCTGGGCGCGCACGGCGCGTTCGGCAGCCCCGACACCGGAACGCTGGAGCGCGTTCGCGCCATCGCCGACCGCGTCGCCGACCAGAAGCTCCTCGGGGCGACCGATCTGGTGCTCTACGCCGCCGACGATCAATGCTCCAGCCCCTGGGGCGCGGGCTGGCGCACGCTCGTCCGCGAGTCGGAGGACGCGAACCTGCACCGGGTGCGCGTCGGCTGGACGTGCTCGCTCGACCCGACCGCGCAGCCGGTGGACGTGCCCATGCTGCATGCGCGCTTCGACGTGGCCGAGGTGAACGAGGCGCGGGCGCAGGGCAAAGAGTCGTGGGTCTACGACGGCGTGAGGCCGCGGACGGGCACCTTCCTCATCGACGACGACGCGGTTTCGCCGCGCGTGAACGGCTGGCTGAGCGCGATGTTCCGCGTCCCGCGCTGGGTGCTGCGCGATTCGATGCACTGGTACGCGGAGCACGGCGACGTGCCCGTCGATCCGTTCGAAGACCCGGAGTCCTATCGCAGCGACAGCGAATGGGCCAACGGCGACGGCATGCTGCTCTACCCCGGCACGCAGCGCGACGAGTTCGACGAGCACTCCATCGGCTTCGAGGGCGTGCTGGCGTCGATCCGCCTGAAGAACTGGCGGCGCGGCCTCGAGGACGCCGGGTATCTCCAGATGGCGCGGGACCGCGACCCGGCGCGCGCGGACGCCGTGGCGCGATGGCTGGTGCCGGCCGCGTTCGACGAGGCGAAGGCGGGGGACGCGCCGTCCTGGGGCTCGCGCGGCAAGCCGTTCTTCGAGGCGCGGCGCGCCCTGCTCGCTATCATCCTGGGCCAACCGCCCGTGGTGCTGCCGCCGAGGACCGCGGCAACGGGCCCGCGCGTGGAGGCGCTGGCCGCGGGAGCCGGGTGCACGCGCGGGGTGACGGAAGCCGGCGGAGGGATGGCGCTGGGACTGGTCATCGGGGCGATGGGCCTCGGTCGTCTGAGGCGGCGAAGGGCGTAGCTCGAGGGATCCCGTGTCCCAATCTATCGATGCGGCGTCCCGTCCGCCGCGGTGCGCAGTCTCTCCAGCCCCACCCTCAGCCTCTCCAGCGGGACCGACGTGAAGCAGAGCCGCGCCCACGCCTCGTAGGCATCACCGCACCCCTCCCCCGGGGCAAGCAGGACCCCCTCGTCGATGGCCCGCTCCAGCAGCGCTCGCAGCGGTCTCCCACCCAGCACGGGCGCGAAGTCCACGAAGACGTAGCTGCCCCCCTTCGGCGCAAAGGCCCGCACGCCCGACCCCGCGAGGGCCGCCATCGTCGCGTCGCGGGCGGCGCGGTAGGCGGTGCGCGCCTCGTTCATCCAGTCCGGCGGCGCCTCGAGGGCAGCGAGCGCGACGCGCTGCGAGGCCACGGGCACGTTGAAGACGGTGTGCGTGGCGACCCGCCGCGCCAGGACGACGACCCGCTCGGGCGCGACGAGGAAACCGACGCGCGCGCCGGCCAGAGCGTGGCTCTTCGACAGCGAATACGCGCTCAGCGTGCGCTCCTCCATGCCCGGCATCCGTGCGATGGAGATGTGGGCCCCGTCGTAGACGTAGTCGGCGTAGACCTCGTCGGAGAGCACCCAGAGATCGCGCGACGCGGCGAGCGCGGCGAGCTCCCGGAGCTGCGTCTCGCTGTAGACGTAACCGTCGGGGTTGTTCGGCGAGATGAGGTAGAGGGCGCGGGTGCGCGGAGTGAGCGCGCGCTCGACGATCGCCGCGGCGCTGGCGGCCGGGTCCTCGTAAAGACGCGTCGTCAACGGCACCTCGACGGGAACGCCGCCCGCGGCCCGGACGACGCCCACCGAGAGAGGCCAGTACGGCGCCGCGACGACGACCTCGTCGCCCGGATCGAGGACGGAGCGAAGCGCGCAGTAGATGGCGTGGGTCGCCCCCACCCCGACGAGCACGTGCCGCGAGGCGTCCGCCTCCGCCGGGCCGCGGCCCGTCGCCGCGAGCATCCGCACGAAGGCCCGCTTCAGCGCGTCGAGTCCCGGCAGCGCACCGTAGACGTAGAGCGCCGGGTCCGCGTCGCCCGGCTCGACGGCGGCGAACCGCGCGCCCGGCGGCGGTGGCAGGTACGTGTCCCCGATGTGAAGCGCGACGAGGTCCCCCCCGGCGCGCGCCGCCTCGATGCGCGGCGCCAGCTCCGCGAAGACGCTGGCGCGGATGGCGAGGGCGCTGCGAGACAGATCCACGCGCCCGCCCCCCCGTCAGCGGTAGAGGCCGTCGATCACCGCCCGGTGACGCTCGATGACGACCTTGCGCTTCACCTTGAGGGTGGGCGTGAGCTCGCCCCCGTCGACGGTGAAGTCGCCCGGCAGGATGGCGAACTTCTTCACCGTCTCGAAGCTCGACAGCTTCGCGTTCACGGCGTCGACGGCGCCCTTCAGCGCGGCTCGCAGCTCCTCGTCGTCCGCCAGCTTCGAGGCGTCCGGGCGCCCCCGCTCCTGGGCGAAGCGCGCCGCCGCCTCGGCGTTCAGCGTGAGCAGCGCCACGAGGTACGGCCGGCGGTCGCCGTACACCATCGCCTGGCTGATCCAGCCCGACTGCTTGAGGAGGCTTTCGATGTTCTGCGGCGCGACGTTCTTTCCCCCCGCCGTCACGATGATGTCCTTCTTCCGGTCCGTGATGCGAAGGAAGCCGTCGGCGTCGAGCTCGCCGATGTCGCCGGAGTGAAACCAGCCCTCGGCGTCGATGACCTCGCGCGTGTCGGGCGCCTTGTTCCAGTAGCCGCGCATCACGGTCGCGCCGCGGATGAGAACCTCTCCGTCTTCGGCGATGCGCACTTCGACTCCCGGCACGATTGGTCCGACGGTGCCGAAGCGGTGCCGCTCGACCGTGTTGATGGTCGTCCCCCCCGACGTCTCCGTCAGACCGTACGCCTCGAGGACGAGGAGGCCCGCCCCCTCGAACCACTCCGCGAGCTCCTTCGCCAGCGGGGCGCCGCCGCTGATGGCGAACCTGAGGCGCGTGCCGAAGCGGGCGCGGATCTTCGAGAGGACGAGGCGGTCGGCGAGCCAGCCCGTGAGCCCGCCAGCGCCGCGACGCCGGGAGTCGGTCGCCCACCGAAAGATCTTCTCCTTCGTTCCGCCCGCGGCGGCGGCCTTCTCGTTAACGACCGCGTACACCTTCTCGTAGAGGCGCGGCACGCAACCCATGAAGGTCGGATTGACCTCGACCGCGTTGTCGAGCGCCTTGAGGAGGGACTCGGCGATGGCGGTCGTGTACCCGACGCGATACTGCATCGCGACGAGCACGCGTCCGAAAATGTGCGCGAGCGGCAGGAAGAGGAGCTGCTCGTCGTCCGGCGTCAACGGCAGGAGGCCGTCGAGCCCGCGCGTCTCGCAGGCGAGGTTCGCGTGGGTGAGCATCACGCCCTTGGGCGGGCCCGTCGTGCCCGAGGTGTAGACGATGGTCGCGAGATCGTCCGCGCGCGCGGCGGCGATGCGCTCGTCGACCTGCGCCGCGAGCGCTGCCGCGGGGGCCTCCACCGGGAGGTCCGAGAAGTGCCAGACGCGTGCGAGGCCGTTCGTGACGCCGGCGTCGTGGTCGGCGATGCGCTTCACGTACGAGGCGTCCTCGGCGAAGAGCGCCTTCGCCCCGGAGTCGTTGAGGATGTAGGCGGCCTGCTCACCGATGAGCGACGGATAGATCGGAACGGTGACCCCGCCGGCCATCATCACGGCGAGGTCGGCGAACAGCCACTCTTCGCGGGTGCTCCCGAAGATCGCGACGCGGTCTCCCGCGGCCACGCCCGCCTCGATGAGGTGCGCGGCAATCGCGCGGGACCGATTCTCCCAGTCACGCCACGACACGGGACGCCAGGCGCCCTCGTGCTTGCTGCGAAGCGCCGGCGCGTCGCCACGGACGGCGGCCTGGGCGAGGAAGGTCCCGACCAGCGTCTCGTCACTCATGCGTCGACCCCGAGCGTCGCCCTAGAACCCGTACTGCATGCCGAGCTCCGGCACGAAGCCGAACAGGAAGCTCGCGCTGCCGCCGAAGGCCCCTTGCAGCTTGATGGCGCCCGTCGCGGCGAGCCTCTTCGTCAGCGCCATGCGGACGCCACCGCCGCCGGCGACGAAGATGGGGCCCGCCGTCAGCCACGCGTTCTCCTTGCCCGGGCCGAGGACGCTCGGTCCACCCGGTTGCAGCGAGCCGGTCGCGTTGTTGAGGAATACGTTCACCGGCACCACCGCGTCGAACTCGCCCGCCCCCACGCCGATGAAGGCCATGGGCGCCAGCTTGGCGGTGAGGGCATCCTTCCCGAAGAGGTACGTGAAGCGCGCCTCGAGGTGCACGGGCGCGAACGCGGACCCCGTGGGGATGGTAAGCGCCTCGTACCCGGCGCGGACGCCGAGCAGCATGTTCTGGCTCAGGGCGTAGTCGAAGCTCCCCATGATGGTGAAGGGGCCGTGCACGAAACCGCCCTCGACCTGATCGCTGCGGTTCTGGACGATGGCGCCGTTGATCGTCCCGTTCTGCGGGAATGACTGACCCGTGCTCGGATCGAGGCAGCTGTAACCGGCCGTGTTGATGGAGCCCGTCGTCTTCGAGCAGACGTTCTGGGCGCCCGGCATCACGTAGAGATCGAGCGACAGGGCGAGCCCCACCCAGACCCGCGGGAACTTGCCTCCGCCCCCGCCGCCCGAGCACTTGCCCTCCTTGCACGAGCCGCTGTCGCACTCGTCGCTCGACTCGCAGTCGTCGCCCTCCGCCTTCTTGGCCGCCGTGCACTTCGAGTCCGAGCACGACCCGCTGGCGCACTCGTCGTCCTTCTCGCAGTCGTCGCCGCCGCTCTTTTTCTCGGCGCACTTG
This sequence comes from Polyangiaceae bacterium, assembly GCA_036501935.1. Taxonomy (GTDB): domain Bacteria; phylum Myxococcota_A; class Polyangia; order Polyangiales; family Polyangiaceae; genus Palsa-1150. Next base: position 233,541 of record DASXZL010000085.1, on the reverse strand, counting down.
CCGCCGACGCAGGCGTTGCTCGAGCACTGCGAGTCCTTGTCGCAGTCATCGCCCGAGCCCTTCTTGCTGTTGCACCCGGGGAAGTCCGGCGGGCACTCGGCGCCGGCAAGCTCGCCGCACTGCTTGGGCGCGTCCTGCCCCGGAAGCGACGGAGCGGGCCCCGTGATCTGGGCCTTCACCGGGACGGTGTAGGGCTTGTTGCGGCTCCCGGAGGTGGCCACGGGGTCGTTGCCCGGGTTGAAGCCCTGGATGTAGTAGCTCATCGTCCCCTGCGTGACGTCCTTGCAGGGGATGAGACCGCCGTAGCCGGTGCCCATCTTCGTGAGCTCGATGGGCTTCCAGTCGCTCATCCCGGTCGCCTTGTACTTGGCGATGACGCGGGCGATCTGCTCGCTCCCCGAGTACTCGGCGTAGATGGGGAGCGGCGTGCGGACGGGCGCCTCGGGGGCGGGCGTGTGCGCGAAGTCCCCGGAGGGCTGCTGTCCCGGCGGGACGGGCGCCTCGGTCCCGCCCCCGGCGGGGGCCGCGGGACCCTTCTTCTTCACCTCGTTCCAGACCGCCTCGAGCTGCGGGGTCTTGTAGGCAGGATCGAGATCGAGCTGCGCGTCGACCGCGATGGCCTGCGCGAAGCTCGCGCGGCCGTCACCGTCGTTTCCGGCGAGGATCTGCATCGCGCCGAGGTCGCGGAGGACGGCCCCTTTGATGGCCGGGCTGCACTTGTCGCCGTCGCACTTGGCGGCTGCCGACTGGAGCTTCTTCACCGCCGAGGGGTAGTCGGTGTTGAGGGAATCCTCCTCGATGGCCTTCTTCTGGAGCGCCTGCGCCTCCTTCTCGACCTTGGCATCCGCCGCGAACGCGGGGACGGTGACGAGGCTGGCGACGACGACGACGACCCAGAAAAACACACGCCGCGCGCACGCGACGAAAACGTTGCCTTGCACGCGAATCTTCCTCCGCCGGGCGGGAGCATAGAGCAGGTCGTCCCGCAAATGGCGAGGGATTTCCCTTTTCGACGTGGGCTCCGGGCGGTCTCCCCGGGCTGCTCCGACGATTACTTCCCCGCCTCGGTGCGAATGAACTGCACCCGGCGATTGAGCTCGCGATTCGAAGCTGTCGTATTGGGCACGAGGGGCTGGTGGAAGCCGTAGCCCTTCGACACGAGCCGCGCCGGGGAGACGCCCTTCGACACGAGATACTGCCGGACCGAGTCGGCGCGCTTCTGCGACAGGTTCATGTTGTACCCGTCGCTGCCGACGTTGTCGGTATGGCCCTGCACCTCGAGGCTGATCTTCGGGTTCTCCTTCAGGACCGCCGCGACCTCGTCGAGGATGCGGAAGCTGATGCCGGGGCGGATGACGGCCTTGTTGAACTCGAACTGGATCTGCTGCGTGATGCGGATCTCCTTCTCCGTCACCACGATGAGCGAGTTCTTCTTGGGGCAGCCGGGGTGGTCGCCGCCGGGGACGCCGGGCGTATTCGGACAGAAGTCGTCGAGGTCGGCCACCTGGTCGGCGTCGTTGTCCGGATCGGGGCACCCGTCGTCGTCCTGCCAGCCGTCGAGGTCCTCCGGCTCGTTGGGACACTTGTCGGCCGTGTCGACGATGCCGTCGGCGTCGTTGTCCGGATCGGGGCACCCGTCGTCGTCGAGGTAGCCGTCCTTGTCCTCCGGCTCGTTGATGCACTGGTCGCGCGAGTCCGGGATGCCGTCGCCGTCGGTGTCGCCGTCGACCGGCTTGGAGGCGACCTCGACGAACTCGCGCGAGGTGCACCGGTCCGGGGGGCTGTTCTGGAAGGCCGCCTGAGCGTTGGGCTCGGCCTTGGCGAGGTGCCCCTCGGCGAGCGAGCCTTCGCCCTGATCGAGATCGATCGCGGCGAACTCGAGCTGGCTGCGGGCGATGGCGAGCTCCCGCGGGGCGCACTTCATCGCGCCGTTCTTCTCGGCGTCGTCGACGGTCGTCGTCAGCCCGCGGATCTTCCCGCGCATCGCCCCGCCGGCGCAGCCGCTCGAGAACACCGCGACGAGCAGCAGGGAGAAGAGGCGCCGGCCCCTCATCGACGGCGTCCTCATGGCCGGGTCCGGCGCGCGGTCTGCGCCAGCTCGATGGCCTTGCTCGCGTACTCCTCGGCCGTCTCGGCGAGGTTGGCGGCGTCCGAATAGCTCGCCTCGGCCGCCTCGACCTGCGCCTGCTCGAGGTGCTCCTTCGCGTAATAGTACTCGTACGGTGCGAGCTGCTCGGCGCCGACGGCCTTCGCCTCTTCGACGCGGGAAGAAGCCGAGTTGACGGCGATGGCGTAATTGACCCCTCCGCAGCCGGTCAGGGCCAGGGCGACGGCGACCGCGCAGAGCACGAGGGGCGTTCGCATCGCGATACGCAGACCGTATCGAACCGCTCGAACAGCGGTCAAGCGCGTCTCCAGGAGGCTCGTCAGATGCGCCGGAAGACGCCGACGACGATTCCGAGGAGCATGGTCGGCTTGAAGTCCCCCGAGCGGACGTAGATGGGGGCCATGTTCTTGTTGGCAGGCTGGAAGCGGACGTGGTCCTTCTCGGGGAAGTAGTACTTCACCGTGGCCTCGTCGCCGATGAGGGCGACGACGATCTCGCCCCGCGACGCCGTCAGCTGCTTTTTCACGAAGATGTAGTCGCCGCTCAGGATGCCGGCTTCGATCATCGAGTCGCCGTGCACCTTGAGGCCGAACACCTCGCGCCCGCCCTTGATGAGTGTGCGGTCGATGCGCACCGTGTCGACCACGTGTTCCTCGGCGAGGAGCGGCAGGCCCGCGGCGACGCGGCCGAGGATGGGCACCTCGACCATGTCGACGTCGTTCGCCACGGCCTCGAGGGGGAGCTCGCCGAGCTGCTGGTTCGCGAGGTTCGTCGGCCGGAGGGCACGGGACTTCATGTCCTCGCGGGTCAGGTAGCCCTTGCGCTCGAGGGCGCGCAGGTGGTCGTTGACGCCGTTGGTCGACCGGATGCCCATGCGCGCGCCGATCTCGCGCAGCGTCGGAGGGTAGCCGCGGTCGTGAATCGACTGGCGGATGAAGTCGAGGACCATCTGCTGGCGCTGCGTGAGCCCTTGCATCGTGCCCGCAAGGCTACTGAACGTGCGTTCTATCGTCAACAAACAGGGAACAGGTTGTCCAGTGGCTCTCCACATCTGCACAAATGCGCGGCGCTACGCGTGTTGCCGTGGCCTACTCACTTTCCCCAGCCGGCGAGGAAGCGCATCTCCATGCCCGCGTGGCAGCTCTCGCATTCTTCGGCCTTTCCGTCCTTGCGCTTGAGGCCGTCGACGAAGCTCGTCTCCATCCACTTGGCGAGCGCCTTCTTGTCGGTGCGATCGAGCTGGACGATGCGGCCCTGATGGCATGAATCGCAGAACATCGGCGCACCATCGGCCGTCGTGAGCTTCGCAGCGAACTCGTCCCACATCTTCGCTGCGATTTTCTTCCGGCTCGTCGGCGCCGCGAAGTCCCCTTCGGTGTGGCAGTCGGCGCACTTGCCGCCGAGCGACTTGGCAAGGAGCTTCATCACGCCGCGGAGCTGCTTCGGGTCGAGCTTCTCGATGGGCGGGAGATTCTTCGGATCGAGCCCGAGCGCCTGAAGATCCCCCCCCATCGCGCTCCCGACGGGCGCCTTCATGTCCACATGACCTGCCATCGTGGTGGTCGTTGACGTTGACGTTGACGTTGACGCTGACGTTGACGCCAACGTCGTCGTGGTCGCGCCGGAGGCCGTGGTCGCGCCGGAGGCCGTGGTCGCGGTCCCCACCCCCCCCGTCTGCGCCGCAACGCCGCCCCCTCCCCCCGCTGCCCCCCCGCAGGCCGCCGCCGACACCAGCGCGAGACCGACGAGCAGATTCCAGCGCGCGCCGCTCCCCATCGCGTCAGAACTTCCCGCTCGTCGTCAGGAACGTCACCTTCTCGTTCGTCTCGCGCAGGCGCGCCGAGAGGATGCGCACGCAATTCCACAGGACCTCGTAGGCGAGCTCCTTGTAGAGGTAGAGGAGGTCGTCGAACGCCTCCTTCGTGATGACCAGCATGCGGCAGCGCTCGTGCACGCGCGCGTCGGCCGACCGGGGCGACTCGTCGAGCAGCGACATCTCGCCGAACACTTCGCCCGGGCCGAGGACCGCCAGCGCCTCCTCGCCCATGCCGGCCACCTCGCGCGAGATGCGCACCTTGCCCTCGAGGATGATGAACAGCTTGTCGCCGGGGTCGCCGTACTGGAAGAGCTTCGTCCCGGTCGCGTGGGACTCCTCGGTCGTCGCCTGGGCGATGAGCGCCAGCGCCTCGCGCGTCAGCCCGTCGAAGAACGGAACGCGCGCGAGCTGCTCCTCGCGCTCGGTCATGGGCGCGGCGGGGGCGTCGACGGACGGAGCGGTCACGGTCGCGCCAGAGCGTACGACGGGCGCCGTGAGGGGTCTACCTAGTGGCCATCGTTCGCGGCCATCCACCGCTCGGCGTCCAGCGCGGCCATGCAGCCCGTCCCCGCGGCCGTGACGGCCTGTCGGTAGGTGAAGTCCTGTACGTCGCCGCAGGCGAAGACGCCCGGGATGTTCGTGTACGAGCTTCCGGCGCGCGTCTTGATGTATCCGTTGTCGTGGAGCTCGAGCTGCCCGGCGAACAGATCCGTGTTCGGCGTGTGCCCGATGGCGACGAAGAAACCCGTGGCCGCGACCACCTGCGACTCGTTGGTCTTCGCGTTCTTGACGCGTGCGCCCGTCACCTCGCCGCGCGAGACGTCGAGGATCTCCTCGACGAACGAGTTGTAGAGGATCTTGATCCTCGGGTTCTTCAGCACGCGGTCCTGCATGGTCCGGCTGGCGCGAAACTCCTCCCTGCGGTGGATGAGCGTCACCGTCCGGCAGAGGCCCGACAGGTACATCGACTCTTCCATCGCGGTGTCGCCGCCACCGACGACGAGGACGTCCTGATTGCGGAAGAACGCGCCGTCGCACACGGCGCAGGCGCTGACGCCCTTGCCCTGCAGCGCCGCCTCGCTCTCGAGCCCGAGCCACTTGGCCTGCGCGCCGGTCGCCACGATGATGGTCCGCGCCTTGTGCTCGACCTTGTCGCTGTCGGACCAGACGGTGAACGGGCGCTTCGAGAAGTCGACCTTCACGATGTCGTCGGTCACGACCTCGACGCCCTGCACGATCGACTGATCGCGGAAGCCCTTCATGAGGTCCGGGCCCGTGATCTTCTCGGGGAAGCCGGGATAGTTCTCGACGTCGTTCGTGATCATGAGCTGGCCGCCGGGGATGCCCCCGCGGGCGAGCCCTTCGAACATGAGAGGCTTCAGGTTGGCACGCGCCGCGTAGATGGCCGCCGTGTGCCCGGCCGGGCCGGAGCCGATGATGATGACGTTTCGGACGTCGGAGCTCATGCCCCATGGTTAGCACATGGGAAGGCGTCAGAACTTGTAGGAGGCCCCGACGTTGATGACGTTGATGGAGCTCGTGATGGTGCCCAGGTTGATGGGCCACGGGGTCCGGTAGGTCTGCCCACCGCCGGGGCAGCTCCCGACGGCGGTGCCGTTGTTGAGGCACGCCGTGCCGACGAGCGCCGGGAGGCCTTGCGCGTTGGGATTGTCGTTGCTCAACGTGCCGAAGAACACGTGCCCGTAGCCGGCCATGAGGTCGAGCGCGTGCTGCTTCTCGCTCCCCATGCGGATGCGGTAGGTGCCGCCGAGGGCCACGCCGAAGCGGTCGGCGCCGTCGAAGTCGATGTTCTGGTAGACCGAGTTCGCGGCCTGGGTCTCGAAGAACGCGCCGGCACGGATCGCCAGCTGATCGGGCAGAAGGTTGTAGTCGCCGCCTAGGCGGACGCCGACGGCGTCGCGGAAGGCGTGCGTGACGTCGGCGTTCGGGGGAATGAACGAGCTGGAGATGCCCGGGTTGGCGGGGATGATGCCGCTGCCGTTCGCGGCCCCCGGGAACCGGATCTGGATGGCGTCGAACGCGCTGTTGTTCGCCCAGGTGACGTCGGCCTCGACGTCGAAAACGTCCTGCGTCATGGGGTCGCGCAGATGCCCGTCGTAGGGCAGGTCGGGCCGGGGCTTGTGGTAGCGGACGCCGAGCTTGGCCTCCATGGGGATGGGGACGGTGACCTTCCCGTTGTTGCCGCTGCCGCAGAGGGGAGGGCCCGCCGGGGTCTGCCCCGCGGGGACCGTGTAGCAGTAGGGCTCGGCCGTGTCGCCGTACTGCACGAGCGACGTATGCCCGGCCGCGGCCGCGCTCGTGAAGTCGTTCGAAGCCGTCGTCACGTCGCCCTTCGCGTTGACCGACGACATCCACTTGTACCAGGCCGCGACGTCGAGATTGCTCGAGGGACTCCAGATGGCGCCGAGCGTGAAGCCAGGAAAGAAGATGTCCTTCGCCTTGAGCTCGTTGCGGATGTCGTTGTTCGACGCCGTTACCGGGCTCTCGTTGATGCCCGGCGCGGCGTTGACGAAGTCGATGCTCGGCGCCGTCCCGAAGATGAAGCTCGCGCCGAGGCGCAGCCCGTCGACCACCTCCCACCCGACGCCGATGGTCGGGGTGAGGATGACCGAGTTCGTCGAGATGAGCATGTAGCGCTGCGGCGCGGGGTTGCCGTCGACGAACTGCGGCCAGGTCGCCGCCCCCACCGCGCTCGGCGCGAGGAGGGCGAGCCCGAGTCCGATGCGATCGCTGAGGTGGTAGGTGAAGGCGAGCTGCGGATCCGGAAAGAAAGCGCCGGAACTGCACACCTTGGGGTACGGCGTCCCGCCCGGGCTGGCAGGGCTGTAGCCGTCGCTCGTCGGGTCGTTGGCCGACTGCACCCGCTGAAAGCACGTGTGCTGCGATGAGATGTTCGCCTGCAGCGTGAGCCGCGTCGGCTGCCCGGCGAGACCGGCCGGGTTGTAGAACGTGGCCAGCGGATCGCTCGCGCGCGCGACCCAGGCGCCGCCGCGCCCCTCCTGCTCCGAGCCGTTGTCGGGAAACTCCTCGACGCTCGTCGCGCGCGCGACGCGCGGAGAGAGGGCTGCGAGGGCGAGGACTGCCGCTGCGGAGACGCGAATGGCTCGACGCATGGCTGCGAGAGGACCACGAATCCGCGGCCCGCAGCAAGCGGTTCGCCGCCGCTTTCAGCGAGGATTCAAGCCACCCTCAGTCCTTGACGGGCGTCGCCTTCAGGGACGCTCGCCCCTCTTTCACGTAGACGCTGAACTTCACGCGCTTGCATCCGTGCCGCTGGATGAGCGCGTCCCGGTTCTTCTTCAGCGTGTGCGAGAACTTCTCGTACGTCAGCCCGTCGGTCGCTTCACCGCATTGCTTCTTCGTCCGGATGAAGTCCTCGTAGACGGCCACCCAGAGGGCCGTGTCGTCGGCCGCGCGGTGCTCGCCGGTCGCCTGCGCCAGCAGCTCCGCCGGCACCGCGCCGACCATCGTCGCGTCGTCGTCCTCATCGCTCGGCGGGGGCTCGGGCGGGGGCGCCGGCGGGGGCGCGGGTGGCCGCGCGGCCTGGTTGGCGCCGCTGAGGGGCGGCGGCGGCTTCGGCGCCGAGGCCGGAGGGGGGGGCGGGGCGGCACCGGGTGCGGACGGTGTGGGAGCCGCGTGCGCGGTAGGCGGAGGGGTCCCCGGACGGCCCAGATTGGGCGGCGGCCTCTGCGCGGGCGGAGGCCCCGGGGCGGCCGCGGGAGGCGGGAAGCCGGCGAGGCCCGTCGCCATCACGGGCGTCGGCCGCGCCACCGAGGAGGTCGACGCCATGGGCTGCGTCGTGGGCGCCGGGGGCACGAACGGCGTCGACGGCGGCTGCATCATGGGAGACGACCCGCCGTCGGCCATCGGGAACGAGAAGGCGCTCATCGCTGGCTGCGCCGGTACCGGCCCGATGATCGACTCGAGGTCCGCCGGCTTGCGCGTGACCCCTCCCGCCTTCTCGATGGATCGCTCCATTCCCTGGTTGAGCGCCTGCGCAGCGAGTCGATATGACCCGCGGAAGCGCGCGACCTGCAGCCCGTCCATCGCCCCCACCTTGAGGCGCTCGGCCTGCATGAGGAGCTCGCGCAGCGGCAGCGTGTGCTCGAACACCGTCATCGCGATGCCGAGCACCCCGGCCAGCAGCACGACGCCGATGAGCAGGAACCAGGGCACGTTGGCCTTGTCCTTGTCGTCGGCGTTGGCCAGGAACCCGAGCGGTCCCGCGAGCGGCCTCTTGCTCCGCGCCACCGCGAAGCCGCCCCCCTGCGTCCAGACGTCCCCCGGGAGGCGCGCGTACATCGCGCCCAGATCGTCGGTGAGCATGCGCACCTCGGACCGGCCGCCGTCGCCGTACGTCTTGTCGTCGATCTTTGCGAGGTCCGCGCCGACCGCGTCGAGCTTCTCCTCGTCGAAGCCCTCGGCGCCGACGCCGCCCGCGACGCGCGAGCCGCCGACGAAGAACGCGAGGGCCGTGCGCGTCCGCTTGGCGAGGTCCGCCGCGAAGCGCTGGTTGACCTCCTTGAGGCCCACGATGGCGCCCGCCGGACGCTGGGTCGCGTCGTACTCGACGGGGCGCGCCACGACGACATACATCTTGCTGCCGAGCAGCCACACGTCGTCGCGCAGCCAGCCGTGGAGCGCGTCGTTCACGGCCGGGTAGCCGCCGAGCTCGAAGTCGTCGTTGCCTTGGACCTGATCGAAGCCGAGCGCGGCCACCACCTGGCCGTCGCGGTCCACCGCGAACATCGCGTCGTCGCGCCAGTCGGCCGGGATGGCCTCGTTCACGGTGTTGAGGGCCTTCTTGGCGCTCACCTTCGCCGTCTCGGGGACCTTGCCGTCTTTCGTGGCGTTCGCGGCGACGAGGGCCTGCTGCAGCGTCGAGTCCACGCTGCCCGCGAGGAGGGCGTCGAGCCTCCGCCGGGCGTCGATCTTCAGCGCCCACTCGACCGTCTGGCTGTCCGAGGCGAGGCCCTCCTTCAGCGCGCGGGTCGCTTGCCGGTCGTACTGGCCGACCGCGATGTAAACGACGTACAGCGCCACCGCGACCGCGAGGCCGAGGAGCACGTACCAGACGCGGGACAGGATCATCACAGTCCTAGTTGCTCCCCACGGCGAGCGGCTCCTTCAGCTCGACGCCCTTGCCCTCGATCTTCACGCCGTCGATGGGCTTGCCCGTGGGCTTGCCGTCGAAGAACGCCTTGAGCGTGTACTCGCCGGGGGGCAGGTTCATCGCGAAGACGCCGTCGCGATCCGGGAAGTCGTACTCGACCGCGTTCGCGTCGATGACGATGTACATGACGACGCTCGGGAAGAGCATGTCGCGGATGACGTGCAGCCCCGCCGGACCCGCCGCCCAGTCCCGGCTCGAGCCGGGCGCCGTCGGCGTCGCCGCCCACGCCGGGTTGTTGACCTCGTAGAGCTGGTGCGGGAAGGGGTCGCTGTTCTTGAACTTGAGGCGCGACGACGGCGAGAGAACGATGGTCGACGGCGTGATGCGTCCGCCCGTTACCTTCACGACGCGCGGCTCGTGCTCCGGAGCGGCGCCCGACCCGAACGCCGCGATGCAGACGTCGCGCGTCACGTTCGCCGACAGCTTGCGGAAGTCCTGCTTCACCGTGGGAGACGGCTCGCGCCACGTGAACCGGTGCGAATCGGCCTTGGCTACTTCGGCGTACACCTGCGGCAGGAGCTTTTCCCACCCGACGACCCGGCCCTTCACGCCCGCCGGACCTCCACCCCCCGCGGCGAAGAGCGTCCCGCTCGCGAGAATGAGCGCGAGGCTCGCCAGGACACCCAACGGCAAGGGGGTTCGCGTCGGTCGACGCGCGTGGAATCTTCGCTTCGCGAGGCGGCACCACTCGAGCATTCGTCGTCCGAGCCCAAACCGTAGCTGACCGCGAAAGGCGGTGTAAACGCCTTTCGGGCAGGACTACCTTCCTCGTCCGTGCAGGACGGCGAGCGACGGGCCACGAACGTCGCGCTGGCGGCGCGCGGGGACGCACCTCTACCGCTCGTCTTTCATCGCGGAGCTCATGCGCCGTACGCGACGCGCTGGTTCGGGGTGACGTCGCTGGCGGGGCACGCGCGGAACCTCGTGGCAAGCGCGATCGCGGCCGAGTCGATCGACTCGCGCGACTGGATGCGGCCGGCGCGCGCCGAGCGGCTGCTGACGCACGTCGTGCGTGTGCTGGGGGGCGACACCTCGAAGGCGACTGTGGTCGAGGCGCTGGGCCGGCCGCTGTGGCTGGACTTCGTCGCCGACACCGGAGACGACCACGACGTCAGCCAGGCCGTCGCGCGGATGCTCTTCGCCTCGTACTCCACGGTCGAGGACGGCGAGACCCGGGTCCTGCCCCGGGGCGACGTGCTCCTCTTCGGCGGGGACACCGCGTACCCCGTGGCGACCGGCGAGGAGATCGCGCGGCGCCTCGTCATCCCTTGGAACGACGTGCTGCGCGAGCGCGGGATCGACGAGGACGGGCGGCGCGTGCTCCTCGGCATCCCGGGCAACCACGACTGGTACGACGGCCTCGACGGCTTCGGGCGCCTCTTCCGCCGCAGCCCGCACGGGACGCTCAGCGACGAGGAGGCGCCGCGCTCGGCGCTCGGACGGCGCCGCGTGAAGCGCGAGGCGGGGATCGTCGCCCGGCAGCTGCACCTCGACGAGGTGGGCGGCGTGCTCCGGCTGCTCGCGGCGGCGTGGCGGAGCGTGCGCGCGCTCGTGGCCGGCGAGAAGATCCGCCGCCCGAAGCGGCTCGCGCTCGTGGGCTACGATCCGGTGCAGGACGCGTCCTACTGGGCGCTGCCGCTGGCGCCGGGTCTCGAGGCGTGGGGCGTGGACCGGCAGCTCGGCCGGCTCGACTACCGGCAACGACTCTTCTTCGCCGAGCGACGCCGGGCCGCGCCGTCGGGAAGGCTCCTCTTCGTCGCGCCCGATCCGGCGCTCGCCTTCGGCGAAAAGCACGAGCCCGGGCAGCGGATGCTCGCGGCGTGCAGGCTGTCGCTCGAGCGCGACCCCGTTCTCTACCTGACCGGCGACATGCACCACTACGAGCGGCGCGTCCCCGCCGAGCCGAGCCTCCACGTCATCGCCGGGGGCGGCGGCGCGTTCCTCCACGGCACGCGCATCACGCCGTCGCCGAGCGGCCCCGCCGCGTGCGCCTATCCGACGGCGGCCATGTCGCGGCTGCTTCTGGCGCAGGTCCCCTTCAAGCTGATGGTCGGCAGCTCCGGGTTCATCCTGCACCTCGTGCTGGCGCTCATCGCGTCGCTCGAGCTGGGAGCGGCGGCGCGCGGGACGACGACGCTCGTCGCCGTCGGGTGCGTCATCGCCGCGGCGCTGGCGATCGCGCTCTACGCGAACGTGGGGCACAACAAGGCCCACCCGCTGGCCGTCGGGGCGGTGGCCGTGCCCTTCGGCGTCGGGCTCGGGCTCCTGCCCATGTCGCTGCATCTGGCGTTGCCGCACATCGTCCCCGTCGTCGACTGGGACATCGGCGTGCTCGTCGTCTACGCCTTCGCCGGCGCGCTCGTCGTGGGGATCTTCTTCACGGTCGTCACTCTCCTCGGCCTCGAGCACCAGCAAGCCTTCGCCGTCCTCTCTCACCCCGGCTTCAAGCACTTCGTCCGCGTGTGCGTGCACCCCGACGGCACAGTCGAGGCTTTCGCCATCGGCAAGGACGACCCCGTCGGCCCCGGCGACGCCGTCCTCGTCGATCGGTTCACCTGGAAACGCTAGGCTCGTGGCGCTGCGTGGCGAGGTTCGGTCCTGGTGATGACCTCCGTTGCACTTTCGAAGCCGGGATTTCGATCGATGATGGCGGGTTGCGTCTTGGTGATTCGAGGCCGCTCCATCGCGAGCTCGCATGGAGTCTTTGTGATTCGAGGGTCACGCATCGTCGTCTCGCGAAGCAGCATCCTCGTCTCGAGTGGGCGCTTTGTGATTCGACACGCCGCCAAATGAGCGTGATGGAGCCGCATCCTCTCGACACGAGGGGAGAAGCTTCTCCCCGTGCTCCTACGCTTCGGCCTCGCGCACGCGAGACGCGCGAGATGAACGACAGCGCCGTCGCCGGATCGGCGCGGACGAGCTCACCCTCTCTGCCAGGCAGGGAGGTCGACGAAGAAGCACGCGCCGCGACCGGGCTCGCTGACGACGCGGATGTCGCCCTCGTGGCTCTCGACGATGCTCTTCACGATGGAGAGGCCGAGCCCCGTGCCGTGGTGGTCGCCCTTCGTCGTGAAGAACGGCGCGAACACCTCGCCTGCGTGCTCCGGCTTGATGCCCGAGCCGTTGTCCTCGACCTGGATGGTGACCCTCCGTTCGGCGACGTCGAGCGACGTCGTCACCACGACGAGCGCCCCGTCGGCGGCGGCGGCCTGGCACGAGTTCGTCAGCAAGTTCACGAAGACCTGCACGAGCTGCTCGCCCACGCCGCGGACCGCCATCACGTCTGGCCCGTAGCGCTTCTCGACGCGCATCGACGCCGCCGCCAGCACGTGCTCGCAGAACGCCACCGCCTGGTCGATGACGCCGTGGAGGACGACCGGCCCCGCCACGCTGCCCGAGGGGCGCGCGTAGTGGACGAGGTCCCGCGTGAAGCGGAGCATCCGGTTCGCGGACTCGCTGATGCGGCGCAGACGCTCGACGTCGTCCCCGTCCTCCGGGGAGGCCGCCGGACCGCGCGCCACGGCCTTGCGGATCAGGTAGTCGGAGTACGCGACGATCGACGTGAGCGGGTTGTTCAGCTCGTGGACGACCCCCGCCGCGATCTGGCCGAACGTCGCCAGCTTGTCGGCCTGGATCATCCGCTCCTCGAAGACGCGCGCGTCGCGCTGCGCCCCCGACACGAGGCCGAGCTGACGCGAGTGCGCGAGCGCGCGCCCGAGCGCGTCCGCGGCGCGGTCGACGAGGTGCACCGCGGGGGAGCCCTCGCGGTCGAGCGGGTCCTCGTCGGACGCGACGTGGAGCGTCGAGCCCGCCGTGCTGCCCTTCACCGCGGCGACGTGCTCCTGCGCCATCCACGGAAAGACCCGCGTCGGGTCCATGCCGCCCAGCGTCTCGACGCACCCCTCCGGCAGGCGCTTCACGACGAGCTGCTCGCGCCGGCCCGCGCCCGGCTCCGGCGCGAAGCACGCCGCCACCGCGTAGCCGGGGAGGATCGACGACAGCGCGTCGACCATCGCCTCGACGACCGCGCGCTCGCCCGACGCCAGCGGCAGATCGACCAGCGCGACCAGGAATCGGTCCAGCCAGCTGGCCGGCACGACGTCCGGGATGCGCGCGTGCGGCTCGGAGATCTCGTGCTCGCGCGATGGAACGGTCTGGCTCTCGCGGACGCCCGGCGCCGCTTGCCTTTCCCCGCTCATTCCGCGCGCCGGAACCTTCCGCATGCGCTGTCGCTACTCCCCTCTCTCGTTGGCGATGGGTTTCTTGGTCGATATCGGCTTCTCTTCGGTCTTCGCGAGAGCCTCCTCGACGCGGGGCGTGGACGACGGCGCGGAGCGATCGAGGTCGAGGATACGCGCGCGGCCGACGTACGACTTGGTCTCGTAGCGCGTGATTTTCCCGATCTTGCGCACGATTTCCGCCATGCGCTCGGCCTCGTTGAAGATGATCTCCGCCGCGGAGTAGGGGGCCGTGTTCGGGTCGAGGCGGCGCTTCAGCAGCTCCGCGTAGCCCATCACGCTCGTCAGCGGCTGATTCAGCTCGTGCGCCGCCGCGCCCGCGAGCTCGGCGACGATGGCCTGACGCTCCTGCGAGAGCAGCTGCTCCTGCGCCTGGGCGAGGCGCTGCTCCATGCGCATCTTCTCGCGGAGGTCGGTGAAGATCCCGACGGTGCCGACGGGCCTCTCTTCCTCGTGGAGCATCGCCGCCGACAAGAGGACCGGGACGCGGCCGCCCTGCGCGTCGAGCACCTCGGTGCGCAGCCCCTCGACGCGGCCTCCGCCGGCCTTGATGAGTCGCATGACGTCCTTCGCGACGCCCTCGGGGTAGAGCGAGCTCACGTCGCGCCCGAGGAGCTCGGGCACGGTGATGCCGTAGATGCCCTCGGCGGCGGGGTTCGCGAGGAGGATGCGGCCCTTGAGGTCGGCGCTGACGATGGCGTCGACCGACGAGTCGATGATCCGCTGGAGGAAGTTCTTCGTCGTGTGGAGCTCGTGCTCGACCGCGCGATCCGCCGTCACGTCGCGGAACGTGCAGAGCACGACCCCCTCCTCGCGGAGCACCGAGTTGAAGTTGATGCTGAGGATCGCGAGCTCTCCGTTCTTTCTCCGGATACGGACGTCGACGCTCTGCGGATAAACCCCCTCCTTGAAGCCCATGCGAAGCTCGTGGGCCATCGCCGCGTCTTCGCTGGCGAAGAGGTCGCCCACACGCCTGCCGTTGAGGTCCACCTCGCTGTAGCCGGTGATGGCGAGCGCGCGCGGGTTCGAGAAGAGGAGGTGCCCCTCGGCGTCGATGACGATGATGCCGTCGGCGGCGCTCTCGAAGAAGTCGGCGTAACGCTGCAGGGTGCGCAGGCGACGCTCGGCCTCGAAGCGCGCGACGGTGACCTGCTGCGTCTGATCGCGGAGCGACTGCATGACGCGCGCGTTGCGGAGCGCGATGGCCATCGCGTTCGACACGGTCTTGCAGAGATCGAGCTCGCGGTCGCCGAACGTGAACGCGTGGCGCGCGCGGAGGAAGAGCACGCCCATCGGGCGCCCCTCGTAGAGGATGGGTAGGATGGCGAGCGAGCTGAAGGCGCTCTTGTGGCCCTCGTGGCGCACGATCTCGAGCAGGGGGTGGGTCGCCACGTCGGGCACGACGAGGGGCTCGCGGCTCGAGAGGACCTGCTGGATCTCGGGGTACTTCGCGAGGTCGATGGGGAGATCGCGGAGCTGCTCGTCGTCGCTCGCGGCCACCACGTAGCCGATGTCGCCCGCTTCGCGCACGAGCACGATGCTGACGCGGTCGACCTTCGCCACCTCGGCGATGCGCTGCACGACGGTGAAGAGGATGCCGCGGAAGTCGAGGTTCGAGGCGAGGGCCTGCGTGAGCTCGAGGACGGTGCGCGCGTCCTGCCCCTTCTTGGCGAGCGCGTCGACCATGCCGCGCAGGCGCAGCTGCCCGCGGATGCGCGCGACGAGCTCCACCGGCTTGAAGGGCTTGCGGACAAAGTCGTCGGCGCCGGCCTCGAAGGCGCGGGCGATCTCTTCGTCGGCCTCGAGCGCCGTGAGGACGACGACGGGCAAGTCGCGCGTCTCGGCGCGCGCGCGGAGGATGCGCAAGATCTGGTAGCCGTCGGGAGGCGGCATGACGAGGTCGAGCAGGACGAGCGACGGCTGCACCTTCTCGATCTGCTCGAGCGCCTCGGTCCCCGAGCCGACGGCGACGTGCGGCAGATCGGCCTTGGCGAGCGCCTGGATGAGCACGTGTCGACTGACGGTATCGTCGTCGACGACCAGGACAGGACCGCCACCCACCGAAAAAGTCTACCTGGCACGAGGGGTTGGCAGCAACCGAGCTTGAGCCGGCGAAATCAGCGTTCCTCCCGTCAGTCGAAGAGGTCCCCCTGGGGAACGCTCCCTTTCGCCGGCGGAGGGCGCCCCAGCGCCTCGTAGGCCTTCCGGTTGGCCACGCGTCCACGCGGTGTCCGTCCCACATAGCCCTGCTGGATGAGATACGGCTCCACCACGTCCTCCAGCGTGTCGCGCGGCTCGGCGAGGGCGGCTGCCAGCGCGTCGACGCCGACCGGACCCCCGTCGTAGTGGTCGATGACGACCGTCAGATACTTCCGGTCCATCTCGTCGAGCCCCGCCTCGTCGACCTCGAGCCGCTCGCAGGCGTGCACGACGCGCGGAAGATCGATCCTCCCCGTGCCCAGCACCTCGGCGAAGTCGCGGATGCGACGGAGCAGCCGGTTCGCGATGCGCGGCGTGCCCCGCGCGCGCCGGGCGATCTCGTGCGCCGCGTCGGTGTCGAGCGACACCTGGAGGAGGCGGGCGCTCCGCGCGACGATCTTGGCCAGATCCTCGGGCGGATAGAAGTCGAGCCGCACGACGTGCCCGAACCGCGAGAGCAGCGGCGCCGTCAGCAGGCCCGTGCGCGTCGTCGCCCCCACCAGGGTGAACGGCTGCAGGGGGATCTGCACGGCCGACGCGAACGCGCCCTCGCCGGTGATGATGTCGATGTGCAGGTCGTCGAGGGCCGGGTAGAGGCTCTCCTCGACGACGGGGTTCAGGCGGTGGATCTCGTCGACGAAGAGGATGTCGTTCTTCTGCAGCTTGGTCGTGAGCAGCGCCGCGAGCGACCCCTTGTGCTCGATGACCGGCCCGCTGGTCGACGCGAGCCCGACGCCCATCTCGGTGGCCAGGATGTGGGCGAGCGTCGTCTTGCCCAGGCCGGGAGGGCCGGAGAGGAGGATGTGGTCGAGCGGCTCGCCGCGCTGCTTGGCCGCCGCGACGAACACCTTGAGGTTCTCGGTGTGCTTCTTCTGACCGACGTAGTCCTCGAAGCTCTTCGGGCGCAGCGTCCGGTCGAAGTGCGCGTCGTCGCCGTGCGAGGTCCCGTCGAGGTCCCGCGCCGGAGCGGCGGCTTCGTCACGCGCGCGCTTCACCATGCCCGTCTTCTCTCACAGCTTCGCGAGGTAGTCGCCGATCTCCGGCAGGGGCAGCACCTGGCTCGCGACGCCCGCGCGCACGGCGGCGCCAGGCATGCCGTTGACGACCGCGGTCTCCTGCGACTCGGCGATGATGGTCCCGCCTGCGTCGCGGATGGCCTTCGCGCCCTCGACCCCGTCGTCGCCCATCCCCGTCAGGATGACCCCGACGCAGTTCGGGCCCAGCGCGGCGACGCTCTTGAAGAGCTTGTCGGCGCTCGGGACGTAGCGATCGTGAGCGACCGGCGGTCCGACGAGGAGCTTCAGCTCGAGCCCGTCGCGGACGAGCTCCATGCATTTTCTGCCCGGGCACACGAAGCCCATCGCCATCGCGACCCGGTCGCCGTCGGCGGCCTCGGCCGTCTTGACGGGACCTCGCTTGTCGAGGCGCTCGGCGAAGGTCCGCGTGAACTTGTCGGGCATGTGCTGGGCGACTACGAAGGCGGCGGGTGTGGTCGCGGGCAGCTTTCCGAAGACGTGAAGGAGCGCGCTCGGCCCGCCGGTCGAGCTGGCGATGGCGACGACCCTCCGCGGAGCCCGGTAGGCGCGCGCCGTGACCGTGGACGGCTCGTCCCACGACGCGGGCGAGCCGTCGGGCATGAAGGCCCCGCTGTTCTGCCTCCGGATGAGCGAGGTCGGAACGAACGACGGCCGCAGCGACCGGACGAGCAGCACCTTCTGCAGGATCTCCTCGCGTACCTCGGTGGCCTCGGGCCCGAGCCGCTCGGGCTTCGGCACGAAGTCGAGGGCGCCGAGCTCGAGCGCCTTGAAGACGTTCTCGCGCTGCGAATAGCTGCTGATGACGATGACCGGCGTCGGCGCCTTGGCCATGAGGATGCGGAGGAACGTGAACCCGTCCATCCGCGGCATCTCGAGGTCGAGCGTCACCACGTCGGGCTTCAGCACCGTCACGAGCTTCAGCGCCTCTTCGCCGTCGGCGGCCTTGCCGACGACCTCGACCTCCGCGTGGTCCGCGAAGACGTCGGCGATGTTGCGCCGGTTGTACGCCGAGTCGTCCACGACGAGGAGTCGTATCGGGCGCGCGGCTTCGACTTGCTTGCTCACGGTCTAGGGATCGGGCGTGGGGACTCTGGCGCTCAGCGGCTTTCGATACACCAGGTCGTCTCTCAGATGTAATAGCTCAAACGCGGTCGACACGTTCAGCAGTGACTCCGAATGCCCCAGGAGGAGGACCCCGCCCGGGTTCAGGCGGTCGTACAGCACCTCGATGGCGGTCTTTCGGGCCCTCGCGTCGAAGTAGATGAGGACGTTGCGGCAGAAGATGGCGTCCGCCTTGCCGAAGACGCGCGAGCGATCGTCGTCGAGGAGGTTCATCTGCCCGAAGTGGCACATGGCGCGGATGGTGTCCGACACGTGCCACCCGTCCGGTCGCTCGTGAAAGAAGGCTCGACGCACGTCGTCGCGCGTCACCCGAAAAGAGCTCTCCGGGTAGACGCCGCGACGCGCCGCCGCGACGCACCGGCGCGCGATGTCCGAGCCGTAGACGCGGAGGTCCCACCTCGTCTCGCCCGGCTCCTCGCGCGGAAAGAGGCTCGAGGACCGGAGAAGGACGCCGATGGTGTAGGCCTCCTCCCCCGTCGAACACCCGGCGCTCCACACGGCCAGGCGGCGCCGCGGCCGCGCAAGCTGGAGGAGCATCGGGAGGACCTCGTTCTGGAAGGCGCGGAGCTGCCGCTCCTCCCGGAAGAAGTAGGTCTCGTTCGTCGTCATGAGGTCGATGGCCTCGTCCCACTCCGCCCCCGCCTGCGTCCCGAAGCGGAGGTAGTGGTGGTACTCGGCGAAGCTCGGGAGCTTGAGGACGGTCAGCCGCTCTCGCAGGCGGCGCTCCATCGTGAAGCGGGATTCGGGACCGAAGTGGAGGCCGGTCCGAGTGGCGAAGAGGTCGCGCAGGAGTCGGAACTCGTCCGGCTTGAGCGTGACCGCGTCCCCGAACGACGGCGGCCGGGCCACTCAGTCGCCCCGCTCGGGCGCGCGGGCCGTCTCCGACGGCGGCCTCACGCTGACGGCGCCTGCGATGGCGGCGCGCACCAGCGGGTCCTTCTCGCGCTCGTAGCGCGCGTGGAGCAGCGCCTGCGCGCCGGGGCTCTTGTCCTGCCCGAGGAGCTCCGCGGCGACGCGTCGCACCTCCCACGAGGGGTGGTCCAGGCTGAGCCCGAGCCGCGCCATGGCGCGCGCGCCGGGCCTCGCCCCGACGAGAGAGAGAGCGAGCTTGACGACCTCGGTGTCCGGGTGGTCGAGGGCTGCGAAGAGCGCGTCCTCGCAGGCCGGCGCGAGGCTCGAGGTGGAGCGCGGCGACGCGAGCTGGCCGACGGCCTCGACGGCGGCGCAGGCGATGGCGGCGTCGACGTGCGTGACGAGCGGCGTCGCGGCCGCCAGGGCGCGGGAAGCGTCTGCCTCGCCGAGCGCGCGGAGGGCGGTGGCGATGAGGACGGGATCGCGGGTGTGGGCGACGACGCGGGCGAGCGGCTCGGGGCGCTGCAGGCGTCCGAGAGCGCGCACGGCGGCGAGCTTCACGTCGTGCTCCTCGTCGGCGAGGGCGAACACGACGGCGTCGGCGGCCGACTCCCCGCCGGACCGGGCCAGCGCGTCGATCGCGGCGCGACGCACGCGCGAGTCGTTGTGGGCCATCGCGCGCTGGAGCAGCTGCACGTCCTCGTCGGCGAGGGCCTGGGTCGAGGCGATGGCGCCGAGCAGAATGCAGCCGAGGGCCAGCGGGTCGTGTCCGGGCCGCTTCTCGCGCAGGAGGGCACGCGCGGAGTCGACGTGGCGCACGGCGATCTCCGAGACGGCGTTCGTCGCGGTCGCGGCGATGCGCTCGTCGGCGTCGCCCACCATCAGCGCGATGCGCTTCAGGTCCTCCACGTCGCCGATGGGGCCGAGCGCCTCCACGGCGCCCGCCAGGACCTCGGGGGACCGGTCCTCCAGCCCATGCCGAAGGGCGGCGCGCACGGTGGCGACGTCAGCTCCCTCGAGCGAGGCGACCAGCGCGAAGGCGGCGACCCGCACGTGCGGCGTGGAGAAGCTCGCCGACGCGAGGAGGGGACCGACCGCGGCCGGGCCGAAGAGTCGGAGCGCGACATCGGCCCGCTCGGCCACGTCGTCCTCCCCCAACGCCTCGACTAGGGAGGCGACGTCGCCGATGTCGCGCAACAAGCCCAGAGCGAGGAGAGCACCGCCGCGGGCGCGCGAGTCCTCCGCATCGAGCGCGGTGCGGCGCGCGTTGCCTTGACCGGCGGGCGTGAGCTTGAGAGCGACTCGCGCGACGTCGAGCAGCGCCGCGTCGTCGGGGCCGGCGAGGATGAGGTCCCCGAGGGCCACGAGGGCCTCGCGGGCGATGGTCGGTGAGGTGTCGCCGGTCGCGTGAGCGAGCGCGCGCACGGCGTCCGGCTCGCGGGACCCCGCCGCGGCGGCGATGGCGTACCGGCGCAGTAGCGGATCGCGCGTGTAGGGCTCGAAGACGCCCCAGGGGAGCCTGGCTTCGAGACGGGCGAGCGAGTCGAGGGCGGCGATTTTGAGGAAGGTGTCGCTCGTGACGAGGGCCGACACGAGCGCCTGCGTCGCCAGCTCGCGCGCCTCTTCGCCGGCGAGCGACGCGTTGCCCAGGGCCTCCGCGGCGGCGACGCGGACGTTCGCGTCGTCATCCTGAAGACACCGTACGAGGGCGCCCGTGCCGCGCGCCTCGGGGACGCCCGCAAGCACCTCGACGGCGAGCTTGCGCGCGTCGGCGTCGAGGTCCGGCACGGCCTCGACCACGGCCCCGACGGAGTCCGGCCCCACCGCCACGAGCGCCTCGACGGCCGCGTTGCGGAGCCCGATGTTCACCGTCTCCTCGAGCGCGGCGACCAGCGCGGCCACCACCTCTGCGCGCTGCTCGAGCGAGGGCGCGGCGGCTGCTCCCTCCTTGCGCACGCGCCAGTCGTCGTCGCCCAGCGCGCGGAGAAGGAGCTCGGGCGCGTCGCGCCCGGGCACCTTGGCGATCTGCTGGACCGCCACGCGGCGGGCCTCGGGCTCGGCCTGCTGAAGCAGCCAGCGAACGGCGGCGGAGGCCTCGCTCACGACATCGACCCCGGCGGCAAGCTGAGGGGCGGCGCGGCGGGGCCGATCTTGCCCGACGCCGCGAGCGGGTCGGTGAGCTCTCGCAGGCGCGCGGTGTCGAGCACGAAGACCAGACCCGGCCCGTGGCTCGTCACGCCCGCGAGGCCGCGGAGATCGTCGCCGCCACCGAGCGACGGAGCGGGCCTCAGCTCGGCCCCGCCGGTGCCGAAGACCTCCGTCACCGCGTCCGCCACGAGCGCGACGAGGCGGTTCGAGACGTCGACCACGATCCACTTGGTCTTTCGGGTCGCCGGCGCCGCCGCCAGCCCGAAGCGGGCGCGGAGATCGACGACCGGGATGACCTCGCCGCGGAAATCGGCCACGCCGGCGACCGATCGCGGCGGGTGGGGGAGCGGCACGATGAGGAGCGGGTTGGTGATCTCCTTCACGCGGGCGATGTTGACCGCGTACTCGACGTCCCCCACGACGAAACCGACGAGGTTCTTGGAGGGGTCGTGTCGCTGGCGATGAGGCACGCGCGCTTCCTTCCGCCCTCAGGGCGACTCCAGGATCGGACGCAGCTCGAGGAGGATGAGCGTGGCGCCGCCGCCGTCCGCGGGACGGCCGATGCCGGCGATGTGAGCGGGCTGCTCGCTGCCAAGGACCGTCGCGGCCTCGATCTCGTCGGCGGCGAGGCGCCAGACCTGCTGCACCTCGTCGACGAGGAGCCCGAGCTGCTCGCCCTTGCCCACGTCGGCCAGGAGGATGCGCGACCGGCGGTCGATGGGCGCCTCGGCGAGGCGGAAGCGGCGGCGCAGATCGACGACGGTGACGAGCTTGCCGCGAACGCTGATGACCCCGAGCATCGTCGCGGGCGCGCGCGGGACCTCGGTGATGGGCGGCGGCCGGAGGATCTCCGCCACGTGGGCGATCTGCACGGCGTACGTCTCGCCGGCGAGCACGAAGGCCAGGTACTCGACTCGCCGTCCCGCCTCGCCGGCGCGGCGGACGGCGCGCTTCTCGCCCCGGGCTTTGACGAGCGACGCCACGGCTCAGTTCCTCCCCGCTTCGGCCGCGGACGCGAGGAAGCGCGTCTCCGCAGGCAGGAGCACCTCTTCGATGAGGGCGGCCACATCGATGACGAGGGCCACGCGCTGGTCCCCGAGCTCGGTCGCCCCCGCGAAGCCGCGCACGCTCTTCAGGGACTTGCCGAGCGGCTTGATGACGATGTCCTGCTGGCCCACGAGCTCATCGACCACGAACCCGAGGCGCCGGTTTCCGACCTGCGCGATGACCACGAACGCGCGGCTGCGCTCGCGGGGCCGCGCCGGGATGCCGAAGAGGCGCGAGAGACGGCAGATGGGCAGCGACGCGCCGCGCACCGTCAGCACTTCGCGCGACTCCACCGTGCGCAGCTGGGACTCGTCGAGCGCGATGGCCTCTTCCACGCTGGCGAGGGGGACCGCGAATAGGCGCGGGCCGATCTCCACGAGCAGCACGTTGATGATCGCCAGCGTGATCGGCAGCGTGATCGTCATCTTGGTGCCGATGCCGACGTCGCTCGTGATGTCGACGATGCCGCCGAGCTTGCCGATGTTGGTCTTCGCGACGTCGAGCCCCACTCCCCGGCCGCTGAGGTCCGTCGCCACCTCTTTCGTCGTGAAGCCGGGCATGAACACGAGCGCGAGCACCTCGTGCGGCCGCAGCTCGTCGGCTTCGGCGCGCGTCACCACCCCGCGGCGCACCGCCGCGTCGAGGAGCGCGTCCGGGTCCATGCCCCGCCCGTCGTCCTCGACCTCGATGACGACGTGGTTGCCCTTCTGGAAGGCGTTGAGGGCGATGGTGCCGATCGGAGGCTTGCCGACGACGAGGCGATCGTCGCGCGGCTCGATGCCATGATCGATGGCGTTGCGGATCATGTGCATCAGCGGGTCGCTGAGCTCCTCGACGATGAGCTTGTCGATCTCCGTCTCGGCGCCCGTGATGACGAGGTTCACGTCCTTGCCGTGCTCGCGCGAGATCTGCCGGACGACGCGCGCCAGCTTGTCGAAGGCCTGACCCAGCGGGACCATGCGGACCTCGAGGATGCCGCTCTGCATCTGCGCGAGGTGCCGGTCGAAGGTGCGGTTGAGGCGCGCCAGCTCGATGGCGAGCTCGCGGGCGTCCGTGGCGCGGTTTCGCACGCGCTCGGTGAGGTTGGCGATGGCCGTCTTGACGATGGCGAGCTCGCCGACCACCGTCATCAAGCGGTCCAGCTTGCGGATGTCGACCCGCACCGTCTGGCTCACCGATCGCAGCGAGAGCTCCTGCGCCATCGGCCCCGACGGCCCGGGCCGCGACGGCCCCAACGCCGGCGCGATCGACGGCGTGTGGCGTGGGCGGGGCGGAGGCTGCGCTGGCGTACGCACGCTGCCCGTCTCGCGGGCGACCGGCGAGAGCGAGCCGCCGACGCGCGTCGGGGGCGCGAACGACTCGTGGGCCGGCGGATCGGGGGGCACCGGCGTCGGAGTGCCCGACGTCGCCGGGGCTCCGCTCGGGGCCGCGCGGCGGCGCACCTCGTCGATGCCCACGTCCGAGCCCGTGATGGAGCTCCGCAGCAGCTCGACCGACGCGCGGCTCGCCATGAGGATCTCGAGCTCGATGGTGTCGATGTCGGCGCCCGAGCCCGTGGGAAGGTACGTGATGATTTCCCCGTGCGGCCGCGCCTTGGCCTTCAGGTCGTCGAGCGCGCTGTCGATGGTCGACAGCGAGAAGCGGACGCGGATGCGGTAGAGCCCCTGGCCCTGCGCGATGTTGGTGCGCAGGCGATGCTCCTCGTACTCGGTGAGCACGCCGAGTAGGCCCGGATCGAGGTCGTACTGCGAGACGACGCCCGCCCCGCCCCCGGCGCGGCGCTGCGAGAATTGCCCGAGCGCGACGAGGAGCTGCTCGACCTCCGCCGCCGGATCGGCCGCCTCGCCGCCCTCGGAGGCGAGGATGCGCCCGTAGAGCGACACCGCCTGGAAGAGCAGATCCAGCACTGCGCTCGTCAGCTCGATCCGCCCGAGGCGCAGATCGTCGAGCACGTCCTCCAGCTCGTGCGAGAGGCCGGCCATGCGCGTCGCGCCGAAGAGACCCGAGAGGCCCTTCAGCGTGTGCACGGCGCGGAACACGTCGTTGATGAGCTCCGCGTCGAGCCGCCCGCGCTTCAGCCCCTCGTCGAGGTGCAAGAGATCGCGCCCCAGCCCGTCGACCAGCTCCTGCGCTTCGCTCAGAAATTCGTCGCGTGCCTTGTCCCCGCCGTCGCCGCGACCGCCACCTTCGACCATGGCCTACCCACCGCCGGACGCTGGCTCGGCGACCGCGGCGAGGAGACGGCCGCAGGTCTCGCGGAGCTGCTCGGGCGTGAAGGGCTTGGCGAGGTACGAGTCCGCGCCGAGGGCGAGGCCGCGCTCGACGTCGAGCTCGGCGCGAAGGGTCGAGATGATGACGAGCGGGGTCGTCCGGTGGTGCTCGGACTTGCGGATGAAGCGCACGAGCTCGAGGCCGTTGATGTCGGCCATGTTGATGTCCGTGATGATGAGGGCGTAGGGCCCGCGCGGCAGCAGACGCATGGCGTCGAACCCGCTGTGCGCCTCGACGACCTCGCACGGCCCGTGGGACGAGGCGAACTCCGGCGACTCGAGCACCGCACGCACGAATGCGCGCGCCGATACCGAATCCTCGACGACGAGAACCCTGCGCATGGGACGGCCAACAAAGGCTACACCGTTCCGCAGAGGCACGACCGAGAATCCGTTACGCTTTCCCTGTCCCCCCGATGCCCGAGCCCACCCCCACCGCCGCCGTCCTCGTGGTCGGCAACGAGATCCTCTCGGGGAAGGTCGAGGAGGCGAACGTCGCCGTCCTCGCGCGCGAGCTCCGGATGCTGGGGATCCTGCTCCGGCGCGTCGTCGTGGTGATGGATGAGATCGACGCCATCGCCGAGGAGGTGCGGCAGCTCTCCGCGGCGCACGACTGGGTCTTCACGAGCGGGGGCGTCGGTCCCACCCACGACGACGTGACCATCGAGGCCGTGGCGAAGGCGTTCGGCGTGCGGGTCGTCCCGTCGCCCGAGATGGAGGGGATGCTGCGCGCGCATTACGGCGACCGCTGCACCGAGGGGCATCTGCGCATGGCGCTCGTGCCCGAGGGCGCGGCGCTGGAGGTCTCGGCCGAGGTGACCTGGCCCACGGTCCGCCTGGGCAATACGTGGCTGCTCCCGGGCATCCCCGAGGTGTTCCGGATGAAGCTCCCCGTCGTGGTCGCGCGCATCGGCGGCGCCGGCCGGGCGACCGCCTTCGTGTCGCACGCCGTGTACCTGCGGCTCGACGAAGGGGTGCTCAAGCCGCTGCTCGACCGCGTCGTCGCGGCTTTCGCGGACGTCTCGGTGGGCTCCTATCCGAAGTGGCTCGACCCTGCCTACAAGACCAAGGTCACCTTCGACGGCCGCGACGAGGCGCGCGTGCTCTCCGCGCGCGACGCCTTCGTCGCCCTCTTGCCGTCGGGGGAGCCGCAGCGGATCGACTGACGAACCTACGCCGCGTCCTTGCGGAGTTTCTGCTGCAGATCGTCGAGGGTCGCGGCGACCTTCTCGAGCGTCTTGGCGCTCGTCTCGAGGGCCTTCTTGCCCTGTCCGACGCCGAACTCGGCCCACGCGAGGCCGATGTCGAAGAGCGTATCGACGAGCGTCGACGCCTCCGTCGTGTCGCTCACCACTTCGGCCTTTGCTTCGGGCACCTTCTCGTTCTCGGTCATGGATACACCTCCAGCTATGCGATCCGAAGATCGCGGTTGTCACATCAGGGCCGCCGCGAGCGTTTAGGCGCGCGGAAGGCAGTCTTCGCAGACGAAGCGGCGGGGGCCTCCACCGACTTCGCCGATACCCAGGTTCGCGTGCGATCCGCGCTCGAGGTCCTTCGAGCACTTGGCGCACTTCGTCGGAATCGCGAGGGTCACGTCCTGGAACGCGACGATCCCCTCCAGCGGATCGTGCTCCATCCGCTTCTTGATCTTCTCCCGCTCCTTCTCGAGCGTGTGCGCGGCCTTCTTCAGCCGCTCCTCGACGTTCTCGGTCGCGGCGTCCGCCACGGTGATGGCGTCCTCCAAGATGGTGCGGACGAGATTCGAGACGGGGATACGGAGGTTGTCCGCGAATCGCTTGAGCTCGCGCTCCAGCACTGCGGGCACCCGCGTATGAAGCACCCGCTCCTTCTTCGCGTCCTTGCCGTTGCCCCCCTCGTCCGGGAGGTCCGCATCCGGCGGCTGCGTGCTCTGTGTCACGTCGTGATACATACGTCTGGATGTGTCACGCGTCAAGGCCGACACGACGGCGAAGGCTTTGCGTATGTTGTTCTGCTGCTCGGCGCGATGTCGGAACGCGCGCGGGCAAGCCGTTGCATCGAGCGACGGGGGGTAGCTACACTTCCGGGGCGCGCCTCTCCTCCAACCGCGCCCAGGCGTTCCAGTCGTCTTTTCCCGCATTGTTCTACGAAAGGCGAACGCAAGCAGACCGCCCATGTGGAAGCTGGTCATCGAGGACGACGAAGGGAAGCGGACGCTCGTACCGCTGACGCGCGACCAGTACTCGGTCGGGCGAAAGGAGGGGAACACCATCCGCCTGACGGAGCGGAACGTGTCCCGCGAGCACGCGCGCCTCTTCAAGAAGCCAGCGAACGGCGCGCCCGCGCCGCCGGACAAGCCCACCTTCGTCCTCGAGGATCTGACGAGCTACAACGGCGTCTTCGTCAACGGCCTGCGCATCACGCACGCGCAGGATCTGTCGCACGGCGACCTCGTTCAGATCGGCGACTACCGCATCGTCCTGCAGGACGAGCTGGTCGCCGACATCTCGGCGAGCTCGCTCCCGAACGACGCCAAGTCCACGCTGCCCCAGGGCGGCCACTCTCGGGCCTCGACGCTGATGGACCGGCCGAACCGGCTGGTGATGCTCGCGGGACCGACGCCGGGGGCCGAATTCCCGCTCGTCGAGGAGCGGATGACCGTCGGACGAGCGGAGGACGCGAGCGTCTCCATCAATCACAACTCGGTCTCGCGCCTGCACTGCGAGGTGCACGCGCTCGGCGATGGGCGCTTCGAGATCGTCGACAAGGGCTCGAGCAACGGGGTGCGCGTCAACAGCGCCGAGCTGCGCCGCGGGATCGTCGAACCGGGCGACGTCATCGAGCTCGGCGACGTGAAGTTCAAGTTCATCGGCGCGGGGCAGATCTTCCGCCCGACCGAGAGCCAGCAGCTCGCCGTGCTCAACGACCGCGCCGCAGGCGAGATCGTCCGCGGCAAGCGCGGAGCGACGGCCCTACCGCTCGCGATCTTCGCGGTCGTCGTCATCGCCGGGGCCATCGGCGCCTGGGTGTATACGCGCCCGCACCCGCCGACGACCTCCACGGCGCCGACGGCCACGGCCGCCATGTCGCCGGACCAGCAGGCGGTCGCCGACGCGCAGAAGCTCATCGCGTCGGGAGACCCCGAGGGTGCGCACGAGAAGTTGGCCACCGTGCCCGACGGGGCGGCCGTACGGTCGTCGCCGGAGTTCAAGGACGTCGAGAACAAGTGGGCCGATCAGGAGCTCGCCCACGCCGACGCCGAGCCGGACTTCAACCGGAAGCGCGCGCTCTACCAGCGGGTGTCGCAGGACCCGGCGGTCGACCCGGCGCGTCGCAAAGCCGCGGCCGACAAGCTCCAGTCGCTCGACGCGGTCGCGGTCATCACGACGGCAACGCCGAGCGCGCTCCCGGCGGCCTCGGGCAAGCCCGACCCGCAGGAGGTCGCGCTTTCCCGGTTCGACGGCGGGCGTCGCACGGCGCTGGCTCCCGACCCCGCCAACCCACCGGCGACGACCGCTCCGGCCCCCCTCCCGCCTGTGACGGCACCGACCACTGCGACGGCGACGGCCCCGAGGCCCACCGGCGCGTCCGTCGACGACAAGGAGCGTCTGCTCGCGCTGCAAGGGACGCAGGACTCCAAGATGGCCCTCAAGCAGCAGCTCGAGCAGAAGGTCTACAGCGGGCGCGCGAGCGACACCGAGATCAACCTCCTCATCAGCACCTGCAAGGACCTCGGCGACAAGCTGTGTGTCGGCCAGGCGCGGCAGATCAAGCTCCAGAAGCAACAGAACAACCCCTGACCGTCACGGCGGCGGGGCCGAGGCCACTACTGGCACGTGCCGGCGGTGCAGGTGCCTATTTCGCACGGGACGCCGCTCGTGCAGCACGGCTCGTCCGGCGACCCGCACTCCGCGCACTGGGCGGTGGACTCGCCCGCCATCGTCGTGCAGATCGTGTCGCTCTCGGTGCAGACCTGGCCGGGGCAGCACGGCTGAAATGCGGTGCCGCACGACCCGCAGGAGCCGTTCGAGCACACCTGCTGTCCGCCGCCGAGCATCGCGCAGGCCGCGCCCGGCGCGACGCAGGTGGGATTGGCGGTCGCGTCGTAGTCGCAGCAGCCGTCGGTACACTGCTCGCCGGGGCAGCACGCCTGGCCCGCCGCGCCGCACGGCTGGCACGTGGTCCCCGAGCAGATCGAGGTGCCGCCGGAGCACTGCTCGCCGCTGATCACGCACTCCATCGTGGTCGGGTCGCAGCAGCCGTCCGTGCAGGCCGTCGTGTCCGTGCAGCACGGACCGTCGGGGTAGCCGCAGTCGCCGGGCGCGCCGCCTTCGCTGGAGGTGGAGCCGCACGACGCCGAGACGGTCCCGCTGAGCGACTCGGTCGTGCCGTCGACGGTGCAGGTGATGGTGCAGCCCGCCCCGGCGGTGGTGGACGTACAGGAGGTGCCGTTGGTCGCTTCCGTCCCGCAGAGGCAAACCGTCGTGCCTCCCTCGCTGACGGTGCAGCACGGGGACCCCGACGACGTCGCGCTCGAAGAGCAGCCGAGCGGCATGGCCAGCGCCGCGGCCGCGAAGGCCGCCAGAGTCCACACGTGCCGCATGCCTGGTCTTACGCTGCCCATCCCGGCATCCTCCCTTCCCCCCGTCGTACGGAGCCTTCTCCTACGGCACCGGGTCCGGCGTCACGCCCTTCGCCTTCGCGGCGTCGCACCCGAGCTCGACGCCCGTCGGCCCATCCTTCGTCTTCACGATCTTGAACTCGACGCGGCGGTTCTGCTCCCACGCCGTCTCGTTGTGCCCCGGGTCGAGCGGGCAGAATTCGCCGTACCCCTTGCTCCGCAGGCGCGACTTCTCGACGCTCCGGGCGATGAGGGCCCGCATGACCGAGTTCACGCGGTCCTGCGTGAGGTGGAGGTTGTACTGGTCGTTGCCTCGCTCGTCGGCGTGTCCCGCGACCTCGACCAGCGTGAACTCGGGATGGTGATTCAGGGTCGTCGCCACCGCGTCGAGGATCTTGTTCGAGGCCGGGAGGATCTCGGCGGAGTTGTAGGCGAACTGGATCTTGTCGAGGATGATGATGTTGTTGTCCTGGATGATGACGCTCCCCTTGTCGGGGCAGCCGTCCTCGTCCTCGAAGCCGTTGAAGGTCTCGGGCTCGTTCGGGCACTTGTCGCGCACGTCGGGGATGCCGTCGTGGTCGTTGTCCGGATCGGGGCACCCGTCCTCGTCCTGGAAGCCGTCCTTGTCCTCCGGGTCGTTCGGGCACTGGTCCATCTTGTCGGGGATGCCGTCTTTGTCGTTGTCCGGATCGGGGCAGCCGTCCTCGTCCTCGAAGCCGTCGCGGTCCTCGGGCTCGTCGGGGCACTTGTCCTTCGAGTCGAGGATACCGTCGCCGTCCCGGTCGCCGTCACCGCCCTCGGGGCAGCCGTCCTCGTCGTGATCGCCGTCGCGGTCCTCGGGAACGTTCGGGCAGCGGTCGTCGACGTCGGGGATGCCGTCGTTGTCGTTGTCCGGATCGGGGCACCCGTCCTCGTCCTTGAAGCCGTCGAAGTCCTCGGGATCGTCCGGGCACTGGTCGACGTCGTCCTTGATGCCGTCTCCGTCCCGGTCGCCGATGGAGGGCTCGAAGATGAAGCCGAGGAACACGCGCTCGTCGGCCGCCTCGAAGCCCGTCGTGTACCGCGCGCCCCCGCCGAGCATCAGGTAGGAGTTCCGCTCGACGAACAGCTTGATGCCGCCGACGGCCTCGTTGCTCATCTTGACGTTGCTGTCGGCGCCGCTCGCCAGCAGGTACGTGCCGTACGTCTCCGCCACGAGGTCGACCGGCTCCAGCACGCGCCACGAAACGCCGCCCCCGTACGTGGCGAGGTCCCCGTCCGCGAACGTGCCGTCTTTCAGGGGGAGCGTCGTCGACGACGTGGGCGTGTGCCCGCGGTAGCCGCCGTTGAGCGCGATGCGAAACTCCCCCTTGGGGCCGAAACGCTTCTCGAGGATGAGCGACGGCCAGTACCAGAAACCGTCGTCCGCCATGGCGTTCGACGCCGCGTTGCTGAGGCCATAGCCGGCCTGCAGGCCGAGCGCGACGCCGAAGCCGTGCTCGACCCGCGTGATGCGCCACTTGGCGTGCGCGCCGACGTACCCGAACCCCTGGAAGGCCAGCTTGTCGGGCCCCCATTTGTTCACGTAGATGGGCTGCTGGTTGCCGGCGGCGTCGTTCTGCTGGACCCCCGAGCTGAGATCGACGGGGAGGTCGACGCCGAGCACGAGGACGTTCGCCACCCCGTAGTTGAACTGGAAAGTGCCCTGGAAACTGTGCTCGATGAGCGGGTCGGTGAAGGGGGTACGCAGCAGGTTGTGCCCGTAGTCGATGACCAGGCCGAAGCTGATCTCGTTCTTGCCGATGATGTCGCTCCCGTTGACCGAGAAGAGGCCCTTGGAGTCCATCGCCGGCCGGAAAAGGTGCGTGTCGAAGCCCTGACCGTTGGTCGACGAAGGGATGGCATTCGGCGTAGGCGCCTGCGCCCACGCCTCCCGCGCAACTGCGAGCGTGGACACGACGATTCCTGCGCCGAGCAGGGATGCTCGGGCCGCACGTTCGAGGCGCTGGATCATCTTCGTAGGCTCCGTTCGCCGCACCGCTCCCGCCGCCCGATGCGCAATCCTGCCGAGGCAAGGGTAACACAGTGACCGGGTGCTCTGGTCAATCGCCGTCTGCTAGCCTCTCGCGGCCGTGGCTCCGAACCGCGCCCGCGCCCTCCTCCTCGAGTGCTTCGCCATGCTCTGCGTCTGCGCGGGGGTCCTTACCGCGCGGTCGGCGCGGGCCGAGGGGCCACTGGATGGCGCCTGGTCGATGACCGCCGTCAGCGAGAGCTTCACCGTCCAGCAGTGGAGCGCCGCGTGCGGGCCCGCGCCGGTATCGGGCACGCTCCTCGGCGGCGGCCCCGTGACCGTCACGGGAGGCGGAGGGGAGCTGCAAATCAGCGGGGGACGCCGCACGCTGCGCACCGACCAATGCCTCGACCCCATGCCGACGCTCGCGCGCAACGTGCACACGCAGGACGCCCGGGCGTGGCGCACCCGGTGCTCGACGCCGCCGGGGGACCCGAGGCACGCGGTCGTCAACACGGCGTACTTCGTCGCCGCGGGCGACAACGCCATCTCCATCGCCGAGACGGGCCGCTACGAGTTCACCATCAACGACTCGAGCTGCGTGGCCGACGTCCGGCGCGGGGCCTCTCTCTCCCGCGTCGTCGCACCGGCACCGGCCACGGCCACCGCCGCACCGACCGAGTCGGCGAGCGCCGCTCCCACGGCGACGGAAGCGCCGACGGCCATCGCGCCCCCGGTGCCGACGGTGACCGCGGGGGCCACCAGGCCGGACTGCAGCGTCGCGCCGGGCGACCCCGCGCGCCTCGAAGTGCGCCCCTCGCGGAAGCTGCTCAAGCTCGGCGACGCCTTCGTCTTCCGCGCCGTCGTCCTCGATTCCGGAGGTTGCCCGACGGGGACGGCCATCCAGTGGGCCGTCGGCGGCGTCACCTTCAAGGACGGGCAGACCCACGGCGGCGTCCCCGCGATCGACGCTTCGGGCAACCTCACCATCCCCGCGGCCGACTTCACGGACGCGACGTTCGACGTGGTCGCCACGGCGGCGGGCAAGAGCGCGCGGGCTGCCGTCGAGGTGGCGACGCCGGCCGACTACGACGCGCTCCTCGCGCAGTCTGGCCTAGGCCCCAGCGGCGAGCGCGACGAGCCGGCGGTGGCGATCCTCGCGACCACGTCGATCGGCGCGGAGAACGCGCGGGCCGAGGACGGCGCGCGAAAGCGGCGACTCGTCTTCATCGGCGTCGTCGGGGGGCTCACCTTCCTGCTGCTGATCGTGGCGATCGTCGGCGTCTCGCGGTCGCGGAAGGGGCGCAAGGTCGAGGCGGCGGCCGAGGCGCGCCACGTCGAGAAGATGCGTGACTACGAGAGGAACAAGGCGCAGCGCGAGGCGCAGCACGCGGCGCAGATGAAGGCGCATTTGGAGAGCGTCGCGGTCGCGCAGCAGCAGGCCGCGGCAGCGGCGGCGCGGGGCACGGACACCGGTCCCATGTTCTGCCCCTCGTGCCGCCGAGAGTACCCGGCCGGGACGACCTACTGCTCCTTCGACTCGAACCGCGTGGTCGCCATCCGTGGGCACGAGGCGCTCATGTCCGGACCGTCCGGCGGCATCTGCCCCACGTGCAAGCGCGGCTACAACCCGGGCGTGAAGGTCTGCCCGGAGGACGGCGACACGCTCGTCCCCGCACCCGTCGCGGGCGCAACGCAGCTCGTCCCCGGAACGCCTGCCCCGCGCGGGAAGATCTGCCCGACCTGCGGCTCCCGCTTCGACGGGACGTCCGCGTTCTGCGTCAAGGACGGCACTCACCTCGTCTTGCTGAACTGACGGCGTGGCTCGCGGCCCCGCGCGACCTCTCGCGGCACACCGCGAGGGCCGACCTCGCTCGTTCCCGGAAAACCCAGTGAAGTCCTCGAGGCACGCGCATTGCTGAGGCTCGAGGCCCATGCGCATCGTGATCGCCGTCGCCTTCGTGGCGGCGGGATTGTCCAGCGGTTGCTCCGGCGCAGGCCCGGGATCCGAGAGCGTCGCCTCTACCCAGGCGGCGACGACGGCCGTGAGCGGCAGCAGCATCGCCACCCTGGCGACCGCGAACGTCGGCCAGGGCGCTTGCACGAAGAACACGCTCGGCGGCAGCGCCTTCGAGTCGAGCTGCACCGGCAACGGCGGCCAGCCCGAGTACTGGTGCGCGGACTTCGCCATCTGGGTCTGGGCCAACGTGGGCGCCGACGTCTCGGGCCTCACCGCCGCGGCGGGCAGCTTCTACGTGTACGGCCAGAACAACGGCACGCTGTCCAACTCGCCCGCCGTGGGCGACGCGGTCGTCTTCGACTACCAGGGCGGCGGGGTCGCGGACCACGTGGCCATCGTCACGCAGGTGAGCTCCAACGGCACGATCGAGACCGTCAGCGGCGACTGGAACGGCGACAGCGGCACCGAAGCCCAGTTCGCGAGCACGTCCCACGTCGTCCTCAACTCCCCGGCGTACGCGGCCACGGTGGGCTCGGCGCCCGCCGTCATGGGGATGACCATCTCCGGGTTCGTCTCGCCGGTCGGGCTCACCTCGTCGTCCTCCTACGCGGCCTCGTTCGTGAGCCAGTCCTTCCCGTTCGCGACGAGCGCGCTCACGATGACCGCGGGGCAGACCATCCCCTCGTACATCGAGATGAAGAACACCGGCTCGCTCGCGTGGGACAGCAACACGCACCTCGGCACGACGCAGCCGCGCGACCGCACGAGCGTGTTCGCCGACGCCACCTGGCTCGCGCCCAACCGACCGGCGGGCGTGGCCGGGTCGGTCGCCGTGGGATCGACCTACAAGTTCACGTTCGACCTGCACGCGCCGAGCAAGCCGGGGACGTACTTCGAGTACTTCGATCTCGTCGAGGAGGGCGTGGCCTGGTTCGGCGATCCCGGCCAGGGCGGGCCGCCGGACGACGACCTGGAAGTGCAGATCGTCGTCGTCGCGGGCCCGGGTACAGCCGCGGACGGCGGCGCCGACGAGGACGCGGCGACCGACGAGGACGCAGGCATCGCCGCAGACGCCGGCAAGCCCGGCTCGTCGCACGACGACGCCGGCGTTCGGATCGACGCAGGCTCCCCCGTGGCGGAGGCCGAGGACGCAGGCACGGGCGCGAGCTGGGCGGCGAGCGGCCCGGGTGGCGGCAGCGGCAGCTCCGGCGGATGCACGACGTCACCGGCGCCGACGGGGCGCGGCCTCGGCTGGCTGCTGGCCCTCGCCGCCATCGGCTCGGGCGCCCGCCTGCGCAGGAGACGGGCCGCCTCGAAGACGCAGACGCCGTAGGTGCGGATCCGCTGCTCGCGCCCGGCTCGCGGGCGCGCCTCTGCCGGTGATGCTCGTGGCGAATCGCCCCTGATGCGGCGTTCCCCCTCGAAGGCCGAGCGGGTGCCGAACGGCGCCTCCGCAAGAGCCGCGGCCTCGCTGGCGAGAACGACGACGGGATCCTTCTGGCGCATCGGTTGCACCGTCTGGCGGAAGAGAAGCCGGTGCACACCCCCGCATTTCCTCCCACCTCGAAGCCCTCACGCACGCAAGCGTCACGGCGCGTCCATGGCGCTCGGACGCCACGGACCAAGACCACGACCTGGGAGGGCCCCCCCCCGCGCGTTCTCGTCGTGGAGGACAGCGCGGAGCAGCGGACCGTCTACGAGGCCAGCCTCGGCTCCCTCGGCTACGACGTCGTGTGCGCTTCGTCCGGCGAAGAGGCCGTCCGCGTCGCGTCGGACGAGCGTCCCGCCGTGATCGTCATGGACGTCTCGCTCGGCGACATGGACGGCATCGAGGCAATGCGCGTCATCAAGGCGCACGCAGAGACGTCTCGTTCTGCCGTGATCATCGCGACCTCGCACGGCGACGAGGCCTTCGACGACGCGCGCAGCGCCGGATGCGACGCGTTCATCTGCAAGCCCATCAACCCCTTCACGCTCGACGAAGTGATCCGGGCGCTCGTGACGCGTACGGACCGGTCGCGAGGGGCGGGCGAGGTCTCGGGCTTCGACTGCGCCCGCGCGCTCACCCTCGTCGGCTTCCTGGTGGTTGCCACCGAAGCGCACTCGGCAACGCTCGAGCGCGACGGGATCACCCTCTACGTCCCGCTCGTTCCGCAGCTGAGCGCAGAGGTGCTCGAGACGATCCTGCGCGCCGCGGACCTGCCGCCGCCCCGCTTCGCCGCGCTCCTCGAACGATTCAGCGTGTGACGGTCGGGAAGAGCCAGGAAACACCGAAGATCGCGGCCCGACGCCGCACAATCTCTCACCCGGCGCCGGGCAGCGTGCGGGCTCTCCACGCGGAAGCGGACTCCCGTCGCCGGGCGCGCTACCATCCAGGGCTGGATGAAGATCACGTGCCAGGCCTGCGCGGCCAAGTACACGATCGCCGACGAGAAGGTCCTCGGGAAGATCGTCAAGATCCGGTGCAAGAAGTGCGGGGCGACCATCGTGGTCAACGGCAACGACCCGTCCGCCAACGCGGGCGGGGGGTCAGCCGAGCCCGCTCGTGCATTCGACTACGTTGCACAGGGGGCTCACGGGGATTCGTGGACGGTCAACGTCGCCGACGGCGACCAGCGCACGCTCACCGACGGCGAGATCGCCGACGCGTACCATGCAGGGGTCGTCGACGACGAGACGTTCTGCTGGAAGGACGGGATGACCGACTGGCTGCCGATCCGCGAGATCGAGCAGCTCGTCGCCGCCTGCACCGCGACGCGCGCGACCGTCGCCCACCCGTCGACGGTACCGCCCCCGGACGGCGTGACGAAGATCCAGCAGGCCGGACCGGCGCTCTTCGCGGCGTCTCCTCCCCCGGCGGCGGCCTACGCGGCGCCACGCCCGCCCGCAGGCAACGGCGGAGGCATGTCGGCTCCAGCGGCCGCGGCGAGGCGAACGGGGGGTCGTGCGCCGGCCGCCGATCTCTTCAGCGGCGCGGCGCAAGCGGGCAGCGAAGAAGACGTGATGACGAGCGCCCCCGTCGGCATGCCCGAGGCTCACGACGACGCGGCCAAGCTGACCGGCCAGCGCAACGAGAACAGCGTGCTCTTCTCGCTGAACGCTCTGACGAGCAACGCCCCAGGCGGCGGGGGCGGAGGTGGCGGCGGCGGGCGCCCGATGCCTGCGAGCTCCGAAGCCTCCGGGCTCATCGACATCCGCCAGCTCGGCGCCCAGATCGGCATGGGCGAGGACAAGAAGAAGAGCCGCATCGACGACATCATGAACCTGGCCGGCGGCGGGGCCTTCAGCCCGTCGCTGTCGGCGCCCGTCATGTCGGCGCCGCCCATCGAGGAGTACGCGCCGCAGCCGGAGGCCATGGCGACCGGGCAGCTCCCGGCCGCGAGCAAGAGCAAAGCGCTCATCTTCGGCGCCATCGGGGCCGGCGTCATCGTGGTCGCGGGCGCCATCGGCGTCGCGGTCATGGTCATGGGCAAGGGGGACAAGACCGACGCCGACAAGACCGCGGGCAGCGCGACGGCCAGCGCCACCGCGCCCACCACGTCCGCGGCGATGACCGCGCCGACGACGACGACGACAACGACGGACACCGGCACGGCGGCCCCGCCTCCGCCCAGCGAACCGACGACCGCGACGACCGCCGCGGCCGCCACGACCACCGCCACGACGCCAAAGGCCGCGGCCCCGACGGCCACCACCGCGGCGCCGAAGCCGACGCCGACCCCTGTGGCCACGGCGGCTCCGGCGGCCGCCCCCGCAGCGGCCGCGGGCGGCTCGGATCAACCGTTCAACATGGGCGAGGCGAAGGCGCGGCTCGCGTCCATCGCCGGCAGCGTGCAGGGCTGCAAGAAGGGCGATGTCAGCGGCTCGGGACGCGTCGTGGTCACGTTCGCGCCGGGCGGAAACGTGGCTTCCGCGGTCGTGTCGGGTCCCCCGTTCGCGGGGACGCCCACGGGAGCGTGCGTCGCCTCACGATTCCGCGGCGCCCACGTCCCGGCGTTTGCCGGCAGTCCCTTCTCGGTCAGCAAGAGCTTCACCATCAACTGAGGCGCCATGTCCGGGCTCTTCGTCGGCCTCGTCGTCGTCGCGGCGTTCCTGCTGGGCTTGCGCGCCGGCATCGGCATCGGCTACCGCGCCGAGCGCCGCCGAAAAGGTGCGCTCCCGCACGCACGCGTCTAGCGTCTGTCCGTGCGGGCTCGCGTTCCGTCAACGGTCCTCGGAGCCTTGGTGGTGCTCTCGCGGCCGTCTCACGCGGCGCCGCCCTCGTGGGCAGACTGGACGAGCTCGCCTCGTGCCATCGACGCGTCGTCGGTCGACCCGCTCGAGCGCGCGGCGCTCGCCGCCTGCGGTGCGGGCGAGGCGGGTCTCCGCGAAACGGCGCGGGTCATCCTGGGTCGCAAGCTCGCCGGGGCATCGATGCCGGAGCTCGACGCCATCGAGGCCGCGCAACGGACCGCCGGCGAGCCTCATCCTTGGCCGCGCGCGTGGTCGGCGAGCGGGAGAGCCCTCGAGCCCGGCACGACGCTGCCGAAGCTCGAGTCGTGGCTGGGCGGGGCGGAACGACTGCGGCGCTGCGGCGTCGCAGCGGGTGCCTCGAAGGAAGGGATGCACGTCCTCGTGGTCGTCGCCGTCGACGCGCTCGCCGATCTCGCGCCGCTGCCGACCCGCGCTCGGACCGGGCAGTGGCTCACGGTCGAGGCCCGCATGCGCGCGCCCTCGAGCGGGGGTCGCGTGGTCGTCATGCACGCCGACGAGGCCCCCCGGACCGTGCCGAGCTGGTTCGACGGGACGACGCTACGCGCGCGGTTCGTCGCGGACCGGCCCGGCGTGATGTCCGTCCAGGTGGTCGCCGAGCTCGCCGGCGGGCCCCGGCCGGTCCTCGAAGCAACGGTCTTCGCCGATGTCGACCCGCCGGCTCATGACGAGGACCGGACCGCTCCCGGCGAGGACGCCGCCCCGGGCGCGAGCGACGGCGAACGCCTGGCCGCGATGGTCGCCGCCGCGCGCGCTGCGGCCGGTCTCTCGCCGCTTCGCCGCGACGCCCGGCTCGACGCCGTGGCCCGCGCGCACGCCACGCGCATGGCCGCCACCCGCGAGCTGGCCCACGACGCGGGGGACGGCGATCCCCTGGAGCGCCTTCACGACGCCGGCCTCGACCCGCGCGACGCCGGCGAAAACGTCGCCCACGCGGCCACCGTTCCACTCGCCCACCGCGCGCTCTGGGCGAGCCCGTCCCACCGGGGCAACCTCCTCGGTCGCGAGTACGACCGCGTCGGCGTGGCGGTCGTACGCGACGAGCACGGGGACGCCTGGGCGGTCGAGACCTTCGCGGGCCAGCTTCCCTAGCGCAAGCGCGTTCATCCCCTCCGAGAGGGGATTTGGCCGCAGAGCCGCCGAGACGCAGAGCAGAAGAGGTGTCCTTGAAAACACCTCTCCTGTCTCTGAGTCTCCGCGGCTCTGCGGCCATTCCATCTGATCTCCATGGCGGTGCTGCGGGCCGGATCGTCGCTCGGGGGCTGACGATCGACGAGCGGGCACGGGCGATCCTCGCTCAGGGGCTGATGATCGACGAACGGGCACTGGCAATCTTCGCTCGGGGGCTGACGATCGAAGAACGGGCACGGGCGATCCTCGCTCGGACGCGGGTCCCCGACGAACGGGCGCCGGTCCTCCGCGAGCGGGCACGAGCCCCCGTCGAGCGGGCGCCGGTCCTCCGCGAGCGGGCACGGGCATCCCACGGACGGGCACGAGCCCTCCTCGCGGGGGCACGGGCGTACGACGCCGGATCGCCCGCCCCCGACGAAGCGGCGCCTGTCCCTACGGAGGCGGCGGCGACGGTTTGGGCGGGGGCGGCCGTCCTCCCCCCGTGTCTTCTTCGGTGATCTTGAACTCCACGCGGCGGTTTGCCTGGCGACCCTCGTTCGTGTCGTTCGACTGGATGGGTCGCGTCAACCCGTAGCCTTCGCTGTCGAGGCGCGCCGGGTCGGTCCCCCGCTGGATGAGCCACGACTTGACGCTCGCGGCCCGCCGCTTGGAGAGATCGAGGTTCATGGCCGCGTCGCCGCGGTTGTCCGTGTGGCCCTCGATCATCATCTTGCGGATGGCCGGGGTCGCCTTCAAAAGCTGTGCGATCTCGGTGAGCATCGGGAAGCTGTCGGGGAGGATCGTGGCCGAGCCGGTCGCGAAGTGCACCTGCTGGAGGACGCGGACCGTCGAGCCCTCGAGCTTGATGAACTTGGGACAGCCGTTCTTCTTCGGATCGGGATCGGGCTGACCGGGCTCCTTCGGGCACGCGTCCTTCGCGTCGGGGATGCCGTCGTTGTCCGCGTCGTCCTCGGGGCAGCCGTCCTCGTCGTCGATGCCGTCCTTGTCCTCGGGCTGATCGGGGCACTTGTCGAACTGGTCGGGGATGCCGTCCCCGTCGCGATCGCTCGGCGCGGGGCAGCCGTCGTTCGGATCCGGGTCCTTGTGGTCCTCGGGCTCGGTGGGGCACGCGTCGACGTCGTCGGGGATCCCGTCGCCATCGGTGTCCTTCATCGAGGAGCGGATGCTCTCGCGGATCGCGCGGCGCGCGTCGGGCGAGCTGGGGTGCGTGTCCTCGATGGTGAAGTAGGTACCCACGAGGGCGAGGATGCGGAGATCGGGCGCGCCGTAGCCGGGCGCGATGAGCGATCCGCCGCCGAGCCCCGCGAACCAGTGATCCCAGCCCGCCATCGGCGCACGCATGCGCGCTTCGACGTTCCACTCGATGGGCGTGTTCTGACGAGTGAACGCCGTCGGACCGGTGATGGAATCGTTGGTGATGCCGGTCTGCCCGAAGATGGTCGCCCCGAGCCGGTACTTGCCGTTCTTCAGCGGCAGCAGCGCGCCGACGGCCCAGCGCCACTCGTCACCGATGCCGAGGCCATCCGGCGGCCCGAACTTCCCGTTGGGGTTGTTGATCGAGTTGTCGTGACGGATGTCGATGCCGGTGTTCGCGACGAGCGTCACGAAGTGCTTCGGCGTCCACTCCGCCGTGATCATGGGGAGCACGCCGGGCGCGCCGTCGCCGCCGAAGTTCGTCGTCGAGCCCGTGGGGACGAAGATGCCGAGCTCCGCGCCGACCGCCCAGGACCGATCCTCGGCGCGCTTGATGACGTAGCGAATGTCGAACCGCGTGTCGCCGACCGCCGGCGGGTTCGTCGCGAACGCCGTGAAGGCGTTGCTGTTGAAGGTGCCGGTCGCGTAGGTCGGCTGCGCGCCGGCTTGCTCCCACGCAATGGGCAACGTGAAGCCGAGCGTGAGGTGGTCGAAGAACTCGAAGCCGCCGGACATGTACGTCGAGAACTGGGAGCTGATGACGTTGTTCGATCCCCCGAGGAGCGGCGCGTGCGTGATGTCGCTCGTGCGCAGCGGGTTCACGGCGAGCCCCACGCCGAGCTGCGCGTAGATGATGTTCAGCTCGTTGGTCGTCGGCCGGAACAGGGCGGCGCCGTCGTCCGGCGAGCCCGGCACCTCGAGCCGGTCGAGGTGAAAGGTCGGCTGCTGCGCCTCCGAGGGTCGGGCCATGAACATCGCCCCGGACACGGCCAGGGCTGCCACCACCCACCTGGCCCCGGCAGGGCCCCTTATCGACAGTGCCATTCGTCGTCGCTCCGTCCGCGGGACTACACGGCTACCCACCCCTGCTACCCGGCAGTAGACCACCGGCCGCGCTGGCAGCGCCAGCAAAAGCAAACACTTGCGCCCGCACTTCAACCGAAACATCACTCCGGGAGGGGCTGGACGGCTGGAGACGGGTCTCGGCAGCGAGCGCGGGCTTGACCGTTGGCCCTGGCGGTGCTTTCTTTCGCGCCCCTCATGAAGCGCACCTACCAGCCCCACAACGTCCGCCGGGCACGCACCCACGGCTTCCGCGCCCGCATGTCGACGCACGGCGGCCGGAAAGTCCTTCAGAATCGCCGTCGCAAGGGCCGCAAGCGCCTCGTGCCGGGCGTTTACAAGAAGTAGCCCCGCGTTGCCGGGCAGCGTGACGGGCGTCGAGCGGAGGCTCCGCAAGCACGGGGAGTTCGTGCGGGCGCAGCGCTCGGGTCGGCGCGTGGGGACGCCTCATTTCACCCTTCTCGTGGCGGCCCAGCCGCCGCCTCCTCGCCCCGCGCGCCTCGGCCTGGTCGTCGCGCGTCGCGTTGGCTGCGCGGTGCGGCGCAACCGTGTCAAGCGGCTGTGCCGCGAGTGCTTTCGTGGGCTGCCGGAGCTCTTGCCGACGGGGGTCGATCTGGTGGTGATCGCTCGTGAAGGTGCCCCCGAGCTGGGTCTCGCCGAGGTCCGTGCCGAGTGGCGCGCCGTCGAGACGCTGCTTAAGAAACGTGCCGCGGAAGTCCTCAGAAACCGCTAGCCCATGTTCGCCCGCCTCTTCATCGTGCTCGTGCGGCTCTACCAGCGGCTGCTTTCGCCGGTTCTCAACGCGTTCGGGCCCCTCTGCCGGTTCGAGCCGTCGTGCTCCCACTACGCCGTCGCGTGCCTCGAGCAGCACGGCGCGCTGCGGGGCAGCTTGCTTTCAATCGTGCGCCTGTGTAAGTGCCACCCGTTTCACCCCGGCGGATACGACCCCCCGCCGGCGCCGCACGCGCGAGCATCGCGCCTCCCGAGCGGCGCGCGCTGAGGACCCATGGATCGAAATACGATCGTTCGCTGGATACTCATCGCCGCCATCATGCTCGGGGGCTACTGGTTTTTCTACGGCCGGAAGTCGAGCGAGACGCCGCAGCAGATCCCGCAGGAGACGTACACGAACGCGCCTGGCTTCGCGCCGGACGTGCTCGACGTCGTGCCCGGGCAGCCCCTTCCCCCCCCTCCTCCCCCCGGCGAGATCTGCTCCATTCGGGGCAACCGGTTCAACGCGGAGATGTCGACGCGCGGCGCGGGGCTGACGCACTTTTACCTCACCGACGCGAACTACGCCGACCCGAAGTCGCACGACATCTCCACGACGCCCGACATCGAGCGGTGGCGGAACCTGCGGACACTGTTCCGCGATCCGACGAAGCCCGTGCACGGTCCGGACGACCAGGTGAAGTACGACCGCGTCGATTGGAAGCTCGACCGCCTCGGCGACACCGGGTGCAAGTTCACCTATGAGGACGACATCGTCCGGCTCGTGAAGACCGTGACGGCGGGGGAGCGGCCTTTCGAGCTCAACGTCGAGACCGCGGTGACGAACCTCAGCGACGCGCCGAAGACGCACACGGCGTCGATCGAGGCGTTCGCCTACCGAACCAACGCCGAGGTCAAGGGACGGCTCGGCCGCGTCTCGCCGTTCCAAACGGGCCTCGAGTGCGCGCGCGACAACGACGTCAAGCGCCTGAGCAAGGACGCGAGCGAGTTCAAGACCGGTTGGTACTCCGAGCCGCTCGTCGACCGCTACGCCGCCATCGCCAACTATTACTTCGCGCAGACGCTCGTCCCGCTAGACGTGTCGTCGGCCGAGGGCGGCGTCAAGCCGGCGTGCGAGGTGGTCGCGGAGCAGTGGTACGGCGCCAATCAGAAGCCGGACGACGACAACGCCGGCGACGTCTACAAGGCGCGCCTCACCTATCCCGCGCGGCAGCTCGCGCCGAAGGAATCGGCGACGTACCGGCAGATCGCCTTCTTCGGCCCCAAGGAACGCGACGTGCTGGCGCACGCCGCCGGAGGGACGCCGCGGCTGCAGGACCTCATCAACCTGGGGACGTTCTCGATCGTCGCGAAGGTGCTGGTCCAGATCATCACGTGGATCCACGCGCACATCACGATGGGCAACTGGGGTCTGGCCATCATCGTGCTCACGCTGGGCCTGCGTACCGCTCTCTTCCCGCTGACGTGGAAGCAGATCAAGAGCGCGATCGCGATGCGCAAGCTGAAGCCCGAGATCGACGCCCTGAACAAGAAGTTCAAGGACGATCCGCAGGCGAAGAACGTCGCGATGATGGAGCTGTGGCGCAAGCACAAGGTGAACCCGCTCGGCGGGTGCCTGCCTGCGCTCGTGCAGATGCCCATCTGGTTCGCGCTCTACGCGACGCTGCAGACGGCCGTGGAGTTCTACCACACGCCCTTCCTCTGGTTTCCCGACCTCTCGGCGCCCGATCAGCTCTTCTTCCACACGGTCGGCCCGCTGCCGATCATCCTGGGGATCGCGATGATCGGCCAGCAGCGCATCACGCCGCAGCAGGGCATGGACCCGATGCAGCAGAAGCTGATGAACTGGCTGATGCCGGGCGTCTTCACGGTCATGATGCTCTTCCTTCCGGCAGCCCTCGGGGTGTACATGCTGACGAACAGCTTGCTGGGCATCACCCAGCAGCTGGTGACGCAGCGTCTCTTCCCGAACATCGGCAGCTCCGGCGGGGGGAAGGACATCGTCGTCACGGCCGACAAGAAGTCGGACAAGAAGCAAAACAAGAACGATGGCGCGGCGACGGCCGCGGCGCTGCGAAAGGGAAAGGCTCGTGTCTGAGGAAGCTAAGAATTCGGTGCCCGCGGTCGTGGAGACCGCCGCCGACATGCAGACCCTGAAGGCGCTCGCCTTCGTCCGCGTGCTCGTGGGCAAGATGCAGATGGACGTGGAAGCGAACCTCGCGCCGAACGACGGCGAGGGCGCGGCCGACGAGATCCGCATCGAGATCGAAGGGCCCGACTCCGGGCGCATCATCGGCAAGAAGGGCAACGTGCTCGACGCGATCCAGTACCTCACGGCGCGCGTCGTCGTGCGGCCCGGGGAGACGCGCCGTCACATCATCGTCGACGCCGAGGGCTACCGCGCGCGCCACGAGGACCAGCTCGCGCAGATGGCGCGCCGGCTGGCGCAACGCGTGGCGACGGAGGGCAAGGTGATCACCTTCGACCCGATGAGCCCGCGCGAGCGCCGCATCGTGCACATCGCCCTCCGCGACATCAAGGGCGTGCGCACCGAAAGCATGGGCGAAGAGCCGCAGCGCCGGGTGCAGATCATCCCCGACAAGACGCCCGCTTCGTAGCCGGGAGCGCGCGGGGCAACGTGCCCTGTGCGCGTGAGCCTCGACCGGGCGACACCCGACGCAGCTCATGCGTGAGCGGGACGTCGCTCGGGGTTCGACCGCACCGAGGCACGGGTGATGCACCATCGCGGCCCATGGCCACCACCACCATCGATGTGCTCAACGGTCTGCTGCGCGACGAGCTCGCGGCCGTCGCGACCTACGACGAAGCTCTGCACGAGCGGTCCACCTTCTCCGGCAAGACGGAGCTGTCCAAGTGCCAGCGATCGCACGAAGTGCGTGCCTCCCTGCTGCGCGAGAAGATCGTCGCGCTCGGGGGCGAGCCGGCTGCAGGCTCTGGGCTCACCGGCCTGTGGACCAAGCTGGTCGAAAGCGGCGCGGTCGCCATCGGCCCGGAGATGGCGATACGGGCCCTCGAACAAGGCGAAGATCACGTCCTCCGCGACTACCGAAACGGGATCTCGAACGTCGATCCGGACGTGCGGGCGTTCCTCGAGCGCAGCGTGCTCCCGGAAGAGGAGTACACGCACCGCACGGTCAGTGACCTCAAGCACCGGCTCGCGTCTTCCTAAACCGAGCCGTGAGCGAGGCACCTCGATACGGCCGCGCTGCGTCCGGCGTCGCGCGACATGGCATGCCGCCTGCTGGACCCGGTTCCATGAGCTTCTTCGGTTCCCAACGTCGAGTGCTCGTGGTCGACGACGACGAGGCGGAGCGCGTCGTCGTCGCGGAGGTCCTCCGGAGCGACGGCTTCCAGGTCGTCCTCGCGGAGGACGGAGAAGAGGCTCTCGTGGTTCTCGAGCACGACGCTCCGCCTTCTCTCGTCGTGCTCGATCTCATGATGCCGAGGCTCGACGGATGGCGGCTCCTCGAGAGGATGGAGCGGACCGTCGTCTGGGCCGACGTACCCGTGATCGTGCTCACGGCGTTCGACGCGCGGGCCGGATTGCCTGCGGGCTGCCACGTGCTCCACAAGCCCGTCGAAAGCGCGGTCCTTCTCGACGTCGCCGCGGCGCTGACAGGTCGAGCCGCT
Source organism: Polyangiaceae bacterium (assembly GCA_036501935.1). GTDB lineage: Bacteria > Myxococcota_A > Polyangia > Polyangiales > Polyangiaceae > Palsa-1150. Next base: position 188,940 of record DASXZL010000085.1, on the reverse strand, counting down.
GGCAAGGTCTTTGCGACCTGATCGGGCACCATGAGCTACATCATCGGCTGGGTTCTCATCGGTCTCGCCGCGGCGCTCGGAGCGTGGATCTGGCCGTTTCGACGCGGCCTCGTCGGTTTGCTCGTGAACGCCGGGCTCGGCGGCTGCGGCGCCGTTTGCGGCGGCATGCTCGGCGTATCCCTCGGCCTCCTGGGCTCGCCCCGCGATCCCTTCGGTCTCGCACTGGCAGCGCTGGGAGCGCTGGTGCTGCTGCTCCTCGGTCACTTGGTGTGGAGCGCAGCGCATCCGGCTCGTCGTCACGGACACGCGTAGAGGCCACCCTCAGGAGGCGCAGGCCGCCACGGCCGAGGCAAGCTGCCACGCTCTCGCTCGCGCCTCGAGCGGTGTCCTCACACAACGCCGTGCTGGTGGACGGGCATGCCATCTGCACGGGACACGGCCATGCCGAACCGCATCGATCCTTCGTTTCGTCTCGAGCTCGCGCACCATCGCGGGCCCATCGACGGCGAATGGCACGGCGTCTCCGAGTACCACCCCTGCCCGATCTGCGGCTCCGAATCGAATTGCAGCCGGCACGTCGACGACGTCTTCGTGTCCTGCGCGCGTCTGCCCTCGGACTGGCCGCTGACGAACGGCGGCTGGCTGCATCGCTTGAGGCTGTCGGATGACGCACCGCCGCGAGTGACCACGGCGATGGGTCATCGGACGTGACGATCGGTGGGCTTTTCGCGGACACAGCGGCGGTCGAACCAGTCTCGCGCCATCACGGCCGCACGTGTCCCGCCCTCCTGGACGACACCGCATGGGATGACCCGACCCTGCTGCGCGGGGAGATTCACACCGTCGAGCAGCTGTCCGAGCACGCCGCGGAGGTCGCGAGCGCCCATGGTGAGCCCATCACGCAACCCACGCAGGGTCCGCTGCGGAAGCGTTTCCTGGATGCCCGACGGCGTATCACCGAAGCGTACGGCGTCCTCTCGCGCACGCTGGGGCGTTCGCGCCCCGCCTCGCCGGCCGAGGAGTGGCTCCTCGACAACGCCCACGTCGTCGAGGACCAGATCCGCGAGATCAAGGAGGACCTGCCGCGCAGCTACCTCGTCGAGCTGCCGCGCATTGCGCACGGAGAGATGCGCGGGTACCCGCGCGTCTACGGTCTCTGCCTCGACTACCTGCGGCACACGGACGCGCGCGTCGATCTCACGGGGCTGTCGGGCTACGTCTGCGCGTACCAGACGGTTCAGCCCCTCACCATCGGAGAGCTCTGGGCGGTCCCCATCATGTTGCGCCTGGGGCTCGTCCTCGCCGTCGGGGCGCTGGCGGCGTCGGAGGCGACCGAGCGCGATAGAGATCGGGGCGACGTCTGGGCGGCCAGGGTCATCGAGAGCGGGCAGACACCCGAGGAGGTCGTGGCGGCGCTGACCCGCCTCGAGAAGAGCGATCCGCCCGTCACGGCGCCTCTCGTCGTCGAGTTGCTGCGCAACCTCCGCGAGCACGAGGCGCCGCTCGGGGCGGCGACGGAGTGGGTCCGTGCCAAGTGCGAGACGATGAAGACGACGCCGGAGGAGCTCACCCGGCGGCAACACCTCCGGCTGGCCGCCGATCAAGTCTCGGTCGGAAACGCCATCACCAGCATGCGCGCGATCGGCGCGCTCGACTGGAACGAGTTCTTCGAACGCACGAGCACGGTCGAGGCCGTGCTGCGAAGTGACCCCGCCGGCGCTTACGGCGCGATGGATGTCGCCACCCGCGATCGCTACAGGCACGTCGTCGAGAAGCTGGCCCGGCGCTCGGCGGTCGGCGAGCGGGCGGTGGCCGAAGCCGCCCTTGCGCTCGCACGGGAGACGACGGACGCCGACGTGTCGCGCTCGCACGTCGGCTTCTGGCTGATCGGCGAGGGGCGTCCCAGCCTGGAGAGCAGGACCGGGTATCGCCCGACCGTCGCCGAGGCTGTCGCGCGCCCTGTGCTGGCTCACCCCGCGCCCTTCTACCTCGGCGCGCTTCTCCTCTTCACGGCCGTCACCTGCGCTCTCGCCGCGCTCGTGGGGCGGCCTCTTCTACAACCATGGCTCCTCGCCCTCCTCGTCGTCCTGTTCGCCCTTCCGGCCAGCGAGATGGCCGTGGCCGTCGTGAACAGCGTCGTCGTGGCCGTGGTTCCCCCGCGTGTCTTGCCGAAGATGTCCTTCGCGCAAGGCATCCCCGTCGAACAGCGAACCCTCGTCGTCGTCCCCGCGCTGCTCGACCGCGCGGAGACCGTGCGCGACCTCCTCCTATCCCTCGAGATCCGCTCCCTGGGCAACCTCGACAAGTACCTGCATTTCGCGCTCCTCACGGACTTCTGCGATAGCGATACCGAGGATCACGAGGGCGACGACGCGCTGCTCGCGGTCGCCCGCGAGGGCATCGCCCGGCTCAACGCGAGATGGGAAGGCGCCGGCGAGCACCGCTACATGCTGCTGCACCGCCGTCGCGTGCGCGACGCATCGCAGGGCTGCTGGATGGGCTGGGAGAGGAAACGCGGCAAGCTGACGGAGCTCAACCGGCTGCTGCGTGGACGTGGGGAGACGACGTTCACGGTGGTGACCGCGCCGGGCGAGCTCCTCGAGAGCGTTCGCTGCGTCATCACGCTGGACGCGGACACGGAGCTGCCGCGGGATGTCGCGCGAGAGCTGGTCGCGACGCTCGCGCACCCGCTCAATCGGCCACGAGTCGACCCGAAGACCCGCCGTGTCGCGCGAGGGCACGGCATCATCCAGCCGCGCGTCGGCACCCTGCCCGTGAGCTCCCGGCGCACTCGCTATTCGCGCATCGCCTCGGGACCGGTGGGGCTCGACCCGTACACGACTGCGGTCTCCGACGTCTACCAGGACCTCTTCGACGAAGGCTCCTACGTCGGCAAAGGCATCTACGACGTCGATGCGTTCGCGTCGGCGCTGGAGGGTCGTGTGCCGGAGGGTCGCCTCCTCAGCCACGATCTCTTCGAGGGCATATTCGCGCGCAGCGCCCTCGCGACCGATATCGAGGTCCTCGACGAGCAGCCCACGTCCTACGAGGTGGCCGCCGGACGCCTCCATCGCTGGGTCCGCGGTGACTGGCAGATGCTGCCGTGGCTCCTCCGCGGCGCCAGACGACGCGAGCTCCACGCGATCGACGCGTGGAAGATCCTGGACAACCTTCGCCGCAGCCTGCTCCCGCCGGCGATGGTCGTCTCGTGTTTTCTGGGCTGGTTTCTCCAGCCGGTCGTCGCGGCCTGGGTGACCGGCACGCTCGCAGTCATGTTCGTCGTCCCCGTGCTCACGCGGGCGGTCCTCAACGCAGCGCGCGCGCGCGATCCTCGGTCCTTCGCGTCGGCGCTGGGAGGGGACGTGGTCGGCAACATCGGCCAGTCCCTCTTGCACACGATTTTCCTCCTGGACGAGTCGTTGGTCGCTCTCGATGCGATCGTGCGCACCGTCCATCGGATGACGCTGAGCCACCGCAACCTCCTCGAGTGGACCACGATGGGACAGGCCGAACGGAACGGCGGTCGCCACGTGCATCCGCGCATCCTGCTCGGGTCGCTCCTCGCGGTCGGGATCGGCACGGCTGTGGGCGTCCATTCTCCGCTGTCGCTCCCTTTCGCCGTGCCCGTGCTCGCGCTCTGGGCAACGGCGCCCGCGGTCGCGGCGTGGCTGCGCGAGCCCGAGGAGCAGAAGACGCTGGAGCTCACCCCCTCCGAGCGGAAGGAGCTCCGGCTCGTCGCGCGACGTACGTGGCACTTCTTCGAGAGGTTCGTGACCGCGGCGGACCATTACCTCCCACCCGACAACTATCAAGAAGAACCGCGTGCGGTGCTGGCGCGCCGCACCTCGCCGACGAACATCGGCCTTTACCTGCTCTCGGTCGTCTCGGCGCACGACTTCGGGTTCATCGACGTCCGCAACGTCGTCGGTCGTCTCGGCAAGACCCTCGACGCGATGGACAAGCTCGAGCGCCGCGAGGGGCACATCCTCAACTGGTTCGACACGTCCAACCTCCGACCGCTGGAGCCGAAGTACGTTTCCACCGTCGACAGCGGGAACCTCGCGGCATATCTCTGGGCCTTGCGGGAGGCATGCGCGGAGCTCGCGGAGGCGCCGCTCGTACGAACAGCGACCCTCGACGCAGCGGACGATGCCCTCCAGCTCGCCGCCAATGTCTCGTCGCACCCGCAGCTCGACCATCTTCGTGCGAGCCTGGCGGCGGCGCACCGCCAGCTCGCTGGAGGGGCTCGCGACGCCATGCGTACGCTGCATCGCCTCTCTGCGGCAGCGGCGGAGGTCCGTGACTCGCCCTGGGCCACGGCTCGCGACGGTCGATGCCGGGAATGGATCGGCCGGGCGGCAGAGGTGCTGTCGGAGGCCCTGGCCACGGCGCGCGCTCTGGCCCCGTTCGTGGAGCGCGCCGCCGCGATCCCGGGCACGTTGCGAGAGGCTCTGGGAGGGCGGTGGCAGGCGCTGGAGACGCTCGTCGATTTCGCGCGCTCCCCCGCCGCCCTTGCCGCGCAGGGCGGGGAGCTGACGGCGTCGTGCGCGGCTCTGGAGGGCAAGAGCGACGAGGCGCGGCAGTTCTTGGCCGAGCTCCAGGCCGACGTGGAGCGGGCCCGCAGAGCATGTGGGGACCTCACGCGGTCGCTCTACGCGCTCGGAACAAGAGCGGGCGCGATGGCCGATGGCATGAGCTTCGGCTTCCTCTTCGACGAGGGCAGAAAGCTCTTCTCCATCGGTTACAACGTCAGCAGTGCGCGGCTCGATGGCTCGCACTACGACCTGCTCGCCTCCGAGGCGCGGCTCGCGAGCCTGGTGGCCATCGCCAAGGGCGACGCGTCCCAGGAGCACTGGTTCCGGATGGGGCGACAGCGCGCCAGGGTCTCGAGCTCGGAGCGTGTGCTGCTCTCCTGGAGCGGCTCGATGTTCGAGTACCTGATGCCGCTGCTCGTGACCAAGTCGTACGAGGGCACGCTCCTGGAAGAGACGTACCGGGCGGTGCTCGACGAGCAGGTCGCGTACGGCGCCAAGTATTCCATGCCCTGGGGCGTGTCCGAGTCCGCCTACAACCTGATGGACCTCGCGATGACCTATCAGTACCGGGCGTTCGGTGTCCCGGGACTCGGGCTCAAAGCCGGGCTCGCCGAGGATCGAGTGGTCGCGCCCTACGCGACGGCGCTGGCCGCGCTCGTCCGACCGAGACTGGCCATCGCCAATTTCCGCGACCTCGCCCGGCTCAAGATGCTCGGAGAATATGGCTTCTACGACGCGGTCGACTTCACACCGGGTCGACTGCCGCCGGGACGCAGCCAGGTCCTCGTGAAGACGTTCATGGCGCATCACCAGGGCATGACGCTGGTCGCGCTGGACAACACGCTGCACGACTCGCCGATGCAGAGGCGGTTCCACCGTGACCCCCGGATCAAGGCCACCGAGCTGCTCCTCGAGGAGCGCATCCCGGAACGAACGCCGCTCGTCACCGTGACCGCATCGTCACTCCGGACGCCGACCTCGAACGAACCAGACCTCGACGTCGTCGAGCACGTCGGCCTCGGCGCCCGTCCGCTGGCGCGCATTCACTTGCTGGGTCACGGCGAGCTCTCCGCGGCCGTCACGGTCCTCGGCGAGGGCTTCACGACCTGGAAGGATCTCGACGTCCACCGCTTCCGTGAGGACCAGGCGCTCGAAGCCGGCGGCATCTACCTCTACGTTCGCGACCACACCGCCAAGACAGTCTGGTCCGCCGGCTATCAGCCCACGAAAACGGAGCCGGATTTCTACGACGTCGCTTTCGCGATCGACCGCGTCGAGATCCACCGGCGCGACGGTGACATCGAGACGACCACCGAGATCACGGTCTCTCCCGAGCACACGACGGAGGTCCGCCGCGTCACGCTCACGAACCACGGCTCGGCGGCGCACGACCTGGACCTCACCACGTACACGGAGGTCGTCCTGGCCCCGCGCGCCGCGGACGTGGCCCATCGCGCGTTCGCGAGCATGTTCATCGAGACCGAGGCGCTCGCGGAGCACGGCGCGGTCCTCGCCCGGCGGCGCCCCAGGTCGCGGTCGGAGGGCGAGACTTGGCTCGCTCAGGTGCTGTCTCCGGAGGGCCCCGCGTGGAGGCCCGGTTTCGAGCACGAGACCTCGCGCCCCAGGTTCATCGGTCGGGGCCGGACCACCGCCGACCCGGTGGGGCTCGAGGCATCGCTCTCCGGCACGACGGGCGTCGTACTCGACCCGGCGCTGGTGTTACGGCGCGCGGTACGGCTCGAACCCGGGGGGCGCGCCCGCGTGACGCTGGCGACGTCGCTGGCGACCTCCCGCGACGAGTGCCTGGAGCTCGTCGCGCGGTACTCGATGCCCAACAGCATCCAGCGAACCTTCGAGCTCGCGTGGGCGGACGCGCGCGTGGAGCTGAAGCACATTGGCATCACAGCCGCACAGTCGCACCGGTTCCAGAGGCTGCTCTCGGCGGTCCTCTTCCCTCAGGCAGGGCTACGCGCGGCGCCTGAGCGGGCGGTTCTTCATGGCCGGGGAAGGAGCGGACTGTGGTCGCATGGCCTCACTAGCGATCTGCCCATCGTCCTCGTGCGCGTCGACGACCACGAGTTCGCCGAGCTGCTCCGGGAGGTGCTTCTCGCCCAGTGGTTCTGGCGCCTGAACGGGGTGACGGCCGACCTCATCGTGCTCAACGAGGAGCCGGCTGGGTACATGCAGCCCCAGCAGGAAGCGCTCATGTCGCTCGTGCGATCCAGCCCTTCCGCGACCCACCTGGATCAGCGCGGCGGCGTGTTCGTTCGCCGCGCTCGAGACATGACCGACGAGGAGCTGGCACTCCTCTCCAGCGACTCGCGGGTGGTTCTCGCGGCGTCGCGCGGGTCCCTCGCACGCCAGCTCGGCAAGCTCGCCACCCAAGCCGTGCCGAGGCCGCGCGCGCTCCCGCTGCCGCGGAATCGGCCGCCCCTCGTGCGAGCGCCCACGGAAGCGCGCCCGGAGCTCGTCTTCGACAACGGCGTCGGGGGATTCACGGAGGACGGCCGCGAGTACACGATGACGTTGACCGAAGCGTGCCGGACCCCGCAGCCGTGGTGCAACGTGCTGGCCAATGCACACTTCGGCGCGCTCGTCTCCGAGAGCGGCGCGAGCTTCACCTGGTACCACAACAGCCAGCGCCACCGCCTGACACCATGGAGCAACGACGCCGTCTGCGACCCGTCCGGCGAGAGCTTCTGGCTGCGCGACGACGAGGACGGGAGCGTGTGGTCACCGACGCCGCAGCCCGCAGGCGCGGGCGCAGACTACGTGGTGCGGCACGGCATCGGCTATTCGCGCTTCGAGCACACCCGCGGCGAGCTGGCACACGAGCTCGTCCTGTCCGTGAGCCCGACCGACTCGATCAAAACCTGGCACCTTATCTTGCGGAACCGTGGCCGCAGCTCGCGACGACTGACGCTGCTCGGAGTCGTCGAGTGGGTCATGGGCTCGAGCCGTGAGAGCAGCCGGGTGTCGACGATCACGGAGTGGGACGCCACCGAATCGATCCTGCTCGTCCAGAACCCGCTGTCCCTCTTCCCCGAACGGCGCGCCTTCTTCACGTCGACCATGACCATCGGCAGCGTCAGCGGAGACCGCGACGAGATCTTCGGCGTCGCAGGCTCGCGCGCTCGGCCGGTGGCGCTCCGCCGTGTCGGGCTGTCCGGACGGGTGGGCTCGGGCTTCGACCCGTGCGGCGCGCTCGAGGTCTCCATCACGATGGAGCCGGGCGAGACCTTCGAGGGCGCCTTCATTCTCGGAGAGGCGGAGAACAGCGAGGCGGCGCGCTCCCTTGCCCGTGCGTACCGCGACGCCGGATCGCCCCGGCGAGTGCTCGCGGCCGCCCGAGATTTCTGGCGGGACGTCCTCGGCGCTGTCGTGGTCAAGACGCCGGATCGCGCGCTCGACTTTCTCGTCAACGGCTGGCTCCTCCACCAGATCCTCAGCTGTCGCGTGTGGGGCCGAAGCGCGTTCTATCAATCCGGCGGGGCGTACGGTTTTCGGGACCAGATCCAGGATGTCCTCGCCCTTCTTCACACGCGGCCGGACATCGCGAGGGAGCATCTCTTGCGCGCCGCCGCCCGCCAGTTCCTCGAGGGCGACGTCCAGCACTGGTGGCACGACGGGACCGGCGAGGGCGTGCGCACCCGTTGCTCGGACGACATGCTCTGGTTGCCGTACGCGGTCGCTCACTACGTAAAGGTGACGGGGGACTCCGCCGTCCTGGATGTCCAGGTGCCTTTTCTCGCCGAGCGCGCGCTCAAGGCCGAGGACGAGGACATCTTCGGCATTCCGAAGGTCACGCCCGAAACCGCCACCCTCTACGACCACTGCACGCGCGCGCTCGACGTGGGTGCGACGTCGGGCCGGCATGGCTTGCCGAAGATGGGCAGCGGCGACTGGAACGACGGAATGAACCGCGTCGGCCGTGGCGGCCAGGGGGAAAGCGTTTGGCTCGCCTGGTTTCTCGCCCGCACGGCCCTCGACTTTTCCGACCTGGCGAAGGCACGCGGTGACACCGAGCGCGTCGGGCGTTGCGAAGCCCTCGTGCCTCGCCTCGCGGAAGCCGTGGACGCCCAGGGCTGGGACGGCGCGTGGTACCGCCGCGCGTACTTCGATGACGGAAAGCCGCTTGGGGCGCGAGGGAACACCGAGTGTTCCATCGACGCGATAGCCCAGTCGTGGGCCGTCATCGCAGGAATCGGTGACCGTGGACGTGCCCGCCAGGCGCTGCGCTCGTCCGAGGAGCAGCTCGTACGGAGAGACGAGGCGCTCATGCGCCTCCTCTGGCCCCCTTTCGACAAGACTGATCCGGACCCCGGCTACATCCGCGCGTATCCCGGGGGCATCCGCGAGAACGGCGGACAGTACACGCACGGCGTGCTGTGGACGGTGCAGGCGCTCGCGCTCCTCGGCGAAGGGGACCGGGCAGTGGAGCTCCTCTCGCTGCTCAACCCGATTCACCACGCGTCGACCGGCGCGCTCGCTGGGCGCTACCAGGTCGAGCCCTACGTGGTAGCGGCGGACGTCTACGACGCGCCAGGGCACGTCGGACGCGGCGGCTGGACCTGGTACACGGGCGCGGCCGGATGGATGTACCGGATCGTCGTGGAGCATCTGCTCGGCGTACGCCGGGAAGGCTCGCGCCTCGTGGTCGATCCTTGCATCTCGAGCGCGTGGAAGGGTTTCGAGGTGACCTACCGGGACGGCGACGGCGAGCTTCACGTCGTTGTCGACAATCCGGACGGCGTACAGCGCGGAGTCCGGCGCATCGAGGTCGACGGGCGCGAGGCCCCGGCCGGGGGCATCGCATTGACCGGCGCGACCGGACGCCGCGAGGTCCGCGTCATCATGGGCAGCTCTGGCGGATCACCGACGGCGGAGTGAGGGCGGACGAAGAGCCCGCTGGGGCACGTCACCTGCACGGACTCCGACGGATGAACAAGCATCGAAAGGGAGCCACCGGGCCAGGGAAGCGTCCCGCGTCGCCTGGCAAGGCTGCGCCTCAGCCCGATGCTGGGTACGAGGAGAGCCACGGGTATGGGCCCAGCCATGGCGGCCCTTCCGGCCCCGGAGACGCACCGGCGGCGGTTCCCGCCGAGAAACCCGCACCACGGGACGACGACGAGGACACATGAGCCTGGAGCTCTTCGGCAGGGCGGTCCGGACCATGCAACTGCATGCCAAGGAGCACAATGAAGGATAGAGGGAATGTCTTGCTCGTCGACGACGACGCCACATTTCGCGCCGTCCTCGGGGAGGTGTTGAAGGCCGAGGGCTGCTCGGTGAGGGAAGCCACCAACGGGCGACAGGCGCTGGAGATGGCGCGCGACCGGGTACCGGACCTCATCCTCACGGACCTCATGATGCCGACGATGAGCGGATGGGATCTTTGCGCCGAGCTGGGTCGCTCCAAGAGGCTCGCGCGTGTTCCCGTGGCCGTCGTGTCCGGCGCCGGACGGAAGCTGCCGCGCGGTGTGGCGGGTCTGACCAAGCCGGTCGAGCTCGAGGAGCTGCTCGCGCTGCTCGCGTCCATCCTTCCGCAGTGACGAGGCCAGCCGGAGAGCCACGTTCTGGGGCATTCTGGTTGCGCTTCCGCCGCGCTGGCGCGCCCCGTGCAATGCACTCTCACCCTTGGTCGCAAGCAACCCCAACGAGAACGTCGAGACGCTCGCGTCGCTCCGGGCGCGCGCAGAACAAGATGTCAGCGAGCATCAGCGGCGCATCGAGCGCCTCACGGCGGGTCTCGGTCAACCGCGGTCGTTCTACGTGATCCTGGCGGTCGTGGCCGTCTGGTGCGCCTTCAACCTTCTCGCCCCGCGCCTCCACCTGCACCCTGTCGACCCTCCCCCCTTCGTCTGGCTCCAAGGGGTCGTCGGCCTCGGCGCGCTGCTCATGGGTACCGTCATCCTCATCACGCAGAACCGCCAGACCAGGCACGCCGAACAGCGCGCGCAGCTAGACCTTCAGGTCAACCTGCTCGCCGAGCAGAAGGTCGCGAAGCTGATCTCTCTCGTGGAAGAGCTACGACGCGACCTACCGTCGGTGCGCGATCGCGTCGACAAGGCTGCCGAGGCGATGGAGGAACCCGTGGATCCCCACGCCGTCCTCTCCGCGCTGGAGGACATGAAGGAAGAGCCCTGAGCGACACGGCGCTCAGGCGTTGACGTCCGCTCCGGCGCGCTTCAGGGCGTCGAGCGCGTGCCGCGCGAGCTCGCGGCCCGCCGGTCCCTCGAGGAATCGCCTGGCCCCGTACCCGGCAAGGGTCGTCATGAGCACCCGGCCCACCCTCGAGCCGCAGAGGGCCCCGAGAACGAACGCGCTCGCACCGACCCCGGCGAGCACGGCCGCCGGGTTGGTCCTCAGGCCCGTCTGGGCGGCGCGCGGAAGCCGCTGCACGAAGCGCCATGCCGCACCGAACTCTCTGCCGCCCGCCCCCCCCTCACGCCCCTCGTGCACCCCCGCGTCTTCGCCGGACGAGGTGCCGTTGGCCACGCGCGTGGTGGACTTGCCCTCTGCCCGGTTCACGCGAGGCTCCTTCGACCCGCGATCGCGTGCTTGATGACGAGCACGACGATGGCTCCAATCGTGGCGACGACCAGGCTCCAGACGTTGAACCCGGTGACCCCCACGGAGCCGAACAGGTTGAACAGGAAGCCACCGACGAACGCGCCGACGATGCCGAGCACGATATCGATGAGCGCACCCTGCCCGGAGTGATCCACGATCTTGCTCGAGATGAAGCCTGCGATGAGACCGAGAATGATCCAGCCGATGATGGACATGCGTGCTTCCTTTCTGGGAAATGTTCGGGCGTGACGGTGCAGGACCCGTGCCCCCTACCGGTCCGGAGCGGCGCTCAGGCGGAGCTCGGGCGCGCCTGGAAATCCTGCACGACCAGCAGAGTGTCCGAGATGCTCTCGCCGGCCACGAGCGCCGGTAGGTCGCCGCCCACGCCGGCCGCGATGACCGTGATGTTGTCGGTCCCGCCGCGCTTCATGGCGAGGTCAACGAGGCGGCTGCACACGGCGTCGAGCGGCCCCGCGGTGAGCACGAGGTTGCGGATCTCCTCGTCGTCCACCAGGCTCGAGAGGCCGTCGGAGCAGAGGAGAAAGCAGTCCCGCTGGCGGAGGTCGAGCCGCCCGAGCGCGATCTGGACGGTCTCCTTGAGCCCCATGGCCTGGAGGATGACGCTGCTGAGCTCCGAGGTCTTCGCCTGGGCGGGACTCATCGCGCCCGTGTCGACCATGAGCTGCACGTAGCTCTGATCCCGCGTGACCTGTTTGATCTTGCCGCTCCGCACGAGATAAGCCCTCGAGTCGCCGACCTCCGCGATGTGAGCCGTGGTGCCCTGGATGTAGACCGCCGTCAGCGTCGCCCCCATTCGCTCGCGGCCCGGGAAGTGCGCAGCCTTCCAGACGTCGCGATTGGCGCGCTGGGCGGCCTTCTCGAGCAAGGCGTCGCTCGGCACCAGCGACGGCAGCTGAGCCATCGAGCGCTGCAACGACTCGACGACGAGCGCGCTCGCCACCTCCCCGGCCTGGTGGCCGCCCATTCCATCCGAGACCGCGAGCAGGACCCCGCGCTGCCCCACCTCGAACTTGCTCATCTTCTGTTCGTCGAGCAGGCTCCCGCCGCTCAGATCGGCGATCACGAACGCGTCTTCGTTGGTCTGGCGCACGAGACCGACCTCGGTCTGGGCCACGACGGTGACATGCACGGGCATCGGCGCTCCTGTCTCCCCATGAGGTACCGGTGCAGGTGTCGTGCCCGCCTGCCGGGCTCGACCTGAAGCGCCCGCACTCACTCGCTCCGGCGTTCGGCGGCCTCGAGCGCTGCCGCCCTCCTCTGGAACCACGGGCGCGCACCGAAGAGGACCACTTGGGTCTTCCCGCTTGCGACGTCGACACCCGCGACCGGTGCGCCGAGGTCGAGTAGCAGCACCCACTCCGTGTCCGCCCGGATCTTGCCGAGCTCGAAATCGACGTTCGCTCCTTCGGCATGGGCTTGCACGGAGCGGACGGCGAAGACCGACGGGGTCAAGAGCAGCTGCCCGGTCGCTTCGAACCCCTTGGTCGACACCGCATCCATCAGCCACTGCGGCAGGGCCGTATGGTCTGCGATCAGCGCCGTGAGCGGCGACGCGTCCTTGGCCGCGGCGCTGATGGACGACCGGAAACGAAGGCCGCGCGAGAGGGTGAGCGCGCCCTGGCGCAGCTGCACCCGCCCCCACCAGTCGAGCGTCCCCGGTGCCCCGTCCGACTGAAAGGCGAGCTGACCGCCGGAGAGATCCATCACCGCGCCCCTCTGCCGCGCCGTCAACGCGACGCTCAGCGCGCCCTCCAGTCGACGAGCTCCGAGGCGAAGGCGCAGATTCGGCGCCGCGACGGCGAGCTGTCCGTCGCCTTCGAGCGTCGCGAGGTCGACGCCGACGCGCGCGCTCACGCTGGCGCGCCCGGCCTCGATGGCGACGCCCTTCGGCAAAGCGATGAGCGCGCCCGCGGCCGGAAGCGATGGAACTTCAATCGCGGGGACCTCCATGGAAATGCGCCCCGTCGCGCCCGCAGTGCCGACCGTGACGCCGCGGGCGCTCGCCTCCATCGTCGCGGCGTCGAGGCTCACACCTTTCACCGACGCGTGCATGTCCCGGAACGAGACGGTGCTGCCAGAGAGATCGACGCGCTTCTCTTCGAGAGAGCCGTCCACCCGGAGAACGCCCGTGACGTTCCCGCGGACCGCGTTCTTCCCCAAAACGAGGTCGAGCCCCCGCGCGCCGAACGTAAGGCGGCCCCTGCCGGTCTTCCGGCGAAGGTCCCCGTCGATTCTCCCGCCGGCGCTCAGCGTCCCGGAGAGCGCGCGGAGGGTCTCGGGGGAACGGGGCAAGCGCGACATCCAGTAGGCGAGAGATTGCGTCTCCGCGTCTTCGACCTCCACCGCGTAGACAGCCTCCGAGAGCGGGTGCCTGGCCAGATCCAACTCCTGACTCGCCAGCGTCGCCGCGAGGAACGCTACCTGCGCCCGGGACTTCCCGGAGGCCGACAGACCGGCGTCCGCGACGCGAAGGTCCGCGTAGCCGACGCCGTCGTTGCCGACTCGCACGTCGCCTTGGATCGAGGCGTCGACGAGAAAGCCCTCCGCGGATCCGCGGAAGGCGAACCGCTCCGTGCGAAGGTGCGTACCTGCGAGCACTACGCCGTGATCGATCCCCGCCCGCAGCTCGAACGGCGCCTCCGCCTCGATAACCTCGCCTCCACGGCCCGCCGTCGCCCGATTGGCCACGTTTGCCACGAGAGCCACGCCGCTCAGCTGAGCCTCGATCGACACCTGATCGACGATCTCGCCGCTCGGGACCGCCACCAGGTCGAACGGATGAACGATCACGTCCACACGGCCGACGAGGCCCGACGCCCACGGCTCGACTCGGCCGAAGGATACGTCGAGGGGGCTCGCGTCGACGGTGGCCGCGACGTCGAGCCAGCGCAGGGGACGGAACCACCATCGGCCCCGAATTCCGAGCTCGCCCGAGTATCGGACGGTGTCGACCCACACCTCGCGAACGTGCGAGACCACGACGTCCTCGAGCTCGATCGAAAATAGACCGTACTTCGCGTCGCTCAGTGGAGGATCCGGAGGCCCTACCGCCTTGAGCGGTGGATCGAGGAAACCCGAGATCGGGGGCAGCGCGGACATGGTCGCGGGAGTCACTTGGTCCACCCGCCGGCGCACACGGAAGCTCACTCCATCGCCGCGGATGTGATTGGCGTGAAACTTCTTGTGCGCCAATTCCTGCAGAGAAATCTCGACGTCGCATCGGTCGATACGGAGGATCCACTCGACGTTGCTATCGCTTCCCCGAACGACGAGGTCATCGGCGTGAATGCGGCCTGGCCAGAGCGTGTAAGCGCTGCTGTACTCGACGGCGATCGTCCGAGGGTCCTCGCCGACGAGATCGCGGAAGAGGCGTGTCCGCAGAAAGACGTTCATTCCCACGACGTAGAGGAGCGCCGCGCCGACGAGCAGCATGGCCATCCACTTGACCAGTCGCCTCGCGCCCCGCCATCCGCGTCTTCGACGAGCTTGACGCCGATCGACGGGCTCCAGTCCCTGCGCGGCGTCGACCGAGATGCTCAAGCCGTTTCTGCTCGTGCACACGCCGCGCCGTCCGGATGCTCACGGGCACGCCTGGACGCCTCAATGTGTCGTTCGTGTGCCGAGTTTCATCGTTCTTCCTGGGGTGCGACCGCGAAAACGCGTGCTTGTGGCGATCGCTGCGGTTTGCGGCAGCCGTGGATCGAACGGTGCACTACCCCCGCCGCACAAGGGAGACTGGCCATGAAACTCTGCGTCGTCGTGGGCTTTGCATCCGTCGCCTTTTGCGCCGCCGCCGGTTTTCCGCGCGTGGCCAGAGCTCAGGAGGCCGTGACCACGCAGGAGACGACGTCGCAGGCGACTGGCCCGAGCATGGCGATGGTCGGAACCGGGATCGTCATCTTCGGTCTCTCGTACATCCCGGCCATCGTCGTCGGCACGGAGAGCGGGACGAGCGCGGACCGCACGCTGTTCGTTCCGCTCGCCGGACCGTGGATCGATCTCACGCAGCGCCCGGGCTGCGCCCCGGCGACGTCGTGCAACTCCGAGAACGCGGCGAAGGTCGGCCTGGTGGTCGACGGCGTCTTCCAGGCAATCGGCGCGCTGACCGTGATCGGCGGCTTCCTTACGACGTCGCACGAGACGAGGACCGTGCAGAGCTCCGCCGCGCTTCATCCGACGCTGCACCTGACGCCGGCCCAGGTGGGGGCCAGCGGTTACGGGATGGCCGCGCTCGGTACCTTCTGACTTCCCCGCGATGAGCTGAAGCGGCGCTTCGCCTCGAGTGTGACGAATTGGTCCTCGCCGGACGAGCTCGCGTGGCGGAATCCATCGCGTTCTGACGACGTCGCGTTGCGGCATGCTCCCTGCTCGGTGCTCCGAGAAACGAGCCTTCATGCAACCTCGCACGAAGATTGACTTCGAGGATGTGAAGCTCGATCCGGAGGAGACCGGGGTAGTCCCGATCGCGAGCACCCTTCCCCCCCCAACCGAGCCTGCTCCTGGCGCAGCCGCTTCGCCGAACACACCGGAGAGCGCCGCGTGCCACCGCGACACTCCCCTCTTGCCCGGGCCTTTGCCCGTCGTGAGGACCCCGCGGGCGACGCTGACCGTCCTCACGGGGCTCCATGCGGGGCGCCTCATCTCCATCGACGTGAGCCCGGTCGTCGTCGGGCGAGCAGGCGACACTGATCTCGTCATCGACGAGACCGGGGTCAGCCGGCATCACGCCCGCGTGATGCGGACGACGGAAGGCTTCTACGTCGAGGACCTAGGCTCCGTGAACGGCACGTTCGTGGGCGAGGACCGGATCACCGTCGCTCCGCTCGTGAGTGGAGCGCTTCTCCAGCTCGGTCCACGTCTCCAGATGCGCTTCGCGATCATCGACGCCGTCGACGAAGCCCTTCACCAGCAGCTCTACGACTCTTCGGTGCGTGATCCGCTGACCCAGATTTACAACCGCCGGTACCTCGAGGGCCGGCTCATCTCCGAAGTCGCGCGCGCCCGGCGTGGCAACTCCGAGCTCGCGCTGCTCATGGTCGACGTCGACTCTCTGAAGGCCATCAATGACGCCTTCGGCCACCTCGCCGGCGATCGCGCGCTTCGAGCGGTCGCCAGCCGCATCCATCGTGCACTCAGGGTCGAGGACGTGCTGGTCCGCTTCGGAGGTGACGAGTTCGTCGTTCTCGCAGTCGGGACCAATAGCGTCGACGCAGGCCAGCTCGCCGAGCGCGTCCGGCGCGCCGTGGAAGGGCTGCATATGAGCGCACGCGGTCGCGAGGTGCGCATCACGGCCAGCATCGGGGTCGCGTCCCTCACCGAGGTCGCCGTGAACGACGAACCTGCTGCGCTGCTCGCTACCGCGGACATGCGCATGTACCGCGCCAAGGAGCTGGGCAAGAACCGAGTCTCCAGCGTGGAGGCCGTCACGAAGACCCCCTCCACCGCGGCAGAACAAACGTGAAGGCTGCGCCCCCGCGCCCGCGCTCACTTCTTGGGCTCGACGACGATCTCCACACGGCGGTTCATCGCACGGCCCTCGACCGACGTATTGTCTGCCACCGGGTCGTTCGGCCCCTTTCCCTGCGCCGAGACGAGATCTGCCGGGATGCCCTGGCTCACCAGATAGTCCCGCACGGACTGGGCTCGGTTCTGCGACAGGATCATGTTCGTGTCGAGTGCCCCGACGTTGTCGGTGAACCCGTACACCACGATGGGATCATTCTTGTCCTTGAGGGCCGCGGCGATCTGGTTGAGCTTCCCGGTCGCGCCGGCCTTGAGCTGATACTTGCCGGTCTTGAAGAGCACCTCGCCCGGAAGCGTGATGACCATGCCGCGTACGTCTTCCTTCACGGACGCGATCCGTGCGATGGCCTCCTGCGCGTCCTTGAGATTCACCTGGAGCGCTTCGAGCTCGGCGCGCTGTGCCTCGGCCCTTGCGCGCTCCTGCTGCAGCTGCATCTCCGCGACGCCGAGCGACTGCTGCATGTTCTGGAGCTGCTGCGTCTTCAAGGTCTCGATCTGGGCCGTGATCAGCTGCACTTGCTGCTGCGACTTCAGCGTCGCAGCGACGGATTGGGCCAGCAGCGCCTTCCGATCAGCGACGACGGCGAGGTCGATCGTCGACGGCTGATCCGGCGCGTTCTTCCAGGCTCGCTCCGCCCTCTGAAGGGCGACATCGGCCTCGTGGACGTCCGTCGGATCGAGCCGTCCTGCGAGCCCCTCTCGGGCCTGATAGTAGTCGTTCCTCGCGTCGACCAGCGACTTCGGCGGGGCTGCTTCGCCGCACGCCACGAGCCCGACGAGGCTGACCGGAATGGCCAGGACTGCGATGCGATTCCAGCTCATGATTCGATCTCCTTGGCTTGTCCTTCGGGCCGAGTCTTACCGGGGCGCGAACCCGGCCAGCTCGGCCTGCGCTTCGCGCGCCCGGGCTTCGGCGTCCGCCTGCTTGCCCAGGCTCAGCGCGAGCTGCGCCTCGCTTCGTGCAGCCTCCGTGAGAGTCGTCGCCCGGAGGTTGTCGTTCCCGATGAGCGCCTTGGCTTTCGCCAGGTCCTCCTGGGCAAGCTGCAAGTGAAGACGGGCGTCGGGCAGGTATGGGGCGCCCCCCGCTTGGGCGCGCCCAACGTCCGCTTGCGCAGCAGCCCACTGGTCGTTCGGCGGGGGAACGGTGGAAGCGCACGCGGCGGTCATGCCTGTGAGCGCGACCATGAGGATGATTCGTGCCTTCGGCTTCATGGGGCAACTCCTCCTGAGGCCCGCGCCCAGAGGCAGTTGGAGCGCTCGGCGCGGACCTCACATCCCTCGCAGCGACATGGTTCAAGCGCACCAAGCCGCCACGCGGACCACGAACTCGTTCGACGCGCCCCTCACGATGCTTGTCCCGAGCCAAGTCCCGGCCCGGCCGCCCGATCGTGCAGGCTGGACGTGCCGACGAGGCAGTGCAGTTCGATCGGGTTGCTTGCCGACAATGTTGCTCCGACGCCCGAAGGAGAAACCGACAGGAAGACGGACAGGAAGACGCGAAAGCTTGGTTTCCCCGAGGGCCAGGGCCGCGCGATCGCCCCAGCGAGGCGTGCCGGTCCGCGCGCTCGACCAGAGGGCCCACGAAAATGCGCCTGATCCGGACCCGAGCTCCGCTGGTCCACGCGTTGCAAACGGTCGCGTCATGACAACTTGTCCCGATCGCTCCGCACTTCGTTTCGCCGTCCCCGCAGGTCTCGCGCTCGCCGCCCTGCTGTCCTCCGCCTCGGCGAGCGCCCAAGCAGAGGCGCCTGGCTACCGTGGCGAGGCCGCGCTCTACCCCATCGAGATCGAGCCCCACTTCTCCTTTGGCGCGGAGAACGTTTACGGCGCGACCGGCTTCGGCGCGGGGATGAGACTCTCGATTCCGGTGATTGCGGGATATCTCGGCCGCGTTCCGGACAATCTGGCCATCAGCTTCGGCGGCGATTTTCTCCACTACGACAACTGCTACTTCGGCAACGATTGCGGCGCGAATTACCTCATGCTGCCGGTCGCCGCACAGTGGAACATCTTCGTCGCGCACCGGGTGAGCATCTTCGGTGAGGGAGGCGTGTTCGTGTACAAGGGCTTCTTCAACGGGTGCGCTCCCGACGGCGGCCCTGGTTGTTCGCCCCCGTCCGACTTCGGCATCCTTCCCACGCTCGCGGTCGGCGCGCGTTTTCACCTCGGCCGGAATGCTTCGCTGACCGCGCGGCTCGGATATCCGACGAGCACCCTCGGCGTGTCGTTTCTCTAGCCACGGTGAGCAGCGCCAGGCGAACCGGACCGGACGATACGGCTTGATCGCGTCGTTCGACCGGGTAGGTTGGCCGCCTGAGGGTGACGAGCGTCCGATGAGTACACTCGAGAGGCCGGAGCTTCGGGGGACGCGTGTGCTGGTCGTCGACGACGACGCGGACAACCGCGAGATGCTCGCGATGATCCTGGAGCAGAGCGGCGCGCTCGTCGCCACGGCGGGCTCCGTCGCCGAGGCCCTCGCCGTGCTGGCGAGGGAACGCTCCCAGGTGCTCATCTCGGACATCGGCCTCCCCGACGAGGACGGCTACAGCCTGCTGAGGAAAGTCCGGGCGCTGCCGAAGGCCGGCGGCGGGCACATCCCCGCGATCGCGTTGACCGGTTACGGTGCTACCCGCGACGATCGCACCCACGGCACGTCCGAGGGCTTCCAGGCCCATCTGACGAAGCCTGTCGCGCTCGATGAGATGCTGTCGGCGATCGTCCGCGTCTTGCAAAGACCCGTGCAGCCGTAGGGGCAGTTTCGGATCGGGCCTGGTGGCAAGAATGCCTCATGTGGCGGGAGTGTACTCCTCCGAGGCCACCATGTGCTACGACGAGATCAGGTGCAACCCCTCGAAATAACGGGGCTGCTCCGCAAGAATGCCTCACCGGCACGGGTCCTGCTCGCGAGCGGGAACCCGGGCGGGCAGCCGCCGTCATTCCCAAGAAGAAGAGGTGTCGAGTGGACCGACGCGTTCTCATCATCGATGACGAACCCAGCATGCTGGAGATGCTGCGGGCCGAGCTCGAGCGTCGGAACTACCAGGTCGTCACGCAGACCTCGCCCGAGGCCGCCTTGCAGCAGCTGTCCGAGCAGGACTTCGGCGTGGTGCTGAGCGATCTGAGCATGCGCGGGATGAGCGGCGTCGACCTCTGCCGCGAGGTCGTCGTGCTCCGCGAAGACACGCCGGTCATCGTGATGACCGCGTTCGCGAGCATCGAGTCGGCCATCGCATCCATCCGCGCAGGCGCGTACGACTTCGTGACCAAGCCGTTCGACCCCGACGATCTCGTGATGACGATCGAGCGGGCGCTGCGTCACCGCGAGCTCCGCGAAGAGGTCAAACGCCTTCGTCGAGCCGTCAGCGAGCTCCAGCCTTTCGACGAGATGATCGGCGAGAGCGCGGCCATGAAGAAGATGTGTCAGGTCGTGGCGCGCGTGGCCGAGAGCGACGCGACGGTGCTCGTGACCGGCGAGAGCGGCACCGGCAAGGAGCTCGTGGCGAGAGCGCTCCACACGCGGAGCGCGCGGTCGAACGGTCCATTCGTCGCCATCAACTGCGCGGCGATGCCGGAATCACTCCTCGAGAGCGAGTTGTTCGGCCACGTCAAGGGAGCGTTCACCGACGCGCGCGCCGCTCGCCCCGGTCTATTCGCGAAGGCGACGGGAGGCACGCTCTTCCTCGACGAGATCGCCGAGATGCCGATGGGCATGCAGGCCAAGCTGCTGCGCGCGGTACAGGAGCGCGTCGCCCGCCCCGTGGGCGGTGACTCCGAGGTCCCCTTCGACGCCCGGATCGTCGCGGCGACGAATCGCGATCTCGAGCAGGAGGTCGAACAGAAGCGCTTCCGCGAGGATCTCTACTACCGGATCAACGTGGTGCACGTTCAGGTTCCGCCGTTGCGGATGCGCGAGAACGACGTGCTTCTCTTGGCGCAGAGCTTCTTGCAGCGGGCGCAGTCGAGCGGGCACACCCGGGTCATCGGGATCAAGAGTGCCGCGGCGGAACGACTCGCCAGCTACCCATGGCCAGGCAACGTCCGCGAGCTCCAGAACTGCATCGAGCGCGCCGTCGCGCTCGCGCAGTTCGATCACATCGGCGTCGACGACCTTCCCGAGCGGATCGGCCAGTACAAGCCTTCGCGTATCTCGCTCGCCATCGAGGGGGCGGACCCGTCGACCTTCCTGCCCATGGAAGAGGTGGAGCGCCGGTACATCGGTCAGGTGCTCGACGCGCTCGGCGGCAACAAGGCGTCGGCCGCCCGTGTGCTCGGTATGGACCGCAGGACTCTCTACAGGAAGCTCGAGCGCTGGGGAAAAGACGGCGGACCGCAGCCGCGAGACGACGGCGAACCGCTCGAGGGAGATGGGAGGCGCCACGATGCTGCCTGCTGAGACCGGGACCACAGCGTCGTCCGAGCCTCCCCCGGCCGCCGCGCCGGTGGAGACCATTTCGCCTCGACGCGCGCCCGATCTGCTCTCCAGTGTCTGTCACGATCTGAAGGACCCGCTGGCGTCCATTGTGATGGGGGCTGGTTTCCTGCGTCGAGCTCTGCCCCCGGAGGATCAGGCGGCGCTACGGGTGGTGGAGGCCATCCACCGGGCCGCGGATCGTATGAGCCAGCTCATTTCGAGCTTCTCGGACCTCGCTCGGCTCGAGACACACGAGCTCACGCTCGACGTCCGTCCACACGACATCGAGGGTCTCGTGAGGGCTGCGTTCGAGACGTTCGCCAGCGAGGCGGCCGCCCAGAACGTGGCCGTGTCGATGGAGCTCGCCCCCGAGCTTCCGACGGTGCCATGCGACCGCGAAAGGATGCTTCAAGTTCTCCGTCACCTGTCGGCGTCGGCCCTCCGGGTCGTACCCGAGCGCGGGAGCATCGTCGTGGGCGGGAGCACCGACCCGAGCGGCGCCTTGCAGCTCCGGGTGATCGCGAAGCGTGGTACCGGGCCGGGCTCCCGCCGGATCGGCTCCGAGCCGCCGAAGCCGGCGCTGGCGCTGGCGCGGGGCCTCGTCGAGCTACACGGAGGGAGTCTCACCGTCGTCGGCGACGGCGACAGCCTCACGCTAGCGGTACTGTTGCCCCGCGTACGCGCATGACCACCGAGCTTCTGCCTGCCGGTGACGGTCTGCCGGCAGGGCTGCGGCTCGTCGAGCGTTCTTCTCCGTCGATCGACGGACTCATGGCGGCCCGTCATGGTGTCCAGTTCTACGAGGACGACGAATACCTCTGCGATGTAGTCGCGCGCTACGTCGGGGCGGGGCTCGCGGCCGGAGAGGCCGTGGTCCTCATCGCGACCGAGCGGCACTGGGAGTCCATCGCGCGCCGACTGTCGGCTCTCACGTTCGACGTGGCCCGCGCCACGGGGACGGGGCGCCTCCGGTACGTCGAAGCACGCGCGACGCTATCGAAGCTCCTCATCGGCGGCGTGCCCGACGGTGATCGATTCCGGACGGTGATTGGCGGCCTGATGGCGGCCCACGGACGCGTCCGCGCCTACGGAGAGATGGTGGACCTGCTCTGGAGGGACGGAAATCTGGCGGCCGCCCTGCAGCTCGAAGAGCTTTGGAACCAGATCGCTCGGGAGCGTTCCATCTCGCTCCTCTGCGCGTACCTCGCCACGCCGTTCGACCGTGAGCTGCGGGCCAGAGAACTGGAGGACATCTGCCGCGTACACGACGCCCACGCTCTGCCTCGGCCCGGTCGGACGGACCTCGAGGATGACCTCGAGGGACGGCTCCGCAACGTCGGATTGCTCGAGCAGCGTGCGCGGGCGCTGGAGGACGAGGTCGGCCGGCGCAAACAGCTGGAGGGAGCGCTGCGCGAGGCGCTCGAAGCGCGTGAGCACCTCGAGGAGTCCCTTCGGTTTCTGAGCGAAGCGAGCGGCGTCCTCGCAGGATCGCTCGACTACGAGGAGACCTTGCAAGCCGTCACGGGCCTATCGGTGCCACGGATCGCCGACTGGGTCTCGATCGACATCGTCGGCCCCGATGGGGTGCTTCGAAGGGTGGCCGCAGCGCACGTGGATCCACCGAAGGCGAAGCTCGCCCTGGAGCTGTCGCAACGGCACCCACCGGCGCCGAACGATCCCATGGGCCCCGCGAGCGTCATTCGCACGGGCCATACGGAGCTGCTCGAGGAGGTCTCGGACGAGGTCCGCGCCCGAGCGGGGAAGGACCCCGAGGGCCTGCGGATCCTCGATACGCTCGGGCTCGTCTCGTCGATGTGCGTCCCGCTGCACGTGGCTGGCCAGCCAGTGGGCGCCATCACGCTCGTCTCGGGTGAATCGGGCAGGCGGTTCGGCGCTTCGGACGTTGCGCTCGCGGAGGAGCTCGTGCGCCGGGCGAGCATGGCCATCGACAATGCACGCGTGTACCGAGAGGCGCAGAACGCCAACCGTGTGAGGGACGATTTTCTCGCCACGATGTCGCACGAGCTGCGGACGCCCCTGAACGCGATCCTCGGATGGTCGGCCATGCTCCGCGCGAAGCCCGAGGTGAACCTGAAGAAGGCGGTCGATACCATCGAGCGAAACGCGCGCGCTCAGGTCCGCCTCATCGAGGAGATCCTCGACGTCTCGCGGATCATGACCGGCAAGCTGAAGCTCGAACGACGGTCGATCGATCTCGCAGCTGTCCTGCGCGCCTCGGTCGACGTCATCAGGCCCAGCGCCGTCGCGAAGGAGATCACGCTCGAGGCGCTCGTGGAGGCCGAACCATGCCCTTTCTACGGCGATGCCGCGCGACTCCAGCAGGTCTTTCTGAACCTCCTTTCGAACGCCGTGAAGTTCACGCCGACGGGAGGTCGGGTCGAGGCTCGCCTGTCGCTCTCGGGCGCGGACGTGGAGCTCGCAGTCGAGGACACGGGGCGGGGCATTCCGCGGGACTTCATCCCGGTGATGTTCCAGCGATTCCGTCAGGCGGACAGCTCGACGACCCGGACCCACGGCGGCCTGGGCGTCGGCCTCGCCATCGTGGGGCACCTCGTCGGGCTCCACGGCGGCGTGGTCAAGGCTCACAGCGCGGGCGAGGGCCGGGGGGCAACCTTCACGGTTCGCCTTCCGGTACCGGTCCCGTCGGCGCACGACGGCGACTCGGGAGCGCCGACGGCGGCGGGCAACAAGCTGCTCTCGGGCCTGCGGATTCTCGTCTGCGAGGACGACGCGGACTGCCGCGAGCTGCTCGAGGAAGTGCTCTCGAGCGAGGGTGCGACGGTGCGCCTGGCAGCGGCGGCAGCGGAGGCTCTGAGCCATTTTCAGCAGTTTCGTCCCGATGTCCTCGTGAGTGACATCGGCCTGCCGCTGGTCGACGGGTACGCGCTCATCCGGCAGATCCGGGAGCTCGGCGACCAGGAAGGCGGCCACACCCCGGCAATCGCGCTGACGGCCTACGCGGGCAGCGAGGACGCGCGGAGGGCCCTCTCGGCGGGATACCAGCTTCACGTGACCAAGCCTGTGGACCCGGACGAGCTAACGAGTCGCGTCGCGACCCTGGCGGGACGCCCTCGCCGCACCGGCGAGGGCGGCCACAAGTCCTGAGCTTGCCCGCTCAGCCCGGCGGTACCAGGCTCGACTTCGCGACCTCGACCACCACCGCTTCCAGGTCCGGACGCCAGCTCGCCAGCTCGGCGAGCTGCCCGCCTTCCGCTTTGTGCAGGTCGAACGCGCGCCGCGCCCGCAACGCTGCCACGAGGGCCCGGAGCCATCCAACCTCCAGATCCAGCGCCGAGGCCTGCTCGGTGAAGAGCACCTGATGCCAGACGGCGTCCACCGCGGCTCGCCGCTCGGAGTCGGCGCGCTGCCGTGCGAGGACGCTCACCGCGATGACGCCTGCGAAGGCCAGCCAGCCCAACGCCGACAGGACTCCCAGCGGCCCGCGGGCCCGCGCCGACGCGAGGGCGAACATCGAGACGAGCAGCGCCATCGCCCCGAACGTCGGCAGCAGCACGAGCTCGAGCTTCGAGCCGGCATAGGGCACTGCCCCCGGTAGCCGTCCCTGCAGCTGCGCGAGCTTTGCTTGCGCTGCCCCGCCGCGAGAACGCACGACCTGCGGGTCGACCGGCAGTGTTGGCCGCATCGCATCGCCCCCCGCCTCGGCCCATACGGCCTGCGCCTGGGGCGAGGGCAATGGCGGGATCTCGCTCCGCCACCACGCCAGCTCCTTCTCGGCGGCAGCGAGAGCGGTCCCGGCCTCATCGTCCGTGGTGGCTGCCGGCCGGGGGGCTGCGCCTCGCGAGGCGCGAGCTTCCGCGACACGGGTGCTCGCGTTTTCGATCCCCGCGTCCAGCCGCGCGCGCTGCCGCAGCAGATCCACCCACGAGTAGAGGGGCGCGACCACTTCGTCCCCCACATCGCGCGTCAGCTTGTCGATCTGCTCCTCGAGTCGCGCGCCGAAGCGTTCGACGTCGGCCAGAAGAAGCGGGTCATCCTTCGCCCCGTGGATGACGTCGTGAAGGCGCTCTCGCACACTGACCAGCTCGAGCCACGCCCGCTCCGGATCCTCCTCGCGCTGTCCCACCGCCAGGTTCAGCTGGGTCTTCAGCAGGCGAAGGGCGCGTCCCACCGCGTTCTGCGAGACGCCGTAGGTCCCGCTCAGCGAGAAGGCCCCGCTCCCGCCGAGCGGCCCCGGCGGCACCGAGGCCCCAAGGGGCGGGAGCGAGTAGGTCGCGGGAGCGACGGACGTGGTGGCCGGAGGCATCGTGCTCGAGCCGATGCAGGCCGTCTCGAGGTGTCCGGGCTTGCCGCAGCGGGAGCAGACGTCCATCGAGCGCGTCACCAAGGTACCGCGACCTCGATGCCCGAGGTAAGTTACGCAGCAGATGCGCCTCCACCCTGGGGTCGGCCTGGGCTTCGGCCTCGCCCTCATCCTCGCGGTGCCCGGGGCCTGCAACAACAACAGCAGCGCCTCTGGGGACGACGGCGGCGCGATCGACGGGACCATCGAAGACGGGGACGACGCCGCGGAGCCGCTCATCTGCACCGAGTTCACGGCGGTGGGAGCGCCCTGCTCGACGCCCAGCCCCGTCCGGTGCTTCGCCGAGTGCGAGGCGGGCGGGTGCTACTGCACGGCCACGCCGTCGGGGCCACGGTGGACGTGTCAGTCCGACCTCTCGTGCGTGGCCGACTGCGGTCCCCTGGACGACGGCTGCGCGGCGATCATCAGCGGCGACGACGCAACCGGCGACGACGGCCCGGGTGACGACGGCGCTGAGGACGCTGGCGCCCCCGGCGACGCGTCGGGGGACGGGGGCGACGGCGCAGGGCCCGGCGACGCAGCCGACGCCTCAGGCTGAGCGGCGATCGACGGGCCCGTCGAGCGGGGGCCGCTGCATCGCTCCGAGCGCCGACCTCCGCGCGTGCGAAGGCACCAGGCCCTCGAGGGCTTCGAGATCGTCGCTTCCCACCGCGACGATGAAGCGTGCAACCGGGGCGACGGCCTCGATGACCGCCGCCCGCGTGGACATCGGAACGACTGTCACATGCCGGCCCGCCGGCGCAATCAAGAGGGGCGAGCCCTCCGGCGCGAGCCCGACGGCGTGATCCTTCGCGTCCCAAACGTGCCCGGCGAAGGCGAGGGTCTCCCGCCAGCGGCTGGCGTCGGCGCGTTCGTCGGTCTGGAGCTGGCCCCGCGGGACACGTGCCCCGAAAGCGTCGAGCGAGGCATGCAGCACCTCGGCGAAGGCCTCGGCGCGTGCCGGGGAGCCCATCACGATGGCGACGCGCGGACTGAGACAACCGCGCTGGTCGAAGGCGACGACGTCGAGCGCGAGGGCATCGGCCGCCGCATCCAGCGACGCGTCCCGCGACACGACGGCCAGCCCCATGCCCGGTCCGTGGCCACGCACGGCGACGCCAGGGCGAACGCGGGAACGAACGGCCGCGATCGTGGCGGCACGTCCATACACATGCACCTCACCCGCGGCGACGCTCGCCACGTCGCGGTCCTCGGCCAGTGCGAGCGAGTCGTCGCAGGAGCCGGCGGCCTCCTCCAGCAGGGCTCGTGCGAGGGCGGGATCCCGCGGCGAGGGCCTCACGGTGACGTGCGTCGCTGCGGCGCGGGCGAGCGCGATCGCGCGGAAGGGGGCGACGAAGACGTTCGCCGACAGGACGACGTGCACCCGCTCCGCGTCGCCCGCGGCCACGACGAGCGCGCGCAGCTGGCTGTCCGTCGCGTCCCGCTCGAGCGACGCGAACCCGAGCTCCACGCCCTCGAGCGACAATCCGGAGCCCGTCGCGATCGCGGACGCGATGCCCGCCCGCCGCCCGTGCACGGCCCGCGCAAGCTCGAGCAGCCCGCGCACGTCGCGCACCCTGGCCTCGACGCTCCGGCTCACGCGCGATTCCCGCCGAACGAAAGCATCTCGTCGAGCGCGATCGAGCAGCCCCGCGGAGGGGCGCCGGCCGCGCGCCCGAGGAGCTCGAACTCGCCCTCCATCGTTTTCACACGATCTTGCGTGAGAACGGCGAAGGCGCTGTCGACGTTGGCCAGATCTTCGACGCGCGCGATACCGACCGTCCCGTGCGGGAGAGGTGCCAGCGTCTCGGGGTGGACCGCCACGACGCGCGCCCACGGGGGGGCCCGGTAGACGCCGTGCCGTGCGGCCTCGTCGACGAGCGTCGCCTCCCAGAACTGACTCGAGAGCTCGGTCATCCCGTACTCGCCGACGACGGCGCGCTCCGAGACGCCGAACGCCCGCGCCACGTCCCGCCTCAGCTCGTCCGGCGCCACCTCGCGCGACTTGCCCTTGAATCCCCCCGTCAGCATCACGCGGCTGCCCGCCGGCATCGCGAGCCGCTCGTCCCCGAGTGCGTCGAGCGCGTGTACGAGGGCGAAGCTCGTCGCTAGAAGGAGGGCGGGAGCGGAGCGGGCGAGGCGCGCCACCCGCGCGCGCAGGCCTTCAATGTCCAGCGAGCCGCCGCGTACGAAGTAAGTGGGCTCCGAGGAGTCCGGCTCGAGCGAGCGCGCGAAGAGCGTGCACATGTGCGCCAGCGACGAGTCCGGGCCTTCCGCCGCGGAGGGTCCCAGGACGAGGACGGGCACGGGTGCTGCCAGCCCGCGCGCGAGCATCGCCCGGCCGAAGGCCAGCGCCGCCGCGTCGTACGTTCGCACATCGCGCATCCGGTGCACGCCGCGCGCGCCGAGCGTCGTGCCGCTGGTGCGGAAGGTCACCGCGGCGTCCGCCGGATCGAACGCGAAGACGTGCGCCAGCTTGAACGCGTCGCTGGGCACGGCTGGAGCGTCACCCGCGCGAGTCAGGCCATGGTGGTCGACACCGCGAGCCGCACAAAGCCTGGCGTACCCGGGGACGTTTTCTGCCTGGAACCGCGCGAGGTCGACGGCCAGCGCGTCGAACGACTCCGGCATCGTGACGCCGCGCTGGAACGCCTGCACCATCGCGCGGGCTCGCGCGTGCAGGGCTTCGCTCTCGCTCCGCGGTCCCCCGCTCATGGCCGGAGCGCCACGGTCAGGGCCTCGGTGAACGCATCGAGAAGCGCGCCCTCCACGTCGAGCGGCGGCGTCAGGGTCAGGGCATCGCCTGCGGCCCCGCCCGTCAGCACGATCCAGCCGCCCGCGAGCAGCCTTCGTGTCGTCGTCAGCGCCCGCGCCGCCCCTCCTTCCAGGGTCACGCCGACCATCAGCCCGCGCCCGCGAACCTCGCGCACGCCGAGCCCCGTCGTCCGCTCGCGTAGCCGGTTCATCCAGCCCTCGCCCTCCGTTCGCGCGCGCTCCGGCAAGCACTCGCGTTCCAGCACCTCGAGCGTCACGAGCGCCGCAGCGCACGCCGGAGGCGTGCCGAAGTGCGTCGCGGTGTGGATGGTCGTTCCCCCGTGCGCGCCCCACGCCGCCATGGCCCGTTCGCTGCCGACGCAGGCGCTGATGGGCACCCCGCCACCGAGCCCCTTGCCGAGACAGACCACATCGGGGACGACGCCCTCATCCACGCTCGCCAACCACGCCCCGCTCCTTCCGAGGCCGGTCCATATCTCGTCGCACACGAGGAGCGCGCCCACTTCGTCGCAAGCGGCACGCAGCGAGGCCAGGAACCCCGGCGGGGGCACGACGCACCCGCCGCGACCGAGGATCGGCTCCACGAGCACGGCCCCGACGTCACCGCGTCCGAGCGCGCCCCGCACCACCGCCACCGACGCCTCCATCGACGAGCCGGGGTAAGGCACGAACGTGACGTGTGCGTTGAGCTGACGGGCGAAGGGCTCCCGAAAGCTCGCTCGCAGCCCGCATGCCGCAAGCGGGCCATACGACAGCCCGTGGTATCCGCCGTCGAACGCGACGACCCCGGGCCGCCCGGTCGCGAGCACCGCCGTCTTGAGCGCCGCGGTCACCGCGTCCGCCCCGCTCGTTCCCAGCATCACGCGCGCGCCCGGCACGGGATAGAGCCCCGCCAGACGCTCGCACAGCGCGAGCTTCGCCTCCGACGCGTACACGTCGCCGAGGGCCAGGCCCAGCTTGCGATGCTGCTCGTCGAAGGCCGACACGACCTCGGCACGGCCGTGCCCGAGGAGCAGCGCGCCGAAGCCTGCGGCGAAATCCACGTAGCGGTTGCCGTCCGCGTCGACGACGTTCACGCCTCGAGCCGACGCGTACACGATGGGGGCTTGCTCGGCGCCGCTGTCTCTTTCCCGCGCTGCCCGGCGCGCGTCGACCGACGGTGACTCCACCGCCGCGAGCCTCCCGCCGAGCTCGCGTGAACGCGGTCCCGGCGGCGGCACGCGCACGTCGGGCAGCTCCTGCGCCGGCTTCACGGGGCCTTCACGGACCGCTCACGAGAGCACGCGGTTGCGTCCCGCGCGCTTGGCCTCGTAGAGCTTCTCATCGGCCTTCTTGATGAGGTCGAGGCTCGCGCGATGGTCCTCGATGAGCAGGGCCGCGCCGATGGAGATGGTGACGCGGATCGTCTCCCCCTGGAAGACGAAGCGGCTCTCCTCGATCTTCTCGCGCAGGCCCTCTGCCAGCGCGCAGGCGCCCTCGAGCGTCGTCTCCGGCAGGATGATGGCGAACTCCTCGCCGCCGTAGCGCGCGAGCACCTCGTCGCGACGGATGCGCTGCTGGATGAGCCGCGCCACCTCTTTCAGCACGTAGTCGCCCGCGAGGTGACCGTGGACGTCGTTGATCTTCTTGAAGTGGTCGATGTCGAGCATCAGGAAGCTGAGCTCGCGCTGATGGCGGCGTGCGCGCATCAGCTCCTTGTCGAGCGCCTCGAGCAGGTACCGCTTCACGTGGACCTGCGTCAGACCATCGATGATGGTCATCCGGTAGATCTCTTCGTGGTACTGCGCTTCCACGTCCTGACCGCTCAGGAACTTGAAGATGGTCGGGCCAATCTTGATGCGGTCGCCGTTCGCCATGCGCGCCTCGCGCATGATCTGCTCGTCGTTGACGTACGAACCGTTGGTCGACCCGTCGTCGACGCACCACCACGCGCCGCTTCGCTGCTCGAAGTGAGCGTGCCGGCGCGAGACGCTGTCGCCTTCGAGGACGATGTGGTTCTCCGCGCCGCGCCCGATGCGAATGGGGCTCGAATCGAGGACAAAGCGCCGCCCGAGGAGGGTCGGCTCCTTCGTGTAGATGACCACCAGGCAGTCGTTTCCCTTCGGGGTGCCATCGACGCCCCCGAGCGGTTTCTGCACGATGGCTGTGACTCGAGTTTTCTCCTCGGACTCGCTCACTCGCAGCGGCCTCGTCGCCGTGGGGTCTGGCGGTAAATTCCCCCAATTACTCGTGACTTTTGAGATTATTGCTGGTCACGACGCGGGTCAAGGTGCGCGGCAGAGAAGGCGTCCGGCAAGCGTGGGGGAGCACGCGACGTCGTATTCGAGGGTGGCGAGGGGTACGCGCTGGGGGGGGATGTGGAGAGCGCACTTGGCCGTGGTCAGCCAGAGGTCGACCGGGCCACGCATCGCGTCGGGGGAGATGGAATGATGGTCCTGCGCCAGGGCGACCGCGACGGGCCTGATGCCGTGGCGCGCCAGAGAACGCATCAGGCGCCGTGGACGCGCCAGCGCGCAGGCGAGGCCGAGCCGCAGCGGGCGAAGGGCCTCCCAGGCAAGGAAGGAGCCGCCGAGGTGAGCGCCGGCGGAGCTCACCGTCGCGTCCGGAGAGTCTTGTCCGACAGGGACGACGACGTCCGCCGCGGCGAGGAGCGCGGCGATGGGCGCCCGAAGGTCCCCCCGCGGGGGCACGGCCGCCGCCGACCCCCAGGGCTCCTCTGCGTCCACGGCGAGGAGAGACAGAGAGGCCGGGGCGGGACGGGTCTGGAGCACGCCGTCGAGAACCAGCACGTCCGCCGCACGAGCTGCGAGCTCGACGGCGAGCGCGCGGGAGGGCGCCACCACGACGCGCACACCGTGTGCCTCGAGCGCGCGCGCCGCCACGAGCGCCTCGTCGCCCACCTCGCCGAGCGCGTCGTTCGGCGACACGAAGCGTGCGCGCTGCGGCCGCGCGCGGTAGCCGTGCCCGACGAACGCGACCCGTGCTCCAAGCCGCGCGAGCTCGCGAGCACATGCGATGGCGAGCGGCGTCTTGCCCGATCCCCCGAGCGTCGCGCCCCCCACGGCGACGACGTGCACGTGCGCGGGAAAGGGAACCGGCCGCGCGAGCCCTCGCACGCTGACCTCGGCCCAGGCCGCCGCGAGACCGCGCGCGACGACCCCGCGGTAACGACCTTCCTCGAGGCTGCGGGCCACGTACGGCATGCTCACGACTCGGCTAGGCTACTCGCCCTCATGCTCGCCATCGACCCTCTCCGTCTCGCGCGACGCCAGCTCGAGCTCGACCGCGAGCGTACCGGGCGCTACCCGCACCTTCTTCGGCACAAGGCCGACCGGATGACCGCCTCGCCCCTGGCACTCCTTCGCGGCGCGGCCCCGCTCTTCTACGAGCTGCTCGAGGCGCATCCCACGCTCGCAGAAGGGCCGCCCGGAGAGGGATGGCTCGTGGGCGACTGCCACCTCGAGAACTTCGGCGCTTTCCGTACGGGCGCGCTCTCGGTGAAGGAGACGCGCGCCTCCCACGCCACGGAGAGTGTCGTCTTCGACCTCAACGACTTCGACGACACCTTCGTCGGGCCCTGGCGGTTCGACGTCGTACGACTGGCGACGAGCCTCCTCCTCGGGGGACGCGAGATCGGCCTCGACGGACAGCGCGCGCTCTCGCTCTGCGACGCGCTGCTCGAGGCCTACGTCGGGGCCGCGTTCCACCGGAGAAAGACGCGCGCTTCGCCGCCGTGCGTGTCGTCGCTGATCGAGCAGGTGCGCACGCGGACGCGGGGGCAGCTTCTCGACGCGCGGACGCGTGTGGTCCGCGGCGAGCGCCGCTTCGTACGCGGTCCACGCTACGAGAGCTTGCCGAGGAAGCTGCGAGCGAAGGCCGAGCGGGCCTTCGCGAAGTACGTGAAGCGCTTGCCCGAGGCGGAGCGCCCGCCGCCCGAAGCCGTCGAGGTGATCGACGACGCGGCCTTCCGGATCGCGGGGACGGGCAGCCTGGGCTGCGTTCGTATCGCCCTGCTTGCGCGCGGCAAGGGCGGCGCCGACGGGGGCTGGATCTTCGACATGAAAGAGGAGGACAGTCCGTCGGCGGCTTGCCTGATCAAACCGCCGAAGCTCGAGCCGGCCGAGCGCGTCGCGACCGGCCTTCGCGCGTGCGTCGCGCATCCGCCGCGGATGATCGGCACGACGCGGCTCCGAGGGTCGTCGATGTTCGTGCGACGGCTCGCGCCGCAGGAGGACAAGCTCGACTGGACGACGCTCCACGAACGGGACCTCGAACCGCTGTCGCGTCACCTCGGCGCGCTGCTCGGCGCAGCCCATCGGCGCGGCGCGAAGCGCGCCCGCAGCGCGCCGTGGACCGACGACGAGCGAACGCGCTTGCTGGGCAACGCCATCTCGCTGGCCGGCATCCACGAGGCGATGTACCTCGCCTACTGCCAGCTCGTCCGGCGATGAGCGCGGACGAGGCGCGGCGATTCTTCGACGCGATCGCGGGCCGCTACGAGCGCGCGTACGGGCTGCCATCGGACGAGTCGCGGGCCCGCATGCAGCGCATCCTGGGGGCGCTGCCCCGGCCGCCGGCGCGCGTGCTCGACCTCGGCGTCGGGACCGGGCGTGAGCTCTCCGCGCTGCTCGACGCCGGTCATGCACCGACCGGCGTCGACGTCTCGCCTGCCATGCTCGAGCGATGCGCGCGACGCGTCCGGCCGGTCCCGCTGATCGAGGCGGACTTCTGGGGGCCCCTCCCCTTCGACGACGGCGCGTTCGATGCGGCCATCGCCCTTCACGGCACGCTCGCCCATCCACCCGATGACGACGCGGTGCCGCGCCTGGCACGCGAGCTCGCGCGCATCGTCGGCCCGGGAAGCCCCTTCTTGGCGGAGGTGCCCGCCCTGTCGTGGCTCGAACGCGCCGCCGGCGACCCGCGCGTCCGGCGCACAGGACCCCGGACGGCGACGTACGAGGACCCGACGACGGGCGCGCGCATCGAGACGCGGTTGCTGTCGGAGGCCGACTGGATAGCCGCGCTCGGTCCCGCGTGGAGCGCCCGAGTGGACCCCATCGGAGACGCCGAGTGGCTCGTCGCGGCCGTTCGCGCAGGCTAAGCTGTCCGCGTGCGCAACGCGTTGCTTGCCGCGGCGGCCGCGTCGATCGTCCTCGCCGTGGCCCCGCCGGCGGCCGCCAACGGGCGGTTCCCCGCGTCGAACCAGATGCTCTTCTCCCCGTCGAACAGTCAGCTCGTCCTCGAGCGGACGACGTTCGGCGTGCTCCGGTCCTACGACTACGGGGCGACGTGGTCGTGGCTCTGCGAGGACGCGCTGGGTCTCCCGCCCACTTCGAACGAGGACCCGAGCCTGGCCCTCTGCAAGAACGACACGCTCCTCGCCGGGCTGTCGCTCGGGCTCGAGGTCTCGCCCGACACCGGCTGCAGCTGGAGCACGCAGGGCGGCCCGCTCGCGGGACAGCTGGTCAAGGATCTGGACGTGCCCCCGAACACGCCGGACACGGCGCTCGCGATCACGTCCACCTTCGCGCCCGACGCCGGCACCGACGGGGGGCAGGGCTACACGCAGTACGTCTTCACGAGCACCGACGACGGTGCGCACTGGGCCATCACGGGAACGATCGACCCGGCGGCTACCGTGACCACGCTCGAGGTGGCGCCCACGGACCCGCAGCGCATCTACGTGTCGGCCTACCGCGGCGAAGGGATGGCGCGCACGACGTCGCTCTTCGTCTCCGCCGACGGGGGCATGAGCTGGACCGAGCATCCGACCCCGCTCGATCCGAACACCGAGACGGCGGTGTACATCGCCGCGGTCGACCCCAACAACGAAGACCTCGTTTACGTCCGCTCGGCGGGGGCGTCGCGGCTCTTCGTGACGACCGACGGCGCGAGCACGTTCCAGGTCGCCTTCGCGCTTCCGGAGTCCGACCAGATGCTCGGCTTCGCGCTTTCGCAGGACGGGTCGAAGGTGTTCCTCGGCGGCGCCAACACGGGCCTTTTCTCCGCCTCGGCGGCCGATCTGAAGTTCACGAGCGTGCTCCAGCAGGAGCCCGACGGCGGCACGCGGATGATCCACGTGCAGTGCCTGGCGACCCACGGCGCCGACCTCTGGGCCTGCTCGGACGAGCCCAGCGGCTTCATCGCCGGCGTGTCCCAGGACGACGGGGTGACGTTCACGCCGAAGCTTCACCTCACGACCATCGACGGCCCCGCGCAGTGCCCGGCCGGGACCACGTCGTCGATGTGCACGGAGACAGACGTCGACGCCGCCATCCCCTACAACCCTTTCGGCTCGCTCTGCACGAACCTCGGCGCCTGCTACGACGCCGGTCCGCCTCAGCCGTTGCAGCTCGCGTGCGACGAGGCCGGGGCGTGCGGCCCCTCGTCGAGCAGCGGCAGCGGCAGCGGCGGGTCCGGCTCCGGCTCCGGCTCGGGGGGCGACGGGGGCAGCTCGGGATCGGGGTCTCACGGCAAGTCGTCGGGCGGCTGCTCGTTCGGCGGAGGGAGCGGCGCAGCCGGCATCGCGCTCGCGGGCATCGGCGTGGTCTTGCTCGCGGCGCGGCGAAGGCGCCGGCGATGACACGGGCGGCGTGGGCGCTCGCCTCGCTCGGCGTGGCGGCGCTGGTCTCGAGCATCGTCCCGCTGGGGTGCAGCCACGCCGCCGGAACCGCGACGCCGACCTACCTCGACCGCGAGACGATGCTGGACCCGCAGACCTGCGGCAACTGCCACATCGATCACTACAAGGACTGGGTGGGCAGCATGCACGCCTACGCGTCCGACGATCCGGTCTTCCAGGCGATGAACGCCCGGGGCCAGCGTGAGACCGGCGGCCAGCTCGGCAGCTTCTGCGTCCAGTGCCACGCCCCCTTGGCGCTCGAAGAGGGCGCGACGACCGACGGCACGAACCTGTCGACCGTCCCGCAGAAGCTCAAAGGGGTCACCTGCTTCTTCTGCCACACCATCGACGCGGTGACCGGGTCGCACAACGCCGCGGTCACCCTCTCGGGCGACCTCGTGATGCGCGGGGAGTACGACAATCCCGTGGCCAACACGGCGCACGCATCGACCTATGCCGTCCTGCAGGACCGCGATCACATCGAGAGCGCCAGCATGTGCGGCGCCTGCCACGACATCGTCGCACCGCCCGGGGCCGCCATCGAGCGCACGTACGCCGAGTGGCTGACCTCGACCTTCGCGGACACCGACGGCGGCGAGACCTGCGGGCAGTGCCACATGAACCAGGGCACGAGCCCGAAGCCCATCGCCCAGGCCCAGGGCGCCGGCCCGCGCGAGTACCACGCGCACGACTTCCCGGCGGTGGACGTGGCGCTCACGCCGGGCTTCGCCAACGCGACCGCCGAGCAGCAGACCGTCGCCACCTTCCTCCAGACGACGCTGCAGACGGCCCTCTGCGTGACCCAGCAGGGCGGCGTACGGGTCATCGTCGACAACGTGTCGGCGGGGCACTTCTTCCCGAGCGGGGCGGCGCAGGACAGGCGCGCCTGGGCCGAAGTGATCGCCTCCAAGGGGGGACAGGTCATCTACCAGAGCGGGGTCGTGCCCGACGGGACGCCCGTGGTCTCGATCCAGAACGATCCGGACCTGTGGCTGCTCCGTGACTGCATGTTCGACGCGACGAACACGCAGGTGGACATGTTCTGGCAGGCGGCGCGATCCGAGGGCAACGAGCTCACGATGCCGGTCACGACCGACAAGACCGACCCGCGCTACTACCAGACGCACATCTACCAGAACTTCCCGCGCGCCCTGAACGCGACGCTGCCGCAGCTCCCCGACCAGGTGACGGTGCGCATCCGCCTCCAACCCATCGGGCTCGACGTCCTCGACGACCTCGTGTCGACGCAAGACCTCGACGCGGGATTCGCCGCCGCGATGCCCACGTTCGACGTGGCCCCGCTGCTCACGTGGACACCGGCCGAGGCGATGACCGAGGGCCTCACGTACGAGGAGAACGGAGAGCCGGTGACGTGCGTCTCGGCCACGGGCTTCAACGTGGCCGCGGACAAGAACCTGGCGACGGAGAACGCCGGCTGCACGCCGTGACGGCACCGGAGGCTCCGCCGCCGGCGCGCCGTGCGTGCTATGGGAGGACCCGTCGTGGACCTGCTGTACTTCGTCCTGCTCGTCAGCTCGCTGATCTTCATCCACGAGTCGGGGCACTTCGCCTTCGCCAAGATCTTCGGCGTCAAGGTCCTCACCTTCAGCATCGGGTTCGGCCCGAAGATCCTCCGCATCCGCGGCAAGGAGACCGAGTACTGCATCGGGCTCCTGCCGTTCGGCGGCTTCGTGAAGATGCTCGAGGAGAGCAAGCGAAACGAGCCGATCCTCCCGGAGGACCGCTGGCGGACGTTCGAGGCGCAGGCGCTCTGGAAGCGCGTGGTCATCGTACTGGCCGGGCCCGCGATGAACGTGCTCTTCCCCATCGCGCTCTATACGTCCGTTTTTCTCGAGGAGAAGCAGTTCCTTCCGCCCGTCGTCGGCGTCGTCGAGCCGGGCGGCCCGGCGGAGGGCAAGCTCGAGCCGGGGGACCACATCGTGGCGATCGACGGGGACCCGGTGACGAGCTACCCGGAGGTCCGCCGCGTCATCGCACGGAGCGCGAACAGGCCGGTGAAGCTCTCGGTCGAGCGCGACGGCCGGACGCTCGACGTGACCGTCACGCCGGCGGACGTGGCCGAGGTGCGCGAGCTCGACATCGTCGAGCACAAGGGGCGCATCGGCTTCGACCCGCACTTCCCCGCGGCGGTCATCGGCGTCTCGCGCCACGACTCGCCGGCGGGCGCGGGCCTTCGCGCGTTCGACCTCGTGACGGCGGTCAACGGGCGGCGCATCGAGAAGTTCGTCGACCTCGTCGACGCCCTCGCCCAGAACCGGGGCGACCAGGTGGTCGTCAGCTACCTCCGTCCGGTGGACGTCCCGCGCGCGCTGGGAGGGCTCTGCGAGCTCGCCGTGCTCGAGCCGGGCGCGGCGACGCTCACGCCGCTGCCGCGCAGCGCGGGGGCGACCCTGCCCACCGACGAGAACGCGCGCGCCGCCGACGTGCTCGAGCGCACCGGCATCGAGAGCGCGGACATGTACGTGGCGTTCGTCCCGCAAGCGTCGAGCGAGTGGCGGGCCGGGCTGCGGCCGGGCGACCGCATCACGACGCTCGACGGCGCCCCCCAGCGCCTCTGGCGCACGATGGAGGACGCGCTCGTGGCGGGGGCGGACCGCACGCGTGAGCTTCAATGGACGCGCGACGGTACGCCGATGCGCGGGTTCTTCCAGCTCCGCAAGGAGCAGTGGGACGACGAGTTCCGCCAACACTACGAGCGCTACGTCTTCCGTACCGATCACTGGCTCCCGAGCGCGCCGGACCGCATGGTCCCCAACCCGCACCCGCTCGGGAACGCGCTGCGCCAGGGCGTCGAGGAGACCGCGAGCGTCATCAAGTTCATCGCGATCGGCATGCTGCGCCTCGTGCAACGGCGCGTGTCGCTCTCGAGCGTCAGCGGGCCCATCACGATGTACGACATCGCCGGTCAGGCCGGCGCGCAGGGCACCACGTACTTCGTGTGGGCCATGGCGGTCATTTCGGTGAACCTCGGGCTCATCAACCTCCTGCCCATCCCGGTGCTCGACGGCGGGCACCTGCTCTTCTTCCTCTTCGAGGCGGCACGACGGCGACCGCTCCCTCTCCGCATCCGCGAGGTGGCGAGCCTCGTGGGGATGGTGATGCTGGTCCTCCTCATGCTGGTGGCGTTCAAGAACGACGTCGAGCGGCGGTGGGACGTCATCGTCCTGCAGGTGCGCGAGCTGTGGTCGTGACGGGCGCGCGCGACGTCGCCGCCCGAGTCCTCGTGCGCGTGGCCAAGGACAGGGCGTTTGCCTCGGCGACGCTCGAGGCGGAGCTCGCCCGCGCGGTGCAGCTCGAGCCGCGCGATCGCGCGCTGGCGACGGAGCTCGTCTACGGAAGTCTGCGCGTCGAGCCGTGGCTGCTCGGGGAGGTGGGGCGGTTCGCGCCGCGCGGGATCGACTCGGTGGACGCGCACGTGCGCGCGCACCTCGTCCTCGCGGCATACCAGCTCTACTTCACCCGAGTCCCGGCCTTCGCCGCCGTGAGCGAGGCCGTCACGGCCGTGAAGAGCCAGCGCGGGCCCCGCATGGGCGCGTTCGCCAACGCGGTCCTCCGCAAGGTAGCGGCGCGCGCGGAGACGTTGGACGCGGGGCAGCGGGACGAGGCGATCGTCGTCTCGACGCCGGCATGGCTCCGAGAGGGGCTCGACCGAGCGCTGACCCCGGACGGAGCGCTCGCGTTCCTGAAGTCGGGCATCGAGTCGCCTGCGGTCGCGCTTCGCGTCGAGGTGGCGGCGGAACGCGACGCGTGGCTCGAGCGTCTCCGCGCCGCCGCGCCCGAGGCGAGCTTCGAGCCGGGTCGGGTGTCGCCTCGGGCGATCCTGGCGCGTGGCGCAGGCAAGCCGCAGAGCCTCCCCGGCTGGAGCGGCGGCGACTGGACGGTCCAGGAGGAAGGCTCGCAGCTCGCGGCGCTCGCCGTCGGGGCTCGGGAGGGCGAGACTGTGCTCGACGCCTGCGCCGGTCGGGGCAACAAGACGGGCATCCTCGCCCGCGCGGTCCTCCCGGCAGGTGCCGTCGACGCAAGCGACTCGGGTCCGTCGAAGCTCGAGCGGCTGCGCGAGGAGCTGGCGCGCCTCGGCCTCGGCGCACGGACGACGTGGGCCGTGGACTGGACCGTGGGCTCCGGCGACGTCGTCGGCGAGTACGACCGCGTCCTCGTGGACGCGCCGTGCACCGGCGTGGGGACGCTGCGGCGCCGGCCGGAGATTGGCCTGAGGCGCGAGGCGACCGACCTCGCCGCGAAGAGCCGCGAGCAGATCGCCATCACGTCGCGCGCCGCCGAGCACGTGCGCCCGGGGGGAGCGCTGGTCTACGTCGTGTGCAGCGTGCTTCGCGAGGAGTCGGAGGACGTGGTGGCCGCCGTGCTGTCGGCGCGCCCGGAGCTCTCGCCGGCCCCGTTCGACGCGCCGGAAGCGCGCGCGGTGTGCGGCGACGCGACGTCGTTCCGCCTGCTGCCGCAGGTGCACGGCACGGACGGGTACTTCGTGGCGATGCTCCGGAGGAGGTAGCCCTCCTGGCTCGCCCGGTCAGGGGAATCGCTCGTTCACGATGCGAGCGTGAACACTTCGCTGCGGCTTCGTCACGAGGTCGGTCACGTCGAACGCCCCCCCGACGCCCACGCCGGTGTCGGTGGTCTCCGCGTGGGGATTGCTGATGGGCCTCCCCGGCTTCGAGCCGCTCGGCAACGCCCAGCGGGAGGTGACTTCGAGGGTGATGACTGCGCCCGGGTGACCTCGCATCGTGAGACGCCGCGATCGAAGGGCGCCGGCAAGGCTGGAGGCGACTCGCTCCCAGGCGCCGCGGGCCTGGCTCGCATCGAGCAGGACGACGCGGATCACGTTGCCGTCCGCGTCGGCGGTGATCTGGAAGACCGCGTGCGAGTCGACCGGGGTGTCGCTCGGGCGGACCAGCTCTTCGGCGACGGCGACGACGGGGCCGCCGACGTCGAGCCCGAGGGCGTGATCACTCGCGCGAAGGGCGTCGCGCAGGGATTGCTGCGCGCCAGGGGCGACGTTGGCCGGCGCCTCCGGAGGGGCGGGAGGGGACGGCCCGGCGGAGGACGGGGGCTGGTCAGGGAGCTGTCCGAGAAAGAGGTGGCGGTCGCCGAGGCCGAGCTGATCGGCGGTGAGGGGCGGGGGGGAGGAGATGGCGAAGGGGGCGGGGGAGGAGGAGGGCGCGGGCGTGGGCGTGGGCGTGGGCGTGGGCGCGGGCGCGGGCGTGGGCGCGGGCGCGGGCGTGGGCAAGGGCGCGGGCGTGGGCATGGGCGTGGGCGCGGGCGCGGGCGCGGGCGCGGGCGCGAGTGTGGGCGCGGGCGGTTCCGGGACTTCCTCCACCTCGACTTCGAGGGGCTTCGGGCGCTCCGCGGGGGCGGGCGCGAAGGGGGGCTTTAGCGCGAGCCACGCGAAGACCGCCGCGTGCGCGACCATCGCGCCGGAAAGCCCCGCCAGGTCACGCCTCCACCTGCCCATCACGGTCCGCCTTTCCCCCGGTGCGGCCGGCGGCCATGCATTCAGCGCACCGCCGCCGAGGACGGACGCGCATTGCGCCTGAAAATGGCCGAAGGGCTCCGCCGGAGCAAGGGGGGCGACGTAGGCAGAATGGACGACCTCTCGCCCGAGCCCTCTTGGAGCCCCTCGGAGAGGACGTGTCTCGCGATTGCGGTTGCGCGCGCCGACGCTATAGGCTTCGCGCACCACTTCTCCCCGGAGAACCGCCTTCCAATGCTCATCGACGTGACCCTTCCCCAGCTCGGCGAGAGCGTGAACGAGGGGACGATTTCGAAGTGGCTCGTGCGCGAGGGAGACGTCGTCAAGAAGGACCAGGCGCTCGTGTCGATCGCGACCGACAAGGCCGACAGCGAGCTGCCCGCCCCCGCCGCGGGACGCGTGGCCAAGCTCCTCGCCGCCGAGGGCCAGGTCGTGCCGGTGAAGACGGTCATCGCGCAGATCGAGGAAGGCGCCGCCGCCGGCACGCTCTCGGTCGCGCCCGGCGCACCCGTGTCGCTGCCGCCCGCCGCGTCGTCGACGCCCCCGGCCGCCCCGATCCTGTCCGCATCCTCGGCCGCACCGCGCAGCACGCTCGGGGCGCTCGCCACGCCGACCGTGCGCAAGGCGGCGCTGGAGCACGACGTCGACCTCTCCTCGGTGCAGGGGACCGGCGAGCGCGGGCGCGTCACGCGGGACGACGTGATGCGCGCGGCCACGAGCATGCCGGCCGACCATCGCACGGCCCCCCAGCCGGCGGAGCTTCCCCCCGCGGCGCCGGTCCCGCAGCGCGCCCAGCAGCTCGCGCAGCTCGTCAACAACGGGGGCGGCTTCGTGCCGCCCATCCCGGGGGTCGGCTTCGGGGCCTTCAAGGTGCCGGCGTACAAGCCGCACGACGGCGACAAGGTCGTCCCGTTCACCCGTCGGCGGCGCATCACCGCCGACCACATGACGTACTCCAAGTTCGCCTCACCGCACGTCGTGACCGTGGCTGAGGTCGATCTCCACCGGGCCGCCAGGCTCCGGGACGCGCACAAGGAGCGCTACAAGGCCGAGGGCATGAGCCTGACGATGCTCGCCTTCGTCGTGGTCGCCACCGCGCACGCCCTCCGCGAGAACAGCGCCCTCAACGCGCGGGTGCTCGAGGACTCGTACGTGGTCTTCCGCGACGTCCACATCGGCGTCGCCGTGGACTCGCCGGACGGTCTGGTCGTCCCCGTCGTCCGCCGCGCCGACGAGCTGGGCGTCCGAGGCATCGTCCGCGCCATCGACGACCTCGCCCGGCGGGCCAAGGGCGGCAAGATCACCATCGACGATCTGGGCGGAGCCACCTTCAGCGTCTCGAACCCCGGCCTCAAGGGGAACCTCTTCGGGGGGGCCATCATCAACCAGCCCAACGTCGGCGTCCTGAGGATGGGGGAGATCCAGAAGCGGGTCGTCGTCGTGGAGTCGCCCGACGGCGAGGACACGATGGCCATCCACCCGGTCATGTACATGGCTCTCTCCTATGACCACCGTGTGGTCGACGGGGTGGCGGCCAACGCCTTCCTGTGGCGCGTGACCGAGATCCTCGAGAAGGCCGAGTTCGAGGTCTAGGAGTCACGCTCGAGCTGCAGGGGCCATCCGTAGGCCCCGGACTGTCCGTTTGAACGCCTGCCTCAGCAGACAGGCGTTCACGGATTTCAATGACTTACAAGCACAAATAGCCCGGCCGGCTTGAACGGATGTACTGACGCGCTACGTCAGCGACTCGCCGATTCCAACGGCGCAACCGCTGGAGCGTGCCAATGACCATCAAGATCATCGTTCTCGCCATCTGGGCCGCCGTTCATCCCGGCGCCCCCCGTCTCCCTGACGCGGCCCCCATCGCGGCCGCCATCGACACTGCGGTCTCGGAGGACTCGGAGCCCCCGGTCTTCGGCAGCCGAGAAGAAGACGCCGCCGTGATGGCCTACTACGCCATCCGTGAGAGCTGGCTGACCCACGACGCCGTCGGTGACGGCGGGCTCAGCTTCGGTGCGTGGCAGATCCGGTCCCCGTCGGGACGCGCCGACATCGGGACCCAGGCCCGGTACTGGCTCTCGCTCTTGCACGAAGGGGCGCGCATCTGCCCCGCGAGCCCTGCCGCCCCCCTCAGCGGCGGGTGCGTCGAAGCCCGGTCCACGGCCGACGGCCGCGCCAGGAGGGCGCGCCGCCTGCTCGAATCGGCCAAGAAGGCGCTGGCGCGTGCCGCCAGCTGACGAGGCAGGTGGGTGGCGGTAGTCGAGCGTTAGCATGGAGCCGATCTCGGCTACCCTCGCGCGCCGATGTCCGCGCCCCCGTCGCCTTCTCCAGGACCCGCTTCCTTCCAGCCGCACGTCGCCCCCGAGGCGAACATCGCCGAGCTGACGGTCAAGGCCGTCGTGCTCGGCGCCGTGTTCGCGGTCATCTTCGGCGCCGCCTCGGTCTACCTGGCCCTGAAGGCAGGGCTCACCGTCTCGGCGTCGATCCCCATCGCGGTCCTGTCGATCGCGGTCTTCAAGAAGCTCGGGCGGAGCACCATCCTCGAGAACAACATGGTGCAGACGATCGGGTCCGCCGGCGAGTCGATCGCCTCGGGGGTCGTCTTCACGCTGCCCGCGCTCCTCTTTCTCTCCGGGGGTGAGCGCTACTTCCAGTACCTCCAGATCATGGTGCTCGCGGCCGTCGGCGGAGCCCTCGGCGTCCTCATGATGGTGCCCCTCCGGCGCAGCCTCATCGTCAAGGAGCACGGCAACCTCCCCTACCCCGAAGGCACCGCGTGCGCCGACGTCCTCATCGTCGGCGAGAAGGGCGGCGGCCTCGCCAAGCGCGTCTTC
This sequence comes from Polyangiaceae bacterium, assembly GCA_036501935.1. GTDB lineage: Bacteria > Myxococcota_A > Polyangia > Polyangiales > Polyangiaceae > Palsa-1150. The sequence goes on along the minus strand of DASXZL010000085.1, from coordinate 145,819 downwards.
GCCGGCGTCTACATCGCCATCGCCTACAAGCTGCTCATGAGCGTCCTCGGCCTGTGGAAGGACGTGCCCTCGTTCCGCACGAGCGCCAGCGCCGCGTTTCCCAACGCCGTGCTCGACTCGGAGATCACGCCCGAGTACCTCGGCGTCGGGTACATCATCGGCCCGCGCATCGCCGCCGAGATGTTCTCGGGCGGGGTCATGTCGTGGCTGGTGCTCATCCCACTCATCTCGCTGTTCGTGCCCGCGGCGCAGCGCATCGACGACCTCCACGCGCTCGGCTTCAGCGACGCCTGGATCGCCCACCACGAGATCCCCGAGCAGATCTACCGCGCGTACATCCGCTACATCGGCGCCGGCGCCGTGGCCTGCGCGGGCGTGATGACGCTCCTCCGCTCGCTCCCCACCATCATCACGAGCTTCCGCGACTCCGTCCGCGACCTCCGCGCGGGCAGCGCCGGGGCCTCGTCGCGCAAGCGCACCGAGCGCGATCTCCCCATCACCCTCGTCGTCGGCGGCGCGGTCGTCCTCGTCGCCATCATCGCGCTCCTGCCGAACCTCCCCGGCGCCTTCCCGGGCTCGCTGCTGACGGGGCTCCTCGTCGTCGTCTTCGGGTTCTTCTTCGTCACCGTGTCGAGCCGCATCGTCGGCATCATCGGCGCCTCGTCGAACCCCGTCTCGGGCATGACCATCGCGACGCTGATGGCCACGTGCCTCGTCTTCGTGGCCATCGGCTGGACGGGCGACACCTACCAGGCGATGGCGCTCATGGTCGGCGGCATCGTGTGCATCGCCGCCGCCAACGCGGGCGCGACGTCGCAGGACCTGAAGACCGGGTACATCGTCGGCGCGACGCCCGTGCGCCAGCAGATCGGCCTGCTCATCGGGGTCCTCGTCTCGGTGGTCGTCATCGGCGGCACGGTGCTCCTGCTCGACAAGAGCGTCCCCGGAGAGTTCCACGGCATCGGCTCGGCGCGCATGCCGGCCCCGCAGGGCACGCTCATGGCCACCATCATCAAGGGGATGCTCGCGCAGAAGCTCCCGTGGGGACCGGTGCTCGTCGGCGTCTTCGCCGCGTTCACCGCGCAGCTCGCAGGCGCGAACGCGCTCTCCTGGGCCGTCGGGGCCTACCTGCCTGTCTCGACGACGGCGCCCATCTGGGTCGGAGGGCTCGTGCGCGCCCTGGCCGATCGCCTGCGCAAGAAGAAGGAAGAGGGTGAGGTCGGCCCCGGGATGCTCTACGCGACGGGTCTCGTCGCGGGCGGGTCGCTCGCGGGAATCGCCATCGCGATGCTCGTCGGCTTCGGCGGCAGCGTCGCGGACAAGCTGAACATCGGCGCCTCGTACTTCGACAAGATCGGCCTCGGCGGGGACCTCATCGCGTTCGCCATGTTCGCGCTGCTCGCCGGCACCCTCCTCCGCCACTCCCTGGCGAAGGACGAGGCCACCTGAAAAGAGAGAATGGAACAGGGAGAGGAGGAGACAAGGAGGGTTGGTTGACCCAAAAAACTCCTTCTCTCCTTCCCTGTTCCCCCCTCACCTCTCGAGATTTAGGCGGCCTCGGAGAGGACGGCCTCGAAGAGCTTCCGTCCGTCGGCGCCGCCGAGGACGGCCTCGCTCATGCGCTCGGGGTGGGGCATCAGGCCGAAGACGTTCTTGCGCGTTCCCCCGTAGATCCCGGCGATGGCGTGCAGGCTCCCGTTGGGGTTGCCGCGCTCGTCGACGGTCCCGTCGCGCAGGCAGTACCGCAGACCGATGAGGCCCTCGCCCTCGAGCCGCTCGAGGGTCTTCGTGTCGGCCTGGTAGCGCCCCTCGCCGTGGGCCACGGGGAGCTTCCACACGTCCCCCAGGCCGTGCGTGAAGGGGCCCTTCGCCGTCACCTTCACGGACCAGTCGCCGCACTCGAAGCGGCGCTGGGCGTTCCGCGTGAGCGCCCCGGGGAGCAGGCCCACCTCGGTCAGGATCTGGAAGCCGTTGCACACGCCGAGCACGTACCCGCCGCGCCCCGCGTGCGCGCGGATCGCGTCGACCACGGGGCTGACCTTGGCGATCGCGCCGCACCGCAGATAGTCGCCGAAGGCGAAGCCGCCGGGGATGGCCACGAGGTCGGTCCCCGACGGCAGCGCCGTATCGGTGTGCCACGCGACCGTCGTCGGCGCGCCGCAGACGTCGCGAAGCGTGTGGATCATCTCGGCGTCGGCGTTCGACCCGGGGAAGACGACGACGCAGGCGCGCATCAGCTCTTCTTGTTCTTCATCGAGGCGGCGAAGGCCTCGCCGGCCTTCTTCATCTCGTCGTGCGTCATCTCCTTCACGCGCGTCGCGAGGGTCCACTTCTGCCCGAACGGGTCCGTGAGCTGACCCATGCGGTCACCCCAGAACATGTCCGTGGGGGCGAACGTCGACTTGCCGCCCGCGTCGACCGCGCGCTTGTGCGCGGCGTCCACGTCCTGCACGTAGAGCCACAAGCTCGACTCGCTCGCCGTGCCGCCCATGTCGGGGAAGACGTCGTTCACGAAGAGCATCGAGTCGCCCACGCGGAGCGACGCGTGCCAGATCTTCTGTCCGCTCGGATCCGGCGCCTGGTCGAGCACCTCGGCGCCGAACGCCCTGCGGTAGAAGTCGATGGCCTTCGCGGCGCCGTCGATGGAAAGCTGCGCCGTGACGGTGTGGTAGCCCTTGGGGATCGGTGAAACAGCCATGGCTATCTCCTTCCTCGGGAGGCAATCAAGCGCGAAGCCGGCGCTCCGTCAATCGACTCCAGCGCGGTTTGGCGCTACTCCCTCCCGGGCCGCATGGCCGCCCCCACGAGCTTCCCCCACGACCTCCCCGTCACTCCCGAGCTCGCGCGCTCCCACAAGCTGAGCGAGGCCGAATACGCCGTCGTCCTCACGGCGCTCGGTCGCCCGCCCAGCTACGCGGAGCTCGGCGTCTTCAGCGTCATGTGGAGCGAGCACTGCTCGTACAAGTCGAGCCGCATGCACCTCAAACGCCTGCCCACCAAGGGCAAGCGCGTCATCCAGGGGCCCGGCGAGAACGCGGGCGTGGTCGACATCGGCGACGGCTTCGCGGCCGTGTTCAAGATGGAGTCGCACAACCACCCGAGCTTCATCGAGCCCTACCAGGGCGCCGCCACCGGCGTCGGCGGCATCCTGAGAGACGTCTTCACGATGGGCGCGCGCCCCATCGCGAGCCTCGACTCGCTCCGCTTCGGCCGCCCCGACCACCCGCGCACGCCGGAGCTTCTCCGCGGCGTCGTCGCCGGCATCGGCGGCTACGGCAACTGCATCGGCGTCCCGACCGTGGGCGGCGAGGTCCAGTTCGACGCGCGCTACGACGGCAACATCCTCGTCAACGCCTTCACGTGCGGCGTCGCCCGCGCCGACCGCATCTTCTACGGACGCGCCAGCGGCATCGGCAACAGCATCCTCTACATCGGCGCGAAGACGGGCCGCGACGGCATCCACGGCGCCACCATGGCGAGCGACGAGTTCTCCGCGGGCGGGCCCTCGCAGCGGCCCACCATGCAGGTGGGCGACCCCTTCATGGGCAAGCTCCTCATCGAGGCGTGCCTCGAGCTCTTCGCGGGGGACGTGCTCGAGGGCATCCAGGACATGGGCGCCGCGGGCCTCACGTCGTCCAGCGTCGAGATGGCCGGCCGCGCCGAGAACGGCGTGGAGCTCGATCTCGACCGCGTTCCAAGGCGCGCCAAGGCCATGACGCCGTACGAGATCCTCCTCTCCGAGTCGCAGGAGCGCATGCTCCTCGTCGCGAAGCCCGGCAAAGAAGAGCGCGTGCTCGCCATCTGCGCGAAGTGGGACCTCGACGCCGCGGTCATCGGCAAGGTCACCGACACGAAGCGCTGGGTCATCAAGGCCACCCCCGGCTACGACCCGCTCGTCGATCCGCCCGCGAAGCGCGCGCCCGTCGTCGCGTGCGACATCCCCATCGGCGTCCTCACCGACCAGGCCCCCCTCTACGACCGCCCGCGCGCGCCCGCAAAGGAGCCCTCGGCGAGCCCGCTCGAGCCCGCGAGCATCCCCGTCCCGCAGGACCTCGGGGCGGCGCTGCTCGATCTCGTCGGCTCGCCGAACATCGGCTCGCGCGCGTGGGTCTGGCGGCAGTACGACCAGATCGTCCGCGGCGGTACGCTCGTGCGCCCCGGCTCGGACGCCGCCGTCGTGCGCGTCCCCTGCGAGAAGGACGGCGCGACCGTCGAGAAGCTCCTCGCCTTCGCGGTCGACTGCAACGGCCGCATGTGCGAGCTCGACCCGTACGCGGGCGGCGCCATGGCCATCGCCGAAGTGTGCCGCAACCTCGTGTGCAGCGGCGCGGAGCCCATCGGCATCACCGACTGCCTGAACTTCGGCAACCCCGAGCGGCCCGAGGTGATGGAGCAGTTCGCGCGCGCCGTCGACGGTCTCGCCGCCGCTTGCACCGCGCTCGGCGTCCCCATCGTCAGCGGCAACGTGAGCCTCTACAACGAGACCGACGGCCGGAGCATCCTGCCGACGCCGACCGTGGCCGCGGTGGGCCTGGTCGCCTCGCGCGACGACGTCGTGACCGCGCCGTTCAAGCGCGCGGGCGACGTGGTGCTCTTGCTGGGCGAGGCGGCGAGCGGCGGAGCGAGGGCGCTCGGCGGGAGCGAGTGGCTCGTGCGCGCGATGGGCCAGCGGCTGAAGGGCGAGGCGCCGCTCATCGAGCTGGCGGCGGAGGTCGCCCTGCAGAAGCTCGTGCTCGGGCTGGCGCGCGCGCACCTCCTGGAGAGCGCGCACGACGTGGCCGACGGAGGCCTGGCGACGACGCTGGCGGAGTGCTGCGCCGCGGGACCGGAGGACGTGGGGGCGCGCATCGAGCTCCCCGCGACGGCGGCCCCTGTGGACGCGCTGGCGCGGCTCTTCGGGGAAGCGCCTTCGAGGGTGGTGGTGAGCGTGAAGGCGGTGGCGGTGGAGAGGGTGCTCGCGGCCGCGAAGAGCGCCGAAGTGCCGGCGAGGCGGATCGGGGTAACGGGTGGGGAAGAGCTGATGGTGGGGGCGTCGCCGCTGGGGGAGCTGAGGGTGAAGGTCGCGGAGGTGAGGGAGAAGAGGGAGGGGTGCTTGAGGGGGATCGTGGGGGAGTAGGGCGAGGGCGCGGGCGAGAGCGCGAGCGAGGGCGCGGGCGAGAGCGCGAGCGAGGGCGAGAGCGAGGGCGAGGGCGCGAGCGAGGGCGAGGGCGAGGGCGAGAGCGAGGGCGAGGGCGAGAGCGAGAGCGAGAGCGAGAGCGAGGGCACCAGCGAGGGCCTGGGCGTGGACGCGAAGGCGACACGCCGCGGGGCGGCGCTCGCCTTCGCTTGCACGACCTCAGCGGACGTTCTTCGCCAGCACCGCCCTCACATGATCCAGCTTGCCTAGCAGCCCCGCATCGACCGCCGCCACGTATCCGAGCGCCATCGCTGCATCGAGGCACGCCCCCGACTCCCGCGCCGACCCGAGCGCATTGCGATACCGCTCCCGCCGCGTCCCGCCGTGACTCCCGCCCCCCTCCGCACAGTTCAGCGCCATGCTGGTCGCGGCCCTCCTCAGCTGCCGTCCCAGATCTCGGTCGCAGACCTCGATCGCCACAATCACCGGCCGAAGCTCCGTCAGCACTGCGAGAATCACATCGTAAATGCGCAGCATGATCATTCTCCCTTCGCCCCACGGCTCTCGCGAGGCGACCCGCCCGCAGCGCCGAGCGGAGGTGTCGTCAAGGATGCGAAGCGGCCGCAAGGCCGCGGAGCACCGCTGCTCCTGCAGCGGCGACGCGCTCCCGCGCGTCGTCCTTGACGACACCGAGCACGGCGCGACCATCGGAAGACCGAGCGAGCCCCAGTTCCCTCCGTGAACATGTTCCTGTTCGCGGTCGCGGTCGCGGTCGCTGACGCTGACGCTGACGCTGACGCGGTCGCTGACGCTGACGCGGCCGCCGACGCCGACGCGGTCGCCGACGCGGACGCCGACGCCGACCCAGGCCCGGCCTCTCCCCCCACCTCTGTTACCGTGGCCGAGGCGACCCATGGTCCTCCTCCGTTGTCCTTGTCCGGACCTGCACGCGGCGCTGGCCTTCTACACCGAAGAACTGGGCTTCCAGCTCGACTCCATCTCCCCGGCCGACGACCCCGCAGTGGCGATGCTCTCGGGGCACGGCCTGCAGCTCCGCCTGGAGCGCGACCCCGTCCCCGCGCCGCGCGCGAGCGCCGACGGCGCGTGGGTGCAGGGCCGCGCCGGGATGCAGTACCGCGACCTCATCCCCGATCGCCTGGGCGGCCGCTTCATCGCCTCGCACATCCGCATCCCCGAGGGCGGCCCCGTCCCGGACTACGTGCACTTCCACGAGATCCGCTTCCAGATGATCTACTGCCACCGCGGCTGGGTGCGCGTCGTCTACGAGGACCAGGGCCCCCCGTTCGTGCTCGCCCCCGGCGACTGCGTTCTCCAGCCGCCGCGCATCCGGCACCGCGTGCTCGAAGCCGCCGCGGGAACGGAGGTCATCGAGGTGAGCTCGCCCGCTGAGCACGTGACCCACTTGGAGCACACGATGGAGCTGCCCACTGCGACGGCGCGGCCGGACCGCGTCTTCGGCGGGCAGCGGTTCGTGCGGCACGAGGCGGCGTCCGCGGAGTGGCGCGCGGGTCGAAGGGCCGGCTTCGAGGCACGTGACACGGGGATCGGCGAGGCCACCGGTGGCATGGCGGAGGTGCGCGTGCTCCGCCCGCGCGCGGGCACGCCGCCCGAGGCCTGGCGCCACGACGGGGAGCTTCTCCTCTTCTTCATGCTGCGCGGCGCGGGGACGCTCCGCGCTGACGGGCGCGACGCGAGCCGGCTCGCCGAGGGTGACCTGCGCGTCGTTCCGGCCGCGCTGGAGCACACGTGGGCCGCGTGCGACCCGGAGATGGAGCTCCTGGAGGTCGCCCTGCCGCGACCGATTTCCGCGTAGAACCGCGACCGCGACTGCGACTGCGACTGCGACTGCGACCGCGACCGCGACCGCGACCGCGACTGCGACTGCGATTGCGGGGGGTACGCCCCACCCGGGGGACGGGGTGACGCCGCCCCCCGTCTCCTTTCGGCCGCCGAGTACGTGTATCCATCATGAGCCCCTCGTCGCGACCGGCAGAGCCGTCGCTTGCTTCCCGAAAGGTTGATCGGTCATGACCCTCACGCTGCACTACCACCCCCTCTCGTCCTTCTGCTGGAAGGCGCTCATCGGCCTCTACGAGCTCGGGATCCCGTTCGAGAAACACCTCGTCGACCTCGCCGACCCCGACGCGCGCGCCGCCTTCGCGCGCCTCTGGCCGCTCGCCAAGTTCCCGGTGCTGCGTGACGACGCGCGCGGCCGGACCGTCCCCGAGTCGACGATTCTGCTCGAGTACGTCGATCGTCTGAGCGACGGCCCGGTGCGCCTCATCCCGCGGGATCCCGAGCGCGCGCTCGAGTGTCGCCTGCGCGATCGGCTCTACGACACGTACGTGCACGCGCCGATGCAGAAGATCGTCGGCGACCGCTTGCGCCCCCCGGAAGCGCGCGATGCCCTCGGCGTCGAGCAGGCGCGCGCCCAGCTGGAGACGGCGTACGCGCTGCTCGAGGAGCAGGCGGGCGACGGCCCCTGGGCGATGGGCGCCGACTTCACGCTCGTCGACTGCGCCGCCATGCCCGCTCTCCACTACGCCAACGAGGTCGCTCCGTTCGAGGGGCGCTGGAAGAAGCTCGCCGCCTACCTCGAGCGCCTGCGCCGGCGCCCTTCGGTCGCGCGTGTGCTCGACGAGGCCGGACCGTATCTCCACATGTTCCCGCGCTGAGCCCGCGCCCGCGCCCGCGCCCGCGCCCGCGTCCGCGCCCGCGCCGCTACGCCGCATGCGTCTCTCTCTACTGAAACAGCGTCGCTCGCGACCCGCAGTGCTTCTCTCGGAGGGTCGCCAACACGTACCCCAGCCTCGCCCGCAGGGCCTCCAATCCGACGGCCACGAGCTGCGGCCTCGCCCGCAGGACCCGCAAGCACGCCCGCGCGAGCTGCAGCCTCGCCCGCACGACCCGCAGTCGCAACCGCACCCGCTGCGGCCTCCCCCGCACGATCCGCAGTCCCACCCGCGCAAGCTGCAGCCTCGCCCGCACGGCCTGCAGTCCCACCCGCACAAGCTGTGGCCTCGCGCGCACAAGCTGCGGCCTCGCCCGCACGGCCTGCGGTTGCGTTCGCACGTGCTGCAGCCTCGCCCGCACGACCTGCGGGCACGTCCGCACGAGCTGCGGCCTCGCTCGCACGACCTGCGGGCACGTCCGCACGAGCTGCAGCCTCGCCCGCACGACCTGCGCCGTCGCCCGCGCGACCTGCGCCCTCGCCCGCACGACCTCCGGACGCCCCCGCACCACGAGCCATCGCGTGAGCAGCGCGTGCAAGTGCGTGCGTGCGAACCGCGCGGGCGTGTCGGGCCGCTGCGGCCGCGGGAGCGGAAACCGAGGGCGCGCACGCCGCACGAGCGCTCGCACCCGCACGTGGGCCGCCCGTCGCCGCGAAAATAACTTCGTCGTCCTTTCCGGCACTTGCGCGAGCCCGTGTCGATTTGTCGCTCGCGACGCGGCGAATCCGCCGGGGAGCGGGACTGTCTCTATAGAGGGAGACGAAACCGTAGACACACCCGCCCGGAGCATTCCTGCGCCGTGCGGGCCGCCCATCCCGGCGGAGTGCGCCCTCCGAGAAAGGAGAAGAAGTACCATGTCCAGTACCACGTCGATCAGGGCCAAGGCGGTGACCTTGGCGCAGATGCAGGCGCTCATTTCGGGCCTGCAGAAGCAGTTCCCGAGCGGGCAGTTCACGCTCGAGAACACCGAGTTCACGACGGCGACGCTCGTCCAGGCTCTCCAGAGCCTGGTCGACGCGATCAACGAGGTGAACACGGCGCAGGCGGCCGCGAAGGCGGCGGTGGCGAAGTTGGGAGTGACGGTGTCAAAGGTGGGTCCGATTGCTCTGGCCCTCAAGCGCACCCTGCTCTCGATGTTCGGCACGGCCACCACGACGCTCATCCTGTTCGGTCTGGAGCCCCGCAAGGCTCCGGCGCCGCGCACGGGCACGGAGATCGCGGCCGCGGCGGCGAAGGCAGTGGCCACGCGCCTCGCGAGGGGGACCACGAGCAAGAAACAAAAGCTCAAGGTCTCCGGCAACGTGACGGGAGTCACCGTGACCCCCGTCACCGCGCCGACGGCTGCACCGGCTCCGCCGGTGACGCCGGTTTCGCCGCCTGCACAGCTGGCGACGGCTACTCCGACCGCGCCCCCCTCGGGCACGGCCGGCCAGTAGTCGCCGCCTCGTGAGCGCTCCGGCGAGACGGCCGGCGCGCTGGTGGAAGGTCCGAGGGGCGCCGCGAACCAGGAAGACGGCGCCTCTCGGGCCTTTTTTTCGTCGGATCAGGGGCCGGACGACTCGCCCTTGGCCATCACCTTGTCCCCCACCGCCCCGAACGCCAGCGAGCCGCACGCGTAGAGCGCCGGCAGCCACATCGCGACGCCGAGGAGCTCCGGCGCGCGGTACGCGAAGAAGCCCGTGTGCACGAGGAGCGCCTCGACGAGCGGCCCGACGACCGCCGTCAGCACCGCCAGGACGAGCGCCAGCGCCGTCCGCGCGAGCCACGCGAAGAGCCCCGCCGCGCCCGCGAGCAGCACCGCGAGCTTCACCCCGCTCGACGCCGGCAGGTACGCGCTCGCCGCGTAGAGGCCCGCGAAGACCGCGAAGCCCGCGGCCGTCTCGGCCCACGACAGCCGCCGGCCCGCCCGCCGCCCCGTCCAGCGCTCGGCCAGCGGATACGACAGGCCCACCGAGAGCCCCGCGAGGCCGAAGATGAGCGGCGTCCAGGGCGACATCAGGAACCACCACGGCGCCGCGTACGCGGTCGTCCCGCTGTGCGTGTGCAAGGCATCGAGCCCCGAGCCCGCGACCGCGCCGAAGCCGAAGAGCCCCGCCGCGCGCGCGATCGCCGGAGCCGCCGAGTCCTCCCGCATGCGCGGCGAGCGTACACGGCCCGCGCGCATCTAGCTCCGCGGTCGCGTGGCCGGCGGGGCAACCCTCTTGCGCACCGTCGCCACGTGGTCGCGGAGCTCCTCGAACTGGCGCTGCAACGACTGCAGATCGCCGTCGCTCATCGACTCCAGCGCGAGGAGGCCGTTTCGCGCGTGCTTGTTGGCGCGAATCAGCTCGTCGAGCTTCAAGTGCATGGCGTGGGCGTCGCGGTTCTGGGTGTTCTGGATGAGAAAGACCATGAGAAAGGTCACGATGGTCGTCCCCGTGTTGATCACGAGCTGCCAGGTGTCCGAGAAGTGAAACAGCGGGCCCGTCACCGCCCATAGGGCGATGACCGTCACGGCGGCGATGAACGCGTACGAGCGGCCGACGATTTCCGCCGTCTTCTGCGCGAACCGACGAAACCAGTCGTCCATGGCCGGCCTTGCTTGTGTCGCAAGAGACATGCCTCGGCGCCCCTCGCCGGGGCCGCGCCCGCGACTTCGCCGTTCAGGGCGCAGGTCGCCGCCAGGCGCACGTGCCTTTCGCGTACACACTCGCCCCGAGCGAGGACAATTCGCCACGCGGGCGCCGCGCCCGCTGCGCGCGCGTTTCCCCGCCTCCGACCCGCTCATTTCGGGAGTTTCCTCGTCGTCGCCGCGGTGGCTCGCCTCCTGCAGCGGGCGGCCCCCCATGAAACCTCTCCAGACCATGGTCGCGGTGACGCTGGCGAGCGCAGGCACGTTGATCTTCGGCTGCGCGCACAACAACCAAGGCACGGCGAACAACCCGCCGCCTCCTCCTCCGCCGCCGTACAACCAGCCCGTCGGCGCGACGAACCCCATGCCCAACGGCATGGACCCGGCCATCGTCGACCGCCTCGCGAGCGCCCGCTGCGATCGCGAGCAGAGCTGCGACAACGTCGGCGACGGGAAGAAGTTCGCCTCGCGCCACGTCTGCATGGAGCAGCTCCGCGGCAGCATCGGCAACGACCTCAACGCCTACCAGTGCCCGTCCGGCATCAACCAGAGCGCGGTCACCTACTGCGTCTCGGCCATCAGCGCCGAGGAGTGCGGGGCCCACCCGGTGGAGACCATCACGCGCATCGACAAGTGCCGCAGCGGCGCGATGTGCATGAAGTAGAGCCCTGCCGCTCCACGCGCGATTGACAGATCCTTTCTCCCCTCGCGGCCGTAGGATCCCGCTGCGAGGGGAGTGCCATGTCCATGAAGGTCGAGGGACACGACGCCGCGAGGCCGCGCATCCCGGCGTCGCGCCGGTGGCGGATGATGGGGCTCGCGCTCGGCTTTCTCCTGGCCGGCGTGGGCGTGTGGTTCGTGTTTCACCGTCCCGGTCCGGCCGCCCCGGCCCGCGCCATCGGCGCCCGCCTCGACCTCGCCGCCGGCGACGTCACGGTCACCGAGGCCGCTGCCGCCACCAAGGCCCTGTCGGGGACGCCGCTCGCCATCGGCTCGCGCATCGCCACGGGCAAGGGGGCGCGCGCCCTCGTCCGCACGGGCGACGGCGCCGCGGTGTTCCTGCGCGGCGACACGGAGATCGTGCTGCTGGAGCACGGCATCGATCTCGGAAAGGGCGAGCTATGGCTCGACGCTCCGCGCGCCGAGTCCGACGCCATCGAGGTGAAGCTCGGCGAGCACACGGCGCGCGCGTCCGACGCGGGCCTCAGCGTGCGGCGCGACGGCGACGACGCCACGGTGTACGTCGCGCGCGGCCTCGCCATCCTCACCTCCCCCGGCGGGCGCACCGAGGTCAACGCGGGCGAGCGCGGCACGGCGCACGCGAAGGACGCCCCCAAGGTGAGCGCGGTCGCCTTCTGGCAGGACTGGACGGGCGGCATGGCCGACCAGCGTCCCCTCCACGGCGCCGCCGGCAGCGGCTCGGGGCGCATCTACGGCATCGACCCGCACGCGCCGCCGGGGTCTCCGGCGCGTGGCCTCGGCGTTGCGCAGCAGACCGTGCGCGCGGTGCTCCGCGGCGGGATCGCCGAGACCGAGGTGGACCAGACCTTCTCGAACCCGGGCAGCCAGGCGCTCGAGGGCTGGTACTGGTTCACGGTCCCGGCCGACGCGGTCGTGACGAGCTTCGCGCTGGAGACGAACGGGCAGCTCGTCGAGGGCGAGGTGGTCGAGAAGCGCGAGGCGGCGGCGAAGTACGCGGCGGCGGTGCGGGCGGCGTACGATCCGGCCCTGCTCGAGTGGGTCGACGGGCGGAGCTACCGCGCGCGCATCTTCCCCATCCCGGCCAGCGGCACGCGGCGCGTCGTGCTCCGGTACACGCAGCTCCTGCCGACGGTGGAGGGCAAGCTCCGCTACGTGTACCCGCTCCGCTCGGCGGATCCGGTGCGGTTCGACGAGTTCGCCCTGTCGGTCGACGTCGGCGACGCGGGGCCGAAGTCGCGGCTGGCCACCTCGCTCGACGCGACCGTGGAGCCTGGCGGCAAGCTCGTGACGATGCGGCGGAGCGGCTACGTGCCGCAGGCGGATTTCCAGCTGGAGATGACGCCGCCGAAGCAGGCGCCGCTCCGCGCGTGGCGCTTCGCCGCCGGGACCGACCAGGCCGACTATGTGATGCTCCGCTACGCGCCGGAGATCGACTTCGCGAGCATGCCGCCGCAGAAGGGCGCGGTCGTCGTCGTGGTGGACACGTCGGCGAGCGGCGACGAGACGGCGCGGCAGCTCCGGACGGCGGAGGCCGAGGCCATCCTGAGGGCGCTGTCGGACGAGGACCGCTTCGCGCTGGTCTCGGTCGACGTGGCCTCGACGGTGCTCTACCCGGAGAAGGGTCTCGCGCCGGCGACGGACGCGAGCATCGCCGCGGCGCTCGAGCGCCTCAGCGAGCACGGGGGCGGGGGCGCGACCGACCTCGGGTCGATGTTCGAGCCGGCGCTGGATCTCCTCCACGGCAGCGAGCAGCCGGCCATCGTGTACGTCGGCGACGGCGCGCCCACCTCGGGGGAGACGAGCCCGGACGGGCTGATGGACCGCATGCGACGCTCTCTGGCGGGCTCGCGGGCGCGGTTCTTCGCGGTGGGCGTGGGGAGCGACGCGCGGCACGAGCTCCTGGGCGAGCTGACGCGCGCGGGCGGCGGGATGTACCTGCGGGTCGACGACGCGGAGCAGGCGACCGACGAGGCGCTGCGCCTGACGAGCGCCATCAAGACGCCGACGCTGACCGACGTGGACGTCGTCCTCGACGCGGCGCTCGACCAGCCGTTCTACTCGGCGACGGGCAAGCTCTCGCGCGGCGAGGAGCTGGTGCTGCTCGCGCGCACGCACCGCGCGCTGCCCGCCAAGGTGACGATCAAGGGGCGCATCGCCGGGAGCGACGTGTCGCGCGAGTACCCGCTCGACGTGGAGTCGGGGGTGGTGACGGGCTTCGTGCCGTCGCTGTGGGCGGCGGAGTACGTGCGGCGCCTGCTCGGGAGCGGCGCGAACGCGGAGGAGAGCCGCGCCAAGGTGCTCGATCTGGGGCTGACCTACGGGCTGATGACGCCGTACACGAGCATCCTCGCGCTCGACAGCGAGGCGGCGTACGCGCGGCAGGGGGTGACCCGGCGCAGGTCGGCGCTGCGGGGCGTGAAGCTGACGCAGCTCGAGCCGTCCGAGGAGCGCGCGCTCGCGGCGCAGTACGCGGGGCTTCGGTCGATGGGGGGATGCGAGAGCAACAAGTCGGTGTCGGACAACGCAGCGCCGGCGGCGAGCGCCGCGGTGGACACGCCCTCGATGGCGCGAGAGCAGCCGGTCGCGGCGGAGGCGACGCCTACGGCCGCCCCTGCGCCGATGGCGACGGCGGCGGCCGCGCCCGGGGCGGACGACCAGGGGCTCGCTCATGCGCCCGGGGCGGTCGCGGGGCGCGCGCCCACGACCTTGCCGAAGCCCACGGCGGGGACGGCCGCCGCGACCACGAAGGGCTTCGCCACCGACAAGGCGCGAGCCGCGCAGGCCGCCAAGGTCGAGCTCCCGCTGGCGCCGCCGCCGCCCGTTCACGCGGTCCGCCGTTCGCTCGGCACGTGCAGCGACGCCGCGAGCCGCCCGCTCGCCGAGCGCATCGTCCTCTGGAAGAAACGCATCGCTCGCGCCCAGCAGGGCGGCGAGATCGCGGCGCAGTACGAAATGGCGCGCGTCGCGTGCGAGCTGCCCGACTGGCGGGACCAGGCGGCGCTGCTCGATCTGCTCCAGCAGCGCATCGCGACGGAGGACGCGGCGCAGGCGCTGCTCGCGTCGCTGGCGAGCGAGCCGGACGCGCAGCGCTACGTGGCGCGCGCCATCCTTCGCCGCACGGTCGACACGCGCCTCGCGGCGGCCGTCGCGCGCGTGCTCTTCGGGGGGAAGGTCGACTGGGCCAAGGTGGACCGGGAGCTCCTCGACCTCGACAAGCCGGATGCCCGCGAGGCCCACCTGCGCGAGGCGATGCTCGTGGCGCCGGGGGATCCCGCGGGCGATGTGCGCCTCGTGCGCCTGCTCGTCGCGGACGGAAAGCGCGCCGACGCGCTCGCCTACGGACGGCGGCTCCGTGACCGTGGGCTGCTGACGCCGACGCTGGCGCAGGCGCTGGGTGACGTGCTGGCCGACGCGGGGGCGGCGGACGAGGCGATGCGGACGTACTCGGAGGTCGTGGAGTTCGACCCGACGAGCCCCGTGTCGCGGCGCGTCCTCGGGGACATCTTTCTCCGGCGCGGCTGGTACGCGGCGGCGCACCGCCAGTATAAGACGCTGACGGATCTCGACGCGCAGCGGCCCACGTCGTGGCTCCGCCTCGCGGCGGCGGCGGCCGGGACGGGGCGCGTCGACGAGGCGTTCCGCGTCGAGCACGACGTGGCCTCCGGCGAGGGGACCCCGGGCGCGGACGATCCCCGCTACTGGGCGCGCCTCTGGTCGGCCGAGCGTCTGGGCGTGCTGCTCGCGGACCCGGCGAAGGCGGGGGGCGCGGAGGCGAGCGAAGGGATCACCCGGCGCCTGAAGCAGCTTCAGCTCTTCAGCGGGCCGGGCACGCTGGCGCTGGTCGCCTGGGAAGACCTCGACGCGCGGCTGCTCCTCGTCAACGCCGACGCCAAGAAGGAAACGCTGACCGGCGAGCCGAACGACGCCGGCGAGTCGGGCCTCTTCGCCGTGTTCGTGCAGAGCGACGCCTGGGACCGAGGGCCCTGGGCCATCCGCTGGAAGTCGGACCCGCCCGGGCGCGACGTGAAGTTCCAGCTCGTGACCATCGCGTGGGACGGCAAGGGCTTCAAGGTGCAGGTCCGGCCGGGCACGGCGAAGGCGGCGGAGCGGCAGCAGCAGCTGTAGCTCCGCGCTCTCTCCGACCGGCCGGGTGTGGTACGTTGAGAGCCGTCGCGCCTCTCCGCGCCGCCCCTCTCATGTCGACGAAGTTCCCGTCGCCCCTGCTCGGGTACAACAACAACGTCCGCCACAAGGGCAAGGTCTTCCACATCCAGACGGAAGACTCGGGCGTCAAGTACGGGCACATCATCACCCACCTCTTCATGGATGGCGGTCGCATCCTGAAGAGCGTGAAGACGAGCTACGCCGAGTACCTCGGGAACGAGCGGATGGCCGACGTCGTCCGCGAGATGATGAAGCAGCAGCACAAGGCGATGTTCATCGCCCTGCGCGACGGGAAGTTCGACCCGGTGGCCGACGGGAGCGCCGACGCTTCGCAGGCGACGCGAGCGGTCGTGGCCGAGTCGCCCCCCGCGGCGCCCTCGCCGGCAGCCCCCGCCGCGGCTCCCGCTCCTACACCGTCTCCGGCCCCCGTCGCGGCAGCTCCCCGTCCTCCGTCGCTCACGCCTCCGCCCGCGAGCCGGACCGACCCCGCGCTGACCGAGGTGGACGCTCCGGCGACGTTGCGCCAGCCGTCTCCGCCCCCGGCGGAGCTGACGCTGGACATCGACGCCTTGGAGCGCGCCGCCGCCGCCAGCGCCGCGTCGCCCGTCCTTCGCGCGGCGAGCGACCTGCCCCCTCCGCCCGCCAATCTCTTCCGCGAGAGGAGCAACTCCGGCGGCAAGTACCGGATGACCCCCGTTCCCCCCGAGACGACGAGCAAGGCGCCCACGCTACCGCCCCGTGCTCCGGCGACGGGAGCGGCTCCGCCTGGGCGGCGTCCCGCGTCGGCCCCGGCGGCCGACCGGCGATATGCGCCCACGCGTCCGGCCGCCATCTTCGGCCAGAGCCGACCCCAGCAAGGGAAGTCCATCTTCGGGGAGGACCTCATCAGCGACAAGTCGCTGGACGAGGTCATCCTCAGCTACCTGGCCGAGGATCTCGACGAGAAGAAGTGACGTTTCGCCGACGACGGCGGACAAAAAAAACGCGCCCGGACGACTTTCGCCGTCCGGGCGCGGTGGGCTCGCGCTGTGGGGGAGGGGTCTGCGCAAGCCCTCAAGGTACGGTTCGCTGCTCGTCGCCAGGAGGGGACGGCGGGCGGCGACCCGCGTTCACACTTCTACTCGGGGGAGTACGGGATCACGAGGGATGGCGTTTCGATTTTTCTCCGGGAGGGTGGGAGTCCGGTCGGGGCGGCGGTCTCTCTCTTGCTGCCCCGGCCTCGCCATCAAGACAGCGACCCGGGATCTGTTATTCCGATGCCGCGTGACCCGTCCCCGTTCCACGGCTCGCGTCTCGAGGAATCGCTGGGCTCAGAAGGCCCCGGCCACGGCCGTCTGCAGGCACACTTCGAGGTTCCGTCCGGCCGAGTCGGTGTAGTTGAACTGATAGAGCTCGGGCGAGAGCTTCAGCCGGACGCCCCGGGCGACGACGACCGACGTCCCGATGGTGTACCGGAGGACGGTCGCCTGATCCGAGAGCGGTGAGCCCGCGGCGATGTTGCCGAGACGCAGGAGCCCGTCCACGCGGAGGATCCCGTCGACGCCTCCGCCGAGCGGCTGCTCCACCTCGATGTAGGCCCCGTGCTTGACGAAGAAGTCGCCGCCCGTCGCCGGGACCGTGTACTTGAGCGCGGTCTGGTTGGACGTGTCGAAGGTCTGCCTCCGAACGAGCCACTCCACGCGCACGTTCGTCCGCCCGATGCGAAGCCAGGCATCAGCGCCGAAGATGCCGTACGCGAGCTTGTTCTGGGGATCGTACGTCCCGTACATCCCGCTCGCGCCGTACGTGAGATCCGCGCTCGGCCCGAGCTTGAGCGTCATCGCGACGCGCCCGCCCCCCGCGGGCAGGTTGTTGTTGTCGACGTAGTAGAGGCTCCCCGAGTGCGACTGCACGAAGTCGAGATCGATCGCCCCTTGCGCGGCCTTGAAGCCGCTGACGGCGTACGCGGCGTACTCGAGCTCCACCGCGTCGCCGAACCAGTGGCCGCCGTCGACCTCGGCCCCGTTGTCCGGAAAGGGGCTCGGCAGGACGCCGAGGTTCCAGTCGCGCATCCGGAGCATCCGGCCCATGTCGTACGGGAGCGGCTTGTCCGCCAGCTTGTGGTTGGCCGGATCGTGGCGCAGGTTGAAGGCTCCGAAGCTGGGGCTGAAGCGACCGACGCGGAAGTTGAGCTCGTCGCTCACGCGCAGGTCGAAGTAGGCCATGTCGGTCTCGAAGCCGTGGCAGCCGTAGCAAATCTTCACGTTGGCCGAAATGTGGTCCGACAGGTCGACCGCGACCTTGCCGGAGAGCTCCGCGGTGAACCCGTAGAAGCTCTGCGTGCCCGCGTTGGTGCTGGGCTCCATGGGCGCGACGTTCTCGTCGAGCTGCACGGACCCTGCGAACGTGCGATCGAGGGCGCTCGCCGAACCGGGCCAGAGGGCGCCCGCGAGCGCGAGGAGGAGCGTCGTCAGGAAGAACGCGTGGGCTCGGGTCATGAGCCGCCGTCCGCTTTCTGCTCCTTCGAGCTCGAGTACCAGTGGAGGAACCGCAGGATGGGCACCTTGTCGTTCTCGGTGATGCCGCTGCCGGGCTGGCGCCTCATCTTCTCGACGTACGTGTGCCAGTACCCGTCGTCGGTGATGCCGCTGTTGAGCGGCCGGGCGAGCGAGTGGCACTTCGAGCAGCGCTGAGCGAAGACGGCGTAGTCGGCCTGCTCCTCGGGCGGCACGGCCGAAGGGGGCAACCCGTCGCCGTGTTCCAGGGTCGAGGCGCACGCCCCGAGCAGAGACGCCACGAGAAGGGCGACGAGGGAGCCCTTCACTCGGAGTCTCCCCCGTTCGCGCCCTCGGCGATCCAGTCGATGACCAGCTGGATCTCGTCCTGCGACCAGTACGGGGGGCCGTCCTTCGGCATCGGCAGGCCCTCGAAGTAGTCGCCCTCGAGCTTCTGCACGAGGGCCGATTCGCATGGTTTGCCCGGAATGATGATGCTCGCTCCGCTGATCATGCCTCCCAGCCGGAGCGCGCCGAGGGTCGCGACGTCGAGCCCCGTGAGGTCCGTGCAGACGTGGACCGGTTGGGTCGAGTAGTGACAGGCGATGCACCCGTGCCCGGTGGGATCGGTGCTGCTGCGGTTCATCAGAGGGCGAATCTGCATCGCGAACGAGACGGGGCTCGACGGATCGGAGTCCGTGTCGCTGCACGCGACCTCCGCCGGCCCCGTCTGCGGATCGAGCACCCCGCATCCGCCGAGCGCGACCGTACCGAGACAGACCGTGAGTGCCAGCGCTCCGAATCGCATCGTCTCGATCCCGCTTCGCTATTCGGGCCGGAACGACAGCTGGATGTCCGCCCAGGCATCGCCCGTGTCGACGCCGTCGATGTGCACACGCGCGCTTCCCGTCACGCAGCTCTTCACGCCGGGCATGGCGTCGAAGCCCCGCATCTGGGCGCCCACGACGTTCCCGGTCTCGTCGGTCGTGAGGTGCAGCGCTCCCGTTCCCTCGATGCGCTCGTTCCGTCGAGCGAGCGCGCTCCGGTAGCACTGCGTCCAGCTCCCCGCGGCCCGCGAGACCGCGCGCTGGACCGCGCCCGGCGTCGCGCCGCCGCCCGCGCCGGTGACGCTCCACTCGACATGCGCGTGCGAAGGATCGAACGGCGGCGCCGCAACCGGCGGCGGCGGGGTCGCGGTGACGGGCGGAGGTGCGGCGGGGGCGGTCGCAGCCACGGGCGGCGGGGCCGTCGTCGTCGCGGGCGGAGGCGCCGTCACAGCCGCCGGGAGCGGGGTCGACGTCACCGGGGTCGTGGGAGCGGCGACGGCGGCAGGCTGGATCGCCGTCCTCGTCGGCGAGAGCGCCACGGGCGTCGCCGTAGGCCGGGCCGGCGCGGACGGCAGCGGCGTGGGCTCGAGCGGAGGGACGTCGGCGTTCTGCGAACGGAGGGGCTCCAGCGTCGTCGGCGGCGCGGACGGCGGCGCGTGGGGCGAGACGGCGGCGACGAGGGAGGGCGATGGATGCGCGACCATTCTCCAGGTCACGACTCCCCCTCCCGCCACCGCGAGGGCCCCGACGAGCGCGAGCCATGTCCGGCCGCGCGACCGGGCCTCCGCCGGGATGGACTGGGTCACGGTTCCCGCGGGCGTGAGCTTGCTCGCCGAGGAGGCGGCGGCGACCTGACCCGAGTCGAGCGCGAGCGCCGTGGGCGCGTGCGCGACGCTGGAGCCGGCGCCGAGCGCCACGAGCTGCGCGGTCGCGGCGTGGGCGAACGGATCGGTCGAGCCGAGGACGACGCGCAGGTCCACGCGCATGTCGCGCGCGTGCTGGTAGCGGTCCTCGCGCTTCTTCCGCATGGCCTTCATGCAGATGGCCTCGAGCCGCGTATCGGCCGACGGGTTCAGCGTCCGTGGGGGCACGGGCTCCTCCGTCACGTGCTTGAGGACGACGCCCAGCGCCGTCTCGGCGTCGAAGGGCAGGCGTCCCGTCAGAAGCTGATAGAGGAGGACGCCCATCGAATAGAGGTCGCTGCGCGCGTCGAGGATCTCGCCCTTGCCCTGCTCGGGCGACATGTACTCGGGCGTCCCCACGACGATGCCCTGTGTCGTGAGCTTCTGCCCGCCGCCGGTGGAGCGCGCCTCGGGCGCGTCGGTGAACTTCGCGATGCCGAAGTCGCAGACCTTCACGACGTCGTGCGGGCGGCCCTCGTCGTCCGTCCCCGACATCAGCATGATGTTCTCGGGCTTGAGATCGCGGTGCACGATCCCCATGTCGTGCGCGACGGCGAGCGCCGCGAGCGCCTGGGTCATGATGTCCGCCGCGCGCTCGGTGGAGATGGGCCAGTCCTCGACGATGACGTGGAAGAGATCGCGCCCGACCAGGAGCTCCATGGCGATGTAGAGCAGGCCGTCCGGCTCCTGGCCGAAGTCGAGGACCCGCATCGAGTTCGGATGATCGAGCTTGCTCGCCGCCTTGGCCTCGCGCTGGAAGCGCGCCGCGAACATCGCGTCGCCGGCGTGCTCGCCGTGGAGGACCTTGATGGCGACGTCCTTGTCGAGCGAGACCTGGCGCGCCTTGTAGACGGCGCCCATCGCGCCGCCCCCGAGGTACGACTCGATGAAGAACTTTCCGGCAATCGTCCGCCCGAGGAGCGCGCGCGAGCGTTCCTCGGCCTGGGTAGCCGAGTCGTCCATCGCCCCGCAGTCTATGCGAGCGCCGCGGCGGGTGCCATCGGCGACACGACGGCGTCAGGGCGCCTTGAAGGCCAGTGTGATCTCCGCCGTGCCGCCGCCGGGATCGACCTGCGACTTGGGAACGCTCGCGCCCGACGTCGCGCCCTGGAGGCACCGGGCGAGCCCCGGAAGGAACGCCGCGCCGGTGACGATGGCGGACCGCGCCGCGCCGTTCTCATCGATGGAGAGGTCGAGCGTCGCGACGCCCGTGGCGCGCGCGCCTCGAGCCTTGAGGGCCACGCGGTAGCAGCCGGCGAGCCCCGCGCCGTGCAGGGCGGCGCGCACGGCGGACTCGCGCACGCCCTGCGCGTTGATGAGACCGACTTCCACGAAAGCGCGGCTCGGGTCGAAGCCTGGGTCCGGATTGGTCGCGGTCGTGGCGAGCGAGGCGGCCGTGGCCGGAGGCGGGACGACCGACGGCGTGGCGGACGCGGGCGGCGCGGAGGCGAGAGGCGTGGGCGACGGCGCGGGCGAAAGCAGAGGCCTCGCGCCCGGGGCGACGAGGGCCGAGTGGCTGCCGTGCGCGCCGAGGTGCCTCGAGGCGGTCGTCGCCACGCCGGGCTCGAGAGGCTCGAGGGGAGGGACGTCGTCCTGATCGTCGGTGTCGGCCATGGACGCAACGCTCGTATCCGGCGCCGCCGAGATGGAACCCGCAGGATGCGCGCCGCCCGCGACTGGCTTCGGCCGGGCAAGCAGGGCCAGGGTCACGGCCGCGAGCACGGCTCCGGTCAGCGTCGCTCCGATGGCGACCGTGGTGATCCGCCCGGTGCGGCGCGGGATCGGCAGGGCCGTCCCCACGAACGTCGGCTTCGGGCCGGGATCGTCCGCCCGCGCCACGTGCGCGGGCAGCGGCGTCAGGGGCGTCCGCAGCATCGGCTCGGTCGCCGCGTTCCCCATCGCCGGCTCCGCGGTCCGTACGCGCACGCCCGGCAGCTCCGGCACGCTCGGCTGGATCGGGCCTTCCATCATGTGGCGGAGGTCGGAGCGCATCTCGCGCGCGCTCTGGTAGCGCTCGTCGAGCGGCTTGCGGAGGGCGTGCATGCACACGGACTCCAGGCGCGCGTCGACGTTCGGCGCGAGACTCGACGGCCTGGGCGGCTCGTCGGTGATGTGCTTGAGAACGACGCCGATGGCGTTCTCCGCCTCGAAGGGCACGCGGCCGGCCAGCATCTCGAAGAGGATGACGCCCACGGAGTAGAGATCGCTGCGCGCGTCGAGCTTGTCCCCCCTGCCCTGCTCGGGCGACATGTACTCGGGCGTGCCGACCAGGAAGCCTGCGGTCGTCACGGGGGCGTTCGAGTCGCGCTGATCGGTCCCCCGGTAGGCGCGCGAGTCGGTGATCTTCGCGATGCCGAAGTCGCACACCTTCACGATGTCCTTCAGCCGGCCGTCGTCGTCGGCCCCTTCGAGGACGACGATGTTCTCGGGCTTGAGATCCCGGTGCACGACGCCCATGTCGTGCGCCACGGCCAGCGCGGCGAGCGTCTGCATGAGAATGTCGGTGATCCGCGCCGGAGAGACCGGCGAGTCCTCGCGCAGCACCCGGTGCAGGCTGCGCCCGTCGAGGTGCTCCATGGCGATGTAGAGCAGGCCGTCGGGCTCCGCGCCGAAGTCGATGACCTGCATCGAGTTCGGGTGGTTCAGGCGCGACGCGGCCTTGGCCTCGCGCTGGAAGCGCGCCGCGAACGACGGGTCGTCGGCGTGCTCGCCGTGGAGAACCTTGATGGCGATCGTCTTGTCGAGGGCGACCTGGCGGGCACGGTACACCGCGCCCATGGCCCCGCTGCCGATGAGGCCCTCCACCAGGAACTTGCCGGCGATCGTGCGGCCGACGAGCTGATCGAAGGCCTTGGCCATCGGACGTCAGTCTAGCGAATGGCAGGGCCCGGAGCCCAGGCGTTCGCACGTGAACGGGTTTCTTCAGATGCGTCGTACGCGTCCCGCCTCGACGGCCTCCCCCACCATGGTTCGATCGGCGTCGTCGACCGCCGCGACGGCCTCCGCCACCTCGGCCGCCCGGTCGCCGCGCGTGATTCGCTCCCGCGCCTCGCCGTCGCCCGTCAGGAGATCGAACGCGGGGACGTCGTCGCGGAACTCGTACTTCTCGGTGCGGAACACGAAGCGGGCCGGATCCTGCGCGTGGGCGAGGGCGACGAGGGCGAGGTAGGTGGCGACCGGCCGGAAGGCTCGCGGGTCGGTCACGTGGATCTGCACCCCGCCGCAGAGGCGGCCCGCGTGCTTGTGGAAGGTGGGGAGGAACGTGACGGGCCGCGCGCGGAAGCCGGGGAACGAGAGCGCGTGCAGGTCGTGCGCGAGCTTGGCGCCCTCGAGCCAGGGCGCGCCGACGAGCTCGAAGGGGCGCGTCGTCCCGCGACCCTCGGAGAGGTTGGTCCCCTCGACGAGGCACCCGCCGGGGTAGACGAGCGCCGTCTCGTACGCGGGCATGTTGGGCGAGGGCATGACGAACGGGCGATCCCAGCCCGACGCGTGCTCGCCCCGGTCCAGCCCGGCGATGCCGAGCACGCGCACGGCCTCGGCCGGGAGCTTCTCGACCTCGGCACGCCAGGCGACCATCTCGCCGAGCGTCAGCGCGTGGCGGACGGGAGTCGGCTCGAGCCCGACGAACGAGCAGTGCTCGCGGGTCTGCCGGCGCCCCTCGACTCGGGCCACGTCGCCCCCCAGCGGGTTCGGGCGGTCGAGCACCAGCACGCCGACGCCCGCGCGGGCGCACGCGCGCACCGCCAGCACGGCCGTCCAGACGAAGGTGTAGTAGCGCGAGCCGACGTCCTGCAGATCGATGACGAGCCTGTCGATGAGGCCGAGGTCCTCCGGTCGCGGCGAGAGGTCCTCGAAGCGCTCGCCGTAGAGGCTGCGGATGGGAGTACCGAGCGAATCGCGCGCGTCGGCCACGCCGATCATGTCCTGCGCCTCGCCCCCGTACCCATGCTCGGGCCCGAAGACGACGGCGACGCGGACGCCCAGCGCGTCGAGGACGAGCCGCGCGTGCACGAGGCGGCGATCGACGGAGGCGGGATGCGCGAGCAGGCCGACCCGCGACGAGCGGAGCTCCGCGCCGAGGGCAGCGTGCGTGGCGAGTCGGTCGAGTCCGGTCAGCAAGGGCGGCCCGAGGAGGTTACTTCCGATGGTAGAACCACGCGTGGTCAAGAAGCTCTTCCCGGTCCTCCTCTTCGTCGCCGCCGCCTGCTCCCCGCCCCCCATGGCGTCCCTCCAGCCACCCGTTTCGCCCGCATCCACCTCGGCGTCCGCCGCGATCGTGCCGTCGCTGGCGTCGCTCGTCGAAGGGCAGTCGGCGCAAGGCTTCGTCGCGAGGGCGCTCTACGTCGACGACGACGGCCGTCCCCGAGGGGCTCGGCTCGTCCACGAGCGGACGCGCTTCGTCCTCGACTACCTCGCCATCGAGTCCGCCCCCCAGGCCTACGTCTACGCGGGCACGTATCCGACTTCCGACGGCGGCGCGCCGCACACGCAGGAGCACCTGCTCCTCGGCAAGGGGAACAAGGGCCGGTGGCTCGGCAACTACGACCACGTCATGCTCGCCGACTGGAGCGCGGCGACCTGGCAGTACCGCACGGGCTACCACTTTCACACGGCCGCGGGGACGGACGCCTTCTGGGGCATCCTCCGCACGCAGCTCGATGCGCTCCTTCACCCGGACTACTCGGACGAGGACATCCGGCGCGAGGTGCGAAACTTCGGCGTCGCAAAGCAGCCCGACGGGCGCCTCATGCTCGACGAGAAAGGCACCGTCTACAACGAGATGGTGCGGACCTACGAGTCGCCGAGCACCCTCGGGTGGGACGTGCTCGGCCGGCTCGTCTACGGCAGCGACCATCCGCTCGCCCTGTCCCAGGGAGGGACCCCGGAGGGGATCCGGGGGCTCACGCCGGAGGAGATCCGGCGGTTCCACGAAGCGCACTACCAGGTCGCGAACATGGGCATGGTGGCGGCGTTCCCGTCGTCGGTGACGCTGTCGACGGTCCTCGCGAAGGTCGGCGAGACGCTCGATGCGCTCGCCCCCGCGCCCGACAGGCGACACTACATGACGGAGGCCGACCTGCCGCCGGCGCACCCCGCGCAGCCGGGGGCTCTTCGCGTCGTCGAGTATCCCTTCGCGACGTCGGACCAGCCGAGCCCCGCGCTCCTCGGGTGGCCCGCCACGAGAAAGCTCGGGATCGCCGAGCGCACCGTCATGGAGGTGTTCCTGGCGGCATTCGCCGGTGGCGAGGGCTCGACCCTCTACGAGGCGGTGGTGGACGGCAAGACGCGCGTCCTCGACGTGGGCGCCACTGCGGTGTGGCAGTACTCGAGCGACGATCCCGGTCAGCCGGTGTTCATCGGCGCCGAGAGCGTGAGCGCCACGCACAACGACGAGGCGACGCTGCGCGCCTTCCGGGATCTGGTGCTCGCTCGTCTGCACGCACTCGCCGCCCTGCCCGACGGCTCGCCGGAGCTCGCGGCGTTCGGCGAGCGGGTGAGGTCGCGCATCGTGGAGTCGCGCCGGCGCCTGGACAAGGCACTCGATACGCCGCCCCTGTTCGGGGAACGAGCCACGAGCGATTTCTGGATACGTCACCTGACCGATCTGAATCGCGAGGGCGGTTTCCGGAAGTCGCTCACCCAGAAGGATGCCTACGACCACGCGATGGCCGTCGCCGGCTCCACCGCCAACCCGTGGCGCGAGCGGCTCGCGCAGTGGGGGCTGCTCGACCCGCCGTTCGGCGTGATGACGCGAGCCAGTCCGACCCTCCGAAAGAAGCTCGACGACGAGCGCGATGTCCGGCTGGCTGCGGAGCTCTCTCGCCTCGAGGCCGTCCACGGGACGACGGACCCGCAGGAAGCTTTGCGACGTCGCGCGGCAGAGATCGACGAGGCGACCGCGGAGATCGCTCGCGCCGAGGCGAGCGTCTCGATGCCGGCGCTGGTGTCGGATCCGCCGATGACGCTGGACGACTCGCTGTCGTACCGGCAGACCACCACGCGAGGCGTGCCCGTCGTGGCGTCCACGTTCGACACGATGAAGAGCTCCACCGTGGGCCTCGTGCTTCGCCTCGACGGCGTGGCCGAGGCGGACCTCCCGTACCTGTCGCTCCTGCCGGAGCTGCTACGGGACGTCGGGGTTCTGCGAGGCGGTGTCCCGGTCCCCTACGACGTCATGAGCGACCAGCTGCGGCGCGAAGTGCTCGACCTCGGCGTCGGGTTCGACGCGAGCTTCACGACGGGGCGGGCGGAGCTGGAGATCACGGGCTCGGGCGACGACGTGGAGGAGACCCGGCGTGCCCTCGGCTGGATGCGGGACGTGTTGACGAGCCCGGACTGGCGCCCCGAGAACCTGCCCCGCATCCGCGATGTCGTCAGCCGCCGCGCGGCAGAGCTGCGCGACGTGATGTCCGGACCCGAGGAGTACTGGGCGACCTCCGCCGCGGAGGCGTACCGCCGTCAGGACTCGGCGCTGCTGGCGCATACGGCCTCATTTCTCGCGCGAGCGCACGATGCTTTCCGACTTTCCTGGTTGCTCGAAGGAGGCGACGCCGCAACCTCGAGGGTCCTCGCGTCCCTGGCGCCTGCCGGCAAGAGGCTCGACCGAGCGGCGCTCACGAGGCTCGCTCAGGCCCTGGCGACGATCGAGGCAAAGCACGAAGAGCGGCCCACCGCGGCGTTCGCGGCGTGGCTCACCGCCGCGCGCGGGCTCCCGCCGGCCTCGCGAGCCCGCATCGCACGCGCAGGACGCGAGCTCGGGCAGCTCCTCGCCGATCTTCCGGACAGCTCGCTCTCGAGCGACTGGGCGTCGCTCTGCAGCTCGATGGCGCGAGACTCCGCGCGCGACCCGCGGGAGGCGCTCGACGTCTTCCGTCGCGTGTTGGGCGCCGTGGCGCACGCCGCCAACGCGCGCGTGTGGATGGTGGGCTCGTCGAAGAGCCAGGACGCCGTCTCCGAGGCGCTCGGTAGCTTGCTCTCGTCGCTCGATCCGGGGCCGCCTCCTCGGGTGATGCATGCGTCGCGCTCCCGGGTGACCGACCGGGCCCGCGCGCGGGGCGCGGCGCCGTTCGACGCCAGGATCGCCGCGCTGGTGAACCCCAGCACGGCCAACGCCTCCGTCTCCAACTCGGCGCCGACCGCCGGCTACGACGAGTCGCAGGACGGGGCGCTCGTCGACTTCCTCGCGGCCAACGTGTTCAGCGGCTCCGGGACCCACAGCTTCTACAAGCGCATCTGGGGCGCCGCGCTGGCCTACAGCGGCTACATAGCCGTCTCCCCGCGGGCCGCGCGGATGCAGCTCTATTCGGACCGGTGCGCCGACCTGCCCCAGCTCCTGCGCTTCGTCGACGGCGAGGTCCGCAGCGCGCCCGCCGATCCGCGCTTCATCGAGTACGCCGTGGCGAACACGTTCGCCGCGCGCACGGGCGACACGTACGAGCAGCGCGCCCGGAGCATGTCGGTCGACCTCGTGGAGGGCGTCACGCCGGAGCGGGTCCGCGCCTTCCGGACGCGCCTCCTCGCGCTGCGATCACGCGCCGGGCTGTCGGACGCGGTCCACGCGCGATTGCCGGCCGTCTACGGCGAGGTCATCCCGTCTCTCTCGTCCGGGGTCCCCGAAGGCGCGCTCTGGTTCGCCATCGGCCCGGAGCCGCAGCTCGCCCGTTACGAGACGGCGCTCCGCGCGACCCGGCCGAAGCTCTCCCTGCTGCGCCTCTACCCCCGGGACTACTGGGATTGGTAGGGCCGCAACCGTTGCATCTGCATACCTCCCCCCTCGCAAGAAGGCTCGATTGGCCGTACGCTCGCTCTGAAGAGATTTCATACCATGCGTCGCGTCCTGGTGGTCGACGACGAGGAGAACATCCGCCTCGTCCTTCGCACGCTCCTGAAGAAGCACGGCTACGACGTCGAGGTGGCCGACGGCGGCGAAGCGGCGCTCGCTGCGCTCGAGGCCTTCGATCCCGACGTCATCCTCACCGACGTCCGCATGCCGCGGATGGGCGGGCTGGATCTGATCGGCGCGCTCAAGGCCAAGCAGCACCCGGCCACGGTCATCGTGATGAGCGCCTACGGGAACGTGGACCTCGCCATCGACGCCATGAAGGCGGGCGCCTACGACTACGTCAGCAAGCCCTTCAAGCCGGACGAGATCGTGCTCGCGCTTCGCAAGGCCGAAGAGCGCGAGACGCTGCGACGCGAGAACCGCGCCCTCAAGGAGCAGATCCAGAAGGAGAGCCAGTTCGAGTCGATCCTCGCCAAGAGCGCCGAGATGGTGGCCATCTTCAAGACGGTCTCGAAGATCGCCGACTACAAGACGACGGTGCTCATCACCGGCGAGAGCGGCACGGGGAAGGAGCTCGTCGCCCGCGCGATCCACACGCGCTCGTCGCGCAAGACCGCGCCCTTCGTCGCGATCAACTGCGGCGCCATCCCCGAGAACCTGCTCGAGTCGGAGCTCTTCGGGCACAAGAAGGGCGCGTTCACCGACGCGAACGCGGACCGTCGTGGCCTCTTCGAGGAGGCCACGGGGGGCACCTTGTTCCTCGACGAGATCGGCGAGCTGCCGCTGAGCCTGCAGGTGAAGCTCCTCCGGGTGCTTCAGGAAGAGCACATCCGGCGCCTCGGGGACACGAAGGACGTGAACGTCGACGTCCGCATCATCGCGGCGACGCACCGGGACCTCACGGCCGACGTCAAGGCGGGGCGCTTTCGCGAGGATCTCTTCTACCGCATCCACGTGCTGTCGATTCACATCCCACCGCTCCGCAATCGCCGCGAGGACGTGAGCCTGCTCATCGACCACTTCGTCACCCGGAACAACGCGCGCCTCGGCACCAGCATCCGCGGTGTCTCGACCGAGAGCCGAAAGCTCCTCCTCGAGTACGGCTGGCCCGGCAACGTGCGCGAGCTGGAGAACACCATCGAGCGGGCCATGGTGCTCGCCGAGGCCGACGTGCTTCAACTGGGGGATCTCCCGGAGCGCATCCGCGACGCGCTCGACCCCGTGCAGGTGCACCTCGCCAGCGGCGAGCTCTCCGTGAAGAAGACGACGGCCGCCATCGAGCAGATCCTGATTCGCCGGGCCCTCCAGAAGACCAAGGGCAACCGCACGCGCGCCGCCGATCTGCTGGAGATCAGCCACCGAGCCCTCCTCTACAAGATCAAGGACT
This sequence comes from Polyangiaceae bacterium, assembly GCA_036501935.1. Classification (GTDB taxonomy): domain Bacteria; phylum Myxococcota_A; class Polyangia; order Polyangiales; family Polyangiaceae; genus Palsa-1150. The sequence goes on along the minus strand of DASXZL010000085.1, from coordinate 117,100 downwards.
ACAAGATCACCGATCTCTAGAGCTCCGCAGGGCCGGATCCCGCTGCGAAAATGGCGCCTTTCACGATCGTGGGGGTATGATGCGCGCCATGGGGAAGCGGATGATCACGGTCGCCGCCGCGCTGGCGGTCATGGCGTGCGGCGGAGGAGGAAAGGGAGCCGACTCGCCGGGGACCTGTCCCGCGGGGACGATGCTGAAGGGCTCGGACTGCGTGCCTTCGGGCGACGACGACTCCAGCGGGGGCGGCGGCAGCGCCAGCGACAGCAGCGGCGGTTCGGCGAAGGGCGGGGGCGACGGGGACAAGGCGGCCGGCAGCGGCGGCGGTGATTCGGCGCCCAGCGCCGGCGCAACCCCTTACGACAAGGAGGCGGTCGACGTGGAGCTCAAGCGCGCCGGGCGCCAGGTCAAGGCGAACTGCGGCGCTGCCACGGACGAAGATGGCAAGGCCTCGGGTCCGTGGGGCTCGACGAAGGTGAGCGTCGTGCTCGGACGCAACGGGCACGTCAAGCAGGTGACCATCCCGTCCCCCTACGACGGCAAGCCGGTGGGCCTGTGCGTCGTGCATGCTTTCCAGAAGATCCAGTTCCCCCCGTACGCCGGCTCGACGGACGTGATCCTCGACTGGGACATCGAGATCCCGCAACCGAAATAGCGACCGCGGGCTCGGCCACGCCGGCCTCGACAGGTGCCCACGAGGGTCCACTTCGCGCCACAACGTGGCAAGGCGCCACCCCCGCGAGCCGGGCACGAGCGGCACGTTTCGCCGAACGGTTGCCCCCGGCGTGCTTCGAGTGTCCTACCTGTGGAGGGTGTGTCGCGCCTCCCAGGGCGGCGAGCGCGCGGCGCGGTCGCGTGGCGCAGATGTTGCTCGAGGATGGCCCCGCAATGCGCGAGGCCGCCATGTCGACGACTGCGATGATCGTGATGGAACCGGGCAGCGAGTGGCCCGGTCAAATCGGAGACTTCACGAACCTGGTGGCCTTCACGCACGGGCGCGAAGAGTTGCTCCGGCGTACGCAGGAGAAGCTCGGCGTGCTTCGAAGGAGCAAGCAGACCGTCCGCGTGGCGGTGCTCGCGTGCAACGTGGCCACGGACGACGTGCACGCGGGGATGCGGGCGCAGCTGGCGCATTCGCTGCTCGATGCGGTGGCGCGGACGACGTGCGGAAGACTGATCCTCAGCGCCGGCGCCCGCGCCCCGCGCGAGCTTCTCAAGGAGCTGCTCGCCCTCGCCGAGAGCCTCGCCCAGGAGGTTCGTGGAACGAGCGCTACCGTCTCGTTGCGGGTGGGAGAGGGACCGCTCGCGGCCTCTCTCTGACGGAGATCAGTTCTGGAAGGGGAACCCCAGGAGATGGCTCTTCCACGCAGCACCCTCGCCGGCCGTCGGCGTACCCGTCCAGTCGGAGATGAGGATGTTGCTGCTGTCCTCCCACGGGTTCCACGTCCACGCGAGGTAGTTCCAACCTTGGGGGTCCGCGTATCCGAGGAACGTGGGCAGGAACGTGACGGGGCCCGGGCTGCTATCGCCGGTCTCGCCGATCAGCACCGGGTACTTGGCCGAGATGGCCGGAAAGACGCCGCTCCAGCACGAAACGCTGTCGCACGACTCTCCGGGATAGATGTGCGCGCCGGCGATGATCTGGCCGAGCGGATCAGACGGGGTGTGCGTCAGCCAGCCCGAGTCGTCGTTCGCCCAGTCGAGACCGTTCACGAGAATCGGCTGCTTCGCGCCGGCTGTCCGAACGGCGGTAACGAGCTGCTGCATGCCCGCCGTATTCCAGCTCGACGTCACCGTGTAGGGGGTGCCACCGGTGACGTATTGCGTCTGGACATCTCCGTTCAGCCATCCATTCCAGGGATCCGAATCCGTGCCCCAGTAGTCGTAGGGCTCGTTGAACAGATCGAATATCACCCCCGGATCCGAAGCGAACGTGGAGGCCACCGACGTCCAGAACGCAGGTGAGTGGTCCGCGTCCGGCTCCGGATTCTGGGACAACGCCCTTTGCGTACCCGGCGCCGTCCAGTGAAGATCGATGATGACGAAGAGGCCCGCGGCGTGCGCCGCCGACACTTCGGCCTCGATGGCCGCCTGGTAGGCCGCTCCGCCAACCTCGACGCCGTTGATGTCGAGCCAGCAGTCCTCGTTCAGCGGGAGACGGATGACGTTGATGTCCCACGCGCGTATGGCCTCGAAAGTGGATGCAGCGGCGAGCGGCGCACCACCATACGGGTCGGTCGTGTAGTTCTGCGCGCAAACGAACTCCGTGTCCGACACGTCCGCGCCGCGCAGGACGATGGCCTTGTTCGAGCCGTCCACCAGATGATTGCCGGACACGTGGATTGCCAGCCCCGTCGTGCCGCCCTCGAAGGTCGCACCGCCCTCCGGGCCAGCGCTTCCAGCGTCGGAAGGGCCCCCTTGCGAGGCATCGGAGCCGGCCTCGGCGGCGGCTTCGGAAGAGGCATCGGCAGGACCGCGCCCCCAGCGGCGGCGACCCTCCACGGGCCACTCGGCGAACACCGCGCCGCCCCCGTCGTCGCGCGTGACGCCCCCCGCCCCGCTGCCGGGCACGGAGGGGAGCGGTGAGCTCGGATCGACAGTTGCCCCTGAGCCGTCTCCGGTGGCGCAGGCCACCATGAGCGTGGCAAGCGCGGATATTGAGGTCAGCCGTACCGAGGTCTGGCGTTGGTTGTTCGACATGGCGCGCACGCTATGGACTCGAGCGGCACGATGTCTAATGGCAATTGAGCAATTTCCGTAAATAACTAGCAGCGTTCCGTACAGACTCGTCCTTGGTCACCCGACCACCGACGCGAACGCCATCCGGTCGCTCGGGCCGCCAACCCCTTCTGTTTCCCGCCCTTTGCGCCCGCTAGAGTCGTTCGGTCGAGCCCGTGGTGTCGCCTGATCCAGAGATCAGCTCATGCGCGCCAGCTCGAGCGTGGCGTCGTGCGGCGGCGGGCGGTCGTTTCATGGCACGCGACGTGCGCTCAGACCCGCCTCGTGGCCGCGAGAGGACGACGCCCGCGGAGTGACCACTGCGTCGACTCCGGCACGTTGCATCTCGCGGGCACCAGTCGGGGTCGGGATTGGGCGCGGGATTGGCACCGGATTCCTTCCGGAGACGCGACGATCGATTCGTCCGTCGCCCCGGACGCCTTCGACACGGCATTTCTGATGGACGCCGTCTCCGCCACCGCGCTGCTCGGCGCGCTGGCCTTCTGCGCACGAGCGCTCCGCGCCGTCGCCGTCGCCAGGCGAGGCGTAGGGTCGTCCCTCTCGCGGCTCGCGAGCTTCGGGGGACATCCTCGTGTGTCGCGCCCCGCTGGACGAAGGCCCCTGGGCACGCTCTTCGGTCGTACCGCGTCGTGACCTTCGCAGGGTCCCGAGATCGTGCCCGCCCTTCACTCCACGGACGAGATGCCGATGTCTCCAGGCGGCGAGCCACGTTTGCCACGTGGCGCCGGTGCTCGGTCGCCGCGACAGGTCGCTGCTGCCGGCCAAGTGACGGACTCGCCACGAGGCTTTGCCCGCGAGAATGCGAGCTTAGTCGGGCATCCGCGGGCGTGCTCGGTGCCACTGACGCGACCGCGGCACGACCGATGCTTTGGACGGGTGCCTATGCTCCACCGAGACTCTTCCCCCGAACGCGCGCAGAAGCGTAGTCGTCTGGGCGATGCGCTGCTGCTCGGCATCGCGTCGTCCGCGGCGGCGATCGAGGGCGGCGTCTTCCACTGGAAGATCGCCATCGCGGTCCTTGTCGTCGCGACGACCTTGTGGCAACTCGCGAGCCGCGCGCTCGGCCAGTACTCCGCGTCGAACGGCCGCGGGTTTCTCGGTGACATTGCACTCACCATGGTCATGGTGACGGCGATCGTCGCCCCGATCGCGTTCCTGCTCCTCGCGTTTCCGCAGTATGGCGCGACGCTTCATCCCGGGCGCTCTCTCGTCGCGCTCTTGCCGACGGTGTTGCTCCTCCGCGTGAGCCTCGTCGGGGTTCGTCTGTGGAGGAAGCGGCGCGGCATCGACGTGCTCATTGCGGGCATCGGCCCGCTCGGCCGTCTGACGGGCGCGGAGCTGGGCGAGGGTGAGTCGCGCCAGAATCTCCTCGGCTACCTGCGCTTCGACGACGAGACGCCGCACGATCGGCTGCGCGCGCCCGTCCTGGGGACGCTCGGCGACCTCGAGACCACCCTCCGGCGTCTCGCCGTGGACGAGATCTACTTTGCCTCCACCGCCAACGAGCATCGCGCCGCCGTGCAGGCCGGGATAAGGGCGTGCGAGACGCTGGGGGTACCCTTCGCGCTCCCGACCTGTCCCTACCGCCTCACGCGGGCAAGGCTCGTTGGCGCCCCGTCCGACGGGTACGCCCACTTCCGCAGCGTCCACGTCAAGCCGATTCAGTGGTTCCTGAAACGCTTCTTCGACATCGCCGCCTCCGCCGCTGCGCTGGCGGTCCTGTCGCCGCTGCTCGTGACCGTCGCGATACTGGTGAAGCTGACGTCGCGCGGCCCCATCCTGTTCCGGCAGGAGCGCGTAGGCCTGCACGGGCGCACGTTTCACATGCTCAAGTTTCGCTCCATGATCGTGAACGCGGAGGCGCTGAAGGCGCACCTCGTCGCTCAGAACGAACAGAGTGGGCCGGTCTTCAAGATGAAGAACGATCCACGTGTGACGGCGGTCGGGCGCTTCATGCGCAAGCACAGCATCGACGAGCTCCCGCAGCTCGTGAACGTTCTCCGCGGCGACATGTCGGTCGTGGGGCCGCGCCCACCGGTCCCGACCGAGGTCGCCAAGTACGAGCCGTGGCAGCGCCGCCGCCTGTCCGTGCGGCCCGGGCTCACGTGCGTCTGGCAAGTGAGCGGTCGCAATCAGATCGCCTTCGAGGACTGGATGCTTCTCGACATGCGATACATCGACCACTGGAGCCTGGCAGCCGACTTCGGCCTGATCTGGAAGACAGTGCCGGTCGTTTTGACCGGCAGGGGCGCGAGCTGAGGGAGGATGACGTGAAGCGCCTTGCTCTCATCGTGGAGGACGACCCCGCCCTGCAGAGGGCCATGGGTCTGCATCTCGAACAGATGCACTTCGAGATCGCCGCAGCGCATCACTACGAGGCGGCGGTCGACCATCTGGCAGACCGGCGGCCCCACCTGGTCTGCGTCGGCCTCGAGCTGCCCACCAAGTCCGGCTACGAGCTGTGCGAGTACATCCGGGGGCCCCTCGGGCTCAAGAGCGTGCCGATCCTGGTGACGAGCCACTCCTCCTTCGCCGGCGAGATGGCCAGCGCGGAGGAGGCCGGAGCGAACGCCTTTCTCAAGAAACCATTCACGATGCTCCAGCTGACGAAGTACATCGACGTACTCTTGGGAGCCACTCGCCCGAGCACGCCGTACGTGCGACGTCTGCAGCGCCCGCTGTAGGCCAACGCCGCCCCATTGTGGCGGAGATGCACGATGCCGTGGCGAGCCGACGGGCGACGTGGTCCGGGCGCCGGACCACACACGTGAAGGCGAGCAGGACCGCTCTCATCGACGCCGTCGCTTCGTTCACCGGTGATTTCCGGGGCACGAGCATCCCAGGCGAGTCGGCGCCAAGTCCCGGGAGGACGACCCCGAGACCAGTCGCCGACGGGGCCGGCGCGCGCAGCTCTTCGGCACGAGGTGTGCTCCCGAGACTGCGGCATGGCGATACCCCAGCCGCAACCCGTCGAGGCTTTGCGCCGGATGGACGAAATCAACCGGCAGGCGTGGAGCGCGCCTTCGACCGTGAGGTCGTTTCGCCATCTCGAGGGATGGACCGATCCCGGAGAGCAGGCCGCCGTCGAGAGCGTGAAGCCGGACGCCGCTGGTCAGCCCATCCTCGACCTCGGCGTCGGAGCCGGAAGGACGATCCCCCTCCTTCGATCGATCAGCTCGGACTACGTGGGGCTGGACTACACCCCGGAGCTCGTTCAGGTCTGTCGCGAGAAGCACCCGGGCACACGCATCGTCCAGGGCGACGCGCGCGACCTCTCCCAATTCGCGGACGACTCGTTCCAGCTGGTCGTCTTCAGCTTCAACGGCATCGACGCCGTCAATCCGGCCGACCGGCTCGCAGTTCTGCGGGAGGCCCGCCGCCTCCTGCGTCCAGGAGGGGCTCTGCTCTTCTCCACGCACAACCAGGAGGGCCCGGGCCACGGCGAGAAGCTCCACCTCGGAGTCCACAGAACGCGGAATCCCTTGAAGCTCGCGAGCCGCATCGCCGTGGCCCTCGCGCACGCGACGAAGACCATCCGCAACTACAAGGCCTACTCGAAGCTCGGACACCGTGGGGACGGCTACTCGATACAGAACGCCTCAGCGCACGACCACGGCATTCTGATTCACTACATCACCTTGGAGAGTCAGCTGAGGCAGCTCGCGCACATCGGGTTTCGACCGCACCCGCTCGTGTGGGCGAGCTCGGACGGTCGGCGGCTGTCACCCCACGACGACACGAGCGACGCATGGTGGTTTCACCTGGTGGCCCGCAAATGACGGCGTCAGCCCGCACGCGGGTGGGCCTCGATCTCGTTCGCATCAGCGACATCGCCTCCTCGGTGCAGCGCTTCGGCGATCGTTTTTTGCACCGCATCTTCACTCGCGACGAGCTCGTTTACTGTCTGTCGGCGCCGCAAACGTCGTCGTCACGCCTGGCGGCGCGCTTCGCGGCCAAGGAGGCCGCGCGCAAGGTGCTGTCTCTCGACCAGGAGGGGATCGGCTGGCAGTCGACGGAGGTGGTCCGGGCCCCCAACGGCTCGTGTGAGCTGGCCCTCCACGGGAAGGCACGCGCGCTGGCGCGAAAGGCGGGGTTCATCGGTTTTTCGTTGAGCATGACCCACGAATCCGACTACGCGAGCGCCGTCGTAGTCGGCGAACGTCGTCGTTGAGTTGAAAGGAGCATTGCGGTGAAAGACGCCATACGAAGCATACTCGCCGAGCACGCCAGGCTGACCGTGGACGCACGGTCCCTGTCGGATGACGCGGACCTCTATCAGGTGGGCATGACGTCGCACGCCAGCGTGAACGTCATGCTGGCGCTCGAGAGCCGATTCGACATCGAATTTCCCGATCGGATGCTGCGTCGGGCCGTCTTCGCGAGCGTCGCCGCCATGAGCGCCGCCGTGGAGGAGCTGGTGTCCCTCGCCGACGCAAACACCTCGGAGGCCGCAACCGCATGACCTCGGAGCCATCGGAGCTGCTGGAGCGGGCCAGAGAAATCGGCGTCTCGGTCGCAGGCCGCCATGCCGACGACGTGGACGCGGGAGGACGATTTCCTCACGAGGCCATCGACGCCCTCCGGAAGCATCGCCTGCTCGGCGCCGGGATCCCGTCGGAATTCGGGGGACTCGGCGCGACCATGGGACAGCTGGCTGCTGCCTGCGAGACGCTCGGGCAGCACTGCGCCTCGACGGCGATGATCTACGCGATGCACCTCATTCAAACGGCGTGCATCGTGCGGCACCGCGCGGGCTCTCCGTTCTTCGCGCGATACCTCGTGGAGGTCGTCGAGAAACAGAGGCTCATCGCCTCCGTCACCTCCGAGGCGACGGTGGGGGGCGAGATCCGGACGAGCGTGGCCGGGGTCGAGCACCGCGGCGATCGCATCCTCATCGCCAAGAATGCCACGACCATCTCGTACGGGGCCCAGGCCGACGCGCTGCTGCTGACCGCGCGCCGCTCCCCGGATGCGCCGTCCAGCGATCAAGTGCTCGTCCTCCTCCAGAAGGACGACTACAAGCTCGAGGGCTCCGGCTCGTGGAACACGCTCGGCATGCGTGGCACCTGCAGCCCCGGCTTTCGCGTCGTCGCCGACGCTTCGCGCGAGCAGGTCCTCGACGGAGCGTTCGCGGACATCGCAAGCCACACGATGGTCCCCTTCTCGCACATCCTGTGGTCGAGTTGCTGGCTCGGGATCGCCACGGCTGCCCTGGCGCGCGCCCACGAGTTTGTCCGTCAACAGGCGCGAGCGAAGCCCGGGACGTTGCCACCCACGGCGCTGAGGCTGGCGGAGGTGTGCGGCCAGCTGCAGTTGATGCGCACCAACGTCCACGACGTCGCGAACGAATGCGAGGCCCTGATGCAGGGAGACACCGGGATCGAGGCTCTGTCGTCGATTCCGTTTGCGCTCAAGATGAACAACCTGAAGATCTCCTGCTCCCAGCTGGTCGTGCAGATCGTTCACCAGGCGCTGCTCATCTGCGGCATCGCCGCATACAAGAACGATACGAGCTTCTCACTCGGCCGGCACCTGCGCGATGCGCTGTCGGCGGCCCTCATGGTGGGCAACGATCGCATTTACGCGACGAACGCGTCGATGCTTCTCGTGATGAAGAGCGACTAGTTCCGAACGGAGGCCTCGGCAATCACCATGCAACACGGTACCTCAGGAAAATCGTTCTACGATGGTCTGGTCGCACACGAGCTGATCATTCCGGTCGGCGTCCCGGGCGCCTTCGGGCGCAGCGCGGTGTTCGAGAACGTCCTGCGTCGCTTCGACGCGGCCGTCTCCCGGCTCGCGGAGGGCGACGGGGCGGAACGTATGTTGTTCCCGCCGATCATCGACCGTAGAGTCTTCGAGAAGAGCGAGTTTCTCGACTCGTTTCCTCAGCTGGCAGGGTCGGTTCACAGCTTCGCCGGGACCGAGGCGCAGCACGCCGACCTCCGCGGGCGTGTCCGCGAGGGGCTTCCGTGGGGCGACCTTCAGTCGATGACGGGCGTCGTGCTCTCTCCCGCGGCGTGTTACCCGGTCTACCCGAGCTTCACGGGGACGATGAGCCAGGAGGGGCGGCTCGTCGACATGCAAAACTGGGTCTTCCGCCACGAGCCGTCCCCCGAGCCGACCCGCATGCAGGCCTTTCGTGTGCGCGAGTTCGTGCGCGCGGGCACGTCGGACGTCGTCGTCCAATGGCGCGACATGTGGCTGGAGCGGGGGCTGTCGTTGCTTCGATCGCTCGGATTGCAGGCCCGCCCGGCGGCTGCCTCGGATCCGTTCTTCGGTCGCGCAGGACGGATGCTGGCCGCGAGTCAGCGCGAGCAGGAGTTGAAGTTCGAGATCCTCATTCCCATCATCTCCGAGGACGAACCCACGGCGGTGTGCTCTTTCAACTACCATCGAGAGCACTTCGGGAAGATCTTCGACATCCGAACGAGCAACGGTGAGCTCGCGGAGACGGCCTGTCTCGGTTTCGGGTTGGAGCGCGTCGTCATGGCTCTGTTCAAGACGCACGGGTTCGTCCCGTCCGAGTGGCCGCGGCCCGTCCGGGAGGTTCTGGGGTCGTGACGCGCGCGACCGTGTGGAATCTCGACCCGACGACGTACAAGCCCCACGCGCTTCACGTGGAGGAGTGCGCGTGGCTCGAGAAGAACTGCTACATCGACGTCTGGATCGAGGTTCTGCATGCCCTTCGTCTCGATCCGATGGCGGTCATGCCGTTCACGCTCACGGTCGACTTCGAGGGCGATCAGTGGACGTTCTTCAAACCGTCGCCGGACGACCTGAATGAGCTCTACGGCGTCGAGGTCCACGAGCTGAACGTATGGCGGCCGCTGCTCGCGCACGCCGTCCAGCACGTGGGAGACGGCAAGCTGGTGCTGACGGAGGCCGACGCCTTCTTCCTCCCGGACGCGGCCGGAACCGACTACCACCGGCAGCACACGAAGAGCACGATCGCCATCGAGACCGTGGACCCGGAAGCGCGGCGGCTCGGCTACTTTCACAATGGGGGCTATTACCGGCTCGAGGGGTCTGACTTCGCGAGCGTCTTCGGCCTCGACGTTCCCGCGGATCCGGCTCGTCTTCCGCTCTTCGCCGAGATCGTGCGACTCGATCGGATACGCCGCCTTTCCAGATCGGACCTGGTCGAGCAGTCGATCGTGCGGCTGGTCCATCACATGGGTCGGCGGCCCCTCGACAATCCGGTTGCCCGGTTCGAAGCGCAGTTCGAGCGGGACCTCGAGACGTTCGCCTCGGACGCTCTCGTCTATCACGCCTACGCGTTCGCCACTCTCCGGCAGCTGGGCGCGAGCTTCGAGCTCGCGTCCCGTTACCTGTCGTGGCTCGACGATGGATTCGGCGACATACCGCTCCTCCGTGCCGCCGAGGCGTTCATGGATATCTCCTCGACCGCCAAGGCGATGGTCCTCAAGGGAGCCCGCGCGGTGGTAGGTGGGAAGCATGTGGACTTCGCGCCGATGCTGGGTCGGATGCGCGAGCGCTGGGATACCGGAATGGGGCTCCTCGACCGCCGCTTCGGCTCGCAGGTCGGAGCCGTGGGGTAAGCGGCCGTGGCTCGAGTCCGCAACGTCAATCGCCACCGGACGATACCCCTCGGATCGTGGGAAGTGAGTGCGACGGAGCCTGGTGCCGTCGCGGAGGCCCGGCAGCTCGACGACCATCGGCCGAGATGGCTTCCGGCCGGCGTGCCCGGGACGGTCGCGGGCGCGCTCCAGGCGGCCGGAGAGTGGCGCCTCGGGAGCGACCGCAGCTTCGACGCGCAGGATTGGTGGTACCGGTGTCGCTTCGACGGGGCGTCTCCGGGTTCCCGGTGCGCGACCTTTCTCGATCTCGGGGGGCTCGCCACGATCGCGGACGTTTGGGTCAACGGCGTTCACGCGCTTCGCTCGGAGAACATGTTCCACCATCACTCCGTGGACGTGTCGAAGCTCGTCCGCGGCTCGAACGAGGTCGCGATCCGGTTCTCGTCACTGGCGGCCTTCTTGGAGGGCCGACGGCCTCGGCCGCGGTGGCGAACGGCGCTCGTCGAACAGCAGAAGCTGCGCTGGGCGCGCGCGACGCTCCTCGGACGGGCCCCCGGATGGTCACCTCCCGTGGAAGCGGTGGGGCCCTGGCGCGACGTGCGGATCGTGGAGCGGGGAGGCCTGTCCATCGAGGAAGCTTCGGTACTCGGCACACTTGACGGACGCGACGGACGCGTGGACGTCTCGGTCCGAGTGCGTCCGCTCGACGGGCGTGCGCCGCGTAGCGCCACCGTCCGCGTTCACGACACACGCGAGAGGCTCGCCTGCGCCGAAGTGGGCGACGGCCTCTTCTCTCTTCACGGACAGCTGCGCCTTCGCGATGTCGCCCTCTGGTGGCCGCGAACGCACGGTGCACAACCCCTCTACCCGGTGGTCATCGCGGCCACGGTCGGAGACGACGAGATCCTCGTCGACTGTGGGAGAGTGGGTTTCCGGACCGTCGAGACCGATTCGTCCGGCGGGGGATTCGGCCTGCGCGTCAACGGCGAGCCCATCTTCTGCCGCGGCGCGTGCTGGACGACGCTCGACGTCGTCCAACTCGGGGCGCCTTCTGCCGCTTACGAGGCGGCCCTCGACGCGGCCACGGACGCCGGCATGAACATGCTCCGCGTCGGTGGGACGATGGTCTACGAGGACGACGCCTTCTACGAAGCGTGCGACGAGCGTGGCCTCCTCGTCTGGCAGGACTTCATGTTCGCGAACCTCGATTATCCGGTATCGGACGACGCCTTCCGGTCGAGCGCCCTGAAGGAGGCGGCGCAGTTCGTCTCGCGCGTCCAGACGTGCCCGAGCCTCGCGGTGCTCTGCGGCAACTCGGAGGTGTCGCAGCAGGTAGCCATGCTCGGGCTGCCCCGCGAGCTGTGGAGCAATGCGCTCTTCGATCACGATCTACCGGCCGTCGCGCGCGACCTTCGCCCCGATGTCGCGTACGTGCCGTCGACGCCGAGCGGAGGGGCACTGCCGTTCAACGTCCGCACGGGTGTTTCGCACTACTACGGGGTGGGCGCCTACGAGCGCCCGCTCGAGGACGCACGGCGCGCCGGTGTCCGCTTCACGACCGAGTGCCTCGCGTTCTCCCATGTCCCCGAGGGGGCGACCATCGACCTCCTTCTGTCGCGCGGCCAGTCGCCCTTCCACCACCCGACCTGGAAGGCGCGCGTTCCCCGCGACACGGGGGCCGGTTGGGACTTCGAGGACGTCCGCGACCACTACCTGACGCGTGTGTTCGGGCTCGACCCTGCCACCGTACGAAGTCAGGACATGTCCCGCTATCTGGCGCTCAGTCGCGTCGTCACGGGCGAGGTCCTCGCCAACGTGCTCGGCGAATGGCGAAGCGGGAGCTCCTCGTGCCGGGGGGCGCTCGTCTGGTTTTTTCGAGACCTCTGGCCCGGCGCGGGCTGGGGCCTTCTCGACTCCACCGGGCTACCCAAGGCGGCCTATTACTTCGTCCGGCGAGCGCTTCAACCGGTCGCCTTGCTCGCCACGGACGAGGGGCTCGACGGGCTGGCGCTCCACGCCGTCAACGACACCGACGCTGCCATCGACGCCGAGCTCGAGCTCCGGCTCTTCCGCCACGGTGAGGCGCTCGCCGCTTCGGGGCGCATGCCTCTGTCGCTGGGGCCTCGGTGCAAGGTGACGGTCGGCTCCGATACGCTGCTCGAACAGTTTCTCGACGTGACGTACGCCTATCGCTTCGGCCCCCTGGAACGGAACGTCGCCGTCGGAACCCTTCGCTCGCACGGCCGCGTCCTCGGAGAGGCCTTCTACTTCCCGAAGGGACCCGCTTTCGTTCCGGAGCACGACCTGGGCGTGCAAGCGAGCGCGCGAGCCCTCGACGACGGCACGCTCCGCCTCCGGATCAAGACGCGGCGCTTTGCCCAGGCGGTCGCCGTCGAGATCCCCGGCTACGTCCCCCGCGACAACTACTTCCACATGGCGCCAGGCACGGAGCGCGAGGTTCCGCTGCGGCCCCTCACGACGGCTCGCGCGATCGAGGGCAGCGTGCAGCCGCTCAACGCGCTGGCTCCGACGAGCGTCATCCGGGAGCCGGCGCCGTGACTCCCGTCGTCTTCGGCCCGCAGGGCAGGCACCTCATGGGCATGCACCACGCCGCCGAACCCGGCCGTGCGCGGGGAAGCGGCGTCGTCTTGTGCAACCCGCTCGGGTACGAGGCGATGTGCACGCACCGCCTGTACCGCCACCTGGCCAGGCGGCTGGCCACGGCCGGATTCGACGTCCTCCGCTTCGACTACCACGGCACCGGCGATTCTTCGGGCCGCGGCGACGAGCCCGAACGCGTCCGCGCGTGGGTCGACAGCGTCTGCGCGGCCATCGACGAGCTGCGCGCGATCGCGGGCGTCACCCCCATCGATCTCTTCGGCATCCGACTCGGAGGGACGCTGGCGACGCTCGCTGCCGCCCGACGCTCCGATGTCCGCAGCCTCGTCCTCTGGGCGCCGGCCGTCTCGGGCCGCGCATACACCCGGGAGGCCCGGGCCCTGCAGATGCTCACCGAGGGAGGCGGGCGGATCGCCGCTGGCGAGGCGAGAACGGCGGACGACGGCGACACCGTCGAGCTGGCGCTGCGAGAGCTGTCCAGCGTGAGCCTGCTCACGCTGCGAGGGCGCCTCGCGGAACGCGCCCTCATCCTCGCCCGCGATGATCTGCCGACGTCGGACGAGCGCCTCGGCTCGCACCTCCGGCAGTACGGCGTCGAGACGGAGCTTCGGGCCGAGCCTGGATACGCGCGGATCATGGATCATCCGGAGACCGCGGTCGTTCCTTCGGCCACGCTGGACTCCATCGTCCAGTGGCTCGGGCAGAAGGAGCCGACCGTGGTCCCGCCTCGTCCGGTCGTTCCCGTTCCATCGAGAGTGCTGACCGCCAGCAGTCGCGCCCCGACACGCACGGTGCGCGAGGAGGCGCTCTCGTTCGGAGAGGGTCAGCGCCTCTTCGGCATCCTCACCGAGCGCGAAGAATCCAGCCGCGGGCACACCGCCGTCGTCTTCCTCAACGCGGGGGCCAACCATCGAGTCGGGCCGAACCGCCTCTATGTCTCGCTCGCTCGAGATCTCGCGGCGCGCGGGTATGCCGCGTTCCGGTTCGACGCCGGAGGGCTCGGCGACGGAGCTCCCTTCCCGGGAGCCGCCGAGAACCGCGTCTACTCGAAGGACTCGGTCGCCGACGTGAAGGCCGCGATGACCTTCCTGTCGAGCATCCGCGACGTGAAGCGCTTCATCTTGATCGGGATCTGCTCGGGAGGGTTCCTCGCGTTTCACACGACCGCGGACGACTCCCGGGTGGCTGGCCAGATCATCGTCAATCCGCAGACCTTCGAGTGGCGTCGAGGGGATCCCCTGACGCTGATGCCGAAGCGCAACTACAAGTCGACGCGCTATTATCTGCAGGCCATCTGGCGCCCGACGACCTGGGCCCTCGCCCTGCGTGGAAGACTCGACCTTCGTGGCGTCGCCGGGGCGCTGCGGAAGAGGGCCTTCGAGAAGGCAGCGGTCCGATGGCGGGCGTTGATGGCGCGCTGGGCCGGGCTCTCGGAGCATCGCAGCGACGTCGAGCGTGTGTTTCGAACGGTGTCGGCCCGCGGCGCCCGGTCCCTGCTGGTCTTCAGCTCCCAGGATGGCGGCCTCGACATGATCGAGCACCATCTGGGCAGCGGCGCCGGCAACATGGCCGACCACGCCAACTTCCGACTCGAGATCGTCGAAGGCGCCGATCACACCTTCACACAGGTGCGCGCGCAGGACCGACTGCGGACACTCGTCACGCGCTTCGTAGAAGCGGACCCCGGGGGCGGCGCCGAGCAGCGCGTCGTTTACAGCCTCGCGTCACCCCTCTGACGGACGCGTTCTCGCCACGACGAGCGTATCCGAGCTGTGGCGATCGTGCGCGAAGGGGGGCGTATATGGCGGCGCGGCGCCCATAGTCGAGTTGGAACGCTACGTGCTCGGTCGATGTCGCGCATGAGAGAAGACCTAGGGCGTCCTGAAGAAGAGCCCGCCGAAACCTTGGGGGCCAGTGCCCACCTGTTCGATCGGCGCGATAGCCAGAGATTTCGAAGCTACGCCGCGTTCGTGTGGGGCTCGCTTCGAAGGCATCGATTGCTGTTCTTCTTCGTCTTCACGTCGATCATGGGGGCCACCGTCGGCTCGTTCTTTCTCTTTCCCAAGACGTACCACGTCGAGACGAAGGCCCTGGCGCAGCCGACCTCCGCGCTGGTCGTGCGAGGCGACGGCCCCAGCGCAGACTCGCTGACCCGTGCCGCGGCCGACACCGTCCTCCGCCAGGACAACCTGCTCGCGCTCATCCGGGAGACGGACCTGCTCCAGTACACCCGGGACCATCGCGCGCCCGTCCAGCGGGCGAGAGACGCGATTGTCCGGCGCCTGCGCGGGCACGACGAATCGGAGGCGGACCAGCTCGACGCGCTCGTGAAGCGGCTCGAGACCAAGCTCGTCGTCTGGACGAGCGACAGCGCCAACACCGTGGGTGGAAGCACGGTGACCATCGCCATCGACTGGTCCGACGCGGCGATGGCGTGCCGTCTGGTGGACGCCGCCCAGCAGGCCTTCCTCGCCGCGCGCTACGCGCGAGAGGTCACGGCGCTTTCCGAGTCGATCGCCATCCTGAACAAGCACGCCACCATCCTGAAGACGGACGTCGACGACGCCGTCGCCGGCATCGAGCGGATGCGGCCCAGCGGCGCCGAGCCGCCGAAGCCGGAGGGTGCTCCTTCGGCATCGACGCCGAGGTCGCGGGTGCTGGTGATGCAACGTCCCGCCGCATCGCGCCCGCACCTGGAGGGGGCTTCTTCCACCCCGGAGATGCAAGCCAAGCAGCGCGCCATCGACGAGCTCGAAGACCTTCGCCGGCATCGATTGTCCGACCTGCAGGCGCGCCTCGCAGAGGCACGGGCCATCTACACGGAGAACCACCCGACGATCGTCGACCTGAAGCAGTCCATCGCCGCGCTCTCGGTCGAATCGGCGCAGGTCACGAGCCTCCGCCAGGAGATCGCCGAGCTGAAGGCGGAGCGCGAAGACGCCGCCCTGGCGAGCAGCGGCTCGGCCCCGGCCCCGACCGCGACCTGGGTTCCTGCGCCCTCGAGCGGGACGGCGAACACCACGACCACCCCTCCGCAGTTGCCGAGCGACGTGCTCCGGATCGCCCTCGACCTACGCGAGGACCGCGATCCGGCCATGGTCTACGCGCGGGGGCAGCTCCGCGACGCGATGGACAAGTACGCCGCGCTCCGCGCACAGATCCAGGGCGCCCAGATCGACCTCGAGACGGCGCAAGCCGCGTTCAAGTACCGCTACACGGTGGTCACTCCCGCGCGGCTCCCGCGGAGTCCGACCGTGCCGAACATTCCCGTCGTCACTTTCGTGGCCTTCGTGGTCTCGATCGTGGCCGGGCTCCTCTTCGTCGTCCTCGTCGACCTGCGGAGGGGACGACTGCTGGAGCGGTGGCAGCTCGAACGTCTCCTCGAGCGGCCCATCCTCGGCGAGCTCGCGCTTCCCGACGAGCTCGAGAACGCCTGAACGCCCATGAAGGCGCTGGTCGGTCCGACCCTCTTCGTCGCGCTCGTGGGCTTCACCACGCTGTGCATCCGTGTCGGCGACGGCGACGTCATCCTCGCGCTGACGCCGGCGCTCGTGCTCGGGGCGCTGTACTTCGCCTGGTGGGTGCCGCTCCGGTGGCCGCTGCTGGTCACGACGTTTCTCGCCCTGACGCTCGAGAACCCCAGCGACACGCCGGCGTGCGGGCAGTGGAAGTCCCCGTTCTACGAGGTGGGCGAGACGCTCCTCGTCCACCTGAACGTCACCCTGCCGCAGTACAAGGCGCTCGTCTTCTCCGGGCTCGACGTCATCCTCGCCTATCTGTTCCTCGTCGCCGCCGTGCGGTACCTGAAAAATTCGCGCATCGACGCGTCTCCCCAAGCAGACATGGGTCCCATCGGCGGGTTCGCGGCGATGAGCCTCGTCGCTGCGGCGTGGATGTGGCTCTACGGCGTCGCCCGCGGCGACGCGGACGTGCCCAGCTCTCTCTGGCAGGTCCAGCGGGTCGCTTACCTGCCCGCCCTCGTGTTCCTGTTCCAGGCGGGCTTCCGGCGCTCGAGCGATGCGGCCGCCCTCGGCAAGGTCATCGTCGCGGCGGCGTGCCTCAAGGCCGTCCTGGCCGTCTACATCCGAGCCACGGTCCCTCCGCCCGCAGGGGAGCCGGTCCTGCAGTACGCCACGACGCACGCCGACTCGATGCTCTTTGCGGTCGCGTTCTGCGCCGTCCTCGCGCTGGTCGTGCACCGGCGCCGCAAGCGCGCCTTCCTCGCCGCGGTCGTCCTGCCGCTTCTCCTGGCCGGCATGATCGCGAACGGCCGGCGCCTCGCGTGGGTGGAGCTCGCGGTCGGCCTGGCGACCATCGCGGTGCTGACGCCCTGGTCCGCCGCCAAGCGACGGTTTCTGCGGGGGATGGTGTTCGCGTCGCCGCTGTTCGTTCTCTACGCCGTCGCCGGGTGGGGCTCCGGCTCCTCCGTGTTCGCGCCCGTGCACACGCTCCGGTCAGTCGTCGACTCGAAGGCCGACCCGTCGACGATGTGGCGCGACCTCGAGAACTACGACCTCTTCTACACGCTCCGCCACAATGCGATCCTCGGGACGGGCTACGGACACGGCTACAACGAGATCGTATGGCTCCCGGACATTTCGCATGCGTACGCGCTGTACCGGTACTTGCCGCACAACAGCATCCTCGGGCTCTGGGCGTACGGAGGTCTCATCGGGTTCACCGCCCTCTGGATGTTCCTCGTGGCAGGAGTGTATCTGGCCGCGCGAGCGTACAGGCACTCCGTCACGGTCGACGACCGGACCGTGGCGCTGACGGCGGTGGCGACCGTCGTCGTTTACCTGGCCTACTGCTACGGCGATCTCGGGCTCGGCACGTGGACCAGCGTCTTCCTGCTCGCCCCGGCGTTCGCCGTGTCCAGCAGGCTGGCCGTGGCCACGGGGGCTTGGCCGACGGTACCGGCGGTGATCGACCTGCGCCCCCCTGCGGCGCGCAGGCGGGCGCCGAGCCCTATCCGAGCCGCGGAAATACGAACATCACCAGTAACAAGTAGATGACGTTGTAAACGCACACGCAAAATAACGCCTTCTTCATTCCGTGAATGGCATTCACATCGCGCGCTGCCCACAGCGGGACGAACACATCCACGAAGATGATGGAGATCAAGATGAGTTTTTGCACCGACGCCGACCTCGTTCTCGACAGCCAAGCACGCGGTGTGCCGCTCCGCGACGTATCCAGGGCGCCGCGAGGTCGTCTCTCCGTCCTGTTCGTCACGCCGTTCATGCCGAGCCCCCCTACGTTCGGCGCCCAGCGGCGTCTGCACGAGCTCATCTCCGGCGTGGCCGTCTCGAACGACGTATCCGTCCTGTCGCTCGTCGACCCCAGCGAAGATCACAGCGACGCCATCCGCGCCACCGAGGAATATTCGCGCCGTGTGGTCACGGTCTCCAATCCGACGTACCACTCCGGCCCCGCGCGAAAGAGGCTGCGGCAGCTCGCGTCGCTGGGCTCGCCGAACAGCTACGAGTGGCGGGGGCGCAGCGAAGAGCGATTTCGAGCGGCGCTCGAGCAGATGCTCGCGCATCGATTCCACGTGGTGCACTTCGAGCTCGCGCCGATGGCCGGCTACGCGACGACGTGCGCCCGGGCGCGCGGCACCCGGCCCATCCTGTGCCTGGACGAGCACAACATCGAATACGACATCGTGAGGCGCACGGCCGCCGCGGAGGCCGGTCCGCTCCGGAGGGCGTACAGCGCGATCGAGTGGCGCAAGATGCGTCGCGAAGAGCGGCACGCGTGGGCTCACCTGGACGGTTGCACCGTCACCTCCGACCGGGACCAGCGACTCCTCCTCGCCGACGTGCCGGCCGCGCACACGGCCGTCGTCCCGAACGGGGTCGACGTCGACTTCTTTCGCCCCGCCGCGCCGACGGTATCCCAGGAGCCGCCGACGCTCCTGTTCTTCGGGGCGATCGACTACTTCCCGAACACCGACGCGATGAGCTTCTTCCTGCACGACGCTTTCCCGCAGCTCGTCGCGCGATACCCGCGCGTGCGGCTGTGCATCGTCGGGCGCAAACCGCCCGAGGCCATCCTTGCCCAGCGGAGCGCCAACGTCGAGGTCACGGGCGTCGTCGACGACATCCGTCCGTGGCTCGCTCGCGCCGACGTGGTCATCGCTCCTCTGCGCATCGGGGGAGGCACGCGGCTCAAAATCCTCGAGGCCATGGCGGCCGGCAAGGCGGTGGTCTCCACCACGCTCGGGGCGGAGGGCCTCGCGGTCATACCGGGGCGCGATCTGCTCATCGCGGACGATGCAGCGACCCTGGTCACGCAGATCGGCTGGGTGCTCGACGATGCGGAGCTTCGACGACGCCTCGGCGCCGCAGCGCGCGAGCTGGTCGTCTCCCGCTACAGCTGGAAGCGGGCGGTCGAGACCCTGTCGACCTTCTACGCCGAGCTGCTGGAAGCTCGCGCGGCGGCCCAATGACCGGGGCGGGCGCTCCGGCGACGAAGGTTCCGTCGGCGGGCTCGCACGTTCCCATCCTCGATGGAGTGCGGGGCGTGGCCATCCTGATGGTCCTGTGCGTTCACTTCATCGGCGACGCTCCGGCGTACACGACCGTGGGACGGGTCCTCGTCAAGCTCGCGAACTACGGCATCTGGGGGGTGGACCTCTTCTTCGTTCTGTCCGGATTCCTGATCACGGGGCTGCTCTACGATTCGAAATCATCGCCGCGCTACTTCCGGAATTTCTACGTGCGCCGGACGCTGCGCATCTTCCCGCTCTATTACGGTGTCCTCGCCGCGCTCTTCATCGTCCTGCCGGCGCTCCCGGTGCCGTATCCGGCCGGCCTGGACGAGTCCGCGCGCCATCAGGGCTGGCTGTGGCTCTACGTGAGCAACGCCTACCTCGCCATTCGACAGGGGTGGGCGCTGCCCTACGTCGGCCACTTCTGGTCCCTGGCCGTCGAAGAGCAGTTCTATCTCGTCTGGCCCATCGTCGTGCTCACTCTGGGGCGTCGATCGCTCCTGGGCGCTTGCGTCGCCGTGACCGGGCTCGCCCTCGGCCTTCGCTGCGCTCTTTCGTTCGCCGGTGCGGGAGACATCGCCGTGCTCGTCCTCACACCGTGCCGCTTCGATGCGCTCTGCATCGGAGGGTTCGTCGCGCTCGCCGTGCGGTCCGTCGGCCTCGAGCGCGTCGCCCGGACGGCGCGGCGCTGTATCGGACCGTTCGCCGGACTCGTCCTGCTGGCGTCCGCCTGGAATGCGCTGGGCGGGACGCTGCTCGACCTCGTGCTCCCGATGCGCACCACCTTCGTCGCGCTCACGTTCGGGGCCGCGCTGGCCGCCAGTCTCGCGGCGAGGCAGGAGGGGCTGGCGAGTCGCGTTCTCCGGAGCCGCCTCATGTGCTTCATCGGCACCCGGAGCTACGGCCTCTACGTCTTCCACGGGATCATCGCGTACTGGATGGTCGAGCACCGGGGCATTTTCGACGCGCTGGCCACCCGGCTCGGCTACGTCGGTGCCATGGTCGTCCAGGCGGTGGCCGGTGCCGGCTTCTCCGTTCTGGTCGCCGCGGTCAGCTACGACCTCTACGAGAAGCGCTTCCTGCGGCTCAAGAACCGGCTGGCGCCGTCCCGCGCCGCGCCGGTACTCGACCCGCGCCCGGCGATCGACCTCACGCGTGACGAGGCTTGAGCCTGCGCGGCTTCCCCTTCTTCGAAGCCTGCACGAGGAGGCTTCCGAGGAAGTGGTCCCGCCCGATTTCCTCGATGGTGGACCGGATGCCTTTCAAGGAGGTCGACCCCAGAGACGCGCAGAGGATCGCGCAGTCTGCCGCACGCGCGATGGGAACCGTGGCGATATTGCTGGAGGCGGGACGCGTGGCGAACACGATGCGCGTCCCCTGGCTGGCTTCCCAGCGCGAGCCCTCCAGGAAGTCGTCGACGTGCTTCGGCCGGAGCGCGCGCGCATCGGCCACGCGGATCGACTCGCCGTGGTCGAGAGCGAGCCGAGCGATGACGTTGGCCACGTCGAGGGTCGACGTCTGATCGTCGCCCGGGACGAGGGCCAGCATCCGCCAGTCCGTGCTCTGCGTCCGCAGCCAGACGCGTTGCCAGTCGCTTCGATCCCAGGAATCGACGCCCTTGGGTACCGTTTGCTCGCTGGGTACGAGCGTCCAGGATGGTTCGGTGCGGGTGATGGTCATGGTGGGTTCGTTGGGATGCCGAGCCCGACGGCGAGGCCGCCGGTGCCCGAGGCTCCTGCTGAGAAGCACCATGCGTGCCCGTGTGCCCGCCCAAGCCCGCGTCGGTGACGCGAGCTCATGGACGCATTCGTGCTTGCTGAGGTGGCCGGGGGGCACCGGAAGGATCCCGAAACCATGGTCACTCTTCGAAAGCTGCACGCGGTTCTCAGGGAGGAGCTCGCGCTGGATCCATGCAGGATCGGCGTCCAGGCCATCTCCGGGCTCTTGCCCGCGAATACCTTGAACCGGGTGCGCACCGTGGCGCTCCGCGCCCTGGGGGTCCGTGTCGCTCGCACCGCACTCTTCGCGGGCCCCGTCCGGATCACAGGCTCGGGCTCGGTGCACGAAATGCTCTCGATCGGGCCAGGCTGCCACATCACCGGCCCGCTCCACATCGACCTGACCGCTCCGGTGACGATCGGGGCGCGCGTCTACATGGGCTACGACGTGATGCTCATCACCGCCGATCACGACGTGGGGGACCCGGCTCAACGTTGCGGTCCCCGCGTGTTCCGGCCGATTCACGTCGGGGACGGCGTCTGGCTCGGGTCGCGCGTCGTGGTGCTGCCCGGCGTCAGGATAGGCCGCGGGGCCGTCGTCGCTGCAGGGGCCGTCGTGGTGCGGGATGTCCCGCCGTACGCGATGGTGGGCGGCGTTCCTGCGAAGGTCCTTCGGGACCTCGCGGCCGTGGACGCCGCAAGAGCCCGCCGCGACCGCCTCGCCGCAGCGGCCTGGTCGCAGGTCGAGGACGCCGAATAGGCTCCGGCGTCCCCGGCCGTCGCGTTCACGGCACCGCAGTGACGTAGATCCCGGCCTGCGCACCGGGCTGCACCGTCCACGAGTAGATGATCTGGTCGCCGGCCGGCGAGAGGTCGATGACCGCGTCCGCCTGGCTGACGATTGGCGTGGCCGTCGTCCCGGTCGAGAGGTCGACCGACTCGATGTCGGCGCGGCCGAAGCGAAGACCCCCGGTCGCCACGAAGTTGTCGTTGAAGACCACCTTCGAGCCCGTGGCGCTCCAGTCGTTCCAGACGTTGCTCCCGAGCTGGATCGCGCTGCCCCCGTTCACCGGGAAGGCATTGAACGCCGCGGCCCCCGTGCAAACGTCGTTGCCCGTGGAGTAAAGGGCGTAGTTCGAATCGGCCGTGAAGGCCGCGCCGTTGACCGCGCCGTTCGTCGAGGGCGCCAGGGTCTGGCTCCTGCCGGCGGCCGTCGTCGAGGACAGGAACACATCGGTCCCGTTCGACGTCTGGTTCTCGTAATAGAGGACCATCGCCTGCGACGGCGAGACTGCGTAGAAGCCTCCGAAGTTCTGCGCGAGCGTCGTGGGGGACGGAGGCTTGACCGGCGAGCTCCGGAGCATGCCCCCGTTCGTCGTGCCGTAGATGGCGCGACTACCGCCCGAGATGAGCTGCCCCATGAAGCCCGCAGAGTCGACCGTGGTGCCGGCGCCTCCGCCGATGGGCACCGTGAGGACACCCGCGGCGGTCGAGACGAGCACGAACGTGCCTGCCATGTCTGCCGACCATGTGTTCTGCGCGTTCGTCATGAGATCCGCCCGCGTCCATCCCGGGGACTGGAACGAGGAGATGGTCGTCGAGGGGCCGTCGCCGCGCGCGACGTCGCAGTGCGACGCGACCACGTACGATCCGGCAAATCCGAGTTGCGGGAAGCAGCCGGTCAGCTGCTGTCCCTGGAGCAGCCGCGTCGCTCCCGAGCCGTCGCTGTTGGCGAGATAGACGTCGCCCGTTTGGCCCTGGGAGTCCACGTTGGCCAGGTAGAGGACCTGGCTGCCGTCGGGCGAGCTCGTCCCGAGAATGCCGAACGACGAGGGCGCGATGGCGTGCGCTCCGTGCGCGGACGACCAGATGGTCAGCGACCCGACGTCGGCGGCGCTCACGTTCGACCACGCGAACACGACCTGGCCGACGACGGTGACCCAGAAGTTGCTGCCGAGCGAGGCGATGGTCTGCACGGGCCCCCCTGCGATCGGGACCGCGTACAGCTGGAACGCATAGTCATCCGAGAAGATCTCGTAGCCATCGCTGGTTACGCCTCGAGCGGAGAGCGAATTGCCCGACGCGAGGAGCCGGCCGACCGGCGCTTGCACATTGGTCACGGCGCCGGGGCCGGGACACCCGGGAGGCGCGTCGTCCTGCACGACTCCGGAATCCGGATTCAGCATGACGCCGCCGTCGGTCCCGGGGTCGGAATCCCCATTTCCGGTGCCCTGCGAATCCCCGGTGTTGGTTCCACCGTCCGCTGGTGATGCGGTGTTCATGGCGGTACATCCCTCGAGGGAGCACCATGCGAGGAGAGGGATCGAGGAGAAGACGCATAGTCTGGCGGACCGAGGAAACATGGAACCTCCAAGCGGTGGGTCGGTCCCATGCTCGAGCAAGATCGAGGCCGAGCGATTCTTGCCGCGTGCAGAAGGAGGGCTCGCGACCGTCGACATGGAAACCCCCTGGAAATCGTGGGGAGGTTTGGTGTGCGTGTGGCGGCGATGCTTGAAAAAGGCCTTACCTCTGCCTTGAGGGCTCCTCCTGCTCTTCGGTCGCCTCCGCTTCATCCTGGTCCCATGGTCTTCACCGAGCGCATCTGATCGAGCCTTCCGCGCGCCGCCTCGGCGTTGCTCCTCGCGCCTCGTGGTCCTCGGACAGGCCTTGCTGGTCGTGGCGCTCTTCTTCACAGCGTGGCTCGGGACACCGAACGAATCCGGAGGTCGCCGCGCTGTCGGCTCTTCGCCTCCAGTGATCGTCGTGTGCGCCGCGGGGCCGATCAGAGACCGGTCCCGGTGACGCCGTGGAACGGATCGTTGTCCGCGCCCGCTCCCCGGGCGGGTGCCCTGGCAGGAGCGCGCCCCGCGCTCGGCAGGACTCTCGGCGCCCGCGCCGTCGACGCGGCTCCCACGGCCGCTCTCGGGCTCACGGCCCCCGCGTCCAGCTCGATGGCGGGGCTGCCCTGCGCCGTGACCACCGGCGCGGCCACGGCCACGGCCTCCTCGGCCGGCCTTGGAGCGCTGGGCAGAACGAGAGCCGCGGCGGCGCTGCCGGGGGCATCGCCGTCCGACGCGGCACGAGGCTCGTTCTTCGTACGCCCATAGAGCAGCCCGCTCGTCACGACGAGAGCAAGCAGCAGCAACACGACCACGCCGCCAATTCCCGCCGCAACGAGACGCGACCTCCTCGGCTCGGGTGCGGGAGTCGGTGTACCGGCTCCGTACGACGAAGGCTGCGACGAGGCGGCCGCGCCTCCCTCGACGGACACCGACACGGCGCCGTGCGTCGTCGTCTCCCTCCCGTCCGGCGCTCCCGGTGGCGCTAGCGCGAGCGGAGGCATCATCGGAAGCGACGCGGCGGGCAGGCGGGCAGGCGCCACCTTCGAGAGGAGGTCCTCCTGCCAGGTGCCCGATTCGAGGGTCGGCCCCGGACCGAGCTTCGCGAGCTCGGCTTCGAGCGCCGCCAGCGCGGCCCCGGCGTTCGGGTAGCGGTCCTCGCGGTTCCCCGCGAAGGCGCGGGTCACGAGCTCGTTCACGCCGGGCGGGACGTCGATCATCGCGTCCGACAGGCGAGGGCGCTTGTCGGAGAGGATCTCCAGCATGAGCTCCCGGAGCCCCGCCCCGACGAACGGCGAGCGCCCCACGAGACACCACCAGACGAGCACCCCGAGGGCGTGCAGATCGCTACGGCCGTCGATGTCCTTCTGGCTCGCCAGCTGCTCGGGGCTCATGAACCGCGGGGAGCCCAGGATGGCGCCGGTGCGCGTCAAGCCGAGCCCGCTGTCGTCGTCCCCCTCGATGGCGCCGAGCTTGCTGATGCCGAAGTCGAGCAGCTTCGGGACGATGACGCCGGACCCGTCCCGATGCAGAAAGACGTTGGCCGGCTTGAGGTCGCGGTGGACGACGCCGTTGTCGTGCGCCGCCCGCAAGGCCCGGGCGATGGCGATGGCCACGAGGAGCGTGAAGCGCAGCGGCAGCGCACCGAGGGATCGGATGGCGGCGTCGAGCGACACGCCGTGGAGCAGCTCCATCACGAGAAACGGGGCTCCCTGAAGCTCCGGGGCCGTCCCGACGTCGTAAATCTCGAGGATTCCCGGGTGGCGGAGCCTTCCCGACACCTTGGCCTCTTGCACGAAGCGCGAGACCACCTCGGCGTTCGCCGCCGCCTGCGGCAGGAGCAGCTTGATGGCGAACTCGCGCTCCGTGACCTCGTTGCGGCCGACCCAGACCTGGCCCATTCCACCGGCGCCGATCAGGTTCCTGAGGCGGTACTTGCCGCCGATGACGGGGCCGTCGTCCATGGGGGCGAAATGCCAGTATGTCAGAGATCGCCGGTGGCGCTGGTCGCCGAACGGACGACACGGCATCATCGGGGGGATGCGCTTCGGGACCTCGCTCGCCGTGCTCGCGTTCACGCTGGCCACGGCGCGGACCGCGACGGCGCAATCCGAGGCGTCGGCCTCCAGCGTCAAGATGGCGCAAGATCTCGTGGAAGAGGGGCGCCTGCTCGGGCAGCAGGGCAAATGGGGCGACGCGCTGGAGCGGTTCCGCAAGGCCGCGAGCCTGTCGGCCAGGGCGACGCCGCAGCTGGCCTTCTACGTCGGCTACGCCGAGGCGCGGGTCGGCAAGCTCGTCGCGGCGGACGTGGACCTCCGTCGCGCCGTGGAGCTCGCGCACGCCGCGAACAACGAGCAGGTCGCGAAGGCCGCCCGGGCCGAGCTCCCGGAGCTCGTGGCGCGGACGCCGGGGCTGACCATCGTCGTGAGCGGAACCGCCGCCCCGGTGAACCTCCAGATCGACGGCGGCCCGCTCGCGGTCGCCGCGCTCGGCAGCCCGGTGCCTCTCGATCCAGGCGACCACACGGTGGTGCTGCGCTTCGCCTCGGGACAGGTCACCCGGCAAGTCTCGCTCGTCGAGCACCAGCACGCGACGATCACCATCGACCCGCCCGAGGGGCCCGCCGCGGCGGCACTGCCCGAAGCCCCCATCGCAACGCCGACGACCATCGCGCCGACGACGCCGGCGGCTCCCGTCCCCGAGACCACCGGTGGGGGCGGGCGCAAAATCCTCGGCGTCGCCGCGATGGGCGCGGGGGGCGCGGCGCTCGTCGCCGGCGGCGTGTTCTATCTGCTCGCGCGCAGTGCGCTGTCGCCGGTGACCAGCGCATGCCCGTCGAGCCCTTGCGCGGCGCCCAGCGGCTCTCCGCTGCCCTCGGACTACCACGACGCCCAGACCAAGCAGACGATCTCCATCGTGCTCGCGGGCGCCGGCGCCGCCGTGGCCGCGACGGGGTTCATCCTCTTTCTCACCGGTGGATCGAGCTCGCCGCCGGCCTCGACGACGACCGGCTTCGCGCCGTGGCTCGGGCCGACCGGTGGCGGAGCGAGCCTGCGAGGGAGCTTCTGAGTGGCCCTCGCCTCGTCGGGCTCCCGTCGCCTGGCGACGGTGGTCGCGGGCACCGTGGCGGCGCTCGTCACTGCGGCGGGCGCCTGCCTCCCCAGCATCCACTTCGAGACGTCGCCGGGGGCGGCGGACGGCGGCGAAGGCGGCGGCAACACCGGGGACGGGAGCACCGCGCCCAGCGTCATCGGCCCCTTCGCGAACGACCAGTTCGAGGACTACGCGCAGAGCGCCCGGTGCGCGGTCTACAGCGGCCAGCTCTATTGCTGGGGAGGCATCGGGTCGAACCTCACCGGCCTGCTCGGCCTGCCGCCGGACACCGAAGATGCGGGCGACTACCCGCTCCCGACGCTCGTTTCGTCGACGGTGCAGCCCCCCTCCCAGATCACGCAGATGGCCATGGGAGGGCTCCACTCGTGCACGCTCTACGGTCGCTCGGTCTACTGCCGCGGCGCCAACGGCGACGGCGAGCTCGGCAACCCCGCCGCGGGGCAGGGCGGCCCGACCGAGTTCGCCGTGCAGGGTCTCCCGCCGAGTGGCCTCGACGCCATCGCGGCGGCCTTCGCGTCGACCTGCGGGATCACGCTCCTCGCGGACGCCGGCTCCATCAGCAACGTGTACTGCTGGGGCACCAACGGCGAGGGCGAGCTGGGCCGCCCGGTGACCCAGAGCCCCTCCACCGCCGGCCCCGTCACGGGGATCCTCGACGGCGGCCCGACGGGCGCCATCACGGACGCCGTCGCCATCGCGAGCGGCGGCAATCACCAGTGCGTGCTCACGAGCTCGCACACGATCCTCTGCTGGGGCGGGACCGAGTTCTACGAGTGCGGGCCCGCCCAGGGCTCGACCGACTGCCCCGGCGGCAACGAGACCACGTGCAGCGCTCAGCCGCTGCCCATCACGCTACCCGCCGGGGAGGTCCCCGTCGCCATCGCCCTCGGCGACGTCCATTCGTGCGCGCTGGCGATGAGCGGCAGCGTCTACTGCTGGGGGTGGGGGAACGCCAACCAGCTCGGCAACACCAGCGTGACCCAGACGTGCACGGACACCAACATGGCGACGGGCCCTTGCACCGGAACGCCCGTGAAGGTCACGAACCTCTCGGGTATCCAGCTGCTGCGGGCGGGCGGGGCCGAGACGTGCGCCATCGACCAGGCCCACCACGCGCACTGCTGGGGATACAACGGAGACGGCGAGCTCGGCGAAGGCGACACCGCCCCCCAGACCGCTCCCGTCGAGGTCGCGGACCCCGGCACGGGCATCGCCTACACGTTCGACGATCTCGCCGTCGGCGAAGAGGGCGTCTGCGCCCGGAGCGGCAACACCCTCTACTGCTGGGGCAACGGCGCCCTCGGCACCGAGGCTCCCGACGGGGCCGTGCCCTCCTCCGAGTCCCCGGCGCCCGTCTCGTTCTGACGTCGTCCTCGCTCCGGCGTCGCCTCTCTTCGGCGTCGCCGCGCCTCAGTGGAGGACGATCGCCGCCGAAGTCGGCCCCACCGTGACCGACGTCACGGCGTTCATCGTCAGGCTTCCCGGCGCCGTCCCCGCCGCGGGCACCGGCCCGCCCCCGGTCGGCACCACCTGCTGGCCCGTGATCGACACGGTGACCGCCGAGCCCGAGGGGTTCACGAGCACGCTGCCTTTCCCGAAGTCCCGCCGGTAGACCCCGCCGTTCAGGAGGTCCGAGACCTTCGTGGTCGTCGCGGTGGTCGGCGCGCCGAGATCGAGCGCCCACTCCGGATACCACTCGAGCGGCCCCCCTGAATCGAAGTAATCGAGATACGTCGAGTGGCCTTTCACGAGGAGGTAATTGCCGAGGTAATACATCCGCGTCGCCACGTCGGTCGGGGCCGAGAGGTAGTTCTGGAGGATCATGATCTTGCCCGCCGCCGCCAGCGAGAGCAGCTCGTTCGTCGCCGCCATCCAGTCGCTCTCGGCGAACGTGGGGTCGCCGAAGCCCTCCGAGAAGACACCCTCCGTGAGCGCGTAGTTCGTGTCGTCCCAGCCGGTGATGAACGCGCCGTCGTTCGGAATGAGCGGGATGCCCTTGGTCGCGAGCGCCGCCTGGAGCGCGGTCACCCACGTCTGCCAGGCCGCGATCCACGTGACGTTGCCGAGGTCGGGGAACGGCGTGTCCTTCGCGGCCGTGCCGGCGAGGCGCGAGTCCTGACCGGCGCCTGTGCCGGCGCACCATCCCTGGAGCAGCGAGGGCGACGCCGAGTCGAACATGATGCCGTCGTAGTCGCCGTCGGACACCTGCTGCTCGAGCGACTGGACCCAGTACTGCTGGAACCCCGGCACGGTGATGTCCATGAGGAACTTGCCGTCCGGAGCGGTCACGCGCCCGCTCATCGTCTCGCTCGTCGCGTCGTGCCAGAACCACGTCTCGTTCTGCGTCACTGTCGGGAGGTCGTTTCCCCACGAGGTGCCATCGTCGATGAAGTCGACCGCGGATTGCCACATCGCCAGGTGGTAGTGAAGAACGAGGAAATCGGGATTGATGGCGCGGAGGGCCTGCGTGTCCGGCAGGAGCTGCTTCTCGGTCCCGACGTAATGCGTGGCCGCGAACTGCTGCTGCGCCGCCGGCATCCCGCTCGGGAGCTGGTCGGTGAGGATGGCGATGGACGAGAACGTGTCCGGGAAGCTTCGCCCGCTCGGCAGGACGACGCCGCCGTCGCCGCCGCTGCTCGATCCGCCGCCGCTGCTGCTCCCGCTGCCGCTGCTGCTCCCGCTGCCGCTGCCGCTGCTCCCCGAGCTTCCGCCGCTGCTCGAGCTCCCGCCATCGGCGCCGCCGCTCGAAGCCCCCGCATCCCCGCCCGCCTGGGCCGTGCCCGGCGACTGCCCGCACCCGCCGGCCGCGACGCCGCTGGCCGCGACGCCGCCGAAGACCAGCGAGACCCCGAGCAGCCCCCAGCGCAACGCATGGCGCTCCATACGACGATCTTACGCTACGCTCGCCTCCGATGCCCTTCGACTACGACCTCGTGGTCGTCGGCGTCGGTCCCGCGGGCGAGAAGGGGGCGGCGCAGGCGGCGTACTTCGGCAAGCGCGTCGCGTGCGTCGAGCGCGCGGAGGAGCCGGGCGGCGCCGCGGTCCACACCGGGACGCTCCCCAGCAAGACCCTGCGCGAGACGGCGCTCTTTCTCTCCGGCTTCCGCCAGCGCGAGCTCTACGGCCTCAACGTCGAGCTCAAGAACGACACGGCCGTCCCGCGCCTCCTCTCGCGCAAGGACGCCGTGCGCTCCCTCGAGGTCGCGCGCATCCACTGGAACCTCGAGCGCCACGGCGTGCCCTTGCTCCGCGGGGCGGCGCGCTTCGTCGATCCCCACACGATCGAGATCACCGGCGGCGGCGGCGCTCCGCGGCGCCTGACGAGCGAGGCGTTCCTCGTCGCCACCGGCTCGAGGCCCCACCACCCGCCGGACATCCCCTTCGACGACGAGGACGTCGACGATTCGGACACCATCCTCCAGATCGACCGCCTGCCGAAGACGATGCTCATCGTCGGCGGCGGCGTCATCGGCGTCGAGTACGCCTCGATGTTCGCGGCGATGCACGTGAAGGTGACCCTGGTCGAGGGCCGACCGCGCCTCCTCCCCTTCCTCGACACGGAGATCGCCGAGCGCCTCCGCGGCGCGATGCAGACGCTGGGCGTCGACTTCCACCTCGGGCAGACGACGCAGAGCATTCGCCGCATCGAGGGGCGCGGCATCGTGACGACGCTCGCGAGCGGGCTCGAGCTCGCGGCGGAGAAGGTCCTCGCCTCGAGCGGCCGCTCCGGATCGACGGCGGGCATGGGCCTCGAGGCCATCGGCGTCGCGGTCGACAAGCGGGGCTACGTGACCGTCGACAGCGACTACCGCACCAGCGTGCCGAGCGTCTACGCCGCCGGTGACGTCATCGGCTTTCCGGCGCTGGCCTCGACTTCGATGGAGCAGGCGCGCGTCGCGGTGTGCCACGCCTTCGGCTTCACCTACAAGCGGCAGGTCTCTCACCTCCAGCCCTTCGGCATCTTCACGATCCCGGAGCTCAGCTGCATCGGCTTCTCCGAGGAGGAGGCCACGCAGAAGGGCCTCGAGTTCGTCGTCGGGCGGGCCTTCTACCGCGACAACGCGCGCGGCAAGATCGTCGGCGACAAGGACGGCGTCATCAAGCTCGTCGTCGACAAGAAGACCCGCAAGCTCCTCGGCTGCCACTGCATCGGCGAGCGGTCGTCGGAGCTCGTCCACGTCGGCCAAGCCGTGATGCTCCTCGGCGGGACCATCGACGCGTTCATCGAGATGGTCTTCAACTACCCGACGCTCTCCGAGATGTTCAAGTACGCCGCGTACGACGCCCTCGGCGCCATCGCGCGGTCATGAGCCTCCGCTTCCCCTGGACCGTCGTGCTCGGCGCGGGCCTCTCGGCGTGTGGCGGCGGCGCGGCTCCCCCGGCGACGCCGGCCGCTCCCCCTGCCCCGCCCGCGACGGCGCTCGACGCCCTCGAGCAGCGCCTCATCGGCGCGCGCTCCTTCCGCTTCCACGCCCAGCTCGCCACCTCGGGGCGCATCGAGAGCCACTTCGACGGGACCGTCGTCGCCGGGCCCGACGGGCGCATGCGGCTCGCGCTCCAGGGCGCGTTCGGGGGCAAGGACGCCGACGCCCTCTTCGTCTGCGACGGCGCGCGCATGCACGGCGGGGCGCGCGGACAGCCCCTCGACCTCGACGCGGCGCCGGGCCTCCGCGAGGGCGTCGCCGTCGGCTTCGTCCGGATGGGGCTGACGCACGACGTCGCCCGCCTCGCCTCGGGGAAGACCCCCGACTACATCGACGGCTCGGTCCGCAGGCACCTCGAGATGGTCGGCCCCGAGCACGCGGCGGGCGAGCCCGTGCGCGGCGCCGCGACCGAGCAGTGGACCTGGCTTCTCTACGTCGACCACCAGAAGGCCGCCGACGAGACCCTCTGGCTCGACGCCCGCACGGGGCTGCCGGTCAGGCGCCGCGTCGTCGTCCACTTCCCCGAGGGCGACATGGAGGTGGGCGAGGAATACGACGATTTCGTCGTGGACGGCCCCGTCGACGCCGAAACGTTCCGCATCGCACTCTAGCCCACTCGCGGACCCCCGGGACCCGCAAGAGTCTTTGAATCGGACCCGTTTCGGGGTACGAGAGGGTCCGCCATGACCCGCACGCACAGCATTTCCCTCTCCGCCCTGGTCCTCGCCGTCGCCGTTCCGTTCGCATGGCTCGCATGCGGGGGCGGCAAGCCGCCCGAGACCCCGGCCGACGAATCCTCGTCCAACAGCGACGGCGGCGAAAGCACGGCGGCGAGCGCCTCCAGCGCCTCCCCCTCGTCGTCGTCGGCCTCTGCGGGCGACGACTCGAGCACGGCGGCCCCCGCGGCCAGCGCCACCGCGGCGCCTCCCCCCGCGCCCCCCGCGCTGAGCGACACCGACTGCGGCAAGTGCATCGACAAGACCTGCGCGAAGGCGGAGACCGCCTGCGGCAAGGCCACGGACTGCCAGTCGATGCTCGACGGCGTCCACGCCTGCACGACGGCCGCGGGCGGATGCATCGCCAACGCGAGCATGCCGAGCGCCGGCAAGCCGAAGAAGCTCGCCGCCGGGTTCGCGACGTGCGCAAAGAAGGCCGTCAGCGGCAAGGCCTGCAAGGCGAAGTGCCAGTAAGACCTTCTCCCTCGCCGGGGAGGCTGTCTTCCGCGAGGGTGAGCCTCTTGCGCTCGTCGGTCAGGGTCTCTGCTTGCTCGGCGAGCCTCTCGGCGTAGTCGGTCAGCCTTTCTCCCTCGTCGGCGAGCCTCTCTCCCTCGACGGCCATACTCTCCAGGTGCACGTCCGCGGCGCCTGCGTGTCGCCACTCACTGCGTCGTCGTCCTCCTCCTCGTGAACGTCCTGCTCCTCGCCCTCGTGCGCGTGCACGTACTTCGACAAGGCGTCCTTGCCCCCCGCCTCTTCACTCCCGAGGCCCCCCTCTTTCCCCCTCCCCCCTCTACGGCAGCTCCGACACGTCCCACCCTCCCCCGAGCGCCTGCACCAGCTGCACCGCCGCGGTCATCTCGCTCACCCTCAGCGTCACCAGCGTCTGCTGATCGCCGAGCAGCGTCGTCTGCGCGGTGATCACGTTGAGGTACGGGTCGAGGCCCGTCTTGAACCGGTCCGTCGCGAGGTCCAGGTATCTCCGCGCGGACCGGGTCGCCACCTCCTGGCGCGCGATCTGCCGCGACAGGATCCGGAGCGTCGCCACGTAGTCCTCCACCTGCTGGATCGCGACGAGGACGGTCTGCCGGTACGCCGCCACGTCGGCCTTGTAGAGCGCCTTGTACTGCGCCACCGTGGCGTCGCGGAGGCCGCCGTCGAAGATGGTCTCCGACGCCGAGGCGCCGAGCGACCAGAAGAGCGCAGGCAGCGAGAAGAGCGTGCCCAGCGCCGACGACTCGAGCCCGCCGCTCCCGGTGAGGGTCAGCGACGGGTAGTACGCCGCCATCTCGACGCCGATGAGCGCGTTGGCCTGCGCCATCGTGCGCTCGGCGGCGGCCACGTCCGGACGGCGCTGCAGGAGGCGAGACGGGACGCCGATGGGGATGGGCGGGACCGGCGTCTCGAGGACCCTCACCGGCATCGCGAAGCTCGAGGCGGGCTGTCCGATGAGCATCGCCATGGCGTGCTCGTAGAGGGCGCGGTTCGTGGCCACCCCGATGCCCGTCGCCTCCGCG
The DNA here is from genome assembly GCA_036501935.1 of Polyangiaceae bacterium. Classification (GTDB taxonomy): domain Bacteria; phylum Myxococcota_A; class Polyangia; order Polyangiales; family Polyangiaceae; genus Palsa-1150. The sequence continues at coordinate 83,883 of DASXZL010000085.1, read as the reverse complement.
TTCTCCAGCGTCACCTCGGCCTGCGCGACGGCCTCCTCCGTGCCGACGCCGGTCTCGGACTGCGCGCGCGTCAGCTCGAGCGCCTCCTTGTCGGCCGCGACGGTGCGGTCGTAGAGGTCCTGCAGCGAGTCCTGCCCGCGAAGCTCGAAGTAGTACACCGCGAGCGCCGCCTGCTCGGTGAGGCGCGTGTTCTCGAGGTCGGCCGCGCTGACCTGCGCCGCGTACTGGTACTGGCGCACCGAGTTGCGGACGCGGTCCCAGAGATCGGGCGCCCAGGAGGCCTCGAGGGGCAAGGCGTAGAAGTTCGTCACCCCTCCCGTCGTGACCGGCGCCCCGGTCGCCCCTCCGCCGCTGATGGCCGCGCCCGCGCCCACCGCGCCTCCGACGGAGTGGTTGACCGACGGATTGACGGTCAGCGTCGGGTAGTAGCCTGCGCGCGCCTCGTTCACCTGCGCGCGAGCCGCCATGAAGCTCTGGAATGACTGGGCGATGGTCTGGTTGTCGACCTCGAGCCGAGCCTCGAGCGCGTCGAGCTCGGGCTCGTTGAAGACGCGCCACCAGGGACCCTTGAGCATGGCGTCCTGCGGGCGGGCCGGCTGCCAGGTCCCCGGCGGTAGCGAGTTGTAGGCCTCCGGCGCGCCCTCCTTGAAGGCCGCGGGGGAGCGGACCGTGGGCCGGACGTACCGCGGGCCCACGTTGCAGCCGCTCACGAGGGGTACGACGAGCGCCGCGGCGCACGCGAGCAGCCGCCTCCGTCTCATGGCGACTCCTCGAGGCTCGCCGGGATGCCGAGGTCCGGGGCTCCGCCCGGCCCTCGCCGGCGGAGGCGCAGTCGCAGCCGGTCGAACGTGAGGTAGACGACGGGCGTCGTGTAGAGGGTCAGGAGCTGGCTGAGGATGAGGCCCCCGACGATGGCGATGCCGAGCGGGCGGCGGAGCTCGTGCCCCATGCCGGTCCCGAGCGCCAGGGGCAACGCGCCGAGAATGGCGGCCATCGTCGTCATCAAGATGGGACGGAGGCGCAGCATGCACGCCTCGAAGATGGCGTCGGCGGGGCTCTTCTTGTCCCGGCGCTCGGCGTCGATCGCGAAGTCGATCATCATGATGGCGTTCTTCTTCACGATGCCGATGAGAAGGACGATGCCGATGATGGAGACGACGTTGAGGTCCTCCCGGAAGAGGAGCAAGGCGAGCATGGCGCCCACGCTCGCCGACGGCAGGGTCGAGATGATGGTCAGCGGGTGCACGAGGCTCTCGTAGAGAATGCCGAGCACGATGTAGACGGCGAGGAGCGCCGTGAGGACGAGCATCGGCTCCGTGCCGAGGGATTGCTTGTACGCGAGCAGCGTGCCGGCGAAGAACCCGCGGAGCGTGGAGGGCGCGCCGAGCCGCCGCTTCGCCTCGTCGATGCGGAGCGTGGCCTCGCTGAGCGACACGTTCGACCCGAGGTTGAACGACACGGTGACCGACGGAAACAGGCTCGTATGGTTGAGGGCGAGGGGCGTCGTGCTCGACCGGTGGGTGGCGACGGCGCCGAGCGGCACGGGGCCGCTGCCCGTCGTGTGGAGGTAGACGTACTTCAGCCCCTCGGGGCTCTGCCGGTACTGCGGCGCCACCTCGAGCACGACGTAGTACTGATTCACCTGCGTGTAGATGAGCGACACCTGGGCCTGGCCGAAGGCGTCGTAGAGCACCGAGTCGAGCGATTGCACGGTGAGCCCGACCTTGGCCGCGCTGGCGCGGTCGTAGGTCATCAGCTCGCCGAGCCCGCCGTTCTGCTGGTCCGCGCTCACGTCCTGAACGCCGTGAATGCCCCGGATCTCCCGGAGGAGGATGGGTCCCCAGTGCGAGAGCTCCTCCACGTCGTCGCTCTGGATCGTGTACTGGTACATCGCGTTGCTGGAGCGCCCGCCGATGCGGATGTCCTGCACGGCCTGGAGGAACGCCGACGGCACCGGCAGCCGCGCGAGCTGGGGCCGCAGCCGGTTGATGACCTGCGGGGCGCTGACGCCGTGGCGCTCCGACAGCGGCTTGAGCGACACGTAGAACGCGCCCGTGTTGGTGGCGCCGTTCGTGCCCGTGAAGCCGATGACGTTCTGGACGGCGGGGTCCTTCTTGATGACGTCGCCGATCTGCTGGATGGCGCTGTCCATCGTCTGGAAGGACGCGTCCTGCGGCCCCTGGACGGCCCCCGCGAGCGCCCCCGTGTCCTCCGGAGGAAAGAACCCCTTGGGGATCTCGAGGATGAGGACGACGTTGAGCGCGATCATCAGGACGAGCACGAGGAGCGTCAGCGCCGGTCGGCCGAGGACCCAGTGGAGGGTGCGGCGATAGAGCGAGAGCATCCCTGCGAAGAACCGGTCGCTCGCCAGGTAGAGGCGGCCGTGGCGCTGCGTCTTCGGACTGCGCAGGAGGTACGCGCACATCATGGGCGTCGTCGTCAGCGAGATCAGCATCGACACGACGATGGACGTCGAGAGGGTCACGGCGAACTCGCGGAAGAGGCGGCCGACGATTCCGCCCATCATGAGGAGCGGAATGAAGACGGCGACGAGCGAGACGCTGATGGTGAGGACGGTGAAGCCGATCTCCTGCGCGCCCTTGAGAGCCGCCTCGAACGGCTTCATGCCGGCCTCGAGGTGGCGCGTGACGTTCTCCATCACGACGATGGCGTCGTCGACCACGAAGCCCGTCGAGATGGTCAGGGCCATCAGCGACAGGTTGTCGATGCTGTACCCGAAGAGGTACATGACCGCGAACGTCCCGACGAGCGAGACGGGCACGGCCACGCCGGGGACGAGCGTGGCCCAGCCGTTGCGAAGGAAGACGAAGACCACGACGATGACGAGCGCGATGGAGACGAGCAGCGTCCTCTCGACGTCGCCGACCGACGCGCGGATGGTGGTCGTGCGATCGAGGACCACGTTCACGTCGATGCCGCGTGGAATCGACGCCTCGACGAACGGGAGCTGCGTGCGCACGCGATCGACGGTGGCGATGATGTTGGCGCCCGGCTGACGGAAGACGATGATGGGGATCGCCCGCGCGCCGTTCAGGTAGCCCGCGACGCGGAGGTTCTGGACCGAGTCGGTCACGGTCGCGACGTCCGACAGGTGGACAGCGGCGCCGTGGCTGTATCCGACGACGAGCGGCTCGTACTCCTCGGCCCGCGAGATCTGGTCGTTGGTCAGGATGTCGGCGGACGTCTGGTCGTCGATGAGCTGGCCCTGCGGTAGGTGCGAGTTCTGGAGGCTGAGGACGGACTGCAGGTTGGCGAGCGTCAGCCCGTAGCTCGCGAGCTGGGACGGGTCCGCGTCGACCCGCACGGACGGCAGCGCTCCGCCGCCGACGATCACCTGCCCGACGCCCGGGATCTGCGAGAGCTTCTGCATGATCACGGTGGAGGCCACGTCGTAGAGCTTGTCGGGGCCGAACTTGCCCGACGTGAGGGCCAGGATGATGATCGGCGCGTCCGCCGGGTTGACCTTGCGGTACGTCGGGTTGGCCGGCAGGTTGGCGGGCAGGTAGGTGCGCGCAGCGTTGATGGCCGCCTCCACGTCGCGCGCCGCGCCGTCGATGTCGCGCCCGAGGTCGAACTGGATGGTGACGTTGGTCGTCCCGAGCGTGCTCGTGGAGGTCATCTCCGTCACGCCCGCCATCTGCCCGAACTGCCGCTCGAGCGGCGTCGCGACCGACGACGCCATGATGGCTGCGCTGGCGCCCGGCAGCGAGGCGTTGACCGAGATCGTCGGGAAGTCGACCTCGGGCAGCGGCGCCACCGGGAGCACCAGGAAGGCGAGCACCCCGGCGAGCGCGACGCCGACGGTGAGCAGCGTCGTGGCGACGGGCCGGCGGATGAAGGGCGACGAGATGTTCACGTCGGCTCCGCTCGCTCTTCGCCTCCCGTCGGCCGCGCGCCCCGTCGGCGCGAGAAGCGCCGCGCCAGGTCGTCGAAGAAGATGTAGATGACGGGTGTCGTGTAGAGCGTCAGGGCCTGGCTGAGCAGCAGGCCGCCCACCATCGCGATGCCGAGAGGCCGGCGCAGCTCGGAGCCGAAGCCCCGGCCGAGGGCCAGCGGGAGACCGGCGAGGAGCGCCGCCATCGTGGTCATCAGGATCGGGCGGAACCGGAGGAGGCAGGCCTCGTAGATGGCGTCGGTCGCGTTCTTGCCGCGCTTGCGCTCGGCGTCGAGCGCGAAGTCGACCATCATGATGCCGTTCTTCTTCACGATGCCGATGAGAAGGACGATTCCGATGATCGCGACGACGTCGAGATCCTCGTGAAAGAGAAGGAGCGCGAGAAAGGCGCCGACGCCCGCCGACGGCAGCGTGGACAGGATCGTGAGCGGGTGGATGAAGCTCTCGTAGAGGACGCCGAGCACGATGTAGACGGTGATGAGCGCGGCCAGGATGAGGAGCGGCTCGTTCGAGAGGGAGCGCTCGAAGGCGGCCGCGGTGCCCTGGAACCCGGCCTGGATGCTGCCGGGCATGCGAAGGTCCCGCTTCACGTCGTCGATGGCCCGGATGGCGCTCCCGAGGGAGCCGGAGGGCGCCAGATCGAACGAGACCGTGACGGCGGGGAACTGCCCCTGGTGCGTGATGACGAGCGGCTCCGTCGTCCTCTCGAAGTGCGAGAACGCGCTCAGCGGAACGGCGTTGCTCATCGCCGACGTCGCCGTGGTCACCGCCGAGGGGGAGCCGTTCGTCGTCACGACGGTCCCGTTGCTGGAGGTCGACGTGGTCGGCGAGAGGGCGTTCGTGACGCGCGTCAGCGTGTTGGCCGACGGCGTGTAGAGGGCAGACGACGTCAGCGCGTTCGAGCCCGCCGCCGCCGAGCCCGACGAGGCGTACGACGACGACGCGCCCGTGCCCGTGGCGTTCGCCGACGAATTGGACTGGATGTAGAGCTTGTCGAGCTTGCCCGGGTCCTTCTGGAACTGCGGATCGCTCTCGAGGACCACGTGGTACTGGTTCACCTGCGTGTACATCGTGTTGATCTGGCGCTGGCCGAACGCGTCGTAGAGCGTGTTGTCGACGGTCGACGGCGCGATCCCGAGTCGCGAGGCGGTGACGCGGTCGATGCGCAGGGCGACGGCGAGCCCGCCCGACTGCTGATCCGTCGCGATGCCCTGGAGCTCGCGGAGCTGCTTCATGCGGTCGACGAACTTGCCGGCCCACAGATCGAGCTCGTCGGCGTCGGAGTCCTCGAGCGTGTACTGGTACTGCGTGCGGCTCACCCGGTCGTCGACCGTGATGTTCTGCACGGGCTCCATGAAGAGGCGGATCCCCTCGACGCGGGCGAGCTTCGAGTCGAGCCGCCGGATGAGGTCCGACGCGCCGATCTTGCGCACCTCGAGCGGCTTCAGGTTGATCGACATGCGGCCGCTGTTGACCGTGATGTTCGTCCCGTCGGCGCCGATGAAGGACGAGACGCTCTCGACCGCGGGGTCCTCGAGGAGCACCCGCGTGAGCTCGCGCTGCTTCTCGGCCATCGCCGTCGAGCTGATGGTCGGCGACGCCTGCGAGATGCCCTGGACGACGCCTGTGTCCTGGACCGGGAAGAGGCCCTTCGGGATGGCGATGTAGAGCAAGACCGTGAGCACGAGCGTCCCGACGGCGACCATCAGCGTGATGCTCTGGTGGCGGAGCACGAACTTCAGCGTGCGGCCGTAGAGCTCGATGAGCCGGTCGAACGCGCGCCCGGTCGCCCTGTAGATGCGGCCCTCGTGCGCCCCGGTGTGGGCCCGCAGGATGCGCGCGCTCATCATCGGCGTCAGCGTGAGCGAGACGACGGCCGAGATGACGATCGTGACCGCGAGGGTGACGGCGAACTCGCGGAAGAGGCGCCCGACGATGTCGCCCATGAAGAGCAGCGGGATGAGCACGGCGATGAGCGACACCGTGAGCGAGAGGATGGTGAACCCGATCTGCGAGGCGCCCTTCAGCGCCGCCTGCATCGGCGGCTCCCCGGCCTCGATGTACCGCGTGATGTTCTCGATCATGACGATCGCGTCGTCGACCACGAAGCCCGTGGAGATGGTCAGCGCCATCATCGACAAGTTGTCGAGGCTGTACCCGAGCGCGTACATCGCCGCGAAGGTGCCGACGAGCGACAGGGGGACGGCCGCGCTCGGGATGATGGTGGCGCGGAGGCTCCTCAGGAAGAGGAAGATGACCAGCACGACGAGCCCGATGGTCAGGAGGAGCTCGAACTCCACGTCGGACACCGAGGCCCGGATGGAGGTCGTCATGTCGGTCAGCGTCGTGACGTGCAAGCCCGCCGGCAACGTCGCCTCGAGCTGCGGGATCAGCTTCTTGATGCTCCGGACGACGCTGATGGTGTTGGCGCCGGGCTGGCGCTGGACGTTGAGGATGACCGCGGGGGTGTCGTTCATCCAGGCGGCCTGGCGGTCGTTCTCGACGCCGTTCGTGATGCGCGCGACGTCGGTCAGCATCACCGGGGCGCCGTTGCGGTAGGCGACGACGACGCTCCGGTAGTCGTCGCTCGTCTCCAGCTGGTCGTTGGCGTCGATCTGGTAGTCCTGGCGAGGCCCGTCGAAGTTTCCCTTCGCGGCGTTGACGCTCGACTGGGTCAGCGCAGTGCGGAGGTCCTCGAGGTTGATGCCGTACGACGAGAGCGCCGTCGGGTTGGCCTGGATGCGGACGGCGGGCTTCTGGCCGCCGCTGATGCTCACCCGGCCGACGCCGCTGAGCTGGGAGATCTTCGGCGCCAGGCGGGTGTCGACGAGATCCTCGACCTTGGAGAGCGGCAGCGCGTCCGAGGTGATCCCGAGCGTGAGGACCGGGGCGTCGGCGGGGTTGGTCTTGCTGTATATGGGAGGCGCCGGGAGAATCGACGGCAAGAGGCTCTGCGAGGCGTTGATGGCGGACTGGACCTCTTCCTCGGCGACGTCGATGTTCAGCGACAGCGCGAACTGGAGGACGATGACCGAGCAGCCTCCGGAGCTCGTCGAGGTCATCTGGCTCAGGCCCTGGAGCTGGCCGAACTGGCGCTCGAGGGGCGCGGTGACGGTCGTCGCGATCACCGTCGGGCTCGCGCCCGGATAGAACGTGAGAACCTGGATGGTCGGATAGTCGACCTCGGGCAGCGCGGAGACGGGGAGCTGCGTGTAGCCGACGAGCCCCGCGAGGAGGATGGCCGCCATGAGCAGCGCCGTGGCGACCGGTCGCAGGATGAACGGCCGGGACGGGCTCATGGCGCGGAGCTCGCGCTCGGCGTCGGGCCGGCGCTCGAGGCGGGCGGCGGGGCGGTTGTCTCGGCGACCGTCGCGCCGTCGTGCAGCCGATCGAAGCTGCTGTTGGCGACGACGTCCCCCGGCTCGATGCCGTCGACCTTCGTCACCCCGTGGTCCGAGACCCCCGCCTTGACGGGGCGCGTGTGCGCGACGCCGTTCTGGATCACGTACACGTAGGAGGCCGTGCCGTTCTGCTGGATGGCGGACGCCGGGACGAGCGTCACGCCGTGCAGTGTGTCGACGAGCAGCCGCGTGTTCACGAACTGGTTGGGGAAGAGGGCGTCGTCCTCGTTGTCGAAGATCGCGCGCGCCTTGGCCGTGCCCGTGGTGGTGTCGATCTGGTTGTCGAGCGTGAGGAGCGTGCCGCTCCCGATCTTCTTCAGCGCCGTTCGGTCGAGGGCGTCGACGCCGAGCTGAGCCCCCTGGGCGAGGCGTGCCTGGACGGGGCCCAGGTTGTCCTCCGCGATGGTGAAGACGACGGTGATGGGCTCGAGCTGCGTGATGACGACGAGCACGGTGTTGCCTGCCGCTTGCACGACGTTGCCGGGATCGACGAGCCGCAGACCCACGCGGCCGTCGATGGGCGCGGTGATGTGGCAGAAGTCGACCTGGACCTGGTCGTACTGCACGGTGCCCTGGTCGTTCTTGACCGTGCCCATGTCCTGCAAGACGAGCTTCTCCTGGTCGTCGAGCATCTGCTTCGCGATGGCCTTGCGCGCCCAGGCCTCCCGGTATCGCTCGAGGTCCATCCGCGCCTGCGCGAGGATGTTCTCGTCGCGCTCCAGCGTTCCCTGCGCCTGGAGGAGGGTCGCCCGGTACGGACGCGCGTCGATGTCGATCAGCGAATCGCCCTTCTGTACGCGCTGCCCTTCACGGTAGTGCACCTGCTCGACGATGCCGTTGACCTGGCTCGTGATGGCCGCCGTGTGGACGGGGGTCACGGTGCCGATCGATTCGAGGTAGACGCCGATGTCGCCCTTCTGGGCCGTCGCCATCGTCGCGGCGATCTTCGCGGGCGGAGGGGCCGCCTTGTGCGCGCCTTCGTGGCGGCCGACGAAGAAGAGGACCACGAGCGCCACGACGATCACGCCGGCTCCCCAGAGGATGGAGCGGCCCCGCCAGGGGCGTTGGCCACCCACGTGGGCCGGCAGCTGATGGTCGGGCCCGATGACCTGAGACTGTCGAAGATCCGCGGACGACAAGCGGGCTGCCCTCGTGAGTGCCGGGCCTCATCCGGAGCGGACGAGCCGGCGAGCACGGTGCAAGAACCATACAAATCGGCGCGGCCGACCTCGTCCGGCGCGCGACGCGCGCTCCGCAGTGCCTGCTCCGGCGCCGTGGTGTCCGCATTGCATCGACGAAGGGTCCTCGACTTTGGTTCGCGAAAGGCCGCACTCGAATGAGCACGTCTCCGTACCGGGCGCCTCACGTTCCCATTCAGAGACCGCCTCGCGGCACCAACACCGGCTTTCTCGCCATCCTTCTTCTCATCCTCTTCATCGTCGTCGGCGTGTACCTGAAGAGGGGCGGCCCCTGAGGCACGTTTGCCGCGGGCGCCACGGGGCGTGGCGTCGTGTCCGTCGCGCGCCGGCCTGATCAGCGAGGCGCGGCGTCGTCGCGTGCGAGCGACTCCGGGGGACGGCCGAGCAACATGGCGGTGACCTCGTCGGAGAGCTTGCCGAGCACGTCGCTCATGGCGCTGACCAGCGCCGCCGTCGTCCCCGAGCGCGGCGTCTCGCGGAGATGCACCGCGCGCGCGCCCGCCGGCTCGTGGGCGTCGCCCTTCTCCACCGCGACCTCGGCCACGAGGTTCACCTGCCCGCGCTCGTCGACGTCGAAGCTGCGGACGTCGATCTCCACGGTCACGTCCGCGTCGGCCGTGATCGCGCCGTCTTCCGTGAAGACGACGGCGCCGGCCAGACGCTCCTGGAGGTCCTGCGCGAGGGTGTGCCCGAGCATCTCGTCGAGCGGCGCGGCCCAGCGGTCGGTGTCGGCCACGCGCAGCCGGTGGTCGACGATCCGCGTGACGATCTCGGGCCGATCGAGGTAGCCGGGGATGCCCGGACGGCGCAGCTTGACGGTGTGGAACGGCGCCTGCTGCGCGCTCGCGCGCTCGGGCGACAGCGTGTAGAAGGTCGACGGGGGCGACGAGCCGCAGGCGCTCGCCCCGCAGGCGCCGAGGAGCAGGGAGACCCAGGCCGCGCGGCTCATCGCCCGCTCGCCTGCGAAGACCGCCCGCGGATGAGGGCCTCGGGGTGTCTGTCGAGGTAGTCGGCCAGGGTGCGGAAGCTTCGCGCGGTGTCGTTCACCTCGCGCAGCAGCCTCTCCATGTCGTGCTGGAACTCCGAGTTCGGGCCGTACCCGCTCGAGCCGAGCGTCCCGTTCGCGTTCCTGGCGAAGAGCGACATCTGCGTGGCGATGCCCGGGAGCTGCGCGAGCGCGGGCCGGGCGTCCGTGTCGATCTCCGTGACCAGGTGCTGAAGGTTCGCGAGGACGGCGTCCGCATGATCGCCGATCTGCGCGAAGGGGACCTTGTCGAGCTTGGAGGCCACGTCGGCGAGCGACGCCGTCAGGCTGTCGATCCCTCCGCCCTCGCTCGGGAGGACGAGCGCGTCCTGCTCCCTCGGCAGCTCGGCCGTCACCTTGTCCTTCGCGTACTCGATGGCCAGGTCCTTCGAGCCGGTTATGAGGTTGCTCGACTCGAGCCTCACGCGCATCGCCTTGTCGGAGAAGGCCTTGCGCACGTCCGCCGTGACGGTCGCGTCGTTCGCCGCGCCGCGCACGAGCAGGCGCTCGGGCTCCAGGGCGAACGCGACGCGCGCGATCATCCCCCGGTTGGCCGCGTCGTAGACGAGCCTCACGTCCGTCACGTTGCCGACCTGCACTCCGGAGATCTGCACGGGCGACCCGGCCGACAACCCCTGCACCGACGTCCGGAAGTAGGTCACGTAGGGGATCTTCTCTCGGTAGAAGGCGTTCTCCGCGTCGGCCTTGCCGTCGTAGAGCTCGAACCTCGACGACTCGTTCGCCTCCGCGTCCTCGTCCGTGTCGGTCGGTGTCTCGAAGGCGATCCCCCCGCTCACGAGCGACTGGATGGACTCGACCTCGACACGCATCCCCTCGGGCCCCATGGTCACCGACACGCCCGACGTGTTCCAGAAGCGGGACCGCACGTGGACGAGCTTGTCGTACGGGTCGCGCACGAAGGCCCGCAGCGTCACCGGACCGAGGCCCGACCCGAGATCGAAGCCGAGGACCTCTCCCACCTCGACGTCGCGGTAGTAGACCGGCGAACCGCTGCTCAGGGATCCGAGACGCTTGGCCTCGAGCACGAAGACCTTGCCCGGCTCGTCCGACTGACGACCCGGCGGCTGGGAAAGCGCCTTGAACTCGGTCTGTCTCCGGCCGCCCGGCTCGCCGGGGTCGACCTCGATGTACGCGCCCGACACGATGGTCTCGAGCCCGCTGAGATTCCCCGCCGAGATGCGCGGGCGGACCACCCAGAAGCGCGCATGGTTGGTCAGCATCGCGTCCGTCCGGCCGGCCATGCGGATCTGCACGATGACGCCCTTCAGGTCGTCCGTGAGGCGGATGCCCTCGACGGTGCCCACCGTCACCGCCTTGTGCTTCACCGTGGTCTGGTCGGGCGTGAGGCCGTCGGCGGTGTCGAGCAAGAGCGTCACCCGCGAGCCGTGGCTCGTGATCCACGAATAGGCCAGGTAGGCCACCAGCCCGGCGGCGACGAGCGGGATCAGCCACGTCGGCGACAGGCGCGCGTGCCGCTTCACCTTCGCCTTCGTCGGCTCGGGCGCCTTCGGCTGCTCAGGCTCCGGCATGCGCCACCTCCGGTCGGTCGAAGGCCTCTTCCTGGCGGCCGGCGGCGTCCCACATCAAGCGCGGATCGAACAGCTCGGTCGCCGCCATCGTCAGCAGGACGACGCCGCAGAAGGCCGCCGCGCCCAGACCCGGCAGCACGGACGCGATCGCCCCGAAGCGGACGACGCCGACGAGGATGGACAGCGTGAAGACGTCGATCATCGACCACCGGCCGATGAACCGCACGAAGCGGAACAGCCGCGTCCTTCCCGCGAGCCTCGACGCCGATCGGCGATGGGTCATCACCATCATGGCGGAGAGCGACACCAGCTTGACGACGGGGACGACGATGCTCGCGAGGAAGACGATGACGGCCAGCGGCCAGAGTTGCGCCCGCGCGAGCTCGATCACGCCGTTCGCGATCGTCGTCGGACCGCCCTGGGCGAGACGCTCGATGGTCATCACGGGCAGCACGTTGGCGGGGACGTAGAGGAGCGCCGCCGCGACGAGCAGGGCCCAGACGCGGCCGAAGGGTCCCTTTCGCGCTCCGAGCCGGTGGCTGCAGCGGGGGCAGCGGTCCCCTTCCTCCGCGCGGGCCACGCGCCGGCACGCGGTGCAGCCGATCAGCGTGGCCGTCGCTTCCGACGAACCCGGAGCCGAGGGGCGCTTCTGCCCCGGATGGGGCGTTCCTGCGTCGAGGGCTTCCCAGATCGCCTCTCGATCGAGCGTCGCGTCCACGGCGACCATGGCCAGCATGGTCCCCCCGAGGGCCAGCGCTGCGAGCCCGACGTCGACGGCCGCGAGGGCCTGGAGGCGCGTGTACGCGACGACCCCGCCGAGGAGGAACACTTCCACCATGGCCCACGGCGAGATGTGCTCCAGCCAGCCGAAGAGCCACGGGAGCCACCGCGGCGGGTGCGCCAAGGTCACACCGAACAGCACGGTCAGCTCGACGAAGAGCTTTGCGGCGGGCATCACGACGACCGTGAGGAGGACGACGAGCGCGACGTGCTCGAGCCCCTGGCCGCGCAGGACGCGCGGTCCGGAGAAGATCGTCGATTGGTCGGATCGGCCGAGGACGTGCAGCTCCACGAGGGGCAGCGTGAGGGCGAGGACGAAGAGGACGGCTGCGCCGACGGCGCTGAAGCGCGCGATGCGAACGGAGTCAGCCGCGGCCCTCCGGAGCAGCGCGTCGCAGCGGGCGCAGACGGCCGCCTCCCCGTCGGGGATCTCGGGCAGACACTGGAAGAGCCCGCAGTCGCGACATTCGCGCCATTGCGCGAGGTCGTCGATGACGACTGCTTCCGTCATTCGCTGCGCACTGAGCACAGCCCGCGCCAGCGCCGTGGCCGACTCCGCTTCGAGCCCCCTCCGACGAAGGGCCCTCGATCAGATCCCCTCGTCCATCCGCCGCATTCCTTCGAGGAGCAGCGCCTCGCTCGACTGGTGAATCACCCGACCCGTCGCCTTGAAGGCGGGGTCGAGCGCGAACTCCCCGTCCGCCAGGCCCAGCATCGCGAAGAACGCGGGCTCCCCCTGGAGGTCGCCCCAGACGGCGTTGACCACGTTGCCTTCGACGAAGTGGATCTCCCCGCTCCCCTCGCGGGCGCGGATGCGGAGCGCCCCGCTCTTTCTCCCGTGGAAGAGGACCTGCACCATGTCGGGGAGGCTCATCTCGCGGAGCGAGCCGCTGACGCCGCGGGAGGCCCGCGCGCTCGCGCGCTGGTCGAGCAGCGCCTTCAGCTTGGCCACGAGGACGTCGGCGTTGGCGGGCTTGTTCACGAAGTCGAGCGCGCCGAGCTCGAACGACTTCTGCGCCACGGCCCGCTCCTGCCGCCGCGTGTAGACGACCCACGGCAGGTCCTTGCCCCAGGGCATCTGGCGCACCTGCGCGAGCAGCCCGAGGCCGTCGTTGGGCCCGAGGTCCACCTCGCCGATGACGAGGTCCGTCTCGCCCTCCGAGAGGATCTTCACGGCCTGCTCGGGGCTGCGCGCCGTCTTCACCACGAACCCCTGCTCGATCATGCGCAGCTCGAGCACCGTCGTCTCCTCGGGATCGGTGTCGACGAGGAGCGCCTGCGAGCGGCTGGAGAGGAGGCGCGCCTTCAAGTCCTCCCCGAGCACCGTGTGATGGAAGAGATCGACGAGGTTGGGATCGAAGATGGTCCCCTTGTGCTTGGTCAGCGCCGCGCAGGCCTCGTTGGCGGCCAGCGTCTTCCGGTAGGGGTTTCGCGGGTTCTGCGTGAGGTCGGCGTAGGTGTCGCAGATGGCGAGCACGCGCGCTCCGAGGGGCACGTCCTTGCCGCCTTGCCCGCCGGGGAAGCCCTTGCCGTCGTAGCGCTCGTACATGTGCTCGACGGCCTCCGCCGTATCCGCCGGCATGCGCACGGGCTCGAGCAGGCGCGCGGGGACGCCGTGGACCTTCTGCGCGGCGATCTTGTGCCCGTCGTACTCGCTGCAATTGAGGGCGGTGAGATGGTACTGGCCCATCTTTCCGAGATCGTGGACGTACGCCGCGCAGACGATGGCCGTCATCGCCGCCGGCTCGAGGCTCAGCTTCTCGGCGAGGCGTCGCGCCAGGCGGGCGACCTGCGCCGAGTGGCCGCGGAGATCGGCGCGCGAGTTCTCGAGCAGGCTGACGAGCACGTTGAGGAGCTCGAGGAACGAGGGGCCCGCGGCGATGCCGGTCGGCAACGCGAAGGAAAACGGACCCGGGGTCATCACGGCCATCGTCGGCGAGGCCGTGGCGACCGGCGGCAGCGGTAGCGATACGGCCTGCGCCGGCTGGGTGACGGGAGCCTGGGTGGCGCGGCGAGGAGGAGGCGGAGGGGCCGACAGCGTGCGCTGCGCGGGCGCGGCCGGCGGTGGGCGCTTCAGCTCGTCCTCGCTGAGCACGCGCTCTCCGCGACCCCGTGACGACTCGCCCCGCGCGATCGGCTGCGCGGAGTTGTCCTCGAAGACGATGTTCCGCTGGCCGGGCATCGCGTGAAACTGCATGTGCCCCTGCCGGTCGAGGAGATCGAACGCGTGCGCGTCCCCCGTGTACGCCTTCGTGATGAGGGCCTTCACCGCCGCCGGGCGCGCGAGCACGGCCTTGACCTCGCGGGCGCCCGAGGCGAGCTGGACTTCCTTCATCGTCTCGGTGTCGTCCGGATCCGCGGTCACCACCGTCAGCGCGTGCCGCGCGGCGTCGAAGACGACCGGGCAGACGCCGATCTTCTCGGCGAAGCGCTGGGGGATCATGTTGAGCAAAACGCGCGGGACATCGGCCTTCGAGAGCTTCTCTGCCGAGATGAAGTTCACCTGGTAGTGGGCCGAGAGCGACTTGAGCATGTCCCCCTCGGAGAGCATCCCCAGGTCGAGCAGCACCTCTTCGATGCGCGACGACGACGCGCGCGCCTCGGCGATCGCGCGCTCGCCCTGGTCGCCCTTCAGAACCTTGTCACGCACCAGCACCTCGCAGACCAGCCGGGTCTTCGGGGAGGGAGGCGTGGGTGGACGGGCGGCCGACAAGGGTCGACGAAGCGTATCAGATGCGGCCGTGCACCAGCCCGAGCAGCAGCTCCAGCGCGACCCGATTGTGTCCGCCCTCGGGGACGATGACGTCCGCGAAGCGCTTGCTCGGCTCGACGAAGGCCATGTGCATCGGCCGGACCGTCTCGTAGTACTGCTTGCGGATCTGCGCGAAGGTGCGACCGCGGTGCTCGAGGTCCCGCCGGATCCGCCGCATGAGGCGGATGTCCGCGTCGGTGTCGACGTACACCTTGGCGTCGAACCGCGCCCGGACCCGCTCGTCGGCGAGGACGAGGATCCCCTCGACGATGACCACCGCCGCCGGCTCGATGCGCACGCCCTGGGGCGCGCGGTCGTGCACCGCGAAGTCGTAGGTGGGACGCTGGATGGCTTCGCCCGCGCGCAGCGAGTCGAGGTGCGCGCACAGAAGGTCGAGCTCCAGCGCGTCCGGGTGGTCGTAGTTGACGCGCTCGCGCTCCTCGAGCGGCCGGTGGGGCTGCGCGCGGTAGTAGTGGTCCTGCTCGAGCAGGACGCCGATGGCCGGCGGCAGCGCCTCGAGCACGGAGCGCGCGATGGTGGACTTGCCGGAGCCGGATCCGCCGGCGATGCCGAGCACGAACGGCCGGATCATGGCCGTCCCTTTATCACATGCCCGACGACGGAAGCGCGTCGAGCCGCTCGGGATCGACGTTGCGGCCCGTGAGGACCACGAGGACGTCGCCGCCGCGAAGCGCCTCGGGCAGACCGAAGAGCACCGGGGCCAGCGCCGTCGCGGCGCTCCCCTCGAGCACGAGGCCCATCCCGCGATGCGCGTGCACCATGGCGGCCGCGATCTGCTGCTCGGTGGCGACCACCACGCCGGCGACCGCCTCGCGTGCCCGGGCGAAGCCTTCGGCCGAGATGCCCCCCTCGAGGCCCTCGGCGAGCGTCGTCCCTCCCGTCTCCAGGCGCTCCACGGCCGCGCCACGCTCGAGCGACATCGCCATGGCGCACGACGCTTCGCTCTGCACGCCCCAGACGCTGCGCTCGGAGGGGTCACCGCTCTCGGACTGAAAGGCCCAGGCGAGACCGGTCGCCAGGCCGCCGCCGCCGAACGGCGCGAGCACGCGCTCCGGGAGGCCCGCCATCGTGCGCACGATCTCGAGGCCCAGCGACACCCCGTTGCCGAGGACCACGTCCACGTCGTCGTACGGCGACACGAACGCCGCCCCTCGCGAGGCCGCGAGCTCCTTCGCGAGGGCCTCCGCGTCGTCGTAATGATCGCTGGCCGCGACGACGAGCTCGGCCCCGTACTTCGTGATCTTGTCCCGCTTGGCGCGCGGCGCCGTCCGCGGCACGCAGACGGTGACCGGCACGTCGAGGACGTTCCCGGCGTAGGCGATCGCCGCCCCGTGGTTGCCCGCGCTCGCCGCGACCACGTGGCCGCGGTGGCGGTTGGCGTCGAGGGCGACGAGCGCCCCGCGCACCTTGAAGCTGCCGGTCACCTGCAGCGCCTCGAGGGCCAGCCAGACGCGCGTCTCGCCCGAAGGATCGGCCCGCGCATCGAGCTCGCTGGCGCGGACGATGGGGACCTCGCGCAGCCGCGCCTCCGGAAAGCGCCGGCCGAGGTGGCGCACGGAATCGAATCGCGCAGGGTCCGGTCGAGGAGCACCGGTGGCGGCGCTCGCCGGGACGCAACGCATGTCCTCGGATACGGCCGGGACCGAGCGCGGGGTTAGCGGGCTCACCTCACTTCGCGGCAGCGAGCCAGCGGAGCGGGCGGCGGTAGTTCGTGATCATCCGATCGGCAGGCACCTCGTGACCGAGCCCCGGAACGATCTTCACCTTCACCCGGATGTGGGCGTCCTTCAGCATCTCGCCCGCTCGCTTGGTGTTCTCGGCGACCTGATCGTTCTCGCCCGTGAAGAGGTAGACCCGGCGGATCTTCGAGCGGTTCTGATCGAGGAGCTGCGGGGCGTCCCCCCACCAGTACTTGTCGTTCGCCGCGAGGATGAGCCAGCGGTTCCAGTGCGACGGATCCCGCAGGCCGACCTGCTGGGCGATGTACGCGCCCTCGCTGAACCCGATGAGGATGTCCCCGTGGGTGCGGACGCGCCCCTTGTACTGCTGCTTGAGGGCCGCCACGGTGGCGTCGATGATGCGCTTCGCGGAGTCGGCGTCGTTGTTCCAGGTGCGCCCGCCGCTGTCGGTCCCCGACGGGCCCTGCGGGCAGACCACCCAGCCGAACTGCCTCGCCACGCGCGCCCACTTGCGGCAGTCCTCCATCGCGTTGCCGCCGCGACCGTGGAGGTACATGAGGATGGGCCGGAGCGACTTGCTGCGCGGCTTGTAGTAGTACGCCTCGCCGAAGCCCGGCACGTCGAGCGTCATCGGGTCGGGCGTGCCCGTCTCCTCCTTCGCCCCCGCCGTGCGCCCGCAGAGGACGACGGCGCCGAGCAGGAGGAGCCCGAGGGCCAGCGAGAGGGGGGTACGGCGCGTCACGGGAGGGATCTCCACCCCTTATTCCATGGAGGGGCCTCAGGCAAGGCGGGGGGCTCGATGGTAGGCTCGCCCCGCCCCCATGCGGCCCCTCGTCTACGCCACCCGACGCTCGATGCTGGCGCTCGCCCAGTGCCGCGCGTTCGTCGCGCACCTCTGCCGGCTGGAGGCGTCCCTCCAGACGACGGAGCTCCAGGTGGTGACGAGCGGCGACCGCATCACCGACCGCCCGCTGGCGGACATCGGCGGCAAAGGGCTCTTCGTGAAGGAGATCGAGGAGGCCCTGCTCGACGGACGGGCGGACTTCGCCGTCCACTCCATCAAGGACGTGCCGGGGGCCATCCCGGACCGCCTCGTCATCGCCTGCGTCCCGGCGCGGGAGGACGCCCGCGACGTGCTGGTGGCTCCGCGCCATCTCACGCTCGACCGGCTGCCCCCCGGGGCGCGCGTGGGGACCTCGAGCTTGCGACGCATGGTGGCCCTCCGCGCGCGCCGGCCCGACCTCGACGTCGTCCCGCTCCGGGGCAACGTCGACACGCGCCTCCGCAAGGTGGACGCGGGGGAGTGCGACGCCATCGTCCTCGCGCGGGCAGGCCTCGTGCGGCTCGGCCTGGAGGGGCGCGTCACGGAGATCCTCGAGACGGACGTGTCGCTGCCCGCCGTGGGACAGGGCGCGCTCGGCATCGAGTGCCGCGCCGACGACGCCGAGACCCGGGCGGTCCTGGCACGTGTCCACGACACCCACACCGCCACCTGCGTCGCGGCCGAGCGGGGCGTGCTCATCGCGCTCGGGGGCGACTGCAAGACGCCCCTCGGAGCGCACGCCGACCGCCTCGGGGACACGCTCCGTCTGCGGGCCTTCGTCGCTCGGGCCGACGGGAGCGAGGTTCGCCGTGCCGAGCGCACCTCCGCGTGGCCGGCGACGGAGGGCGAGGCCCACGCCCTCGGGCTGGCTCTGGGCGTCACGATAAAATAGCCGTTTCTTGGCGTCCCCGCGGCCCCGGGGCTTACGATGGTTGCAATGGGGCTCGAGGCCGAATGCACGGTCCGCGTCGGCCGGAAGACGTCCACCGGCCGGGCGCTGCTCGAGAGCGACACGCTGATCTTCCGGGGTGAGCTCAGCCTCCAGATCGCGTTCGGCTCGATGCGTGACGTCTCGGTCGAGGGGGACGCGCTGGTCGTGAAGACCGACGACCAGGAAGCGCGGTTCGAGCTCGGGGCGCCCGTCGCGGACCGATGGCTACGCCTCATCAAGGAGCCGAAGAGCCTCTTCGAGAAGCTCGAGGTCCGTCCGGACATGCGCGTCGCGGTCGTGGACGTGCGCGATTCGCTCTTTCTCACGGCGCTGCGCGAGCGCACCGCCGGGGTCGCCGAGGGGCGCGTCCCCGAGGGCGTGCCGGTGGTCTTCTTCGGCGCCGAGACGCGCGACGCGCTCCGCAAGATCCAGCTCCTGCGCGCGCGGATGATCGACACGGGCGTCCTCTGGATCATCCGGCCGAAGGGCAGCCAGGCGATCGGCGAGAGCGACGTCTACGAAGCCGCGCGCGGCGCGGGCCTCGCCGACACGAAGGTGGTGGCGTTCTCGAAGACGCACACGGCGCACAAGTGCGTCATCCCGGTCGACCAGCGCGGCGTGGTTCGCAGGCGCCCGCCGGTGCTCACCATCCCGCCGTCCGCGCCGCAGCTCGAGCCGAAGGTGACTGGCGGGCCCAAGAGCCCGAAGGGACCGGCGGCGAAGCCCGCGAAGGCGAAGCCCGCGAAGGCGAAGCCCGCGAAGGCGGCAAAGCCAGCCAAGGCAGGCAAGCCGGCGAAGCAGGGCGGCAAGAAGCACAAATAGCGTCACCTCTTGCGGTTCTGCGGCTCGTCGGGGTTCGTGGGGTGCGCGTTGTCGAAGGTGGGCGGCGGGGCGGGCTCCAGCGGCGGACCCGAGCCGGAGGCAGACGCCGAGGGCGGCGGCGTGAGGCGGAAGTCGTCGGCGGGGTCGATGCGCTCGTGCCTCTTGCGAAGCGCGAGCGCGACGAGGATCGCCACGAGGAGGACGGCGCCGAGCAAGAGCAGCGGCAGGACGGTCCGGTTGCGCCACTTCTCGTAACGGGGGACGTACTTCTTGTTGAAGCGCTGCACGCGCTTGTACACCTCGTCGGGCGACACGCCGGCGAGCTCGGCGATCTGCGGATAGGTCAGCTCGTCGTCCGTCGACGCGAGGATCCAGCCGAGCGTTTGCTCGTCGCGCGGGTCGTCGGCGACCGCGCTCTTCAAGTACTGGCGAAGCAGCAGGCCCTCGACGCGCGTGTCGACCGCCCGGGGATCGTACGAGGGATCGCCGCCCGCCTCCTCGTCCGCGACGTACTCGCCCGCCTCGTCCTGACGCAGGCGAGGCCCGGGCATCGCGCCCTCGTACTTCTTCCGGAGCTTGCGATAGTCGAGGTGGTCGGCGATGCGGCGCTGGCAGACGGTCTTGAGCACCGCCCAGAGGACCCGCGGCTCGTCGGAGTCGGGCCATGCCACCTTTTCGATGCAGTACTGCAGGACCTCCTGCGCGAGATGCTCGCAGTCCTCGCGCGGCACCTTCTGCTTCATCCGCCGGAGGACCCAGCGGGTCACGTCCTTCCGCGACAGGAACGCACGCACCGCGGGCCGGAGAGGCCGGGGCGGGGACGGCCTCGAGGGCGGCGGGGCATCGTCGTCGTCGAGCGCCATGCGGACGGCCGGCGGCGAGGATGGACCTGCACGGAGCGACGCGCAAGAAGAGGGTATCCGCCTCGCGACCCGGGGCGTGCGGGGGAGGATGGTGGGCCATCCATGCCGCGACGCGCGCTTTCCGGGCAGGGATTGCGTGCGATCCATGGCCCCATCCGACGCATCCACCCATCCCTTGCATGCCATCCATGGCCCCATCCGACGCATCCACCCATCCCTTGCATGCCATCCATGGCCCGATGCCTCGCGTCGATGGGCGCATTGCGTGCCATCCATGGCCCGATGCCTCGCGTCGATGGGCGCATTGCGTGCAATCCATGGCCCGATGCCTCGCGTCGATGGGCGCATTGGGTGCCATCCATGGCCGCATGCCTCGCGTCGATGGGCGCATTGGGTGCAATCCATGGCCGCATGCCACGCGTCGACGCGTCGATGGCGTGCCGTCCATGGCCCGATGCCTCGCGTCCACGCGACGATCGCTCGCAATCTCGCCGGGATAGACGGCGCGTCGGTCGATTTCCGAAAATACTTGTCCAGTTTCGTCCCCTCACTCCGACTGTCCCAGTAGAGGGAGGCAAGAGGACCCCGGCATTCTCCCGGTCCTCGAACCCCCTGACGTTGGGAAAGGAGGTGAAAACAAATGGCAAACAACAATAGTAAGAACGGCAAGGCCACCCGCCTGGCGCAGGTCATCGCGGGAGCCCGGAAGAACTTTCCGAACGGATCGCTCGCGATCACGCTCGACGGTTCTTCCACGACGATCGACGCGGTGTTGAACGAGTTTCAGGCGTTCATCACGAACCGCGGCGCCATCGTCGCTGCTCAGACGGCTGTCACGAACATGGTGGCCGCCGAGGGTGCCGGCATGACCGCGTTGGACGCGCTTTTCACGGCGTTCGTCGCGTTCGTCCGGCAAACCCTCGGCGCGTCCTCCGTGGCCCTGGCAGACTTCGCGATCCCGGTCCGCAAGATCCCGGTCGCGCAGACCGCCGAGCAGAAGGCAGTGGCCGCCGCCAAGCGCAAGGCGACGCGTGAGGCTAGGGGAACGACCGGACCCAAGGCGAAGAAGGCAATTAAGGGCAATGTCACCGCGACTCTCGTGGTGACGCCCGGTGCCAACGCCACGGGACCGGCTGCCCCCGCGCCCACGCCCATCGCCGCCGCGCCTGGCGGGACTCCGGCTACCCCCGCAAGGGCGTAGCCGAGGTCGGGTAGACAACCAGGGACCCGAGGAGATCGCCCCGTGTGTGCGGTCGTGAGCTCCGGAGGTCCTGCGCAGCCGCTCCTCCCTCCCCCGCAGCCGGCGGTGGAGGGGGGGGCGGGGGCGTTTCACACCGTCAGCCTGAAGCCTGCGCGGTTCTCCGCGAGAACGCCGCGTGCATCCACGCGCGGGGGCCCTGACGGACGAGCTCTGCCGCGGTCCACCCGACCAGCACCGCCGCGGCGATCCACTCGATCATGTGGTGCTGGTGGGTCCCGAGGTCGTGGAGCGACGGCGCGCCCGACGTGGGAAGCATCCACCCGGCGAGGCCGGCGCTCACGCCGACGGCCGCGAGCACGAGCGCGCGTCGATTCCAGGGCGACCGCGAACGCCGGACCGCTCCCGTCAGCAGGAACGCGAGGCCGGCCGACGGCGGAAGCCCCTTGTGAACCAGCACGGCGGCGATGACGCTCGCTCCCGCCGGTCCCACGGGCAAGAGGTACGCGGCCGCCATCGCGGCGGGCAGGGCGACGACCGGAGCCGAGACGAGCACCCCCGCGGGCATGGCCGCCTCGGCGACGAGCGACAGGACGACACCTGCCGCATAGGAAGGAAGGACGAGCGCGGCGCGCGGCGCGATGTCACCCGCCCGGAACGAGAAGGGTCGCAGCCTGCTCGCGACGGAGCGAAGCGCGGGATCGAGCACGGCGCGGGCGACGGCGAAGACGGGGCCCATGAGCACCAGCGTGAGCGCGGTCGAGGCGAGCCACGCGGAGGGCGCCTCGTCGGTCTCCGGCCGCGGCTGCGGGAGCCGGCGGCCCGCCAGCTCCGACACGGCGAGGACGGCGAGGAGCCACGGGGAGGACTCGAGAAACAGCGGAACGATCGCCTGCATGGCCGAGAGCTCGGCGGGCTGCGAACGCTGGAGAAGGTGAAACGGGCTGGGGAGCGCCGCGATGGGGACGAGGCAGAGCACGAAGGCGCACCCGCTGGCCATCCGCTCCTTCGTCCCGGTCTCCGGCGCGACATGCCGATGAAAGACCATGCGGAGCATGACGCCGAGGCCGACGGCGACGATGACGTGCAGCGTCGGGTCCGACGTGTGGGCGAGGAGCTCCCGGCCGCTGAGCGCGCCGAGAATGGTGGTTGCCCCCAAGGCGCCGATCCATCCGAACGCCGCGCGGATCCCGACCGACGAGCCGAGGCGCGACGCGAGAAACAGGCCCTCGGGGATCTTGTGCACGACGAGGGCGCCCCCCAGGGCGGCGCCGCCGACGACGACGGCCGACTTCGAGAACGCGATGGCGAGCGCGGCGCCGTCGAGGAAGGAGTGGAGCGCGAGCGCCGGCAGGACGAGGGCGAGACCCAGACGCGCGGCGCGTCCGTGGGCTCGCGACTCGGCGATCTGGAAGGCGACGTAGCCCGCCGCGAGCGCCAGGAAGGCGACGCCGCCGACCTCCTCGACGAGGTGCGGCAAGAGCCGGACGAGCAAGAGCGCCGGCACGATGCCGAGCGTCGCGCCGTCGAGCGCCGCGACCGCGACCGACCGCCCCCGGGCCCATGCGACGAGCACGGGCCCGGCGAGGAGGCCGGCCACGGAGAGCGTGAGGGCGAGCGCGAACAACGGCGAACGGAGCTGACTCCCGCGCGGCGCGTGGGATCAGGATCCGCCGGCGGGAGCCGGATACTGACGGTCGATGAAGCAGAGCCCCTGCGAGTTGAGGTGTCCCTGCGTCGACTGCGTGTACCGGATGTAGTCGTAGTAGTCGCGGATCGCCGGGCAAGTGGCCATCGTGTAGTCCTGGCCCACGGTGCCGGTGCACGTTCCGTTCGGATCGATGGGCACGCTCAGCGTGCTGAAGAACATCTGCCCGTTACCGGGCGGCACATAATTGGAGCCCACGCAGTTGCGCCAGGGCAGCGGCGTCCCGGTCTTGTCGAACCAGGGGTGGAACTGGACCCCGACGAAGTCGGTGAGGTTGACCGGGACGGGGTTGGCCGTCGAGCCGACGTACTGCGACGCGATGTTGTCCCAGTGCACCGGGGTGTCCTCCTCGAAGCTCTCCCAGAACGGGTGGTCCATGTGGACCGTCACCTGCGTGACGGTCGACTGGCTGCCCGACGCGAAGACGCCGCGGGCGTAGTCCTCGCCGGGGAGAGGGGTTCCGCCGCCGGTCATGTTCTGGCAGTTGACGTAGTTGGTCGGCGTCGGGAAGCCGAGGGTGAACGAGAAGTTCAGCTTGTCCATCTGGGTGAAGTCGTAGCCCCCGTCGGCGTACGTAGGGACGTCCGCGTCGCCCTCCTGCACGAGGCCCGCGTCCTCCCCCTGGCCCGCGTTGGTCTGCACGCACGTGTACGGATTGCCGGGGTCGTCGCCCTTCCACACGGCGGTGCCGCGGTAGAAGACCGACCAGCCGTTCTGCACCATCATCGCGTAGTCCGCGGCCTCGCTGTCGTCGAGGTTGACGTTGTACGCGTCGTACGACGCCTGCACGGTGCTGAAGCCGAAGCCGTACCGCGTGCCCCCCGACGTATCGAACGGCGCGTTGCCGTTGTCGTTCTGGTTCGCGATGACGCCGATGGGCGTCGAGAGCTCCGGGTATCCGCCCTGACCGACGATCTTGCCGCCCTTGTGGAGGTCGACGACGAAGGGGCCGTCGAGGTGCGCGACCGGGTCCCCGTGCTGCGACTGGTCGCTGGCGCTCTTGTCCGGGTTCGACCAGAGCGTGACCTTGTCGACCACGACGATGTACTCGAGGATCTGGAACTCCCAGCCGTCGGGCATGTAGGTGTCGGTCGAGAAGTTGTCCGGCGGGAAGGGGTACCCCGTGAGCGCGTTCGACTCGCCCGAAATGGTGACGTAGAAGGCCCCGGCCCCGGGATCGGCTGGATAGGCGAACTGCTTCAGCGTGCCGCCCTCGATTCCGATCTGCACGTCGGTTCCCCCGTCGAGACCACCGCCTCCGGAGTCCACGTAACCGGGACCCGCGCCGCCGCTGCTGCTGCTCGAGCAAGCCGACGTCGCCAGGCCCCCCGCAAAGACGATGGAGCTGCACACCGCAAGCCCGACGATCGCGATCCGCTTCTTCGACATGGAACGACTCCTGGCAAAGCAACTGTGTTGCAATTAACGTCCAAGTACTACAAAGATCACGTGTCGCAAACCATTTCTCGTGCTCCTCCCCGCAGCCCGCCCATCACGGCGGGGGCTGCCAGCAGCCCACGTGCCCCGCCGCGTCGATCGCCGCGACCGAGCGCTGCCCGGGGTCCCAGGCGATGCCGCTGATCTCGTCCTCGAGAAAGGCGTATCCCGTCGGGGTCTTCGCTTTGCGCGGGCTCCACAAGAGGACGCTCGGGTCCTGTCCTCCGGAAGCGAGCAGGGCCTTGCGGTGGCTGAACGCGAGGTGCATCACCTGCGTCCTGTGCCCCTGAAGCTGAATCGGGGCGGTCCCCTCGGGTCCCTTGCCGGCGAAGTCCCAGCACGTGATGGTCGCGTCGCCGCTCGTGGCGAGGAGCGACCCGCGGGCGTCCCACGCCATGGCCTTCGGCTTGAAGCGGTAGCCGGTCATCTCCGAGTCCTGGCCGGTGCCGAGCCGCCAGAAGTGCACCGAGCAGTCCTGGCTCGCGCAGGCCATCACCCGGTCGTCCGGGCTCCACGCGAGGCTGATGAGAGAGCCCTTCCACGGCAGGTGCCGGCTGCACGTCCCCGCGGCGACGTTCCAGAGATGCACGCCCCCGTAGCAGCACGTCGCGAGCTCTGTGCCGGACTTGTTCCAGGCGACGCCCGTCACGGCGCTCTCGTGCGGCTCCGTCTCGAGCAACGGCGAGCCGTCCGCGTCCCACAGGCGCACAGTCTTGCCCGACGCCGTCGCCAGCTTGCGGCCATCCACCGACCACGCGAGCTGCTCGACCCACCCGGCCTTTCCCGGGAGCTCGGCGAACCTGCTTCCGTCCTCGAGGTGAAGGCGCGCCATCCCGTCCTGGCCGGCGCTCGCGAGGACGCAGGCCGTGGGGCTCCAGCTCAAGGCGAGCACGCCCCGCGGATGAGCCAGGGTCTTCCAGCGCAGGCGCCCGGTCGCGGCGTCGAAGACTTGCACCTCGCCCGAGGCCGCCCCCACCGCCACGAGGCTGCCGTCCGCCGAGTAGCCGACGGAGGTCGCGTAGTCGCCGACCTGCGCACGCCAGAGAAAACGCATCTCGTAGCGCGCCTCCCGCGTCCCCTGGCTCATCGCAGGCATTTGCGGAAGCCCTCCTCGAGCGCGGCGCGGTCGAGCCGGCGGCCGATGAAGACGAGGTCGTTCGCACGCGGCTCGTTGCCCCAGGGGCGGTCCGGACGGCCGTCGAAGAGCATGTGGACGCCCTGGAAGACGAAGCGTTGCTCCTGGCCCGCGATGTCGAGGATGCCTTTCATGCGAAAGATGTCGGCGCCCTGCTCGCGGAGCAGCGTGGACAGCCACGTGTTGAGGCGCTTCTCGTCGAGCGCGCCCTTCGCGTGGATCCCGACGGAGGTCACGCTCTCGTCGTGCGTGTGGGACGCGGCGAAGGCCCGGGAGACGAGCGGGGACAGCGGACCCGCGGGCTCGCGGACCCGTAGGCGGAACTCCTCGGGCAGGTGCTGCGTCACGAGCGCGAACGCGCCTGTTCGCGGAACGCGCAGCTCGGCGCGAGCGCCCTTGCGTGCGTTCACGGCGATGTCCTTGGTCGCGGCGCTCGCCGGGCCCGAGAAGGAGCGCAGCGCGACGTCGGCCGCGCGCTGGATCGCTCCGTCGTCGCTGGCGCCGACCGGGACGAGCGCGACGCGCATCACGGGATCGGGCCCCGGGTCGAGCTCGAGGGTGATGACCCCCTCGTGGAGCTCGTAGACGCCGATCCACTCGAAGGGGTACTCGGGCTCGAGGAACGCGGGCCGCGTCTGCACTGCGCGGTCCAGGTCGAAGCCGCCCACGTCGAGGACCGCCTCGACCGGGACGGCGGCGTTCGTCGTGCGGTGCACGCGCGCCATCGCGTTCATCGCGCGCATGCGCGTCTCCAGCGCGTCGAGCTCGGGCTGCGTCACCAGGTCGGACTTGTTGAGCACGAGGACGTCGGCGAAGGCGATCTGCTGCTTGCACTCGTCGCTGTCGCCGATGTGGAGCGCGACGTGCTTGGCGTCGACGAGGGTGACGATCCCGTCGAGCGCGAACTGCGCCCGCACCTCGTCGTCGACGAAGAACGTCTGCGCGACGGGGCCCGGGTCGGCGAGCCCGGTCGTCTCGACCAGGATGTGGTCGAACCTGTCCCGGCGCTTCACGAGGTTGCCGAGGATGCGGATGAGGTCCCCGCGAACGGTGCAGCAGATGCACCCGTTGTTCATCTCGAAGATCTCTTCGTCGGCGTCGATGACGAGGGCCTGATCGATTCCGATCTCGCCGAACTCGTTCTCGATGACCGCGATGCGCTTGCCATGCTGCTCGGTGAGGATCCGGTTGAGGAGCGTCGTCTTCCCCGAGCCGAGGAAGCCTGTGAGCACCGTGACCGGGATTCGACCCGAGGGCGGAGAGCCGGAGGTCTGCATGACGCGTTAATGACGCACGCGAATTGCAAAAGCAAGCACGTCGCGTCCGTGCGCGAAGTCTTTCTAGTGTCTCGATTGTACATGCAATGAAATTGCGATAACGTCGCCGGCCGTGAACACGAGCACGGCGATCGTGGTCGGTCTGGCCCTGGGAGTCCGTCACGCGACGGACGCCGACCACGTCGTCGCCCTCGCGACGCTGCTCCGGCGACGAAGCGGAATGCGCGGGGCGCTCGTCGTCGGCACGGTCTGGGGCCTGGGCCACACGATGGTCCTTCTGGCGGCGGGGGTCGCCGTGGTGCTGCTCGGCGTCCACGTGCCTGCCGCGCTCGATCGCGTCGCCGAGCTCGCCGTGGCGGTGATGCTCGTCGGGCTCGGACTGCGGCACCTCTTCTCGGCCCACCATCGCGAGCCCCACGTCCACGCCCCCGGCAGGATCGCGCTGAGGCCGTTCGCCATCGGCATGGTGCACGGCCTCGCGGGCTCGGCAGGGGTGGCCCTCCTGGCGCTCACGACGATTCGGAGCCCCGGGGCCGCGATGCTCTACCTGTCGCTCTTCGGCCTCGGCACCGTCGCGGGGATGATGCTGCTCACCTGCGTCATCGCATTCCCCCTCTGCTACGCGGGGCGCTCGGGACGGATCGAGCCGTGGATCGTGCGGGGGGCGAGCGCCGCGAGCCTGGCGCTGGGCGTCGTGCTGGCCGTGCGCTGGTCCCTCGGCGCCTGATCACGGCGGGGCATGGGAGGCGTGCGGCGTGACGCCGGCCGTGCTCGTGGGGGACGAGCGCCGTGCGTGTCTTTTTCAGCGAGGGCTCAGACGACGACGTCGAGCTTGCCGTGGTCGTCGCAGTGCGCCCCGTGCGCGTAGTGCAGATGGCCACCGACGAGGTAATCGACGTGGTCGCCGTGGGGAACGGGCTCGTGGCCGCAGCCCGGAGCGTGCTTGTGGTTCGCGGCGTGCTCCGCGCAGACATGCCCTCCCGAGCAATCCGCCTTGTTGGAGGCGCCGACGGCGAGGGTGTGCTCGTCGATGTGATCACCGTGCATGTGGTGAAGGTGACCGTCGTGCAGAAAGTCCTCGTGGCCGTCGTGGCGAACGCGGACGTGACCACAACCGGCCGCGTGCCGATGAGTGTGATTGGCGTGGGGCTGACAGGGCATCGGTCTTCTCCGTTAGCGTGGACGCTTCACGCGGTGATGAAGTGCTCGGACACCTAAGCACCACCTTCGTCGAGCGCAACGGAGCCCAGCGGCTCTCAGTGCGGCAACCGTTCGTCCTCTTTGTCCACCACGGCCTCGAGCGCCCCTTCACCGTTGCGGCCGTTGCCGCCGGCGCCGTCACGCTCCGGCTTCTCTTTCTCGATCCCGAGCTCTTGCAGGTCGAACAGGAAACGCATCGCGGCGGCGAGCTCACCGGCGTCGTCCCCGTCGGCCGCGCGCGACTTCAGCTTCGTCGTCGGCGCGTGGAGCACCTTGTTCACCGCGCTCTCCATCATCTGCGTGAGCGCGGCGCGATCGCCCTCGGGCAGGTGCTTCAACCGTCCCCCGAGCGTGCGCTCGAGCTCGGCGAGCAGCACCGCACGGACCCTCGTGCGCATGGCCACCACGGTGGGTTGCACCTCGAGGCCGCGCGTCCAGGACAGGAACTGCTTCACCTCGTCGTCGACGATGGTCTGGGCGGCCGCCGCCTCGCCGTGGCGCGCCTCGAGGCCGCGGGCCACCTCCTTCTCGAGGTCGTCCACGTTGAACACGTACACGTTGTCGATCCCGTGCACCGACGGCTCGACGTTGCGCGGCACGGCGATGTCGACGAAAAAGAGCGTGCGCCCCTTTCGGGCCTTCATCGCGCGCTTGACCATGTCGCGCGTCACGACCGGCGTGCGGCTCGACGTGCTCGCCACGACCACGTCGGCCACGACCAGCTCCTGCTCGAGCTCGTCCCAGCGGGCGGCCGACGCCTGCATCACGCCCGCCAGCGCCGCCGCCCGGTCGAAGCTCCGGTTGCAGATACGCACGGCGCGCGCCCCCTTGCTCAGGCTGCGAGCGGCCGCCTCGGCCATGTCCCCCGCGCCCAGCAGGAGGACGCCGTGGTCGCCGAGGTCGCCGAAGATGCGGCGCGCGAGGTCGACCGCGACGCTGGCGATGCTCACGGAGCCTGCGCCGATGGCCGTCTCCGTGCGCACGCGCTTGGCCACGGTGAACGCGCGGCTCATGCATCGCCCGAGCATGCCTTTGAGGGCCCCGGCCGCCATCGCGGCGTCGTAGGCGTCCTTCACCTGCCCGAGGATCTGCGGCTCGCCGAGGACCATCGAGTCGAGGCTCGCCGCCACGCGAAAGACGTGCGCCACGGCCTCGTCGCCCCGCTTGTCGTAGAGGTACGGTGCGAGCTCCGCGTCCTCGGCCACGCCGCCGTGGCGCGCGAGCTCCTCGCGGATGGCGTCGAGGCCCGCCTTCATGCCGTCGTCGGGCACGAGCGCCGTCACCTCGACGCGGTTGCACGTCGACAGGAACAGCACCTCTTGCAGCTCGGGCCGCGCCGCGAGGCGCGACAGTACGACAGGAAGGACGTCCGCCCCCGCCGAGAGCCGCTCGCGCACCTCGACCGGTGCGGTGCGGTGCGAGAGGCCGACGACGACGATCATGCCGGGGGCACCTCGCCCATCACGCTTCTCGCCAGGTAGAGCAGCATCACGAGCACCGTCAGCCCGAAGCCCAGGATCGTCCCGTACGCCGCTCGTCGTCCGCGCCAGCCGGCCGCCGCGCGCAAGAGGAGCACCCCGCCGATGAGGGCCCACGAAGCGTACGACAGCGCCGCGCGCGCGATCTCGCCCGCGCCTCCGGCTTCGACCTCGCGCGCCCACAGCGTGCCGGTCAGGATGCCGATGGTCAGCAGCGGAAAGCCCGCGACGAGGAACCGATGCTCGGCGCGATCGAGCGCGTCGATGGGCGGCAAGCGCTCCATGCCCTGGAGGTTCTTCTTCTTGAGGCGGCGCTCCTGGAGGAGGTAGGCGACCGCCGCGGCGAAGGCGAGCGTGAAGAGCGCGATGCCGAGCAGGTTCGCGACGACGTGGAACGGCAAGAGGACGCTGCGGAACTGCGGCTCGGCGTCGATGGGGCCGCCGACGAAGCGCGAGGCGAGCAGGAACGCGAGGGCCTGGGGAGCGACGAATGCGCCGACGACGTCGATGCGGAGCCGCAGCCGCGCCAGCACGTAGACGAGGCAGACGAGCATCGAGGCGACGCTGAGGGCGAAGTGGATCCCCCGCACCGGGCAGACGTGGAGGACGAGCGACCAGAGGCAGATCTGAGCGGCGTGCAGAGGGACGCCCACCGCGACGAGCCGCGGCGCCCAGCGCACCGCGGCGTCGGCCCTTCCGAGGAGGAATGCCGTGAACAGCACCGAAGCGAGGAAATAGACCGATGCGGTCGCTCCGAAGAGGAGGTCGGCCAGGAGCTCGAGCGTCACGCTCGGACGATCGTGCTACGTCCGCGGATTCTTCGCCAGCTCATGGCTCGGGGCCGGGGTCTCGCGGGGTGGATCGAACGATCCGGGCGCGCCGGAACAGCGCAGGTCCAGGCAGGGGGTCCAAGTGCACGGAATCGCGGGGGTCGACCGCGGCCCGCTGTTCGCTTTGGGGAGAGGGAACCCGCCATGCGAAAGCTCCTGTTCCCTCTCCTCGCTGTCACCATGGCGACCCTGGGTGCGTGTGGGTCGGGCAGCCAGAACGGGATCGAGCAGCCCGGCTCGAGCAGCGGCGGCGGGGACGACGCCGGGAGCGGCATGATCGTCGACGACGCGAGCTTCCCCTCGACGGGCAACTCGTACGTGGATGCCCGCCGGTGCCCCGCGTGCCACCAGACGCAGGATCCGCAGACGACGGGCTTCATGTCGGGCACCACCGATCCGATTCCGGGCGACTTTGGCCCCGGCGTGGTGCTCTACGGGCCGAACCTCACTCCGGACCCCACGACGGGCATCGGCAGCTGGACCGACGACGAGATCACGACCGCGATCCTCGACGGCATCGACAACCAGGGAGAGCGCCTCTGCCCGCAGATGGGCCACTTCCCCGACATGCAGACCGCCGAGCTGACCTCGATCCTCGGATATCTGCACTCGCTCGCGCCGGTCGTGCACGCGTCCGTGGCAAGCCACTGCCCGCCGCTCAAGCCCTGAGCAGTCGCGGGACAGCGCCCGTGCTACGGGCAGCGCATGCTCCGACTGCATGTCGTCGTCACCAGCACGCGGCCCGGGCGAGTGGGCCTGTCCGTCGCTCAGTGGTTTCTCGAGCGCGCGAAGCGGCACGGGAAGCTCGATCCCGAGCTCGTCGATCTCAAGGAGGTGAACCTCCCGGCCCTCGACGAGCCGAAACACCCGCGCTTCAAGCAGTACGAGCACGAGCATACGAAGAAGTGGTCGGCCAAGGTGTCCGAGGCCGACGCCTTCGCCTTCGTGACGCCCGAGTACAACTACAGCTGCCCGCCCGCCCTGCTCAACGCCTTCGACTACCTCTACGAGGAATGGACCTACAAGCCGGCGGGCTTCGTCAGCTACGGGAGCGTCTCCGGCGGCACCCGCTCGGTGCAGATGATCAAGCCGACGGTCACGGCGCTCAAGATGATGCCGCTCCCGGAAGGCGTGGTCATCCCGTGGGTGAGCAAGCTGATGGACGAGCATCACGCCTTCCAGGGCGGCGAGGCCTTCGACAAGGCGGCAGTCGTGATGCTCGACGAGCTGGCGCGGTGGGCCGGTGCGCTGAAGACACTGCGGACGTAGCGCGCGTCAGGGCTGCTTGGCGAGGGAGCTCCTCAGGACTTCCTCGTCCGAGCTCGGCTCGGGCCCGCCCTTGCCGCCGCGAGCCTTGAGGCGCGCGTCCGACGACAGGTATTCCGCGAACGGCTCGACCGGCGTCCCCACCCAGCCCGGCTCCACGTCGTAGGCCGCGTCCCCGAGGAGCATCGACGTCTCCACGAGCTCGGCCCCCAGCTGCTCGAGGACGGGCAGCGTCTTCACGCGCCCGAGCAGGTCGTGCGCGTCCCCGGCGCCGCTCACCTCACGCACGACGTGCACGGCTTCGAGCAGCTCGTAGCGGCGTCCCTCCGACAGGATGGTCAGCACGCCCCCGGTCAGCTCGACGGTGCCGTCGACGATCCAGTGGTCGAGGGCGGCCTGGGGGAAGAAGACGCGGTTCTCCATGCGCTCGTCGGCTCGAGAGAGTACACCAGCGGGCCTGCCGCATGGGAGTGCTGGAAACGGCCGCGCACATCGTGGAGCTGGGAGGCGGCGCGGCGCTCGGGCCGCGCGTCGCGGAGATGCGGCGCGCCTTCGAGGCGCGGACGGGCGCATTCGTGCCGGAGGACCCGTGGTTCGAGGAGCGGAGCCGGGCATTCTGGTGCGACACGGTGACGACGGGTCGCTTCGGACGCGAGGTGCAAGAACACCTGGCGGAAGAGGAGCAACCCTGGCTGGCGCCACTGGAATGCGCCCACCGTGGGCTTTTTCGCGCCGAGGGCGCCCTGCTGGTGGACGTGTGGAGCGGCGCGGAGCTCGTCGTGACGATGATGGACGAAGCCTCGCGCGCGGAGCTCGACGCAGCTGCGGGCCAGCTCTTCGATGCCCGCGTCGTCGGAGCCGACGAGCCGTACGTGGTGGCGCTCCTTCCGGGCGCCGTGTTTCACCCACGAGACGCGACGGCCGCCATCACCCCGGTGCTTACCGCGGCGCACGCCCGCTCGATGGCTACCGGCGAGGCGCTGGATGCGCTCCTCCGGATGGGGAGGATGCTGCGCTCGCTCTCGCGCGTGAAGGCGGCGTATGCGTATCGGCCGGAGGCGCTGTCCCCACATGCCCCGCAGGCGCCCGTGTTGCCGGGCAGAGTCGCGCGGCGCGGAACCAAGGGGCGATAGGCGCGTCTCAGCGCTCCCAGAGAGCCCCGAGCTCCAGCTCGATCGCGTCGAAAGGTTCGGCGCGGACACCCTTTTCACCGCTGGCGGCCAGCTGCAGCGTCCAGAACCCTCGCTCCAGGCGGAAGACCTCGAGGATCCTCTCGATGGGATCAATCAACCAGACGTGCCCAACCCCCTCACGTGCGTAGATGGGAAGCTTCTCGGTCCGGTCGACGGCCGCCGTCGACGGCGAGAGCACCTCGCACACCCAGTCCGGAGCGATCTCGAAGGCAGCCGCGTCCGGCAAGTGCGGCATCCGCTCGCGGCGCCAGCCCGCCAGATCCGGCACGAGGACCTCCCCGTGCAGGTGCAGCTCCGGCTCGTCGAGCAGGACCCAGCCCCCGGGGCCGTCCTTGCCCCGGTCGAAGGGCCCGTCGAGCGCGCCGCCGAGGCGGGAAGAGGCGCGCGCATGCGGCAGCGCCGGGCGTGGAGTGACGACCAGCCGGCCCGCGACGATCTCGCCGACGACGTTGGGCGGCAGCGCCCGCAGATCGTCGTAGGTCGCCGGACGGCCGGGCTCGGACATGATGATTCGGAGGATAGCGCGCGAAGAGGACATGGACCGCCCGCCTCAGCACTCCGTGTGCCTCGGCAGCGCGTCGCCGTTCACCGGCAAATCGCGCACGGGGGGGCTGTCCGGGACGATTCGGGGGGTGTCCCGGGACAGGCCCCGCCCCGATCGCGACGCCAGCAAGCTCGCGGCCCAGCAGCCGACAGCGAACGCGAGCTCCGTCGCGAGCTGGGCGCCGTGGTGCAACGCTCCCAGCGTCAGAGCTTGAGGCGCCGAAAGCCCGAAGGGCGCCAGCGCGACCGCGAACGCCGCCTCGTACACGCCGACGTTGCCGATCGAGACCGGGACGGCGATGCACAAGTTGAGAACGAGCAGCGTGAGCACGGCCTGGCCCGGGGAGACGTGCAGCCCGAGCGCCGCCGAGAGCATGAGCATGGCGGACGCTTCGGCGAGCCACGCGCCGAGACCGAACCCGAGACCGGCGGCCAGCCGCCTCGGCGCACGAAGACTTCGGAGCGCGGTCCAGGTCGCGGATCCGTAGGAGGCCACCCGGGCAAACGCCGCGGGGCGCCATCGACGGACGACGAGTGCTGCGACGACCAGCGCGCCGGCGGCGGCCACGGCCACCCACGCGCCGTGCCCCGCGCTCGCCGCGGCCCCTCGAAGCAACGTCGGCGCTCCCATCGCGGCGAGGCCGGTGAGCGTCATCGCGTCGAGGACTTTGTCCACCACGAGCGCCCCCGTCGCCTGCGCGGACGTGGTCGCCCTTCGCTCGCTTTCGCCGGTCGGCCTGGCGAGCGCAACGACCTTGATGACGTCCCCCACGCGCGCCGGCAGAACGGAGTTGGCGAGGTGGCCCATCCCGAACGCACGGATGACACGGTGCCACGGCGGGCGCCCATCGGGAGGGAACGCCAGCCAGAACCGACTGGCGAGCGCCGTGATCTGGACCGTGCAGGCCGCGAGGACGAAGAGGACCGTCGAGCCCGTGATCGCGCTCACCTGACCGATCACCGCGTGCAGGTCGGCGCGACGCAGCAGGACAGCCGCCGATACGGGAGGGACCACCCCGACGGCGACCTTCGCGGCGCACTTGAGCGCACGCGACCAGCGGCGGTTGCTCGCGTCCGGCTGTAGGACTCGGCGCACGTGAGGCTGGGTCCCAGCCGGTGCAGCGCGCATGCCCCGCCTCACCGAGCTCGCCGGGATCGCTCGCTGGCCGTCGGATTGCACGACGCAGAGCGACATCATGCGACCTCCCTCGATTCTCGACGTCGTGCGGGCCGTCAAGGTCGCCAGCCGTCGTCGCCGCGACGTGCGTGCGTGGTGGTACGCGCCGGCCAAGCGGCTGCGCCTCGACGGCGAGCTTGCGGCCGGAGGCGTGGGGCAGCCACCTCTCGAGATCGTGATCGATCCGGTCGCCGGTCGGACCCCCGATTGCGACCAGATCGCCCGCGACATCTCGTCCGTGCTCGGCGCCGCCAGCGTTCACGTGCGGGCGCGCGACGGCGGCGGGACTGCCGACGGGCTCTACCGGCTCGTCAGCCGCACGGACGACCCCGACTTCGACGAGGGAAGAGACGGCGACGATGCAAGAAGCGAGGCGAGCGATGGTGGACGACGTGGGTGACCGGAGCGCGCGGACGATCGGGGACCTGTTCTTGGAAGTCGAGCGGGTGCACGACCGCAACGCGGTCGTCCGGCAGCTCGTCGATGGTCGGTGGGAAGGCACACCGGACTGGCGCTTTCATCGGCGCGCGCTTCGCGTGGCCCTCTACTTCGACGAGCGACTGCGGCTCGAGCCGGGTCGAGGAGTCGCGCTGGCTGCGAAGCTGGGACCCGATCTAGCGGTCATCGCCTGGGCTGCGCTTTCCCGTGGATCTCCGGTAGTGCTCCTGCCCGTCCACCCCGGCGACGACCTGCTCGTCGACCCGCCTCCGGAGCTGCCCGGCGCCGTGGTCGTCGTGGGCGACGACGGCGTCGCTCCCGCGCTCCCGGAGCCGCACGGACCCGTCGTCGGTCTCGGGCCCTCGGTACGCGAGGGCACGACGAGCCTGGCAACCCTCCTCGATCTCGGCGGTACTCTCGATACGGGCGAGCGCGCCAATGCCTTCCGGAGCCGCGCGCGCGCCATCGATCCCGGGGCCACCGCCCTCGTCCATCCCGCCGAGGGGCGCGCCGGATGGGAGAGGCTCAGGCAAGGAGACATCCTGACGCGCGTGCGCCACACCTGGAGCGCCAGACCGCCGCGGACCGGCGACGACGTAGAGCTCACGATGGGGCCGGTCTCCCCTCGCGATTTCATCGCGCTGATCGCCTCCATCGCCGGGGGACACAGCTGCGCCGTGTTCTCGCCGGCACGGGGCGAGCATCGGTCGACGGGGTCCGTCGGCAATCGATAACCCAAGGGCGGACGCGGAGCGCACCATGTCCGAGCTCGTCGATTCCGTGCTGAGCATCCTCGCGGATGCGGGCTGGCGAAGTTTTCAGACAGTCAACGGCCGCATCCCGGAGAACGCGTCGCCTCATCCCGAGTGGGCGCCGGGGCCGCTGCTGAAGAAGCGCGAGCGGACGAAGCCCCCGCTCGGATGGCCGCGCGAGACCGACTCGCTTTGCCCCCGCTGCGTCGTCGAGACGCGCAAGGCGATCCTCGCCGGGGAGCGCGATCTGGCGGAGCTGGTCGACGGCCACGTCGGCGAGATCCGCGCGCGCATCCTCGAGGAGAACGGGCGCGTCGTCATTCGCAAGACCTGCACGGAGCACGGAACGTTCGAGGACCTTCTCTCGATCGACCCCGAGTTCACGCGGCTCGTCGAGCAGCGCTATCCGGGGCGCGACTTCCGGACGCTGGGCGACGAACGCGTGCACCGGCACGGCACGTCGACGATCAAGTACGGGCGCGGCGCCGTGCTCACGGTGGACCTCACGAACCGCTGCAACATGATGTGCAACCCGTGCTTCATGGACGCCAACCAGGTCGGCTACGTCCACGAGCTCACGTTCGACGAGATCAAGGAGATCCTCGACGACTCGATCTCGTTCAAGCCGCGGCGGCAGATGACCGTGCAGTTCTCGGGCGGGGAGCCCACGATGAGCCCCCACTTCCTCGAGGCGTGTCGCTACGCGAAGGACGTCGGCTATTTCTCCGTGCAGGCGGCGACGAATGGGCTGCGGTTCGCGCTCGAGCCCGAGTATGCCCAGCAGGCCAAGGAGGCGGGGCTCGACCTCGCGTACTTCCAGTTCGACGGCGTGACGAACGCCGCGAACGGTCACCGGCACATCTCGAACCTCTTCGACGTCAAGCAGCGCGCGCTCGACGTGATGTTCGAGGCGGGCATCGACATCATTCCCGTGACGACGGTGGTCAACACGGTCAACGACGACCAGGTGGGGCCGATCCTCGACTTCGTCATCCAGAACGCGCACCGGATGGGCGGCGTGTCCTTCCAGCCAGTGTCGTTCACGGGCCGCGACGAGGAGGTGAGCGACGAGGACCGCCACCGGCAGCGGTACACGATCTCGCACATGGCGCACGAGTTCTCGCGCTACTACGGCGGCAAGATCGACCCGCACCGCGACTGGTTCCCACTCGGCGCGATGGGAGCGCTGAGCGCTCTGGCGGATCACGTGCGCGCCCTCCAGGGGCCGGACGGGCCCAGCTTCGGCAGCCTGGCGTGCTCGTGCCACCCCAACTGCGGAGCGAGTGTCCTCCTCGTCGTGAACCGCAAGACGCGCGAGTGGTCCACCATCACGCAGTTCTTCGACCTCTGGCGGTTCATGGACGACGTCGCGGTCATCTGCGACAGCGCGCGCGGCAAGGAGCTCACGCTCGTTCAGGTCGCGCTCTCGTTCGTGCGCAACTTCGACTCGTCCAAGGCCCCCCCCGGCATGACGATGGCCCAGTTCGCGAAGCTCTTCTTCAACGGCAAGATGGGCGGCGTGCTGGGGAAGAAGATGCGCGAGCAGGACTGGACGGTGCTCTGGGTCGGCGGCATGTGGTTCCAGGATCTCTGGACGTACGACTTCCGCCGCACCGAGATGTGCGTGATCCCCTACGCCACCCAAGAGGGTGAGATCTCCTTCTGCGCGTACAACACGGGCGTCGGCTGGCGGCAGATCGTCGAGAACATGCACACGGTCGCCAAGACCAAGGACTGGTTCGCGTCGCGGGGCCGGCACCAAGTGTACGCAGGCAACCGCCCCATGCCGCTCGAGGAGCGGCGCCGGCTACCCGTCGTCGGCGGCGCGCAGCGCGTTCCCGCGGGGGCATCCGTGCGCGAGACCGGCTGAGCGTCGGGACTGGGCGGGGCTCGACGGCCCCGCCGTGCGGTCCGAGCGCCATCACGGGTTGACCAGCGTCGGAGCAATCTGGATGTGCGCGGTGGACTTCGCCGTCGCCCCCGTCGGGTCGGTGACGGTGACCGTGACGTCGAGCGGCTTGCCGAGAAATTGCTTGTAGTCGATCCCGCCGTTGTCGAGCTGATAACGGAGGCCATAGAGCTTGCAGAAGCCTCCCTGGTCGGGCGCATACGAGAACACGAAGGTGCTGGGGGGAATGGGGGTGCCGGTCCCGGGCTGGAGGCCCTCGATCCGAGTCGTCGACAGCGATTGCTTCAGGTTCTTCATGCGCGCGGCGATCCAGATGTGGTGACCGCCCTGCGGGCCCGCCTCGGCCTGGAGAGTCTGCATGGGCTCGAGCGGCAGGTAGGTGGACTGTCCGGTACCGGCCTGCAGGATGGGGGGACCGCCGTTCACTGGCTTGCATCGATCGGGCGCGTTCGTCGCCCAGTTGGGAGCGTACGGCTCGAGGCTCGCCGGCCCGACGACGTCGGACTGGCAGGCCCCGAGGATGCAGGTCGTCGGCGCGGCGCACGTGGGGCCGCTGAGGCGCCCGGGGACCTTGCCGGACGCACGAGGCGAGGGTGGGTACACGATGCAGCGCGACTCGAGCTGAATGCGGAGGAGCTCGGCGCGACCGGCGACGAGGTGTGTCGAGGCGAGGCGCGTCAGCAGGGGCGCGGGCCCTTCGATGCCGATGGCCTCGACGGAGACGTCGACCGGCGCGCCGGCGGTGCCCGAGAGCGTCTTCTCCCAGGGCTGAGGGAACGGCGCGTGCGACCCCTTCGGGGGCTTGAGGACCTCGTCGGTGACCACCGCACCTGCGACCTTGATGACCACGTGGAGCGCGGACACGACGCCCCCCATCGACTCGCTCTGGACGCCGACGACGAGCTGGGAGGAGTCGGTCCGGCCCGACGAGCACGTCATCGCAGTAGCGAGGACGAGCGACGGGATCCACGAAAACGACGTCCTCCGCACGGGCGTCACAGTACCAACCTCGCCCGGCTAGAACGACGCTTCGACCGCTCGTAGGTCGTCGCTCGAAAGGACGACGTCCGCAGCCTCCGCGCTGTCGACGACGCTCGCCACGCGACGCGCGCCGGGAATGGGAATGACGGCCGGGCTCTTCGCGAGCATCCAGGCAAGCACCAGCCTGTGCGGCGACGTCCCCCGCTTCTTCGCCTCCGCGGCGAGGCGCCCCACCTTCGACAGGGACTTCGCCCCGCTCGCACCGCCGAAGGGTGAGTACGGGAGGAAGGCGAGGCCGAGCTTCGTGCAGTGGTCGAGGACACCGTCGGTCTCGGGCGCGCGGTGCCCCGGGTTCCAGCGGTTCTGGACGCTGACGATGGGGACGATGCGGAGCGCCTGGTCGAGGTCGCGCACGCTGACGTTGGAGAGCGCGACGTGCGCGATCTTGCCTTCGGCGCGGAGCCTGGCGAGCTCGCCCACGCTGTCGGCGAGCGGAACCGCCGGATCGGGCGCGTGCAGCTGGTAGACGTCGATACGCGCGACGCCGAGCGCTTTCAGGCTGCGCTCGCAGGCCTCGCGCAGGTGCGCCGGCCGGGCGTTCCTCGTCCATGCGCCGTTCGGCCGCTCGAGCCCCCCCTTGGTCGCCACGACGACGTGCGGTGACGGTTTCTCTCGCAGCGCGCGAGCGATGAGCCGCTCGTTGTGTCCGATGTCGCGATGGTCGAGGCAGTAGACGTTCGCGGTGTCGATGAGCGTGACGCCCGCGTCGAGGGCCGCGTGGATGGTACGGACGGCGTCGTCCTCCGGAGGGCGATCGTGGATGGAAAGGTACATCCCGCCGAGGCCGACCGCGCCGACGGTGAGACCGCTGCTGCCGAGGGGCCGAGTCTGCATGGCCAGCCGAGAATAGGCCGGCTAGAACCCGGGCGACATGCCCCTTCCGCCGCATTTCGAGGCTCGGGTCGCGAGCGCGCGCATGCTGACCCCGGGCGTCCGCGAGCTGACCTTCGAGCGGCTCGACGGGAGGCCCATGGAGTTCGAGCCCGGCCAGTGGGTCAACATGATCCTGCCCGTGCCGCTGGGTGACGCGAGCGACATCAAGCGGAGCTATTCGATCGCCTCCCCGCCCGACGGGACGCCCCGGTTCGCGGTCGCGGTGACGCGCGTGCAGGGAGGCCCGGGGTCGACGTGGTTGCACGCGATCGAGCCGGGAACGGCGCTCGGATTCATCGGGGCGCAGGGATTCTTCACGCGGCCGGCGACGAGCGACCTGCCTTCCCTGATGGTCGCAACCGGCACGGGCGTCACGCCGATGCGCAGCATGCTCCTCGCCGCCATCGCGGCCGGCTCACGCGCGCCCGTGCGGCTCCTCCTCGGCGTGCGCCGCGAGGCCGATCTCCTCTATGCCTCCGAGCTCACCGCCCTCGCCGCAACCAACCCCTTCCTGCACTTCGAAGCCACCCTCTCGCAGCCGGGAGAAGGCTGGACCGGCCGGCGCGGTTACGTCCAGACGCACGTCCCCGGGATGTGGGCCGAGCTGTCGACGGTCGCAGCAGGCGCGCTGCCCCACGCCTACGTCTGCGGCCTCGAGCGGATGGTCGGCTCGGTGCGCGAGCTGCTGCGCAAGGAGATGGGCCTGCCGCGCCAGCAGGTGCACACCGAGCGGTACGACTGATCTACGGCGCAGCGCCCTTCGCATCCTTGCAGCAGCGGAACCCCGTCTCGTAGAAGCGGAACTCGGGGCCGTGCGCGTTGTTCGTCGAATGGCACGTCGGCTTGCCGCCTCCGTAACAGCCGGACCAGTAGCAGCCGGCCAGGATGTAGGGCCAATCGTTGGCGTGCTCGCGCGTACGGACGACCCACTCCTCCACGTTGCCCGTCATGTCGTAGACCCCGTCCTGCGACACGCACTTGCGCTTCGAGCCGCTGCGCGACCCCTGGTAGAGATCCTTCGCGTGCGCCTCGGCCTCGGCGGCTGGCCATTTGTTGAGCGTCGCCTCGTTCACCTCTTTCCACGGCTTCTCGTCGTTGCACCGGTCGTCGACGTGCTCGGTGCCGTACGGGTACGCGCGGTGCTCCTCGCCCTCACAGGCGTTGATCCACTCGTCCTCCTTGCACAGCCGCTTGTGGTGCGCGGCGCACCAGGCGCTGGCGTCGTTCGCGGACTGCATCGCGAGTGGCCTGGCCCCCTTGCGGTTCGGGGCCTCGAATCGGTCCACGCAGAAGTCCTTCACGCGCACCATGCCCGTCGGGCACCCCGAGCGGTGGTGACGGGCGCGTGCGACCGCGTCCACCGGGGAAAGCGCCACGACGAGCGACAGGACCGCCACGAGAGCGATGACGAACCGGAGGAAGAAGCGGGACGGGGGGCGCACGCTCGCGCCCCACGTTTACAATCAGTAGCCCTTGCGCGCCACCGCGCGGTCGTAAGGCTCGATCTCCCTCCGCGAGGCGGTCAAAAGGCACGTCGCCGTGTCCTTCTTGACCGCGATGACGCGAAGCTCCGCCACGACCTCCTCGGGGTAGTGCGACTCGTCGCTCCGGGAGCCCGGGACCTGCTCCATCGCCGGCATCGGCGTCTCGTCGTCGGGCGAGACCCGGTCGCCCGCGTGCGGCTCGACGAGCGATCTCCGCCACGCGTCGCCGCTCCGCATGACGAAGAGGCGGTTGCCTACCTTGAGGCCGGCCTCCTCGCCCTTGTCGATGAAGACGATCTGGTTCTGACCGTAGAACTCGTTCGGGTGCAGGCTCGCGAGCACGCGCGCTTGCACGTCCGTGTCGTTGCGCTTGGGCGGGACGACGGCAAAGCTCCTGTCGAGCGGGCCTACCTTGGCGCCTCGCTCGATCACGTTCAGCGACTCGACGATCCTCGCCCGCGCCACGCGATCCTGCACGTCCCACTGGTCGATGCGGGCGGTGCCGCCGATCTGCACGATGGTCCCGGCGGCCGCCATGTGGATCGGGCGGAAGATCGTCAGCTCCTGCCCCATGTGGACGTCGTGCCCCTTGTCGATGTGGATGTAGATCTCGTCGAGATCCGACAGGAACATCTTGTCCGCGTTGGCGCCCGTCACGTCCCCCCACACCTCGTCGGCCTGGTCGCGGATCCACCCCTGGTCACGGAGGAACACCGTGCCGTGCGGGACCTGCCGACGGCGATCGATGAGGCTGCGCCCGACGCCCTGGTAGGGAAGGGGCGGCTTGGCGCCCGCCACCGAATCCCGCTCGCCGTTCTTCAGGCGGACCTCGTCGCCCGGATAGATCCAGTGCGGGTTCTTGATCTGCGGGTTGTAAGACCAGATACGAGGCCACTGGTAGGGGTTCTGGAAGTAGTAGCCGCAGATGCCCC
This sequence comes from Polyangiaceae bacterium, assembly GCA_036501935.1. GTDB lineage: Bacteria > Myxococcota_A > Polyangia > Polyangiales > Polyangiaceae > Palsa-1150. Next base: position 42,251 of record DASXZL010000085.1, on the reverse strand, counting down.
AGAGCGTGTCCCCGCGACGGACGAAGTGCGAGTAGGGCGTCTCCCCGCCGTAGGTCGATCCGCCGAGGAACATGGGGCCATTCTCGTCGCCGTGAACGGCGCCGCCGGCGTGACCCTTCGGGGCGAGATCGAACGAGTCCTCCTGGTCGCCCGTGACGGGATGAGCGCTCGACTCGGTCGCATTGCCGCCGCCGATGGTGCCGTTGGGCGATTGCGGGTTGCCGAACCCACCGACCTGTTGCCCCGGCTGCGCGGGGACGGGCGCGTACGTCCCTCCCACGACGGGCGAAGCGGCCGCCCCTCCCCCCGTCGTCCCCGGCACCGGCGTCGGCGCGGGCGCGGGTCCCGCCTGGGCGAAGGCGAGGGCGGGCACGAAGAGCCCCGAGACGACGAGGACCCCGAGCGCGGTTCGACACGAGACGATGTGGCTCATCGATGTTCCTCGGACCCGGCGCCGTGCGGGGTCGTCGCCGACGTGAAGACAGGCGGGATGTGCCGGGCGGCCTCGCTCTGCGGGTACGCGTGCGCGAGCCGGTCGAAGCATTCCTTGGCCTTGGCGGGATTGCCGAGCTTCTGATGGCTCATGCCGAGCTTGAGGAGCGCGTCGGGCGCCTTGTTGCCGGCGGGGAAGCGCGTGACTGTGCCTTCGAACTGCTCCGAGGCGTGCAGGTAATCGCCCTTGGCGAAGTAACACTCGCCGCGCCAGTACATGGCGTTGTCGGCGTACGGGTGATCGGGATACTTGACCAGAAACGCCGCGAGGGCCTCGAGGGCCCGGTCGTACTGGCGGGCGTTGACGAGGGCGAGCGCCGACTCGTACGCGGGCTTGGCCTCCGGATCGAGCGCACTCGCGTGAGGCTGGCCGTCGTCGGCGCCCCCGCCCGACTGCTCGACCTGGTCCTCGCGCCACGCGTTCCTGCCGGTGTGCGCGGAGCCGAAGATGCGGATCGTGGGACGCGGCGAGGGGTCCTCCGTGTCCGGCGAGTCGAGCCCCTCGGCCGGACCATCGCCGATGCCGATCGACTCGGGCGGAGGGAGCGCAGGGGCTGGCTGACGCGCGGGGACACCCGAAGCGCCGTGCGTGTCCGCGATGGACGAGGCCATCATGTCTTGCTCGGCCACGTCGCGGTCGTGCTGGACCTCGTCGATGGTGGCGAGCATCTCGTCGAGCTGCTTCTCCTCGCCGTTGTGCGCACACCCGAGGCCGAGGGATACGGCCAGGCCAACGCCGACGAGGCGTACCGCCAGGGCGAACGGCGGGCAGGGGGCGAGCGGGACAAACACGCTTCTCATGCGAGACCTCGGCGAAGCGTAAGGCGCGGGTCCCACGGGGGCCAATTTCTGCGCATTCACTTGGAATCTCATCCGGAAGCCCGGGGGGGAGCCGGGGGAGGCCTTCTGCCTGGGAAGGCGTATCTTTACGAGGCGCCCAATGTGTGCGCACCATGGTCGCTTCGCTGCGTCAGGAGCCCGAAGTGCCGCCGCTCGCCCGCAAGCTCGACCTCCGCAAGACGCTGTTCCTGCTGCCGAACATCATCACGCTGTCCAGCGTGTTCTGTGGCTTCGACTCGATCCGCATCAGCGCCACGGCTCAGGGCGACGACGACTACTACCGCGCCTCGCTCCTGCTCGTCTTCGCGCTCTTCTTCGACATGCTCGACGGGCGCGTCGCACGGCTCACCAAGACGCAGAGCGCCTTCGGCCTGCAGATCGACTCGCTGGCCGACGCCATCTCGTTCGGCGTGGCTCCCGCCCTCCTCGTCTACAAGTGGTCGCTCTGGCAGAAGCCCATGGCCGGGCTCATCGCGGGGTTCCTCTTCGCCGGGGCCGGCGCGGTGCGGCTCGCGCGGTTCAACGTGCTGTCGATGGGCGAGAAGGGCGCGCCCACCAAGCCGGGCAAGTACATCATCGGGCTTCCTGTCCCGGGCGCCGCGGGCATCCTGATTTCGCTAGTGCTGGCCAATCACGCGATGGGCGACGAGCTCCGCTTGCACGGGCCGCGATACGTCTGGGCCATGGTCGGGCTCACGGGCTTTCTCTCGTTTCTCATGGTGTCGACCATCAAGTTCCGCAGCTTCAAGGATCTGCGGCTGAACGCGCGCACGTTCCTCCTCGTGGCCTTCGCGGTGGGCTCCAGCGCGATCGTGAGCCTGCAGACCCGCCCGGCGTTCGTGCTGGTCTGGCTGCTGTCGTTCTACGTCGTGATCGGCCTCGTCGAGACGGTGCTCCAGCTGACGCGCCGGGCGGCGCGACGCAGTGAGGCGCGCCGGAGCTTGCCGCCCGCGAACTGAGGTCGTGCCCCGCCCGTCCTTGGTGCTGGTGGCGGCGTTCCTCGTCGGCTGCGCCTCCGCTCCGCCGAGGACCGCCGCCGCGCCCCCACCCCTGCCCGGCCCCGCTCCCACCACCGACCCGATCTCGGCCCCCGAGCCCGAACGCACGCCCGAGCCTGGGCTCACCCCCAAGCCCAAGTCCGACCCGCATCCACCTCCCCTGGCCCGCGTCGAGAGCCTCCCTCCGCTCGATCACGATGCCCTCTGCGAGGGCATGCTCGTCATCGAGATCGAGTCGCTCCTCGTCCGCAAGTACCCGCGCCCGGCTCTCACCCCGCCCTTCCGGTTTCTGCCGATCGTCGTCGGCGTGCTCTCGCTGCCGGGAGGGCCGGATGAAGGAGACGTCACGTTGATCGCCGCGCCGCAGGTCTATCGCGACGGCGATCGGGTGCGAATCCTGGAGGGACGCACGCTGCTCGACCGGCCCGTGAGACGCCTGCACGGCCTGCGCTTCGAGATGCACCTCGCCGAAAACCATACGACCGTCACGCCGGCGTGGATGTCCCTCGCCGCCCTCGCGAGCCAGGCCGCCAAGGCCATCCCCGGTCCGTCGTCGGACGTCATCGGGATCGCGGCGCAAATCGCCCGCAAGCTCGATCATGACGACATCATGCTCACCTGGGCTCCCGCGCTCGAGGACCTGGTGCGCTACGCGCGACAGCGGGGCACGCTGCGGTACCGCCTGCTCACGCCCGCTGTCTTGCCGGACGGCGCTGCGGCCGCGGAGCTCGGCCTCATCGTGCGCGTCGACCGGGACGCGACCTGCCCGTAGTCCGCAACGCCCGGTCGAGCTGGGGGCATACCCCTTGCTCAGGCGGGGCCTCAGAGGTCTTCCCCATGTCTCCGTCCCCTATGCCCGCCGTCGTCCGGACCGCCGCTTTCGCTGCTTCGCTGGCGTTTTCCCTCATGTCCACCGCTGCCCTAGCCCAGGAGCCCCCTCCCCCGTTGCCGGCGCCGGCGGCTCCGTCGGCCCCTCCGCCCATGGCCGCCGAGTCAGCACCGCGTGAAGACACGTTGACGGTGGCCGGCGGATACACGTGCGTCGTGGGCGAGCACGCGGGGGTCGACCGGGACGACGCGCGAACGACGGCGGACGTCCTCTGCCATGCGCTCGCTTCGCACGGGGCGCGCCCGGGCGTCTACGATATCCGCATCGGCAAGCTGGGCGGAAAGCAGCTGCTCGTCCTCGTGGAGCGCGGGACGAACGACGAGCGCCGGCTCTTCATCCAAGGCGTCGACGAGGTGCCCGTCGCCTCCGAGCGGCTCGTGACGGCGCTCGTCGAGCACAAGTCGCTCGAGCAGACCGAGAGCGTCGACAACGTCGTCAGCTCCGAGTCGAGGACCCCCAAGCAGAAGACGGTGCAGCCCGGCGTCATCCTCGGGCTCACGGGGCAGTCCGCGGTGGGCGGGCCGACGACGGCGTCGGCCGGCGTGGAGCTCGACATGCAGTTCCGGCTGAAGAACCTCGCGCTCCTCGGGCAGGGTCGCGCCGGCGGGATCGGAAGCGCGGACAACAAGCTGGGCTACGCGTCGCTCGGCGTAGGCGTCCGGTACTTCCTCAGCGACGCCGACGTGGCACCCTTCATCGGCGGAGGGCTGATGTTCGCCTACTTCCAGGCGAACGAGGGGAACGCCCCGGCGTACGACGGCTCGGGCTTCGGTGCGTACGGAGAGCTGGGCCTTGCGTTCATGCGATCGAGCCACGTGGGAGGGGTCGTCAACCTGCGGGCGGACGTGCCAATGTTCTCGCTGACGCAGTCCACCGGCGGGGGCTACGACTACGAGACGAACACCGAGTCGTCGGTGACGGCGGCGTCGATGTACCTGGTGCCGCTGTCGTTCAACGTGGGGCTTTCGTTTCAGTAAGGAGAGGACCGGGATCAGATCCTCCGGCATCGCCGCGCGTCTCACGACCATGCCCCTCCGCTCCCCCCACGCCACCGTCGTCGCGTTCGCCGTCGCCACCGCCACGGTCACCCTCGCGGTGGCGTGGCCCACGACGACCCACGCGCGCTGGCGGCGAAGAAGACCCCACCGAAGGGCCCCGCGATGGCCATCCCGGTGGTCGCGTTCGCCGTGGCCTTCGACCAGCCGCCCCCAGTCGCGAACCGAGCGCCCTCCCGCTAACCTCTCCTCGTGCTCGAGGATCTCTACATCCTCCGGGACCGCGCCAAGGCGGCGACCGCGCGCGGAGACCTGGAGACGGCCCTCTCGGCGTTGCTGTCCGCGGCGGCGCAGACCCACGTCTCCGAGCACGACTACGTCGCCGTCCTGCGCCCTCTCGAGGACACGCTCGCCCGGCGCAACAACCCCCGCGCCGCGCTGACGGTGATCGGCTACCTGGCCGCGACCGATCCGGCGGCGTGGAAGCGCGCCGGGACACTGATGCGCGCCGTGCCGCCCGTGGATCGAGCGCGGGTGCTCGCAGCGCAGGGACAGATGGCCGAGGCGGCGCGCGAGATGGAAGACGCGGGGCTCGTGGCTGCGGCGGCGATCTGCCGCGAGAAGGCCAAGGAGTGGCCGGCGGCGCGCGCGCTCTGGTCGCGGCTCGCGCACGTCACCGAGCGCGGCGACGACGCGTACGTGGCGGCGCTCGTACGGTTCAACCTCGCGCGGTGCGCCCGGCAGTGCGGCGACGCCGCGCAGGCCCGCGAGGCCATGGTGGCCAGCGTGCGCCTCGTCGAGGAAGCGGCGGACCACTTCGAGTCGGTGGGGCTGCGAGAGCGGGCATTCGACTGCTTCGGCGTGCTCGTGCAGATCGGCCGCGAGAGCGGCGCGTTCGAGGACGTGCTGGAGGGGTACGTGAACTGCGTGCGCATCCTGCGCGAGGACCACCTGAAGTACTTCGCCCTCGAGTACTACGAGGAGGCGATCGCCGCAGCGACCGAGCGAGAGGAGACGAGCGCCGCAGCCACGCTGACGCGAGAGGCCGCCGACTACGCGCAGTCGCTTGGGCTGACGTCGGCGTCGGGCGGTTACTCGCTCCAGCAGGCGAGGCTCTGGCAGGCGCTCGCGAAACAACACCTCGCCAGGAACGCCCCGGCCGAGATCGCCGAGAATGCCCTCCTCGCCTCCATCCTGGCGTACGGTGAGGTCGGCCAGTGGGCGAGCGTCGGCGGCATCTACAAGCAGCTCTCGACGCTGGACCTCGACGTGTCACGCAGTGAGCACTATGCGCGCGTCGCGCTTCGCTACGGCACCATGAAGGACGAGCCGCTCGAGACGTCGAGCGCTCTCTCCCATCCATTGCGACAGGACACGCACTTCACCGAGGTCTGGCATGTCGACGTGGTCGAGTGGGAGCAGCGGGGCAGCGCCGCCGAGGCGTGCGCCGAGGTGCTGCTCGACAAGCGCTGGCCGGATCTCATCCGGCGAAAGGCGATGCTCGCGCGACTCACGGCGCTCCCGCTCGACGAGCGGCCGGGCGATACGGGGTCGGCGATGGTCGACGCGCGCCTCCGCCTGGCGGAGCAACTGGCCCAGCTCCAGCTCTACGCGGTGCTCTCGCCGCTGGAAAAGCTCTTCGCGCGCGACGAGCGGCGCGTGAAAATCGCCGTATTGCAATCGCTCCAGACACTGTTCTTCAAGCGGAGCTTCGTCACGGTGCGAGCGGCGCTGCGGGATGCGGACCCGGCCGTCGTCGAGCAGGCGTGCAAGGCTGTGGAGACGCTGTACTTTCCGCATGCCGTCGACCCCTTGTCGCGCATTCTGCGGGAGTCTCCCGATCCGGCCCCACGGGCGTCGGCGCTGCGCGCTCTGGCGCGCATCGACACGCTCGAGGCGGCGGACATCCTGCTGGGGGTGCTCGAGCACGGAGCTCCGGCGGACCGGCTGGCCGCGCTCGCGGCGCTCAAATCAACCCGGGGCTCACGGTTCGTCGAGCTGGCGCGCGGGATGCTGCAGGGCGCCAAGCAGCCGCTCCGGGGGGATCTGCTCGAAGTGCTCGCCGCACGGGGGTTGGCAGCGTGAGCGAAGGGCGGGCGATACCGCGGGCCCCTTCGCGCGTAGTCCTCTACATGAAGCTCGGCTGGCTCGTCCCCCTCGCCATCACCTCGTCGGCGGCGCTCGGCTGTCACGCGACACGCACCACGGCGGACGTCTCGCCCGAGCCGGCGTCCTCCGGCGGCGCGACGCCTGTCCACGTCGGCTCCGACCCCGGCCACGCCGGAAACGGCACGCCGCTCACCCCGGTCGGGCACGACCGCCTCGCGGCGTTTGCGGCGGGCTGCTTCTGGGGCGTGGAGGACGCCTTCCGTCACGTGCCCGGCGTGGTCTCGACGGCAGTCGGCTACGCGGGCGGCCACACGACCGATCCCGACTATCCGAAGGTCTGCACGCACACGACCGGCCATGCCGAGACCGTGCTCGTCGAGTTCGATCCGGCGCGTGTCCCTTATGAGCACTTGCTCCGCGTCTTCTGGAAGATCCACGATCCGACGCAAGTCGGCGGGCAAGGCCCCGACGAGGGGGACAGCTACCGGAGCATCGTCTTCACGTTCGGTGACGACGAGGCGGCAGCAGCGCGAGCCTCGCTCCAAACCGAACAGAAGCACCTCGACCAGCACATCACGACCGAAGTGCGTCCCATGGGCTCCTTCTACAAGGCGGAGGAGTACCACCAGCAGTACGCGGAGCGGACGGGCCACCACGGCTGCCCCGTCCGCGTGCCGGTCGACACGCTCTGAGCCGACCGAAGGCCTCCTATTTACCCCACGAGAGCGCGCAGCTTCACGATGCTGTCGGTCTCGGCGAGGACGATGAGCGTCGTCCCCTCACCTATTACGTAGTCCGGATCGGGGTTGTAGGTGAACTCCCGGTCGCTGCCGCGGACCGCGACGACGAGCGCACGCGTGTCGCGCCGGATGGGCGTGTCCTTCAGCGCCTTGCCGACGAATGAGGAGCCGCGCGGCACGGCGACCTCCTCGAGGCGGAGGTTCCTGTCCTTGTCGCGGACCATCTGATCCAGAAACTCGTGCACCTCGGGGCGAATGAGCTCCCCGGCGAGGCGGCGCGCGCCGATCATCGTGGGATTGACGATGGAGGACGCGCCCGCCTTGATGATCTTCGGCGCCGCCTCGTCCTCGACCACCTTGCTGACGATGCGCGCCGACGCGTTGAGGCTGCGCGCGCTCAGCGTCACGTAGAGGTTGTCCTTGTCGTGGGTGAGGGCCGCGACGACGCCGCGCGCCCGCTGGACGCCCGCGGCGAGCAGCACGTGGTCGAGCGTCGCGTCGCCGTGGACGTGAAGCATCTTGCCGCCGCACATCTCCTCGGAGATGTGCTTCAGCGTCTGCTCGCTGCGGTCGATGACGACGAAAGGCGTCTGCGTGGCGACGAGCTCCTCGACGACGTGCTTGCCCGTACCGCCCGCTCCGGCCACGACGACGTGCCCCGAGAGCTTCTCGATCTCCTTGAACATCCGTCTCCTCCGTAGCGCCTGCCCGATCACGCCCTCGACGAGCAGCGCAGTGAGGTTCGACTGCATGTACGCCAGGACGCCGACCCCGCCGATGATGAGGCCCACCGTCAGCGCCCGCGCGCCCGGCACGTCCCGCATGTGACCGAGCTCGAAGAACCCGACCGTCGAGATGGTGATGACGGTCATGTAGGCGCAGTCGCCGAAGCTCCAGCGGCCTTCCCCGAGCGCGAAGTAGCCCACTGTGCCGACGGCGACCAGGGCCGCGAAGACGCCGACGGCGGCGATGAGGCGGCGGACCGACGCGTTCAAGGCAGCCTCCCTGCCCAGGCTACCGCAGTCCGGGTCAACGCAGACGGGCCAGCGCTTCGTCGAGACGCGGGAGCTCGAAGACGAAACCCGCCGCTTCGAGCTTTCGTGGCGCCACGCGCTGCCCTGTGAGAAGTAGCTCGGCGACGCCGTCGCCGAGGGCGAGCCGTAGAGCCACCGCGGGGACGCGGAGAGCGGAGGGACGACCGAGAGCCTTGCCGATGGCGCGGGCCATCTCGTTCATGGTCACGGGCGTCGGAGCGACGAGGTTCACGGGACCCGAGAGCGACTTCGTGTCGAGGACAAAGAGGAGCGCGCGAACGACGTCGTCGAGGTGGATCCAGCTGTTCCACTGCGTGCCGCGGCCGACCGGGCCGCCGACGAACCAGCGAAAGGGCTTCGTCATCTTCTCGAGGGCGCCTCCCCCGGGGCCCAGCACGACGCCGATCCGCGGGTGAACGACGCGCACCCCGGCCGCCTTCGCCGGCTCGGCCGCCGCTTCCCAGGCGATGCAAATCCGCGCGAGGACATCGTCGCCGGCGGGCGTGTCCTCGTCGCACACCACGTCGTCGCGCCGCATGCCGTAGAGGCCGACCGCCGACGCGCTGACGAAGACGCGCGGCCGGGTCGTGGCCGAAGCGATGGCGCGGGCGACGCGGATCGTGGTGTCGACTCGACTGCTGCGGATGCGCTCGAGTCGCTCAGGCGTCCATCGCCCATCGGCGACGGGCTCGCCGGCGAGGTGGATGACGGCGTCGACGCGCAGCACCTCGTCGGCGAGCGCGTCCCAGCCGATGGAGGCTCGCGAGGCGATCCCCGAGGGACGCCGCGAGACGACGACGACGGAGTCGCCTCGCGCCTCGAGCGCCGCGGCGACCCGAGCGCCGATGAACCCTGTTCCGCCAGTCAAGAGAATCCGCACCAGGCACCCCGTCCTGCCCCCAGGCGCGGCGTCGTCCGATTGACGACCGCCGGGACTGCATTATGGTGGCCGCGCGACCCGAAAGCGACGCGAGGCCCCCTTCTACGATGTGGAAGAAGATACGCGCGTTCCTCTTCGGCGCGCCGAAGGACGTTCACTCCGAGAAGACCTTCCACAGCATCTCGCTCGTCGCGATGCTGGCGTGGGTCGGCCTCGGTGCCGACGGTCTTTCGTCGTCGTCCTACGGGCCGGACGCGGCTTTCCGCGAGATCATGACCCCAGAGCACGACTTTTCGTCGCTCGCGGTCTTCCTCGCGCTCGGGACGGCGGTCACCGTCTTCATCATCTCGTACGCGTACACGCGCATCATCGAGCACTTCCCGTCGGGCGGCGGCGGCTACGTGGTGGCGACCAAGCTCCTTGGTCCGCGATTCGGAGTCGTGAGCGGCTCGGCGCTCCTCGTCGACTACGTCCTCACGATCACGACGTCGATCGCGGCTGGCGGCGAGGCCGTCTTCTACCTCATCCCGCGCGCCTGGTTCGGCAAGGCCGCCCTCGCGATCACGTCGGATGACATCGGCACGTGGCTGGATCCGGTGCAGCGCACCAAGGTCACCATCGAGATCGGCGCCATCGCAGTCCTCATGATCCTCAACATCCGTGGCGTGAAGGAGTCCGTCGCCGCGATCACGCCCATCTTCGCCGCGTTCGTGCTGACGCACGCGGTGCTCCTCGTCATCGCCATTGGCGCACACGCCGGCGATTTCGGGCAGGTGACCCGCGAGGCGAGCGCGAACCTGCACGGCACGGTCGGGGCCCTCGGAGTCTTCGGGGCGCTCGCGCTCACGGTGCGCGCGTACTCGCTCGGTGGCGGCACCTACACGGGCATCGAGGCCGTGTCGAACGGCGTGCCCATCATGCGCGAGCCCAAACAGCGCACCGCCAAGCGGACCATGATCCTCATGGCCACGTCGCTGTCGATCACGGCGGGCGGCATCATCCTCGCGTACCTGTTGGTACACGTGGCGCCCGACTTCGACGATCCGACCAAGCCGATGAACGCCATCCTGCTCGATCGGGTGGCGGGCGCCTGGCGAATCGGCGGCTTCAACGCCGGTTACTGGTTCGTGCTCATCGCGCTCTGCAGCGAGGCCGGGCTGCTGTTCATCGCGGCGCAAGCAGGCTTCGTCGACGGGCCGCGCGTCATGGCGAACATGGCCGTCGACTCTTGGCTGCCTCACCGGTACGCGGCCCTGTCCGAGCGCCTCAGCATGCAGAACGGCGTCATCCTGATGGGGGGGACGTCGATCGCCGCGCTCCTCTACACGCACGGCAACGTCGAGAAGCTCGTGGTCATGTACTCGATCAACGTGTTTCTCACGTTCTCGCTGTCGAACCTCGGCATGGCACGCTTCTGGGTCCAGCACCGCAGGGAGCACCCGGACTGGTACCGCCACCTCCCGGTTCACCTCATCGGCCTGGCACTGTGCGTGACCATCCTCATCGTGACGAGCGTCGTGAAGTTCGCGGTCGGCGGCTGGCTGACGCTGGTGGTGACGGGAATCCTGGTGGTGGTGTGCTTCTGGATCAAGCGGCACTACAACCGTGTCGTCGCGGCCATCCGCCAGCTCGACGTGGAGCTCGCCGACCCTCTGCCGGACGTCGTCAACTCGCCGAAGCCGAGCGTGGCCAATCTGGACGACGCCGCGGCCAGCTCGCGCATCGACCGCCGGCAGCCGGTGGCGATGCTGTTCGTCGGGGGCTACGGCGGGCTCGGGCGCCATGCGCTGCTGACACTGCTGCGGATGTTTCCGGGTCACTTCAAAGGCGTCGTCTTCTGTTCGGTGGCGGTGATCGACTCGGGGGTGTTCAAGGGAATCGGCGAAGTGCACGAGCTCGAGCGCCGCACGAAACATGCCCTCGATAAGTACGTCCAATACGCCGCGTGGCTCGGCATGCCGGCCGAGAGCACGTTCTCGACCGGCATCGAGGTCGCCGTCGAGGCGGAGAAGATCGCGACGGAGCTCATCCAGAAATATCCCAAGGGCCTCTTCGTCGCCGGCCAGCTCATCTTCGAGGAGGAGACGTTCGTCACGCGGATCCTCCACAACGAGACCGCGTTCACCATCCAGCGGCGGCTCCAGCACGCGGGGGTACCGATGGTCGTGCTCCCCGTGCGCCTCAACCTGAAGGAGGGACCGCGTCTCGCGGCGCCGAGCCTCACCGAGGAGCGGGGGTTGTAGCGGTGCGCGCGCCGTCCTTCCTGGGGCCGCTCGCGGTCGTCGTTGCGTTGCTCGCACCCGCGTGCGCGCCGAGCACCATCGAAGAGGCGGAGCGAAAGGGCGACGTGTCCTGGCTCGATCAGAACGGGACACCCGACGCGGTCGCGGCTCTCGGGCGGATCGCCGACAAGAACCCGAAGGCCCTCGCGGCCCTCGAAGCCCGCTCGGCGTTCGACGTGCAAGCGTTCCGGGCAGCGTGGAACGGGGTCGTCCGCGGCGCGCCCTGGGGAAGCGAGATGCTTCGCCGCGGCCTCGCCGATCCGGCGCGGGCCGACCTCGCCGCGAGCGCCGTCGACCGACACGATGCGCGGCTCGTCCCGTTCATCGGCGATCTGGAGCAAGCGCTCGTGCGGCTGTCGGCGACGCTGCAGAACTTCAACGTGTCCGGCGCGCTGGCGGCTCTGGGCAAGCCAGCGCACGACGCCGTCGTCCGTCGGCTCGGCGACGCGTCGACGCGGGGGGCGATGTGCCGGGGAATCGCATCGAAGGACGCGGACGCGGACGCCCGCAAGGCCCTGATGGACGCGCCCGAGTCGGGGCGCGACTCGCCGAGCTGCGTCGACGCGGTCGTTTCGCTCGCCGCCGCGGACGACGTGACGCTCGGGTGGCTGGCCGAGACGGCCGAGCCTGGCCTGCTCGGCGCGGCGGGGAAGGAAGAGCGGCTCCCATGCGCGCGGCTCCACGTGGTGTGGACGAAGGCGCTGGCCGCTCGCCCGGCGCAGGTGTACTCGGCCCTGACCGTGCCGCTCGGCTACGCCGTGAAGCGCTGCACGCCGGAGATGGACGGCGTCCTCGCCGACGCCATCGCGCACCTGCCCGCGACCCACGCGTTCGTCGTCGAGGCGATCGACCCGTTCACCGGCTACGGCGACGCGCTCCGCGCCACGTGCGCGGCTCTTCCGATGGTGGCGAGCGGGCGGGACCCCGCCGTGGTGCGCGAGCGCGCGAACGACGCGCTCAACCACGCGTGCAAGACCCCGGGGTGATCCGACGCGCTCAACGCAGCGGGACAGCGGCCACGACGGCGTCGACGAACCCCGCGGCGAGCGGCTTCGACGGATCGTCATAGCTCGCCTGCGGAAGGGCAGCGGACGCTTCGTCCTTGAACACATGGTTCATGGTCGGCAAGAGGGTGAGCTTCGCGTGGCGCTGGGCGGCGGCGAGTGCCCGCGCGTCGGCGACCGTCACCTGCGCGTCGTGCTCTCCCTGGATGACCGCGGTCTTCACGTCGAGCTTCTTGATGAGCGCGGCCGGATCGACCTCCAGCAGGCTCTTGATCATCGCGCGAACGGTCGGATTGAACAGTGGGGCGAGCCCCTCGGGGACTGGCTCGGGCGAGCTGCCGGCGCGGATCGCCTTGATGATCCGATCGAAGTCTCCCATCGCCGCGGCGTCGAGCTGCGCCGCCAGCTGCTCGCGGAGCACGGCCTCGAGCGGGCGCCCGGGCGACGCCACGAGCACCAGCGCGTTCGGTCGCGTCTTCTGCGCGAGCAAGAGCGCGATGGGGCCGCCCTCGGAGTGGCCGACGAGGGTCAGCGTCGAAAAACGGGGATCGCTCCGGAGCTTGGCCGCCAGCGCCCCGGCATCGGCGACGAAGTCGTCCAGCACGGTCTTCGCGGGATCGAAGTCGAATGTGCTCTGACCGACGCCGCGCTTGTCGTATCGGAGCGACGCGATGCCTCGGACCGCGAGCGCCTCGGCGAGCATCCGATACGCGTCGGTCCTCAGCCCAAGGGCGCTGTTCCCGTCGCGATCGGTCGGACCGGACCCGGCGATGATGAGCACGACGGGCACTTTGCCCTTCGCGCCGGCGGGCACCCAGAGCTCGCCTCGAAGCGTGACGGGACCGCTCATGACCTCGACCGGCTCGCTCGTCACCGACGCCGGAACCGCACGCGCCGCGATGACCGGCGGCGCCTCTCCCGCGCGTCGCACCTCGATCCCCTGAGAAGGGACGCTGGCGCGGACCACCGATCCGCGGGCGTCGAGCTCCACGGTGACGGTGAGGGCCTTCAGCGTGATCTCCACCTTCCGGCCCCCTGCTCCCGCGGGCGTCACCGTGATGGTGCCCTCGAGCGTCAGTCCCTGTGCGGGCAGGAGCACCTTGACCGGTTTCGGGGTCGTCGCATCCGCGAACTGCTCCGCGGCGATGGCGTAGGCCTCCCAGTGACCGTTCTCGAGCGCCACCGTGCCCGGACCGAGGTCGTTCTCGATCGTATTCCCGCCGGCCTCGACGCGTACGTGCCGCTTTGCCCGTGAGAGGGTGATGGTCGCCTTTCGCGGGCCGAACCGGATCTTGCTCACCAGGGTCTCGCCGTCGTCGCGATACGACTCGTGGCCCAGGGGGGAGCCGCCGCGGTAGGTCACCAGCTCGCCGACGATCAAGGGCTTTTCCACGGGATGCTCCAGCGCTGGAGGAGGAGTGGGCGGCGCGACGGTCACGGCCGCCGCGGGCGGGGCCGCGCCGCATCCTGCGAGCGCCGCCGCGACCGCGACCGCCAGGATCCCCGTGCGTGCTCTGTCTCGCATCGCGTCGAGCATCTGGGCTAGTCCCCCAGCTGGATCTCGTCCTCACGCGGGGCGTGGATCGCCGCGCGGAGGGACGGGTGATTCGACAGGAGCCTGACGCACCGGTTCCAGCGCAGCACGGGGTCGGGCGACTCCGGGCGCATCTGCTCGGCCTTCTCGAAGAGACGCAGCGCGTGCTCGAACGCGGTCACGGCGCTGTGCGCCTCGTTCCGCTCCAGGTGGGCCTTCGCGGCCCGTTCCCAGGCGACTCCCACGTGGTAGACGCGCTCGTAATCGTCGGTCAGCCGCTCGAACGCCTCGATCGCCTCCTCGAGCAGGCCCACTTGCAAGCCCGCGAACTGGTCGGTGAGGGCGAGCCCGAGGAGCTTCCACGCCTGCTGGTTCTCCGGGTCGACGTCGAGCACGTCCCGGCAGATGCTCTCTGCCTCCTCGGGCTGATTGAGGTCCCGGTAGTGCGCCGCCCTGGCGATCGCTGCCTCGAGGTTCGTCCGTGAGAGGCGCTTCAGCGAGTAGCTCATCGTTTTTCCCCCTATTCGCCGTCCTCGAGCTTCGCCGCCACGGGCGCCGCCGACACCGCCGGTCGTGGCACGCCGCCGCCGAAGATGGGCAGGCTCGCCTTCTTCTTGCCGTCGCCGCCGGCGACCTTCTTCAGCAGCCAGCGGACGGGATCGTAGTAGTCGTCGGCCACGCGCTCCTTCATCGGGATGATGGCGTTGTCCGTGATGCGGATGCTCTCGGGACAAACCTCGCTGCAGCACTTGGTGATGTTGCAGAGGCCGATCTTGAACTCGTCCTTCACGAGCCCGCGCCGGTCGAGCGTATCGAGCGGGTGCATGTCGAGCCCAGCCAAGTAGATGAGAAAGCGCGGCCCGGCGAAGCTCGACTTCTTGTGGTCCCGGATGACGTGGCACACGTCCTGGCAGAGGAAGCACTCGATGCACTTCCGGAACTCCTGGATGCGATCGATGTCCTCCTGTTGCATGCGATGCGTGCCGTCGGCCTCGCGCGGTCGCGGCTTGAAGGGGGGGACCTTCTTGGCCATCTCGAAGTTGAACGAGACGTCCGTGACGAGATCCTTGATGACCGGAAAGCTCCGCATGGGGGTGACCGTGATGGGCTCCCCTTCCGGGTAGTGCGTCATGCGCGTCATGCACATGAGTCGCGGTCGTCCGTTGATCTCCGCGCTGCACGAGCCGCAACGCCCAGCCTTGCAGTTCCACCGGACGCCGAGGGACGGCTCTTGCTTGGCCTGGATGTCGTGGATGGCGTCGAGCACCACCATCCCGGGGTAGGTCTCCACCTCGTACGACTCGAGCTTGCCGCCCTCGGAGTCGCCGCGGAAGACCTTCAGCGTCGCCTTCTTTTCAGCCATTGGTCATTCCTTCTCGTCCAGGACCTTCTGGATCTCGGGCGGCACGTCCGGCAGCGGCGCCTCGACGACTTCCATCCCGTTCGCGGTGCCGTGCAGCGTGACGTTCACCTTCGCGAAGTGCCCCTTGTCCATGTCGGGGAAGTCCTCGCGCGCGTGGGCGCCCCGGCTCTCCTTGCGCGTGAGCGCGGCCCGCGCCATCGCCTCGCTGACGACGAGCATGTTGCGCACGTCGACCGCCTGGTGCCACGCAGAGTTGAAGTGGCGATTGCCGTCGACCTTGACCCGCGACGACGCTTCTTTGAGCCGCTCGAGGTGCTCGATGCCCTTCTTCAGGTCGTCCTCGGTGCGGATGATGCCGACGAACGTCTGCATCTTGTCCTTGAGGTCCTCGTGCAGAAGGAACGGGTTCGGCCCTTCGGCGCGCTCGAACGGCGCCAGCGCCTCGCGCGTGGCTTCCTCGATCTCCCCCTCGTCGAGGGCCGGCGCGGTCGCCTGGGTCTTGGCGTACCGGGCCGCGTAGTGGCCCGCGATGCGCCCGAAGACGAGCAGGTCCGAGAGCGAGTTGCCGCCGAGCCGGTTGGCCCCGTGCATTCCCGCCGCGCACTCGCCCGCGGCAAAGAGGCCCTTGATGCGCGACTCCTGCGTCTCCGGATCGACCCGGATGCCGCCCATCGTGTAGTGGCCCGTGGGACCGACCTCCATCGACTCCTTCGTGATGTCGACGTCCCCCAGCTCCTTGAACTGGTGGTACATCGCCGGGAGCTTCCGCTTGATGTCCTCGGCGCTGCGGCGCGAGTGGATGTCGAGGAACACGCCCCCGTGCGGCGAGCCGCGTCCCGCCTTCACCTCGCTGTGGATGGCGCGCGCCACGATGTCCCGCGGGAGCAGGTCCGGTGTGCGCTTGGCCTTCGACGCCTGGCCCGACGTGCTCTCGCGCAGCCACTGGTCCGCCTCCTCCTCGGTGCTCGCCGTCTCGTTGGCGTAGAGCTCCGGGACGTAGTCGAACATGATGCGCTTGCCGTCCTTGTTGCGCAGCGTGCCGCCCTCGCCGCGCACGCCCTCGGTGATGAGCGTGCCGCGGACGCTCGGCGGCCACACCATGCCCGTCGGGTGGAACTGCATGAACTCCATGTCCATGAGCTCGGCCCCGGCGAGATAGGCGAGCGCCTGCCCGTCGCCCGTGCACTCCCACGAGTTCGAGTTGATGCGGAAGATGCGCCCGATGCCGCCCGTGCCGAGCACCACCGACTTGGCGCGGAACACCACGAAGCGCCCGTTCTCGCGCCAGTATCCGAACGCCCCGCGGATCCGCTCGCCGTCGGTGAGGAGGCGCGTCACCGTGCACTCCATGTACACCTGCATCCCGCAGTGGATGCCGTGCTGCTGGAGCGTGCGGATCATCTCGAGCCCGGTGCGGTCGCCGACGTGCGCGAGGCGAGGGTACTTGTGACCGCCGAAGTTGCGCTGGAGGATTCGCCCGTCCGCCGTCCGATCGAAGAGGGCGCCCCACTCCTCGAGCTCCTTCACGCGGTCGGGGGCCTCCGTGGCGTGCAGCTGGGCCATGCGCCACTGGTTCAGGTAGCGGCCGCCCTTCATCGTGTCGCGGAAGTGCACCTTCCAGTTGTCCTTCGGCTCGACGTAGCCGAGCGCCGCGGCGACGCCGCCCTCGGCCATCACCGTGTGCGCCTTGCCGAGGAGCGACTTGCAGACCAGCCCGACGCTCGCCCCGCCCGCGCTCGCCTCGATGGCCGCCCGCAAGCCCGCCCCGCCGGCGCCGATGACGAGCACGTCGTGCTCGTGGGTCTCGTACTTGGCTTCGGCCATCAGAAGAGCCTCGCGTCGTGGATGGCGCCGGTGGCGACCATGCGAATGTAGATGTCGGTGATGACGACGGAGAAGAGGCTCGCCCACGCGAGCGGCTGGTGCCGTTCGTTGAGGACGGTGACGAGCTTCCACAGCCCGTGGCGCACGTTGCCGAGCGACGCCTTCGAGTAGCTGTTCACGCTGCCGCCGATGAGGTGACGGAAGCTGTGGCAGCCGAAGGTGTACCCCGTCAAAAGGACGCAGTTCGCGATCATCACGAGCGTCCCCACGCCCACGTGCGCGCCGCCCCCGGGCCAGCCGATGATGGCAACGATCGCGTCCTTCCACAGGATGAGGAGGAAGATCACCGCCACGTACATCGCGTAGCGATGCAGGTTCTGGAAGAGGAGGAGCTTGCTCTCGCCGTTGTAACGATGCGCCGACCGCTCGCCGACCGCACACGCGGGAGGGTCCCAGGCGAACGCGCGGTAGTAGGCCTTGCGGTAGTAGTAGCAAGTGAAGCGGAACGAGGCGGGCCCGGGCAGGATCAGCATCGCCGGAGTGAAGAAGGCGAGGCCCCAGCCCTTGGCCCACGAAACGTCGAAGAGCGGCGAATAGAAGGGGGAAAGGTACGCCTGCCACTCGTAAGACGTTCCCTCGAACGCGCGGAACGTCGCGTAAACGATGAAGCCGACGAGAACGAGCACGGTGAGGGCCGGGCCGAGCCACCACGTGTCCTGCCGCTGCGTCGGCGGGGTGGCGTCCACCATGGGTAAATGAACGGTCTTGTTGGCCATCTCGCTCCTCTACGGCTTGTCGCCGGCGCAACCTACTCCGGCGTGCGCCGGTGTCGCAAGGAGGCAGCGAGACTAAGGGTGGCCCCCGTCTCCCTGCCTTGCGGGACGGCGCCTCGGGGAAGCGCGCCCGGCGAGCCGCTGGGGAGATAGAAACCGTCCTCTGCTCACCGTGTGGGAGAATTCTGGGGTAACTTCGTGCGTTTGGCTGCGGCTGCGGTTATTGTTTCTTTGGGGTCGGTGCGTCATCCGTGCGGAGATCGGACGATCGTCGCGCGCGTCGGAGGAAGCCCATGAAGATCCGTATGCTGCTGTGGAGCGGTCTTTCGGCGAGCGCGGTGATGCTCGTCGGGGGCGCTGCCCTTTCAGGCGGTGCGACGACCAGCACCAACCTTCTCGTCGACTACGACCAGCAGACGCGCCAGCTGTCCGCGTACCCGAGCGGTGGCAACCTGACTGTCTACCTCCACCAGCCGACAACGGTGCACCTCGCCGGCAACCTGAAGAACTACGCCCCGCCGGACCCCTGCCGCCCGATCGCCGAGCTCTGGAACCTCACGGTGCAGGACGACCAGCGCTTTGGCGTCACGAGCACTTTCGTCTTCGACGCGCTGCTCACGATCATGTCCGACCTGCAGTGCAAGGCGACGGTGACGAGCACCAACGGCACGCCCCAGCCGATCGAGTACATCACGCCCACCGCGAAGTAGAAACGCTCTCGAATGCGCATCCGCGACGCGCGTGCGATCGCTCTCGAAGCCGTCGCCCGCGGCTGGATGTCCACCGCGGAGCTGTGGGAGCTCGCCGCGCGGTGGGCGCGTGCCGGGGAGGCCCCGGCCGCGGATGCGCTCTTCGAGGGGTCATCGCTCGATCCGTTGCGGCTCGCGTCGCTCGTCGCCGAGTCGACCAAGCAGGCGGAGACCATCCCCTACTCGACCGACACGGGCGACTCGAAGCGACGCGAGACGCAGCCGGGCAAGACGGTGAAGCGCAGCGAGCGCCCGCCATCGCCGTCGCAGCCCCCGGGGCCCCGCTACAAGATCGGCGAGCTGCTCGGCGCCGGCGGCGCGGGCCTCGTGACGAGCGCGCTCGATCGCACCATCGGGCGCACGGTCGCCGTGAAGACGCTGAAGCAGGGCAAGGAGTCCGAATCCAGCGTCGCCCGGCGCTTCATCGACGAGGCGCACGTCACCGCGCAGCTCGAGCACCCGAACATCGTCCCTGTCTACGACATGGGATGGCTGCCCGACGGCCAGCCCTACTACACGATGCGGATCGTCAAGCGGCAGTCGCTGCGCGACGTCCTCACGCACCCGGACATCAAGGTTCAGTGGCCGCTGGTGCGCCTGCTCGGAGCTTTTCTCCAGGTGTCGCGAGGGCTCGCGTATGCGCATGCCCGGGGCATCCTGCACAACGACATCAAGCCGGAGAACGTGCTCCTCGGCGACTTCGGCGAGGTGTACCTGGCCGACTGGGGCCTGGCGAAGGCCATGCGCGACGTGCCCCTCGAGATCCCTTCGCGGCGCGAAGGGGCTCCGCCGCGGACGAACGGGATGTCGTCGGCGACCAGCGGGACGCCGGGGTACATCGCGCCCGAGGTGCTCCGCCACGAGACGGACGTGGACGAGCGCGCAGACCTCTTCGCCCTCGGCGTCGTGCTCTACGAGCTCCTGACCGGCGTGCACCCGTTCGACGTTGGCGCCGGCCCCGCCGCGATGATCCTGGCCACGATCGACCGCATGCCCCGGCGTCCCCGCGACGTCATGCCGAGCTGCCCGCTCCTGCTCGAGGATCTGTGCCTGCAGATGCTCTCGAAAGACCGGCTCGGCCGGCCGAAGTCGGCCGACCAGGTGGCCGAGGAGATCGAGGCCTTCCTCGAGGGTGCGAAGGAGCGCGAGCGGCGCCGCATGGAGGCGTTGAGCCTCTGCGAGCGCGCCAAGGACCCCGTGATGCGCTTCCAGCACCTCGAGACCGAGCGGCAGCGGCTCGGCGAGCTCGCTCGGCAGACGCTCAAGCAGGTGCGCGGCTGGGAGCCGGTCGAGCGCAAGCGGGCGGGCTGGGCGCTCGAAGATCGCTCCTCGGAGGCCGAGCGCGAGAGCGGCCGCGCGCTGGCCGAGGCGATCGAGCTCTACACGAAGGCGCTTGGCTACGACGCCGAGTGCGCCGAGGCCCATCGCGGCCTGGCCGATCTCTACTGGGGACGGGCGCGTCAGGCGGAGGCCGAGCGCCGGCCGCCTCAGCAGATCTACTACGAGGCGCTCGTCACCGATCACGATCAGGGCCGCTACGCCGCGCTCCTCCGCGCGGACGCGAGCTTGTCGCTCACGACGAATCCGCCCGGCGCGAACGTGACGGTGTACCGCTACGTGGAGCACGATCGCGTGCTGACGGCGTCCGACGAGCGCTACCTCGGGCGTACGCCCATCGAGGGGGTACGGCTCGATCCGGGCAGCTATCTGGTCGTCATCAAGGCCGCGGGGTACCGGGACGTGCGCTACCCGCTGCTGCTCGCGCGCGGCGGCCACCAGACCGCCGAGGTGAACCTCTACACGAGCGAGGAGATCGGAGAGGACTTCGTGTACGTGCCGGGTGGCCTGGCGGCGCTCGGCGGCGACGGGGACGCCATCGAGCCGCTGCCCCGGCAGGAGGTGAGCGTGCACGACTTCGCCGTGGCGCGCTTCCCGGTGACGATGCGCGAGTACTGCGCGTTCCTCGACGAGCTGTACCTCGCGGACCCTGCGCTCAGCTCCAAGCGTGCGCCGCACGATCTGCGCGGCTCCGAAGGGTACTGGGTCGAGCGCGTGCAGGACCGGTGGGAGCCGAAGGCGATCATCATCGAGGGGGACGCGCGGAAGACGTTCCCCGAGGGCGAGGGGCACGAGTGGTCCGTCCCGGCGGTGCTCGTGGACTGGTTCGACGCCGTGGCCTACTGCCGCTGGCGCGGCGCGCGCGATGGGGCCGAAGTGCGACTCCCGTCGGAGGCCGAGTGGGAGAAGGCGGCGCGCGGGACGGACGGCCGCTTCTACCCCTGGGGAGACCACTTCGATCCGACGTTCTGCCACATGCGCGAGTCGCGGCCGTACGCGCAGCAACCGGAGCCGATCGGCACGTTCCCGACGGACGAGTCGCCCTACGGGAGCCGCGACATGGCGGGCGGGGTCCGCGAGTGGGTGGGCGACATCTTCGGCGACAAGAGCTGGGACGAGCTGTCGGCGGAGGTGGAGCCGACGCAGGACACGCCGCGAGGCGACTCGTCGTTCCGGCGGGTGCGCTCGGGCTGCTGGAGCACCGACAGCAAGTGGTCGCGCGCCGCGACGCGCGGGGTCGGCCTCTTCGCGCTGACGCGTGGCATGGGGCTCGGGTTCCGCTGCGCGAAGACGCTGACGCGGAGAGACCGCTAGAACCCTCGCTCAGTCAGTCCCACTCGCAGACGTACTCGCAGCACTCTCCGCCGAGGGCGCGGCACTGCGCCTCGGTGACGCGGACGTTGCGGCCGCCGCACATCTCGATGGCGCGGACGTGCCATCCGACGACCGTGGCGCAGTCGGCCACGGAGAAGGACAGGCTGTCGCGAGTGCGCAGCACCGCCTTGGTGTCGGAGACGCGCTCGTAGTCGCGCCGGCCCGTGTCGTAGTAGACGCCGTAGATCCCGGTCGCTTGCTTGAGGAGAGCGTGCGGGTTGTGCTCGCGGATGTAGTGCAGCTGGCTCGCCGACGTCAGGTTGTCGTCGGCCGAGGCGGCGCCGAGCTCGTGGAAGATGACGTCACCGCGCGCCATCTCCTCGGCGATGGCGAGGTCGAGGTGCTCGCCCGTGTCGAACGGATACCACGCGAAGGGAAGGAGGAGGCCCGACAGGATCGAACGGTCCGACTCCGGCAACCGCGCGAGCACGCGAGCCACGCACTCGTCGCCGCGCTGGCGCCGTACGTACTCGATGCGCGACTGGAGGACCGAGCCCTTGACGTTGCCGCGGGCGGCCATCGTGCTTCACCCTACCATGCGCTCCGGAACGCGAGCCTCATGCCGGCGCCGTCGCGCGCTTCCGCAGCCACCAGTACGCGGGGAAGCCGAGCGCGACCAATCCCAGGCCTGCGCACGCGTCGCGCGGATCGCCGAGGAAGATGTAGAGGAGAAAGAAGAGCGCGCCTGCGAGGTAGATCGCCGGCGTCACCGGATAGCCCCAGGCTCGGTACGGGCGCTCGACCGACGGACGCTTCCGCCGGAGGACGAAGAGACCGACGACGGTGAGCGCGTTGAAGGCCAGCGAGGCGAACGTCACGTACGTCAGCAGCCGGTCGTAGCTGCCCGAGAGCGCCAGCACCGCCGACCACAGCCCCTGGAGGACCAGCGCCCCGCGCGGCGTGTGCGTGACGGAGTCGACGCGCCCCGCGACGCGGAAGAACACGCCGTCGCGCGCCATCGCGAAGAGCACGCGCGCGCCCCCGAGGATGAGACCGTTGAGGCAGCCGAACGTCGAGACGAGGATGGCGACCGAGACGAGCGTGATCCCCCTCGGGCCGAGCAGCGTGCCGGCCACGTCCGACGCCACCCGGTTCTCCTCGACGCCCGCCATACGGTCCAGCGGCAGCACGTAGAGGTACACGGCGCACGCGGCGGTGTACGCGAGCGTCGTCACCACAGTGCCGGCCACGAGCGCACGGGGCAGGTTCCGCTGCGGGTCGCGCACCTCTTCCGCGGTGAAGGTCACCGTGTTCCAGGCGTCGTACGCGAAGAGCGCCTTGGACATCGCCACGCCCATCGCGGCGAAGAGCCCCATCTGCAGACCCTTTGCGCCGAGCTCCGTGCCGAGCACCGGCGTGAAATGCGCGAACGACCCCTTGCCGCTCCCGAAGCCCACCAGGACGAGGATTGCGATGGCCCCGACCTTGAGCACCGTGAAGACGTTCTGGACGAACGCGCCCTCCCGGACGCCGCGCATGTTGACCCACGTGAGCGCCGCGATCACGGCGACCGCCACGAGCTGCGCCCGCGAGAGCGCGAAGCCACCGGCCGCCCAGACGACGTCGTTCTCCCCTACCCTCACCCCGACGCCTCCGAGGAACTTGGCGAAGGCGATGGCCACGGCCGCGTTGAATCCGGTCTGGATGACGAGAAAGAGCGTCCAGCCGTAGAGGAACGCCACCGTCGGCCCGAAGGCCTCGCGCAGAAAGACGTACTGACCGCCCGCCTGCGGCATCATCGCGCAGAGCTCTCCGTACGAAAGAGCGCCGAGGAGCGTGAGCGCGCCGCCGACCAGCCAGAGAGCGATCCAGATGCCCGGCGTCGCGACATAGCTCGCCATGATGGACGGCGCGATGAAGATGCCCGAGCCGATCATCGAGCCGACGATGATCGTCGTCGCCGAGAAGACCCCCAGTCGTCGCTCGAGCGTTTGCATCCGCGCGGGCATCCTACAAGAGGGATCAGCGCGGGACGAACGAGACGGCGAGCACCCGGTCGCCGTCGACGAGCGTGTGCCCCCCGTCGGACACGGGGACGCGGCTGCCGCCCCGGCGCACGTGCCACAGCCCGACCCAGACCTTCCAGGTCTTGCCGCGCCCGTCCTCGGGAATGTAGAGCGGGATGACGTCGCGCAGCGTCTTGTCCGGCGGGGCGTCCTCCGGCGCGAGCACGCCGGAGAGGAGGATGTGGTCCCCGTTCTGAGGCGTGCCGCCCGCCGGCTCGATGTGCACGAAGATGCCGAGCCCCGGATCGACCTGCGGAGAGCGCCGCCAGTCGAGCTCGAGGTTCACGTCGGAGCCCGCCATGGGGTCGGGGTTCGACAGGGTCGCGGCCTCGAGCACGACGCCGTCTGCGAACTTCGCGTCGATCCGCACCGCGCCCTCGTCGAGGCCGTCCGCGACCACCGGCCGCCCGTCGGGCGTGAGAGGCGGCTCGGAGAACGTCTTCGGCGGCGGACCCGACGCGACGGCGAGGAGCGGCACCAGCGGCGCCAGCGCGAGCACCCCGAGCACGGCCGCGTCGCGCAGCGTGCTCACCCGAGGCGCGCGGCGCGCGCGGACGCCGATGAGCACGAGCGCCGCCAGGGCGACGAGCGACACGAGCGCTCCCCCTGTCGCCGAGCGCGGCTCGAACCGGAGCGACACGTCGTGCTTGCCCTCCGGAAGCGCCACCGTCAGCAAACCGTGATCGCTCTTGACCTCGCCGACGCTGGACCGCCACCCCGCGTTCCAGTTCTGGTTGACCGCGACCGTGGCCGGCCGCGAGAGGGTCACATCGAGATCGATCGCGTTCGGCGACCACGAACGCTCGGTCACCGTCCCCGCCCCCGGCTCGAGGACGCGCTCTTCGTCCTTCAGGTCCCCGCGCAGGAGCGGCGACTGCGGGACCGGGTACGCCTCCCAGCAGGACAGCGACCCGCGCTGCATGGGCTCGTAGTACTCGAGCGCCCAGCGCGAGCCGCGCGCCTGGTGGAACGGCCGAGCCTCGCCGGCCGAGGGAGGTGGGCTGAGCCACCGTTCCCGCGCGTGGAGAGCGTGCTGCGCCACGAGAGGGCCGACGTCGATCACGATGGCGAGCGACGCGATGGTGAAGGTCGCGAGCGTGATGAACCTCCGCCGCCGTCCGCTCCTGGCGTGGGGCGTCCGCGCGTACGCCTCGACCAGCGAGATACCTCGCCCCGCCAGGGTCGCCGCCGCCAGGCCGAGCGGAATGAGGAACCGCTCGGGGTACCGGAGCGTCGTGTAGAGGGGGAGCTCTCGCAGCGCCGCGAAGAGCGAGGGGCGAACCTCGTAGCCGGCGGCGAGCCAGGCGCAGAGCACGACCGCCACCGAGAGCCCGATCGAGCGACGGCGCGAGAGGCCGAGGAGCGCCGCAGGCAGGATCCAGAAGCCTACGTAGAACTCGCCGTTGTCGGTGTCGTTCTTGATGGGAAAGAAGAACATCCGGACGAGGATGTTCCACGTGTTGCCCGGGGTTCCGCCGATGATGCGCGGCGCCTCGTCGAGCGTCTGCAAGATGGGCCAGAGCCGAACCGCCGCCAGCGCCGTCGCGAGCGCCGCCCCCACCGCCGCCACACCGAGCCCCTTCACGAGGTCGAGCCGATCGCTTCGCACCCGCGACACCGCGAATTCGACCACCTCGAACGCGCACCACAGCGCGGCGATGGGCGCGGCGTACGTGCCCCCGAAGCCCACGCACCACGCCGCGGCCACCGCAGTGAGCACGATGCCCATGCGTTCCCGCGCGAGAGCGCGCCGCACGCCGAGCGCCAGCCACGGCAGAAGCTCGAACCCGAAGAAGCCGATCCACCCGAGTCCCGGCGAGACGGCGAAGATGCCGCTGAGCGCGAAGAGCGGCGCGGCGAGGAGCGCGCCGAACCGTGTGGCCCCGCGATCGCGCGCGTACCGGAAGGTGCCCTCCAGCCCGACGATGATCATCGCGAAGGCCGTCACCGCCTCGCCGCGCGCCTCGCCGAAGAGGAGCGTGAAGAGGAACGTCGGAGAGAGAAACCGCGCCTGGGGCGTCCCCAGCAGGTACATGCCGCCGCAGTAGTAGGGGTCCCACAAGGGCGCCTGGTGCCAGTGGAGGACCGAGTCGCGCGCCGCGGTCTCGTAGTGGGCGAGGACGTGGGCGTCGCGGAACTCGTTGAGCATCGCGGCGGTCGCCAGCAACGGCCACGCGGCCGAGAGAGCGAGCGTCGCGAAGAGCGCGAGCCGCAGCGGCGCGTGCCGGGCGACGTAGCGCGCGGTCCGGTAGGAGCCGCTGACGAAGGTCAGTAGATGGCGCGCGGGCGACATGGCGGGACGGTCGCGACGAGCGGCGCGGAGCTTCCGCTGGGCCAGCGCTCGCGAAGGCCCTCGTCGATGGCCGAGAGCGCGTCCTCGATGCGCGCGTGGTGCGCGCGGGCCCAGTCGCGGGTGCGCGTGGCCTCGCGCTGGTGGAAGTCGTCGTCACGCGACCAGAGGTCGGTCGGGAAGGTCTTCGCGGCCTCGCGTCGCTCCGCCACCTCGTCCGAAGCCACGAAGCGGAACGCGTCGTGCTCCTGCGCCTCGTCGAGCGGAGGCGGCTGCGGTGGTGCGCTCGCGATGAGAGCGCGCCCGAGGCCGATCGCGCACACCAGAGCGAAGGGCATCCACGCCGTGCTCACTCTGCTCCAGCTCACCCCTCGCAAGTACCACAACGCCGAGGGGCCTTACTACTGCGCGGGACGCCCGACGCCGCTCTCGCTCGTCTGTTCCCAGCGAAGCGCGTCGAACAGCACGGCCGAGTCCTTCAGGCCGTCGAACGTGTCGGCGATGATGACGCGCATCTGGATGGTCTCGCTCGGCACGACCGGAAACTTCGTCGTCAGCCAGCCGCTCCCGCCGCCGTAGATGTACTCATCGCCGTTCACGGCCGTCGCCGTGTCGTTCGGCCCGAGCGCGGCGCCGTCGTAGCCCGTCCCGGCCAGCGTGCCGAGGATCGACTGCGAGGCGTCGCCTCCGACGCCGACGCACGTCTCGAGCGCGGCCGAGTTGTCCTGCGTCAGGCCCGCCGGCCCCGGCGCCGCCGGGCAGAGCTGAAAGAACCCGCTGTTGATGGTGACGGCGAGGCCGTTCTTGTCCTTCGCGACGTTCTGCCCCTGGAAGCCCTGGCTCGTCACCAGCACGAAGAACGAGTCGTTCGCGTCCGAGCTCCACCACTGGTTGAACTCGGAGCTGAAGAACGCGAAGTCGAACACGACCGTCTGCACGTTGCTCGGGACCTTCACCGTCAGCGTGAGCTCGGCCCAGTCCTGCACGCTCACCAGGCCCGAGACCGTTCCGTCGCTGAGCGAGGCGCAGTCCTGCCCCAGCAGCGGGATGTCCGAGCACGCGTCGTTCAGGTGAAAGCCGGCCGGGTCGAGGGCGGGATCGCTGCGCGGATCGGCCGCGGCCCAGAGGCCGTTCGCCAGGCCGGCCATGGTCTTTCCCTGCTGCGGCAGGTTCTGCCCGAAGCTCGACGCGATGTTCACCTGCACGGGCTTCGTCGTCGACGTCCACAGGGTCTCGCCGGGACCGAGGCCCTGCACCTGACCCCATGTCGCGTTGACCAGGGGGTCGAAGACGGTGCCGGCGTTCGTGATCGCGTGCTGCGCGCAGAGATCGGCCGCGCGGGCGAAGTCGGTCGGCGTACCGGGCGACGTCGCCGGGATGGTCTCGCAGGTGAGGACCGGATCGTCCACCGTGCCGTCGCAGTCGTTGTCGATGCCGTCGCCCGGGAAGTCGAAGGCCTCGGGGTTCACCATGGCGTTCGTGTCGTCGCAGTCCATGGGCGTCGTGTAACCGTCGCCGTCGCAGTCGGCGTGGCCGCAGTTGAGCAGGCTCGCCTCGGAGCCGGCGTCCGGCGCCGTGAAGCCGCCGGACTTGTTGCCGCAACCCGCGAGCGTCAGCGCGACGAGGGTCGCCGTGAGTTGCGCGCGCATGCTGCCCTCCTACTGCGAGCTCACCTGATCGCTCGCCTCGCCGTTCGCCCCGTTCGGGGCCGTCTGCGAGCCGTTGGTCCCGCCCGGTCCACCCTGGCCGCCGCCGCCGTTCGTGCACTGCGTGTCGGTCACCGTCGGCGAGCCGCCCTTGTAGATGATGCACACCGACGGGCCACCCGTGCCGCCCGCCGCGCCGCCGCCCTCTCCACCCGGGCCGCCATTGGCCCCGGTCGCACCGGAGCCCGCGGTTCGCGTGCTGCATGCGTTGCTGTCGGTTCCTCCCGCAGCGCCGGGGCCGCCCGGACCACCGCCGCCTCCGGGTCCCCCGGCGCCGCCTGCGCCCCCGGCGCCGCCGTTCGCGGTGACCATCGTCGTCTGGTTCACCACAACGGTCGACGAGACCACAGCGATCGCGAAGCTCCCGCCGCCGCCATGGCCACCCACGCCCGGCTGCCCACCGCATCCGCCGCCGCCGCCGCCGCCGCCGCCACCCCCGGCGATGTTGTCGCTGCACGAGAAGCAGAGACTCGACGGGTCGCCGTGGGACGTTCCGCCGCCGCCGCCACCACCGCCTCCTCCACCTCCCGGCGTTCCAGCCTGTCCGATGCCGCCGGTGGCCGGAAGGTAATCGCCTGTCGAGTCGAAGCCGCCGATGGTGTTGCCCGGGTTTCCGTTCGAGCCGGGGAATCCCTGCCCTCCCCCGCTCGTGACTGGCGGGGCCGGATTGGCACTGCCCGACGAAGTGAGGCTGCAGGCGCCCGACGCACCCGGGCTGCCCGCACCGCCCGCGGTGCCTCCGCCCGGCACCTGGGTGCCGCCCGTGCCGCCGCTTCCCTGATTGACGCCGGCGGGCGCTCCCTCGCCTCCGGGGCCACCGTTGGCGCCGGAGCATCCCGTCCCTCCGCCCCCGTTGGCCTGTCCGCCCGTCGCCGTGCCGCCCGTACCGCCCACGTTTCCCGCGGTCCCGGTGCCGCCGGCCGCGCCTGCCGAGCCCTGCCCCGCAGTGATGTTGCAACCGGCGACCGTGACACCCGTCGAGGATGAGACGATGAGCACGCCGAAGCTGCTGATGCCGTCGCCGGCCGGCGTTTGCCCGTTCGCGTTGGCGGACGTGATGGAGAAGAGCTGGATGTCCTGCGCCGCGCCAAGGCCGTTGGCGAGCACGCCAACCGCGTTGGGGCTGTCGATGGCCGTGACGTTCGTGGTGGCGCGCGACCACGCGTTCGACGCGTCGTACCCGCCGTAGATGCTGACGCCGCTCTGCATCTTCACCTCCTCGGGATACGCGCCCTTGGAGACGTAGACGTCCTTCTGCGGGGTCGAGGCCGCCGCCAGCAAGATGCCCTTGCCGATGGTCTTCACCGGCGCCGTCATCGTGCCCGCGTTGGTGTCCTGACCGGTCACCTCGTCGACGAAGATCGCGTCCGCGATGGTCCCGTCGATGCCGTCGCAGTTCGAGTCGACGAAGCCGAGGTCCGGCTTGTCGGTCGTCCCGCCCAGCTTGCACTCGCAGCCGCCCGTCGGCGGCGGCGGCGTGAGGCTAGTCACCTGCGTGAACGTGCCGTTGTCGTACTCGAGGTGCACGTACCCGGAGTCGCACGTCCACGAGCACGCGACCGAGCCCGCGTCTCCGGTCGTCGACGGCGAGCAGCTCGTCATCGCGTTGGGGACGGTGGCGCACGGGGCGGCACCCTGCACGCAGTGGAGGGCCGTCGGATCGCACGTCCACAGACCCGTGCACGCGTTCGTGTCGAGGCGATCGCACACCGAATCGCCCGGCATGCACGAGAGCGTCTGCACGCAGTTCATGACCGTGTCGCAGAACTCGCCGCTCGGGCAGTTGCTGTCGTCCGGCGAGTGAACGCACTTGTTGGTCATCGCGTTGCACGAGTCGTCGGTGCACGGGACGCCGTCGTCGCAGTTCATCGGCTTGCCGGTGGGGATGCAGAAGCCCCCCCATGCACTGCAGCCCGCCCGTCGCCGAGCAGAGGCTGGCGGACACGCAGTCGGTGTTGTGTACGCACGTCGCGGCGTCGGGCGGAGGGGTCGCCCCGCCCGCGTCGACCTTGCCCGAGTCGGCTCCGCCGCTGCTGCTGCCGCTGCTTCCGTCCACGCCGGCTTCGTCGTCGACGCCGTTGAACGACTCACCACCCCCCGCGCAGCCGTAGCCGTAGACGAGCACGCTGCCGAGCAGACCCACGGCCAAGAAACGACGCACCGTTCGCATCCCCACTCCTTGCTGGTAGCCCCAAGTGACGCGGCGCACCTTCGGCCGCGGAGCGTGGAATCCTACGCTGCGCGCGGGATGCGTCTACCCGGACTTCGTTCCAGAGACGCAGAGATAATCCAGCGGAGGCGGACTCCGACCGAGGACCGAGCCTCTACTTAACGACGCGGAGATACGGCGGAAGCTCCCGCTTCTTGCCCTTGCTCGCCGCCGGCGCGCTCCGCTGTGCGGGGGCCCTCTTCTGCGCCGGGGCGGGCGAGACGACGGGACGCGGCGATCCAGCTTGCGCGGCCTCGCCACGGATGGCGCGAGGCGCCTTCGCCTTCTTGGCCGCGGGGGCCTCGGCGTCCGGCACCGCCGCCAGCGCCGGACGCTTGCGCGGACGCTTCGCCTTCGCGCCGTCGCTCTTGCCGTCCTTCTCCTTGGAGCTCGTCCCCTTCTTCGCCCCGTCGACCGCGCGCATCGGGGTCGGCGGCGCCGGCGCCGGCTGCGGCCCTTGGCGCGAGAGCGGCACCTCCGCCGGGACGTCGTCCGGCCAGACCATGCCGCGCCCGTCCTCCCCCACCATCGCGAAGACGCTCGCCCACGGCACGACGCAGTAGAACGGCGACCGGTTGAAGCTCAGCGTGCAGCTCATCCCCTCCTCGTCGAGGCGGAGGTCCGGGATGGGCACCGGCATATTGAGCCCGATCTGGAGGACGAGCTGCGGCTGTTTCTTGAACCAGGGGGGAACGACGACGCTGGGCTGACGAGGATCGAGGTGCACGAAGATGCCGCGATCATTGCTGCGCTCCAGGAGCGCGAGGGCGACTTCTTTCTTCGGCGGCAGGGGGTGGGGGCTCGACATCGTTTCCTCGGGTCGCGCAGCCAGTTAGCGCGGAGCGCCTTCGGGCGCAAAGCGCACCGTCGAGTCGAAATGCTACTACGGCGGCGTGGCGTGCGCCTCCGTCGTCCACCTCGTGACGCCTCCGGTCGGCCGGCTCGCGCCCGACGGCGTGTTCGACGCCTTCGGCTGGTGCGCGAGCGACGAGCTCGAGTGGCGCTCGCCCGACGGCGCGTGGGACGACGCGACGCCCATCGACGGCTCGGACCCCGCGCGCATGGTCTTCGTGACGCGTCCGGGCGCGGCGGACTTTCTGCCGCGCGAGCTCGCGCGGTTGCACGCGTTCGGCCTCGGATTGACCGACGAGGAAGCGCTCGCGCCGTGGGCGATCGACGACGCGACGGATGGCCTCTACGCCCGGCGCCTGCGCCCTCGCGACGCGCTGTGGCTCGCCGCCGACAACCTGAACGCGCTCTTCTGGGGCCTGCACGACTGGGCGCACTTCCACCATCACGGTCCCTTCGAGCAGCGCGCGTGGACGGAGCTCCAGTGCGACGCGGCGGCCGTCGCCTGGCTCTGGGAGAACCGGTGGCGCGTGCCGCGGATGAACGAGCCGAGCTGGGATCGCGTGCGGCGGAGCGTCGCCGCGCTCTCGCGGGGGCGCTTCGAGGGCGAGAGGCTCGCGTTCGACGAGACGCTCTTCGACGCGCGGCGTCTTCAGGCACTCTGCGCGCCGCCGGGCGACTGCGCGCGCACGATCCGGTCGTAAAGCCACGCGGGGAGCAGCCGCCCGAAGCGCGTCGCGAGGACGAGCGGCCACGGGAAGGCGACGACGGCGGGCGCCCCCTCGAGCCGGCGCGCGATGTGGGCCACGGCCTTGTCGACGGGCCAGCGGAAGGGCATGGGATGCGTCGCGCTCTCGTTGATGGGCGTCGCCACGAACCCCGGCTGCACGTCGGTGACCCGGATGCCCGTCGGCGCGAGATCGATGCGGAGCGACTCGAGGAAGACGCTGAGCGCGGCCTTGCTGGCGCTGTAGGCCGCCGACGTGGGGAGACCGCGGACGCCGGCGAGGCTCGAGACGCCGACGAGGTGCCCACGCTGCTGCGCGAGAAAGACCGGGATGGCGGCGACGAGCGTCGCCATCGCGCCGCTCACGTTGACGTCGAGGACGGGCCCGACGTCGGCCCAGGTGAGGCGCGTCGAGAGCTTCGTGTCGCCGCGGCCGGCGTTGGCGATGACCATGTCGAGGCCGCCGAGCTCGTGGTCCGCGCGCTTCACCGCCTCGCCGACGGCGTCCACATCGGTCACGTCGAGCGGGAGGCAGAGAGCCGAGCCTCCGAGGGCCCGCGCGGCGGCGGCGGTCGCGTCGAGGTCGGCTTCGCGGCGGGCGCAGAGCGCGAGCTTGGCGCCGCTGCGTGCGTACTCGAGGGCGAGCGCGCGACCGATGCCGCTCGAGGCACCGGTGATGAGGAGGGTGCGGGGTCGGCGGCCGGGGGGCCCGGACGTGGGCGGGGATGGCATGAGGTGGCGCGGAGGATAGCCCGTGTCTATGGTTGGGTTGGGTCCGGAAGGATCCGGAACGGCAACACCACGGCACTCACCTCAACCTCACACCACGAGGGGGCGATCGGTTTCGACGGAGACGACGATCTCATTAGCTGCGTACCGTGGCGCACAGGCCCACGTAAAAACCCGTGTACCCCATGATTGCGAACGACAACGCACTCGCGCTCGCTGCCTAGTAAGCACTGAACGCCGTCCAAAGGAAGGGTCCTCCAGCACCCTCCGGCGGGCGTAACCGAGCTGGATAGCCGAACGCCGGGTCACCGGGCGGGCTGGCGAAAATAAACAGGGGACTAGCGCTGGGGAGAGCCCGCCGGCAGGCGAGCCCCAGGGTGAGAAAAAGTGCCGGCTACGTACGTAGAAGCGTGGGTGATGCGTTTTCGGACCCGGGTTCGATTCCCGGCGCCTCCACTAGTTTTCTCGGCAAAGAAGGCTGCTCGCAGCTTCCAGCAAACCGTTACCCCAGGCGTTACCCCAGAGAGCGTCGGCAGGGCCAGGCTACTTGCTCCCGCTCCTGGCGACCACGGTTCCGCCCTCGGCCCTCGACTTGGCCAGCATCGCGATGCCGTCGTCCAAGGCCGAGGGGCTCAGGTGCATGTAGCCCATGGTGACGGCCAGGGTTGCGTGGCGGGCGAGGCCCTGGATGGTCCGTGCGGGGACGCCCGCCATCGCGGCGTGCGAGCAGAAGGAATGGCGGAGCACGTGGAGCTTCCCGGTCTCCGGCAGGCCCGCCTTGCGCTCCGCGCGCTCGACCCACATGCGGACGACCTTGGGCGTCAGCTCGCTACCATCGTCCTGGTACAGGACCCGCTCGCCTCGGAGGTGACGGCACGCCTTGAGCGCGTCGAGCAGACGGGGGGTGAGGGGGACGGGCTTCGCAAGCAGTCCCTTCACGTCGTCCTCGTGGTGCTCCCCTTTCTTGACGTAGACGGACCGGCGAACGGTCATGCGGGCGTTCTTGAAGTCCACGTCCGCGAGGTTGAGGCCCATCGCTTCACCACGTCGAAGCCCGCCGTCCCCGGCGAGCAGGACGAGGGCTAGGACACGCTGGTCCACGGCCTCTGCACCCTCGACCAGACGCTCGTAGTCTCCGTGGTCGAGGAAGCCCGGCGTCCTCTGGGAGTCGACCTTGAGGAGGCGGATCGTGCACGGCATCGTGACGAGGCCCGTCCTCTTCTTCCACCCGACCGCGGTCTTGAGCATCGAGAGCAAGACCGACAGCCGGTTGTTGTGCGTCTTGCGGGCGGACGTCCCGCCGATCTTCCTGGTCCCCTCGGGGTTCGTGTAACCCCCTCGGGTCCACTTGGCTCGGAGGTCGGCGACGACGTCGTCCGTTATCTGATCGAGCGTGAGCCTGCCCACGAACGGTGCGACGTGAACGCGCAAGATGGTCTCGACCGCATCGACGGCCGACCGCTTGGCGAGCTCGGCGACCAGGTGGCCCGCAATGTACTCGGGCGCGAAGGCGGCCACGGTCATCACGGGGCTCTCGGCCTTCGGCTCCAGGGTGAGGGACCCCTCTCGGAGTTGACCTTCCCTCGCCTCGCCCCACTTCTCGGCCATCCGCTTCGTGGGGGCCGCGTGCACCGTCTGGTTGCGAACCTTCTCGCCGTTCGGTCTCTTGAACCGGATAGACACGTGTGATGGGCACCCCTTCGCCGGGGTGCGCGCAGAGTCGCGCCGACCCGGCGCCCTAGTCGCTCAGGCTCCCGCCGGGCGCAGCCTTCCACTGGCCAAGTCGCACAACGCTGTGATTGGAGCAGAGGCGAAACCTAGGCCAAAGCGCAGAGCACGCGCCTTTGCCCAAACCGGCCCAAGGTGACCGCCCTTCCCAATCTCGCGCCCCGTGCTCTCACGTCGCCTCGCCCGCGTCACGAAACAGATAACCATTTTGGTATGTGGCGCTCCACGGCCCCCGCCCCCCACACCGAGTCCGTCTCCAGCCCAGTGTCCGGCGTCGCCACCCGCCTCAGCGACACAATACGTCTCGGATCGTTCTCATCGTACGTCACAATGTGCGTCTTGCCGGACAACGGATCTCGCCTCTGAAACGCCGGCATTCCCCACTCGCGACGGTCCCAATTTCCCGTTTTTCCAAGCAGTGGCCATTTGCCATCGATGATGTGCAAATCGCCAATGCGAATCGCACTGACAGCACGCTCAGGACGAAATGCCGCCAGCTCCTCCAAGGGCGGGGGCGCTGTCAGTCGCCGGCCGAACAAGTACACCAAGATTACCCCATGGCTCTTGTGGGCCCGAGCCAAAACGCCGGCCATGTATGCCCCACTCCCATCGGGCACAGCGAACCAGTCGCCCTCCGAGTACTTCACCCTTTTCTCCGCCTGACTCATTTTACTGCGCCTCCAAGAACTGTTGGGCCGCTCGGAGGTACCTGCCCCGATTTGGATTCCATGGACTGATCGGCCGGATCTTATTCAATGGCGGGCTATAGGTATCGTGCAGCAATTGCTCAAGACCCCGCTGTTCCGCGTAGACGTCCGTCTGGTGGACGATCTGAAAATCGAACTGACCCAGAACGGGGTCGCGAGCATGCTCGCCAACTCGTCGCGCGAAATCTATAGTCCTGCCAGATTGGTCGGCGATTCCATCTTGAACGGAACGGCGCGCACGGAGGCCGCTAATCGGCGATCGGTTGCGTCGCCACGCCCCCCCCTTGCTCCGGCGATCCCGCTTGCACGCCTTACTCGCTCCCGCTTGCACGCCTTACTCGCTCCACGCGCACCCCGCGCACGCGGCCGCTCGGGGACCCGCTGCGGCGTGGGCTGCTCGCAGGATGTACGCGCCGTCGACCGTCCTTGACCCGCGTTCGCGGTCGCGCCACCTACGACCCCCGTGAAGCCCGCCTCACCCACCACCCGTGGTATCGCGCTCCTGGTCTCCCCCAGCGGTCTTCCGCGCGTGGCCACCGCCGGCGACGCGGACGGCGACTCCATCGACGGCGCGCGCGGAGCCGCGATCGCGGCCGCCTTCGAGCGCGGCGCGGGGTGCGGCGTCCTGCACCTCGGCGCGGTCGAGGTCGGGACCGAGCTCCCTCCGGCGTTTGCCTTCTTCCGCGAGCTCGGCCACGAGGTCGTGGCGCGCGCGTGCGCCCATCCTGACCTCGAGACTCTGCGCGAGCGCGTCCGCATCGACCCTCTTCACGACCGCCTCGCGTCCATGGCCTCCGCCGTGCCGCCCATTCCCGGCGCCGAGTACGTCACCCCCGAGGCGCTCGCGCTCTCGTGGGTCCACGCCTCCGACGCCTTGCGCGCGGAGATTGCCGCGTGGCGCGGTCCGGTCGCTGACTGGCTTCACGGGCAGAACGCCGCCTGGGCGACCGTCGGCCGCGTGTGCTTCCACCTCGCGGAGAACAAGCGCGACCCCGAGGCGCCGTTCGCGTTTCTCGCGACCTACACGACACGCCTCTCTGCCAAGGGCGCCCCGCAGCACCGCCCGCTCGGGCACGCCCTCGAGGAGTCGCGCGCCGCTCGCGACAGGCAGAAGCTCCTCGCGCTCCTGCTCCCCGTGCAGCGCGCCGCGGAGGGCAGCGCGCTCGTGCGGGGGATGGTGCAGCGCGGCGACGTCTACCATCCGCTCCGCTGGACGCCGCGAGAGGCCCACGACTTCCTGAAGGAGGTGCCCGCGCTCGAGGCGGCGGGCGTCGTGGTGCGCGTGCCCGACTGGTGGAACGCGCGCACGCCGCCGCGACCGCAGGTCAAGGTGACTGTCGGCGGAAAGGCGCCGTCGCATCTCGGGAAGGACGCGGTGCTCGACTTCTCCGTCGAGGTGGCGGTCGGAGGCGAGCCGCTCACGGCCGAGGAGCGCCGCGCCATCCTGCAGGCGACCGACGGACTCGTCCTCATCAAGGGCCGGTGGGTGGAGGCCGACGGCGGGCGGCTGCGCGAGGTGCTCGAGCATTGGAAGCGCGTCGAGCAAGCAGCCAAGCGTGACGGAGTCTCCTTCCACGAGGCGATGCGGATGCTCGCGGGCGGCGCCGTGGCCGGCGGCGGCGAGGCCGACGCGGCCGACGCCGGGAGGGCGTGGACCCGCGTCGAGCCCGGCCCCTGGATGAAAGAGGTGCTCGGCGGCCTTCGCGCGCCCGACACCCTCGCGCCTGTGGACCCCGGCGGCGGCCTGCGGGCGGAGCTGCGGCCGTACCAGCGCATCGGCGTGCAGTGGCTCTGGTGGGCGCACGAGCTCGGCCTCGGCGTGTGTCTCGCCGACGACATGGGACTCGGTAAGACTCTACAGGTCCTCTCGCTACTACTCCTCCGGCGAAGCGCGCGCGCACGTCCGCCCGCGCTCCTCGTCGTGCCCGCGTCCCTCGTGGCCAACTGGCGCGCTGAGGCCGAGAGGTTCTGCCCGGGGCTGCGGATCGTCGTGGCGCACGCCGCCTCGACCGGCGCCGCAGCGCTCGAAGCGCTCCGCCCCGAGGACGTCGACACGGCCGATGCCGTGCTCACTACCTATGGCTCGATCGGCCGCGTCGACTGGCTCCGCGAGCGGGACTGGGGCCTCGTCGTGCTCGACGAAGCGCAGGCGATCAAGAACCCCGGCGCCCGGCAGACGCGCGCTGTCAAGGCCTTGCGCGCGCGCACGCGCCTTGCACTCACCGGCACCCCCATCGAGAACCGGCTTGGCGACCTATGGTCGCTCTTCGACTTCCTCGCGCCGGGCCTCCTCGGCGGCGCGCGCGCCTTCGGCGACGCCGTCAAGCGCATGGCGCGGAGCGACTCGGACGGCTACGCGCCCCTTCGCACTCTCGTCGGCCCGTACATCCTGAGGCGCCTGAAGACCGACCGCGGCGTCATCGCCGATCTGCCCGAGAAGACGGAGGTCACCGCCTACTGCTCGCTGACCAAAGTGCAGGCCGCGCTCTACCAGCGCGCCGTCGACGACCTCGCGCGCACGCTCGAGGAGGCCGAGGGGATCGAGCGGCGCGGCGCGGTCCTCGCGTCGCTCCTTCGCTTCAAGCAGATCTGCAACCACCCGTCGCACTGGCTGGGCGACGGCGTCTGGGCGCCCGAGGCCAGCGGAAAGCTCGCGCGCCTGCGCGAGATCTGCGAGCCGGTCGCCGCGCGACAGGAGAAGGCGCTCGTCTTCACGCAGTTCCGCGAGATGACCGGCCCGCTCGCCGCGTTCCTCGCATCCGTGTTCGGACGCGAAGGCCTGGTCCTCCACGGCTCGGTGCCCGTCCGGCAGCGCAAGGAGCTC
The DNA here is from genome assembly GCA_036501935.1 of Polyangiaceae bacterium. Lineage (GTDB taxonomy): Bacteria > Myxococcota_A > Polyangia > Polyangiales > Polyangiaceae > Palsa-1150. Next base: position 5,258 of record DASXZL010000085.1, on the reverse strand, counting down.
GTCGACGCGTTCCAGGACGAAGCTGGCCCGCCGTTCTTCGTCCTCTCGCTCAAGGCCGGGGGCACAGGCCTGAACCTCACGGCGGCCTCGCACGTCGTCCACTTCGACCGCTGGTGGAACCCCGCCGTCGAGAACCAGGCGACCGACCGCGCGTTCCGCATCGGCCAGAAGAAGAACGTCCTCGTGCACAAGCTCGTCTGCCGGGGCACCATCGAGGAGCGTGTCGACGCCCTCATCGCGTCCAAGCGCGCGCTCGCCGAGTCGGTCGTCGAGGGCGGCGCCGAGGCGAAGCTGACGGAGCTCGCCGACGAGGAGCTCATGCGCCTTGTTGGCCTTGACCTCGCGAGCGCGCTGGGAGAGGAGAGCTGAGGTCCCCGTGCCCTGGTACGCGTTTCCACCCCGCCTCTCCGCCGCCGAGCGGCGCCTCCGCGGCGCGCGCGAGGTCGCGAAGCGGGCGAAAAGGGGTCAGCGCGTCGAGCCGATAAAGCTCGCCGGCGGGCGGGCGATCGCACGGTCCTTCTGGGGCAAGGCGTGGTGCGAGCACCTGGAGGCGTACAGCGATCTAGCCAACCGACTGCCGCGGGGGCGGACGTACGTGCGAACGGGATCGGTCGTTCACCTCGCCGTCGACCCGGGTAGGGTCGACGCGCTCGTGCAGGGGACGGACCTCTACGAGGTGCGCGTCACGATCGCGCCGCTCCCGAAGCCGCGGTGGATGGGCATCGTCCGCGGGTGCGCGGGGGAGATCGACTCGCTGGTGGAGCTCCTCCAGGGCCGGCTCTCGGACGGCGTGATGCGCGTCGTCACCGACCGCGATCGGGGGCTCTTCCCGTCGCCGGCGCAGATCGAGATGAGCTGCTCGTGCCCGGACTGGGCGAGCATGTGCAAGCACGTCGCCGCGGTGCTTTACGGCGTGGGCGCGCGGCTGGACGAGCGGCCCGAGCTGCTGTTTTTGCTGCGGAAGGTGGACCATCTCGAGCTTCTGGCTGCGGGCGGCGCTCCCGGCGCCGGGAAGAAGCCAAAGAGAGCACGGACGATCGCGGCGAGCGACCTGGGTGACGTGTTCGGCATCGAGCTCGACGCGGGGGAGGGGCGTACTGCGCCGCGGAGACGGGCGACGAAGCGGTAGTCCCGGCCGAGCGACATCCGTTGCCGCGCGCAGGGACCCTCAACCATTTCCGGCGCCGAGGAGCCTCGGAGCTTCTGCGAGGAAGAAGGCCTTGATCTCGGCCCACTCGTTCGCGTCGAGCCCCGCCGGGAGCACGGGGTCTTTCTCTGCGTCGGCGAAATACGTGAGCGCGCGGAGCACGTGATAGAGATCGGCCTCGCGAACGCCGAACCTCTGCCGGTAGGCCTCGCAGCATTCACGGAGCGTCAGGCCGCTGCGCAAGACTTCGCGCAAGTCCCAGAAGTCCCTTCGTAGACCGCGTCGCGAGAGGGCGGCCAGCTTCATGGCCGCGAGGTCTCGAAGGCCCGCGAGTCCGAGGCCGAAGGCCTCGCCGGGTGGCTCGATGAGTGGATACGGGTATCGCACGAAGTCGATGGGCAACCCGTCGCACAGCAGGTGCAGCGACGCGTCCGTTTGCGACACCACCTCGACGCCATCGAAGCCGCTCGCCACGGCCGACTTCACGGCGTCGAGGTCGGCGTCCGGTGTCCTGCTGAAGAAGTCGAGGTCCAAGGAGCGACGGTGCCCAAGATGCACGCCCAGAGCGGTACCGCCGGCGAGATAGAAGCTCGCCATGAGCGGCAGGGCGCTCAGACGATCCAGGGCGCGGCGCTGCTGGTCCGAAAGGCGGGAGGAGTCGCCCATGGCTCGTTCTCCGCATGAAAGTAGGCCCGCCAGAACCCGCGGGTACGCTCGCTGATGAGGGGGTGAGCGGTCTCGCGGAAGAAGCGGAGGATGCGATCCGTGCCGTAGAGCGCCAGGAGCGCGCGAACGTCATCCAGTCGCCCGTTCTCGAGGACCCGCGCCAGGATGGCGTCGGCTTGTGTGGCGGGATCGAGCCCGTCGAAATCGACGTCCCAGAAGAGCCAGCGCAAGCTTTCGGGAAGGCGCCTCACTTCCTTGACGATAGCGCATCCAGCGGCTGATGCTGACGCTGCCCGACACCCCTCAGGAGCCCGGCAGCTCGAAGGAGGCGATCTCCGCCATTCGGAAGCGGGCGCCGCCGGCCGTCGTCACCGCGAACGGACCCGGTGGATGGCGGCCCGGCGCGATCGTCCGCATCGTCGAACCGGGACGCGCGGGAAAGCACGAACCGTTACCCCACCCGTTACCCCGCGCGGCCTCACCCCGGCTCACCTCCCGTCACCCCCACTCACGAAAAACACCGAGGAAATGCCTGATGCGACCGAATCCCGAGTCCTGTCGCGCCCCATCGTCTGGGTTCGATTCCCGGCGCCTCCACCTCTGCTCGTGCGCGAGGCGCCCGAGCCATCGCGCCGCTCATCGCCCCGCCTGTACTGCGGCCGGGCGATGGGGGCTCGAGTAAACTGGGTCCCGGCCTTCGTACAGGCGTGGTCGATTCCCGGGAGGCCATTGGGGGGAGCGGTCCGCTCCTCCCCAGCCCCCCCCGCAGGAAGACGCGGGGACTGCGGAGGCTCCAATCGTTCGAGAACGAGCCGGATGAGCGCGAACGGCGACGCCACGTGGCCTCTGACGGCGTTGTAACCTAAACTACCTACATGCCGCAGACCGGCAGTTCGACCGCCACGGAGTACATCGCACCTCTGTCGTCCCGCGAGCGGCTCATCCTGGCCGAGTGGGAACGGGGGCGGGTGAGCCGCGTCACGCGTGACGATGTCGCCGTCCGATGGGGCACTGCGAAGGCGGACAAGATCACGTCGGCGCTGGTCCGCAAGGGCGCCCTGCGCCGCGTGGGCAGGGGCGTCTTTCTGGTCGTGCCGCTACGAGCCCAGGGTCGTCCCAACACCCCGTCCGCAGCATCGCTCGTCTCCGCCCTGCTCTCCGACGAGCCTTACTACCTCGGCGGCCTCTGGGCGCTCACACACCATCGGCTCACGCCGCAGCAGTACGCCACGCGGATCGACGCCTTTGTCGAGCGAGACCATCAACCGCGCACCCTTGCCAACGCGCACGTGCGGTTCCACCGCGTGCCGCCGACGCGGATCGCCGATGGCTACGAGGTCGTCTCGATCGAAGGCTCCCCTGTGCGCGTGAGCACACGGGAGGAGACGCTCCTCGATCTGCTCGACTATCCCGATATGGCGGGCGCCACTCGTGCCGCCCTTGCGCTCGTTGAGCCGGCGCTCGCGCAGGTGGATCTCGGCAGGCTCGTTCGCCGCGCATCCGCGGTCGCGCGATCCTCCAGCTGCCAGCGACTCGGCGTGTTGCTCGAACGCGCCGGGGTCAACCCATCGAAGCTCGCGGCCCTTCGCCGGCGGGCAATGGCCACACAGTCACTGACGTCCATGCTGCCCGGAACGCCGCGCCGGGGCCAGGTCAACACCCGGTGGCGCGTGGTGGAGAACGACCGCTGACTCCCCTTCGCTCTCTTCCGCCACTTCCTGACAGGGCGCTCCTGGCCGACCTCTGCCGCGAGACGGCGGCCCGAGAGCGCCTGCAGCCCCAGGTCATCGAGAAGGACTTCTATCTGACGCGCCTCCTGTGGGCGCTCGGGGAGACCCTCGGTGACCAGGCCTTGCTCAAGGGCGGCACGCTCCTCAGCAAGGTCGATCTCGGGTTCAAGCGGATGTCCGAGGACGCCGATCTGGTGGTGCCGAAGGCCCCATCGAGCGAGAAGCGCACCAACGTGCTGGCGCTGAACATGGTTCGCGACGCGTTGAAGAGCACTGCCGGGGTGGTGGGCGTCCGCCTCCAATTCCCCGACGGCCAACACTTCGAGCGCGGAGCCCACCGGCAGTGGGAGCTCTTCTACGAGTCGGAGCTCGGGCAGCAGTCCATCAAGGTGGAGGCCTCCCTCCGCCCGCTGCTTCGGCCGCCGCGACGGGTGCACCTCGCCCAGCTCCTCGCGGAGGACGCCCTCGTCGGCTCGTACGCCCCGGCATTTTGCTACGCGCTCGACGCCGACGAGGCTCGCGCCGAAAAGGTGCGTGCCGCATTCACCCGGGAGGCCATCCGCGACCTCTATGATCTCGAACAGCTCGCCCGTGCAGGCGCCGACCTGAGCTCGCGACGGTTCATCCGGCTCGTCGACACCAAGCTCGCGGAGCTCGACGCTCCGCCACTCCGCGAGCAACCGGCTTCGTTCGGCGCGGCTGCCGGCCCCCGTCGCCGGGCACTGGAGGCATCGGTCACCCGCGAGCTGCAGGCGGTGCTCCGAATTGACGAGCCGCCCCTGGATCTCGATGTCACCTTCGAACGGTTCAACGATCTCTGGGCACTCAAGGCACTTGCGCCGTGACCAGAGCAGGCGGGCTACCTGCTGGCGCGCGCCGCGAGGGGCGCCGGAACAGCTCGGGGTGCCCTTCGAGACGGAGGTGCTCGGGGTGAGGGTGACCGTGAAGCGCCTCGAATTGCGGAACAATAATTCGATCGTCGCGATATGCGCCCGAGGCGCGCAGCGGCAGGCGATCGACCTCGTCGACCTGCCGATGCCGTCGCGCAGGCCCACCGGATGGGAGTGGCTGGTGGCATACCGTCGTTGGCTTCGCGAGGGGCGGTGAGCGATCTCTCGGTCGCGTTCGAGATCCGTTCCAGGATGGCGCAGTGCGTCCACCGAGACTCTCGCGGGAAGAGCACACGGCGATCGATTCGCTAGGCACTGCCGAGCGCATCGCGGGGGCCCCGGTAACGGTAGTCAGCACCGAGGGACAATGTCGGGCCGATCATCCAGTGCCCGTGCACCATCGCCTCGGCCGTGGTTGAGTCGCTCTGCGGTGCCGGCCAACCGACGCATGCTTGCCGTCCGTTGCCCCGCCATTGCCCCGGACCTGCCGCACCCAGCATCACCCGGACTCACGCAGCCGACTCGACCCTCTGTCACAGGCCCCTAGTTTCCGGCTCGACGGTGCTCATCTCGGCGATTTCCTTCAGCAACGCCGTGCCCCCCTCCGAAGAGTTCGATTCCCGGCGCCTCCACCATTAGTCAGCAAGTTCATATATTTATTCGAGCTGCCCGCGGTTTTCAAATTGCTGACGCCGCCCGGAAAGTGACCCACTTGGTCGGCCGGAAATTGACCCACCCGGCGGTCTGATTCCTACGCCTTGCGACCGCTCTTGGGCAAGGTGCCCGGTGCGGCCTGATGGTCGTCCTGCTGTTCCTCCTGGGCGA
>DASXZL010000084.1:0-135654 GCA_036501935.1 Polyangiaceae bacterium | reverse complement strand
TTCAAGTCGCACCCTCCAGTCGGCGAGATGCGATTCCTCGAAGACAAGATCGCGCATTCAGTCGAGACGATGCGCCGCCTCGAAGACAAGATGGCGCATTCGGTCGACAAGACGACGCGGCCGAAGGTCGAAGCGTCGCGCCGGCGTTCTTTCCTCCCCCGAGCGCACCCCGCAACCCGCTGGATTGCTGCACGTTTCCCCCGGAACACCGCGGCGCCGTCGAAGACGATCCTTTCAGAACCTCTGCGGTGACGTAGGTAGGCGCTGTCCTACAGTGGGGGACCGCCGCAATCCGTCGGCCGGGGAGTGACCCGGGTGACGAAAATTGTCAGCCGGCCTTTTGCAAAGACGCGGGCGACCCGTGGGATACTGCGGATCGTGCAGGTTTCTCGCTCGACAGGGACACGGGGCGTCGTGGCATGGCCGCTGCACAAGGGCACCCGCGTGGGCGGTCGGAGGCGAGGGCGCGGATTTACCCTAATCGAAATGATGATCGTGGTCGTCATCATAGGAATTCTCGCGTCCCTGGCCATCGTCGGATACCGCAAGCTCATCACGTCATCCCACGTCTCCGAGGCGACCAACATGGTGCAGAACATCCGGGTCGCGCAGGAGGGCTACCACGCGGAGACCCAGCAGTACGCGAACGTCTCGCTCTCCGTCGCGACCGGTCCGTACTACCCGAGCAACGCGCCCACCGAGACGCTGATGACGGCGTGGGGCGCGGCGTGCACCGTGTGCGCGCCGGGCATGGACTGGTCGATGCTGCCGCTCCACGTCGACGGTCCGGTCATGTTCGGATACGCGACGACCGCGGGCCCGGCCAACACGGGCCCGACCGACAAGTCGGTGACGGTCAACGGTCAGACGCTGAGCTTCCCCCAGCCGTCGACCACGGACTGGTTCATCGTCTCCGCGACGTGCGATCTCGACAGTGACGGCAAGGCACCGGACACGCACGTCTACACGACGTCGTGGGCCAATCAGGTTTACGTGGATTCCGAGGGGAACTAACGGGTCGAAAGGCGAGGAAAGAACCAATGCGTCGAATGCTGAAGCGTCAAAGAGGGTTTACGTTGATCGAGCTGATGATCGTCGTCGCGATCGTCGGAATCCTGGCGGTGCTCGCCATCTACGGCGTCCGGAAGTACCTCGCGAACGCCAAGACGGCCGAGGCGCGCAACTCGCTCGGTCAGGTCGCCAAGGATCAGGCGGCCGAATACGAGAAGGAGAACATGCAGAACACGGTGCTCGCGGCCGGCTCGACGGCCGCGATGTCGCGGCAACTCTGTGCGACCGAGCCCACCTCCGGAGGCGTTCCCGGCACCGGGAAGGTCGCCGGCGCGAAGTACCAGTCGACCGCCGCCGACTGGAACGCCGGCGCCGCCACCTCGCCGCCGTCGGGCTTCGCATGCCTGAAGTTCACGATGGATGCACCCCAGTACTACTCGTACATGTTCACCGGCTCCGGCACGAGCACGGGCAGCTTCGTCGCCTCGGCCAACGGCGACTTGAACGGCGACACCGTGCTGTCCACGTTCTCGATCACCGGCTCGATCAACAGCAGCTACGTCCTCAACATCGCCCCCAACATGCTCGAGATCAATCCGGAGGAATAGGCCTCCGCTCCCCTCGCCCATTGGGTGACCCCGGCGCCGGGCTCGAAAGGGCCCGGCGCTTTTTCGTTTGTCCGACCCGGGAACGACACACGACATGTGCTTCCATCCTTCCATGCGCCACCGGGCAAGCGCTCGAAGGGCGGCACACCGCCTCGCCGCCCTCGTGCTGAACCCGATCGCGACGGGCGTCGTGTGGGTGCTGACGGTGTACGTCGTGGTCGCGAGGCGACCGGTGGTGTCGCCGGATGACGCGGTCCTCGGCAAGAGCGCCGCCGAGGTGGCCAATCGCGTGGCGGTCCACTACGCGGGCGAGATCGCTCGGATCGGCGTCGTACTCGCGGCACTGGCGCTGGCTTTCGGAGTCCTCCTGGGGCTCGTGGCCTCGGCTTTGATCGCGCTTCGGGCCGTGATCCGAGGGACGCGGCTCCGTCTCACCGGGCCGCGCGCCGCGGCCGACGCGCTCGGCCTCGTCGTCACGGTCCATGTCGCATGCGTGGCGTGGTGGATGGCGACATGTCCGCAGATCTACTCGCCGACCTTCTGGCAGAGAGGGGGCGCGCTGGCGACCGTCCAGCGGTTCGTGACGGACCGCGCTCACCCGGGCGGGGTGGTCGTCCTGTCGATCGCGGTCCTCGTCGTCTGGCTCTTCGGCGCCCCCTGGCGATGGCCCACGCGAGCCATGACGCTCGCCGCCGGCGTCGCGCGGCGATGGCGCGTCCTCGCCGTGGCCACGGCGCTCGGGGCGACGATCGCGCTCCTCGCCTCACCGCCTCGGCTGCTTCGGGCCGCGAGCGCCCGCTCGTCGCGCCCCAACATCGTCGTCCTGGCCAGCGACGGCTTGCGGGCAGACCGGCTGGGGCCCAGGGTGACGCCTCGGCTCGACGCGCTGGCGTCTCGCGGCACTCGGTTCGAACGCGCCTACGCGTCGCTCCCCCGGACCCTCCCGTCGTGGCTGACCCTCCTGACGGGCCAGTACCCCCACCACCACGGTGTCCGCTCGGACTTCGTCCGGTGGGAGCACGTGAGCCGGCCGTTCGACGCCCTCCCCCGCCGGCTCGCGAGCGACGGCTACGCCACCGCCGTCGTCAGCGACTACGCGGGCGACATCTTCGGGCGAATCGATGTCGGCTTCGACGTGAAGCACATCCCGCCCTCCGGATTCGTCACGATGATCCGTCAAGCCGCGGTCCAGCACGCGCTCCCGGTCATCCCTGTCCTGCAGTCCCGCCTCGGCCGTCGGCTCCTTCCCGACGTGGGCGGGATGATGAACGCCTCGGATCCCGAGATGGTCGCCGACGACGCGATCCGCGTCATGCGGTCGATGGAGGATCGGCCCTTCTTCCTCGTCGTCTTCTTCTCGACGACCCACTTCCCGTACGCCTCGCCGTACCCGGACTACGCCCGCTTCGTGGATCCGGCCTACGACGGGGCGTACCGCTACGAGAAGACCCTCGGGCTCGGCTCGGCCAGCGACGCTTCGCCGGAGGACGCCCGACAGACGCGCGCCCTCTACGACGGAGCCGCCTACGCGACCGACCGGGCGGCGGGCCGCGTGCTCGACGCCATCGGGAACGACGGCCTCTCCGACCGGACGATCGTCGTGGTGACGTCCGACCACGGCGAGAACCTCTACGAGAACGATCACGGGCAGGGCCATGGCGACCACCTGTTCGGTGACGAAGGGACGCACGTCCCGCTGGTCGTCTACGATCCGCGCGCCTCGGCACCGCACGTCGAGACAGCCGTGGTGCAGACCGTCGACCTCACGCCGACGGTCTGCGACCTCGCCGGGGTGGCGCCGCCCGCCGCGATGGACGGACGCTCCCTCGCCGCCGGAGTGCGGGGCGCCCCTCTCGCGTCACTGCCCGCCTATGCCGAGACCGAGCTCTGGCTACTCGACGATCAGCGCGCCCTGCGCAACCTGCGCGTACCGACCCCCGGGGTGCTGGATCTCCTGGAGGTTGACGCCGAGCATGGCCAGCAGATCGTCACGAAGGCGGCGGCAGAGCCGCTCACGCTTCTGGCGCGTCATCGAATGGTCCGCGACGATCGCTGGAAGCTCGTCTATGCGCCCACCACGGAAGGGGTGAGGTACGAGCTCTTCGACACGAGGAGCGATCCCGAAGAGCGCGCGGACGTCTCCCAGCGCGTCCCCGCGGAGACCGCCCGGTTGCAGGACCTGTTGTGGCCATGGATGCTCGGCGACCCGGGGGTGCGCCGCGTCGGCGACTACGTGGTGCCCCTCGGGTTCGAGCTCGAGACACTGCTGCCTCATGGCGCGCGTTGATCGTCCCGGGTTCCTCGTCGACGGCAGGTCGCTCGGCGTACACTCCGGCCGTCGGCTCGACCGACGCACGCATGACGGTTTCGATGAAGCGCGCCGAGAATCTGGCCCCCTGGCTGGCGGGCCTCTTGCTGGCGATGCCGGTCCTCCTTTCGTACTACCCGCCGATGACGGATCTGCCGTTTCACGAAGCGGCGATCGCGATCCTGCGAGATCTCCACGACGCGACCAAGTTCCCGCCGGGCCTCTACGTCCTCAACCTGGGCGAGCCGAACCAGCTCTTCCACATGCTCGGCTGGCCGCTGGCCTACCCGTTCGGCTCGCGCTGGGCCGTGAAGCTCGTCGTGGCCGGCGCGGTCGTGGCCGTGCCGGTGTGCGCGGCCCGCTTCGCCCGGCACGTCGGCGCGAGCCCCCTCGCGGCGCTCGTCGTCGCGCCGATCGCGCTCGGGTGGCTGTTCACGTGGGGGCTCATCGCCAATCTCCTCGGCCTGGCGGCTCTCCTGGCCACGCTCCCGGTGCTCGACCGCTACGAGACCGAGCCTTCGAGGCGGCGCGGCGCGGGGGTCCTCGGCGCGCTCGTGCTGCTCTACTTCGCCCATGAAGCGATGATGTTCGTCTACGCCGGCGCGGCGCTCCTCTTCGCCGCGTTCCATCCGCTCTCGTGGAAAAGGACGCCCGCGCGTACGGCGCCGTTCTTCGTCGGGATCGCGATCACGGCGGCGCAGGCCGCATGGCAGAAGCACCTCATGTCGCCCACGACGCGCGGGATGCCGCTCCTGTGGCACCCGGTGCCGCACAAGGTGTTGAAGATCCCGTTCATCATCCTGCCGACGAACGACAGCGTGACCCAGCTCTCGCTCTTCGCGCTCTGCGCCGCGACCGTCGCGGCGTTCTTCTGGCTCCGCGCGCGAGAGCGCCGCACGGTCGCGGTGGCGGTGACGGAGCCCGCGGCTTCTTCTCGTCTGGAGCGCACGCGGCGCTCGGCGCTCCGCTACCGGTGGGAAGTGCTCGCGCTGGGCTTGTTCGCCGGCTACCTCGCCTTCCCTCTGACGCTCAACAGCGCGACGCTCGTCTACCAGCGCTGGTTTCCGCCGGCCTTTGCGGTCTTCGTGGTCGTCGCCGCCCCGCGCGATCTCTGGATCCGCTCCGCCCGCGTCGCGCGCCTCGTGCCGGTCCTCTTGCCGATCGCGACGCTGCTCGTGACCTGGCCGTCGTTCGCCGACTCCGGCCGCGCCTACCAGCATCTCGACGAGCTGATTCCGCTGATCGAGCCGGGGACCGCGGTGGCCGAGCTCGACCTCGGCCCCGGCGATCCCTCGCGCACCTTTTCGCTCGGACCGTCGGGAGGACGGGTGCTCGCGATGCGCGGCGCCCGGCTCGACTTTGCGTTCACCGACTCGCCCATCTCGCCGGTCATCATTCCGAAGGAGTACCGCTGGAACGAGTCGCTCTTCCGTCTGGCCTTCGATTGCTGGGCGTTCCGGCCGGAGCACGACTTCAAGAGCTTCCGCTACGCGCTCGTCCGCACGTCCGATCCAGGGGTCGCGGCCCTGGCGCAGATGACGCTGGCGCCGGAGGGCCGATACGTGGCGACCGCGGGCGAGTGGGTCCTCTTCGAATCGACGCTGCCGGTGATCCCGCCGATGTCCCCCCCCGTTCACATGCCGAAGCCGCCACCCGAGGAGATGCGCGATCGCGCAACCCGGATCATCCGGAAGGAGGGCGGCATGCCGACGATCGTCGTGCCGCCGGAGCAGGAGCCCGATCTGTCGGCCCCCAACGGGCAGAAGTTCTAGCCGAGGACCATGCGATGACTTCGCTCGCCGGCAAGGTGGTCGTCGTCACGGGCGCGAGCCGTGGAATCGGCCGCGCGCTCGCGGGCGCCTACGCGCGGCGTGGAGCCACCGTGGCCCTGCTCGCTCGCGACGAGGTCCAGTTGCACGGCGTTGCGAGCGAGCTCGCCGGCGAGGGCGCTCGCTGCGGGTCGTTCCGGTGCGACGTGACCAGCGACGCCGACTGTGCCGCAGCGATCGACGGTGTCCGCGCGCGCTTCGGCGGCATCGACGTCCTCGTGAGCAACGCGGGGGTCACCCTTCTCTCCCCCGTGGCGGCGCTCCCGCTGGACGAGCTGCGCGACGTCCTCGACGTCAACCTGCTCGGCCCCTTGCGACTGTTGAAGCTCGTGCTCCCGGAGATGCTCGATCGGCGCTCGGGGCAGATCGTGGTCATCACCTCCGTGGCCGCGGCGCGTGGCCTGCCGGGGCTCGGTGGCTATGCGGCGACCAAGGCCGCCCTTCATACGCTCATCGACGCGCTCCGCGCCGAGGTCGACGGCCGCGGCGTCGACGTGCTCGAGGTGGCTCCCGGCAAGACGACGACGGACATCCTCGCCAGCTCGCGCGGTCCCGGCGCTGGACACCGCCCTCTCGACCGCTTGCAACCGACGATGACCGCGGAGTTCGTGGCGGAGCGCGTTGCCCGCGCGAGCGAGCGCGGGACTCGCCGACTCACCCTCGGCCTCGGTGCTCGTCTCATCGCCCTGGCCGAGCGCGTGTCGCCTGCGCTGACCGATCGGCTCGCGGCGCGGGCGATGTCCCGCTGAGCGTCACCCGACGAGGCCACGCTCGAGGTACCAGCGGACGGCCCTCTCCATCCCTTCGGTGAGCGACACCTTCGGCTCGTAGCCCAGCTCGGCGCGGGCGCGGTCGATCGAGAGCAGTCGGTCTCCGCACAAGGAGTCGAGGCGATGACGCGTGAAAGGCGGCTCGCGCCCGAGTGCGCGCGACGTCGCTTCGAGCACCCGGAGGCCCGCGGACGCGAGACCCCTCGGCACCGAGAATCCCCCCCGACGGCGTCCGAGCGCGTGGGCGATGACGCGGACGACGTCGCGGAACACGTAAGAATCTCGGTCGCTCACGATGTACGTACGGCCGATGGCTCGAGGGATCTCGCCGGCGAGCAGGGTTGCGTCGACGACGTCGGAAATGAACACCCAGGGGACCCGCCCGCGACCGCCGTCGAAGAGGGGGACCATCCCGCGTGCCGCGAGGCGCACCAGGCGAGGGATCTCCGATCTCTCGTCACCCGGGCCGTAGATCTGGGAGGGCCGGAGGACGACGACCGGCACGCCGTGCTCCCGATGCTCGCGGGCGGCCACCTCCTCGGCCTCGACCTTGACCACCTCGTGTGGGGTCACCGGACGGCACGGGGATTCCTCGTCGAGGCGTGCTCCGACCTGGACCCCGATGGCCGAGATGCTGGAGAAGACGACGACGCTGCGGAGTGGGAGCCCCCGGGCGGCGCGGAGCAGCGTGGAGACCGGCGCGACGTTCGACGCGCGGAGCACATCGAGCCCACGGGCGCTCATGGCGGAGACCTTGCCGCCTCCGGCCAGGTGGAACACGCGGTCCACGCCTTCCAGCGCGCCCGCGACCACGGCCGCGTCGCAGAGGTCCCCCTCGACGACCTCGGCGCCGAGCTGCACGAGCCGGCTCCCGCGGGACGCGTCGCGCACGAGGCAGCGGACGGCGCGACCGCGGAGGCGGAGCGCGTCGACCAGATGCGGCCCGACGAAGCCCGTCGCCCCGGTGACCAGGTCTCTCATTCGACGCGGGTGAGTTTGCGCCGGCCCTGCGGTGTGCGCGGCCGGACGTCCACCACGAAGCCGTGCAGGTGCGCCACGCGCGAACGCCAGCGCCACTGCGTCCCGTCGAACCCCGGATGGCGGAGAAGCGCAGGCAAGAGCTCGTCCACCCAGCCGTCGCCGCCGAAGTAGGGCCAGCGCGCGGCGCCGTAGACGAACCGCTCCGACAGCGCCGCGCCCTCTTCGGCCGCGGTGAAGCGCATGGGACCGCGCCGCCACGAGAAGAGCTGGGTCGCGCGGTCGAGGAGGGACTGACCGGGGGCGACCTGGAGGTCGGGCCACCACGGTGCGTCGAAGTAGACGTGGTCGCGCACCTGGCCGAGCGCCCACAGCTCGGGGGCCAGCACGTCGGTGCGCCAGGTCTCGGGCGCTTCGACGTCGCGACGCCCGCGCAGGCGGCCGGCGGCGCGGATCGCGGCGACACCCCAGTTGTCCGGATTGCATACCGTGACGACGAGGAGCTTCCGCGCGAGGCGCGCCATGGTCCGCAAGTAGTCGCGCCAGCCGTCCACCAGCGGGAGCGCGTGGTACACGATGACCAGGTCCGCGGGCTCGAGCGCCGAGGCGATGTCGGCCGTCTCGAGGACGACGCGCACCTGGGCGTGCTCGCCGGCGCCCGCTCGTTCGTAGACCGCCCGCGCCAGCTGCGCCTTCTCGTCGCGCAGAGAGGCGCTCGTCACCCGAACGCCGCGGCGCGCGAGGCCGACCAGATGGACGCCGCTGACGCCCGCCATGCCGTCGACCGGCCCTTCGAGCGCGCTCGTCACGTCGTACCGGCGCGCCCACTCGTCGACGAGCTGATAGAAGCACCAGCGCTCGTAGGCCGTGCCGAGGCCGCGGTCGTGCTCGATGAGCTGCGTCGCGAGGGGATCCACGGCTCAGACGCCTGCCATGTTCGCGGTCACGCGCGCCAGCGACGGCACGTCGAGGAGCAAGTTCGTGTAGCTCGCGTTGGCCAGCGGGCACGCGCACTCGTGCGCCTTCACGCTCGCCCGGAACGCGTCGGCCGTCGCCCCGTTCCAGACCGCGCGAAAGTCGTAGCCGTGGTCGCGCACGTTGCCCATCGACTCCGCGCGCACGCAGCACCCCCAGAGGTGCCCGTCGGGGGCCAGGTGCGCGCTCGCGATCCCGGCGTAGCACTCGATGACCTGGCGGTTCTCCTCGAGGATGCGCGCTGCGAGCTCGTAGTACTCGAGCCGGAGGGATTCCACGAGGCGGGCCACGGGGTGGGTCGAGCGATGCGCGCGGATGACGTTCCCGAGGTGCGTCGTCGCGCGCCGGAAGTCGGCCACGCTCGGGGTGATGTCCTTCTCCATCGTCACCAGCTCGACGCGGTTCTCGGCGACCTCGGCGATGTACGAATCGGGGCGGAAGATGGCCCGAGCCTCGCGCTCGATGTCCGGGATGCGCGCGACGTTGAGCTTGGAGATGACCGTGTGCACGCCGAGGACGATGTGCGGGTAGGTCCTCTTCAGGTCGTGGATCAGCCCGGCCGCGATCTTCAGCTTCTCGAAGTTGCCGTCCGCGCCGCGGATGCGGTCGTGCGCGGCGCCGATCTCGTCGACGGAGAGGTTGAGCACGAGCTGCGCGCCCACGCTGTAGTGAGCGATCCTGGGAAGCAGCTGGAAGATGCGCTCGGTGATGATGCCGTTCATCGGGATGTTGATGATGCGCGGCTCGATCTGCGTCCGGATGAGGCGAACGACTTCGTCGAGATCGCCGCGGATGAACTGGTCGCCGCCGGAGATGGTCACCCAGACGGGCACCTTCTCCAGCGTGGGGAAGATGCGCCCGTACTCGTCCACCGAGAGGTCGTCGACCTTCTTCTTCCAGATGTCGCACGTCGCACAGCGCGACGGGCACGAGTAGGTCACCGACACCGTGAGGTTCACGGGCAGCTGACGCGGTCCACCGGTGGCGTGCGCCACGCGGTACCCGGCCAGGCGCGCCAGGAGCGGCAGCTTTCTCATGGCGTGCGGCCGCGCGGGGGCGGCCCCTCCATCGGACCCGGTCGCGCGGACAGGCGCCGCGGGGGCCCCTCTTCGTAGACCACCCCGTTCGTCTCCGACGGCGCGAGCTTCTTCGTCGACGACAGGACGCGCCACGTGCGGTGCTTGCCTCCCACGACGCGCGCATCCCAGAAACCCGCGGCGCGCGCCGCCAGCTCCGTGCCGATCGCCGCGGCCAGCGCCAGCTTGGCGCGGCCGTCGTGGGCCCGAGCGGTGTCGATGGCCGTGCGGACGAGGAGCCCTCGGTCGAGCGTCGCCACCTCGTAGCCGAAGGCGAACTCGAGCCAGTAGTGGCCTCTCGCGATGCGCCGCCGCTGCTCGAAGTACTCCCCCATCGTCTCCGGACCGTGGTTCTGCACGAGCGCGTCGGGGACGTACCCCAGCTTGTACCCCTTGGCGCGCACGATGTCCTCGATGGAAGCCTCGTCGACCACCGACAGCTCGCTCACGTACTCCACGAGCTGCGCGCGGAAGGCGACGATCTCGCCCATCTTCGGAACCTCGAGCGACACCCGGTGATGGAGCTCCCAGAGCAGGCGGACCATCTGGCCGACGAACTCTCGCGGATCGTTGTCCGGCACCGGGCGTCCGCCGACCATTCCCACGTCGGGGTTGTCGCGCAGGAAGCAGACGAGCTTCTCGACGACGTCGGGCTCGAGCCCCAGGTCCGCGCTGCACACGACGGTGACCTCGGCGCGCGGGTCGCGCATCTTGAGGTACGCGTTGATGGCCGCGACCTTGCCCTCCCGCCGCTCCTGGACGTGGACGTGCACACCGGGACGGCCGCGCCCGAACTCGCGCGCCACCTGAGCCGTGTCGTCGGTGCAGCCGCTCGCGACGACGACGATCTCGACGATGCGGGCGAATCGCGTCTCCTGCGCGAGAAGCGCGGGGAGCAGGCGCTTGATGCCGTGCGCCTCGTTGTACGCGGGGACGACGATGGAGACGTTGATCATGCGGGGGGCGGGTCGGCGGGCTCGGGGCTCTCGGACACCGCCGGAGCGCGCGGGCGGGAGACGTAGAGGGCGGCACCCACGATGCCCGAAAGGTACCAGAACAGCCGGAACAAAAGCCCGACCGCCAGGGCACTTCCGGGGGGGAGTCCCGCCAGCCCGAGGAAAAAGACCCAGGCGGCATCGGCCGTGCCCCAGCCGCCAGGAAGGGCGGGAATGGCAGCCACGATGAACACCATCGCGCTGCCGACGTAGACCCACTTCTCGGCCGTGGGCTCCGCCCCCAGGGCGAACACGAGGCCGCGGATGACGGCGAACTGGATCGCCGCCACGAAGAGGCTCAGCGCGGCGGCGCGCGCGATGGCCCCCGGCGCGCGCGGGTCGCGCACGTACTCGAGCATCGGGGACACGAGCTTGCCGAGGCGCCCTTCGACGAGCCATCGCACGCGGTGCACGGGGGCACGACGGAGGACCACCAACCCCAGCAGCGCCGCCACCGGGATCGCGGCCAGGACGAACCCGAGGGTCGCGTCGCGCAGGCCCCCCCACGCGAAGCCCATGCCCGCCGCCACGATGGCGATGACCGAGAGGCCGATGACCCGGTCGAGCAGGACCGAGGCGACGACGATGGCGGCAGGGGCGCGGCGCTCGCCGGCTCTCGTGGGTCGCGCCACGACGGAGGCGATGCGCAGAGCGTCGCCGCCGATCCCGCCGGGGAGCAGGATCCCCCCGGCCTGCGCCTCCGTGGAGACGCGCCACACCTGGAGCACGCTCATGTCGACGCCGGCGAAGGCGAGGAGCGTTCGCCACCGCGCGGCCCACAGGAGCAGCCCGAACGCGTAGAGCGCCAGCAGCGCCGCCAGCACGCCGGGCCGGGCGTGCGACAGCGTCGAAGCGAGGCCCGGCTCACAGCGAAGCGACGCGCAGTCGGCGGCGGGAATGCGGACTTCGCCCGTGCGGAGATGCAGGACGCACCCGTCGAGCTCGCGAGTGACGGACGTCTTCGTGGACTCGGGCGCGCGCGGGTCCCAGCAGCGGTCCCGCACGGGGACGACCCACGCCACGAACGCGAGGGCGACGATGGCGAGCACCCAGGCGAGGATGCGTCCCTTGCGACCGCGAGCGCTCACGGGCTCGCCCCCGCTCGGGCGAGCGCGGGCCACTCGCCGCGCAGCGTGCGCATCACGCCCTCCTCGTAGGTGACGCGCGGCACGAAGCCGAGGCGGCGGCGGGCCTTGGCCCCGTCGAAGCAGAGGGGCAGCGTCAGCCCGTCGAGCTTCGCGTGGACGAGCGGCGGGCCGCCCGACGTGAAGGCGAGGCCACGGTACGCCGCGACGTCGACCAGCGTGGCCACGGCTCGCGCGAGGCCGGAGGGCACGTGTCGCCTCGGCAGCGGGCGCCCGACCGCGCGGGACACGAGCTCCGAGAGGCGCGCGAGCGTCGTCGTCTCGGGACCCGCGAGCAGGAAGTGGTCGCCCGCGGCGTCCGGATGGGTCGCGGCCAGCCAGAGGCCTTCGACGACATCGTCGACGTGCGTGTGGTGCAGCACGTTGTCCCCGGTCCCCACGACGCGGTAGGTCCCGGCGCGGATCATGGCCGCCATCGCGTCGATCGGACCATGGCGATCTCCGGGGCCGTACACCGTCGTCGGTCGCGCGATGACGAGGTCGAGCCCGAGCTCGCGCGCGGTCCGGCGTGCGCGCATCTCGGCCTCCACGAGGGTGGCCGCGCGGGCGGTGCGCGGCGCGTAGGGATGCTCCTCGGTGACGGGGAGGCGCGCGGGGAAGCCGTAGACGCTGACGGAGCTGACGAGGACGAAGCGGCGCACGCCGGCGTTCGCCGTCGCCCGCATCGCGCGCTCGACGAGCTCGAGGTTGGCGGTGCGGACCTCGGCGGCGGAAAGGGCTCCGCCGCGGGCATGGACGGCCGCGACGTGGACCACCACGTCGACCCCTGCGAGGAGCCCGGGCTGAGCCACGGCCTCGTCGAACGCCTGCGCCCCGGCCGGCGAGCGCTCCTCCACCACACGCACGAGGGGCACGGCGCGAGCGCCTCGGGCCTCGAAGCCGCGCACCAGGTGCGCGCCGAGGAACCCTCCTGCGCCGACGATGGCCGCGCCACCCGTGCTCATGCGGCCCTTATAGCGCGGGTAGCGCGGGAGACCTGACAGAGTGCTAGACACGGGGGGCGATGCCTCGCCCGCTGTCGAGCCGCAACCGCGCGCGGCGCTTCACCCCGCTGGAGCTCGCCATCGCGTTCTCGCTGGTGGCGTCCGTACTGGCCGTCTCGGTGCCCACGTTCGTGCGCGAGGTGCATGCCTCGCGCTTCGTCGAGCCGGTCGACGGGCTCCAGCGCATCGGCGCGGCCGCGGTCCTCTACGCCCACGGTCGCCCCGTGGCACAAGCCTTCCCGCCCGGCGCGCCCACCACCCCCGCGACGCCGCCGCGCGGGCGCTGCGAGCCCGATCCCCCCGGCGCGTGGGACCATCCGACCTGGCGCACCTTCGACTTCCGCCCCGTCCCGCCCGATACGCCCCACTGCTTCGCGTTCTCCTTCGACAGCAGCCTCTCCCCTTCGCTCAGCACGTTCCGGGCGCAGGCGCACGGGGACCTCGACGGCGACGGCATCCCCAGCACCTTCGAGGTGACCGGGCGCTCGGCCGACGGTGACCCGCGCGGGCCGATGGTCGACCCGGGGATGTTCATCGACTCGGAGGTGGAGTGAGCCGAGCCGCGGTCGCCGGGGCGCTGCTCTTTCTCGTGTGCGTCGTGGGGGTCGCGCGCCTCCAGCCCCGCCTCGCGGGCACCGCCCACGAGCTCAAGGAGGCGGGCGACGTCTATCCCCTGCCGCCCCCCGCGCAGCTCCACGCGGCCACGCTCGGCTGGGACGCCGCCGTGGTCGACCTCCTCTGGTCGAACCTCCTCGTCGACTACGGGACGCACTGGGCGGAGCACCGCGAGTTCCTGGAGACACCGAGGTACGCCGACGCGATTCTGGAGCTCGAGCCCAACTACGCGCCGCTCTACCGGTACATCGACACGATGCTGGCGTATCGCCCGCTGCAGGGGACCGACGACGACGTGCGCAAGGCGCGAGCGTACCTCGAGCGGGGGACGCGCGAGCGCCCGGAGGACCGCGACCTGTGGATGGAGTACGGGCAGTTCGTCGCCTTCATCGCGCCGTCCTTCCTGCACGACGACGCCGAGATCGCCCGGTGGCGCGCCGACGGTGCGGCGGCGATGGGCCACGCCGTGGAGCTCGGGGGCGACGCCGAGCGCGCGCTGACGGCCGCGACGCTGCTCACCCAGGCCGGGTCGACGGAGGCGGCCATCCGCTACCTCGAGCACGCGTACGCGTTCACCGAGCACCCGTCGATGGCGTCCGTCCACGACGCCATCGGAAAGCGCCTGGCCGCGCTCCAGGCGAACGGCATGCGCCAGGCGGCCGACGCGGCGGCGCGGGCGGTCGACGAGAGGTGGCAGAACGAGCTCCCGTACGTCTCGCGCGACCAGTACCTCATGCTCGGCCCCTCCGTGGACCCGCTGCGATGCGCCGGCCTGCACGGGGCTCACGACCCCGCGTGCGACCACGACTGGCCCGACGCACCGCCGCCCTCCGAAGCGCCGCTCCCCTGAAGGGGCCCGTCAGTCGCCGCGGGACGCGACGCCGCTCGTCGACGTGGCCGCGCCGTTGAGCGTGAGATCCGCCGCGCCGTCCTGAAGCTCGATCCGCGCGAGCAGCTGCTTCTCGTCGAGCGCCGCCAGGTCCGCCGTGGCTCTCGTCACGTCGGCGCCGAGCTGCTTCTCCTTCGCCTGCAGGGTCGCCGCCAGCGCCGCCGCCGTGCGCACGCCGTGCACCGCCGCGAGCTGCGCCTTGAGGTCCTCGATGCGCCTCCGGTGCTCGGTGAGCTCCGCGCGGAGGGCCGCGCCGCGGCGATCCGTGTCCGCGATGGCGTCCTCCAGGCTCGCGAGGCGGTCCACCTTTTCCTTCAGGTGCGCGTCCCGCGACGAGGCCAGAAAGGTGCGAACGAGCTGCATCCCTTCGGCGGTGCGCACGTCCATCGCGCGGTTCACCGGGACGGCCTCCTCGAGCACCACCTCCTCTTTGCCGTAGCCGTCGACCTCGACGCGGTAGAGGTCCGCGCCCGCCGCGTGCTCGGGATCGGTCGGCGCCTTCGACGCACGAAAGCCCGGCGCGACGGTGTGGCGAACGTAGACCACCGTGCGCGTAGGAAGCTTGTTGTGCACGACCAGCGTCGTCTGCCGGACGTGCTGCACGCGCGTCGCGAAGACGCCGCGCTGCACGCCCGAGATGCCCGCGACCTCGTCGCGCTCCACCACCGACCGGTCGACGACCACCTGGCGGTCCAGCGCGAACGGCACGAACGCGAGCTGCTTCGGCGGGATCGGCTCGCTGAGGCCCTCGCCGATGAGGCGCCCCTCGCCGAAGACCGTCACGGGCCCCGCCTCGAGCTGCGAATCGGTCGGGTTCCGGAGGCGCAGCGACTTGAAGGCGAGCTGCGCGCTGCCGCGCGGGCTCTCGGGATCGTAGAGGTACACGACCTCGCCCTCGGCCTCGGTGTGGAGGATGGACACCATGGCCGACGTCCCGTGGAGCACCGTCATCGCGCCGCTGGCCTCGAAGTGCGACGTACCGATGGGGTCGAGCGACCCGTCGCCGGGGGACGACCGCATCGCCGCCGGCTTCGCCGCCGAAGTTGCCCCTTTGCCGCTCGGCGCGTCGGGCCCCGCGGGAGCCCCGCCCGCGACCGGCGGCGCCTCGGCGAAGAGCCCCTGCGGTTGCAGCGTCTCCCGCTCGACGGGCCGCACCGACCGCAAGTCGAACCGGAACGACAGGGCCGAGCTCGCCCCGACGCCGAGGCGCACGTCCCGCCAGTCCTCGCCCGAGGTGTTGTCGACGACCGCCCATCCGGCCAGATCGACCTTCTCGTGCTCTCCCAGCATCACGCGGTAGCTCGGCTTCCACGCCGGCGCCTCGGTGACGTACGACAGCTTCACCTCGTGGGGGCGGTGACCCGGCAGCTGGATCTGCATGTCGACGAGGCCGTTGCCCTCCGCCTTCGGGTCGGTCGGATACGCGACGTTCGCCGTCTCGCCGGTCTTCGCGTCGACGACCGCGAGCGACTTCAGGAAGTCGTCGACCTTGTCTCCTGGCACCGATAAGGTCATCGTGTCGCCGGGGATGCGCGCCGTCCGCTCGAAGTACGCGACACCGTTGCGGTAGACGATGATGCGGCCGATGCTCGCGGGGGCGTCGGGGTGCGCGATGGCGGGGTGGATGGCCCCGCCGCAGGCCATGAGGGTGGGGGCGAGGACCGCACAGCACAGCAGGATGGGACGCATGGCCCCTACGACGCGCCAGCGCGGCCGTCGATCTACCCGGCGCTCGCGGAGGACCCGTCAGCGCGCCTGGATGGTGCGGAGGCTCACCATGGTCAGGTCTCGGGTCCCGGGGACGCTCGCCCACACGCTCAGCTCGTACATCCCGGGGCGGCCGCCGTCGCTGAGGGGCACGCTCACCGAGAAGCGCCCTCCGCCCACCTGGACGGGGATGGGCGTCTGGAACCCGGGAGGCCAGTACATCTGGTAGGGCGCCGGCACCGGATAGGACCGCCGGCCATTCAGCTCGGTCACGGTGAGCGGGCGAGGTCCGTCGACCCGGGCCAGGCCGACCCCGGCGAACGTCGCGGGCGCCGTGATGGCCCCCTCGACGTGCAACGTGTCGCCGACGCGCATCGACGCCGGGACCGCCGCGTACGTCCCGTAGGCGTCGACGAACTCCTGCGCGAAGCAGGGCACGGGGATCTCCGTCGGCGTCGGCCGGGGCTGCGCGACTCCGATGCCGACGCGCTTGTGCCACGGCTTGAGGATGTTCTTGCGGTGCCCGTCGTTCGGCGGCGTCTCGTGGAAGAACATGTCCTCCGCCTGCTCGACGTTCTTCACGTCGACGAGCGCGTCCCGATCGAGCGTGCGCACCTGCTGGTCGGTGAAGCAGCTCGCGTTCTCGAGCACCATGTCCGTGCCGCCGGCCTCGGTGTACCGCTGCTCGGGCACCGAGCCGTCCGTCCCCCAGTGACCGAGATACCCGTTGTGGGCCATGTCCTCGGCGTGGGCCTGGCCGCCGCGGGTCGGCGGACCCTCGTCGAGCTCGACGGGCGCGAGCCCCATCGACGCGCGATCCCGGTTGATGAGCTGGACCATGTAGCGCCGCGCCTCGGCGAGGGTGAGGCGCTTCTTCGCCCCGTCGGCCTTCGCGGCGTCGACCGGGACCAGCGAGGACGCGGCGACGGGCGCGGCCGGGGGCGGTGCGAGCGGCGGCGCGGCGGCGACGGCGACCGGCGGAGGGTACGCCGGCGGCGGTGCGGGCTCGATCGGCGGCAGGCAAGCCGCGAGGAGGACGGCGCACAGAGTGAGGCGAGGCACCGGCGGCACCCCTATTCGCTAGCACAATGGATGCGCGGAAGCGGAACGGCTATGCGTGAGTCCCATGCTCGCAACGGGAGAGCTCATCGTCGGCGGCTTCCCCGGGGCGTCGCTGCCCGAGGGGTTCGCGCGGGCGCTTCGCGAGCGACGCCGGGGAGGCGCCATCCTGTTCAAGCCGAACGTCGAAGGGGGACCCGCGCAGGTCGCCGCCCTCGCCCGGGCAATTCACGCCGCCGCGCCCGAGGCGCCGTTCGTGGGCATCGACCAGGAGGGCGGCCGGGTGGCGCGACTGAAGGCGCCGCTCCTCGCGGTCCCGCCCATGCGAACCGTCGCCTCGTGGGCCGACGAGGCCCTGGCCGAGCGCATCGCACGCGCCGTCGGGGCGGAGCTCGCGGCGCTCGGCTTCACCATCGACTTCGCGCCGGTGCTCGACGTCAACACGTGTCCGGAGAACCCGGTCATCGGCGACCGCGCGTTCGGCGACGACGCGGACACGTGCGCGCGGTTCGGCGCGGCGTGGGTGCGCGGCCTCCAGTCGTCCGGCGTGCTCGCTTGCGGCAAGCACTTCCCCGGCCACGGCGATACCTCCAAGGATTCCCACGTCGATCTCCCGGTCGTGAATCAACCGCTCGAGCGGCTCGAGCAGGTGGAGCTCGCCCCGTTTCGCGCCGCCACGAAGGCCGGCGTCGCCACGCTGATGACCGCGCACGTGGTCTATCGCGCGCTCGATCCCGCCCGGCCCGGCACCATGTCCCCGGCCGTGTGCACCGTGCTCCGGGAGCGCGTGGGCTTCCAGGGGGCGCTCATCAGCGACGACCTCGAGATGCAGGCCATCGCCGCGCGCATGACCATCGAGGACGCGGCGGTGCAGGCCATCGCCGCGGGATGCGACGTGCTGCTCGTGTGCTGGAGCGACGAGAAGCAGGAGCGCGCGCTCGAGGCGCTCGCGCGCGAGGCGGAGCGTTCACCGGCGTTCCGCGCGCGCTGCGAGGAGGCGTGCCGGCGCGCGGCCGGGGCGAGGCGCCGGGCGACCGCGCGCCCCCTCGACGACGCAGGGATCGCGCGCGTCGTCGGAGGGGCCGAGTCGCGGGCCGTGGCCGCGGAGATGGCGGCGAGGTCGTCATGACGCCGCAGGGGTTCCGCGCGAGGCGCGTGGTGACGTGCGATCCCGGCAAAGGCACGCTCGAGGACGCCGTCGTGGTCGTCGAGGAGGGCCGCATCGCCTACGTCGGACCGGCGGCGGGAGCGCCGTCGGTCGACGTGCTCGACGTGGGCGACCGCGTCGTGACGCCGGGGCTCGTGGACGCTCACACGCACGCGTGCTGGCTGGGCTCACGCCACGCGGAGTACGCGGTGCGCATGGCGGGCGGCGACTACCGGGACATCGCGAAGGCCGGCGGCGGCATCCTGTCCACGCATCGCGCCGTGGCGGCCGCGACGGAGGACGCACTCGCCGCGGCGCTGGTCGCCCGGCTGCGACGGATGGCGGAGCTCGGGGTCACGACTGTGGAGGTCAAGAGCGGCTACGGCCTGGAGCCCGAGCACGAG
This sequence comes from Polyangiaceae bacterium, assembly GCA_036501935.1. GTDB lineage: Bacteria > Myxococcota_A > Polyangia > Polyangiales > Polyangiaceae > Palsa-1150. The sequence continues at coordinate 117,155 of DASXZL010000084.1, read as the reverse complement.
CTGAAGCAGCTCGCCGCCATCGCGCGCGCCGCCGCGAGCGCCGCCGTCCCCGCCGTGGTGCCCACCTTCCTCGCGCTTCACGCGCTGCCGCCGTCCGCGGACCGCGCGGCCTACGTCGCGCACGTCGCCCGCGAGCTCGTCCCACGGGTCGCGCGGGAGGGCCTCGCCCGGTTCGTCGACGCCTACGTCGACGCGAACGCGTTCACGGTGGAAGAAGCGCGCACGGTGGGCGAAGCGGCGCGCGCGCACGGGCTCGGGGTGCGGCTGCACGTCGGCCAGTTCGCCGACGTCGGAGGGGCCGACCTCGCGGCCGAGCTCGGGGCGGCTTCGGTCGACCACGTCGAGCACATCTCGCCCGCCGGCGTCGCCTCCCTCGCCCGCGCCGGAGTCGCCGCGGTCCTCCTGCCCGTCGCGAGCTTCACGCTGGCGCAGCCCCCGCCCCCCGTGGCGGCCCTCCGCGAGGCCGGCGTTCCCCTCGTCGTGGCCAGCGACGCCAACCCCGGAACCGCGCCCACCGAGAGCCTCCCGCTCGCCCTGGCGCTCGCGGTGCGTGCCTACGGCCTCTCTCCCGATGAGGGCCTCCTCGCCGCGACCCGCAACGCCGCGCTCTCCCTCGGGCTCTCCGATCGCGGCGTTCTTCGGGAGGGCGCGCGCGCCGACGTCGTCGTCTGGGATCTGCCGCACGAGCACGCCCTCGTGCAGCCGTGGGGCGGCCGGAGGACACATCGCGTCCTCGTCGCGGGCGTCGAGGTCGCGGGTCCCGCATGAGCAGCTCCTTGCCCTGGCGCCCGGCGCTCGAGCTGGCGGCGATGCTCCGCCAGCACCGCGTCTCGTCGGAGGACCTCGTGCACGCCTGCCTCGAGCGCATCGAGGAGGCGAACCCCTGGCTCACGGCGTTCGTCCAGGTCCTCGGCGACCGGGCGCTCGGCGAGGCCCGCGCCGCCGATGCCCGCCTCCGCAAGCGAGACGCCGACCTGCCGCCGTTCCTCGGCGTCCCGCTCGGGGTGAAGGACCTCAACCTCGCGCGCGGCTCGTTCGCGCGGTTCGGCTCGCGCGCCTTCGAGCGGCTCTTCACGCCGTTCGACGACGCCGTCGTCGCGCAGCTCCGGCGCGGAGGCTTCGTCATCGTCGGCAAGACCACGACGAGCGAGCTCGGCTCCCTGCCCGTCACCGAGCCGGACATCCACCCGCCGACCCGCAACCCGTGGGACCCCGGCGTCACCGCGGGCGGCTCCAGCGGGGGCGCCGGCGCCGCCGTCGCCTCGGGCATGATCCCCATCGCGCAGGGCAGCGACGCCGCGGGGTCCATCCGCATCCCGGCGGCCTTCTGCGGCCTCTTCGGCCTCAAGCCGTCGCGCGGGCGCATCGAGAACCCGTTCGGCCTCGACGACCGGGTCCTCATCTGGACGTGCGGCCCCATCACGCGCACCGTCGACGACGCCGCGGCGATGCTCGACGTGATGGCGGGCGTCACCGTCGGCCGGCCTCACTGGGCCCCGCTCCCGGCCCGGCCCTTCGGCGAGCTGGCCCGCGAGGTTCCGAGGGGCCTCACGGTCGGCCTGGCCCTCCGCTCGAACCACGTCGACACCGATCCGGAGATCGCCGCGGCCGTCGAAGGCGTCGCGCGCACGCTGGAGAAGCTGGGACACCGCATCGTCGAGAAGCGGCTCGAGCTCCCGGACGGCGTGATGGAAGAGTTCCTGCCCGTGTGGCAGGCCACCGCCGCCTCGGCCCCCGTGCACGACTGGGCGCTCACGCAGCCGGTGACGCGCTGGCTCGGCGAGAAGGGGCGCACGGTCGACGCGAAGCTCGTCGAGCGCACGACCGAGAGGCTCATGGGCCTCGTGCTGGAGCAGTTCGGGGACCTCGACGCGTGGATCACGCCGACCGTCGCGGTGCCTCCGCCCCGCGTGGGCGCGTGGCGGGACATGGCCCCGCCGGAGGTCTTCGCCGAGGCCTCGAAGCTCGGCGTCTTCACGGCGCCGTTCAACATCAGCGGCCAGCCCGCCGCGAGCGTTCCGGCGGGACGCTCGAAGCGGGGGAACCCCATCGGCGCGCAGATCGCCGGGAGACCGCTGGCCGACGGGCAGGTCCTCGCGCTGGCGCGGCAGGTCGAAGCGGCCATGCCCTGGATCGAGGACCGGCCGGACGACCCTTGACCCGGCCCGGGCCGGAACGTCCTTCGGACGACGCGGGGAGACCTTCGCCCGGCCCTGCCCGGGCCTCGCCGGGCGCGAGCTTCAGTCGGCGGCCTTCCCCAGCCCCGCCGGCGGCCTCCCTCCGATGGCTCCGGCGCCTCTCCGCCGCGCAATCGCCCACAAGGCCAGGAGCGTCGCGATGTACGGGAGCATCTGCGCCACGTACCCCGAGGCCGCGCGCGCCTGGTCCTGTACGAGGATCTGCGCAGCGTCGAGGGCCGCGAACGCGACGCACGCCGCCGCCGCCCTCCCCGGCCGCCATCCCGAGAGGATCACCGCCGCCAGCGCGATGAATCCCCGACCGCCGCTCATCCCCGACAGGAACTGGTGCTGGTCGTACGCGAGCGCCACGCCGCCGAGGCCGCAGATGGCCCCGCCCAGGGACACGGCGACCAGGCGCACGCGCGGCACGTCGACGCCGACGCTCGACGCCGCCACCGGATCCTCGCCGCACGCGCGCACGCGCAGACCGAAGCGTGTCCGGTAGAGGGCCCAGCCGCTGAGGGCGACGAGGAGCGCCGTGCCGAGCGTCAGCGGGTCGACGAGGGTTCGCACGAGCAAGGCGCCGCCGCCCGCGCCGCCGAGGAGCGCGCTCCGGAAGCCGTCGACCGGGGGCGAGTTCGAGCTGGAGTCGTAGAGCGAGCGGAGGACGAAGCGGGTTCCCCCGGCGGCGGCGAGGTTGAGCGCGATCCCGCTGACGATGGCGTCGACGCGGCCGCGCACGACGATGAGGGCATGGACGAGGCCCATGGCGGCGCCGACGAGCGCGCCCGCGACGACGCCCGCCCACGGGCTGCCGGTCGCCACGTGCGCGACGACGCCGCCGAGCCCCCCGGCGAGCAGGATCCCTTCGAGCGCGATGTTCACGACGCCGCTTCGTTCGCTCCACACGCCGCCCAGGCCCGCGCAGACGTAGGGGACGGCCATGCGCAGCGTCTGCGCCAGCATGGTCAGGCTGAGGAGCGCCGCGAAAAGGCTCACGTCGGCCCCGGGGCGCGCTTCGGGGGGGTCACGCTCCGCACGACGAAGGCGCGGACGCGAGCGTCGGCGAGGGCGACGGCGACGATGACGACGCCCTGGAGCACCGTCATCATCTCCATCGGAACGCGTGCGTTGATGGCGAGCCCCCCTTGCTCGAGCGTGCCGAAGAGGAGCGCGGCGAGGAAGAGCCCGAGGGGGTTGCCTCGCCCGAGCAGCGCCACGGCGATGCCGCCGAAGCCGGCCCCTGCCCCCATCCCGCTCTCGTAGTAGCCCTTGTAGCCGAGCACCGGCGCGAGCGACGCGAGGCCGGCCACGGCGCCCGACAGGAGCAGCGCCCCGCCGACGCGGCGGGCCACCGGGATGCGCTCGGCCGCGCACGCCGACGGAGAGAGGCCGACGAGGACCGTCTCGCGTCCGGCCCGCGAGCGCTTCAGCCACTGCGATCCGAGGACGGCGACGACGAGGGCGAACGGCAAGGCGACGCTGACCGCGCTGCCATGGAGCGACGGGAGCCCGAAGGACTCGAGGCGCGGCAGGCGCGCTCCGGCGACGACGTCGGGCGTGCGCACGGTGCCCGGCACGGCGAGCCCGCGCGCGAGGCCGAGACCGACGGCGGCGTCCGCGATGCGGTTCATCATGATGGTCGAGATGACCTCGTGGGCTCCGTAACGGGCCCGGAGAAGGGCCGGGACGCCGGCCCAGGCCGCGCCGGCGAGCGCCGCGACGGAGGCGAGCACGGGGAGCGCGGCCCACGCGGGCGTCCCCGGAGGGAGGCTCTCGCCCAGCGTTCCGACGGCGAGCCCGGCCACGGCGAGCTGGCCCTCCGCGCCGATGTTGAAGAGGCCCGCGCGCAAGGCGAGGTCCACGGCGAGACCCGTCAGGAGGAGCGGGGTCGCCTTGTAAAGCACCTGCCCCACGCCGTACGCCGTGCCCCACGTCCCGGCGAGGAGCTGGCCTGCGACCTCGCGCGGCGGCTCGCCGTAGATCCACACGAGCAGCGCGAACGAGAGCCACCCTGCGGCGACGCCCGCCGTCGTGGCCACGATGGCCGCGCGTCCCCGCTCGCTCACGTCCGCGCCTCGACCGGCTCGCCGTGAGCGCTGCCCAGCATGGCTTCGCCGAACCGGGCCTCGGAGGCCTCCGGAGGCAGCTCGGCGACGACGCGGCCGCGCGCGAGCACGAGGATGCGGTCGCAGAGCGCGCGGAGCTCCGCGAGATCCGCGCTGACGAGGAGCACGGCCTTGCCCGCGTCGGCGGCGCGGGCGATCTCGCCGTGGATGGCGCGGGTCGCGCCGAGGTCGACCCCGCGCGTCGGCTGGGCGAAGACGAAGGCCGAGACGCGGTCCGATCGGGCGACGGCGCGCGCGATGACGAGCTTCTGCTGGTTGCCGCCCGAAAGGGCGCCGGCGAGGGCGTCGAGGTCACGTGGGACGACGCCGCCGCGGTCGAGCCGGGTGCGCGCTTCATGCTCGATCGCCGCGGCGTCCACGAGGCCGTGGCGCGTGAAGCGGGCGAGCTCCCCGAGCACGAGGTTGTCTCGGACGCTCGCGGCGAGGACGAGGCCCTCGGCGTGCCGATCCTCGTGCACCACCGCCGCCGCGGCGCAGCGGACCTCCCCGGCATCCGGCGCGTCGAGCCCGGCGAGCACGCGCACGAGCTCGCGCTGCCCGTTGCCCTCCACCCCCGCGATGCCCACGATTTCCCCGGCGCGCACGCGGAGCGTGACCCCGCGCAAGGCGCGACCCTGGCGAACGTCCTTCATCTCGAGCCGCACGTCGCCCGGCTCACGCGTCCGCCTCTCGAGGGCCGGCGGCGGCTCCGCGCCCATGATGTCGCGGGTGACGTCATGGAGGAGGCCGGCCCCGCCGGCATCACGCTTCGTAGCGGCCTCGATCGCGCGCGTGGACACGCATCGGCCACGGCGAAGCACGGTCACCGCGTCCGCGTGGACGCGGACCTCGTCGAGCCTGTGGGTCACGACGACGACCGCGCGGCCGCCGTCGGCGAGGCGGCGCAGCGTCGCATAGAGCTGGCTCACCTCCCCGGCCGTCAGCACCGCCGTCGGCTCGTCGAGGATGACGACGCGTGCCTCGCGCACCAGCGTGCGGACGATCTCCAGCCTCTGCCGGTCCCCGACGCCCAGCGTCTCGGCCGGGGCATCCCACGGCAGCGAGACGCCCATCTCCCGGGCCACGGCGTCGGCGCGGGTCCGGGCGCGCGCGACATCGAGGCGGCCGAGCGCCTTCACGGGCTCGGCGCCGAGCATCACGTTCTCGATCGCGGAGAGCACCCCCACCAGCGCGAAGTGCTGCTGGACCATCCCGACCCCCCGCCGGATGGCCTCCGCCGCCGTGTGCGGCGCGAGGCGCTGCCCGTCGATGCGCACCTCTCCCGCATCGGGCACGACGACGCCCGCCGCCATCTTGAGCAGCGTGCTCTTGCCCGCGCCGTTCTCGCCCACGACCGCGTGGATCCGCCCTGCCTCGAACGAGAGCGACACGCCGTCGACCGCGTGCGCCGCGCCATAGCGCTTGTCGAGGCGGTCGAGCGCGAGGAGCGTGGCGGGCATGCGCGGCGGGCACTCTAAAACAGGCCCTCGCACGACGGGGGACACTTCGCCTAAGGTGCCGGCCCGATGGCGAAGGTCCGGCACACGTGGAAATTCTTTCGGGCGGGAGGCGTCGACCAGGTCGTGCTCGCGACCGCGAGCGACCTCGAGAACCTGCACACCCTCGATCAGAAGCTGTGGGTCGCGCTGGCCTGCCCCACGGTCGGTCTCGAGCTCGACGCCCGCACGCTCGCGCTCCTCGACACCGACGGCAACGGGCGCATCCGCCCCCCCGAGATCCTCGCGGCCATCGCCTGGACCCGGGAGGTGCTCCGCGATCTCGGGGAGCTTTTCACGCCCTCCGACGAGCTGCCGCTCGACTCGATCGACGCCCGCACCGCGACGGGAAAGGACGTCCTCGCCGGCGCGAAGCTGATCCTGAAGAACCTCGGCAAGGGCGAGGCCACGAGCATCTCGCTCGCGGACGTATCGGACACCGAGAAGATCTTCGTCGCGACGAAGCTGAACGGCGACGGCATCGTGCCGGCGGATTCGGCCGACGACGAGGAGACGAGCCGGGTCATCGCCGACGTCCTCGCGGTGATGGGGTCGGTGCCGGACCGCAGCGGCAAGCCCGGCGTCGATCAGGCGCGGGTGGACGCCTTCTTCGACCAGGCCGCGCGGTACGCCGACTGGCTCGACGCCGGTCGCGGCCAGCCGTCGCCGCGCGCGTTCGGGCCGGCGACCGACGCGGCCGTCACGGCCCTCGACCCCGTGCGCGCCAAGGTGAACGACTACTTCGCGCGCTGCCGCCTGGCGGCGTTCGACGCGCGGGCGGCGGCGGCGTTGAACGCCGCCGAGACGGACCTCGTCGCGCTCGGCCCTCAGCTGCTGACCACGACGGCGGAGGACGTGGCGAGGTTGCCGCTCGCGCGCGTCGAGGCGGGGCGCCCGCTGCCCCTCGGCGACGGCGTGAACCCGGCGTGGGCGTCGAGGATGGCCGCGTTCGCGCAGACCACGGTCGCCACGGTCTTCGGGGCGGCGCGGACGTCGCTGACGGAGGCGGACTGGGGGACCCTCCTCGGAAAGCTCGGGCCGTACGAGACCTGGCTGGCCGCGAAGCCGGCCACGGAGGTCGCCAAGCTGGGCGATGAGCGCGTGACGGCTCTGGCCCGCGGGGACGCACGAGCGCGCGTGGTAACGCTCATCGCGCGAGACGCTGCGCTGGCCACGGAGAGCAACCAGATCGGCGCGGTCGAGAAGCTTATCCGCTTCCGGCGGCATCTCCTCACGCTGCTGAAGAACTTCGTCAATTTCGCCGAGTTCTACGGGAGACGCGGGGGCATCTTCCAGGCTGGCACGCTGTACGTCGACGCGCGGAGCTGCGACCTGTGCCTGCCGGTGGACGACGCCGGCCGTCACGCGCTGCTCGCGTCGCTCTCGCAGGCGTGCCTCGCCTACTGCGACTGCGTGCGACGCAAGGACAAGGAGAAGCGCAGCATCGTGGCGGCGGTGACGGGCGGCGACACGGACAACCTGATGGCAGGCCGCAACGGCGTCTTCTACGACCGCAAGGGCGACGACTGGGACGCCACGATCACGAAGTTCGTCGACAACCCCATCAGCGTGCGCCAGGCCTTCTGGACGCCGTACAAGCGGTTCATCCGGCTCGTCGAGGAGCAGCTCGCCAAGCGCGCGAAGACCGCGGACGACGAGGGCGCGAAGAAGCTGAACGCCGCCGCGCTCGAGGCGCCGGCCGCGGACGACAAGAAGCCGGACGACAAGAAGGCCGACGAGAAGCCGAAGGACGCGGCGGAAGCGCCCGCGGCGGCCGCGGCCCCGGAGAAGGGCATCGACATCGGTACGGTCGCGGCCATCGGCGTCGCCGTGGGCGGCATCGCCACCTTCTTCTCGAGCATCCTGGCGACGTTCCTCGGCCTGGGCATGTGGATGCCGCTCGGCTTCCTGGCGCTCCTGCTCGCCATCTCGGGGCCGTCGATGCTCATCGCCTGGCTCAAGCTCCGCCAGCGGAACATCGGCCCGCTGCTCGACGCGAACGGGTGGGCCGTCAACGCGCTCGCGTACATCAACGTGCCCTTCGGGGGAGCGCTGACGGGCGTGGCGAAGCTGCCCGACGGGGCCTCACGGTCGCTCGTCGATCCCTTCGCCCAGAAGAAGCGGCCGTGGCGCTTCTACGGGTTCCTGGTGCTCCTCGGCGTTCTCGGCGTGGCATGGCTGCTCGGCAAGCTGGACGCCTACATGCCGGACAAGGTGAAGGCGTCGACGGTGCTGCACCGGACGCCGGCGGCCGTCGTGGCGCCGGCGCCCGCGGCCCCGTCGGCGGGAACGCGCTGACGCTCAGCCGGCCGCGCGGCGCTTCAGGGGAACCGACTCTTCGTCCGCGGCCCTCACGTTCACCTGCGAGCGCTGCGGCGCCCGCCGGTGCGATCCGGCCGCGCGCTCCTCGCTCCCCGGCAACCCGGCGTGCAAGGCCGCGCCCTTCAGGATCGCCTCGCAGAGGGCCGGATAGTCGAGACCCGCGCCCGCCGCGATCTTCGGCAGGAGCGACGTCGGCGTCATCCCCGGCAGCGTGTTCACCTCGAGCACGTACTCGTTCTCGCCCTCGGTCACGAGGAGGTCCACCCGACACGCGCCGGTGCATCCCAGCGCACGCGACGCTCTCTCCGCGAGGTTCATCACGCCGCGGAGGCGCGTCGCCGGGAGGCGCGGGGGCGCGATGTACTCGGTCATCCCCGCGGTGTACTTCGCGCGGTAGTCGTAGAGCCCGTCCCTCGGCACGACCTCGATCGCGCCGAGGACGCGCCCTTCGAGGACGCCCACGTGCACCTCGGTCGCCTTCACGAAGCGCTCCACCAGGGCGTGCTCGTCGAACGCGAGCGCGCGCTCGATGCCGTCCGAGAGCTCCGCCATGTTGGTCGCCTTCGCGAGCCCCACGGACGAGCCTTCGCGCCGTGGCTTCACGATGGCCGGGAACCCGAAGCTGCCGTGCACCTCCTCGAGCTCGTCGAGGTCGGCCCGCGTCGCCACGTAGTACGGCGGCGTCGGCACGTTGTGCAGGCGAAACATCTCTTTGGCTTTGAGCTTGTCCATCGCCAGCGCGCTCGGGAGCACGCCGCTGCCCGTGTACGGGATGCCCATCAGCTCGAGGAGCCCCTGGACGCAGCCGTCCTCGCCGCCGCGCCCGTGAAGAGCGAGGAACACGACGTCCGGGCGAGCCGACCGCACCTTCTCGTCGAGCCCAGGCCCCTCGGCCTCCCACACGATGCGGACGACGTCGTGCCCGCAGGACTCCAGCGCGGCCGCGACCCCTTCGCCCGTCCGCAACGAAACCTCACGCTCCGCGCTCCATCCCCCCATCAGCACACCGACGCGCTTCGTCTTCATGGGATTCTCCGCGGGAAGTCTCTCTTCAATCGGCACGCCAAGGTCGAATCGCTCGTATTTTCGCGTGCTCCGGGCTGCCGCCGTGTCCGTGGCAACACGGACCCGAGGACGCCCAGCCACCCAGTAACAGGTGGCCCTCCGGAGGGTCAACTTACGTACGGCTGAATGTCGTCATCCTCGAGGGAGCCTCGACGCAATGACAGCGCGGGGCGGCGACGAGCTCGACTCAGTCGATCTCGACCAGGATCGCCGTGATGTTGTCCTTGCCGCCACGCTCGTTCGCCAGATCGATGAACCTTTGCACGGCTCCCGTCCCGCCCATCGCGACGATGGCCGGAATGTCCTCGTCCTTCAGGTAGCCGTGCAGGCCGTCGCTGCAGAGGAGAAAGCGCGTCCCCGGCAGGAGCGGGACGCACCGCGTGTCGACCTGCACGTATTCCCTGTTGCCCACGGCGCGCGTGATGACGTTCTTGTGGGGCGAGCGGAGCGCCTCCTGCGGCGTGATGAGGCCCTGCTTGAGCTGCCACGCGATGAGGGTGTGGTCCTCGGTCAGCTGCTCGGAGCTCGCGTCGACGACCTTGTAGATGCGGCTGTCGCCCACCTGAGCGGTCACGGCGTAGTCGCCGAGGATGAGCAGCGCGCTGATGGTGGTCCCCATCCCGCTCTTGTCGCGGTCGATCTCGGCGATGGAGAAGACGAAGTACGTGGCCGCCTGGACGGCGCTCTCCATCAGCCGGCACGCCGCCCGGGAGTCGGCCGCCGAAAGCGGGTCCACGAGCTCGTGCAGGTCGCCGATTCCGCGCTTGACCATGCCGTAGAGCGTGTCGACGGCCTCGCGGCTGGCGACCTCCCCCGCGGCGTGGCCTCCCATGCCGTCGGCGACGATGTAGAGCCCCAGCTCGTCGTCGAAATAGAGGGCGTCTTCGTTCGTCGCGCGCTTGCGACCGAGATCGGTCAGCCCGTAGCCGGTGCGACGCAGCGGGGGCGGCGCGACCTCTCCGTCCGGGGGAAGCCTCCCACTGGATCGCGGATGCGGGGCGCGTGACTTGGCCATGGGTCCGCGATCGTCGCTCGAAGTCATCTGGGGTTGCTCCCGGCAGTATACCTCGACTGGGGAGGGGCGTGTTGTAGCCTCCCGCCGTGGCTCGTCCTTTCTCACGCCTACCGCTTCTTCCGGGCGGTCTAGCGCGCCGCGCGTTCGGAGCCGCCGACATCGCCCTCGCGGCGCTCGTCATCCTGGTCGTCGGGCTGATGATCGTCCCGCTTCCGACCTGGACGCTGGACCTCCTCATCGCCACCAACCTGTCCGCCTGCGTCGCCATCCTCCTCGTCGTCCTCTACGTGCCCGACGCCATCGGGATCGCGACGTTCCCGACCCTCCTCCTCTTGACGACGCTCTTCCGTCTGTCGCTCAACGTCGCCTCCACGCGCCTCATCTTGCTGCAGGCCAACGCCGGGGAGGTCATCAAGGCCTTCGGCACGTTCGTCGTGCGGGGGAACTACGTCGTCGGGGCGGTCGTCTTCCTCGTCTTGACGATCATCCAGTTCATCGTCATCGCCAAGGGCTCCGAGCGAGTGGCGGAGGTCGGCGCCCGCTTCGCGCTCGACGCGATGCCCGGAAAGCAGATGGCCATCGACGCCGAGCTCCGCTCCGGCACCATCGACGGCAACGAGGCGCGCCGGCGACGCAGGCTCCTCCAGCGCGAGAGCCAGTTTTACGGCGCCATGGACGGGGCGATGAAGTTCGTGAAGGGCGACGTCATCGCGTCGCTCGTCATCCTCGTCGTGAACCTCCTCGGAGGGCTCGCGATCGGCGTCGGCATGAAGGGCATGCCCGCGGTCGACGCCCTCAAGCGCTACGGCCTGCTCACCATCGGCGACGGGCTGGTCACGCAGATCCCGGCGCTCGTTCTCTCGACGGCCGCCGGGGTGCTGGTCACCCGCGTGGCGAGCGAGGAGGCGGACACTCCCCTCGGCGAGGAGCTTGCGCGGCAGCTCCTCAGCGTGCCGAAGGCGCTGCAGGTGGCGGGCGTCTTCGTGCTGCTCCTCGGCGCGGTGCCGGGGCTGCCGACCGCCCCGTTCCTCGTGATCGGAGCGGCGCTCGTGCTCGTGGGTCGCGCGCGCGCGAAGGCCAAGAGCGTCGAAGAGCAGCGCGCGGCGACGGAGCCGACGCCGAAGGAACGCGCGCGGGGACAGGGGGCCGGTCCGGGCGAGCCGGCGTTCGTCCCGATGGTCGTCCCGTGGAGCGTGGAGGTGAGCGCGGATCTCGAGCCGCACCTCGACCGCGAGCCGGACGGGCTTCGGGCGGCGGTCCTTTCGCTGCGTGCGCAGCTCTTCGCCGAGCTCGGAGTGCCGTTGCCGGCGCCGCGGGTGCGCGCCCGCACCGACCTCGGGACGCGTCTCGTCGTGCTGTCTCTCCACGAGGTGCCGGCGAAGATCCTCTCCGTTCCGGCGGACGTGGACGACGATCAGCTCGTCGCGTGGACGCGCGAGCGCGCGCTCGATCTTCTGCGGACGCGCGCCGCGGACTTTCTCGGGCTGGCCGAGATCCAGCGGCTGCTCGACGAGCTCGAGCAGTTCGCGCCCGCCACGGTGCGCAACGTGGTGCCCAAGCCCGTGAGCCTCGTGCTGCTGACGGATGTGCTGCGCCGCCTGGTCGAAGAGCAGATCGGCGTGCGGGATCTGCGTGGCATCCTCGAGTCGCTCTCGGCCATCGCGACGACCGAGAAGGACCCGCTGAACCTCGCGGAGTACGCCCGCAGCCAGATGCGCCGGGCGATTACCTTCCGTTTGACAGGCGGTCTCGGGCAGCTCGACGTGGTGCTGCTCGACCCGCTGCTCGAGGACACCGTGAGGCGCGCGGTGACCCGCACACCCGCCGGGGCATTCCTCACGCTGCCGCCGCAAGCCGCCCGGGATCTCCTCGCTGCGGTGCACCGCGCGCTGGCCACCGCGAGGTCCGGTATGGCGGGTGACCGCACCGGCCCCGTTCTCCTCACGCAGCCCGACATCCGGCGGTTCGTGCGCAAGCTGATCGAGGCTGAGCTGCCGGAGGTGGCGGTGGTGAGCTACGCCGAGCTTCTGCCCGAGGTCGCCCTGAAGCCCGTCGCGAAGGCCGTGCCGGGCCCGTGAACGGATCAGGGTGAAATCAAGTTCTCTTGCCCCGCGTTTCGGTTACCCTCGGCGCGGAAGAGGAGAACACGATGAATCAGCCCCCCGGCTACCCGCCTGGTGGACCGCAGTATCCCGGTCAGCCCGGAGCGTTCCCCCAGCAAGGTCAGCCCCAGCAAGGTCAGCCGCAGCAAGGTCAGAAGCCGTTCCAGGGTACGCAGCTGATGCCCGGAGCGCCGCAGCAGCCGGGCCAGCCGCAGTACGGGCAGCCGCCGCCGGGATACGGGCAGCCGCAGCCGGGATACGGGCAGCCCCCCCAGCAGCAGCCGCAGTACGGACAGCCCCCGCAGCAGCAATACGGAATGCCCCCGCAGCAGCAGCAGCAGCCGCAGTACGGGCAACCCCCGCAGCAGCAGCAGTACGGGCAGCCCCCGCAGCAGCAGCAGTACGGACAGCCCCCGCAGCAGCAGCAGCCGCAATACGGGATGCAGCAGCAGGCGCCGGCCTACGGTGCGCAAGCGGGACAGGCCTTTGGCCAGATGCAGCAGGGCTTCGCGGGAGCGGCCGCCGGGATGGGGTTGCAGGCAGGGTCGGGCAAGCCGCGTGTGCGAAACGCGATCATGACCCTGCTCATGCCCTTCATCATCATCTTCGGGGGCGGCGTCGTCGGGTCGATCCTCGTCAGCGTCGGCGCATCGGCCGACAGCGCGATCCTCGCGATGCTCGGCAGCGCGATCTCCGGCCTGAGCTCCCTCGTGGGCGGGGTCATCTATCTCATCAGCGCGATCCGGATGCTGGGCGAGATTAACGGCGTGACGAAGAGCGGCGCCCTCGCTTGGTGGCAGATCTTCGTCCCGCTCTACAACTACTACGTGCTCTGGATCCTGGTGCCCGGCGAGGTCCAGAAGGCCAAGCAGATGGTGGGCGTGCAGCAGCCGGCGCGCGGTATCGTCGTCTACGTGTTCTTCTGGCTTTATGCAGCGGCGTCGGACCTGAACGACATCGCGAAGGTCATGCCCCCGGGCTGATCTTCTGGCAGAACGCTTCCGGCAAGGCGCCGCACGACGGAGGAGACCATGAACCAGCCCCCCGGCTACCCGCCCGGCGGACCGCCCTATCCCGGTGCACCGGGGGCGTTCCCGCAGCAAGGACAGCCGCCCCAGGGCCAGCCCGCGCAGCAACCGGGTCATGGGGTGGCCGGGACGCAGCTCATGGTCAATGCGCCCATCAACGTGGCGCAGTTCGAGGCGCAGGCGCGTGCACAAGCCGCCGCGGCGGCGCAGCAGCAACAGCAACAGCAGTACGGGCAACCGCCCGGGGGGTCGCCGCCAGGATACGGCGCGCCTCCCGGTGCGCCCCCCCAGTATGGGCAGCCGCCCCAACAGTCCTATGGCCAGCCGCCGCAGTCGCCCTATGGCCAGCCGCCGCAGCAGGCGTACGGCCAACAACCCCCCGCGCAGGCTTACGGGCAAGCGCCTCCGGCTTACGGTCAACCCGCCCCGCAAGCCGCCTTCGGTCAGCCGCAGGCACCCTACGGACAGCCGCCGGGCTACGCGGGCGCTCCGGGCTACGGTCAACCGGGAGCGCCGCAGCCCCAACCGGGCATGCAGGCGCCCCAGATCGGCATCGGGGGCTTCGGGCCCGGGGGCATCCCGCGCATCAACTTCTCGGGCGGCGACTTCAGCCCGACCAAGATCGTGAACGTCATCGTGAAGGGCGACGGCTACGAGAGCCCTCGCAGGATGGGCGCGCTCTTCATCGGTGCCGCGATGGCCTTCTACATCGTCAACACGGTGCTCATCTTCGCGCTGCACCTCTACTACCCGTACTTCTACTCGCTGGGCGCCATCATCTGGTGGGCAGGCTGGTGGCTCCTCATCTTCGGGCAGCCTCGCAAGACCACCGACGGAAGCCCTTCGGCCATGTGGGGCCGCATCGGGCTCGCGGTTTGTCTGGCGTTCGGTGCCCTTTCCGCGCTGGGGACGGCGTTCTCGATGCGCATGGCCTTCTGAGAGCCGCCGGCGGCGGCACCGCCCATCACATCTTCTGACGGACCATCTTGCGCGGCACGGCGCCGCTCCGCATGAGGAGCTGCTTGGCCTCCTGCTGCAGCATCGGGTGCACCTTCTTGGCGCCCACGAACATTCCGAGGAGCTGAGGGCTCATCTCGGCCAGCTTGCGAAGCGCCCGTCCCGCGGCCTTCATGTCCCCGGCTCCGGCCGCGGCGAAGGCACGCGCGCGCCACATCTGGACACGCATCTCGCCGAGCTCCGGGTCGTCGGGGTTGAACACCTCGAGCAGCTCGACCCCCTTTTTCCCCTGCCCCGTGCGCCCCCAGGCTTCGCCCGCGACCGCCGCGAACATCGCGCGCGTCTTCACGTCCTGCTGCTTGCCGAGCTCCATCTTGTCGACGAGCGCCCGGGCTTCCTGGATCTCCCCGAGCTGCAGGTGAATCGTCGCCCGGGTGCACCGGACCTGGTCGGCCACCGGCCCGAGCTGCTTCGAGAGGTCCACGCTCTCGAGCGTCTCGAGGGCCTTGCGCGGGTCCTGCTGCATCTCGAGCTGGGCGCGCGCGATCGAGGCCTGAACATCGCCCTTCTTGTAGTCCGTCTCCAGTCGCTTCAGGGCTTCCTGGCGCCCCTCTTCGCTCTCTCCCGCGCCTTTCAGGAGCGCGCCGAGCTGACGCGACTTGTTGACGTAGCGGACGATCCAGATGCTCGCCCCCACGCCGACGACCGTGAGCACGCCCGCCACGACGACCGGGACGATGCTCCACCGGACCAGGAACAGCGCGGCGACCCAGAGCAGGGCGAGGACGCCGCCCACGCGGATGAAGATCTTCTTGAAGTCCGCCTGAGGCTTCTCGGGCGCGTCGGACGCGGGCTTGGCGAGGTCGCGCAGCTCGCGCTGCATCGAGGCGACGGTCTGCTTTTTCTTCTTCTTGGCGAGCGGAGCGTCGGGCTTGGCGTCGGGCACGATGGCCGCGTTTAGCTAGCCCGGCGGGGCGCCGAGCGCAAACCTCGGGGGCCCTACGCCACCGCGGCAGAGACCTCGGCGGGGCGCGCCGGCTGGCCCGACCGCTGGCTCTGCGTGTCGTTGATCTTCACGCTGACGATCTTCGAGACCCCGGCCTCGGGCATGGTCACGCCGTAGAGGACGTCGACGAGCTGCATCGTGCGCTTCACGTGCGTGATGAGGATGAACTGCGATCGGTCCGTCATCGAACGGATGATGTCGTTGTAGCGAGCCACGTTGGCCTCATCGAGCGGGGCGTCGACCTCGTCGAGGATGCAGAACGGCGAAGGCTTGATCTGGAAGATCGCGAAGATGAGAGAGACCGCGGTCAGCGCCTTCTCGCCGCCGCTCATCAGCTCGATCGACGACAGCTTCTTGCCCGGCGGCTGCGCGACGATGTCGATCCCCGTCTCGAGCAGATCCTCCGGGTTCGTCAGCCGGAGCTCCGCGCGCCCGCCGCGGAACATGCGCGGGAAGATCTCCTTGAAGCGCTCGTTGACGAGGTGGAACGTGTCTTCGAAGAGACGCCTGCTCTCGCGGTTCATCTGCTGGATGGCGCGTGTGAGGTCGGCCAGGGCCTTCTCGAGGTCGGCCTTCTGCGTCGTGTAGAACGTGAATCGCTCCTCCGCCTCGGCGTGCTCGCGCATCGCGTCGAGGTTCACGCTGCCCATGCGCTCGAGGAGACGTGCCAGCTCGTCGATCCGAGAGCGGAGCTCTTCGTCGGGCGGCGGGCGCATGTGGTAGTCGCCGACGACGCGCGCGAGGCGCAACCCGCGGAACTTGTCCGCCACGCCGCCGACCAGGTGCTCCATCGCGAGCTGCTTCTCGCGGAGGGCCATCTCGTGGGTAGCCAGCTCCTCCCGAGCCGCGTCGACGCGCGCGCGAAGGTCCTTCAGCGCGCCCTCCGCCTCCAGCAGGCCGCCGCGAAGTTGCTCGAACTCCGCGCGCACCAGCTTGAGGGCATCTTGCGCGTCTCGCGCCTGATCGAGCGCCCCGCTGAGCAGCTCGCGGTGCGCCATGAGCTGCGCCGCGGTCTCGCCGAAGGTCCGCGCGTTGGCCAGCACCTCGTCCTCGAGGCGCCGGGCACGCTCGTCGAGCTCCTCCGCGCTGCGCGCCAGGCGAGCCTCGGTCCCCCGGGCCGCCGACAGCTTCTCCCTCGTGCCGGCGATCGTGACCTTGCACGCCGTGACGGCCTGGCGTTGCCCATCGAGCCGGTCGACGGCCTCCACCAGTGCCGCCTCGCCCTCCGCCAGCTCGCCTTCGGCGCTCTCGACGCGAGCATGCGCTTCACCGAGAACGCGCGCCGATTCGTCGCGCTCGAACCCCGCCTCCGCGAGGGCACGCCCCAGCTCCTCGTGCTCCCCGCCGAGGACCTCGAGGCGGCGCTGGACGCTCTCGAGCTGCGCCTCGGACTTCTGCAGATCCTTCTCCGCCGTCACCAGCGCCAGATCGCTCGCGTGGGCCTCGTGACGTGCCTTGTCGAGCGCGGCGCCGGTCCGGGCAATCTCCGCCCGCGACGCCTGGAGCATCTGGAGGCGGTTGGTCACGGCCAGATCGAGGTGCTCGATGGCCTCGGCCAGCTCGCGCGCCTCGCGCTTGCCGTCGATCATGCCCGCAGCGACCTGATCGCCCTGCCCGCCCTCCATGCGCCCATCGGCGTGAAGCACGGTGCCGTCGAGGGTCACCAGCGCCGCGGACGTTCCCGCGTCACGAAGCCGCCGAGCGCTCACTCGATCGCGCACGACGATCGCGTCGCCCACGAGCGCGCGCACCATGGCCTCGTCCTCGGGTGCGAACCGAAGGGCGTCGGCCAGGCGAGTGACCACCCCTTCGTCGCCCGGCATCGCCGCCTGAGCGCCGGCCACGAACGCCGAGTGCCGCGGGACGATGGTCGCGCGACCGCGCCGCCCGTCAGCCAGCGCATCGAGGAGCTCGGCCCCACGTTCGACGTCCTCCACCACGACGTCCTGCAGACGCGTCCCCAGCAACCCCGCGAGCGCGTGCGTGAGCTCCGCCGGCGCTTCGACGCGGTCGGCCACGAGGCCCGCGATGCAGCCGTCCCTCGTCCCGACGAGCGCCTTCGTGCCCGCACCTACACCCTCGAGACGCGTGTGCATCTCGTCGAGCGCAGCCCAGCGCGAGCGCTTCTTGGATAGCTCGCCCTTGGCGTCGTCCAGCGCCCGTTCCTGCGTCTGGATGAGCTCCTTCAGCTCTCCCATCCGTGTCTCGAGGCGCTGCTTCTCCGCGGCCGTGGTCACACGCCCCGCGCGGAGGTCCTCGATCGAGCGCCCGAGCTCCTCCGCCCGCGCGGCGTGCTCGACTCGGGCGAAGTCGAGCGACTCCCGCTCGAGCGTCACCTTCTCGAGGCGCGCCGTCATCTCGGTCTGTCGTCGCTCGAAGCCGGCCATCTTGGCCTCGGCGCTCGCGATCTCGGCCTGGGCCCGGGCGATCGTCTGCCTACGCTCCGTCACGCGCGCGTCCGCGACCGCGTGGGCCGCGGTGAAGTCCGAAAGCTTCGCGTCTTCCTCGGCGATGCGTGCCGCCTGCGCCTCTTCCTCCTCGGCCAGCGCGACCACTTCTCGCGCCACGACATCCCGCTCGGCGCCGAGGCGCTCCGCGTGATCGGACATCTCGCGCTTCTCGCCTTCCGCCTGTTGCTCTCGCTGCGCCAGGCCCGCCATGCGGTCCTTGGCGCGCTCGATGGCGGCCTCCTCGGCGCGAACCGTGTTCTCGGCCGCGAAGCTCGCGTTGGTCGCGGCGTCGAGCGTCTGTTCTGCGCCATGCACCTCGAGCCTCGTCGCCTCGAGCTGCCCCTCGCGCGTCCCGAGCTCCGTGCGGGCCTCGTCGCACGACTGCGTCAGCCGCTCGACCTCGCCGCCTTCGAGCTTCACCCAGCCGATCAGCTCCAGGTAGCGATGCGACGCCTCGTGGAGTTGCAAGTCTTCGAGCTCGGTCCGGTAGGCGACGTATCGCTCCGCCTTGGCGGCCTGCCGCTTCAGCGAGACGAGGTTGCGGTCGATCTCCGCCACGATGTCGCCCACGCGCAGCAGGTTCTGCTGCGTCAGCTCCATCTTTTTCTCGGCCTGCTTCTTCCGGCTCTTGAACTTCGTGATGCCCGCGGCCTCTTCGATGAGCAGGCGCCGATCCTCCGGCTTGGCGCTGACGATGAGGCCGACCTTGCCCTGCTCGACGATGGAGTAGGCCTTGGTGCCCGCCCCGGTGCCCAGGAAGAGGTCCGTCACGTCGCGCAGCCGCACCTGCGTCTTGTTGATCAGGTACTCGCTCTCGCCGCTCCGGTGCAGGCGTCGCGTCACCGCCAGCTCCGCGTATTCCTTGTATTCCAGCGGCATCTCTTCGGGGTTGTCGTTCTCGAAGGTGAGCGTCACCTCGGCGAAGTCGTGCGGCGAGCGAGAGTCGCTGCCACCGAAAATGACGTCCTCCATCGACCGACCACGCAGATGGCGCGCGCTCTGCTCGCCCATGCACCACCGGATGGCGTCCACGATGTTGGATTTGCCGCACCCGTTCGGCCCGACGATGCCGAGCACGTCGTGGTCGAAGTGGAGGACGGTCCGGTCGACGAACGACTTGAAGCCGACCAGCTCGAGCTTCTTGATCTTCATGGCACGCTCCCGAATGCTTCCCACGACCTCGCGCCGGGACGTAATGTCACTTCACATAGCGTCACGAGGGCCTCCCACCTGTATCGCCCCTCGCGTGTTCAGGACAAGCGCAAAAGGGAAGGCCAAGCATGCGAAAGCTCTCGTCCCCCAGCTGGCACTCGACTTGACCAAGTGCCAGCTGGGTCATACGTCTAAGGCATGCCGACGTACGAATACGGCTGCGCAGAGTGCGGAAGCGAGTGGGAGGAAGTACAGCGCATCACCGCGCCGCCCATCGAGATCTGCCCGAAGTGCGGCAAGGCGTCCGCTCACAGGCTCATCAGCGCGGGGGGCGGCTTCATCCTCAAGGGAGGCGGCTGGTATTCCGACCTCTATTCCTCGGCCAAGCCGGCGAGCAACAAAGCCGACTCGAACGGTACGACCTCCGCCGATACCGGCAGCAAGACCGAAGGGAACGCGGAGAAGTCGTCCGGAGGCGAAGCGAAGACCACGGAGACCAAGGCGAGTCCTTCGGCGACCCCTGCGGCGCCGACCAGCCCCAGCACCCCCGCCTCGTCTTCCTCTTCCTAGCTCCCCCGCCGCTCGCGACGCGGCAGACCGAACACGAGGCGACGCGCCGCGCGTTCGCTCGTCCCGAGCTCCCGGGCGAGGCGGGCGAAGACGACGTCCATGACTCGCCCCCGCGGCGGGGAGGCGATGCGAGCCAGCTGCCCGCTCCATCCCCGTGCATCCTCGGGAAAAAGCAGGGAGGAAAGGTCCCGCTCGAACGCCTCCTCGACCTCGACACCGACCCGCTTGCGTCCCCCCAGCCAGCGCTTCGCGCAGAGCGCTCCCCGCGCCATCGCGTGAAACAGCGCGATGGCCTCCATCCAAGGCTCGAGCTCGCAACGAGCTTGAACGACTTCATCCAATGCCTGGATTCGACGCCGGATCTCGGTGAGCTCGAGGTCGTCGATCTCTCGCAGGCAGCCCGGGAAGCGGGAGGCAACCTCGGCCATGCGAGCGCGTGCCTCCTCCGCGTCGTCGTCGCCGGACGCGTGGGCCACCCTCATCGCGAGCATCTGGGCGTACTTGACGCGCAACTCCTCCAGCGCTGCGAGGGACACGCGCACCGGGGCCGATCGTACGCGATGTGACATAAGGACGCGCCAGGGTTAAGTTTGCTTCGTGGCCGAAGGCAAGCGCGAGATCGACGAGCTTCGGCAGGACATCGCGAAGCTCGACGCGCAGCTCCTCGTCGCGCTCGACAAGCGGGCTCGGACGGCGCGGCGCCTCCGCGAGGTCCGCAAGGACCAGGCACCCTCCATCCCGCTGACGGATCACGCCGCTTTGCGGGCGCTCGTGGCGCGTTCGAACGGCGACATGCCGCAGGAGTCGCTCCGGGACATCTTCCGCGAGATCTTCGCCGCCTGCCTGGCCCTCGAGCTCCCGGTCAAGGTCGCCTACGTGGGGCCCGAAGGCGGCTCGGGGCACGCGGCGGTTCGGGGACGGTTCGGCCGGAGCTCCTCGCTCGTCGCGGCGGAGGACACGGCGGCGGCTCTCGACGAGGTGACGCGGCGGCGCGCTGAGTTCGCCGTCGTCCCCTTCGAGACGGCGGCGGAAGGGCCGGTCCAGTCGAGCATCCTCGCGCTCATGGCCAGTGACCTCCGCATCGTCGAGGTGCTCGATGCCACGTTCGACGTTCACCTGATGAACCGCACGGGCAACTCGGCCGACGTCGAGAAGATCTACGCGACCGCCACCGACCATGCGCTCTGCCAGCGCTTTCTCCTCGGGCAGACTCCACGCCCCTCCGTCCTCGACGTGAAGACGCCGCTCATGGCTTGCCAGCTCGCGGTGGAGGACCACGGCGCCGCGGCCATCGCCAGCGAGACCTTCGGCGCGCAGCTGGGGCTCGAGGTGGCGCGGCGCAACGTGCTCGACGCCGGCGGGGAGCGCGTCCGGTACGCCGTCGTCGGCACGCGTCCCTCGGGCCGGACGGGGGACGACGTGACGTCCCTCGTCTTCAGCGTGCAGGACGCCCCGGGCTCGCTGCTCGACGTGCTCCGCGTCTTCGCCGAACGTGGCATCAACCTGTCGAACATCCAGAGCCACCCCGTCGAGGGGCAGACCTGGCAATATCTCTTCTACGTCGACATGGCCGGGCACTTCACGGATCGGCCTCTGGTGATGGCCCTCGAGGAGATGAAGCGCATCACGCGATTCTTCAAGGTCCTCGGCTCGTACCCCGCTCCCTGACGCGCTCGTCTGCCGCCCGTGATGGTACCCTCCGGCGCCACCATGCTCCGCGTCCTCGCCGTCGTGGCCGTGCTGGCCCTCACCGCCTGCGGGGGCAAGGAGGCGGCGACTCCGGCGGAAGCAAAGCTGGACCTGGACTCGGACCCGCTCGCGCTGCTGCCCAGCTCGGCGGTCGTCGTGGCCAATCTCGACGCGAAGGCGATGTTCGCGAGCGCCAGCGTGGGCGCAGAGCTGTCGACGCTGGCCGGCTCGCTGCTGCCGCTGGGTGCCGAGGCTGGCTTCGACGCGAAGCGCGACGTGGACCGCGTGGTCCTCGGCGTCTACACGAGCACGGGGGCGGATGCGGTCGCCGTCGTGAGTGGGCGCTTCGACCCCGCCAAGATCGCCGCGACGACGCAGAGCCGCAGCGGGGCGGCCATCGTCCACGCCATGTACGCCGGCCGAGACACGTACACCGCCGGTCCAGCGATGTACTCGGTGCTCACCGCGAAGACGCTGGTGGCCGGCACCGGGGACGCCGTTCGCCGCCTGCTCGATCGCGTGCAGGATGGGAAGATCGAGCGTGCCGTGCCCGCCTGGGTCGCCGAGACCCTCTCCACGCCGGGCGCGCAGCTGGCGCTCACCGCGGACTTCACGTCCCAGCCCGTGGCCATCGCGGCCATCGGGGCGGTCCCCACGCCTTGGCTCACCGGCATTCGCGTGGCGAAGGTCATCGGGAACTTCGACAAACGCTTGAACGTCGCCGCGACGATGTCCTACGGCGAGCCCATGGAAGCGGAGGGGGCGGCCGACGGGGTTCGCACGGCCGACGTCTGGCTCAAGCTCCTCGGTGGGTTGCTCGGGGGCATCTCGGTGAAAGATCTGGAGGTCACGACCGAAGGCAAGGATATGAAGTGCAAGTTCGCCGTCGACGACCAGACCCTCGGCCGCGTGCTCGCCTTCGCATCCCACCTCCTCGGCGCACCGTGATGACCACACTCCTCGTCCACCCTGCCACCGGGCCGCTCGTCGGCAGCGTCCCCGTCCCCTCCGACAAGAGCATCGGTCACCGGGCGCTGCTCTTCGGCGCGCTCTGCGAGGGGGACACGCACATCACGGGCTTCTCGCACGGCGAGGACAACGTCTCGACGGCGAACGCGCTTCGCGCCATGGGCGTCGTGATCGAAGAACCGGGGCGCGAGGAGCTCATCGTGCACGGCGTCGGTCTGGCCGGGCTGAAGGCCCCCGCGGGGGACCTCGACTGCGGCAACTCGGGCACGACGATGCGCCTCCTCTGCGGAGTGCTCGCGGCGGCGCGCTTCCGCGCGACGCTCATCGGCGACGAGACGCTCTCCCGGCGGCCCATGATGCGTGTCGCGGGCCCACTTCGTCTTCGAGGCGCCGTCATCGAAGGCCGCCGGCACCCGACGCGGGCGGACGACATCGTCGCGCCCCTCCTCGTCGGACCTCTGCCCGAAGGGCGCGATCTCGGCCCGCTCGAGTACGCCAGCCCCGTCTCGAGCGCGCAGGTGAAGAGCGCCGTGCTCCTCTCCGGCTTGCACGCGGACGGCGCGACGCGCTTCCGCGAGCCGACGGTGTCCAGGGATCACACCGAGCGCATGCTCGGGGCGCTCGGCTGCCCCATCCGCACCGCCGGACCGCTCGTCGAGCTCGACCCCTCGGGCTGGAACCGACGCATGCCGGGCTTCACCATCGCCATCCCCGGCGACATCTCGGCGGCGGCCTTCCTGGTCGTCGCGGCGCAGCTCGTCGAGGGCTCGCGCGTGACGGCGCGCGGCGTGGGCGTCAACCCGACGCGCACGGGTCTCCTCGAAATCGCGCGCGACATGGGCGGAGGGCTGACCATCGAGCCCCAGGGGGAGCGCAGCGGCGAGCCCGTCGCGGAGCTTCACGCGTGGAGCGCGCCGATGCACGCGCTCACCATCGGCGGCGAGACCGTCCCGCGGGCGATCGACGAGATCCCCATCGCGTGCGCGCTGGCGGCGCGAGCGCGCGGGACGACGCGCATCCGTGACGCCGAGGAGCTGCGCCACAAGGAGAGCGACCGCATCGCGACGATGGCGACCGTGCTGCGCGCCTTCGGCGTGACCTGCGAGGAGAAGCCCGACGGGCTCGACATCGAGGGCCGCGACGGCCCGCTGGAGGTCGCCGACGTCGACAGCCGCGGCGATCACCGGATCGCCATGACCGCCACGGTCCTCGCCCTCGTCGGCCGAGGCCCGTCGCGCGTGCGGGATGCCGGCTGCATCGCGACGAGCTACCCGAAGTTCGTGGCGACGCTTCGAGGGCTCGGCGCCCGCATCGACGTGGAGGCCTGAGGACGTGATGAGCGAGCACGCGCGCCCCCGACCCATCGTCGCCATCGACGGCCCCGCCGGCGCCGGAAAGAGCACCGTCGCCCGACGTCTCGCCGATGCGCTGGGGTACGTCCTCGTGGACACGGGGGCCATGTACCGCGCCGTCGCGCTCACGGCGAAGCGCGCAGGCGTCGCGTGGGACGACGCGGCGGCCGTGGGCGCCCTCGCGGACGCGATGGTCGCGCGCAGCGGGCTCTCTTTCGATCGCGACGCCGAGAAGGGTGTTCGTGTGTGGCTCGACGGCGAGGACGTGAGCGACGCCATCCGCGCCCCGGACATGGGCATGGGCGCGAGCACGGTCTCCGGTCACAAGGACGTGCGCGACGCCCTCTTCGACCTCCAGCGTCAGGCCGGGCGCGGCGGAGGCGTGGTGCTCGAGGGGCGCGACATCGGTACCGTCGTCTTCCCGGACGCCGAGGTGAAGTTCTTCCTGACGGCTCAGGCGGAGGTGCGTGCCCGCCGCCGCTTCGACGAGCTCACCGCGCGGGGGGCCGCCGTGACCCTCGAGGAGACCCTCGCCGACGTCCTCCGCCGCGACGCGCAGGACACCACCCGCGCCGTCGCCCCGCTGCGCCAGGCCGAGGACGCGACCCTCATCGACAACTCGGACATCACCATCGACGAGACCGTCGACCGCATGGCGCAGCGCGTGCGCGCCGCCGAGGAACCCCCGCGGCGCACGCGACCGACGTAACCTCGCGCCATGCGTCGGGCGAAGCTCGTCCTTCTGTGCGGCCTCGCCGCGCTTGCGACCGCGTCTTGCGGCCGAGCCCCCCCTCCCCGCCCCGCGGAGAGCGCCCCCGCGGAGCCCCACTGGGAGGACGTCTTCGAGTCGATGCCCGAGCTGCTCGTCGTCGTGCGGGCGAGGGCAGCACGCCAGGACCGCGTATACGGGCCCCTCGTTCGACGCGCCTTCGAGCTGGGCCGCGAGCAGAGCGCCACCGTGGCCTCGACGCGCGTGCTCGACGCGATGGGCGACGCCGACGAGGTGGTCGTGGGGGTGCGCCCCGAAACCGGCGATCGGCCGGGGGAGCTCGTGATCGTCGCCCGTGGGGTCCCGGCGGACATCGATCCGGGCAAGCTCGTCGACGCGGAAGGGCGCGAGTCCTGGACCCCCGGTCCGGTGGGCGCCGTGCGCGAGCTCGTTCGTGAGCGCGACGACCAGGGCCATGCCGTCGCCACGTCCCTCTTCGAGCTCCCCGGACGCACCTGGGTCATCGCGCAGGGCGACGCTCGCGCCCGCGCGCGGGAGGCCTTCGCCCACCCGTTCCACCGTCCGGCGATGACGCTCGACCCCGAGGCCGTCGCGATCGTGCGCATCGACGGCCCGTCACTCGTCCGTCACGTGCGCGCATTGCAGGATCTCGGCGGCCTGGCCGCGGTCGGCCACCACCTGCAAGCTGTGACCTTCGTCCTCCCGCCCGGCGCCGAGCGCACGGTGCGCGCGACGTTCGCCTACGCGGGGGACGACGACGCCGCCCTCGCGGACGTCGCGATGCGAGAAGCCGTCGGTGCGGCTGGGCGATCCGCGAGCAAAGGGGCGGCGTGGCTCTCGTGGCTGGCCTCCGCGACGGTCGAGCGAGGCCCGAAGACGGTCGTGCTGAGGGCGCCGGTGCCGCCGCAGCTCATCGACGGGCTGCTTCACGCCGGCTCCGCTCCGCTGGAGGGTGACCTCCCCGTGCGATGACACGGTTCAAGTGGGCAGTGCGTCGGGGCGCGGCCGACGGGGTCCGTCGATGCGGGCCGGAAGTCGCCTTGCCCTTTGACAGAGGGAGCCCCGCAAGCTATTCCGCTCAGCCTGCCCGGGGCGCGTGGACGTTGGTCCGCCCTCTGCATCCCGAGCCAAATCAACAACCCTAGCGCGTGGCCTCACGCACCGCGGACCGTCGAGGACTCCTCCAAGCACATGTCGACCACCACCACTGCCCTGGGCTCCGCAGGCAAAACAACGGAAGCCACCGCGAACAACTCCGCCGACACGTTCGCGTCCCTGTTCGAGGCCAGCATCCAGGCTGGCGACTTCGGCAAAGAAGGCGAGATCGTCAAAGGGACGGTCGTCGCCGTCCACCGCGACAACGTCATCATCGACATCGGCGGCAAGAGCGAAGGCATCATCGCCCTCGCGGAGTTCGCCGACCCCAGCCTCCCGCCCGGCGCGCAGACGACGGTGAAGGCCGGTGACGCGGTCGACGTCTACATCGAGAGCCGCGAGAACGACGACGGCCTCGTCATGCTTTCCAAGGAGAAAGCAGACAAGATGAAGGTCTGGGATGAGATCTCGGCCGCGTGCGAGCGCGACGAGCTCATCGAAGGGACCATCAGCCAGCGCGTGAAGGGCGGCCTGTCCGTCACGATCCGCGGCGGCGTGAAGGCGTTCCTCCCCGGATCGCAGGTCGATCTCCGCCCCATCCGCAACTTGGACAAGTTGATCGGGCAGACCTACCAATTCAAGGTCATCAAGTTCAACAAGAAGCGCGGGAACATCGTGCTCTCGCGCCGCGTGCTTCTCGAGAAGGAGCGCGACGAGCAGAAGACCAAGACCCTGCTGACCCTCGAAGAGGGCAAGGTCGTGAAGGGCGTCATCAAGAACATCACCGAGTACGGCGCCTTCGTCGACCTCGGCGGCATCGATGGCCTGCTCCACATCACGGACATGAGCTGGGGCCGCGTCAACCACCCGTCGGAGATCTTCCAGGTGGGCGACGAGGTCACGGTCCGCGTCCTCAAGTACAACCCGGAGACCGAGCGCGTGTCGCTCGGCCTGAAGCAGACGCAGGAAGATCCCTGGAGCCACGCCGAAGAGGCGTACCCGCCCGGCAAGAAGATCAAGGGCAAGGTCCAGTCGATCACCGACTACGGCGCGTTCGTCGAGCTCGAGCCGGGCGTCGAGGGCCTCATCCACGTCAGCGAGATGTCGTGGACCAAGAAGGTCAAGCACCCGAGCAAGCTTCTCGAGGTGGGCCAGGAGCTCGAGTGCCAGGTGCTCGAGGTCGACGCGAAGAGCAAGCGCATCAGCCTCGGCTTGAAGCAGCTCGAGCCCGATCCCTGGACGCTCTTCACGGAGAAGTACTCGCCGGGCGCCAAGATCACCGGCAAGGTCCGGAGCATCACCGACTACGGCGTCTTCATCGGCATCGAAGAGGGCGTCGACGGGATGGTCCACAAGAGCGACATCTCGTGGACGGCCAAGGTCAACAACCCCTCGGACCTCTACAAGAAGGGCGACGACGTCGAGGCCATCATCCTCAGCATCAACCACGACGAGAAGAAGGTCTCGCTCGGCGTGAAGCAGCTGTGGGACGACCCGTGGCCGACCATCTTCAACGAGCTGCCTCCGGGCAAGGTCGTGAAGACCAAGGTCCTCAGCATCGTCGACTACGGCGTCTTCGTGCACGTGCGCGACGGCATCGAGGGGCTCATCGCGCAGAACGACGTCGTCCTCGGCGTCGACGCGGAGGGCAAGGAGAAGCAGCTGCGTCCGGGCGACGAGGTCGAGGCCGAGATCGCGAACATCGACACGCAGGAGCGGCGCATCACCCTGTCGATGCGCATGGGCGAGACGACGACGACCAGCGCCTCGGCGCCGGTCGAAGCCAAGCAGCCGGCCGCGCAGCGCCCGTCGAAGGCGCCGTCGAAGAAGGTGAGCGCCGCGGAGGCCGCAGCAGGCGGCACCATCGGAGAGCTCATCAAGCAGAAGCTCGGGAGCAAGCTCGCGGCGGTCTCCGAGAAGGCCAACGAGAAGGACAAGAAGGACGACGAGTCCGACTCGAAGGACGAGGACGAGAAGAGCGAGTAACGCTTGGCAGAGCGGATGTGGGCCCCCTGGAGGATGAGTTACATCCTCGGCGACAAGCAGGGGGCCTGCGTCTTTTGTGACATGGCGGCGGCGCCGAGGAGCGCGTACCGCGGGAAGCTCGTGCTCGTAGCGCAGGAGCACGCGCTCGTCTGCCTGAATCGCTACCCCTTCGCGGCGTCACACCTGCTCGTCGTGTCCCGGCGGCACGTGGCCGCCCTCGAGGACCTGCGCCCCGAGGAGTACGATGGGCTCATGCGCCTCGTTCGCGACGCGACGAGCCGCCTGAAGAGCGTCACCCAGCCCCAGGGCGTCAACCTCGGTTTCAACCTGGGAAAGGCCGCGGGCGCCGGCATCGAGGACCATCTACACGCCCACGTCGTCCCCCGCTGGAACGGCGACACCAACTTCATGCCGGTGCTCGGGGACGTGCGCGTCATGCCCGAGATGCTCGACGAGTCCTGGCGGCGGCTGGCCCCCGCCTTCGCCGACCTTCCCGGCGAGCACCCCGACGAGGGCGGAGGGGGGACGTAGGTCTTGCCGGACCGCCGCCACATGTTTCTGGCCGTGACGGCGGTCATCGCCGTGGCGGTGATGATCGCGGCGCACGAGGTGATGCTGCCGTTCATCCTGGCGGCGGTCATCGCGTACGTGCTGACGCCCCTCGTCGCCATCGCCGAGAGGCGCAGGCTCCCTCGTCCCATCGCGGTGCTCATCGTCTACGCGGTCGTCCTCGGCTCCATCGGCGGCTTCGCCCGCGGCGTCGCGCCCCGCATCGCGCTCGAGTTCCGCAACCTTCGCGGCGAGCTGCCCGCGCTCGCCGAAGAGGCGCGCGTGAAGTGGGTGCCGGCGATCACCGAGCGCCTCCGCGCGCTCGGCTTCGCGCAGCCTCCGGCTCCGGTCGACGTGCCCCCCGAGCCAGCTGCCACGGCCGCCTTCGTCGCCCACCCGCAGCCGGACGGCTCGCTGGCCATCGACGTGGGCACGGGCGTCGCCGTGACCGAGACGAAGACGGGCTGGCTGATCGAGCCCGCGCACGAGAAGAAGGGCGAGCCGTTCGACCCGAATCGCCTGATGGCCGAGGCCGTGGGCAAGAGCTTCGCCTACGCGCAGGAGAACTCGCTCGAGATCGCCCGGGCCGTGCGCGACCTCATCGTGGGCGTCAGCCGCGTCGTCTTCGTGTTCTTCATCACGCTGATGCTCGCGGCCTACATGATTCTGACGCGCGAGCGCATCCTGGGCTTCTTCCGGTCCCTCGTCCGGCCGAGCGGGCGCCCGGGGTTCGACCAGCTCCTCGCCCGCATGGACGAGGGCCTCTCCGGCGTCGTCCGCGGGCAGCTCGTCATCTGCGGCATCAACGGGGCCCTCAGCGCCGTCGGCTTCGCCATCGTCGGCCTCAAGTACTGGCCCGTCATGGCGCTGCTCGCGGCGGTGCTGTCGCTCGTGCCGATCTTCGGGTCCATCGCGAGCGCCGTCCCCGCGGTGGCCATCGGGCTGACACAGGGGCTGGGCACGGCCACGTTCGTCCTCCTCTGGATCGTCGGGATCCACCAGCTCGAGGCGAACGTGCTCAACCCGAAGATCATGGGCGACTCGGCGAAGATTCACCCGGTGCTGGTCATCTTCGCGCTGCTCGCGGGGGAGCACTTCTTCCACGTGGTGGGGGCGCTCCTGGCGGTGCCGGTCATGTCCATCGCGCAGAGCGTCTTCCTCCACATCCGCGCCGCGACGAACAAGGACGACCCCGAGCTCGCGAAGGAACGCGCGGCGTGACCCATCCCTTACGACCGCCGAGGGCTCCTGCGGGCTCAGACCCCCGGCGGCGGCGCTCCCTTGGCCGCGGACCCGGGGACGGACACGTAGAAGCAGTGCTTCTCGCCGTAGAAGTCGGCGTCCGCCTCGCGGCGCATGCCGATCCTGGCGGCCACCGCGCATGACGCGACGTTCGTGGCGTCGACGAACGCCACGACGCGTTCGCCGGTGAAGGTGGCGTGCGTGAGCTCGAGCGCCGCGCGGGCGGCCTCCGAGGCGTAACCCTTCCCCCAGCACGGCCGGTCGACGCTCCAGCCGATCTCGAGGTCGGGCGCGGTCTCTCGCCGGAACACGCCCACCGTTCCGATGGCCCCGAGCCGACGCTCCTCGATCACCCACCAGCCGATCCCGTGCAGCACCCAAGCCCCTGCCATCGCGCTGAACCGGCGCGACGCCTCGCGGCGCTCGAGCGGCCCGTCCACGTGCTTGCGGGCGAGCGGATCGGCGGCGTTGGCCGCGAATCGCTCGAAGTCCGTCCACCGCGGCTCGCGGAGCAGACATCGCGCGGTGGCGATGCGCGGCACGGCAAAGGAGAAGGCGTCGGTGCGGCCGGCGATCGCGGGCGTGGTGCTCATCGGGGAGCGCGGACTCTAGCGCAGCCCGGGGCAGGGCCATCGCCGTCAGTGAAAGTCGCGGCTCATCGCGGGCACCTGGTAGAGCCCGAGCTTCTCCAGCCGGTCCGGCACGACGTACACCACCTCGCCCTCCCGCTCGACCTTGCCGTGCGCGATCAGCATCGAGCTCGTCGTCGCCACGTGGCGCCACTTCTCGAACGTCCGCGACCACAGGATGAGGTTCACGAACCCCGTCTCGTCCTCCATCGTGATGAACACGACGCCGCTCGCCGTCCCCGGCCGCTGCCGGCAGATGACCATGCCCGCCGTGCTCACGCGCGTCCCGTGCGGCGTCGTCGCGAGGTCGCGCGCGCTCTTGAAGTGCCGCGGCAGGCGCGGGCGCACCACCTTCATCGCGTGGTCGCCCACCGAGACCCCCGTCGTCTCGTAGTCGAGCACCAGCTGCTCGGCGCGCGACATCGCCGGCAGCTCCGGCAGCTCGTCGCCCAGCTCGACCCCGGCGAACATCTCCCCTTCCGTCGAACGGGGCGCCCGCACCTTCCACATCGCCTCCCGCCTCGCCAGTCCGAAGCCCACGAGCGCCCCCGCGTGCGCCAGCGCCTCGAGCTCGCGCTTGTCGAGCCTCGCCCGCGCCACGAGATCCTCCACGCTCGCGAACGCCCGCGCCCTCCGAGCCGCCTCGACGCGCCTCCCCGGCTCCTCCCCCAGCCCGCGCACGAGCCGCAGCCCGAGCCGCAACGCCGGCGACTCGGAGTGAATGGAACAGGGAGAGAAGGAGGACAAGGAGGGATCGGGATCCAGATCGAGCTCCAACCCTCCTTCTGTCCTTCCCTCCCTGTTCGCCCCCTCGCTCTCCATCATTCCGTCGAGCGTGCAGTCCCAGTCGCTCGCGTCGACGCGCGCGGGCAGCACCTCGACGCCGTGGCGCTCGGCGTCCTTCACGATGCTGCCCGGCGAGTAGAAGCCCATGGGCTGGCTGTTCACGAGCGCCGCCGCGAAGGCCGCCGGGTGATGCACCTTCAGCCACGAGCTCGCGTAGACGAGCAGCGCGAAGCTCGCCGCGTGGCTCTCGGGGAAGCCGTACTCGCCGAAGCCCTCGATGGACTGATAGAGGCGCTCGCCGAACTCGCGCGCGATGCCGTTCTTCTCGAACCCCTCGAGCAGCTTCTCGCGGTGCCGGGCGAGCTTGCCGTTGCGCCTCCACGCCGCCATGTCCCGCCGCAGCTGGTCGGCCTGCCCGCCCGTGTACCCCGCCCCCACGATGGCGAGCTGCATCACCTGCTCCTGAAAGAGCGGGATGCCCAGCGTGCGCTCGAGGATGGGCCGCAAGCTCTCGTGCGGCATCACCACGGGCTCCTCGCCGCTGCGACGACGGAGGTACGGATGCACCATGCCCCCCTGGATCGGCCCGGGGCGCACGATGGCCACCTCGACGACCAGATCGTAGAAGAGGCGCGGCCGGAGGCGCGGCAGCATCGCCATCTGCGCGCGGCTCTCGATCTGGAAGACGCCCACCGTGTCGGCCGCGCAGAGGGCGTCGTACACGGTCGGGTCTTCGGGCGGCACGCGCGCGAGCTGGTCGATGGAGGTCGGCGCGCGCACGCGGTCGTCGGTCTGCACCATCGCCAGCGCCTTGCGGATCGCCGTCAGCATCCCGAGGCCCAGCACGTCGACCTTGAAGAAGCCCAGCGTGTCGAGGTCGTCCTTGTCCCACGGGATGACCGTGCGCTTCGGCATCGTCGCCGGCTCGACCGGCGCCACGTTCACCAGCGGCTCGGAGCTCAGCACGAAGCCGCCGACGTGGATGGACAGGTGCCTCGGGAACCCCTGGATGGCCTGCGCCATCGCCAGCACCTGCTTCACGCGCACGTCGCCCGCGTCGAAGCCGCACGCGCGCACGCGCTCGGCCGGCACCTCGTCGAGCTTGTCCCACCACGAGACCAGCGCGCTCAGGCGCTCGACCTGCTCGAGCGACAGCCCGAACACCTTGCCCACCTCGCGGAGCGCGCTCTTGCCGCGGTACGAGATGATCTCGCTCACCATGGCCGCCCGGTCGCGCCCGTACCTCTCGTAGATGGCCTGGATGACCTCTTCGCGCCGCTCGTGCTCGAAGTCGACGTCGATGTCCGGGGGCTCGTTGGCCCGCTCGACGGAGAGGAACCGCTCGAAGAGGAGGTTCGAGCGCGCCGGATCGACCGCCGTGATGCCCAGGCAGTAGCAGACCGCGCTGTTCGCCGCGCTCCCCCGCCCCTGGCAGAGGATGTCCTTGCTCCGCGCGATGCCGACGATGGTCTCCACGCTGAGGAAGTACGGCGCGACGCCCATCTTCGCGACGAGCGCGAGCTCCTTCTCGATCTGCGCGGCGACCTTCGGCGGGGCGCCGCCGGGCCAGTGCCGGTGCGCGCCCGCGTACGCCAGCCGGCGCAGGGCCTCGTCCGGCGTCTCGCCTTCGTGCGCCGGGGCCTCGAGCTCGCAGGGGAACCGGTACTTCAGCTCGCGCATCGAGAAGCGGCACGCGTCGGCGACCTCGAGCGACCGCTCGAGCCACGCGGGGCGGTCGGCGAAGAGCCGCCGCATGTCCTCGCGGGACCGGAGGTGCGCCTCGGCGTTCGGCAGGAGCGCGCGCCCCGCGTCGTCGAGCGTCACCCCCTCGCGGATGCAGTGAAGGACGTCGTAGACCGGCTTGCTCTCCGGCTGGGCGAAGAGCACGCGGTTGGTCGCGCACACCGGCACGCCCGCGGCGCGGGCGACGGCCTCCGCGGACGCGACGCGCGCGTCGTCGTCCCCGTCGAGGTGACGCCACGCCGCCACCGAGAGCCGCTCGCCGAACGCCTCCTTCAGCCGAGCAACGCTCGCCGCCGACGCCACGGCTGCGAATGGGGCGGCCGGCGCGAGGCACCAGAGCCCCTCGGCGCTCCGGCACACGCTCTCCAGCGGCAGCCCGGCGAACTGGTTGCGCGGCACCCCCTCGAGCTTCGGCCAGGCTCCGGATGAGCCGGAGACCTGCCGTCCGCCCTCCGTGCGCGCCTTGCCCTTCGGGTGACGCTCGTGGCTCTCCGTGAGGATGCGGCACAGGCTCGTGTACCCCTGCCGGGACGCGACGTGCAGCCACACGGACGGCAACGGATCGCCGTCGAGCGCCACCTCGCAGCCGACGACGAGCCGCACGCCCAGCTCCTCGGCGGCCTCCAGCGCGCGCACCATGCCGTAAAGGCCGTCGCAGTCCGCGACGCCGAGCGTGTCGTACCCGAGCTTCACGGCGCGCTCGACGAGGGCCCGCGGCGGGGACGCTCCGCGCAGGAAGGAGAAGTGGGTGCGTGCGGCGAGCTCGACGAACATCTAGTCCACCCATCCGCGGATGAGCGCGTCCTCCTCTCCCAGCTCGACCCATGCCAGCGCGCCCTCGCGATGCCACCCGAACCACGCGGCGGCGAGGTCACGCCGGCGGGGGCCGCGGCGCCACCACTCGGTCGCCTCGAAGCGCGCGAGGAGCCGCACCGACGCGAGCTGCTCGAGGGTCACCCGCGAGGTCTCGACGAGGCGCGTCGGCTCGAGCGTCGACGTGCACTGCGCATGACGCGGCGGCGGAAGAGGCGCGCCGTAGGGCACGAGGCGCGTGCGTTCGTCGGGAGACCACGTGTCGCACAGCGCGAGCACGCCGACGCGCACCGGCCCGAGCTCCGCCGCGAGCTCCGCCACGAGCCGCGGGAGCGCCAGGGTGGCGCGCGGCTCCGGCTCCAGCATGTCGAGCGTGCGTCCCGGGGCGCGGGCGAGCTCGGGAGCGCGGAGCGCCACGGCGAGGACGGGAGCGGCGAGCGTGTGATGCTCGAGGCGCACGCGCAGGACGGCGAGGAGATCGGCCGCGCGGGAGAGCGGCGCGGACAGGACGAGCGGCAGCGTGGAGACGTGGGAGGCTCCTTCGACCAGGGCTCGTGAATCACGAGCCACGGTCTCCCGAAGGTCGACCAGGGCGCGATCGAGCGTGAGCACCAGCTCGAGCCGCGCCGCGGCCATGGCGCGCCCGTGGAGGCGCGCGGCGAGGCGGTCGCACAGCGTCTTGAGCACGAAGGCCAGCGCCTCGGTCGACTCCGCCCCCCACTCCAGCTCCACGCGCTCCTCGGGCACCTCCGGCGGCCGCCACGCGTCGAGCGGCGCGCGGTCCTCCCCGTCGAGCCGCTGCATCACGTCGTGCGCCCGGGCGCCGAGGCGTGTCCCGAGCGAGCGGCGCGGGAGCTTCTGCAGATCGCCGCACCGCCGGAGCCCGAGGTCGGCGAGCCAGCGCGTCACGTCGTCGTCCAGCGCGAGCGCCGCGATGGGCAGCGCGCGCATCGCCTCGCCCCCCTGCCCCGGCGGCACGATCCGCGGCTCGCCAGGCGCTCGCTCCGCGTACCGCGCGACCGCCGAAGCGATGCGCGGCCCGTCCGCCACGGCGACCGCGCACGCGTGCCCCAGCCCCCGCACGCGCGCCTCGAGGGCCCGCGCGAGCGCGACCTCCCCGTCGTGGAGGTGCGCGCACCCGCCGACTTCGACCCAGACCACGTCCTCCGTCACGTCGAACGCCGTGGCCGGCCCGAACGCCATCGCCAGCTCCGCGACGCGCGCGAGCGCCCCCTCCACGGCATCTTCCGCCACCACGCGCACCCGCAGCCCCGCGTGCTTCGCCCGCGCCGCCGCCACCGTCTGCCCCGCGCGGAGCCCCGCCGCCCGCGCCTCGCGCGACACCACGTCGAGCCGCGTGTTGCCGAGCACGTCCCGCTCGGTCTTCACGGTCCCACCTTTGCGGGCGATGACGACGGCGAGAGGGGAATGACAGGGAGACGGGGAGACGGGAAGATTTGGTTGGCTTCCCGTCTTCCCGGCTTCCCGTGCGATCTCCACGCGGATCTCCGGCAGGGCGACGCAGGCGACGCGGCGCACGGCTCAACCTGCGAGGAGCGCAACGGGGCGGAACGGGAGCGTCCTCGCGGGGCCGACGCGACCGCGCCGGTCCTTCGCCACGAGCACCGACAGCGTCTGCACGTCGGGCCGCGACAGCTCGAGCCGCAGCGTCACCGGCCAGGGGGCGGCGCGCGGGCGCGTCGAATCCGTCAGCAGCAGCACCGTCGTCCCGCTCGGCTCCGCCGCCAGCGCCAGCTTGCGCACGAGCACCTCACCCCGCGGCGTGCTGTCCACGTCGACCGCCACGACCTCGAACGCCCCCGACGCGACCACCTTCAGCGCCGCTCGCGCGACCCCGGACCACGGCGCACGGACGACGAGCATCCGCGCGAGCTCGACCCCCGCCGCGACCACCCCGGGGCCATGCAGCGAGCCCTCCGGATCGATCCACGCGCACCACGCGCCCTTGCCGCGCGCCTGACCCGCCCGCATCGCCGCGAGCGCCACGCTCGTCGCCCCTCCCCGCCCGTGCGGCGCCGCCAGCTCGACGACCCCGCGCGGCAGCCCGCCATCCGGGAGCAGCGCGTCGAGCTCCGGCCAGCCTGTCGGGAGCGCCCGCGAAGGCTCCGGGGCATTCGCGAGATGCACCCGGGTACCCAGCTGTGCAAGGAGGGCTTCGACGTCGTGGGCAGCGGACATGGAGGGCCTCGGGACTGAACAAACTAGCAGCTACATCCCCTGCCTCGCAACCGGTGCTAGTAACAACCCGTGACTCTGCATTCGCCATCCCTCCCCGACCAGAAGCTCGAGCGTTTGCGCGAGGTTCTGCGCGGGATGGGGCGGGTGCTCGTCTGCTACTCGGGGGGCGTCGACAGCGCGTTCGTCCTGGCGGCCGCCCACGAAGTGCTCGGTCCCGGGGCCGTCGGGATGACGGCGGTCTCGCCCAGCCTGGCCCCCTACGAGAAGGAGGCCGCCATCGCCGTCGCCCGGCAGATCGGCGCCCGGCACGAGCTCGTCGAGTCGCACGAGATCGAGCGGCCCGGCTACGTGGCCAACGCCAGCGACCGGTGCTTCCACTGCAAGAGCGAGCTTTACGACATCGCCGAGCAGAAGAAGCAGCAGTGGGGGCTCGACGTCGTGCTCAACGGCACCAACGTGGACGACCTCGGCGACCACCGCCCCGGTCTCGACGCCGCCAGGAACGCCGCCGTCCGGAGCGTGCTCGTGGAGCTCGGCTTCACGAAGGACGACGTGCGCCGCTGCGCCCAGCTCATCGGCCTCACCGTGTGGGACAAGCCGGCGAGCGCCTGCCTGTCGAGCCGCATCCCCTACGGCACCGAGGTGACGCGCGAACGCCTCGCCCAGATCGGCGGCCTCGAGGCCGAGCTGCGGAGCCTCGGCCTGAAGCAGCTGCGTGTCCGCTGGCACCCCGCGGGAGCCACCGGCGCGATGGCCCGCATCGAGGTCGCGCGCGACGAGCTCGCCCGCGCCTTCGAGGTGCGCGACGCGATGGTGAAGGCCGGCAAGCAGTTCGGCTTCGCCTTCGTGACGCTCGATCTCCAGGGCTACCGGATGGGCAGCCACAACGAGGTCATCGTCGGCAAAAGCCTGCGCGTCGTCTAGCCGAGCGAGCGCGCCTGTCGGTGGCCACGGACGGGCGGCGCGGCCGCTCGTCAGCACCGCGAGCGTGAGCGAGCGGTGAGCCGCGTCGCTTGCACACACGGCACGCCTTGCCGCGAGATGAGCGCTCACCGCTCGCTGACGCTCGCGGTGCGGATGCCGCTGGCGCGGCATGCGAATGCGACTGGCGCGCATGCGGATGCGACTGGCGCGCATGCGGATGCCGCTGGCGCGCATGCGGATGCGACTGGCGCGCATGCGGATGCGACTGGCGCGCATGCGGATGCCGCTGGCGCAGCATGCGGATGCCGCTGGCGCGGCATGCGGATGCGACTGGCGCGCCCCCGGGCGCGGGTCAGCCGGGGTTCTGCAGGCGCCAGAGGGTCGCGTCGGCCTGGACCAGCGGGATGCGCAGGCCCGGAGAGGGGTGCGTGCTGAGGAAGGCCGGCCGGAAGGTCGCGCCCGACGCCCCGTCGAGGCGCGCGAAGAAGTCGAAGAGCCACAGCCCCCCCTCCTCCGTCCAGCGAAGCCCCGTCGCCTGGCGCGCGCGCCCCGTCGCCAGCACGTCGATGCAGCCCCACTGGTCGGCCTCGTGCTCGTTGAACTGGTTCAGCCACGACACGGCGCTCGACGCCATCCGTCGCAGGTCCGAGAGCACCGGCGGCACGTGCGACGGCTGCCCGTGCGCGCAGCCCGTGTGCCCGCGGTAGTGATGCGCCAGCTCGTGGCCGAAGGTGAAGGCCGCGATCTCGTCGAACATCTCGTGCGCGCGCGACACGCGCCGCGCGTCGGCCAGGTACTGGAGCGGGATGACGCCGGGCGGCAGCATCGGGCTCGCCGTCTGCGACGACACGAGCTGCGGGGTCACCGCGCGCGTGTAGGCGTCGTACGTCTGCGTCCCGAAGAGCTCATCGGTCGCCTTCGTCTGCGCGATGGCGTCGATCGTCTCGAGCAGCCCCTCGGTCCCCGCGACGAACGGCGCGCCCGAGTCGTCGCACCCGGCGAACGCGTTGATCGTGTTCGGGTCGGGATCGAAGGTCAGCGGGATGCCCGCGACGAGCGTCCGCTGCTCGGTCGTCAGGCTCGCTTCGAGCTCGTTCACGATGGCGCGCACCTCGGCCTGCCACATGAGCGATCCCACCAGCGGCCCGAGCTGCGGCCGGTTCGACGCCGGCCTCGGCGGCGTCGGCGCGACGGGCGGCGGCTGCCCCGGCGCGGCGGGCGGCGGCGCCTGCGGCGGCGCGTACCCGGGCGACGGCGGATACCCCGGCTGCGGCGCGTACGACTGCGGGTATCCCGAGGGATACCCCTGCGGCGGCGGGTACCCCGGGCGCGCGGCCTGGGCCCCCTGCGGGTGCGCGTCGGGGAGCGCCGGCAGCGCGCAGCCTGCCCCCGCGACCAGCCAGAGAACCGCCAGCGTCACTTTTCTCATGTGGCGTCCGCCTTTGCGATGTCTTCCCTCACGCCTCGAAGGTCGTGCGCGAACGTCCGCGCGTCCTGGTAGCGGTCCGCCGGGTTCACCTGCATCGCCTTCTCGATGATGGCCCGCCACGCCGGTGGAACGAACGACGACGCCTTCTGCGTCCCCGAGTCGAACCGAACCGCGACCGTCTCGCCCATCCGTACGAGCCCGCTCGGCGACTTCGGCGGCGGGGGCTCGCCCACCAGGCACTCGAAGAGCATCGCCCCGAGCGCGAAGAGATCGCTCCGCCCGTCGATCTCGCTGTTGCCCGCCTCCTGCTCCGGCGACATGTACCCCGGCGTCCCCAGCGGGCCGCCCGTGTTCGTGATGCGCGTCTCCTCCCACTCGACGCGCGCGATGCCGAAGTCGAGCAGCTTCACGCGCACCGGGCCCGCCGGGTCGTCGCGATCGACCGCCATGTAGATGTTCGACGGCTTGAGGTCCCGGTGAACGACGCCGGCCGCGTGCACCGCCGCCAGCGCGTCGCACGTCTGCATCGCGATGGGCAGGAGCTCGCGCGGCGTCAGGCGCCCCTTCGACCGGAGGCGCGTCGCCAGCGACTCGCCGTGCAAGAGCTCCATCACGAGGTACGCCGTCCCGTCCGCGAGGTGGCCGTGATCGATCACCTCGACCACGTTGGGATGCCACGACAGGCCGAGCGCCTCCGCCTCGCGCCGCAGCCGGTCGCTCGCCACGGCCTCGTGCGCCGCCGCCGCCCGCAGGAGCTTGATGGCCACCGGGAAACCGTCCGAGATGCGCACCGCCTCGTAGATGACCCCCGTCGCCCCCGACCCCATGCGCCGGAGGATGCGGTACTGCCCCGCCGCCACCGATCCCTCGAGCGCCGCGCCCACCTCGCCCTCGCGCGACTCCCGGAGGAGCAGGCTCCGCTCGAGCGCGCTCACCCGGAGCCCTTGCCCCTGCGACTCCGCCCGACGCAGCCGCTCGCGCGCCCGCATCGCCCCGAGGAACCCGCCCGCCGCGACGCACGCCGCCGCCGCCACGCCTCCCCACGACGTCGTCGCCGCCAGCGTCATCAGCGGCACGAGGCCCACGCCGGCTCCCACCGCCGCCCCCACGCCGCCCGCCAGGCGCACGTCCGGCACCGACCACGTCACCTCGTACTCCTGCGCGATGCCCGTCGGACGCGCCTCGCCCGGCTCCGCGGCGCGCGCCGCGGCCCCCGCAAAGCCGAAGAGCGCCGGCACCGCCTGGAGCTCCGCCAACCGCGCCAGACCGAGCAGCCCGTCCTCCTCGAGCTGCGGATCGTGCGCGATGCTCACCCGCCCTCGCCACGAGCCCCGCCCCGCGGAGAGCGTCTCCCACCGGGTCGTGCGCCCGTACTCGCTGTCGGCCGCGTCGACGCGCGAGAACGCCTCCACCGGCGTCGTCGTCCCGCGCAGCGTGCGCACCCAGACGCCCAGGCAGTCCGGCTCGATGAGGTACTTCCACGCGTTCGGGATCGCCGCCGCCGACGCGAGGTCCGCGAAGGAGACGAGCGCGCGATGCACCGTCGGAAGCGGCACCATGCGCGTCTCGTCGTCGAGATCGTCGCGCACCATGCGGACGCCGCGGAGCCACGTCTCCGCCACCGCCGCCGTCTTCTCGGCCGTGAGCGTCCGGTGCAGGGCCTTCAGCAGGGCCGTGCTCATCTGGCCGGTCGGGAAGCTACGGCGATTCAAGGCAGCTCGCTTCGAGGGTCATGGCAAGCGCGGGGGTGGTCCGCGGTCTCATGCTATCGCAGCGCAGGGACCATGGCCGGCGACCTTTCGGCGGGGTACCTGCAAAAGGTGCGCGTCGCGCGGCTCGGCGCGCGCGAGGTGGCGCTCCTCGAGCTGCGCGTGCCGGGGGAGACGCGGCACGTGGTCGTGGCGGAAGGCCTCGGCGCCGGGCTGCTCGGTCCGGCCGAGAGGGCGCGTCTGAAGGAGGCCATGGCGGGCGCCGTGAAGCCCGGGGCGGCGTACGCGCAGACCCTGGCCGAACGGGCGGCGCGCGGGCTGGAAGGCGTCGAGCCCGAGGAGCGGCTGGCGCGGGGCGCGCGCATCGTGGAGGAGGTGGCGCGCGGCGAGACCGGGGGTCGCCGGGATGCGCTGCGGCGCGCGCTGGCGAAGGCGACGGCCCGGGTGACGCGCCGGATCGAGGCCGTGCGGGGCGATCTGTCGCGCGCCGAAGGGGCCGACGCGATGGCGCAGCGGGCCCAGCTCTTCGTGGCGGAGGCGGGACGCGCCTCGCGAGGCGCCGCGAAGCTCGTGGCGGTGGACTGGTCGACGGGCGAGCCGAAGGAGACCGAGCTGACGCTGGACCCGTCGCGCAGCGCCCGCGCCCAGATCGACGCGCTCTTCACGCGCGCCCGCCGGCTCAAGGAGGGCGCCCGCATCGGCCGCACCCGCCTCGCCGAGGCCGAGAAGGCCCTCGCGGCGCTCGCCGACGTGGCCCGCGCGCTCGCCGGCGACGCCGAGCCGGATCCGACGCGCCTCGCGGCGCTCGCCCGGGAAGGGGCCCCGCGCGACTTCAAGCTGGCGCAAGGTCCCGGAGGAGAAGCCGGCCCTCTGCCCGGAGCCCGCAGCGCCAAGCCCGGCGCCCTCCAGCCCGAGCTCCCGCCGTACCGCACCTTCGCCACGGCCTCGGGCGCCAGGATCCTCGTCGGACGCGCCGCCGAGAAGAACGACGCCCTCACCTTCCACGTCGCCCGTCCGCACGATCTCTGGCTTCACGCCAAGAACCGGCGCGGCGCGCACGTCGTCGTCCCCCTCGACAAGAACACCACCTGCCCCGGCGACGTGCTCGTCGACGCCGCCCACCTCGCCGCGCACTTCTCCGAGGCCCGCGGCGAGGCCGTCGTCGAGGTGCAGTACACGCCGCGCCGTTACCTCCGCAAACCGCGCGGCGCCGCGGCGGGGCTCGTCGTCGTCGACCGCGAGAAGGTGCTCCTCCTCCGCCTCGAGGAGGGGCGCCTCCGGGCGCTGCTCGAACGCGAGACGGAGTGACCGCGGCGACCGGCGGTGGCCCAGGTTGACACCCCCTCTCCCTTTGGATGACGCCGAAATCACCGGCGTTTCCCCGTGGCACGTGCTTCGCTCAGCAGCGTCGGAATGCGCGCCCCCCTGCTCTTCGTTCTCGGTCTCCTCGGCGTCGCCGCAGCCTGCGGCGGCAAGACCAACAGCGGCCCCGGACAGCCCGGGGACGGCGGCAGCAGCAGCTCCAGCAGCGGCAGCACGAGCTCCAGCGGCGGCGGCAGCAGCAGCTCCGGCTCGAGCAGCGGCGGCAGCAGCAGCTCGGGCTCGAGCAGCGGCGGCGTCGCGTGCACGCCTCTCCCCGGCTGCCAGTCGTCGGTCGAGTGCCCCCTGCCCGG
Organism: Polyangiaceae bacterium; assembly: GCA_036501935.1. Classification (GTDB taxonomy): domain Bacteria; phylum Myxococcota_A; class Polyangia; order Polyangiales; family Polyangiaceae; genus Palsa-1150. The sequence continues at coordinate 76,187 of DASXZL010000084.1, read as the reverse complement.
CGGCTGCGGCTTCTGCGACTGCGAGAACGGCCAGTGGACGTGCAGCGGCACCGGCTGCGGCGACGACGTGTCGGACGCCTATCCCGTCGACGACGCGCCCTTCGAGGTCTGCCCGGGGCTCCCTCCTCCCGACCAGTCCCTCTGCGGCCCCATCGGGACGTCGTGCTTCTACCCGGTCAATGACTCCTGCGGCGAGGAGGAGTGCGACTGCGATCCCTCCGGCACCTGGGGTTGCTACGACGTCGGCTGTTTCGACGCCGGCCCGCCCGACACCGGCACGTTCGACGCCGGCCCCTGCCCGGAAAGCGAGCCGCCCGCGAACGGCACGTGCAGCGACCAGGGCCTCGTGTGCACGTACTTCGACGGCTGCGAGGTCAACTGCCTGTGCGCCGGCTCGGGCTGGGTCTGCGCTTCGGAAGGCCCATGTGCATCGCCGCCGCCCCCGGGCGGCTGAACCATTCTGGAGACCACGATCATGCGTCCTTCTCTTTTCTTCTTCGCAGGCTCGATGTTCCTCGCCGCGGCGTGCGGCGGACAGACCGGAGGCCTCGGCGGCGGCGGCGATGCCGGGCCGGAGGCCTCCAGTAGCTCCGGGAGCGGCAGCGGAGGCACCGTCGGCGGCAGCAGCAGCGGCTCCACGGGCGGAAGCAGCGGCAGCTCCACCGGCGGAAGCAGCAGCGGCGCCGGCGTCTGCGAGCCCCTCCCGGGGTGCGACTCGTCGGTCGAGTGCCCCGGCCCGACCCCTTGCAGCACGTGCGAGTGCTACGCGGGCACGTGGAGCTGCAACACGCTCGATTGCCCCGAGGGGGGCACCCTGGACGCCTACGATCCGTGCCCGACCTACGCGCCCCCGCCGGGAACCAGCTGCGGCGCGGTGGGAGCCGCCTGCTTCTACTATCCGGACGCGGGCTGCGGAAACGAAGAGTGCGACTGCGAGCAGCCGGGCTTCTGGGCCTGCGGCGAAAGCGTCTGCCTCGACTCCGGACCCCCCGACAGCGGGTTTCCTTTCGACGCCGGCGAGATCTGTCCCGGCACCGTGCCGAACGGAGGCCAGGCGTGCAACGACGAGGGCAACGTGTGCACGTACTTCAACGGCTGCGAGACGAACTGTCTCTGCGCCTCCGGGGCCTGGGTCTGCGCCCAGCAGGAAGGATGCATCTCGGCCGACTTCTGAGCCGCGGCGTCCGGGGTCGAAGCCGGAGGCGCGCGCGCTGAATTCGGCGGCCTCGGCGTTCCTTCCGAGGCCGGTGGCATCGAATTCAGGGGCCCTCGGATTCAATCCGGGGGACCTTGCATCGAATCCAAGGGGCCTCGGGTTCAATCCAAGGCGGGTTGCATCGAATCCAAGGCGCCTCGGGTTCAATCCAAGGCGGGTTGCATCGAATCCGAGGGGCCTCGGGTTCAATCCAGGGGCCCTTGCATCGAATCCGAGGGGCCTCGGGTTCAATCCAAGGGCCCTTGCATCGAATCCAAGGGGGCTTGGATTGAATGCGAGGGGTCCCGCATTGAACTAGGCTCGCGTTCCTTCCCTCATGCGCCTCGCCGACGTCATCGGCCGCTGGATCGGCAAAGTCGAGATCGTCCTCGCGGGAGCCGACGAGGACCTCCGGGAGGGGCAAGAGGCCCTCGCGCAGGGCGATCCCATGCGCGCGAGGGCCGCGGCGCGGCGGGTACTGGCCCGGGCGCCCGACTCTCCCATCGGGCTGGCCCTCCTCGCGGATGCCTGCGACGCCGGGCACCTCGACGCCGAGCTCGCGTTGACGCTGGAGGAGCTCGCGAAGCGCGCGCCGTCGCGGGGTGAGGTCTGGGTGCGCCTCGGGAGGGCGCGGCGGCTGACTGGAGCGGCGCCGGACGACGTGCGCGACGCGTTCGTGCGGGCCCTCGCCGTCGCCGAGGGCGGCAGCGAGGCGCGGAGGGACGCCCTCATCGAGCTGGCGGACCTGGATCTGGCGGCGGGCGACGGCGCGCGGGCCGAGCTGTGGCTCGAGAGGGCCGCCGACGACAAGGCGCCCGACGTGGTGCTGCGTCGAGCCGAGGCGCGGCTGCTCCGGGGCGACGCGGTGGGCGCGCGGTCGCTGCTCGAGAAGGTCGAGTCGCCGGCGACCGACGGGCGGGCGGCGCTCGTGCGCGGCAGGACGCTCGCGATGCTGGGCGAGCCGGGGGCGTTCGTGCCGCTCGTGCGCGCGATGGTGCTCGATACGCCGGGGGCGAGCGAGGCGCTGTCGTCGGCGCTCGCCTACGTGCCGAGCGATCCGCAGACGCGGACGCGCGTGCGCTCGGTCGTCGACGCGAAGGGCGAGCAGGCGCTGGCCCGGTGGCGCGCGGCGTTCGCGCGGGCGGAAGGGTCGCGCGACGCGGCGAGGCGCGCGCTCGCGGACGCCGTCGAGGCGGGCGACGCGGCCGCCGTGAGGCCCTTGCTCGACGCCGCGGTCGACGACGAGGACCCGGGCGCGCTCGCGCTGGCCCTCCGCGCCGTCCCGCGGGAGGACGGAGACCCGCTGGTGGCCGACGCGCGCCTCGTCGAGTCGGGCTCGCTCGACGACGTGGCGCGCATCGGGCACCCGCGGGTCGTGCCGTGGGCGGAGTCGATCCTCGCCCGCGTCGCGCGCGGCTGGGTCCCCGAGCAAGGGACGGCCGACTGGCCCGCGGTGCTCGCGCGGCTCGACGTGCACGCGCGCGCGCTCGGCGACCTCGGCTCGGTGGCGGCCGTGGCGGAGCTCGCGGCGGAGCGGTCGCGCCCCGTGCGCCTGGCCATCGTGGGCGAGTTCAACGCCGGCAAGAGCACCTTCATCAACGCGCTCATCGGCGCCGACGTCGCGCCGACCGGCGTCCTGCCGACGACCGCCACCCTCCACCACCTGCGCTGGGCCCCCGACCGCTACGCGCGCATCTCCTTCGCCCTCGGCCACGAGCCGCCCGAGCGCATCGTCACGCTCGACGCCCTCCGCGCCACGTTGAAGGCGCTCGACCCCGCCACGATCCGGCGCGTCGAGCTCCTCATGCCCCTGCCCTTCCTCGTCCGCGTCGAGATCCTCGACACGCCCGGCTTCAACGCCCCCGACGAAGCGCACACCCTCGTCGCCCGGAGCGCCTTCGAGGAGGCCGACGTGGCGGTGTGGCTCCTCGACGCGACGCAGGCCATGAAGCAGAGCGAGCGGGCCGTCCTCGAGGAGGCCAAGCGCGCGAAGCTCCCCGTGCAGATGCTCGTCAACAAGGCGGACCGCCTGAAGCCGGACGGGCTGGCCACGGTGATGGCGAGCGTCGACGAGGCCCTCGCCGAGACGGGCATCCCGTCGTGGGCGCCCCCGCTGGCGCTCTCGGCCAAGCAAGCGCTCGCAGGAAAGCTGGGCGACGCGGCGGCGCTGGAGGCCTCCGGGTGGGCGGCCGTGCAGGCGCTCCTCGACGAGCGCATCGTGGCCCGGAGCGACGAGCTGAAGGAGCGTTCGCTGCGCCGGCGCGCGGCGCGCGTCGTGTCGCGGTTGGCGTCGCAGGCCGAGGCGCAGGCCGCCGAGCAGCGGCGAGACGACGCGACGCGGGCCGCGAGGGCTCGCGCCGTGGGCCAGGCCGCGGTGCGGGTGGAGCGCGACGCGGACTCCATCGCGGAGAACCTCGCGAAGTCGCTGGGACCGAACGCCGAGGCGTGGGCGCGGGATCTGGAGCTGGTCTTCATCGGGCGGGACCGCGCCGCCGCGACGACCGACCCCGTGCTCGCCCGCTACCGGGTCGACCGCGCCCTCGCGACGCTCGCCGCCCCCCTCGCGCGCGCCCTCGCGTCGCTCGTCCCCGAGGCCGCTCTCTCGCCGGCTCAGCTCACGCCCTTCACGCGCGCCCTCGTCCGCGCCGCCGCCTCGTCCGCCCCGCCCGAGCCCGAGGCCCTCCTCCCGCCCCTCGCCCGCGCCGCCGTCGCCACCCTCATCGAGCAGCTCTTCACCCTCTCCGTCGCCCCGCCCCAGCCGTCCCCCGCCCTCGGCCAGCAGCGCGAGCTCCACGCCCTGGGAGCCGCCCTCGACGGCGCGAGGCCCTGATCGAGAGAACGCGGAGGCGCGGAAACGCAGAGGGGGGGAGGGTTGGTTGAAAGACCAATCCAAACAGCTCCCTATCGCCGCGCCTCCGTGCCTCCGCGTTCTTCTTCCTCTCGCGCGTTCTTCTTCCTCTCGGGAGAGCGCTACACTGGGGTCGTGCGGTTCCGCTTCGTGTCCATGGTCGCGCTGGTCGCGGTGTTTCTGCCCGTGCCGGTCGCGGACGCGGAGCCGATTCTCGGCGTCGGCGGGGACCCGACGGTGTCGCTGCAGGCCGATCGGCTCGACATCGACATCCTGGCGGGGGAGGCCACCCTGACGGGGAAGGTGACGCTCTCGAAGGGGGACCTCGTCGTCAACTGCCCGCACATCGATCTCCGGTTCGATCACTCGCCGCACCTCACGTGGGCCAAGGGGTCCGGCGGGGTGACGGCGGACGTGCGGGGCGTCCACGCCGAGGCTCCGTCGGTCGAGCTCGACTTCACGAAGCAGGTGCTCGACCTCCGCGGCGGCGTGAAGCTGACCCGCGGGCAAGGCTGGCTGACGGCGGACACGGCGCGCATCGAGATCCCCACGGGGAAGGTCTCGCTGACGCAGGTGAAGGGCTCCATCCCGGTCGCGAAGGCGCCCTAGTTGAGCGAGCCGGGCGTCGCCGCGAAGGGGGTGCGCGTCGTCCTGGGAGGCAAGGCGGTCCTCCGCGGCGTCGACCTCGCGGCGAAGCCCGGCGAGGTGCTCGGCGTCCTCGGGCCGTCGGGCGCGGGCAAGTCGACGCTGTTTCGCGTGCTCGCGGGGGAGGCCGCGCCGGACGCGGGGAGCGTCGAGCTCGGGGGCGTGGACGTCACGTCCTGGCCGCTCTGGCGGAGGGCGCGCGCGGGCGTGGGGTACGTGCCGCAGGGGCCGAGCGTGCTCTGGGACCTGACGGTGCGGGGCAACCTCGACGCGTTCCGGGCGATCGCGCGCCTGCCCCCGGAGGACGCCGGCAGGGCCGCTTCGCGGGTGGGGCTGGAGCAGCGGCTCGAGGTGCGCGCGGGGGACCTCTCCGGGGGCGAGCGCCGCCGGCTCGAGCTGGCGCGGGCCACCACCCGGACGCCCCGGGTGCTGGTCTGCGACGAGCCGTTTGCGGGCGTCGACCCCGCGGGGGCGGCGAAGCTGGGGGACCTGCTGCGGGACCTGGCTGAGCAGGGGGCGGCGGTCCTCCTGGCGGACCACCACGTGGCCGAGGCACTGCGCGTTTGCACCCGCGCCGTTCTCCTCCTCGACGGCACGGTGGCCGTGTCGGCCCCCGCCGCGGACTTCCCCGCCCATCCGCTGGTGAAGGGACGCTACCTGGGAACCCCTGCCGGCGAGCTCGGCGAGCTCGAGCGGAGGGGCGGGCCGAGCGCGCAAACGTAGCACCGCCACTCATGTTTCTAAGCGAATTCGACCATTGGCACGGAAATCGCTCATTCCCAGCTGCCGGCGCGCCGCCCGGGTGTTAGTTCTTAGGGCAAGCAAGGCCCAATCCAAATGGAGATCAAACAGCAGCTCAGGATGAGCCAACAGCTCGTGATGACGCCCCAGCTCCAGCAGGCGATTCGCCTCCTGCAGCTCTCGCGCCTCGAGCTCATCGACGAGATCCGGAAAGAGCTGGACGCCAACCCGGTCCTCGCCGACGAGGAGATCGACCCGCGCGCCCGGTCCGCGGCCGACGGGAAGACGGGCGAGGTCCTCATGGACCACCCGGCCCCGGATTCGCCGGCCATGTCGTCCGAGAAGGCGGCGGTGTCGGATCTCGACAAGCGCGCGGACGACAAGCGCGTTCAGGAGATCGACTGGGAGCAGTTCCTCGAGAATCGCACGCAGCAGCAGGCGCTCCCGAGCAACCGCGGGGGGTTCGAGGAGCTGCCGCCCATCGAGCAGAACCTCACGAAGAACCTCTCGCTCGTCGACCACCTGCGCTGGCAGCTGCAGATGAGCGACTTCACCGAGGACGAGAAGCGCTTCGCCGAGCTCGTGATGGGCAACCTGAACGACAACGGGTTCCTCGATCTGGCCGGGACCGAGCGGGACAACGGCGAGAAGACGCCGGATCTGACCATCGAGGATCTCGCGCGCGAGGTTCCGATGAACCCGGAGGACGCCGAGTGCGTCCTCCGCGAGATGCAGGAGTGGGATCCGTGCGGCGCCTGCTCGCGGTCCCTCCAGGAGTGCCTGCACGTCCAGGCGGAGGTCTACGGGTACGACGACCTCGAGCTGACGATCATCGACAAGCACCTCCACAACCTGGAAAAGCACAATTACCAGGCGATCGCGCGGGATCTGAAGGTGACCGTCGAGGAGATCTACGAGGCGGTCAAGCAGATCCAGAAGCTCGAGAGCCGACCGGCCCGGAACTTCACCGAGACCGACGACAAGACCATCGCCATCACGCCCGACGTCTACGTCATCAAGGACGGGGAGAAGTTCCTCGTCAGCGACAACGACCGCGGCGTGCAGCGCCTCTACATCAACGAGACGCTGACGAAGCAGCTCCTCAAGGACCCGCAGGCGAAGGACTTCATCGGCGAGAAGCTCCGGAACGCCCAGTGGCTCATCCGCGCCATCGAGCAGCGACGGAAGACCATCATCCGCGTGACCGAGTGCATCGTCGAGAAGCAGCGCGACTTCTTCGAGAAAGGCGTCGCCTACCTGAAGCCGATGATCCTGCGCGACGTGGCCGAGTCGGTCGGGATGCACGAGTCGACCATCAGCCGCGTGACGACGAACAAGTACGTCCACACGCCGCAGGGGCTCTTCGAGCTGAAGTACTTCTTCAACTCGTCGATCCGCCGCATGGCGGAGGACGACATCGCCAGCGAGAGCGTCAAGCAGGCGATCAAAAAGATCATCGAAGAGGAGGACAAGCAGCTCCCGCTGTCCGACCAGCAAATCGTCGAGCTTCTGGCGAAGCGAGACGGCATTCAGATCGCCCGGCGCACCGTGGCCAAGTATCGAGAGATGCTCGGGATCCTGTCGTCGAGCAAGCGGAAGAAGCTCTTCTGACGAGGCCGGCGTCTCGGCCACCGAAAGTCGAACGGAGACGGTTTCCACCCGTGACGCCAGTGTTACGATTCAGCCATGGCGCGGGAAGAGCGGGCGTCGCTTGCCGGTAGGAGCTTCTGAACCGAATTGGCGGGCACGCTTCGGCGTCGCCGGAGCGTGGTGCCACGCCGAGAACGCGACAGGAGGCCAGACCTCATGAACATCGCAGTCACGTTTCGTCACATGAACGCGACCGAATCGGTCAAGGCTTATGCGACGGAAAAGGTCGCGCGGATGCAGCGCTTCCTTCGGGCACCGATGAAGTGCCAGGTCACGCTGAGCTGCCAGCAGGACAGGCTCCACAAGGTCGAAGTCGAGATCCACTCGGGCCCTGCGCATTTCCATGCGCACGAGACGAGCGAGGACATGTACGCCTCGATCGACAAGGTTTCGGACAAGATCGAGCGTCAGATCCTGAGCGCGAAAGAGGTCGTCACCGCGAAGAAGAAGGGAGGCGAGCGGGCTTCGCAGCATCTGCTCCCCGACGCCGGCGAAGATTGAGGAGGTGCGGGGGGCCGCTGTCTCGATCTAGAGTCATCCTCCGAGCCCCCCCATGCGCCTCACCGAACTGCTGTCCGAAGAGCGGGTCGCCATCCGTCACCATGACGGCGCGCACCCCCTCGATAAACCGGCGACGCTGAAGATCCTCGCCGAGATGCTCGCCCGGGGCGCCCACGCGGACGTCGCCGTGGTCGAGCGTGTGCTGAAGGACCGCGAGCAGCTCCAGTCGACGGGCATCGGCGAGGGGGTCGCCATCCCGCACGGAGCCCTGCCGCAGCTCGAGACGCAGTTCGCGAGCCTGCTCATCGTCCCCGAGGGGGTCGACTTCGCGGCCATCGACGGGCAGCCCGTCAACATCCTCTTCGCCGTCATCACGCCCAAGCGGGCGACGGGCGAGCACCTGAAGACGCTGGCGCGCGTTTCCCGCGTGCTGCGCAACAAGGCCTTCCGCGAGCGCCTCGTGGGGGTGGCCGGCCCGAAAGAAGGGTACGCTCTCATCTCGAACGAGGAGGGGGACCGCTGATGCGGTGCGCGTCGCCACGAGCGAACGCGCGCGTCGCGCCATCGAAGCGGGGGAGATGATGGGGGACCAGAAGCGCGAGCCCGGCGCGCAGGGCGATACGATCCCGGAGCTGACCGTTCGTCAGCTGGTCGAGGACCCGCAGATGGCGATCGACCTGCGACGCGTCGCGGGGGAGGCGGGGCTCGACCGGCCGCTGCGGCACCCGCGCGTGCAGAAGAACGGACTGGCGCTGGCGGGGCACTTTCACGGCGTCGTGCCGACGCGCGTGCAGCTCCTCGGCGAGACGGAGCTCTCGTACCTCGGCTCGCTGAGCAACGAGGGGCGGAGCGTGGCGGCGCGGGGGTACTTCTCGATGGGGCTGTCGTGCGTCGTCGTCACGGGCGGGCACGAGCCGCCGAAGGCGCTGGCGACGGCGGCGGAGGCGACCGGCACGCCGCTCTTCACGACGAGCGCGCGCTCGAGCCGCACCATCAACGCGCTGCACGCGGTCCTCGACGATCGGCTCGCGCCGCACACGCGGCTCCACGGCGTCCTCGTCGACGTGTTCGGGGTGGGCATCCTCCTCGTCGGCAAGAGCGGCATCGGCAAGAGCGAGTGCGCGATGGAGCTCGTGATGCGCGGCCATCGCCTGGTGGCGGACGACGTGGTGCTGTGCGACTGGCGCCCGCCGGGGTTCGTCTACGGCCAGCCGGCGGAGCTCCTCCGCCATCACATCGAGATCCGCGGCCTCGGCGTGCTCGACCTCCGCCAGCTCTTCGGCATCACCGCGGTGCGCGAGCGAAAGCGCATCTCCATCGTCGTGCGCCTGTGCGAGTGGAAGGACGAGGAGGAGTTCGACCGCCTCGGGGTGGAGGAGCGCTTCCACGTCATCCTCGGGACGCCCATCCGGGAGCTCCGCGTGCCGGTGCGGCCGGGCCGCGACATGGGCAGCATCATCGAGATGGCCGCCCGCAACGAGATGCTGAGGCGCGACGGCGCGCAGACCGCGCACGACTTCCTCGAGAAGATCGAGTCGCACATGACGACCCGGCCCGCCCTCGAGCAAGAGCCGAGCGAGTCCACCGCGCCGCCCGCGATGGCGCCCCCGTCCGAGCCCGGCAAGCCCTCGTCTCCCCTGCCCTCGTGGTCGACCCTCATGCCGCAGGCGTCGGGGACCGAGAGCTCGGCGTGGATCCCGGCCGTGCGCCCCAAGCCGAAGGGGGACGAATGACCGAGGCGGCGACGCGTCCGACGGTGGTCATCGTCACGGGCCTGTCCGGAGCGGGCAAGTCGCAGGCGCTGCACGCGCTGGAGGACCTCGGGTTCTTCTGCGTCGACAACCTGCCGACGCTGCTGGCGCCCCAGGCGGTCGCCCTGTGCGAGCGAGGGGGGATGACGCGCGTGGCGCTGGGGATCGACGTCCGCGTGCGGGCGTTCCTCGGCGAGGTGGCGAGCGTCCTGCAGCTGCTCGAGGCGGGCGGCCAGCGCGACGTGCAGGTGCTCTTCCTCGACGCGAGCGACGAGCGGCTCCTCCACCGGTTCAGCGAGTCGCGCCGACCGCACCCCTTGTCGGCCGAGAGCGGCCACGAGGGCGCGCTCGCCGTGCTCGACGGCGTGCGCATCGAGCGGGAGCGTCTGGCGCCGCTGCGGGCGAGCGCGACGCGCGTCATCGACACGACGAACACCAGCGTGCACGAGCTTCGCCGCATCCTCGTCGCGCACTTCGGCCCGGCGTCGGGCGAAGGGCCGAGGATGGTCACGCGGATCGTGTCGTTCGGCTTCAAGTACGGGACGCCGGTCGACGCGGACCTGGTGCTCGACGTCCGCTTCCTCGAGAACCCCTACTTCGTCCCGGAGCTGAAGGCGCTGACGGGGCTCGACGCCCCCGTGGCGAAGTACGTGCTCGACGCGCCCGAGACGCAGGAGCTCTTGCGGCGAACGCGCGACCTCCTCGAATACGTTCTGCCGAAGTACGAGCGCGAGGGAAAGAGCTACCTCACCATCGCCATCGGCTGCACGGGCGGCCGCCACCGCTCGGTCACCGTCGCCGAAGCCCTCGCGCGCGATCTGTCGGCCTCCACGGGCGCGCCGATCGCCGTGCTGCACCGGGACACCCATCGCGGCGCGGTGACGCCGCCGGACGAGCGGGTGGAGCACGCGTCGAGCCCGGACGGACACGAAGAGCGCCCGAGCATCGCCGAGCTGAAGGGCATCACCTCGCCGCCCCCTTCGTCCACGACGGTGTCGCAGACCGGCACCCGGAAAGGCCGCTCATGAGCGAGGCGAGCGGCCGCTTCACGGTGGTCAACCAGCTGGGCCTGCACGCGCGCGCGGCGACGAAGCTCGTCCAGCTCGCGTCCAAGTTCCCGTGCGACGTGGAGATCACGCGCGACGATCAGAGCGCCAACGGCAAGAGCGTGATGGGCGTCTTGCTGCTGTGCGGGTCCAAGGGCACGGTCCTCGAGGTGAACGCCCGAGGCGAGCGCGCGGACGAGTGCGTGAAGGCGCTGGGCGAGCTCATCGCGACCCGGTTCGGGGAGGCGCGATGAGCGGGCATCCGCCGCCGCCGCCGGGAGGGTCGCGTCCCCCGCCGAGTGACCAGAGCACGCCGCTCGGGGTGCTCATCAAGGGCATCGCGGGAAGCCCGGGCGTGGCCGTCGGGCCGGCGCTCGTCGTGGGCGACACGAAGGCCGCCTACGCCCGCCGTCACGTGCCGGCCGCGCAGGTCGACGCCGAGATCGCCCGCATCACGAAGGCCGTCGAGGACGCGAGGCGTCACGTCCGCGAGGTGAGCGCCCGTCTGCCGAAGGGGCCGGTCGAGACGAGCGGGATCCTCGACGCGTACCTGGCCATGATCGGCGACCCGATGCTGGTCGATCGGGTGGAGCACAAGATCCGCGACGAGCGAAAGTGCGCGGAGTGGGCCGTGGCGCAGGCATGCGACGAGATCGGCAAGCTCTTCGGCCCCGCCGAGGCCTCCGGCGACGCGTACATCGTCGAGCGGCGGCACGACGTGGAGTTCGTCTGCGACCGCCTGCTCCGCGAGCTGACGGGCGACACGAAGCTCATCGTCCCGCGCCTCGACCAGCCCATGGTCGTCATCGCGCGCGACCTGTCGCCGGCGGACACGGCCGGCATGGTGCGCGAGCCGGTCATCGCGTTCGTGACCGAGATCGGAACGCGCACGAGCCACACGGCCATCATGGCGCGTGCGCTGGAGATCCCGGCCGTCGTCGGGGCCGCGGACGCGCTGGCCCTCATCCGCACGGGCGACCTCGTGGTCGTCGACGGCCTGCGCGGCGAGATCACGGTCAACCCCAGCGACATCGCGGTGGAGGAGGCGCGGAGCCGGGGCGCGCGGCACCTGGCGTTCGCCCGCGGCCTGCTGAGCGCCCGCAACCAGCCCTGCGTGACGCGGGACGGCGAGCCCGTGAGCCTCAAGGCGAACGTGGAGCTTCCGGCCGAGGCGATCCTCGCCCTCGACCACGGCGCCGAGGGCATCGGCCTCTACCGGACGGAGTTCATCTACATCGATCGCATCAAGATGCCGACGGAAGACGAGCAGTACGAGCTCTATCGCGCGGTGGTCGAGGCGGTCTCGCCTCGACCGGTGACGCTCCGCACGTTCGACATCGGCGGGGACAAGTTCGCGTCGAGCTTCCAGCTCCCGGCCGAGATGAACCCGGCGCTCGGTCTTCGCGCCGTGCGGCTCGCCCTGTCGCGTCCCGAAGTCTTCCTCACGCAGCTGCGGGGGATGGTCCGCGCGAGCGCGCACGGTGACCTCCGCATCATGGTCCCGATGGTCGCGAGCGTGCAGGAGCTGCGCGAGGTGCGCCGCCTGCTCGAGCAGGCGATGGACGAGGTCGACGCCGCGGGGCACAAGCGCGCGAAGCACATCCCCCTCGGGATCATGATCGAGGTCCCCAGCGCGGTGGTGATGGCCGACGTCTTCGCGCGCGAGGCCGAGTTCTTCAGCATCGGCACGAATGATCTCATCCAGTACACGCTCGCCATCGACCGGGGAAACCGGTCCCTCGCGCCGCTGGCGTCGCCCTTCCACCCGGCGATCCTGCGCATGATCCGGCAGGTCGTTCGCGCCGCCGCGCCCCACGGGGTTCCGGTCGCGCTGTGCGGAGCCATGGCCAGCGATCCGCTCGCCGCGGTGCTGCTGGTGGGCCTCGGGCTGCGCGAGCTCTCCATGGAGGCGGCGGCGATCCCGGAGATCAAGGAGGCCCTGCGCCGGGTGACGGTCGTCGACTGCGACCGGACGGCCGAGGCCGCGCTCGCCCTCGACACGGCCGACGCCGTCGAGGAGCTCGTCGCGGGGACGTTTGCGCCGGTGCTGTTCGACCTGCTGACGGGGAGCGCGGAGGCCGCCGTGCCTTTCGCGCCGGAGAGCGACACCGATCGACGACCGGTGCTGCAGACGATTCCCGACCGCGAGTAGACCGCGGCGCCCGCGAGGCCGCCCGGGTCAGTGGCGGGAGAACAGCGCGACGAGGCCGAGCAGCACCGCGAGGAGCAGCACCGCGCCGACGAGCAGCGGCGTCGACGACCGCTTCGCCGCCACGGCCGGCCTCCGGACCGTGACCGGCGCGTCGGCGGAAGCCCCCCTCGTCGGCGCCGCGGCGGGCGTCGGCGCGGGCGCGGACGGCGCCGGAGACGGAACCGGTTCGAGGGCGGGAGGCGGAGCTTGCGCCGCGGCCGCCGGCTCCGGGACGGGAGTCCCGGTCTCGACCTTCGGCGCGCCCCTGCCCTCGACCTTGGTCATCAACACCGAGCCGGTGCCGGGCGGCGGCGTCGGCTCGCGCTCGGCCGCCTTCTCGTCGGGCACGGGGGTCGAGCGGACCGGGCCCTCTTCGAGCTCGCGGAAGTACGCGTGGAGCACCTCGCGCGTCAGCGGCTCGTGGAACTCGGCGGTGTAGGCCTCGACCAACGCGTCTCGCATCGCCGCGGCGCTCTCCCACCGCGAAGGCTTCTCGAAGGTGAGCGCCTTGTCGACGAGCGCCGTGATGGGCTCGGGCACGTCCTCCGCGACCGTCCGCAGCGAGCGCGCCGGCGCCGTGCCCGCCTTCAGCAGCAGCATCGTGGCCGACTCCGCCTCGTGGACGAGGCGCCCGCTGATCAGCGCGAACAGCGTCGCCCCGACCGCCCAGACGTCGGTCTGGCCGTCGATCTCCTTCGAGTAACCGCGCGCCTGCTCGGGCGCCATGAACGCCGGCGTGCCCAGCATCGTCCCGGCCTGGGTGATGGCGTTCATCGTCGCGTCGCGGAGGCGCGCGATGCCGAAGTCGAGCACCTTCAGGTCGCCCGCGCTCGTGACGAACAGGTTCGCCGGCTTGATGTCGCGATGGACGATGTTCTTCGTGTGGGCGGCGGCCAGCACGTCGAGCAGCTGGTAGGCGATGGCGAGAGCCGGGCGGAGCGGGATGCGTCGCTGATCGCCGCGGAACCACATGTCCTCGACCGTGGTCCCGTCGAGCAGCTCCATCACGAGGAAGGCGGCGCCGTCCTCGGCGACGTCGTCGTCGACCACGCGGACGGCCCCCGCGTGCTTCACCGAGTTGGCGATGTACCCCTCGCGCAAGAACCGCGACCGGATGTCCTCGCGGGAGCTGAGCTCGGGGTGGAGCATCTTCACGGCGAACTCGGCCTGGTTGCGGTGGGTGGCGGCGTACACCGCGGCCATCCCCCCGATCCCGATCACGCGGTCGAGGTGGTATTTGCCCACGACGACGGTCCCCACCCGATGGTGGACGATGGACTCCAGGTCGTCAGGCTGCTCCGTCATGGCAAAGGCGCGCCTCCCGCACGCCGGAGCAGCGTATCCGCGGCCGGTCGTGGGAGGGACTCCACCGTAGCATCGGGACCCGCGCGAATCGCCTTGCCCTCCGCTCCACGCTTGCGGTACTAGGGGCCGCTTCCAACACCGCGCGCAGGTTGGGCGTGCAGCGCCAGAGGAACGTTTCATGGGGCTTCGTCACATGGCTGGACGATGCGGCCTGCCGCCATTCGTGCGTGCCCGCTTCGCTGCGGTTGCGCTGGCTCTCAGCGCCGCTTCTCTGGCGGCCGCAGAGCCGGGGTGCACCTCCGGAGGGTCGGGCCCCCAGACTCCCTGCCCGCCCGGGCAAACGTGCGAGGTGCGGCTGACGCTCCTCCACACGGCGGACATCCACTCGCGCATTTTCCCCTACGACTTCCAGATCCTTCAGGTCGATTCGGAGCTCGGTCTCGGCACGCTCGACGAGGTGAAGAACGTCGGCGGCGTCGCGCGCGTGTCGTACGTGCTGAACCGGGAGCGTGCACGCTCCGACCGTGTGCTGCACGTCGACTCGGGGGACATCTTCGAGGGTGCGCCCATCTTCAATTACTTCCAGGGCGAGCCCGAGACGCGCGCCTCCTCGATGATGGGGACGGACGTGATGGTGGTCGGCAACCACGAGTTCGACGACGGCGCCCTCAACGTCACGCGCCAGTTCCAGAAGTGGAAGGACTTCCCGCTTCTCTCGGCGAACTACATCTTTCCACCGCAGGGCACGGCGCACGACACGGGGCTCGACTCGATCCTCACGCCCTTCACCGTGTTCGACCTCGAGGGGCTCAAGGTCGGCGTCATCGGGATGGCGAACTTCTCGAGCCTCGGCTCGGCCTTCACGCAGCCGAACTCGCTCGGCATCATGGTGCTCAACACCATCGACACGGCGCAGGCGTACGTCGACCTCCTGCGCCCGATGGTCGACGTCGTGGTCGTCCTCAGCCATCTCGGCCTCGACGTCGACGAGCGCATGGTCCAGGGCACGACGGGCATCGACGTCGTCGAGGGCGGCCACAACCACATCGTCATCAACCCGCCGCAGACCCTGCAGGACTGCTCGGCCGATCCGTCGAGCCCCGGGTACGTCTGGGCGGTCAACCCCAACATCCCGTACGACCCTTCGCACCCGGTCTACGACCCGGCCGACACGCTGCAGCAGCACCCGAACGAGTTCAGGCGCTTCTGCACGCCGCGGAACGTGCTCATCTCGCACTCCGGCGCGTTCGCGAAGTACGTCGGCCGCTTCGACCTGATGCTCTCGAACGACCCCAAGCTGGCGTCGCCCACCGGCAACCCCAACGACTACGACCCCACGAACGGGTTCGAGGTCATCTCGAGCACCTACGTCCCCTACCCGATCGACGACACGGTTCCCGACGACCCGAACATCGACAACCTGCTGCTCCCCTACGAGCGGTACCTCGATCAGACGGTCGACCTCGACCTCCTCGCGGGCTACTCGCCTCAGGGCGCGAGCCGCACGGCCCCGCAGGGGGGCGACTCCCCGATGGGGAACCTCATCTCGGACGCGATGTGGCTCCGCCTCGGGGTCCAGACCGACTTTTCGATGACGAACACCACCGGCATCCGCACGGACATGATCCCGGGACCGGTGACGATCGAGGAGATGTTCAACATCTTCCCCTTCAACAACACCATCACGAAGATGCAGCTCTCCGGCACGGAGGTGCAGCAGATGTTCGACTTCATCGCCGGGCGATCGCAGGGTCGCGGCTGCGTCTCGCAGGCGCAGATCGCCGGGGCGCGGGTCCTCCTCAACTGCGGCGGGTGCAGCCGCGCCAACGCGAACAACCCCTGTATCGACGACGACCAGTGCATCGGCGGCGTTCCCGGCAGCTGCGTCGACGGAGCGGGCAATTCGTGCCTGGCCAACGAGACGAACTGCACCTGCGACGTCACGGCCTGCGCCGAGCAGATGTACATCGGACACCTGACGAACTGCCCCAACGGCAACACGACCTGCGCCTGCAATCAGGACAGCGACTGCCCCGACCAGCTGGAGGGCCAGTGCGACACGGGCGGCGGAACGCTCCCGTCGGGGACGTGCGCGGCCCCCGTGCAACCGCAGAACGAGTACGACTTCGCCACGAGCAACTACCTCGCCGCGGGCGGCTCGGGGTTCAAGGTCCTGCGCGACAACACGACCCAGCTGAACACGTACATCGAGCAACGCGACGCGCTCATCGACTTCATCCGCAACGCCCCGGCCTGCGGCTACAGCACGACGTACGGGACGACCCAGGGCCTCATGGCCTGCGGGACGGACGCCGACTGCCAGAACGGGCCGCCCGGGCCGGATTTCGTCTGCGCCTGCCCGGGGCAGGTCCAGGCCACGGGAACCGTCGATGCGCAGACGTGCGTCATGCCGCAGGGCGGGTCCTGCGATCCGGGGGTCGGGCGATGCGTCCTGCAGACCTGCCGCGACGACGTGGCGACCTTCCACGAGACCGCCTGCCAGAACGCGCCCGCGGCGAACCTGGACCAGTGCAACACGGACCTCGACGCGTGCTCCCTCGCGGGCGAGGAGTGCAAGATCCTCTCTTGCGTCGACCAGAGCCTCGGCGCCATCACCGACAACCGCGTGGAGATGATCGGCCGATGAAGCACCTCATCCGGCCCGTCGCGCTCGTGGCGTTCGCTCTCCTCGCGGGGGCGTGCCAGGGCGGCTTCGCGAGCATCGGTCCCGGCAAGCGCCTGACGGTCACCATCACGAAGGGCGACCCGGGCTCTCCTGACGAGAAGCTGCCCATCTCCGTCGTTCAGGCGACCTCCTTCACCGTCAGCATCGAGGCCGACCTCGCGGACGGGACGATCGACACGTCGTTCAACGGGTACGTCAACGTCCTCTCGCAGCCTGGAACGATCTCGGACCTCGACGTCCGGAACGTGGAGCTCCAGAACGGGAGCGCCACAGGGGTGGTCATCCCGATCGTGGCGGCCTTCGGGGAGACGCACATCTGGGCCGACGACCTCGGCTACGAGCCGGTCGCGCCGAGCAGCAGCCCGCAGTGCTCCGACGGCATCGACAACAACAACAACGGCCTCATCGACTACCCGGCCGATCCCGGCTGCTACGCCCCCGTCGACAACACGGAGGACCTCGGCACCTACGCGAGCGGGGCGAGCGAGACGATCTTCTTCCAGCTGCCCCGCATCCAGCTCGTGCGCGGCTACGACCCGGTCAACAACGGGAACGGGAACGCGACGTCCTTTCCGAACACGCAGGTCAGCATGGACACGGGCTGGCGGGGCGGGACCACCTACGCGTTCAGCACCGTCGTGGTCGGGCTCGGGTCCGCGGGGTTCTATGCGCAGGACCTGCAGACCGACGAGCAGCCGGCGCCGGGGTACGGCGGCATCTACGCCTACAACTTCTCGACGCCCGTCGACATGCGCGTCTGTGACCGGCTCCAGATCTTCAGCGGCACGGCGGCCGACTTCTACGGTTACACGGAGCTCAACTACCCGACGTGGCAGCTCGAGTACTGGGATCCCACGCAACGGCCTTGCCTGGTGCCCGAGGCCACCGTCCTCGGGATCGGGGACCTCGACAACGACGACCGCCTCTGGCAGCTCGAGTCCACGCTGGTGCGCATCGAGACGGTCGGCACGGTGAGCGTGCAGATCGCGTCGCACTTCGGAGCGCTCGACGTGCCCTACACGGGGACGGGCACGTCGGCCGTCTACACGCCCAGCGCGAACGCCAGCAACTGCGACTACGACCACAACGGGAAGGTCAACTTCGAGGACACCGGGAGCACCCCGAGCGAAGCCCAGTGCGCCGCGGTGTGTGTCGGGAGCTCCTCGGCCGCCCCCAGCGACTACCAGTGCAGCGAGTACTCGTCGTACGCGTCGGAGAACGACTTCATCTTCATCGTCTCCGACTCGTCGAACGGTCAGCAGGCGCGGATCCAGGCCGACGCGTCGGCCGCGGATCTCTTCAATCCGGTGGCCAGCCGCTCGCAGCTCGTCAACGGGTTCACGGGGATCGTCTCTTACTTCTCCGGTGGCAGCGAGTTCACTCTCAACGCGCGGTGTGACGACGACATCGCAGTGGTCCCTCCGCCCGGCCAGCCGTGTCCGACCGGTCAAACATGCTCGCCGCTCTCCTCGAATCAGGCGTGCGTGCACGCGCGAACCCAATCCGCCATCAACGCCAACACTCCGTGAGTCGAAGCGTCGAGCGACCAGCGCTCGAGGAACCCAAGCCGATGCGATCCTTCCGTCTACTCGTTGCCGTTACTTCGATGTCCTGCATCGGTGCGTTCGCGCCCTCTGTATTCGCCCAGGAGCCGCCCCCGGCCCCTGTGCAGCCGCCGCCCGCGCCGCCCGCGCCCCCCGCGCCGCCGCCCGCGCCTCCGCCGCCGGGGACGCCGTCGTACTCCTGGCCGACGAGCGGGCCCGGGGGTCGCGAGCCGCCCGCGGAGACCGCCGGAGCGACGCCCGATCCCGGCTACGACACCATGGGAAGCGCCGGCGCGCGCGCCGTCGGCCTCGCGCCTCCGGGAACGCGCCCGGGCGACTTCATGGACACCCGCGTGTCGTGGACCTTCGGTGACGACGACTTTCTGCACCCGACGGGACAGCTCATTCCGCTCTCGCCGAGCTTCTCCATCGGCGATAGGCCGCAGTACCGCCTCTTCTTCGACGCGCTGAACTCGCGCTTCGCGGGCCGCGAGAACCTGACCCACCTGGTCATGTACAAGAAGATGCCCGGCTTCATTCCCGGCCTGACGACGGAGGCGGCGATCGTCCTCCGGTTCGACCTCGACGCGCTCGCCGCGAACACCGGGAACCTCAACACCGCCCTCTACGACGCGGGCTCCTACCTGCGCCTCTTCTACAACACGGGGAGCGACCCGCGCGAAGGCGTGTCGGCGACGTTCTTCCCGCTCGACACCGACCGCTTCCGGCTCGGCTACCTCTACGACATCTCGTGGGGCGGCACCGCCTCCTACATCAACCAGTCCATCTTCCCGGGGCTCCAGGGCAGCGCGCCGGGGCTCAAGGTCCAGTACGACCGCAAGCGCTTCTACGCGTTCGGCGGGTTCAAGACCGCGCAGATCGTCCAGCCGCAGCAGGTCCTCAGCCCCGGCAACGACAGCGACGTGACGACGGTCGACGTGGCCGACACCAACTACGGCTTCCTCGGCGGCGTCGGGTGGGACCCGCTCGATCACCTTCGCTTCGACGCGGGCGCCGGCTTCTTCCAGCAGGGTCGCTTCGACCTGCCGGACGTGCGCGGCGAGCACGTCTACACGTACGGCGGCAGCGCGCGCGTCCTCGTGCACAACAACATGCCCGTCCCGCAGTCGATCGACTTCACGCTCTACCGCAACGATCCGATGGCGCCGATGGTCCTCTTCGCGCCCGAGAGGTACAACTCGCAGGAGGTCGCCTGGAGCGTGAGCGCCGAGGGGGACGTCCTCGAGCAGCACCTGAAGGACTTCGACGTCGTCGGGGCGACCAAGGACCAGGCGGCGTGGGCCGCGGCGCTCCAGGCGGTCGTGAAGTACGGCTTCGCGCGCTTCAGCCTCACGGGCATCGCGCGCGACCTCAACTACGTCGTGCGCAACGTTCCGGGATTCATCCCGTTCGAGACGATGCCCAAAGAGGCCTCGAGCCAGCCCGAGATCTTCGGCTCGCTCGCCGCGACCTACCACTTGCAGGACCTCCACCTGACGCCCGGAATCGCGGGCGGCGTTCAGCTCCCCAGCACCTTCCAGAGCGAGTTCACCGAGGGCGGCGTCCCGGCGTCGCGAACCATCGTCGTCCGGTCGCAGGGCGACGAGTCCATCCTCCCCTACGACCAGGGCCGCCTCCCCATCTTCCAGGGGCGCGTCAGCCTGCGCTGGGACCTGTCGCGCATGATGAGCGCGATGGCCTGGATCCAGTACATCCGGGATCCGAACGGGACGCTCGTCGTCGTCGACCCCTCGGAAGGCACGGCGAGCCTCCGCGTGCCTCAGGCAGCCGACCGGCTCGGCGCCGCGATCAGCCTCCAGGCGCGCTTCTAGGCTGCGATTGACGAAGGGGGGGAGACGCCTATACTCCGCCCCGCTTCACCACCGAGGACCGGTCCGGCCCTGCATCGACTCTCTCCCTTCGGGCTCGCTCGAGGGGAAGCAGCCACGCTGAGCCAGTCCCGCAACGGAGCCCGCCCCCGAAGGCGCGCTCGTACGAGAGAACCCCATGCCCCTCGCCACTGAGAAGACGACCGAGATCGTCACCAAGTTCCAGACGCACGATCACGACACCGGCTCGCCCGAGGTCCAGATTGCCCTGCTGACGGAGCGAATCACCTATCTTACCGAGCACTTCAAGACGCATCTCAAGGACCACCACTCGCGCCGGGGCCTTCTTCGCATGGTCTCCAAGCGGCGGCGGCTCCTCGACTACCTCAAGCGCGTCAGCCTCGAGCGCTACCGCAAGGTCGTCGGCGCGCTCAACCTCCGCAAGTAGTCACGCTTTCTTGGCTCTGGGCCCAGCCCCTCGCTGACGCTCAGGGTTTTGTGGCTGTCAGTTCCGGGCCAGCCGGCCCTCGCTTCTTGATTTTCGTTTCGTGCGCGCGAGCCCGTGCGGGGAGGCCCCACGCTGGCGCTTGCGAACCGAGGATCAAGGCGGGCGGCGTGCTCGGCGTATCGCTGCACGCACGCGGCACCAGCGCCCTGGAGCGCCAAGCACCATGTCCTTCGTCCGCGAATCCGTCATCGTCAACGGGAAGCCTCTCGTATTGGAGACCGGCCGCCTCGCCAAGCAGGCGCACGGCGCGGTTCTCGTCACCTACGGCGAGAGCGTCGTCCTCGTCACGGCCGTCAGCGGCGACGAGCGACCCGGGCTCGACTTTTTCCCCCTCACTTGCGACTACGTGGAGAAGACGTTCGCCGCGGGCAAGATCCCCGGCGGCTTCTTCAAGCGCGAAGGGCGCCAGCGCGACGAGGAGATCCTCACCTCGCGCATGATCGACCGTCCCTGCCGCCCGCTCTTTCCCGAGGGCTACAAGAACGACACGCAGATCATCGCCACGGTGCTCTCCAGCGACAAGGAGAACCCGACCGACGTCCTCGCGATGACGGCCGCCTCGGCGGCGCTGCACATCTCGGACATCCCCTGGAGCGGTCCGCTGACGGCGGTGCGCGTCGCGCGCGTCGACGGTGAGCTCATCGCGTATCCGACGTTCGAGCAGCTCGCGAAGTCCGACATCGAGATGGTCGTCGCCACGTCGAAGGACGCCATCGTGATGGTCGAAGGCGGCGCGGCCGAGGCGAGCGAGGCGGACATCATCGACACGCTGATGTTCGCGCACAAGACGGCCCAGCCCATCCTCGAGCTCATCGAGCGCATGCGCGCCGCCATCGGCAAGCCCAAGCGCGCCTTCGAGAAGAAGACGCTGCCGGCGGCCGTCGCCGACGTCATCAAGAGCGTCGTCGACAAGGAGATCCTCGCCTCGTCGCTCATCAAGGACAAGAAGGCCCGCTACGACGGCTACAAGGCCACGAAGACCAAGATGGTCGAGGCCGTGCTGGCGAAGGTCGGCGCCGAGGAGTTTCCGAAGATCGAGAAGCTCGTCAAGGAAGAGTTCGAGGAGCGGAAGTACAACGTCGTCCGCGAGTATGTCCTCAGCGAGCGAAAGCGCATCGACGGGCGCGACATGAAGACCATCCGCGCCATCGTGTGCGAGGTCGGCATCCTCCCGCGCGTCCACGGCTCGGCGCTCTTCCAGCGCGGCGAGACGCAGGCGGCGGTGGCGGCGACGCTCGGCACCTCGAGCGACGAGCAGAAGATCGACGCGCTCATCGGCGAGCGGTGGAAGCGCTTCATGCTCCACTACAACTTCCCGCCGTTCTCGACGGGGGAGACCAAGCCGCTCCGCGGTCCGGGTCGGCGCGAGATCGGCCACGGGGCGCTCGCCGAGCGCGCGCTCGTGCGGATGATGCCGGACGAGGACAAGTTCCCGTACACGATCCGCGTCGTGTCCGAGACGCTCGAGTCGAACGGCTCGTCGTCGATGGCGGCGGTCTGCGGCGGGACGCTGTCGCTCATGGACGCGTGCGTGCCGATGAAGTCGCCGGTGGCGGGCATCGCCATGGGCCTCATCTCCGACGGCGCGCTGACGGATCCGAAGACGCGCACGGCGATCCTGAGCGACATCCTCGGCGACGAGGATCACCTCGGGGACATGGACTTCAAGATCTGCGGGACCAAGAAGGGTGTCACCGCGATCCAGATGGACATCAAGATCGCGGGCCTGTCGCGCGACGTGCTGTCGCAGGCGCTCGAGCAGGCGCGCGAGGGGCGGCTCCACATCCTCGACAAGATGCTGGCGACGCTCGCCCAGCCGCGGCCGGACCTCTCCAAGTGGGCCCCGCGCATCACGCAGATCAAGGTCAAGCCCGACCAGATCCGCCTCATCATCGGGCCCGGTGGAAAGACCATCAAGGGCATCATCGATCAGACCGGCGTCGCCATCGACGTGGAGGACGACGGGACCGTGAACGTCGCCTCGGCGGACTCGGACGCGGTCAAGAAGGCGCTCGACATCATCAAGGGCCTGACGACGGAGCCCGAGGTCGGCGCGACCTACAAGGGAACCGTGAGCCGCGTGGCCGACTTCGGCGCGTTCATCGAGATCATGCCGGGCACCGACGGCCTGCTCCACGTGTCCGAGATGGCGCACACGCGCGTCGACAAGGTGACCGACGTGATGAAGGAAGGCGACGCCGTCGAGGTGAAGGTCCTCTCGATCGACCGCGAGGGAAAGATCCGCCTGTCGCGCCGCGAGCTCCTTCCCTTCCCCGAGGGCCCCGAGGGCGAGGCCGCGAAGAAGCGGATGGAGCAGGCACGCGAGCAGGGCGGTCCCCCGCCGCGCTCGGGTGGGCGTGATCGCGGCGGACCGGGGCGCGACCGGGATCGGCCGCGCCGGTAGAGCGGCTCGGTCACTCGCGGTCACGGCTCGAGAGGGTTGGCCGCAGAGGCGCGGAGACGCAGAGAGGAGTTGGGGTGGAGACCAATCCGCCCTCTTCTCTGCGCCTCGAGCTTTGTCGCGTGTGAGGCTCGGGCCCGTCACACCGCCTGGATCATGCGCATCCGATGCCGCACCAGCGCGGCATCGGGCTTGCCGTGGCGCAGGATGAGCAGGGCTTTCCCTTGTGCTCGGCCTCGTCGACGAGCTCGGAGAGGTGAGCCCTGGCGTGGACGAGGGAGGTGCGGCGCATGTGGTCCAAGCGGGCACTCCGACTCAGGCGGGCGCGCAGCCCGACGCGCCCGGACCGCGCGAAGGCACGTACTCCGGCGCCTACGTCCTCGTCTCCGGCTCCGGCCACATGCTCCTCGTCGTGAGCGCGGACGGCACGGTCACCCTCATCCCGAAGGACGTGAACGCCGCGGCGACGGGGACCATCGATCCGAGCGGCAACGTCGACGTCACGACGGGATACGACACCTTCGCCGAGTCGACGCTCACGTTCACGGGCACCGTGTCGCTCGTCGACGAGACGTGGAAGGCGAGCGGCGCGGTCGCCGGCATCACGAGCGACAGCTCCGGCACGTGGACGGCGACGCAGTAGGGGGGCCCTTCGCTGTCCTTCCTGGTCCCCGGTCAGGCAACTGACGACCAGCCACTCGTGGACGTGGAGCGAGGCTACTCGGTGCACTGCTCGAAGAGGAAGTCCGCCTCGGCGTCGACGCAGCTAAATCCGCGATGCTCTTGCCGGGAGGGATTGGCCGCAGAGGCGCGGAGCCGCAGAGATGAGTTGGTTTGCAAACAAATCCCTCCTCTCTGCGTCTCCGCGCCTCTGCGGCCAATCTCTCTGCCGACGACGACGCGGTGATACGATCCTGGGCATGACGAACCGTCCCCTCGGCCGTCTCGCCCCTGCCCTCGTCGTCGCGCTCGCCGTCGCGTGCGGCAACTCCAGCTCCGGAAGCCACGCTGGGGACGGTGGCACCTCCGACGCCAGCTCCGGCTCTTCCTCCGGCTCTTCTTCTTCCGGTGGCTCCTCCTCTTCCGGCTCCTCCTCCGGCTCCGGCTCCTCCTCCGGCTCCAGCGAAGCGGGCGTGCCGCCCGGGGACGGCGGCACCGTGCCTCCTCCCGCCGCCACGTGCACCGCGCCCATCGCGGCCGCGGACGTGAGCCACCCGACGGCCACCGTCGGCACCGGCACCGCCGCGTCCTGCACCGAGGCGCTCCTCTCCGCGGCCCTCACCAAGGGCGGCGTCGTCGTGCTCGACTGCGGCTCGGCGCCGGCGACCATCACGGTCACCAAGACCATCGAGCTCCCCACGACGCTCGACACGGTCCTCGACGGGGGCGGCACCGTGACCCTCGACGGCGGCGGCACGGTCCGCATCCTCGACTGGAACAGCGGCAACTACCGCGTCAACACGCACAAGCTCACGCTGCAGCACGTCACCTTCGCGCACGGGCACGCGGCCGGCACGATGCCCATCGCGGCCGCGCCCCTCCCCTGCTCCTCCGGCTTCTACGACGGCGCGGGCGGGGCGCTGCAGATGCGTGACGGCGTGCTGAACGTCATCGACGCCAACTTCTTGAACAACGAGGCGGAGAAGCTCGGGCCCGACGTGGGCGGCGGGGCCATCTACCTGAACGGCGCGCTCGACGGCGTCGTCGTCGGCTCGACCTTCGTGAACAACTCGGGCTCGAACGCGGGCGCCATCGGCAGCCTCAATTCGGACCTCGACGTCTTCAACAGCACGTTCCAGGGCAACGCGGCGCTCGGGTTCGGCGCGAACGGCGACGATTCCACGAAGTGCAGCGTGGTCGACGCGAACAACCAGAATCAGACGGGGAGCGGCGGCAACGGCGGCGCCATCGCCATCGACGGCGGGAGCGACGTGACGCACACGTTCTGCGGCGACACGTTCAAGGCCAACGTGGGCGGCCAGGGCGCCCTCGGCGGCGCGCTCTTTCGCACGCCCGACGGCGCCAAGCAGACGACGACCCTCGACCGCTGCCTCTTCGACGGCAACACGGGCGACGCGGCGGGCGCGGGGTACTTCCACAACTCGACGCTCACCATCACGGCGTCGACCTTCACGGGCAACGTCGGACAGACGGGGATCGGGACGATCCAGGCCGACGGCACGACGTTCGACTTCACCAACGTGACCTTCTACGGCAACCACGCGACCGCCGGGGTGGGCGCCACGCTCGCGCTCTTCGGCGGCGACGGGACGCTGCTCAACTGCACGTTCGCGAACAACGTGTGCGACGCGACCAACCAGTTCGCGGCGGCCATCTTCGGCTCGCCGAACCTCACCATCCAGAACACGCTCTTCGACGGCAACACCGCGCAGAACCCCGGCGCCCCGATGCAGTGCCAGGTCGGCACGATCACGGGCACGGGCGACATGCAGTGGCCGACCGCGCACGCGAACGGCGGCGGCGCCGACGCGCTGTGCGCCCCGGGCATCTACGAGACGACGGACCCGATGCTCGGCGCGCTGGGAAACCACGGCGGACCGGTGCCGGTGGCGCTCGTGGCCAGCGGCAGCGCGGCGATCGGCCGCGGGACGGGGTGCCCGGCGACGGACGCGCGCGGGACGCCGCGGACCGCGTCGAGCTGCACGGTTGGGGCAGCGGAAGGGTCGCAGTAGCTCTTGGTCCGGGCGATCGGTCGTCGTAGTCTACCGACCCATGCCCCGACACCGACACGCTCCCCTCTGGATTGGCCTCGCGCTGCCCCTCTTCGCCGCTGGTTGCGGGTACTCGGAAGACCAGTGGCAGGCGCAGCTCGCGAAGTACAACCACTTGAAGGCGGACGACGACGCGAAGGCCGCGCAGATCGCCGACGCCGAGAAGAAGATCGACGGTCTCACGCAAGAGCTCGAGGCCATGGGGGTCAACGTGAACTCCATGAAGTCCGATCTGCTCGAACGCGAGAAGGCCCTCGCGTCGTACAAGGAGCGGGCGCGCCAGCTCGAGCTCATCAAGGAGCGCTTCGAGAAGCTGAAGGCCAAGCTCGACGAGCTGACCAAGCTCGGGCTCGCGGTGAACGTCCGCCACAACCGGATGGTCATCTCGCTGCCGGGCGACGTGCTGTTCGACTCCGGCAAGGAGACCCTCAAGAAGGAGGGCAAGGACATCCTGCTGAAGGTCGCGGGCATCATCAAGGCGGACCCCCAGCTCGTGTCGCGCGACTACCAGGTCGCCGGCGACACCGACAACCAGCCCCTCGCCCACGGCCCGTTCAAGGACAACTGGGGTCTCTCCTTGATGCGCGCCCGCGAGGTCCTCGTGTTCCTCATCGATCCGGCGCAGGGCGGCCTCCCCCTCCAGCACTGGAGCGCGGCCGGCTTCGGCGACAGCGATCCGGTCGCCGACAACTCGACCGCGGAGGGCCGGCAGAAGAACCGCCGCTGCGAGCTCATCGTCCTCCCGAGCGTCGAGGAGATGCTCGACCTCAAGGCGATCACGCAGTAGGGACCCGGCGCGCCCGACGCCGGAGCGACCGCGCCGCCGCGGTTCCCACGAAGAGGCCCGCCACCGCGAGCGCCAGGCCGCCGCTCCCGCCGTCCGTCGACGCGGGTCCGACGGCGCACCCTCCGGCGCTCGCGTTGCCGGTTCCATTGCAGCCGTCGGAGTCGCACTGGACCGACCCGCGCGCCGAGATGTCGACGGTGACTCCCTGGGTCGCGAGGTACGTGATGCAGGCGTCGACGTCGGACGCGTTCACGTACTGGCCATTGCAGAAGATCGCTCCCGCGGGCTTCTGGCATTGCACGCTGCAGCCGCCCTGCAGGTTGGCGAAGCACTGGAAGTCGCAATTGAAGTTGATCTGCGCCGAGCAAGAGCCGTCGCAGCAGGTCTCGCAGACCTGCGAGCAGTCCGTCGGCGGGGTCGTGCACGTCTCCTTGCAGTGCATGTCGCACTGGGCCTGCGCCTGACTCACGCAGTCGGCCGTGGGATCCTGCTGCTGGCAGGTCGTGGTCGTCGGCTGGTCGCATTCGCCGTGACAGCCGGCCATGCAATCGAGCGCCGACGGCGAACAGGTGCTCGTGCACGTGGTCTGGCACGCGTTGGAGCAGTCGATGTCGGGCAGCATGGAGCACGAGCCCGTGCAGCCGGCCTCGAGCTTCAGCGGAGTGCAGTCCGCGGTGCAGCCGCCGCTGACCTCGATCTGGCAGCTGATGCCCTGGGAGAAATCGAAGTTGCCGCACGGGGTCCCGGCGTCGTCGGCGCGCGCGACGGGCGGGAGCGCGAGGGTCGTGAGCAGCAGCGTGCAGGCGGCGAGCGTCGTGCTTCCCAGTCGAAGTCCAAGTTTCATGTTCAAGGCTCCCTTGCGAGGCATTGAATGCGGGAAGCGTGCCCGGCGTCGAAACGCGGGCGAATCGCCGGGGCCCGCGTCGTCCTGCGAAGTTGCAGGCTTTCTCCCCTGTTCCCAAAATACCACAGCCCCGGGCGCGGACGTCATATGCGCGCCGTCGCCCTGGCCGCCGTGATCAGGGTCCGTCGGAGGGAAGGGCGCGAAGCAGGACGTACCCTGCCCCGCGCGCGCCCAGCGGGAGGAACGCGACGGCCGCGAAGTGGCGGGCGGTGACGTCGTCCGCCGCGAGCCTCGCCTCCACCGTGCGGCCGTAGGACGCCTCTCGCCACGCCTCGGGGCTTTCGCCGGGGAGGCCCGACGGGGCGTAGAGGAGCAGGGCGTCGGTGCCGCGCTCGAGGAGGAGCCGCGCGTCGATGCGCTTCGAGGTGTGGCCCCCGGGGAGCGCCGCGATGCCGGGATCGGTCACGCCCGCGAGGTCGACGATGTCGGCCTCCGTCGCCGCGCTCACCCAGCCCACGTCGAGCGACGCGACGCGGCGGAAGCCCGCGAGCCGCGGACGCGCCGCCTCGACCAGCGCGGCGCGGTCCCTTCCCACGTGACGACCCTCCGTTCCACCCGTCGCCACGAGGACGACACCGAGACCCAGCGCCGCCGTCGACCGTACCGCCGTCGCCACCGGGTGGGCATGCTCGCTCGCCAGCGCAGCCGCCCACGCCAGCGATGGCAGCACCGGCACCATCAGCCGCGCGTACGGCATCCAGTCGCCCCCGACCCCCACCATCGCGACGACGTGCGCGACTCCCGCGACGACGGCCACCATCGCCAGCGGCGCGCGCCGCAGCGCGAGCGGCGCCAGCACGAGCAGCGGGACGAGCGTGACCACGCACGCGGCGCCCGCGTAGGCCGCGCCGTGCGCGAGGTCGCTCGGCTTCGCGAGGAGAGCCAGCGGCGCGGGATGGCCCCACACCGCCGTCCGCACGACCGCGCACGCGAGAAACGGCGTCACCGCCACGAGCCCCGCGCCGAGCACCCGCCCCGGACGGGCGCGCGCCGCCAGCGCGAAGCCCACGGCCAGCACGAAGGCCCATAGCCCCATCTCGGAACGGAACGCCGCCGCGCACCCCGCGATCAGCGCGGCGAGGAGCACGCGACGCCCCAGCAGCACGGCCGCCGTCGCCAGCGCCGTCGCCACCGCCGTCTCCATCCCGCTCACCGCGTACGCCGCCGCGGGGACCGACAGGGCCAGCGTCGCGAGCGCCGCCGCTCTC
Organism: Polyangiaceae bacterium; assembly: GCA_036501935.1. Taxonomy (GTDB): domain Bacteria; phylum Myxococcota_A; class Polyangia; order Polyangiales; family Polyangiaceae; genus Palsa-1150. Next base: position 47,715 of record DASXZL010000084.1, on the reverse strand, counting down.
GCCCAGGCCGGCGCCCGCGGCATTGCGCCCATGGCTCCTCCGAGCGCGCATCCCGTCGCTCCCCAGAGGAGCAACCCCAGCGTCTTCGCCGCGCCGAGCACCGCGAGCGCGCCGCCTCGAGCCAGCGGCACGAGCATGGGCACCCACGGAAGAGGCGTCACCCCGTCGGTCGGGGGCCCTCCCGCGTCGAATCGCCAGCCCACGCCCGAGCTCAGGTGGCGCGCGTAGCGCACCGAGATGAGCGCGTCGTCCACGGTGAAACCCCACATGAAAATCGCCGGGACGAGCGCCGCGAGCGCCCCCGCTATCAGCCACCTCCCGCGATGTCCAAGGAACGGCATGGACGTCGAAAAGTACGTCCATTGCCCCTCCGGTTCCTACGATTCGACTTCGCCCGCGTCCTCCCGCGGCTCGACCAAGAGACCGACCGAACGAATGCGCTTCGAGATCGTCGTCGCCCCCCAGCCCTCCGACTCCGACGCCCTGCCTCCCGTGCAGGCTCCCACCCCCGTGCGCAGCCTCCACGCGCTCGGCCCGGACCGTCGCCGCCCCGCGCGCGCCCTGCTCGACGTCTTCATCGACGGGGCCAACGTGACCGCGCGCGTCCGCGAGACGCACGGCGCCTTCGTCCTCCGGGACCTCGCCGCCGCGCTCGTCGACCTCGCCGCCCGCCCGCGCGGCAAGGCCAGCGTGCGCTTTTACGACGAGCCCTGGGAGATGTGCGTCGACCGCTTCGGCGCGACCGCGTGCCTCAGCGTCTATCGCGCCGGCCCCGAGCCGCTGGTCGCCGTCTACGACCGCGCCGTCCCCTTCGACGACGTCGTCGCCGCCGCCCGCGACGCCATCGACCGCATCCTCTCCGACGGCGATCCGCGCGCCGACTTCCCCGGAGCCCGCGCCGACCTCGTCTCGGCCGGCGAGCAGCTCCGGGCCCTCGCCCCCGTCGGCCCGTGCGACGGCGTCCGCGTCCCGCAGCCCGTCCCCATCGTCGTCGAGCCCGAGCGCGACGCGCCGCTCTCCTTCGGCGCCGAGTTCGCCATCCGCGACGGCGCCCCCGACCTCGCCGGGAGCCGCGACGCCGTCGAGCGCAGCGATCTGCACGCGCTCCTCTTCCGCGGGCGCATCCGCGCCGAGATCCGCGGCCGCGCCGTCGACCTCGGCGAGTGCCACCCCGTGCTCGTCGTCGAGCGCCTCGTCGAGCTGACCCGCCGCGCCTTCGATGCGTGGGAGCGGGGCCTGCCGCTCAATGCGCGCGGCGAGGCCGCCGGCGTCGCCATCGGCGTCCGCGTCGCCTCCGACGGCCAGCTCGCCCTCACCCTCGGCGGCTCGCAGGGCGGCGCCCGCCGCGCCGTCCACACCTTCCCCGCGCTCGGCGTCGCCGACGTCCTCGAGGCCGCCCTCGCCTTCGGACGCTCCCTCGTCCGCGCCATCCTCCGGCGCGATCGCTCGCAGGGCGCGAACCTCCGTCTCGCAGCGCTGCGGCGCGTGCTCCGTGAGGGGACCGAGGCGCTCCGCGAGGCCACCCAGACCGACTCGAAGACCAACCCCACCCCCGAGCCGTACCGCGCCTTCGCCGCCGCCCTCGACGAGGCTCGCCCCGCGCCCGCCTCCGCGCCCCTTCCCGCCGCGCGCCTCCGCTACGCCGCCCGCTGGCGCGCCATCGTCCCCGGCATCGATCTCCGCGCGACCTACCTCTGCGGCGATCGTCTCATCGTCGGCGCCTCGACCGAGATGTGGGCTCTCGATCGCACGACGGGGCGCGTCCTCTGGCGCGTCGACACGCACCGCGGGACGAGCGTCGTCACGCCGGGCGGCATCGCGCGCCTCGGGCCCGACGGGACCCTCTGCGTGCACGACTTCGGCAACGGCGAGATCACGCTCCGCACGCGCATCGCGGCGCGCACCGGCGGGCCCGTGGCCGGCGCCGTCGTGCACCTCCCCGGCCTGCCGCGCCTCGTCGTCGTCACCGAGGGCGAGCATCACCTCGTCGCCATCGACCTCACGAGCGGCGAGCCCCGCTGGCGCTGGTCCTGGGGCGGCGCACGGGGCCGCGCTCGCGACGGGGCGCGCGCCGCTCCGCGCATGAAGCGCGCCGGCCGCCTCCTCTACGTCACCTGCGGCGACGGCTCCCTCAACGCGCTCGACGTGATGACCGGCGCCGTCGTCTGGCGCCTGCGCGACCGCCTCCGCTTCGCCACGCCTCCGACGGTCGTCCACGACGCGCTCTTCGTCGTCGCCGGCGGCGGCCACGGCGTCGCGCGCCTCTACTGCGTGGACCCCTTCTCGGGCGATGTGCGCTGGTCCGCCGCGCTCGCCGAGCCCACCTCTCCCTGCACCGTCGAGGGCCCGACGCTCGTCGCCGACGACGCCGTCGCCGTGCCCGTCCGCCAGAAGACCGGGCTCGCCCTCGCCTCGTTCCGTCGCGACACCGGCGACCCCATCCCCGTCCGCGCGCGCCTCCTTGCCCCCACGGGGACGTCCTGGCTCGCGGTCGACGACGCCTTCATCGGCAATACGCCGAGCGGGGAGCTCGTCGCCATCGGCGCGGGCGGCGCCGACGCGGGAGCGATGCGCTGGCGTCACGTCCTCGGCCCCCGCCCGCTCGAGGCGGACGTCCCCCGTCGGCTCGAGCCCGTGCTGCGGTGCGGCGCGCTCTTCGTCCCGCACACGGACGTGGCCGTCCTTCGGCCGCGGGACGGCGCGCTTCTCGGGACCATCGCCCCCACCGAGGCCATCCCGGACCTCCTGCGCGTCGACGAGAGCTGCAACGTCTACGTGGCCGAGGAGAGCGGGCACCTCGTCGCGTTCGGCGCGCTCCCGCGGCTGAGCCTCGTCTGAGGCGCGCGAACCGCTGGGCTGCGGCGGCTCCGAAGGTTTTGCGGGGAGGCGTCTTCCATGCGATCCTCAGCGTTGGTGCGGGACCGTCAGACGTGCGTGGGCTGCGGTAAGAAGTCGCCGGAGACGGAGACCAATTACACGCTCATCAGCGCCCAGTTCGGCTGGAGGCTCACGCGCTACAAGTCGCCCGACGGCGCGCTCATCGTCGAGTGGCGCTGCCCCACGTGCTGGCGGGACTACAAGCGCGCGCGGACGAGCTCCGTCGAGGAGCCGTCGGACTCGCGCCCTTCGCAGCCGCCCGCGCCCGCTCCGGCGCCGGGCCGGAGCACGCTGCCGAAGCCGCCGACCCCCTTCGAGTCCTTCCGCCCTCGCTCGCCGTCGAACCCCGACGCCAACGGCCTCCGCCGCTCTCCCCCGCCGCCCGCGCCCGCCGCGACGCGACGCACGCCGGCTCCCCCGGCCATCGGCGCCATCCCCCCGCGACCTCCCCCTCGCCCCCCGCCCCGCGGCACCCGCTGAGCATCGGAGCGCGAGCTCGGCACCGCGAGCGTCAGCGGGCGGTGTGCGCTGGACCCGGCTCCGGCGTGCGCTGAAGCCCGCTCCATCGTGACCCGAGCCTCGACGTCGGCGCGGCCCACCGCTCGCTGACGCTCGCGGTGCCGAGCTTGCGCTCTGCGGTGCCGAGCTTGCGCTCTGCGGCGCCGAGGTTGCGCTCTGCGGCGCCGAGCTTGCGCTCTGCGGTGCCGAGCTTGCGCTCTGCGGCGCCGAGCTTGCGCTCTGCGGCGCCGAGCTTGCGCTCTGCGGTGCCGAGCTTGCGCTCTGCGGTGCCGAGCTTGCGCTCTGCGGTGCCGAGCTTGCGCTCTGCGGTGCCGAGCTTGCGCTCTGCGGTGCCGAGCTTGCGCTCTGCGGCGCCGAGCTTGCGCTCTGCGGTGCCGAGCTTGCGCTATGCGGTGCCGAGCTTGCGCTATGCGGTGCCGAGCTTGCGCTCTGCGGTGCCGAGCTTGCGCTCTGCGGTGCCGAGCTTGCGCTCTGCGGTGCCGAGGTTCTGCGGCTCGGCGCGTCAGGCTTTCGCGGCGGCGGTTTCGTCGCGGAGGTGGGTCTTCTCTTTGTAGAAGACGGCGACGACGATGAAGAGCAGGCCCACGATCGTCATGAGCATGGCGAAGAAGTTGAAGTACTCGGGCCCGACCAGCTTGTAGGTGGACACCTCGGCCTTCGAGGGGTCGAAGCTGCCCGAGCTCGCGACGGGCTTTCGCTCGACGACGTCCATCAGCTTCATCTTCCCCGCGGCCTCGTCCTTCTGGGCGACGAGGTACGTGCCCTGGAGGGGCTGCGGCTTGCCCTCCTTGGTCACGGTGACGCCGTTCGGCTTGTCGAAGTCGATCTTCTGGCCGGTGACGAAGTCCTTCACGTCGGGCAGCGACACCCACGTCTCGGCCCCCACGTCGATGCCCGTCACGTGCAGCGGCTTCACCATCTCGTGGTTCACGCCGGCGTTGATCATGTCCCCCAGGCTGATGGAAAGGAGAAAGAGCGCCATGATGAAGCTCTTCATCTTGAGGGGCGCCTGCTTGTAGCTGAACTCGAGGCCCGTGATGCTGACGAGCACCTCGCTCGCGGTGAGGACCACGTACGCGAGGATCTGCCACCACACGCTCACGGTCTCGCCGCTCTGAATCCTCGCCTCGATGCGCGACACGATGAGGTACGAGCCCGCGATCATGAAGAGGCCCACCGCGATCTTCCGCAGCGGCGTCACCTTCGTGATTTTCCCCCACAGCGGGTAGATGACGAACGTGAAGACGGGCACGAGGGCCAGGATGAAGAACCCGTTCACGACCTGGATCTGCGCCGGGAGGATCGTCCAGCCGAAGACGAGGGTCTTGTCCATGAGGCCCGACTCGGCCTGGAGGGTCCACGTCTGCCCGTTGCTCTGCTCCCACAGCGCCCACCACGGGGCGAGGAACGCGTAGATGATGGCGAGGCTGCCGATCGTCTTCAGGCCCTCCTTCGAGAAGACGTCCTTCAGCCAGGCCTTTCCGGCGGGCGGCACGACCGCGAAGCGCTTTCGCCCCATCCAGAAGACGAGCGTCGCGAAGAACATCATGGCCGCCGGCATCCCGAAGGCGGGCAGCCGTCCGTACTTCGCGAGCAGCACCGGGCAGAAGAAGATCGAGATCGACGAGCCGGCGTTGATCGCGAGGTAGAAGTAGCTGAACGCGCGCTCGATGAGGTGCTGGTTCTTGCTCGTGAACTGGTCGCCCACGTTGGTGGAGACGCACGGTTTGATGCCGCCCGTGCCGAGCGCGACGAGCGTGAGCCCGATGATGAGACCGTAGTTGCCCGGGACGAGCGCGACGATGGCGCACCCCGAGCAGTAGGAGATCGAGAACGTGAGGATGGTCTTGAACTTGCCCCAGAAGACGTCCGACACGATGGCGCCGAGCAGCGGCGAGAAGTACGCCGCCGACTTGAAGAGCGAGTGGTACGTCGTCGCGTCCGCGTCCCCGATCCTCAGGAACTGCGTCATGTAGATGCTGAGGATGGCGTTGATGCCGTAGTAGCAAAACCGCTCCGCGAACTCGTTGGCGACGATGTACGGGATGCCCTTGGGCATCCGGTCGTCCCGCGCCTCGACGACGACGGCGGTGGGGACGGCGGGCGAGTCTACGGCGGCTTCCGGCATCATGGCGCGCGCACACTACAACCAAAAAGAGAGGGATGAACAGGGAGCCATAATACGCTGCATCACGTCATGGACCGCGACGCACGGGAGCTGGCGCGCTTCGGGTATGCGCAAGAGCTGCTCCGGCGGCTCGGGGGATTCTCGACGTTCGCCATCGGGTTCTCGGTCATCAGCGTATTGACCGGGATCACGTCGACCTTCGGCGACGCGCTCGGCGCGGGGGGGCCGGCCGGGCTCGGCCTGGGGTGGCCTCTCGTGTCGGTCGGGACGCTGCTCGTCGCGGTGGCCATGGCCGAGCTCGCGAGCGCCTTTCCCACGGCCGGCGCGCTCTACCACTGGTCGGCGCTGCTCGGCGGGCCGTCGTGGGGATGGGCTACCGCGATGCTGAACCTCGTCGGTCAGGTGGCGATCGTGGCCGCGATCGATCTCGCGTGCGCCCAGGGGCTCGCGCAGATGCTCTCTCTTCCGCCGAAGGCGGCGTACGGGCTCTTCGCGGGCGTCCTCTTCGTTCACGGGGCGCTCAACGCGACCTCGGTGCGCCTGGTCGCGTGGCTGAACGACGCGTCGGCGGCGGTGCACATCGTCGGCGTCGTGGTGCTCGCGGGGCTTCTCTTCGCGCACGCGGCGCATGGCCCCGCCTACCTCGTCGAGACGGGGCACACGACGCGCGCCGGCGGCTCGTACGGGCTCGGGTTCGTGGCGTCGCTCGTCCTCGGCGTGTGGACCTTCACCGGCTTCGACGCGGCCGCCCACGTGAGCGAGGAGACCCACGATCCGCAGCGGCGGGCGCCCTTCGGCATCGTGTCGGCCGTCGGCGTCAGCGCGGTGGCGGGCTTCGCGCTCGTCGCGGCGCTGACCCTCGCGGTGAAGGACCTGCCCGACGTCGCGGGGAAGCCCGACGCGGCGCTGCTCGTGCTCTCGGGGGCGCTCGGCGAGGGGTGGGGACGGTTCGCGCTGGGCCTCGCGGTGCTGGCGATGTGGTTCGCGGGGCTGTCGAGCGTGACGAGCGCGTCGCGGATGCTCTTCGCCTTCGCGCGCGACGACGGCCTTCCGCTGGCGAAATCGCTCCGTCACGTGTCGCCCGTGACGCGCACGCCGCTGAACGCGATCGCCGCGTGCGTCGTCCTGCCGATGGCCCTCGTGGCGGGCACCGCGCCCTTCAGCGAGACGGCCTTCCTCGCGGTGGCGGCCCTCGCGACGGTCGCGCTCTACGCGAGCTACGCCGTGCCCATCGGCCTCGGCGCCGCGGCGCGCATCGGGAAGCGATGGACGCGCATGGGCCCCTTCTCGCTGGGCCGCGCGGGGCCGGCGATCGCGATCGCGAGCGTCGCGTGGACGGTCGCCGTCTTCGCGGTGTGCGCCCTGGCGAACGCGCTGGCCATGGGTCTCTTCGCGGGCGTCGTCCTTCTCCTCGTGGCGATGTGGGCGGGCTGGGTGAGAAAGCGCTTCAAGGGCCCGAAGGTGGACCTGTCTCACTTCGAGGGGTCCGCGCGCTTCCCGGAGGCCTCGGGGAAGAGCGCGGAGGGCTCCGACTGATGCGCGGAGGCCTCGGGGAAGAGCGCGGAGGCCTCCGGGAAGAGCGCGGACCCCTCGGGGAAGAGCGCGGACCCCTCGGGGGTGCTGCCCGGAGGCCTCGGGGAAGCGCCCGGAGGCCTCGGGGAAGCGCCCGGACCCCTTGGGGTGCTGCCCTGAGGCCTCGGGGAAGCGCCCGGAGCCCTCCCCCCTGCGACGGCACCCCTCCGGAAAGAAGCGGCAGGCCTCCCCCTTGCGACGGCACCCCTTCAGGAAGAAGCGGCAGGCCTCCCGCACCGGCCCTGGAGAGAGAGGTGGCAGCCGCAGAGGCGCAGAGGCGCGGAGATGAGAAAGAGGGATGGCCGCAGAGGCGCAGAGGCGCAGAGAGGACAGAGAGTTTGGGGGGGAAACCATGGTCCTCTGCATCTGCCCCCACCTTCTCTCTTCTCTCTGCGCCTCCGCGCCTCTGCGGCCATCCCCCTCTCTCTCGCCTCTGCGCCTCCGCGCCTCCGCGGCCATCCCCCTCTCTCTCGCCTCTGCGCCTCCGCGCCTCCGCGGCCATCCCCCTCTCTCTCCTCTCTGCGCCTCCGCGCCTCTGCGGCCATCCCCCTCTCGTCCCTTCACGGCGGGGGCGGCGCGAAGCGGCCCTCGTTCGGGAAGGGGCTCGCGGTGTCGCGCGTCCGGAGGTCGTCGCTGTTCCAGTCGTCGCCCCGCTCGGCGAAGAAGGCGATGCCGATGACGCCCACGTTCCGCGCCTCTCCTCGCTGGGCCGCGTAGGAGTCGCGCACCTTCGCGAAGCGGAAGGCGGCGACCTCGTCGCTGCTCTGGCGGAAGCCGTCGATCTCGAGGCTCGCCTCGGGCATGAGGACGTAGCCGCGCTGGCCGAACGAGCCGACCTTGCCGCTGATGACGTCGAGGCCGTCGACGGTCGCCACGGCCTCGAAGCGCCGCCGCGTGTGGTTCGAGATGACGATGCTGTAGCGCTCCCCTTGCTGCCCGACGACGTACGTCCGGTCGCCGACGTGCATCGCGTCGAGCGGCTCGCCCCAGGCGTCGCGAAGGGAGACGGTGATCTCGCCGTTGACCTCGGCGATGTCGTGGAAGCGCGGCGTCCCGCCGTGCCAGGCGGCCAGCTGCTCGACGCCCTGGCGGTCGTTGTAGAAGAGGGCGGCCGTCGCGAAGGGACGCTCGGGATCGCCGCGGAAGAAGCTCACCTCGCGGATGTGCGATTCGCGCGACTCGCCCCACTCGGTGCCGAGGCCCGGGCGATCGCGCGGCGCCGGCTCGGGCGCCGACCAGTGTCCGCCGCTCGGGGCGCTCGACTCCACGCTGACGGAGGCCGGCGGCGGAGGCGGGGAAGCCTCTCCCCACGAGCCCCCGGGCTGCGCGGGCGGAGCGGCGGCGCTCGCAGGGCCGCCGGAGCTTCGCAGCGAGGTGACGGTCGGCTGCGCGCCGTTCCCCCCGCCCCACCCGTCCGAGGGCGCCGACGCCGGGCGGCCATCCATGCCGGCCCCGCACCCACCGAGCACCGCCGCCAGGCAACCGACCACCACTGCATGCATCGCGCGCATCGTCGTCTCCTCGTCCAGGTGTTGACCAGGCTCCGGCAAGCCGGAGACCTGCCGTCGTGGTGCGGAGAGAACGAGGGCGCGCGGCCGAGCCTTACACCCGCGTGACGAGGGCCGCCTTCATGTGGGGCTCGCCGCCGGGTGGGACGGGGTAGTCGGCGGGCTCGGGCAGGTCTTTCACCTGCGAAAGCTCGCACTTGGCCTCGCGCCCGGCGTCGAACAGGATGCGGCGAAAGCGGCCCGGCGAGATGCCGCGATGGTTCGTGCAGGCGAGGAGGCGCCCTCCCGGTGCGAGCAGCGCGAGGCACTGCGCGGCGAGCCCGGCGTAATCCGTGTCGGCGACGAAGCGGCCGCGCTTGGTGCTCGAATAACTGGGAGGATCGAGGACGACGAGGTCGTAGCGGTCGCCGCGGGCGGCGGCGCGCTTCAGCCAGTGAAAGACGTCGTCCGCGGCGAAGGCGTGGTCCCTACCGTCGAGGACGCCGGCGTGCGCGAGGTTCTCGCGGCCCCGCTCGAGGGCGGCGGCGGAGGCGTCGACGCTGACGGTGCGCGTCGCGCCGCCGACCGCGGCGGCCACGGTGAAGGCGCAGGTGTACGCGAAGAGGTTGGCGACGGAGGCGCCCCGCGAGAGCTCGCGGACGCGCCGCCGGTTGCCGCGCTGATCGAGGAAGACGCCCGTGGAGAGGCCGTCGCCGAGGCGGACGAGGAGAGGCAGGCCCTCTTCGAGGATGGCGAGCGGCTCGGGGGCCGGGGCGCCGCGCACGGGGAGCGCGGGGGCGAGATCGTCGCGGCGGGTGTCGACGAGGACGTTGGCCTGACGCGGGCGCACCTTGAGGTAGACGCCGTCGAAGCCGAGGGCGGCGAGGGCATCGAGGAGACGGTCGCGGCGGGCCGGCTCGGCCCAGGGCCCCCCGTCGCCGTAGAGCTGCGCCACGAGCCAGTCGCCGTAGACGTCGACGGCGAGGCGCGGCAAGCCGTCACCCTCTTCGTGGACCAGGCGGAACGCGGTGGTCGCCCGCGGGCCGGTGGCGGCGCGGCCGAGGCCCCAGCGGCGGTCCACGGCGCGGGCGAGGGCGCGGGCGAGCGCGGCGGCGTCGTCGTAGATCGAGTCGCCGGGATCGCCGTGCTGGAGCCACGCGTCGAAGTCGGGCGGGGCGGGCGCGGCGAAGCGCGCGGGGCGGCCCGTCATCGGATGGGTGAGCGCGAGGGCGCCGGCGTGGAGCATGAGGCGGGGAGCGGGGGCGCCGCGGTAGAGGGCGTCGCCCGCGATGGGCGCGCCGGTGTGGGCGAGCTGGATGCGGGCCTGGTGGGTGCGGCCGGTCTCGAGGTCGAGCTCGAGGAGGGCCCGCTCGCCGCGGCGCCCGAGGACCTTCACGTGCGTCACGGCGAGCTTCACCTTCGGACCGCGCGCCTTCACGACGCGCATCGCGCCGTCCTTGTCGGGAAGGAGCGCGTCCTTCAGCGTCGCGGCGCTCTTGCCCTTCGGCCAGCCGGTGACGCACGCGAGGTAGGTCTTCTTCACCGAGCGCCCCTCGAACTGCTTCGCGAGGCTCGCGTTGGCTTCCTTCCGTCGCGCGAACACGAGGACCCCGCTCGTGTCCCGGTCGAGCCGCTGGTGCGTGCCGAGGTACGCCCCGCCGAGGTACGCCCGGAGCCGCGTCACCGCGTCGTCGGGCCTGTCGGGGTCCGCCGCCTGCGAAGAGACCCCCACCGGCTTGTCCACGACCAGCAGGTCCCCGTCGTCGTAGAGGACCCACTCCGCGCGCCAGTCCGGCCAGAGAGCGGAGCGATCCACGCGCCGCTCTTAGCACGCGCCCAAAACGGCGGCGGAGCCGACGTTTTCAGCACCGCGATCGTGAGCGAGCGGTGAGCGCGTCCAAGGGCAGGTGTCCCCTCACCGCTCCCTGATGCTCGCGGTGCTGAAACGTCGTCCTGCCTGACGACGTTTGCTCTTCGAGGATCACGTCGGCAGGACGCCGGTCTCGAGCTCGGCTTCGCAGCCGCGTGCGAACTCGAGGCGGTCGAGGCCGCGCTTGTGGAGGACCAGCGTCGCGTCCTCCTCGCGCACCAGGCTCCCGCAGGTGACCCGCAGGCGCACGGCGACGCGGTAGCAGCGCGGGGCCGCCGTGAAGGTCACGCGGCGGGTCGCGCCGTCGAGCACGGGGACGAGCTTCACGGGATCGTCGAGCCTCGCGAAGAGCGGGCTGAGATCGTACCGGAAGATGTGCTTCACACGCCGCACGCCGCTCGCCATCAGCTCCTGCTTGGCGTGCACCGTCCCGCGATGGCGGTAGTGCACCTGCGTGGCGGGCATCGTCGCCCCGCTGTCGGGGCTCAGCGGATCGGGACGGCGCACGACGCACTGGTCGAAGCTCTCCTTCGCGCGGACGACGACGTCCCGCCGCGGGAGACGCTTGGCCGGCGCGCGCCACGTGGCGACGCGCTGCGCATAGAAGCGGTGCACGTTGCCGCTGATCCAGGCGCGCCCGATCTCCTTGATGCGGTCCTTCACGGCGTAGACGGCCCCCGCCACCATGGCGAGCATCAGCAGCCCCGACCCGAGGGTCGACGACTGCGTCGGCTTGTGGTTCATGAGCGTGATCTGCCAGATGAAGGCCCACGTGGAGGCCACCAGCGCGACGAAGGCGGCCACCCAGTTGTGAAGGCGCTCGGCCACCTTGTACGTCTCGGGCTCGAGGAAGAGCACCTCTTGAAAGTGTTTCTTCAGGCGGCTCGCCCGCTCGATGTAGGCTTCGAGCGACGACGGGGCGCTCGGCTCCGGGTGCAGCCAGCGCTCGTCGTCGCGGTGGGCGACCTCGGTCTCGAGCGCCTCGGCGAGCTTGCCCTCGATGCGCGCGAGCGGCTCGTCGTACCGGGGGAGGTTCGGCCCGCGACTGTCGCGCAGCGCCGCGATGGAGCGCTCCGCCGACGCGAGCATCTCGAGCAGACGGACGCTGACGTACTCGTCGACGAGGTTTCGCTCGCGGCCGATCTCGAGCGCGTCGCGCGGCGCCGGCGTGGCGAAAAGCTTCCGCGCCTCGGCGGCGGTCGCCACCGCGAAGGCGAGCCACAGCTCGAGGCCCTCTTCGAGCGACTCCGGCGTGAAGGCCGTCGCCGACACGGCCCCGGCGAGGCGGCAATGGCGCGCGAACCCCTCGCTCGCGCGCGACAGCTTGTGCGCGAAGGCGACGGCGCCCCGGCGGAGCGCGTCGACCGACGGCGTCCCCGAGCGGCCGGGCGCGGGTCCCGAGCCGTCGAGCCGCGTCCAGGACTGGAGCTGGTCCCACGGGAAATGCGTGGCAAAGACGTTCGCCGGGATCTCCATCTCGACGTCGATGCCGTAGGTTGCTCGCCCGCTCTCGGGCATGGGGATGCTCACGCTCCACTCGAGCCGGGAGGCGTCGTGCACGTCGAGGCGGACGTCGACGTCCGGCTTGTCGGCCGCGAGCTCCGGAGAGCTCAAAGCGGATCGCGTGACTTCGATGACGGCCATCCCCTGCAGCTCTCACTTGTGCGCCAAAATGCGCGGTCTGCAAGGACAATCGTCCTACCTCGAGCGGACGGCGCATTGACGACGCCGCCCCCCGAAGTTACCTCCGTAGCGACATGCCGAGCCCGGACGCGCTCAAGTCGCTCCTCGTCGCCGCCTTCCCCGACGCCCGCGTCGAGGTGACGGACCTGACGGGTACGAAGGACCACTTTCAGGCCGTCGTGGTGACGCGCGCCTTCGACGGAAAGACGCGCATCGAGCAGCACAAGATGGTCTACGCCGCGCTTGGCGGGCTCATGTCCGGCGACATCCACGCCCTCGCGCTGACGACGCGCGTCCCCTGAAGGAGAAACGAGACCCCATGTCCGACGACATCCGCACCCGCATCGAGACCCTGGTCCACGGAAACAAGGTGATGCTCTTCATGAAGGGGACGAAGAGCTTCCCCGCGTGCGGCTTCTCGAACACGGTCGTCCAGATCCTGAAGAAGGAAGGCGTGACGTTCGAGACCTTCAACATCCTGGCCGATCCCGACGTCCGCCAGGGCCTGAAGGAATACTCGAGCTGGCCTACGTTCCCGCAGCTCTACGTCGACGGAAAGTTCGTCGGCGGCTGTGACATCGTCACCGAGATGCACCAGAACGGCGAGCTCGGCGGCGTGCTCAAGCCCGCCGCGGGCTGAAGCTCACTGCGTGCCGCAGAATAGCTGCAGGCCGAGGTTGTTCGAGCCGCTGCACACGTCGTTCACGCACTGGGTCGACGAGCACTGCTGACTGGCGGTGCACGACGAGCCGGTGGCGAGGAGCGGCTTGCAGGTCATCGTCGACGAGTCGCAGTACGACGTGGCCAGGCACCCCTCGGCGTCGGCCGAGCACGACGCGCCGTCCGCGAACCGGACCGCGCACGCGCTGCCCTGGCCGCCGAACGAGCAATAGTCGGCGGCGACGCAGTCCTGGTCGCTCGAGCACGCGGCTCCCGTCGTCGCCAGGGCGAGGCACTTCTGCGTGGTCTGGTCGCACGTGAGCCCGCTGGCCGTGGCGCAGGTATAGCCGGACGACGGCGGCGAGCCGGTGCCCGACCACTCGTACTCGGTGCCGCTCGGCTCCACGATGCCGATGCACGGCCCCTGCCCGGCCTGGCCCACCATCGTCTGGACGCAGGTCTGCGTCTCGTTGCTGCCCCCGTCGCCGAAGGCGAAGTCCGTGAAGCACGTGGCGCCGCCGCCCGGGGCCGAAGCGCAGTCGCTGTCCTGCATGCAGGCGGCCCCCGGCGGGGCGCTGCCGCCGTTCGCGCGGAAGGCCTGGCTGCACGCGGGGACGTCGTTGCCCAGGTACGTGCAGAGGGCCGGCGTCCCCGACTCGGCCTGCATCCCCGCGATGCACGCCTCGCCCGCCGCCGGATCGTAGGTGCCGCTCTCGGCGGCTTCGTCGGCGAAGGCCAGGCACAGCGTGCCCGTCGTGCCGAGACCGGCCTGGGCGCAGCACGGCTCGATGAGATTGCAGAAGTCCTGGGCGAAGGCCGAGCCGTTCGAGGCCGCGCCCCCACCCCCGCCGCCCGACCCCGAGCTGCACGCGACACCCACCAGCAAGCCGAGACACGCTGTCGCGAACGCGAGCTTCTTCATCGGCCGCCTCCCCCCCGAGCGTACCTTACATGGCCAGGCCGCCGTCCACGTCGATGGTGCGCCCGTTGAAGTAGTCGCACTCGAGGACGAACTTGACGGCGAGCCAGAGATCCTCGGTGTTGCCGATGCGTCCCACGGGGATCGCGGCCACCAGCGCGTCGCGCGCCTTCTGGTTCATCCCCTGCGTCATCGGCGTCTCCACCATGCCCGGCGCCACGGCGGCGCAGCGGATCCCGAAGGGAGCCCACTCGAGCGACCAGGTCTTGCTGTTGGTCGCGAGGGCGGCCTTGGCGGCGCTGTAGTTGCTCTGCCCGCGGTTGCCGTGACGGGCGACGCTCGACATGTTGACGACGACCCCGGGCTTGGTCCCGGTCGAGACCATCTTCGCGACGGCGTCGCGCGCGAGCAGGGTGGCGCCCGTCAGGTTCACGGCGATGACCGCGTCCCACTGCTCCTTGGAGAGCTTCTTCACCTCGCCGGTCTCCCGGTCCTTCTTGACGAGGAGCCCGTCGCGCAGGATGCCCGCGTTGTTGACGAGCCCATTGAGCCCGCCCATGGCGCCGTGCGCCCACTCGACGAAGGCGCCCACCTCTCCCTCGTCGGCGACGTTGACCTTGCGGGCGTGCACCTTGCCGGGGCCCTTGGCGAGGCTCACGGTCTCGGCGAGACCGGCCTCGTTGACGTCGCCGATGGCGACCTGCGCCCCGCCCTCGGCGAGTCGGACGGCGAAGTGACGGCCCATTCCGGAGGCGCCCCCGGAGACGATGATCTTCAGATCCTGCAGCTTCATGATGGTGCAGGGACGCTTACCACAGGAGCGCTACCAGGTGATCCACCCGAAGCGGGTAGCGACCGCGAGGGCCGCCACGCAGAGGACGACCTGGACGACGAAGCGCACGGTCCGCTTGAAGGCGCGCCAGGCGACGACGATCGCGATGGCGGCGACCAGCATGACCGGGAGACCGGTGTGCCCGGAGCCCCACCGCAGCGCCGCACGGATCGGCTCCGCGACGACGGGCCCCCACGCGAGGGCCCGGTGCGGATCGAACGGCGGGAACGGCATCCGGTCGCCCGCATTGGAACCCGGGGCGCGGGGCGCGGCCAGTTTCCGGCGCCGCTCCCCTTCAGTGGAAGGTGGCGAGCTGGATCACCCAGCCGCACGAGGCGGCCACGGTGGCCGTCGCCGAGTAGAGGCCCGTCGCCGAGACGGTGCGGTCCTCCACGGCGTCGCCGTCGCTCGAGACGAGGCGCATGGAGAAGCCCGCGCCCGCGCCGGAGTAGAGATCCGTCGACATGCCGGCGGCGAAGAGGAGCTCGCGGGCCGTCGTCGTCGTGACCGAGCCGGTCGTCGCGGGACCGCTGCTCGTGCCCGCGCCGGTGTCGGTCTGGTCGAGGGGAGCGACGGGGTCGAGGCCGCTGTATTCGACGACGCGGAGATCGACGACGTTCGCCGGCTGGACGAAGGTGACGGTGACCGAGTTGGCGCCCGCCGCCGCGGAGTGGATGTTCGTCGCGTAGTAGAGACTCTGCGAGAGATCGCTGCCGAGGCGGGTCGGCCCGACCGCGAGGGCGTACGCATTGCCCGACGTGTCGGTGACCTCCGAGATGGTGGAGGTCGCGTCGTTCCAGCCAATGGCGACGACGTCGAGATCGCCGGCGGTCTGCGCCTGCAGGAGCGCCGTCGTGACGGAGGGGACGAAGCCGGGCGGGCTCGAGGCGGCGATCTGGACGAAGGCGATGGGCGAGGGAGGGGTCGGCTCGCTGACGACGTCGCCGGCGCCGTCGCTGGGCGAGTCGTCGGCGCCGACCTCGTTGGCGTCGAAGACGCTTGCCTCCGCGGGAGGGGTTCCCGTCTCGGAAGCGGGCGCCGCGCTGTCGCGGACCGAGGAGTCCACGGTGAGAGCGTCGGCGGCGGCCCCGGAGTCGAGGGTGGAGGCATCGCCGGTGGGAGCCCGAGCGGCGTCGGGCTCGCCGCCCGTCAGGCCATCGAGGGGTGCGACGAGCGTGCACCCGAGGATCGCCAGGGGAAACGCGACGCACGCACCCCCGAGGACCAGGGCCTGGCAGCGCATGAGGAGCAGGGCACCCTAGCAGGCTGCCTCCGGCCGCGCACTCCTACATGCCGCCCTCCGGGCCCACGTCTACGGCGTCCGCGCGTAGATCCAGATCTCGCGGGAGGTCGACCCGTGGATCTCGAGGGGCGCCCACAGTCGGCTCTTCCACTCGGCCACGTGCGCGAGCTTGTAAGCCCCGTAGTCGCTGCGCACGAGGGCGCGGAAGTAGGCCGACGACGCGGCGTCGCTCTCGGTCTCGCGCTGCGTCGGAGGGCGCTGATGGCCTCCGGGCAGGCCCTCCTCGGGGTCGAGGAGGTAGCGCCACGCCCACCCTTCGCTGACGACGATGTACTCCGGCGCCCTCGCCGAGGCCTCGCCGTAGGGCGCGAGCCGCTCCTCGACGCCCGGCATCGGGTTTCGGTGGTCCTCCGGCTCGGGGCCGACCCGCACGACGTGCACGCCGGCGGGAAATCGCGGCATGTAGACGTTGAGGCCGTAGGTCTCGAGGGTCGCGCCGGGGGCGACGTGCTCGCGGAGCCAGGCCTCGGCGTCGTATCGCGGATCGAGCAGCAGATTGGCGTCGACGTCGGCCGCCGCGAAGAGGGCGACCGCGAACGCCCCGGCGACCGAGAGCCGGCCGAGCCAGCGCGCCACCGGCACGCGCGCGCGGAAGACGAACGCCTCGACGGCGACGCCTCCGTAGACGCTCGCGAGCACGGCCTGCGGGAGCGCGAAGCGATGCTCGGTCCGGCGGGCGAGGCAGTTGAACGCGACGGTGAACGACACGATGCAGAGCAGCGGCAGGAGCCCCCCGACGAGGCGCGCCGGGTCCCGCCGGTCGCCCCGCACGAGGAGAACGAGTCCGAGCACGATGAGCACGGCGAAGGCCGCCGGGTAGTAGTGGTCGAAGTGCCGGAAGAGATCGCGGACGACCTCGGCGCGGCCGGTCCAGTCGTTCGAGTACTCCGCGTACGCCTGGCTGGCGGGGCCGAGCAGGAAGTGGACGCGCGCGCGGAACCCGCCGGGGTTGAAGAGCGCTCCGTCGACGACGAGGAGAAAGCCGACGGCGACGGCGACGGCGACTCCGGCCTCGCGGAGGATGCGGCGCGCGGAGGACCGCGCCCACGGATCGAGCGCCAGCCAGAGGCCGAGGGCCGCCGGCGCCGAGAGAAGGAAGAGCGCATACGCCTGATCCTTGGTCCCCACGGCGAGCGCGGCGAGGAGGCCCCAGCTCCGCAGGCGCCGCGGCTCGTGACGCGTGACGGCGCGGAGGAGCGCGAGGAGCGCGAGGCAGCCCCAGAAGAGATAGGGGACGTCGAGGTTCGTCGTGTGCGCGTAGTACGTGAAGGACACGTTGACGCCGACGAACGCCGCCGCGCACCAGCCGGCCTTCCGTCCGCGCAGCTCCTCGGCCATCTTCGCGACGGCCCACACGATGCCGAGCGACATGGCCAGCGACACGAGGCGCGCCGCGTACGCGATGATGGTCATGTACGGCACGCGGAGGATCTCGCGTACGACGTCCGGCGGGGCGAGCGACGGAGCGCGCGCGAGGGCGACGAGCGTGACGGGCGCCGTCGTCACCGCGAGGACGACGAGGTGCACCGGCGGATACGTGTAGAAGCGCCCCGGCGTGGCGGTCTCCACGAGACCCGCGAGGAAGTCCCGCGGCGCGACGCCGTCGTTGTCCCAGCCGTCGGAGGCCGGCAGACCCCAGCCGAGGCCCACCGCGTGGAGCACGAGCACGGCCGCGAGGATCCACGACAGCGGCGAGCGGGAGGCCTCGGCCAGGGCTTGACGCAGCGCCGCGAGGCGCGGGGAACCGCGCGTGGGAGCCATCGGGCGAAGGGTTCGTAGCACACCCGGTCGTCGTCCCGCCGCCGGGCTAGAGTGGCCCCCGTCGATGCGACTCGATGCGCGGCGCCTGGCGCTCGTCGTGGCTGCCCTGTGTGCCGCGGGAGGGCTGCTCTTTCTCGCCCACGGGTGGCTGACGAGGCCATTCGGTCGGGTCGAGGCGGAGCTCGTCTACCAGGCGTCGCGCCTCCAGCGCGGCCTTCCTCTCTACGTCGATCCGGCGGTGGGCGTCTCCGACATGGGGCCGCCGCCCTCGCGGTACTACGTCCTCTACACGCCGTTCTGGCCGTGGCTCCTCGCGAAGCTCTCGCCGGCGACGCTCGTCGGCGTGCGCTCCGTGGGGCGCGCGCTCAACGGGCTGCTCTTTCTCGGGACCCTGGGGGCGGTCGTCCGTGCGAGCCGCCCGGGCAACCGGCGCGCCGTGCTCACGGGGGCCCTTCTCGCCGTGGGCCTGGCGATGCTCGTGCGCGAAGTGGGGACCGCCGACGCGGACATGGCGGCCGTCGCGCTGTCGACGCTCGGGCTCCTGCGGATGAACCAGCGGCGCGGGCTCGATGCGCTGTCGGCGGCGCTCCTCGCGGCGGCGCCCCTCGTGAAGCCGAGCGTCCTCGGGACGCCGGTGGGGGCCGTCGTGGCGCACGTCGTGACGCACTGGAGGAGCGGGCCGCGGCGCCTGCTCGCGCCGCTGCTCGTGGGGGGGCTCGTGGCGGGCGCGCTCGCGGGGGTCTGCCACGTCTGGAGCCACGGCGAGTGGCTGAGCCACATCGCGCGGGCCACGGGGCAGACGCTGAGCTTCGATCGGTGGCTCCAGGAGTTTGGCGGGCGGTTCATGTTCCTGGGGCTCCCCCACGTCGTCGTCGGCGTCTTCGCGGTCCGGCGCCGGGCGCCGCGGGTGGCCACGCTCCCGCTCGCGACGAGCGTGGCCTGGTCGGTATTCTCGATGGCCAAGCACGGAAGCGGGACGCAGTACTGGCTCGAGCCGACGATGGCGGCGCTCGTGGTGCTGGGCGCGTGCCCGCCGGCAGCGGCCCCGTCGCGCGCGGGGGCGTGGGCGGCGTGGGCGGGGCTCGTGCTGGCGGTCGCGGTGGGGGCGACGAGCTTTCCGGAGCTCGTGCGCGCGGCGCGGGAGGAGACGCGCTGGAACGCCGTCGTGGAGAAGCTCCGCGCGCACTGCACGCTTCGACCGGGAGAGGTCATCGTGTCGAGCGACACGACGCTCGAGCTCGAGCTCGACGGGCGCGTCATCGTCCCGTCGTGGCAGACCTCGTACCTCGTCCGGACGGGCAAGTTCCCGCTCGAGGCGTGGCGGCGCGACCTCGCGGGTCGGGACGGTCCGCGCTGGTTCATCCACAGCGAGGACTACCTCGAGCCGCCGCCCGAGCGCATCGAGGGCGCGACCGAGGTGAGCGCATTCCGGAAGGAGTTGCGCGACGTCATGGAAGCGACCTTCACTTTTGACAGCGAGATCGACGGGATGCTCGTCTACAAGAGACGATGATGCGCACGTCGGTCCTTCTTCTCCTGTCCTGCCTTCCCTCGATGGCCCTCGCCTGCAGCTCGTCGTCGTCCTCCCCGGGGGCGCACGAGGCGGGGGTCGACGCGCCGGCGGACGTCGACGAGGGAGGGTGCTTTCCCTTCTGCTCGAGCAGCAGCGGCAGCAGCGGCGGGAGCGGCGACGACGGCGGCGCGGAGGCGTCGTGCGCCGAGCTGAAGGACCAGATCGAGACGCTGCAGGCGCCCGCGCAGGCCTGCGATCCGACCAAGCCGAGCCAGTGCAACGGGATCGCCGACGGCATCTGCTGCCCCATCACGGTGACCGCGGGGAACGACCAGGCCGCGAACGCCTACGAGCAGGCGGTCACCAGCTACAAGACCCAGTGCGACGCGTCCTGCATCACCCCGGTCTGCCCGACCGCCCCCTCGCTCCACTGCAACACCGTGGGGACCCAGGGCCTCTGCCAGTAACCCTTGCGGTCAGCCGCCGAGGAGCGGGTGGATGCGCTCGCGGCGCCCGGTCTTCGCCGGCCGCAGATGACCGCTGAGATAGATGATCCCGTTGTAGGCCGTCCACGGACGCACGTGCTTCAGCGTGGTCAGCCACTGCATCATCCGCGGGCGCTGCGCGACGGGGCGCAGGCCGCAGGCGCACGCGTGGTCCTGCGCGTGCTGGAAGGCGTCGGCGATCCGCTGCTCGACGGCGACCGGCGAGCAGCGCTCGCGTGCGCGCTTGGCCGCCGCCTTGCCCAGCTTCGCCCGCGCCCGAGGGTCGCGGATCAGCTCGACGACGGCTCGCCCGAACGCGGCGTCCGCGGCGTCCTCCGCCTCGTCGCCCTTGCCGGGCGCGAAGAGGACCCCGTTGACGCCGTCCTGGATCTGCGACGACACGCCCATCCCGTCGGCGAAGGCCACGGTCGGCGTGCCGCACCACAACGACTCGCCCATCACGTTGCCGTAGGTCTCGCTGAGCGACGCGTGCACGAAGACGTCGGCGTACCGATAGAAGTCCGGCATGGTCATCCACGGGACCTCGCCCGTGAAGAAGACGCGATGCTCGGCGCCGACCGAGCGCGCCACGCGGCGATAGAGCTCCGTGTCCGGACCGTCGCCCACCAGGGTGAGCGTCGCGTCGGGCTCCTGCGGGAGCACGTGCTTCGCGAAGATGCGGATGACCCGGTCCTGCGACTTCTCGCGCGTATGCCGTCCGGCGCAGAGAAGGCGCGGGCCGCGCTGAGGCAGGCCCTCGCTCTCGATGAGGTGCGTGTACGGATCGGCGCCGAGGGGGCGGTCGAACACCTCGGGCTGCACGGTGCGGGGGATGACGTGGATCGGAGCGGTGACTCCCCGCTCGCGCCAGTAGTCCCGCAGCCCCTCGCTCAGCACGACGAGGCCGTCGCTCTGGTTGTAGATGCGGGAGAAGAGCCGCTCGTAGGGACGCGTCAGGGTCATGAGGACGCCGGCCTGCACGAGATCGTTCTTCGACAGCTTCTCGGGCAAGAGGACGTCGTAGGCGGCCACGAGGTGCGTCGTGTTCACGCAGAGAAGGGGGATGCCCTTCATCTTGCGGAGCCAGACGCCGAACTCGAGCAGGAGGGAGGTCGTCTGCGCGAAGACGACGTCGAAGTTCCAACGGTTGGGGTCGAAGATCCAGGGGGCCAGCGGCATCGGCAGGTGCAGCCCCGGGTAGGTCTTCAGAGGGACGCTGGGGAGCGCGACTGTGCCAGGCGCAAGCTCCTCGGGCGTGGCGTCCGGATCATGGGGGCCGATGACTGTGACTTCGTGACCACACCGCCGTAATTCTTGGTAGAGAAAGCGGGTCTGGAAGACGGCGCCGTTCGCGTAGGTGATCCGCGTGAAGTCACTGAGAATGGCGACGCGGAGCGGGCGGCCCTGGCGCGCGGCGAGGGCCGCGAAGGGCGCCAGACTGGGGCCGTGTCCCGCCGCGAGGCCGGCGTTTGCAGCGTTCGCCGGGCCGGCAAAGCGCGAAGCGCCGTTCGCACCCTTCAGCGTGGGAGGTACGGTTTGAAGATCATCGATGTCACTGAATTCTATTCCGAAAGAGGAGGCGGGGTTCGAAGCCATCTGACGACCAGAGGTCACTTTCTATGCCAGCTCGGGCACGACCACGTGGTCATCGCACCCGGACCGAAGGATGTAGAGACGGTCCTCTACGCAAGCACCGCGCCGCGAGGGCAATCCCGGCTTCTAAGGTTGGCCGGTCCCGCACTCCCGTACGACCGCACCTATCATCTGCTGGGTCGATTCGACAAGATTCGTTCGCGGGTGCGGTCCGAGGGGCCCGACGTCCTCGAGGCCCATTCGCCGTACCTCGGGGCGGCGGCGGTCGTCGCGGCGGGACGGAGCGCGAGCCCCGTGAGGACCGCGTTCTGGCACGCGGACCACGTCGGAACCTACCTGGAGCCGTGGATGGGGCGCCTGTCTCGACCGCTCTTTCTGGCGGTCCGGGCGCTCCTCGCGCCGTTCGACGCGACCTTCGTGGCAGGGGCCGCGCAGGCGCGGAAGCTCCGCTCGATCGGCGTCCGGAACGTGGAGCACGTGCCCTTCGGGGTCGACGTGCAGACCTTCCGTCCCGGCGTCCGGGACGCGACGCTCCGGCGGGACCTGCTGGGGCCGGGCCACGAGGACGCCGCGCTGCTCGTCGGCGTGGGCCGCTTCGCCTTCGAGAAGCGATGGGACGTGGTGCTCGACGCGTTCGCCCGCGTGCGGGCGCGACGGGAGGCCGTCCTCGTGCTCATCGGCGACGGGCCCGAGCGCGCCCGGCTCGAGCGCCTCGCCCCGCCCGGCGTTCGCTTCCCGGGCTTCGAGACCGACCGGGCGAGGCTCGCCGCCTCTCTCGCGAGCGCCGACGCGCTGGTCCACGGCTGCCCGCGGGAGACCTTCGGGCTCGTCGTCAGCGAGGCCGTCGCGTGCGGGCTGCCCGTCGTCGTCCCCGACGCCGGGGGCGCCGTCGAGAGCGCGGACCGCTCCTCCGGGGAGGTCTATCCGGGGCTCGACGCCGCGGCGTGCGCAGCGGCCATCCTCCGCATCCTCGCGCGCGACCCCGTCGAGCTCCGCGCCCGCGCCCTCGACGCCGCGACCCGCGTGCCGACGGCGGCGGCGCACTTCGCGCGCGTCCTCGCCGTCTACGACGAGCTTCGACGCGCGTGCTAAGGCGTCTTCGTCCTTGGCCGTCCACGTCTCGATCCACGACGTCTCCCCGGCCTGGTCCGCCGAGGTCGAAGCCGCCCTCGCGGTCTGCCACGCCGCGGGAGCCCGACCGGCGCTCCTCGTCGTGCCGAACTTCCACGGCCGCGCGCCGCTGCTGGGCGACCGCCGCTTCTGCGCGCGCCTCCGCGAGCTGCAGGCCGGCGGGCACGAGATCTACCTCCACGGCCTCCTTCACCGCAGCGCCGAGCGCTACGAAGACGCCTCCGGGAGCAGCCGGCTCGCGTGGCTGTTCGCCCAGCGGGTCGTCTCCGGAGGCGAGGCCGAGCTGAGCGACGTCGCGCCGGACGAGGGACGCTCGCGGATCGAGCAGGGGGAGCACGTGCTCGCCCAGGCCGGGCTGCGCGTCGACGGCTACGTGGCCCCCGCGTGGTCGATGCCCTCGTGGCTCCTGCCGCTCCTCGCCGAGCGGGCCTACCGCTTCACGGAGGACCACCTGCGCATCTACGATCCCGCGGCGGGTCGCTCGCGCGCGAGCGTCGTCCTCAACTGGGCCAGCCGCTCCCCTGCCCGGCTGCTCTCGACGCTCGCCTGGTGCCGCGCGGCCAAGCACGCCCGCGCCCTCGTGCCCGCGCGCATCGCGATCCACCCGGGCGACATGGGCTGGCTCGTCCTCCGCCGCGAGATCGAGCGCCTCCTCGACTGGGCGCGCGGCGACTTCGTGAGGACCGGGGCCGAGCTAATCGCCGGCGCGCGTTGAGGCCGCCGTACCGGCGAAGGAGCGTCGCTTGCCGAGCACGTGGAGGAGCGCCGGGAGCATGACGAGCGCGCCCGCGAGGCACGCGAGCTCCCCGCTGACGGCGAGGCGGCCGAAGGACTGGAGCGCCTGGAAGTCGGCGAAGAGAAGCGAGCTGTAGCCGACGACCGTCGTGAAGCTGCAGAGCGCGACGGCCCCCCCGACGCGCCTCACCGCCGACGACACGTCGCCCCCGAGGAGCCTCGAGCGGTCGTACACGTTGAACGGGTACTCGCACCCGATGCCGAACGTGATGGGCAGCGTGATGAAGTTCACGTAGTTGAGCTTCTCGCCGAACCAGGCGGCGCCGCCGACGAGCCAGATGACCCCCATGAGCAGCGCCGCCAGGACGGCGAGCGCCCCGCGCACGTTGCGCGTCGAGAGGAGGACGACGAGCGCGACGGCCAGGAGGGACGTGACGGTCGCGCGCGGGCCGTCCCGCTCCATCGAGCGGATCATCTCCGCGAAGATGGTCGAGCGGCTTGCGGTCTGGACCACGGTCCCGTCGGGGAGGCGCACGTTGTCCGTGTCGCGCGCGAGCCGGAGCAGGTTGTGCCCGTCGGAGAGCGACACGTCGTTGCCGTACTTCACGTAGAAGACCGTGCCGACGCGCCCGTCGTTCTCCTCGAAGCGCCGCCGGAGGAGCGGGGGCAGATCCTTCGGCTCGAGGACGCGCAGGCGCTCGGGGGGCCGCAGCTCGTCGACGCGAGCGCGCTCGTCCGCCGGAAGGTCCGCGAGCACGCGCGGCGTCAGGCGGTCGCGGATGCGGTCGAGCACCTCGAGCTTCTTCTTCTGCTCCGCGGGCGTGCCGGGCAAGAGATCGTAGACGGTCGCCACGTCGGCGATGAGCTTGCCCTGCGGGTCGGCCGCGTCGTTCGCGAGGATCTGCGCCTTCAGCACGGGCACCTGCTCGGCGCTGTCGGCCAGCATCAGGGCTCCGGCCACGTTCATCTTGCCGCCGAAGACCCGCTCGGCCTTGTTCGACCACTCCCCCGCCCCGCCCTGCTTGCTCCCGCGCGAGCCGAGGTGGTCGAAGTTGTACTCCCAGGGGTCACGCAGAAACCCCGGCACCTGCCAGGCCGCCATCGCCGTGACGGCCGCCGCGCCCCCGAGCAGCGCCCACGGCCAGCGCTCCGTCACGAGCGCGAGGAGGCGCGTGACCGGCCCCCGGCTCCCGTCCGCGCGGATCCGCGGCTCCGGATCGCGCATCCAGCGCGGGAGCTTCGACTGGATCCACTCGACGACGACGAGGAGCGCCGGCACGCACGGGATCATCGAGACCCAGACGAGCAGCATCCCGACGAAGCCGATCCACCCGAACTGGTTGAACCCGCGGAACTGCGTGACCGTCAGCGAGCCGTACGCGATCGACGCGACGCACGCGCCGACGAGCTCCGCCCGCAGCGCGTTCTGTACAGCCTCGCGCCGCGCCTCCGCCGGGTCTTGCCCGCGCGCGCGGAACTCGCGATACCGCGAGAGGAGCACGATGGGGTAGTTGATGCCGTTGCCGAGGATGATGGCGCCGAGGAACATCCCCGTCGTGTTCACGTACCCGAAGCGGAAGTACGCGAAGGCGTAGGCCGCCCCGACGCCGAGCAGCGCCGGCAGCGCGATGACGACGAGCGACCACGCGGACCGGTAGAACCAGACGACGCCGGCGATGATGACGATGAACGCGATGCCCGTCGCCCACACCGCCTCGCTGATGATCGACTCCTTCTCGGCCGCCGCGTTCGGGATGTCCCCCGCGAAGCCGACCTTCATCTCGGCCTGGTACGTCGACGGCTTCATCTCCTCGACGAGGCGCTGGATGCGCGCGAGCAGCGTGTCGCCCCCGGCGTCGCCCATGCCCGTCGTCGACGAGACGACGCGGAGGCCGATCATCGTGCCGTCGTCCGTCTCGAAGTAGCCGCGCGGGAAGTCCTCCGCCTCGCTCGACTTCGACTTCCACTTGGCCCGGTAGTCGTCGAGCCCGAGGGCGGGCTTCTTCTCGCCGGTCGCCTTGACCTGCGGGGTGCCCGGGTGCGGATCGCCGGCGGGCTCGTCGCCGAGGTCCTCGACGAGGCCGCTGCGGATCGCGATCTGATGGTCGATGGTCTCGTAGGCGTCCTCGAGGTCCTTCGTGTCCGCGTAGAGCCATTTGTTGTCCTCGAAGAACCGGTGCACGTCCTTCGACCCGCCCTCGAGGTACGCGATGAGCGGCGCGCCGCCGTGGTCGCCCTCCTGCGAGGCCATCTTCTTCAGGCGCACGTTCAGGTCGTCGACGAACCGCTCGTTGTCCGCGCGGCTCGGCGACTCGGCGATGACGATGAGCGTCGCCCCGCCGCCGACGCGCCCGAGCTGGTGCTCGAAGGCCTTGAGGCCGGGGCTGTCGCTCGGCAAAAGCTCGCGCAGATCGGTGTGCGGATGGGTGAGGACCTGGAGCGCGAAGTACCAGGTGCCCCCGAGGGCGCAGAGGGCCAGGAAGAGGACGACGAGCGGATGGCGCCCGCTCGCGTCGACGACGGCGCCGACGGCCTTTCTCATCGCCGTGCCTCCGGGCGGGGCGAGGCGACCTCGAGGATCTCCTCCTGGATGCGGCGGGCGTGCGCGCGGGCGTCGAAGTCGCGCGTCGCCCGCGCTCGCGCGGCCTTCCCTTGCCGGAGCCGCAACGCCGGGTCCCGCACGTACCGAAGCATGGCCTCCGCGAGGCGATGCACCGCCGCGTCGCTGGCGCCCGCGGCCGGTCCGGGGGCAGGCTCGAAGGCGACGAGCTCGCCCGTCTCGCCGTCGAGCATCTCGCCGACGCCGCCCACGTCGAACGCCACCACCGGCTTGCCGAGCGCCATCGACTCGATGACCGCCCGCGGCAGCGGATCGGCGTAGACGCTCGGGACCACCGCGACGTCGAAGCCCGCGACGAGGGGGCGCACGTCGCCCCGGAAGCCCAGCATGTGGAAGACGCCGCTCATCCCGAGCTCGGCCGCGAGGGCCCGGCACTCGGCGACGTGGTCCGGGCGGAAGTCCTCCGGCGTGTCCCCCACGACGACGAACGCGACGCGCTTTCGCTCGTCCGGCGTCATGGCGTCGAGCGCGACGCGCGCCGCGCGAACCATCTCGACGTAGCCCTTGCGCCGGAGCACGCGCCCGTGGCTGCCGAGGACGACCACGCCGGGCCCGAGCCCGAGCTCCTTGCGCAACGACGGCTCGACGCGCGCCGGATCGAAGGACTCCACGTCGAGCGCGTTGTGGATGACCCGCACCTTGTCCTCGCAGTGCGGGAAGAGCGCCGCCGCCGCGCGCGACACGCAGACGATGCGCCGCACCCCCCGGCTCGCGCTGAGGCGCCGGTGCACGCCCGCGAGCGCCGGCGGGAGGGACGTGTACCGCACGTGCCACAGCGCCGGGACCCCCGTGAGCCGGGCCAGGGCGGCGCCGGCGAAGTCCGCGTTCGTGCCGTTGCAGTAGACGAGCTGGTACCGGCCGCGGCGCACCCGGGCCGCCATCCGCGCCATGCCGCGCGTCGACTTCACGACGTTGCCCGCGAAGCGCGCCACCTTGAGGGCTGCCGGGACCTCGAAGTCGCGCCGCTCCATCGAGCGCCCCCACGGCTCGATGGGGTTCTCGACGAGGTCCGGCTCGAGGATGAGCTCATCGGCCACGGCGTCCCGCGCATAGAGCTGCGCGATGGCCCCGTCGCGCGGGAGGACGACGGCCCTGTGCACGACCGCGGGATCGAGGAACCGGAGGATGGAGTGCAAGCTGCGTCCCGGGCCGCCGTTTCGCGCGGTGTCGTTGATGAATAAGACACGCACGGGTATATCCACGCGGACTGAGTCCTAGCAGGTCGAGGGCCACGACCCCAGGTGATGGCGGACCGACGCGAGTCCCGTGCACTGCGAACTGACGTCTGAGCTGCTCGGGCCCGCGGGGGCGGAGGTCGACGCGTTCGTCCTCCGGTCGCCGGCGGGGCACGCGATGCAGACGCGCCCGTGGGCGGAGGTGGCGCGCGCCGGGGCGCACGTGCGAACGGCCTTCGCGACGGTGCGGCAGGGGGAGCGCCTCGTCGGGAGCGCGCTGGTCTTGCGGCCAGTGGCGCTGGGGGTCGGGCTGCCGTGGGCGTGGGTCGAGCGCGGGCCGGTGGTGGAGGACGTCGCGGCGCTGGCGGACGTGACGCGCGCGGTGGCGAGGGCCCTGCGACGCCGGGGGGTCGCGCGCCTCCGCGTGATGCCGTACTGGGCGGACGACGACGCGGCGCGGGCCGAGGGGCTCCTCCGGTCCATCGGGCTCTCCGACGTGCAGACGGCGGACGGCCCGCACGCGTCGACGCTGCGGCTCGCGCTCGGCGGCAGGAGCGACGCGGACCTCTTCGCGGGCAAGAGCCGAGAGCAGGTGCGCTGGCGGGCCGGGCAAGCGGCGAAGGCGGGCGCCGTCGCGCGACGCGGCGAGGACCGGGACTGGGCGCACCTCCGGGAGATGCACCGTGGGCTCATGCGGGCGCAGGGCAAGCGGGACCGGCCGGGCGCGTGGTGGGACGCCGTCCGCCGCTTCGTCTCGGACGACGCGCGCGGCGCCTTCTTCGCGTGCGACTACGACGGTCGCACCGTCGCCGCCGCCGTCGTGCTCCGCCACGACGGCCTCGCCACGTACTCGTGGGGCGCCTCGGTCCCCGACAAGCTCCCCTTCTCGAAGGCCATCCCGGCGCTCGTCGCGGCCATCCGCTGGGCCAGGGGCGCGGGATGCCACACCTTCGATCTCGGCGGCATCCCGCTCGAAGGCGACCGCGATCCCAAGCGCGCCGCCATCGCCACGTTCAAGCACGACTTCGACCGCACGCGCGTCCGCCTCGTGCGGGAGCACGCCGGCTGGTGCTAGCGTTCAGGCGTGACCGCCGCCGCGCGCGCCGTCCTCTGCGTGTCGATCGACTGCGAGTGCGACAAGGGGCCCGCGTGGCGCACGCGCCGGCCGCTCGCGTTCGAGGGGGTGCACGTCGGCATCGCCGAGCGGCTGCACCCGCTCTTCCAGCGCTTCGGCGCGAAGCCGACGTATCTCCTGTCGCCGGAGCTTTTCCGCGACGCGCGGTGCATCGAGCGCCTCGCCGCGCTCGAGGGGTGCGAGCTCGGGACGCACCTCCACGGTGAGCTCGCCGAGCCGGGCGCCTTCGAGCCCGACGTGACGAACGCGGTGCAGCGCGACTACCCGCGCGACGTGGAGGAGGCGAAGCTCGCGTGGCTGACGGAGGCGTTCCGCGCGGCGTTCGGGCGGGCGCCGAGGTCGTTCCGGGCGGGGAGGTTCGGGCTCGGCGAGAGCACGGTGAGCCTCCTCGACGCGCTGGGGTACGCGGTGGAGTCGAGCGTCACGCCGCACGTCGACTGGTCGGACGTGTCGCCGGGCCTCTCGTTCGTCGGCGCTCCGACGCAGCCGTATCACCCGGATCCGCGTCGTCCCTCGCAGCGGGGGGAGGCGCGCCTGCTCGAGGTCCCCGTCACCATCCTTCCGAGCCCTCTGGCGCGCGTGCCGCTGCTCGGCAAGCACGTCGAGCACCGCTGGCTGCGCCCGACGCGCAGCAGCGGGCAGGCGCTCGTCGCCATCGCGCGCGAGGCGGTCGACGCGGAGCAGCGGGAGCACCCGGGCCGCACCGTGGTGCTCAACGCGATGTTCCACAACGTGGAGGTCTGCGCCGGCACGAGCCCCTACGCGTCGACCGAAGACGAGGCGCGTCGCATCGTGGACCGCGTCGCGGCGCTGCTCGAGCACTGCCGCGGAGAAGGAATCCCCTGCGTCGGCCTCGAAGACGTGCCGGAGGTGCTGGCCACCTCGCCGTCATGAGGGCCCTCGCTGTCATGAGGGCCCTCGCTGTCATCCTGAGGCCGAAGGCCGAAGGACCCCACGGTGTCCAGTGGGGTCCCTCGCTCCGCTCGGGATGACAGCGAAGCGCGCCTTACCGCTCCGCCATCACGCCGTACTTCCGCACGATCTCGGCGGCGATCCGCTTCACGAGCGCCGGCGCATCGTGATCCAGGATGAGGGCGAGCATCGTGATCCAGGATGAGGGCGAGCCCCGGCAGCACGTTGGCCATGACGAAGCTCCGGCCTTCGAGGAGCGGGTCGTCCGAGGCGCCGCCTGGCGCCTGCAGCTCCGTGGTGGTGGAGGCCTCCGGGTGACTCGGCGGAGCCCGCTCGCTTCGCGTCACCCTCCGCCTGGCTCGCGCGGCGAGGGCCCTGGCTCGGCGTCCGATCCCGCGGGCGGCGTCGTGACTCTCAAGTAGTACCCGTGCGGGGTGAGGATGCGGTAGTCCGTCATCCCCCACTCCTGATGCACGACGTCGCTCACGACGCATCCTTCGATGCGCCGCGCGACCTCCCAGCTCGCCTCGAGGCGATCGGTCACGATCCCGACCTCGACTCCGATGCCTCGCCGCCTCTCGACCCGGTAGTGCTCGAAGGGATGCCCCGCGTCGGCGTCCTCGAAGGCGTTGAGGAGGACGAGGCCCCGGGCCGAGCGCAGCTCCACGAAGTCCCCCTCGTCGCGCACGACCTCGAAGCCGAGCGCGTCGCGGAAGATGCGCACGTAGTACGCCGGGTCCTCGACGTAGAGCTCGACGAAGACGAAGCCCGGACGCCGCAGCCGGTTCTCAGTGTCCATCGGCCGCGTCCGACGCCGTGCGGTACCAGACGAGGCGCCCCGTCGCGATCTCCAGGGCGGACACGACGCCGTCGAACGAGCACGTGTAGACGCGCCCCCCGTGGCACCGCACGCCCGAGACGCCCGAGTTGGCGAGGCGAGCGGGCGGCAGGCGCACGGTGAGATCGTCCGCGCTCCAGAGCACGACCGTGCGGTCGTACGACCCCGTCGCCACGTGCCGCCCGCACTCCGAGACGTGCACGCACTTCACGCCCCGAACGTGCGCGAGGCCCGTCGCGAGCGTCTCCCCCGTCGCGAGGTCGAACGCGCGCAGCGACTGGTCGCGCGAGACGACGTACGCCACGCGACCGTCCGGCGAAGCGGCGACGCCGTTGCACAGCTCCATCGGCGGCGTGCCGCGGAGCGACCGGCTCGCCGTGAAGCGGTCGCCCGCGAGGTCGTGGACGACCAGCGAGCCGTCCCCCGACGCCGCGAGCAGGCGGCGCGGACCGGCGAAGGCGACGCTCTTGAGGACGCCGCGGTTCGGCGCGTCGAGCTCCTGCACCGCGGTGGGCCGGCCGTCGGCGCCGAGCGGCAGGACGCGCCCCTGCCAGTGATACCCGCCGGCCGCGAGCCAGCGCCCGCACGGGCTGAAGTCGACCGTGATGCCCGGACCGAACGCCATGTCCCGCCGCCAGACGACGCGGCCGGCTTCGTGGTCGAAGAGGAGAAGCTCGCCGTAGAAGTCGACGGTGGCCAGGAGCGGGAGCGTCGGGTGGAAGGCCGCGCCCATCGCGAGCGAGTCCGAGCCGGGGCCGAGCGTGCGGAGGAGACGGCCGCCGGCGGTCTCGCGGATGCGGATGCGCCCGTCGTCGTGGGTCACCGCGAGCTCCTCGCCCGAGGGATGCACGGCGACCCAGTTGCAGCCGAAGGTCGGGTCGGGCGTGGGTCCGACGTCGACGCCCGCGCCGCCGCGCCCGTCGCGCTCGATGAGGTAGGCGCGGTCGAAGAAGCTCGGGACGGCGAGGCGCGTCGCGGTCGCCGCCACGTTGATGCCCCACATGCCGCGGCGCCTCTCGACCTCGACGCACGGCTCGCCGCCGTCCGGCGTCCGCGGCACCGACCACACGCGCCCGTCGTAGCAGGCGACGAGCGAACGCGCGGGCCTCGCCGGGTCGACGACCATCCGCTTGGCCGCGCCCCCGACCTTCGCCTCGCCCGCGCGCCTCCAGCCCGCCGCCGCGTCGAAGTAGAGGAGCCGCCCGTGGTCGTCCGCGACGAGCACGTAGCGCCCGTCCTCGCTCCAGAGAAGACCGTTCGTGTCGCCGGGCGTGTCGAGCCGAGCGAGGACGGTCCGCGCGTCGGCGTCGAGCACGTAGGTGAAGGGCGAGTCGCCCGCGACCGCGAGCTGGCCCGGGTGGTGGGGGCGGGGCGAGCACGTGTTGAGGTAGTCCTCGTAGTCGCTCCAGATCCACGTGCGCGCCGGCTCGTCGACGTCGTGCACCATGACGCGGCGGTCGAGGCCGACGCTCACGATGCGCCGGCGATCGCCGGGCAGGCCGCAGACGTCCGTCGCGTCGTCCGAGTGCCCGCGGAGCTCCGCGACGCGGCGCCCGGTGCGCGGGTCGAGGACCTTCACGACGCCGCAGTCGCGCCCTCCCTCGAAGCCCGCGCCGACGAGGAGGACGTGCCCGGTGCGCTCCTCGAAGCGCAGCGTCTCGACGAGCGCCGTCTGCGCGAGGAAGCGCCGCAGCAGGTCGCCCGATCGCGCATCCCGCAGCGTGACGAACCCGAGGTAGTTCGCCTCGGCCATCACGGCGCCGTCGGGCGAAAAGGCCACCGTCCGGCAAGGAGTTGCGGTACGCGGATCGACGTGCACGCCGGGGATCGACGTAGCAGATCCGCCCGCGCGCGTGGAGCACGCGTCCCGAATTACCGCTCCGTTCAAGCTTTTCAGGCGGCCGCCCCGTGAGCGCGCGAGGCTCGCTGCGCGCGTTGCCGGCCCTGCTGAGGGCGGGTGTCCTCGAGGCCGTCGCGTATCGCGCCGAGACCGTCGTGTGGGCGCTCACTTCGACCATGCCGCTCATCATGCTGGCCCTCTTCGGCGCCGTCGCGCGCGACGGCCCGGTCGGTCGCTACGGCGAGGCGCAGTTCACGGCGTACTTCCTGGCCACGTTCATCGTGCGCCAGCTCACGAGCTCGTGGATCTCCTGGCAGATCAACGGGGAGGTCCGCGACGGCACGCTCGGCGCGCGCCTGCTCCGGCCCGTGCACCCGGCGATCGCCTACGCCGCCGAGAGCCTGGCGCCCATGCCGCTGCGCGCGGCGGTCGCCCTGCCCGTCGCCATGATCCTGTTGGTCCTCGTCGGCGCGCAGCAGCTCACCCGGGACCCGGTCGTGGCGCTCCTCTGCGCCGTGTCCATCGCGGGCGCGTGGCTCATCTCGCTCTCGGTGAGCCTCGCCATCGGCGCGCTCGCCTTCTACTTCGAGCAGGCGACGCGCGTGATGGACGTGTGGCTGACGGTGTACTTCGTCCTCAGCGGGTACCTGCTGCCGGTCGAGCTCTTTCCGCGGGCGCTCCGGGTCGCCAACGACTACCTGCCCTTCCGCTACCAGATCGGCCTCCCGGTGGAGCTCATGGTCGGCGTGCACGGGCGGGCCGAGGCCCTGTCGCTCGTCGGGCGACAGTGGATCTTCGTGCTGGTGACGGCGTGGATCGCGCGCGTGCTCTGGCAGCGCGGTCTCGCGCGCTTCGCAGCGTACGGAGGATGAGGCATAGAGAGGCGGCGCCATGAACCGCCTGCTCTATGCCATCCACAAGTGGCTCTCCGCCGCCGCCTTCGTGCAGTTCGCCCTGTGGACGGTCAGCGGATCGGTCTTCGCCTGGGTCTCGCAGGAGTCGATCCGCAGCGCGCCGGTCGAGGGCGCGAATCGGAGCGTTCTCGCCGAGCCGCCGGGGGTGTCGATCGCGCGGGCGATGGAGGTCGCGGCCGCCGGGGGCGCAGGCGCCGTCGATCGCGTCGAGCTGCGTGGGACGCCGGCGGGCGCGTTGTACGTCGTCCACGGGGAAGGGGCGACGGTGCGCGTGGACGCGCGCTCGGGCGAAGTCGCGCCGGTGTCGCCCGCGGAGGCCGAGGCGATCGCCCGTCGCGATCAGCCCGGCTCGCCCGCCGTCGCCGGGACCACCCTCGTCGAAGGCACGGCTCCCCTCGAGTACCGCGACTGCGAGCACACCGAGTGCACGATGCCCGCCTACCGCGTCGCCCTCGCCGACGCCGCGCGCACGGTCCTCTACATCGACGCCGCCAACGGCGAGGTCACCGCGCGACGCAACGACCGCTGGCGTCTCTACGACTTCTTCTGGTCGCTCCACATCATGGATTACCGCGCGCGCGAGGACTTCAACCATGTCCTCATCCGCGGCGCGTCGCTGCTGGCGGTGGCGACGGTCGCCTCGGGCATCGTCCTTCTGACGCTGCGGGCCACGCGATGGGTCCGGCGGCGGCTCGCTCGCGCGCGGATCGTCTAGTCGTCGCCGCTCACCGCGGGGCACTGCGGCACGTCGGCGCCTCCCGGCAGCGGCGCGATGGTCGTCAGGTACATCCCGATGTCCGTCGCGTCCTGCGTGAGCATTCCCCCGAGGCCGCCGACGGGGCCCGAGGGCATCGGGCGGCACAGCGGCTGCTGCTCCTCGTTCACCCCGCTCTGGATCGCGCGCACGACGAGGCCCGGCGACCACCCAC
This sequence comes from Polyangiaceae bacterium, assembly GCA_036501935.1. Taxonomy (GTDB): domain Bacteria; phylum Myxococcota_A; class Polyangia; order Polyangiales; family Polyangiaceae; genus Palsa-1150. The sequence continues at coordinate 14,284 of DASXZL010000084.1, read as the reverse complement.
CGATGCCCGAGGGGTCCGGCGTCACGTTGTACGAGTAGATCACCGCCGGCGCCGGTGGCGGCACGCCCCACTCCTTCGCCGAAAACGCCCGATCGCCCGCGAAGACGCGCGTGAGGTCGAGCGGTGGCGTGACCCCGAGGCGCCACGGCGTGTGGCAATCCAGGCAGAAGCCGATCTCGCCGGCCAGGTAACGCCCGCGCTCGGCCGACGCGTAGTCGGGATCGGTCGCCTTCAGCGTCGTGTCGGGGATCGCCGACTCCGGGATGGGCGGCGCCGGGGCGTCGAGGGGCACCGGGAGCGGCTGCCGCGCGGGGATGACGTTCGCGATCGGCGTGACCGCGCGGAGGTAGGTCACGATCGCGGTCGCGTCCGCGTCCGTCATGTTGTGGTACGCGTAGTACGGCATCAGCGGGTAGAGGGGCGCGCCCGTCTCGTCCACGCCGTCGAGGAAGGCCGCCTTGATGGCCGCGTCGCTCCACGAGCCGAGCGCAGACGGCGTGAGGTTCGGCGCCGAGACGCCGCCCGTCGTGTCGTCGTCCGGCGCGAGGTCGAACCGGTACGGCACGCCCGCGAGCCACTGGCTTTGGTCGAGGTTGCCCTGCGCGTCACGCGGCGTGTGGCACTCGCCGCACCCGGCCACGCTGCGCACGAGGTACTCCCCTCGCTCGAGCACCGTCGGATCCACCAGCGCGCTCGCCGACGAGCTCCCCGCGTCCGGCACCGGCGTCGTCGTCCCGGCGTCGTCGCACGCCGCCAGGGCCACCACGGCGAGCGCCGCGCTTCGGAGGCGCGGGCCCATCACTGTCCCACCGCCACGCGCGCCACCTCGACGTCCGGCGCCTGCCCCGTCGGGTCCCCCGTCGCCGCGCGGTAGTACTGGGTCCGCACGTTGCGGTACATCAGCACGGCGTCGAGCTCCGTCGCGGTCACCGGCAGCGCGACCGGCACGGGGACGACGATCTCCATCGACGACTGCGCCGGCAGCACGCGCTGGAAGGGGACGCGCGTCGCCGAGGTGAGCTCGTGCTGATAGAGGAGGCCCCCGTCGGCGTCCGCGATGTCCATCCCCAGGCGCGGAGCGGTCAGGGGGATGAGCCCCGTCGAGTCCGGGCCGCCGTAGGTGGCGAGCAGGTTCTTGCCGGCGTCGAGCGCCTGCACCTCGATGTACGGCTCGCGGATGTCCGTCACCCCGGTCGGAAACGAGTGGCCCGCGCCGACGTTCATGACGAGCACGTGCACCCCGTCCCCCGCGGCCGACGCCGACAGCTGGATGGCGGAGCTCAGCTTCCTGCCGACGGTGGTGGCGAAGGCCGGCTCGTTGAAGGTCTGCGCGATGTACACGTTCCCGCCCGGCGCCGAGTGATCGTGCGTGCCCGACCCGTTGTCCGGCATGTGGCAGTCGACGCACGTCGTCGTCCCCGGCGTCCCCCCCGAGGTGAGCGTCATGAACGGGCTCGCGGCCGCGTCGCTCCCGCCGGCGTCCGCGGCCACGGCGGGGATCGCGTAGGGGCTCGACTGCCACTCGCCGAGCGTGTTGATGGCCTGGAGCCCGGTCCCCGGCACGAACTGCTGGTGGCACCCGGCGCAGAAGTCCGGCGTCTTCAGCGCCGCGAGCGACGCCGAGGCGCGCTGCAGGTGGTCCTGCGTCCAGTCGTGCGAGGTCGCCACGAGGTCCGAGTTGCCGCCCGCGCGGATGAGGCGCGTCACGTCGTGGCACCCGAGGCACGTGATGCCGCGCCCCGTCGAGAGGCTGCTGTCGCCGAGCCGCAGGCTCACCGGATCGTGGCACCCCGCGCACTGGCGAGAGTACTGCGTCCCCCGGAGCTTTTGCTCCACGCCCATGCCGAAGAGCACCATCGTGTCCTGCGCCGCGTGGGCGTGCGCGCTCTGCTGCCAGGCCGCGTACTCGGGCGCGTGGCAGTTGCCGCACCACGCCTCGTCGTACTGCGTGACGGGGTTCGTGCCGTCCGGCACGAGCCAGCTCGGCCCCACGGGCAGATCGCGCGCGATGACCTGCGCCACCTGCTGCGCCATCGTCACCGCGGGCGCGCTCGGGCTCGACGGATCGATCTGCCCGGTGCGGCTGGCGCCCGTGCGGTCGGGCACGAGGCCGCCCATGTCGATCATCGCCGAGAGGATGTCGTGCGGGTTGAACGACGGATCCGCCGGGGTCGGCGACGTCGAGAACATGTCGGCCAGCCCTTCGTGGGCGATCTGCGCGTCGGCCGTGGGGTCGGTGGGGCGGAGCGCCTCGAAGACGAGCTGGTTGGTCGAGACGAAGCCGTCGAGGTGGCAGCCCCCGCACGACATCCAGTCGTTGCCCGTCGTCGGCAGCGGGTTCTTCGAGGAGTTGGCGTTGAAGAAGAGCGTCTCCCCCGCGCGGAGCTGCGGGGTGAGCGGGTCCTTCGCCACGAGGCTGAGCGGCCCCGCGAGGACCGTGACGTGCCCGACGAGCGAGCCGCCCGCCGTGTCGAGCGTCAGGAGCGAGTGCGACTGGTCGGCCACGATGAAGGCCCGCGCCCCGGCGGCGTCGAGCGTGATCCCCGTCGGGTGCGCGCCCGGGAGGTTCCGCAGGAGATCGATGGCGATCCCCGCCGTGAGGTCGAACGTGAGCAGATCCTCGCTCGCGCACGCGACGACGTACGCCGTGACGCCGTTCGGGTGCATCACCGCCGCGCAGGGCTGCGACATGATCGACGTGTTGCCCACCGCGTCCGGGATGTTGATGGCGTCGAAGAGGAGCTTCCGCCCCGCGATGACGCCGAGCGGGTCGTTCGGGTCGGTCTGCACCTCGGCGCGCGCCGAGAGATCGACGACGCTGACCGCGGGGAAGAGGACGCGCTGGAACTGGAACGGATGATGGTTCGAGAGGAGCTCGTGCGGCGCCCAGACCGTGTTGCCGTCGGTGGCCCACGCGAGCGACTCGAACGCGAAGGGCGTCCCGTTCGGCTGCGTGTCGTCGGCCTGCAAGGGCTGGAACGCGAGCGGCACGTCGATGGGCGCCACGTCCTGATCGGCGGGCGCGTAGACGCCGGCGAGCGGCAGGACGGACACGACGCCGTCGATGCGGTGCACGATGGCCAGCTCGTCGCGCAGGCGCGACACGGCGAGGCCCGCCGGGAGGCGCCCGACCGGCACCGTGTGGTGGAGCACGCCGAGCGTACGGTCGATGACGGCGACCGCCCCGTCGTCCTCCAGCGAGACGTAGAGCCAGCGAGGGTTCCATGCGTCCCATACCGCGGCGCGCGGGTGCGTGCCGAGAGCGATGATGCGGCGCACCTGGCCGGAGGTCGCGTCGACGAGCGACACGGTGGCGGCGGCGCGATCGACGGCCGCGATCCACGTGAAGTCCGGGCTGAGCGCGACGGAGGTGACGTTGGTCCCGATGGGGACCTCGCGGACGACGGTCTGCTTGGAGATGTCGGCGTACGTGATGGTCCCGACGTCGCCGTTGGCGGTCCACACGCCGCCGCGCAGCCGGTCGAAGACGATGGTGGACGACGCGCTGTCCAGGCGGTCCTCGGCGTCGATGGGCGACGGGGGCGACGACTCGAGCGGCGGGGGTCCCGCGTCCACCTCGACGACGACGTCCGCGGCCGCGTCCGTGCTCGTCGTGACGGCGGGCGCGCGCGTGCTGCTGCAGGCGCTGGCGACGGCGACCGCGGCGAGCGCCACGACCAGACAGAGCGGCGTCATCCACCGCGCAGCGTTTGCGTTGACCCTCATGATGGCGCGCGAAAGCGCGTGAACCGTACTTGGGCGTGCGGGCCTTCGCAATCGTTCGACGCCGCGCATGACGTGGCGCAATGCTTGTTGACCGTGCACCGTTAGAATGCACACTTCCTCGCACGGCGAGGCTCGACCATGCGCAGGATCTCCTCATCCCTCTCCATCGTGCTCGGCGCGGGAACCTGCCTTTTTGCCGCGTGCAGCAGCACGAGCACGCCGGCGGGACCGGGCGCGGACGGCGGCGGGAACGAGGCGTCGACCGACGGCGGCGGCGGGGCCGTGACCGACGTGACCTACGAGCAGGTGCCGTACGACGGTACTTCTATGGCCACGGCGCCGCGCGTGCCGGTGTACTCCACGGTCGTCTCCGACCGCGTCGACGTGCAGCAGCTCCTCTTCGCCGCCGGCGAGATGCAGATCAGCGGCGAGCCGTTCGCGTCCGGCTTCGCGGGCCGCAACCTCGGCGACTACGACCGCAACTACATCCCGCCCAACCAGTACATCCTCAACAACGGCGCCGACGATCCGATCCCCGTCACGGATCTCTTCGGCTTCGGCACCGCGGTCGAGTCGTACGAGTACTCGAAGTACTACATGAACATGGAGATCCAGGAGTCGACGGCGGGCGTCTCGCTCGCCAACGGCCCCATCGTCGCCACGCTCCCCGGGGCCACGTCGCTCGACCGCCTCGTCGCGCGCATGCAGGACCTTCTCTCCAACGCGGGGACCGACATCGGCGGCTACGCGACGCTCCCCGCCCCGACCGGCAACAACCAGAACTACCTCGGCTTCCCCGGCCAGTGGCCGAGCTACCTCCCGTTCTCGGACTGGGACCCGACGATGGCTCCGACGCTCGCCGTCGTGCAGTCGTGCACCTACCAGGGCGGCTACGGGGGCCTCGGCTTCGGGACCAGCATCGATCCCCTCTACGAGTGCGCCTACAACTCGACGCACCTGCCCAACCGCGACCAGCAGGTCAACAAGGTGCTCGTCCCCGCGGTGCTCGGCCTCGCGACGTGGAAAGAGGCCATCTGGGCCATCGACTTCGCCGGCCGCGTGCACGACACGTGCAATAACCAGGTGAACGTCGTCGCGCCGGGCGATCTGACGACGGTCGGCCAGCACGGCAACAGCGTGACGGCCGAGGACAACGGCGCCTGCGTCGGCACCTACATCGGATCGAGCTCCCTCGAGGGGATGTGGGGCCTCACGATGATGGGGACGATGGACAACGAGGCCGAGTGGCTCATCGAGTCGGCGACGACGGGCGACGGTCAGACGCTGACCGGGCTCCCGTCGCGGATGGCGGCGCTGAGCTACGACTACACGTCGCCGCTCGCGTGGTTTCCCGCGGCGATGAGCGTGACGGAAGACGAGTCGGTCGTTCCTTACCCGGCCGTCGCGTCCGTGTCGATCACCGATCCGACCAGCCGCTCGATCGATCTCGCGGCCTTGCTGCTGGGGCACTCGATGTACTTCGGGACCGCGGACCCGCGAAACGTCGGCGTCGGGCAGCGCGTGGGCTTCCAGTGCGTGTTCGACGGCGATCCCTTCCCGGCCGACGACGGCGTCGCCGACGGCGAGGCCACGGTGCACGACCGCGCGCTCGCCGTCATCCGCCTCGCCTTCGTCGATCTCGACCGCATCCACGCCGACCCGACGCTCGGGGTCATCACCGACACCGCCACGATCGGCGGAGGGGGGCAGATCACGCGGTCGGGCACGGTGACGACCACCACGCTGGCGCACGTCGTCATCGCGCTGCGCCAGGCCGTCCTCTCGCTCAACGGATCGATCACGCAGTACGGCGCGCCGGACCCGAGCCCCGCGGCCGACCTCCTCGGCATCCTGAACCCGCTGCCCTTCCACCCGCCCGCGAGCGCGAACCTCGACGGGGGCGCGCCGCTCTTCAGCCAGCGGGTGCGCCAGGTCTTCCTGACGAACGCCGCGTTCGTGCGGGACGTGCTCACGAAGCCCGACGGCACCGTCGTCAACTCGGCGACCATCGCCGGCGGCGTCGCCACGCCGTCGACCGATCCGACGTCCATCGAGACGCAGACCGCCGCCGCCCGCGCCCTCACCGAGGCCTTTCTCATGACGGGCGACACGACGTACAGCGCCCGCGCTCAGGCCGTCATCAAGCAGCTGGCCACCTCCTTCTACAGCGCGCCGGCGCGCATGTACCGCCAGCAGGCCAACGGACCCGACCAGATCCACATGACGCCGGAGCGCTTCGCCTGGCTGGAGAGCGCGCTCCGCGAGACCTACAAGACGCTCTACGTGCCCGGCGATCCGGTGCTCGACCGCACGGTGCTCGAGGACCGCATCGAGCGCGTCATCAAGCTCTACGCGAACGGGTGGGACGATCTGAACGGCGACCAGGTGATCGACGCTCCGCAAGAGTGCCTGGGGGGGCGCCTCCAGATGGCCGAGCAGGCGCTGACGGGCGAGCTGGGACGCGACGGGCTCGGGCGGCCGACGGCGGACCGCGATGGCGACTGCGTCATCGAGCTGGCCCACGCGGCGAAGGCCAGCGTGCAGGCGTCCGACGTGCTCTTCACGACCGACGCGACTGCCGTCCCGCCGCCCGTCGAAGACGCGTCGACCGAGTGACGCCGGAGGATTGGCCGCGAGCCGCTGAGACGCAGAGAGGAGTTTTTTTGAATCAACCTCCGCCCTGCGGCTCTGCGGCTCTGCGGCCAATCCCCTCTGCGATTCTGTCTTTCCTGGTGTGCGTGTCGGCGGCGTGCAGCCGACAGGCGTCGCCGTCGCTCGACGCCGGGCCGAAGCAGGTCACCGTGCGGGTGCCGGCGGGGCTGTCGCTGGAGCGCGCGCTCGACACGCTGACGGTCGCGGTCGATCCCGGTTCGCTCGCGGCGACGCAAGTGGCCGTGGACCCCGGGATGGTGCTCGGCGTCGAGAGCGATGTCGTGGTGTTCCCGCGGGGAGGGGAGCGCCCGGCCCGAGGGAGACACGGGCTCTCCTCGGGGACGAGCTTCGACCTGGGCGACGACACGTGGCAGTCGGCGCGCGACGGGCTCCCGGTGCCCGGCGTGAAGTACGTCGCGGAGGTGGAGCTCGTGCTCTTCGAGACGGACGTCCCCGCCGGGCACCTGTGGGATCCGCGCGCCGGCAGGTACCGGGCCCTGTGGACCCGGACCCTGCGGCAGGCCGAGGAGTGAGCTCAGGGAGACGGCGCGCCGGCGGCCTCGAAGGCGGCCTGCGCGCACGCGTGCTCGGCGTCGACGCACGCCTTGCGTCCGGCGTCGTCCGTCGCGGCCTGCATGCACGACTCGAGTGTCTTGCGGCAGGCGAGGAGCGCGGCGGGCGGCGGGAGCGGCACCAGGCCGCAGTAGGGAGGAGGACCGCCGTGCTGCGGAGCGCCGCCGTCTCCGGGAGCCGCGGACGGAGGGGGAGGAGGCGGCGGAGGAGGGGCGCCGCCGTCGCCGTGAGGCAGAGGAGGCGGGGCGCTGCCGTCCATGGCCGGAGGCGGAGGCGGGGCGCCGCCATCGCCGTCGTCGCATCCGGGCGGCGGAGGCGGCGTGTCGGGCAAGCACGCGTCGAGCGCGGAGATGCACGCGCCCACGTCGGCGCTCGCGGCCGAGACGCACGTGAGGAACGTCTGCGCGCACTGTTCGGCCTCCGCGCCGTAGCTGGCCGCGCTCTGCGAGGCCGCGACGAGCGCCTCCGCCTCCTCGCTCGACGCGGTCGTCCCCGTCGGCGACGACGTCGTGGCGCCGCCGCACGCGACGACCGCGCCCGCCAGCGAAGCGAAGAGCGTCCCGTAGATGGACCCGTAGCCATAGAGTCGAGCGTTCATGCATCCTCCAAGTCGGCCTCCGTGCGCCGCGGACGGGATGTCCGGCGCGGGACCTTTGCTCGTTCTGTAGCGCCGCGCGGGAAAACGGATCACGCGGTGAGCGCGTTCGTCTCCACGACGCGCGTCGATCGCCCGATCGCGTCGATCGCCGTCCCGTCGCGCCGCCCCGCGAGCATCTGCTCGGCGGCCTGAATGCCCATCCGCATCGCGGCATCCATGAAGACGTAGCGGAAGAGCCCCTGCCGCCCCGCGGTGCGCACGTTCGCGAACCGCTCGACTTCCGCGAGGAGCGCGCGCCGATCGCGGTCGTAACCCCGGTGGTAAACGGGGTAGCCGTGCGGCACGCGCACGCAGAACGCGTCGAGCACGTCGCCGACGTCGAAGCCGAGGGCGCCGAGCTCGCGCACGCCGCGCTCGCGCAGCTCGCCGACGCCCGCGCGCCACGTGTCGTCGCCCACGTTGCACGGGACCTCCAGCATCAGCGACGTCCGCCCCTCGGGAGCCATCGACGGGCTCCGGCGCTTCGGCTCCTGGATGCGCGAGGTCCGCAGCGCGCCCGACGCCACGTACATCCAGGTGTTCGGCGAAAACTCGTCGCGCCCGAGCATCAGGTTCACGAACGTGAGCGCCCGGAAGCGGAGCGCGGCGGCCGCGCGATCGAGCTCGCCCGGGAGCTCGGGCCGCAACATGCGCACGAGGTCCGGCAGCGGCATGGTCGAGAGCAGCTCGCCGGCCGCGATGCGCTCGGCGCCGCGCTCCGTCTCGATGAGCACCGCCGTCACGCGCCTCCCCTCGACCTCGAGGCCGACGACGCGCACCCCCGTCCGCACGACGCCGCCGCGCCGCACGACGTCGTCCGCCACGACGCCGTAGAGCTGGCCCATGCCGAGGCGCGGGTAGAGGTACCGCCTCGCGTACGTGCGCGTCGGCGAGCGGCGGAGACCCGCGAGGCGGAGAGCGACGTCCGTCAGATCGAGCAGCGAGATGCGCTCCGCCGCCCAGTCGGCCGAGATGCGGCTCGCCGGGATGCCCCAGAGCTTCTCGGTGTAGGGACCGAAGAAGCGATCGTAGAGCGGGCGCCCGAAGCGCGCGCACACCCAGTCCTCGAAGCTCGCCTCGACGTTCGCCTCGCCGGCCCGCGTCGCCTTCGCTCGAAACGCGCGCGCGCGCACGTACCCCGCCATCGCCGCGGCGTTCTCGCGGACGCCGAGGTTGCGGACGAGGTCGACCGCCTCGAGCGGATACCGGAAGCACCGCCCGTCGTGGAGGACCACGCTCCGCCGCTCCCGCTCGAGGAGCTCGCTCCCCAGCAGTCCCTCGATCCACCGCGAGAGCTCCGCGTCTCCCGAGACGAAGCGGTGCCCGCCGAGATCGAACCGCCAGCCGCTCTTCTCGTGGGTCGCGCAGAGGCCCCCCACGAGGTCCTCCCGCTCGAGCACGATGGGCTGCGCCCCGCGACGCGCCAGGTGCCAGGCCGCGGCGAGGCCGCACGGGCCTCCGCCGAGGATGACGAAGGGCCCCGCCGGCATGCTCGATCGCTAGCACGCGGCCTACGGCCGGACGAGCGAAGCTCCATAGGCGAGCGCGGTGCCGTCGGGCGGAAGGAGGACCCAGCGCGCGGCCACGCCGACCCCCTGCGCGCTTCCGGCGTGCACCTCGACGGCGCCGCGGAGAGGCCCCGAGGCGCCCGCTTCGAGGTCGTCGGCGCCGCCGTCGGCGAGCCCGGCGTCGCCGTTCGGCGTGACGCGCGCCGGGAAGCCCACGACGAGATCCGGGAAGCCGTCTCCGTCGATGTCCCCCGAGCTCCCGAGCTCGCGCTCGAAGAGCGTCGTCGCGTCGGGAGTCGTCATCGTCGTCGCGAGCGCCGGTCCGGACGGCGCGCCGAGGTAGAGGAGCGCGGACACGGGCGGCGTCGCGTAGGACGCGGTCGACGTCGCGAGGTCGTCGAGCCCGTCCTGGTTCGCGTCGAGCGCCGCCACCGAGAGGCCGAAGTGATCCATCGGCGCGAGCGGGCTGACGATGCGCCGCGACGGCACGAGCGCCGGCCCACCCGGCCCGCCGAAGAAGAGCGACAGGTGGTCGACCGTGAAGCCGGCGTTGGGCGGGACGGGCGTCGTGATGACGAGATCCGCGTAGCCGTCGCCGTTGGTGTCGCCGGCGCACGCGAGGAGGTTCGCGTGGCCGAGCCATGAGGGCGTGGCGCCATCGTACTGGAGGAGGACGCTCGGCGCGCCGCCGAACGGATGGGCGCCTCCGTAGTAGACGAGGACGTACTGCGGATCGGTCGACTCGATGCCGCCCCACACGGCCACGTCGGCGAGGCCGTCCCCGTCGAGATCGCCCGCGGCCGAGACGAACGTCCCGAGGGTCTGCGCGTCGGAGCCGGCGCGCGGGCCGAGCGCGGCCGAGCGCGACGAGGACGACAGGCCCCCCGGTCCGCCGTAGTAGACGACGGCGGCGCCCTGGACGAGCGGGCCCGCGGGCGAGGCCCCGAGCGGCAGCCCCACGACGACGTCCGCGTAGCCGTCGCCGTCGACGTCGCCCGCCCCGCTGACCGCGGCGCCGAAGCTCGACTTCGCAGGCCCGGTGAGGATGGCGGAGGGCGGGTCGGCGAAGCCCGAGGCGCCGCCGCGGTAGACGTAGACGGAGTCCTCGCCGGGAGAGCCGATGAGGAGATCGGCGAAGCCGTCGCCGTCGACGTCGCCCGCGCTCGCGAGCGACGAGGCGTACCCGGTGACCGGCGCCGCCGCCGAGAGGATCGACGAGGGCGACGCCGAGGGGCCGGAGGGGCCGCCGCGGTGCACGTAGACGTGCTGCGTCGGCGCGAAGGCGTCCGAGTCGCCGACGACGACGTCGCCGAAGCCGTCGCCGTCGCCGTCGAGCATCGCGCCCCACGCCGTCGACCGCGGCGCCGACTGCGCAGGGACGACGAGCTCCCAGGTCGCGCTCGTGAGCGTGCCGACCGCGCCCGCGCTCGTCCCCCGCAGATGCCAGAAGACGACCCCCGGCGGCAGGTCGGCCGGCGGCGCACCTCCGGCTCCCGGCGCATCGAAGCTCGCGAGCGGACGCGTGCACCCGCGGTCCGCGCAGACGTCGACCCTCGCGCCGTCGGCTCCCTGCGGGAGGACCCAGCTCAGCGTGGGACGGCGCGACGTGAGGAAGGAGACCGACACGGGGGCGAGGGGGCGCGGCGCCGCGACGTCGGCCGTCGGCGCAGCCTCGACGGGACCCGCGTCGGCCGCGGGCGCCGTCGACCTCGAGTCGCTGCACGACGGAGCGAGAAGGCTCGCGACGAGAGCCAGCGCGGCCGTGGGAGGAGGAGTCGAGACGCGGCGCACGGCGGGCGGCGCATTCTACGTCGACTTCCCGATGCCTCGTTGCCCGCGCGCGGGCTCCGCGGTACGAAGCGCCGCTCGCCATGCGCTGCTGGACTGCCGCAGGGGTACTTCTCGCGCTGGGCTGCAATTCGTCGGGCAGCCAGGCGCTGCCGGGCGACGGCGGCGCGGGGGACGCCCTTGCGGACGCGACGACGCCCCTGCCCGATGGCGGCACGCCCGAGGAGGAGGTCGACACGGGGACGCCCTCGACGTGCCTCGACATCGACGCGAGCTTGCCCGGCCCCTCGATCGACTGCGTGTACGGCGGGCATTGCCCCGTCAGCTGCTCGTCGGGCACGGCGAGCGCCTACGCGTGCAACGGGGGCCCCGACGGCAGCGCCACCTATCCCGCCGGCTTCAATCCGCCGAGCGACACGGTCGACATCGTCGCATCCTTGCCGGGCGCGTATCCGTGGGAGGCAGGCGTCGCGTACCTCTCGTGCGCCCCGCTGTCGTGCACGCGGTGGGCGACGGCGGACCACGTCGACGGAGGGTCGGCGTGGCCCGGCGATCCCTGCGCCGACGGCGGCGTCGCGACGCAGGCGTGGGCGTGCCCGACGACGCCGGGCGTGCTCCCCACCCCGGCCGGGTGCTTCAACCCCGGCGACCTCCAGAACATCGGCGGGCCGGGCACGGGCCTCCCCGTCAACGTCGTGTGGTGCTGCCCGCCGGTCGACTCGACCGCCGGCGCCGACGGGGGCGGGGACGACGGCGGCGCCACGAGCGGCGAGGCCGGGGGAGACGCGGCGAGCGAGTAACATGGCGACGCCGTGAGCGTTCGCCGCTCCATCACCCGGACCACGCTGCTCCTCCTGCCGCTGCAGGTCGTCTCGCGCGGCATCGAGGCGCTGCTGCCGGTCTTGCTCGCGCTCTGGTTCGGCCGCAACGACCTCACCGACGTCTACTACTTCGCCTGGGCCGTCTTCGCGCTGGCCGGCTCGCTCGTCTTCTCCGCGTTCCAGGACTCGGCCGTCGTGCCGGTCCTGGCGGAGCTCAAGCTCACCGATCCGAAGCTCGTGCCCGTCGTCCGCGGCTCGCTGCTCGCGCACACGCTGCTCTTCGGCGGCGGGCTCGCGGTGCTCATCGGGGGCGTCGCGGCGGCGTGGTTCACGGCGCGCTTCTCCGGCCCGGCGCGCGCGACGGCGCTCTGGATGGTCGTGCCCTTCTCGCTCTACCTCGTCGCGCTCGCCGTGAAGACCTTCTTCGCCTCCATGCTCACCGCCGAGCACCGCTTCGTTCCCCTGCCCGTGGCCGCCGCGTTCGGCGCGGTGATCACCCTCGGCGTCATCGGGCTCGGACGCGGGGTGCTCTCGGTCACGGCGGTCCCGTGCGGATCGCTCGCCGGGGAGCTCGCCGCGGCCTGGGTGCTCGCCGCGTCGACGCGCGCCGCCGGCATCGCCGTCCGTCCGACCTTCGCGCGACCCGAGCCCGTTCGCCGCATCGCGCGCCTCGTGGCGTCCGAGGTCGGCGGCAGCGCCGTCACGCGCGTGAACCCGGTCGTCGATCAGTTGATGGCCACGATGGCGGGCGTCGTCGGGGGCGGGACGCTGCTCAAGCTCTCGGGCGACGTGGCGACCGTGCCCACCTCGCTGCTCCAGGCGTCGCTCCTGCCCGTCCTGCTCACGCACCTCTCGGACGACTTCGCGGCGGGCCACGCGCGCGAGCTCCGCGCCAAGGTTCGCCGCGCGCTCGCCAGCGTCATGGCCATCCTGGCCGCGGCGTCGGTGATCCTCTGGCTCGTGCGCCGTCCGCTCCTCCACGCCGTCTTCGGCCACGGCGCGATGGACTGGCTCGGCGTCGAGCGCATGGTGCACCTCCTGCCGTACCACCTCGTGGGGCTCGCGCCCTTCGGGGCGCTGCTCGTGCTCGCGCGGGCGCACGTGGCCGTGCAGAACAGCCGCATCATGCTCTCGATGGGCCTCCTCAACGCGGTCCTCAACGCGGTCCTCAACGTCCTCTTTCTGCCGTGGCTCGGGCTCGAGGGGATCGCGCTGTCGACGTCGTGCACCTACGCGGTCGTCGCCCTCGTCTTCGCGGTGCGCTTTCGCACGCGCCTGCGCGCCGTGGGGATCCCGTGACGCGCGTCGTCCACGTCGTGGTGGCGGGAGAGACGGGCGGGGCGGAGCGGATGCTCGTCGACCTCGCGACGCGCGCCGCGGACACCGGGGCCGAGCACGCGGTCGCGCTCTTCACGCCGAACGAGGCGCTGCGGCGCATGCTCCGCGAGGCGGGGCTTCGCGTGCACGACCGGGGGCGCGTGCGGGAGGGTCCGTTGCCCTACCTGTGGCGGTCGCTCGGGCCGGGGGACGTCGCGTGGCTCGCCGGCGTGCTTCGCGAAGAGCGGGCGGACGTGGCGCACCTTCACACGTTCGCGTCGCAGGTGCTGGGGACGCGGGCGGCCGCGCGGTCGGGCGCGCGCATCTTGCGGACCGAGCACTCGACGCGGGTCTACGACGATCCGAGCTGCTGGCCCTTCTCGCGGTGGTCACTCGCCCGGGCCGACGCCGCGGTCGCCGTGAGCGCGCACGTGCGCGGCGTGGCGCTGGGGCGGGCGCCGTGGGCGGCGGAGAGGATGCGCGTCGTGCCGAACGGGGTCGACGTGGAGCACTTCGCGCCGCGCGACGACGCGAAGGCCGACGCGTTCACGTTCGTTCTGGTGGGCCGGCTCGAGCCGCGCAAGGGCGTCGATCTCGCCGTGGAAGCGCTGGCGGGAGTCCCCGGGGCCAGACTGGACATCCTGGGCATCGGCGCGGAGCGGGCGACGATCGAGAGGAAGGCCCGCGAGATGGGTGTGGCGGATCGGGTGCGGTTTCTCGGCTACGCGAAGGACGCGCGGCCACTTCTCGCGCGGGCGCACGCGGCGCTCTGCTCGTCGCGGTCGGAGGGGCTGGGGATCGCGCTGCTCGAGGGGATGGCCATGGGGCTCCCGGTGGTCGGCTTTGCGGTGGGTGGGGTGCCGGAGATCGTCGTCGACGGCGTCGACGGCGTCGACGGCGCGACGGGGATGCTGTGCCCCGCGGGCGACGTCGCGGCGCTGAGCAGGACGATGCGGGAGGCGATGGGGGCGGAGGCGAGGATGAGGGAGATGGGGGCGGCGGGGAGGAAGCGGGTGGTGGAGCGGTTCTCGGTGAAGGCGATGGGGGCGGGGTACGCGGAGGTCTACGACCGACTCGGATCGCGGCGGCGCGTGAAGGGCTGAGGATTCTCGATCGACGGGTGTCGACGCCGAGTCGACGGCTGTTACTGGGCGCGTTTCCGCACGTCTAACCCACCTTTACCTTCCCGTCGCCGTCACAGGAGGGGGAGAGGGAAAGGGAGAGGGAGAGGGAGAGGGAGAGGGAGAGGGAGAGGGAGAGGG
>DASXZL010000083.1:0-65003 GCA_036501935.1 Polyangiaceae bacterium | reverse complement strand
GCTCGCGCCCGCGCCCGCGCCCGCGCTCTCGCCCGCGCTCTCGCCCGCGCCCGCGCCCGCGCTCGCGCCCGCGCCCGCGCTCTCGCTCTCGCTCTCGCCCTCGCCCTCGCCCGCGCCCTCTCCCGCTACTCGTGCGTCCTCACCCTCAGCCCCTTCGGCACCACCACCCTCTCCACCAGCGCGAACCCCCCCTGTGCCGCCAGCGCCAGCAGCGCCGCCGGTACCGCCCCCGCGAGAATCAGCGGCGTGCTCCGCAGCGCGATCCCTTGCAGAATCGGGTCCCCCAGCCCGCCCGCCCCCACCAGCGCCGCGATGGTCGCCGTGCCCACGGCGATGACGGCGCTCGTCCTCACGCCCCCCAGGATCGACGGCGACGCGAGCGGCAGCTCCACCCTTACGAGCCGCGCGAACGACGGGAGCCCCAGCGCTTCCGCCGCCTCCGCGAGCGGCGCGGGGATCGACGTCAGCCCCGTGCACGTGCCCTGCACGATGGGCAGCAGTCCGTACAGAAACAGCGCCACGGTCGCCGGCACGACGCCGATCCCCAGCACCGGGATGAGCAGCGCGAGCAGCGCCAGCGACGGCACCGTCTGCAGCACCCCGGCCGCGCCGAGGACCAGCGCCGCGATCCGCTTGCGCCGCGCCGCGAGGATCCCCAGCGGGATGCCGACGAGGATGCACCCCGCGAGCGACGACGCCACGAGCGCGAGGTGCTGCCCGAGCGCGCCGGACACCACGGCCGCCATCGACGGGGCGCCCGCGCCGTCCATCTTCGGAGCCTCCGCGCCGAGCGCGTCGTGAAGCAGGCCGGCGGCCGCCTCGCGCGTGCTCCGGCCCTCCGTCACCGCGGCGTTGGCCAGCGCCATCGTCCGGCGATCGACGCGGCCGACGAGGCGCAGCATCGCCGCGAACGCCGCCGGCGCGCGCGTCTCGAGGCCGAGCCGGTAGACGACGACCGCGTCGTAGCGCGGAAAGAACGCGCGGTCGTCGTCGAGGATCCTCAGCGACATCCGGTCGATCTCCGGATCGGTCGTGTAGACGTCCATCACGTCCGCGCGCCCCGCCGCGAGGGCCCCGAAGGCGAGGTGGTGCTCGACCCCGCGCACCTCGGCGAAGTCGAGGCCGTAGCGCGCGCGCAGCCCGGGCCAGCCGTCCGCGCGCCCGAGGAACTCGTGGCTGAAGACGGCCCGAAGCTCCGGGTGGCCCGCGGCGTCCGAGATGGTGCGCAGCCCGTCGCGGTCCGCGACGGCGCCGACGACGGCGAGGGCGTACGAGTCCTCGAAGCCGAGCGAATCCGTGATGCCGAGGCCGTCGCGCGCGAGGGCGGCGCGGAGCTCGTCGTTCGTCGCGCCGGGCGCGTGCAGGAGCACCTCGCGCAGGGTGCCGGTGTACTCGGGGTAGGCGTCGATGGCGCCCCTTCGCAGCGCCTGCGCCACGATCTCCGTCCCGCCGAGGTTCGGTCGGTGCTCCACGATCGCGCCCTCGGACGCGCCGAGGAGGGCCAGCGCCTCGCCGAGGACCCACGACTCCGGGAACGCCTTCGAGCCGATGACCACGTGCTCGCGCGCGACGGCGCTCGCCGTGACCAGAGAGGCCGCGAGCAGCGCGCCGCACGCGGCGGCCACGGGCTTCACGGGGTCCCCTGGGCGAGGAGTTCGCGCACGAAGTCGTCGGCGGGGGCGCGCGCCATGGCGTCGATCGCGCCGCGCTGCACGATCCGGCCGGCGCGCATCACGACGGCGTCCTCGGCGAGGAACGCCGCCTCCGCCACGTCGTGCGTCACCAGCATCACGGTCTTCTTCAGCGAGCGGAAGAGCGTCGAGAGCTCCCCCTGGAGCTTGCGGCGCGTGATGGAGTCGAGCGCGCCGAGCGGCTCGTCCATGAGGACCACGGCGGGATCGAGGAAGAGCGCGCGCATGACGCCGATGCGCTGGCGCTGCCCTCCGCTCAGCTGCACCGGCCAGCGCGAGAGCATGCTCGCGTCGATGCCCGTCATCGCCGCCAGCTCGCCGACGCGCAGGCGAAGGCGCGCGTCGTCCCAGCCGAGATGGCGGGCGACCAGGGTGACGTTGCGCTCCGCGGTGAGGTGCGGAAAGAGGCCGCCGTCCTGCACGACGTAGCCGATGCGCCGGCGCACGGCGAGCTTGTCGCCGTCGTACATGCGCTCGCCGGCGATCGCGACCTGACCTTTGTCCGGGTTCACGAGGCCGAGGACGACGCGGAGGAGCGTCGACTTGCCGCAGCCGCTCGGGCCCACGACGGCCAGGCGCTCGCCGTCCGCGACGTCGAGCGAAATGGGCCCGAGCACGCGCCGTCCCTCGTACGACTTCTCGACCGCGTCGATCGCGATCACGGCCCCACCCTCCTGGGAGGCCGCGGCTCGTGATTCACGAGCCCGGGCCCTTCGTCACCCGGTCGAGCGCTCGCCGGGCCTCGACGACGAAGAGGTACGCGTCGAGGGTCTCGCGCTGCGTCGGCTCGCGCCTGGCGCGGCTGCTCCGGGCGACGGTGCGGAAGGCCATGTAGCGCACCCCGTCGAGCCCGAGCAGCGACACGACGATGACGGGATCGCGCGGGCTCGGCTGGCCGCCGAGCATGACGGAGGCGGCGGCGAGGACGCGCGAGAGGAGGTCCTCGCACGCGCCGACGGCGCCGGCGTAGTCGCGCCGGACGATGAGCTGCTCGGCCGAGCGCGCGCCGTCGCGGTCCCCCTGGGGCCAGAGGTCGGCGAGCGAGAAGCCTCCGCCGGGGTTGCCCGAGCTGCTGGCGGGCGACCCGGACGCGGGCGCGGGCTCGGGCACCGACGCGGGGCCCGCGACGGTCGTCGAGACGGGCTCCGCCGAGCTGCGGGAGCGCGCGGGCTGCGAGTCGGCGAGGCCCTTGATGGCGTCGGCGAGGCCCACCTCCTCGGCGTCGAGGAAGACGGGGGTCTCGCGCCGGGCCGAGGGCGCGGGGAGCTCGGCGCGGTAGGCCTCGATGACGAGGCGCGTGATGCGCTCGAGCACGTCGAACACGCCTTCGCCCGTGGTCGCGACGGTCGCGACCGAAGGGGTGCCGAAGAGGTTGAGCCGTCGATCGAGCTCGTCGAGCGGCACGAGGTCGGGGAGATCGCGCTTGTTCCACTGAAAGACGTGGGGCAAGGCCGAGAGCTTGCGCCCCTGCTCGGCGAGGTTCGCGTTGAGGTCGTCGAGCGACTCGAGGTTCGCGTCGAGCCGCGCGGCCTGCGTGTCGGCGACGAAGACGAGGCCGTCGACGCCGTTGAGCACGAGGCGCCGCGTGGCCGCGTAGTACACCTGCCCGGGCACCGTATAGAGCTGCAGCTTCACCGTGACGTCCCCCACCTGGAGCAGCTTCACGGGGAGATAGTCGAAGTAGAGCGTGCGGTCGGTGTCGGTCGCGAGCGACACGAGCTCGCCGCGGTTCTCGGGCTTGGTGGCCTCGTGCACGTGGCGCAACGTCGTCGTCTTGCCGCCGAGGCCGGGGCCGTAGAAGACGATCTTGAGGAGGAGCTCGCGCTTCAGGCGGTTGAGCGACGGCATCGGGGCGGGCCAGCAGGGGAGCGTATCCCCCTCCCATCCCGCAAAGCATACCCCGGTGCTATCGTCGCGTGCGAGCGTGCATCATGGCCGACGTGCCCAAGCGCCCGGGCGATAGCCCGGAGGGAGACGAAGAGGAGCCGCGCTCGCGGACGGGGCGGTTTCACGTCCAGCACCGCGGAGGGGCGCACGTCGAGGTGGGCGAGGCGATCCACGTCGGCGGCGAGAGGCCGTGGATGTGCGCGGTGAAGCTCGTCGGAAAGAAGCGCGACGTGTCCGACGAGGACGAGCCGACGCAGACGCTCCTCGTGCGTACCGGGCGCGGCGCGACCGCGGAAGATGCGCGGCGCGAGGCGCTCTCGCAGCTGACGCTCGTCTACGGGAGCCCCGTCGAGCCGCCGCCCTCGCCGATCATCTCGCAGAAGCCGAGCGATCCGCCGCCCTCGTCGAACCCCGGCAGGCCCACGTCACGCAACACGCCCACCGTCCCTCCCCCCGGGGGCGCCCAGACCAAGAGCTGGTTCACGCGGATGATCGAGCGGCTCCGCGGCGGGTGACCCGCGCTCGCGGGGGACGCCTCACGCGCTGAAGATGCGCTTGATCTCCTCGGCCATCTCGGCCTCGGTCTTCTTCTTGGAGAGGGCGAGCTCCTTGAGCAGGAGGCTTCTTGCCTGATCGAGCAAGCGGCGTTCGCCGAACGAGAGGTCCTTGTCGAACTTCAGCCGGTTCATGTCCCGGAGGACCTTCGCGATCTCGACGGGCGAGCCGCTCTTGATCATCTCGGTGTAGACGCGGAAGCGCCGGCTCCAGGGCTGCACGTCGACCGCGACCTCGCGGGCGCGCATCGTCTGCAGGATGCCGTTGGCGTCCTTGTCGCTCATGATCCCGCGGAGGCCCACCTGGGTCGCCGCGCTGATGGGGACCATGACCTTCATCCCGTTGTCGAGGATGCGGAGGATGTAGAACCTCGCCCGCGTGCCGCCGATCTCGCGCTCCTCGATGGCGGTCACCTCGCCGACGCCGTGCGCGGGGTGAACGGCCTTGTCGCCGACCTTGAAGTCCGGCGCGGGGGCGGGGGGGGGGACGTTGATGGCGATGCCGGGAGGCGGTCCGGGCCTCACCGAGGGCCGCCGGCCGGGCGGGGGAGGGGGCGGGACGGAGCGCTCGGCGCGCATGGCGGGCGGAGGCTCGGGCGCCGGCGGCGGCGGCGGCGGGGGAGCGACGACGGGCACCGGGGGAATCACGGCGGCGCGCGCCTGCCCCCGTGCCGCCGGCTTCACCGGGGGCTTGGTGGTCGATTTCGCTGAGGAATTCGACGCAGCCGGGGGAACTGCTCGGGCGGCGGAGACTGTTCGGGCGGGGCGGGCCATGGGTGGGAGGGAGCGGGGTCGGCTACCATCACTTGGCGCCCGGCGTCAATGTTGGCGGTTCGGAGGGCCCTCAATACGCCATGATCTCGCTGATCCGCGCGTCCGTCGCGGCCTGCAGTCCGCGCGCGAGGGCGAGCGGGTCGAGGACGACCTGGAGCCTCAACGCTTCGTCGTCGCCGGAAACACGAGCTTCTTCGAGGGGATGGTCGATGCCCATCAGCCGCCCCAGGGGGTCGGCGCCGAGGAGCTGGAACGCGGACGCGAGCCGCTCCGAGGCGCGAGACGCGTCGGCTCCCCAGGCCCCGGCGAGGACGAGCTGCACTTCGAGCGCGCCTCCCGCGGGTCGCTCCACGGGGTGCACCGAGGCTCCCGCCGCGGTCGTGGCGCGGAGCAGGCCTCCGAGGCCGGCGCTCCATTCGCCCTCGAACGGGCCCGGCGCGAAGGCCCGCAGCGGCGCGTCGCCGAGGAGCTTCGCGACGCGGACGAGAGGCTCGGCGCGGAGCGCGGGCAGGGCGCGCTTCAGCAGGCCTCGCGCGAAGTAGGTGGCGGCCCGCAGCGGACCGAAGCGGCCTCGCTCGAGCCCCACCGCCCGGGCGTCGAAGACGGCGACCTGCTCTCTGCCGCCGGCGACGGTTCCCCAGAGTCGCGTGACGCCCCCCTCGACGGCCCTCCCGTCCACGTCGAGCGCGCGCGCGGCGAACGCCGCCTCGACGCGGGCCGGTTGCAGGGGCGTGCTCGCGAGCGCCAGCGTCGCGCCGTCGTACTGGGCGATGACGAGCTGAGAGACGCTCCGCAGATCCACGCCGCCGTGGTGCTCGGCGAACGCGTCGAAGCGCGCCGGAGGAAAGAGGAGCGCGAGGCCGGGGCGGAGGACGGGGCTCGCGAGCAGCTCGCCGGCGCGCGCGTCGAAGAGCCAGACGAGGCCCGCGGCGGGCGCCAGATCCACGAGGGGATCGAGCGCGAGGGGAGGAGGCTTCGGGGTCTCGGGAGGAGCGACGGCGCCGGGCCCGCAGCCCAGGGCGGCGGCCAGCCCACCGAGCAGGGCCAGCGCTTCGCGCCGCGTCATCCGCCCTTCACGACGATGCGCGCGAACCTTCGGTTCTTCGAGCCGACCCGCACGAGGTACGGGCGGCCCGGCTCGAGCGGCGCCTTCGGATCGGTCGCCCGCGCCCCGTCGACCTCGACGCCTCCCTGCTCGATCAGGCGGCGCGCCTCGCTCGTGGAGGGGACCAGGGTCGCCTGCTTCAGCGCCCACGCGAGCTCCGCCACGGGTCCGGCCGCGGTGATCGCCACCTCGGGCACGTCGTCCGGGACGGCGTCCTTCGAGTAGACACGCTCGAACTCGCGCGCGGCGTGCGTCGCGGCCGCAGCGTCGTGGAAGCGCTCGACGAGCTCGCGCGCGAAGAGCGCCTTGATCTCCATGGGGTTGCGCCCGCTCGCCTTCTCGCGCTTCAGCGTCGCGATCTCCTCGTTGCTCCGCCCCGAGAGCAGCTCGAAGAACCGGAAGACGACGTCGTCGCCGATCTGCATCGCCTTGCGGAACATCGACTCCGGCGACTCCTGAATGCCGATGTAGTTGTCGGCGCTCTTGCTCATCTTCTTGCCGACGACGACCCCGTTCTCGAGGCGCGCGTCGGTCCCCTCGAGGATGGGCGTCGTCATCACGATCTGCGGGCGCTTGCCGTATTTCGCCATGAGATCGCGCCCGACGAGCAGGTTGAAGAGCTGGTCGGTGCCGCCGAGCTCCACGTCGCACTCGAGGGCGACCGAGTCGTAGCCCTGGAGGAGCGGGTAGAGGAACTCGTGCATGTGGATGGCGCGCTCCTCTTCGAAGCGCGCGGCGAAGTCCTTGCGCTCGAGCATCCGCGAGACCGTGTACTTGGACATGAGGTCGACCGCGTCGACCATCGTCATCCGGTCGAGCCACTCGCTGTTCCTGCGCAGCTCGACGCGGCTCTCGTCGACCACCTTGAACGCCTGCGAGAGGTACGTCTCCGCGTGCTGGTTGACCTCGTCGCGCGTCAGTCGCGGCCGGCTCTCGTTCTGCCCGGTGGGGTCGCCCACCATGGCGGTGAAGTCGCCCACGAGAAAGATGGCCGTGTGCCCGAGGTCCTGAAACTGCCGCATCTTCTGCAGCAGCACCGTGTGCCCGAGGTGAAGGTCCGGCCGCGTCGGATCGAAGCCCGCCTTGATGCGCAGCGCCTTGCCGCTCGCGCGCGACTCCTCGAGCCGCTTCTCGAGCTCGGCCCGCACGTGGAAGTCGACGACGCCTCGCTCGAGGAGCGCCAGCTGCTCCGGCACCGGCGCGAACGTGAGCGAGGTCGGCATGACGCCGACCTATAACAACATCAGTGGCCGTCGTCGTCCTTGCCGCCCGTGATCGGCAGGTGCTTGCTGCCGTTGACGATCTCCTTCAGCTCCTTGCCGACCTTGAAGAAGGGCAGGCGCTTGGCCGGGACGTCGACCGGCTCGCCGGTGCGCGGATTGCGCCCCGAGTACGGCTTGTAGGGGCGGACGGTGAAGCTGCCGAAGCCGCGGATCTCGATGCCCTCGCCTCGCTGGAGCGCTTCGGTCATCGCGTCGAAGACGCAGTTGACCACGAGCTCGGCGCGCGCCTTCGTGAGGTCCGTGCGACGTTCGGCGAGCGCGTCGATCAGTTCGCTCTTCGTCATTCGCTTTCCGCTCCGTGCGGCCCTGGCCCCCGTGCCGCTAAACTATCGATACACCCTGCATTTCCGGATCGTCAACGCCCAACCGGTAGAGGAGAGAATGGAACAGGGAGAGGAGGAGAGGAGGAGTTTTGTTGGTCTCAGCGAGAGCGGAGGGTCGTCTTGTCCAGCGCGACCGGGCCGCCGTGGGCCTTCAGCACGAGCCAGGCGCGCGTGCGGTCTCCCCCGAGCTCGACGGGCTGGGCCGGGAGATCGACGCAGGTCGGGGTCTTCACGTCGTCCTCCCAGGTCCACTGGGCGAGCGGCGGACCGTCCGGCGTCGCCACGAGGAGCAGCGTCGCGGACCCCTTTCCTCCTCGCTGGAACACACGCGGGGCGACCGCCCAGGTCTTGCGGTCCGGCGGCGTCGCCCCGCGCGGCACCGGGAGCTCCACGGTGACCGAGGCATCGGTTCCGGTCGGAGAGAGCAGGAGGACGCGCGAATCCGACGTGCACGTCCCGGGCGACTCGAGCACCTCCGGGCGCCCTCCCGACACCCCGGTGGGAGGCCAGTCGCTCTCGGCCTCGAACCGCCAGGCGTCGCTGCTGCCGCCGGGCGGCGTCCAGACGTTGGCCGTGGCGCTGCTCGCGGTCGCGACGTAGCGGCGCGCGCTGCTCCGGTCGTTCACCGGTGGATGGCCGAGCGAGTCGTAGAGGAGCCGGTCGTGGTCGTCGCCTCGCAGGCGCACGGCCTGCATCTCGTGCCGCTCGAGCGCGAACGGGTCGTAGGCGAGCTCGAAGCCCTGGTCGTCGTCGAAGAAGAGAAGCCCCGTGAACCGGGTGCCCGGGCCCGCCGACTCGCGGACGACGTCCGGCTCGTAGTGCGGGCGACCCAGGCCGCTCGCGGCGAGCGCCTCGTGGTCGAAGGACGCGTGCACCCCGAATCCGGCGAGCGCCAGGGCGAAGGTGGTCATGGCCGCCCGCGCGAGGTGCGTGTCGAAGAGCCGCGAGAGCGCGAGGGCCATGAGGGCGTGCTCGATGGGGATGACCGCGACGAGCAGGCGCGCGCCGCTGCCCGGCGTGACCGAGGCCGCGTCGAACGGGGCCGCGAGGATGAGCTGCCCCACGATGACGAGGGCCGCGAGCGGCGCGCCGCGCACGCGCCGCAGGACCGGGACCAGCGCCAGGAGCGCGAGCGGCTCGAGGTTCGCGATGTCGAGCAGGTGCGCGCGCAGCCGATGCAGCGTGGTCACCGCCGCGGCCCGCGCGCCGAAGGGCGCGTGCGCCTCGAAGGCGCCGAAGTACACCGCCATCGGCGACGCCAGCGAGCGTCCCACCGCGGCGTGATGCGCGGCGAGGAGGAGGAGCACGCCGGGCAACGTCGAGGCGAACGCCCAGCCGATCGACCGTCCGCGCTCCCCCGCGCCCCAGGCGAGCGCCGCCACGACCGCGCCCGCGGTGATCGCCGAGGCCGGCTGGGTCGCCACGAGAAAGCCCACGGCGAGCCCCGCGACCGCGAAGAGGCGTGGCTCGACGGTTCGTCGCGCGCGCATCGCGCACCCGAGCGCCATCGCCATGGCGACCGCGGCCGCGCCGTACGGGAGCGCGTCGGCCGTGTGGTACCGCAAGGCCGCCGACAGGATGGAGAGCCCCGCCGCGATGCGGCCGATCATCTCCGCGCGCTCGGGCGCCTCGCCGGCGGTCGCCGCCAGCTCGCGGGCGAGGAGCCAGGTCGCGATGACGAGCGCCGCCGCGAGCAAGGGGCCGACGAGCATGGGGGCCCCGACGAGGAACGCCGGCGCGAGCAGCAGCGCGTACCCCGGGGGGAAGATCCCGGCGACGTGCTCGGGAGGGCTGAAGAGGAGGTCCCGCGCGCGGAAGCTCGCCGAGGGCTCGATCACCGACCACCCGAGCTCCCCGTGCGCCATCGCCCGCCCTTGAAGCCAGTACGTGGCGGCGTCCACGGCGCGCGGACCGCCGCGCAGGTAGAAGGCGATGTACCCGAGCGACATGAACGCGGCGACGAACGACGTGACGATGAGAAATCGCCGGCGCCGCGTGAGGTCGACCAGGCTCGCGAAGTCGACGAGGGAGGCCAGCCAGCGGGGCCCTCCCGGCGCCAGCGCGAGGACCAGCAGCGCCAGGCCGAGGCCCGCGGCGAGCTGCGCGGGCCGGTCGGGCGGTCGCGACCAGGTGCCCAGCCAAGCAGCAGCGACGGGTACGGCGGGAGGGATCGGAGGCATCGCGCGGCGAGGGAGCGCTTGCCCTCATAACATCCCCGTCAGTCGCTGGTCACGCCCCAGGATAGGGTCTGTCGCCCGTTCATGGTGGTCTCGAGCAGGAACGGCTCGGCGCCGGACGGGTCGCCGCTGAGCTTCTCGATCGTCAGATGGACCGTGGTGCCCGGCGCGGCGGCCGTCGCGTCGAGCGTGAGGTTCAGGCGGGGCGCCTGCCCGAAGAGCACGTTGGGATCGACGGCCTGAAGCTGCATCATCCCCGTGGTCCCGTTGCCGATGGCCTGCACGGCCACGACGCCCGACGTGCCGACGGCGATGTGCACGGCGGGATAAGACTGCGGCGTCCCGAGCAGGTTCAGGGTGGCCACGTCGGTCGGGAGGGCCGCCGCGTAGAAGTAAGAAGTCGAGTCGGCCGGGACGCACGGAGTCTGGCCGGCCCACGCCGCGCTGTTCGACCAGATGCGCTGCACGACCCAGGGGAAGCCGGGAGGGACGTACGCGTCGTCGTTGTCGAGCTCGCACATGTCCCCCACCTCGGCGCCGGCAAAGAGGCCCCAGCCGATGTGGTTCACGTCGGGGAAGGAGTACGCGCTCATCGTGTAGGGCTGCGGATCCGTGCTCGCTTCGATGAGCTCGTGGCTGGCGGCGAGGGTGAGCGAGGCGAGCCCGCTCTGGTCGTCGCCCTTGCAGCGCGGAAGGACCGCGTACGAGAAGGGCGTCCCGTCGGTGAGCTGCGTGCCCTGGTGGTAGCCGCCGAAGTCGATGCAGCTGGAGGACCCTTCCAGGGTGATCGACGTGCCGGAGGGGTAAAAGACGACGTAGATCGTCTCGGGCCCGGGCCGCGGAAACTGGGGATCGCCCGTCTCGATCTCCTTCGCGAGCCAGGCGCGGATGGCCGTGTCGTCGATGCTCGACGGCGCCTTCTCGGGGAGACGCACGGGCGTCGACGCCACGGCGTCGCCGATCCCGTAATCCGCGCCGACGGTGTGCCAGTACGGCGTGCACCCCACGGACGCGACGAAGTCCTCGAGCGGATCGGCGAGGGAGTCGCCCGCGAAGGTCACCGAGACGAGCGATGGCGCGGCCAGGGTGGGACCTCCGAGCCCCGTGACCTGCGGGATCGCGAGGACGTCCGGGAGCGCGTCGGCGCCCGCGTCGAAGGGCCGGGGCGAGCCGGCCTCGCCGGAGCGCGCGCAGTGAGCCGCCTGAGCCACGTACTCGTCGGGCGCGTCGACCGTCGCTCCTTCCTCGTCGGAGCCGGCCTCGAAGTGGCGCGGCAGCGACGGATTGTCCTCGGAGGCGTCGGTGGACGTCGGGCTCGCGGCGCCCGGCCCGCCGCACGCGAAGGGGACGGCCGCGGCGGCGACGAAGGACGCGAGCGGCGCGAGCCGGAACGGGGACGGCACGGAGGTCGCACATTATGGCACGCCGGCGCGACCGCTCCTTTCGGCGGTTGAGGCGGCGCCGCGCCTCGGCTAATGCCCCGCCTACCGCGCGATGCGACTTCTGCCGCGCCTTCGGCTCGTTTCCCTCGCCCGCGTCCTCGCGGCGGCCTTCCTCTTGGGGCCCGGCGTCGCGCGCGCGCAGACCGCTCCGGCGGCGGCGGCCTCGGCTCCGGAGAGCGCGCCGCAGGTGACGATGCCCGTCGTGCGGAAGAACGAGGGCGTCGCGTACCCGAAGCAGGCGCTCGACGAAGGCTTCCGGTCCCCGGCCGCGGTCACGCTGACGGTGACGATCGACGCGGCCGGGGCCGTGACCGATGCGGTCGTCGACAAGCCGGCGGGGCACGGGTTCGACGAGGCCGCCGTGGCGGCTGCGCGCAAGCTGGAGTTCTCGCCGGCGATGCGCGACGGCAAGCCGATGGCCGCGCGCATCCGGTTCGTCTACCGCTTCGTGCCGCCGCCGGGGGTCCTCTCGGGACGCGTCGTCACGCTCGCCGGGGAGCGACCCGTCGCCGGGGCCACCGTGGTCGTCCGGGACGCGTCGGGCCGCGAGCGCTCGACGACGACGGGGCCCGACGGCGCCTGGCGCATCCCCGACGCGGAGGCCGGCACCTACCACGTCACCATATCGGCTCCCGGCATGGCGTCGCACGAGGCCGACCAGCCCGTGCAGGCCGGCGAAGAGGTGACCGCGACCGACCGCCTGGCCCCGCCGGCGCCGGCCACGCCGACGATCGCGCCTGCGAACAGCGAAGAGCAGCAGGTGGAGGTGCGCGGCGAGAAGCCGCCCCGCGAGGTGACCAAGTTCACCCTCGACCAGCGCGAGATCGCGCGCATCCCGGGGACCAACGGCGACGCGCTCGCCTCCCTGCAGAACCTTCCCGGCGTGGCCCGAGCGCCCGCGCTCTCGGGCTTGCTCATCGTCCGCGGCTCCGCGCCCGAGGACACCCAGTACTTCGTCGACGGCACGCCGGTGCCGCTCGTCTACCACTTCGGCGGGCTCTCCTCGGTCGTGCCCACCGAGATGCTCAACCGGATCGACTTCTACCCGGGCAACTTCAGCGCGCAGTACGGCCGCGCCATGGGCGGCATCGTCGACGTCGGGCTGACCGAGCCGAAGAGCGATCGGATCCACGTGATGGCGCAGGCGGACCTCATCGACCTGCGCGCCATCGTGCAGGGCCCCCTCTTCGACACGGGCTGGAAGTTCGCGCTCGCCGGGCGCCGGTCCTGGTTCGACGTCTGGCTGGCCCCGGTGCTCAACTCCGCGAACGCCAACGTGAGCGTCGCGCCCGTCTATTACGACTACCAGGCCATCGTCCAGCGGGACCTCGACAAGCACTCCAGCATTCGCTTCGGCTTCTTCGGCTCGGACGACCGCATCGACATCCTGCTCCAGAGCCCGTCGTCCAGCGCGCCCGATCTCGCCGGCGTCATCGGCTCGCACACGGGGTTCTGGCGCGCGCAGGCGCTCTACCGGAACAAGATCTCCGACAACACCGAGCTCCGCGTGGTCGGCGCGGTCGGCGAGGACTACCTCGAGTTCAACGCGGGGAGCATCTTCTTCCACCTCGACGACCACCCCATCACGTCGCGCGTCGAGCTCGCGGAGAAGCTCGACAAGCGGCTGACGCTGAACGTGGGGCTCGACCTCTACTACGCGCCCTATTCGGGCGCGGCGCAGCTCCCGCTTCCGCCGAAGGCGGGCGAGCCGCCGGCGGGCCCCTTCGCTTCGCAGCCGCCGGTCGCCACGACGGCCACGGGCGCCGTCTTCGAGCCGGCCGTGTACACCGAGGTCGAGGCCACTCCGTGGACCGGAGGCCGCATCGTCCCGGGGCTGCGGCTCGACTACACGAACTCGACCAACACGTGGGACTTCTCGCCGCGCGTCGTCGTCCGGCAGGACGTGACGACCGAGCCGCGCACGACGATCAAGGGAGGCGTCGGGCTCTTCACGCAGCCTCCGCAGGCGCAGGAGACCAACTCGGTCTTCGGGATGTCCGGGCTGTCGAGCAACCGCGCGATGCACTACGACGTCGGCGTCGAGCGCGTCTTCACGCAGCACGTGGAGGCGTCGCTCGAGGGCTTCTACAAGCAGCTCGACAACCTCGTCGAGTCGGGGCTCGGCAACACGGGCAGCGGCGTCGTCTACGGCGCGGAGACCCTCATCCGGTACAAGCCCGACGAGCGCTTCTTCGGGTGGATCGCCTACACGCTGTCGCGGAGCCTGAGGCGCGACGCGCCCGGCGCCCCGCTGCGCATCTTCCAGTACGACGAGACGCACGTGCTGACGGTGCTGGGGAGCTACCGCATCGGGCGCGGGTGGGAGCTCGGCATGCGATACCGCCTGTCGAGCGGGTACATGTACACGCCGAACGCCTACGGCTTCTACGACGAGAACATCGGCAGCTACTTGCCGCTCTCGTCGTACCCGCCGGATGG
Source organism: Polyangiaceae bacterium (assembly GCA_036501935.1). Taxonomy (GTDB): domain Bacteria; phylum Myxococcota_A; class Polyangia; order Polyangiales; family Polyangiaceae; genus Palsa-1150. The sequence goes on along the minus strand of DASXZL010000083.1, from coordinate 51,328 downwards.
GTCGCGGTTGCCGCTCTTTCACTCGCTCGACGTCCGGGTCGACAAGACCTGGGCCTTCGGCTGGGGCAAGCTGAGCGCGTACCTCGACATTCTCAACATCTACAACCAGGGCAACGTCGACGGGCTGACCTACGACTACAACTACACGCACATGGCCTACGCGAACGATCTGCCGATCATCCCGAGCCTGGGCCTGCGGGTGGAGTACTGAGCATGCGCTGGAGACGCGCGACGAAGACGCTGACCTCGGCGGCGCTGCTCTGCGGCGCGTGGATGTCGTCGTCGTGCGCGCCGTCGGGTTTCGCCGACGAGACGCTCGTCGCCTCGGTCCGGATCCTCGCGTCGAGCGCCGACCCGGCGTACGCGCAGCCCGGCTCGAACGTGGGGCTCGAGGTGCTCGCCTTCGACGCGAGGCCGAGTCAGCCCGAGCCGATGCAGATCTACTGGCTCCCCTTCGTCTGCGACGACCCGACGGACGACGCCTACTACGCGTGCTTCCAGCAGCTGGAGGGCGGCGACGCCGGAGCGCCGGCCGGAGACGGCGGCGCGGGGTCGGCGGGCCTGGGGGCGCTGAAGCCGGGGGTGGACCTCACGCCGTTCCTGCCGACGGGGCCGAGCTACCAGTTCCAGATGCCGTCCGACGTGGTGACCAACCACACGCCCGTCGCCGGCGAGGCGGCGCCCTACGGCCTCGGGATCCTGTTCAACATCGCCTGCGCGGGTCACCTCGAGCTCGTGCCGCTCGATCCCACCAGCGACAACCCGCAGCAGATCCCCCTCGGGTGCTTCGACCAGAACGAGAACCAGCTCGGCCCCGACGACTGGGTCCTCGGCTTCACGCGCGTCTACGCGTTCGAGCCCGACGCCGGCATCACGAACAACAACCCCGTCATCTCGTCCATCGACGTCCAGGGCAGCCCGCTCACCGTGACCCTGCAGCCCAACACGTCGCAGATCTACACGACGCAAGCCTTCACGACCTCGCGCTGCACGGCCTCGCGCCGGTCGGACTGCCCGCACGTGGCCATCGGCCCCGTGGTCCCGTCGTCGAGCTGGGAGACGACCCAGGAGATCGACTCGAACAACAACCCCGAGAAGGAGGAGATCTGGGCGGACTTCTACTCGACGTTCGGGCAGTTCACGGGCGACGCCAGCCTGCTGTACGACGCGACCAAGGGCTCGATCGGCGACCCGAGCGTCACGGACAACCAGTTTCTGCCGCCCGACGATCCCGGCAGTGGGTTCATCTGGATCGTGGTCCACGACAACCGGGGCGGCGCCAGCTGGGTGACCATCCCGGTCGACGTGCAGTAGCCGGAGTACACTGCCGGCGTGAGGCTCGTGAGGCTCGCGCGGCTGGTCGTCGCCGTCGTGCTCGTGGCGCCGGCGCCGCTGGCGGCGGCTTGCGCGAAGAAGGGCGACGCCTCGGTGCTCGCCGCGCAGGACCTTCAGGCCAACGGCGCGGCGTTCGATCCGGACGAAATCCTCGACCCCGCCTCGATGCAGGACGTGACCGCCCTCGACGGCGGCGGCATCGAGCAGTTCCTCGAGCAGACGCCCTACGGCGGGACGAGCTTCCTGGCGACCTACACCTCCAACGGCGTCCCGGCGTCGGAGGCCATCGCTGCGGCCGCCGAGCGCTACACGCTCGACCCCATCGTGCTGCTCGTCCGCGCCGAGATGGACCAGGGGCTCGTCGCCGCGTCGACCTATCCGTCGCCCGCGTCGCGCGTCGAGTTCGCGTTCGGGTGCGGATGCACGGCGCCGGGATCGTGCGACCCGACGTACGCGGGCTTCGACGTGCAGGTCGACTGCCTCGGCGCCGCCCTGCGCGACGACCTCGACGCCGTGGCGGCCACTGGCCAGACCCCGGGGGGCTGGGGGCCCAACCTCCCGAGCACGACGCTCGACGGCGTCGCGGTGACCCCGCAGGACGACTCGACGGCTGCCCTCTACCAGTACACGCCGCTCGTCGCCCTGGGCCAGCCGGGCGGCAACTGGCTCTTCTGGAACCTGTGGCAGCAGTTTGCCGGCGCCCTCGGGTACACGCCGCCGAGCGGCGGGCCGGGCACCGCCGCCTGGATCGGCGACGCGTGCTTGGGCAGCGGCGTATGCACCTACGACGGCACGGAGGGGACCTGCGCCACGCAGTTCCCGGGCGGCCTGTGCACGCTCCCCTGCAGCTCGAGCTGCCCGTCCTCGTCGTCCCAGGCGCAGACGTTCTGCGCGGACTTCGGGGCGGAGGGCGGCTTCTGCCTCGCGGTGTGCAACCCGAGCGATCCGCAGTGCCGCGCGGGTTACGTCTGCGAGAGCGTGAAGCAGTTCGGCGACACGGCCACGTCCGCGGACGTCTGCTTCCCTATGTGACGGCGCAGGGTAGGGCGGCGCTCAGGCTGGGCGCGGCCTCGACCGACACCTGGCCCATCGCGAGGACGGCCTCGTCCTCCGGCCGCGCGTCGAGGTGCGACCGGACACGCACCAGGGCCTCGAGGTACACGCGCTCGCGCCCGAGGCCGGGTCGCACGCCGTCTCCCCCGCGGAAGACGCGCTCCGCGATCACGACCGCCTGGAGCACGTCGAGACCGTGCTCGCGCACGAGCGCCGGGGCGACGTCCGCGAACGTCGCGCCGTCCGTCATCGCCTCGCAGGCCCGGTGCCGCGCCGCGAGCTGCCGGCGTCGCCGCGGTCCGAGGAGCCCTGCGCGCTCCTCCAGGAGCAACGCGCGTCCCTCCTGGTCGTCGACGCCGCGCGCCGTTGCCGTCCGGAAGATCGCGAGCGGAGCCTCGCGGGCTCGCGCGCGAGGGCAGGCGTGCCCCTCGATCTCGTGCAGCACGGTGCGGGCCGCGTCCTCGTCGCTCACGCGACGCCCCGGGGCCACCAGGATGACGCCGTCGCCCGTCGCGGCCAGCGGCGCCAGCGTGGGCTGCGTCACGACGGTGAACGGCAGATGCAGACGCCCCACCTCTGCGCGCAGGCGAGCCAGGAGCGAGCGGGGGTCCGCGTCGTCGCTCGCGCAGGTCTCCGACGGCGCGGTCTCGCGGGGCTCGTCGAGCCACGACGCGCAGAGGAGGGAAGCCTGCCGTCCCACCTCGGCGTCGCGCGGCGCGAACCGCGCGCGTGCGAGGCGCGGAAGGTCGGCCGTGCCCGCCGCCATGCACAGCGCGGCCTCGACGGAGAGCTCCCGCACCCGGTCGAGGTAGAGCCGGTCGACCGGCGTCTCCGCCTGCTCGGCGAGCGTCCGCTCGGCGACCTCGAGGCCTCGCCGGAGGTCGTCGTGCGCCACGGGCGCGTACGTCCACCGCGGCGACGCGTCGCGCCCCGCCTGCAGCGCCTCCACGAGGCGCGCCCGTTCGCGGTGCGCGTCGATGGGCGTCAACGACCCGAGGAGCTGCACCTGGCGGGCCGCGACCAGAACGAGCTCCTCGATGGCGCGCCAGAGCTTGGAGCTCTGCTCCTGCAGGCCCGAAGCCATTCAGCCCCCCTCCGGCAGAGGGCCGACGTAGCGGGCGCGCGGTCGAATGAGCTCGCCCATGGCGTACTGCTCGATGGCGTGCGCGATCCAGCCGGCGGTCCTGCCGAACGCGAACAGCATGCTCGCGAGGCCCGGGTCGAGGCCCAGTGCGAGCGACGTCGCCACGAGGCCCACGTCGACCGTCGGCGCCGGCCGACCGCGGGCCGCCATCGCGTCGAGGCTCGCGAAGAGCGCCGCGAGGACCGAGCCGCGCCGGGCGGCACCGCGGGCCGCGGCCAGGAGCGGCGGCGTCCGGGGATCCCCGTCGGGGTAGAGCGGATGCCCGAAGCCGAGGGGCGCGTCCTCGTCGGGGGAGCGCCGCGCGCGGAACATCGCGTCGACGCGGTCGGTCATGCCGCCGTGCTTCGGCCCGCTGAGCGTGGCGATGCCGGCTCCCACGACGGCGTACGGATCGGCGTCCGTGCTCGCGGCGACCCGGGCGGCGAACGTCGACGCGTTGAGCTCGTGCTCGGCGCTCAGCACGAGCGCCCGGTCGGTCATGCGAACGGACGTAGAGGTGGGGCGACCTCCCAGGGCCGACAGCACCCTCGCCGCCATCGGGCCGCGGGACGACGCTTCGAGCGGCCGTCCCCGTACGACGGCGAAGCCCGCCACCAGCCGCGTCACCAGCTTCGTCGCGGTCGCGCGCACGCTCGCGCCATCGGTCGCGCTGCGCGTTTCGTCCTCCGCCGTGAGGGCCGCGACCAGGATCTGCGCCTGCACGACCGGAGGCGCGCCCCGGACCGCGCCCGCCGCCCGCGTCGCCGACTCGAGGCGACCGGCGGCGACCTCCGGCCATTCGCGGCCGTCCTCCGGCTCGCCCGCCCAGAGGAGCGACGCCACTTCTTCGAAGCTCGACCGCTCGGCCAGCGCGACGGCGTCGCGCCCTCGGTAAAGGAGCCTTCCTCCGTCGGTCGAGGAGACGGCGGAGGCCACCACGCGCCGGCTCCATCGCCGCCGCGCGAGGAAGCCCTCGAGCTCGTGCTCTGCGTATCGCCGCCCGTGCGGGGCTGCGCCGTTCTTCGCGATCCCGCGGAGGAGGCCTCGCGCGACGTAGGCGTAGAGGGTCTCCAGCTTGACGCCGAGCCGTTCGGCCGCCTGGCGCGACGTCAAGAGCCGCTCATCCGCAGCTTCTCTCGTTCTGCGCCGCGCCCGGGGGAGCATCGTGCGAGCATACCCTCCCCGCGGGGTGAGGCTTGCGCGCTGCACGCCGCACGACTACTCGGGCACGCTCTCCACGAACCATGAAGAAGAACTACGTCCTCGACACGAACGTCCTCCTCCACGACCCGCACGCCATCTTCCGGTTCGAGGACAACAACGTCATCATCCCCATCTACGTCATCGAAGAGGTGGACCAGTTCAAACGCGAGGGCTCGGAGCGCGGGAGGAACGCCCGCTCCATCGCCCGCGTCCTCGACGAGCTGCGCGAGAAGGGCGGCTCGCTCTCCAAGGGGGTGACGCTCGACTCGGGGGGCACGCTGCGCGTCGCCGTGCCGAGCAAGCGCCTCGAGCTGCCGAGCGCCATCGATCACACCGCGATGGATCAGGCCATCTTGCAGACGGCGTTCGACGTGCGCGAGACCGAGGGCGGCCGCCCGACGGTGTTCGTGACGATGGACACGAACCTGCGCATCCGCGCCGACGCCCTCGGCATGGTGGCGCAGACCTACGAGAACCAGCGCATCGACTTCGACCAGCTGACGAGCGGGATGATCGAGGTGGACGTCGACGGCGAGGAGATCGACGCGTTCTTCCGCGAGGGACGCATGACGCCGCGCGAAGGCGGGCCGTCGTGGGCGCCGAACACGTGCCTGCTCCTGCGGGATCGCACGAACACGTCGCACACCGCGCTCGGCCGGTTCGACGCCGCCAAGCGCGCCATCGTCAGCCTGCGCGTGCCGCGCGAAGGCGTCCTCGGCGTCCGGCCGCGCAACAAGGAGCAGAGCTTCGCACTCGATCTGCTGCTCGACGAATCCATCCGCCTCGTGACGCTGGTCGGCAAGGCGGGCACGGGCAAGACGCTCCTCGCGCTCGCCGCGGGTCTGAAGCGCACGATGGAGGACGGCGCGTACACGCGCATGCTCGTCTCGCGTCCGGTGATGCCGCTCGGGCGCGACATCGGCTTTCTCCCCGGCGACGTGGACGAGAAGCTGAACCCGTGGATGCAGCCGATCTTCGACAACCTCGAGTTTCTGTTCTCGACGGGCTCGCGCAAGGGCCCGCGCGCGTACGCCGAGCTCCTCGAGAGCGGGCAGATCCAGGTCGAGCCCCTCACGTACATCCGCGGCCGCAGCTTGCCGCAGCAGTTCATCATCGTCGACGAGGCGCAGAACCTCACGCCGCACGAGGTGAAGACCATCATCACCCGCTCCGGCGACGGGACGAAGATCGTGCTGACGGGAGACCCGGGGCAGATCGACAACCCGTACGTCGACAGCGCGTCCAACGGGCTCAGCATCGCTGCCGAGCGCTTCCGCGGCGAGAAGCTGGCGGCGCACATCATCCTGGCCAAGGGTGAGCGCAGCGAGCTGGCCGAGCTCGCAGCGAATGCGCTGTGAGCGCTTGAAGGTGGCCGCGGCTCTGGCAGCGCGGTTCCCTTCCTTCTAGATTCGCTTCGATGAAGCCGACCATCGCCGGGGCCATCGCGCTGCTGGAGGGTGCGACGTCGCAACGCGTGCTCGTCGCCGTCGATGGGCTGGAGCTTCCGGAGCGGAACGTGTTCGGCGAGCCGGTCGCCGCGGAGCGCGGTACGGACGTCACGGCGCTCGTGAAGCGCTGCGCCGAGGCCGCGGCGAAGGGTGAGCGAGTCGCGCTCGTCGCCCGCGCGGTCGACCTGGCGGCGGCGCGTGGCGAGCTCGCGCGCCTGGCCGTGCGAGGCCGGGGAGTCGTCGTCCACGCCATCGCCGAGCCCGGGGTCGACGGTGCTCCCGGCAGCGAGTCGGGGCTCGCGCCCGCGCTGACGCTCGGGGACCTGCCCTGGGGAATGCTCATCGGCTCGGGTGCGGCCGACGCGATCGACCTCGGGCTCGTCGCGCGTCGCGCGGCCGAGGACAGCGGATGCCCCTTCTTCGTGGTGCACGACGGCTCGCCCGCGCGCCCCCACGAGCCGGCCGGCGCGCCCTCGCTCGAGCTCGTGGAAGCCTTGCTCGGCCCACGGCCCTCCGCGCCTTCCCCCTCGGCGACGAGCGACCGCGCGTTCGCCGAGCGGGCGCCCTTCGCGCTGGCGAGCGCGATGCGTGAGCTCGACGCTCTCACGGCGCGGCATCACGACGTCATCCAGCGAATACCCGCCGCCGACGGCGCCCTCGCCATCGTGGGACTCGGCGCCCCGGGGGCCGCCCTGCTCGCGGGCGTCGATCGACAGCGGGCCGCAGGCCACGAGCTGGTTGCGGTGCGCGTCGTCGCCTGGCGGCCCTTCCCGGGTGCGCGCCTCGTGAAGGCCCTGCACAGGGCCCTCGCCATCACGGTCCTCGAGGGCGTCGACCGGCCGCTCGCCTCGAACGGCCCCCTCGCCGTGCAGCTCAAGGCGGCCTTCGCCGACGCCATCACGTGGGCGCCCGACTACCCAGGCATCGGCCGCATCCCGCGCATCGTCTCGGGCGTCGTGGCCACGCGTCGCGAGCTCGAAGCGGGTGACCTCGACGCCATCGTTCACAACTTGCTCGCCGACGAGCGCGGGAAACGAAGCTTCCTCGTCGGCACCGAGCCCGCCACGTTGCTCTGAGATCGAATCGAGTCACGCGCTGCGGCATGGGTTGGCTCCGCCAGGCGTTGGTCTTGCATTCGGCAAGCGCGCTACACTCCACGCGCTCCCATGCTCCCGCGCTCCTCGATTGCCGTCGTCCTCGCCGTCGGTGCCGCCACGGGCGTCATCCTCGCGCGCGGTGCGGTCGGGGCTCCGACCCCACCCGTGGCGACGGCGACGAGCACGGCGCAGCCCGCGGCTGCCGCGCCCGCCGCGCCGGCGACCGCTGCGGCGCACGACGAAGTGGAGCCCGACGAGTCCCCCGTCGTGCCGGGGGAGAACCCGTACGAAGAGTCCGCCCCGAACCGGTCGCCGGTCGTGCATCAGCCGGTGGTGGCGCGCGACGGGATGCTCCGTCTCGGGGCCGGCCACTTCGTCATGGGCTCGTCCAGCCCGCGCGCTCCTTCGAACGAACGGCCCGCGCGCCCCACGAACGTGCCTCCGTTCTGGATCGACCGCACCGAGGTCACCGTCGGGGCCTACCGCGCCTGCGTCGGTGCCGCGGTCTGCTCGCGGCCTGCCCGCACCAGCGCGACCTGCACCTTCGACGCGGGCGACCCCGAGCTCCCGGTCTCCTGCGTGCACTGGCGCGACGCGGACGCCTACTGCCGCTTCGCCGGCAAACGCCTGCCGAGCGAGCGGGAGTGGGAGTACGCGGCGCGCGGCACGTTCCCGGCGTCCTTCCCGTGGGGTGGCGGGCCGTCGTGCGCCAACGCGGTCACGCTCGTCAACGACCAGTCGGGCAAGAGCTGTGCGTCGCGTCCGGCCCGCGTCGGCTCCCATCCCTCGGGAGCCAGCATGTTCGGCGTGCAGGACCTGAGCGGCAACGTCGAGGAGTGGACGGCCGACTGGTACGTCGAGTCCCTCGGGCCCGGCCCGGCTCCGCGCGCGGGCGCGGCGCGCGTGCTTCGTGGGGGCGGCTGGCTGTCGACGCCGTCGCAGAGTCGAACGACCTCGCGAGACTGGGGGTCCGCCCTGGAGGCCGGGCCGAACGTGGGGTTCCGCTGCGCCAAGGACGCGGAGTAGGGGCGCGCGACCCGCCTCGACATTCCATTCTCGCTGTTCAGTTCCAGCGTGTCCGTTCTCCGCGCATTTTCTTTCGCGCAACAGGTTGCGCCGAGGCACACATCGGAGCCAAATCACGCGGCCCTCGATGCAGCAGTCGAACCGCGTCCGCACGTACCTCGATCCCGACGCCGTCGGCCCGCTCCCGCGCAGCTCTCTGGCGGACGACTCGGACGCGCTCGCGGCGGCCCGCACCATCCTGCGCGTTCCCGGGACGTCCACGGTCGAGATCTCCGCCGACGACGTGATCGAAGTGGTCGACCCGAACCGGCCCGTCCGCTCGCTGGCTCCGGTGGGCTTCGACACCGCGATCGTCCTGCCGCGGCGGCGCCTGGGGTGGGTCGTGGTCGGCGCCATCGGCCTCGCCGTTGGCGTGCTGCTGCTGGCCGTCGTGCAGAGCCCCGCGGCGCCCCCCGTCCAGGCCTCTGCGGCCGTCCCGGCTGCAAGGCCAGCCGAGCCTCTCCCGCAGGCCGCCGTCGCCACCGCCGCCACGCCGACGCCCGCGTCGACCGTGGGCACGCTCCGCCTCGACTCGAGCATCGAGGGTCAGCGGGTCTTCGTCGACGGCGTTGCGCTCCGGGCCCCGGCGGCGCTCGTGCGCTGCGGTCCCCACGAGGTCGCCATGGGGTCGCTCGAACGCGTGAGGACCATCGACGTGCCTTGCGGCGGCGAAGTCACCGTCTTCCGCTGAGCCAAAGCGCCTGGTGGGCGATGACGTACGCGACTTGACCCGAGGCCGTCCGAGCCACGAAGTGGACGACGAACTCGCCCACGGGCTCGTGCACCCGCACGTGGTCGCCGATCTGGACCATGTACTGGAGCTTCTCGGTGCCGAACGCCATGGGGCCGTCGGGACGCTGCGACAGCGTCGTCCGCAGCCGCGACTTGCCGATGGCGTGCGTCTGACCCGCCGGGCCGAACCGCGCGACCAGCAGCGGGCGTCTCGCCTCGTCCGCGATGGTGAGCGTCTGGGCACGCGGTCCAGGCAGCGCGGCGTCGTCGGTCAGGGTGATCCGTACGTACGCGCCGCGGAGGGGCCGGAGGTCGATGCTCGCCGGCACCACGTACGCGAGGGTCACGTCGCTCTCGAGGCCGAGGTGGTGCGCGCCGACATCCTCGACGCGCCCCTGGGCGATGGTGAGCCAGCCGCGCCGCCCAGGCTCTCGACCGCGCATGGCGGTGAGACCCTCCATACTGAACAGAAGCGGTGGGGCCGGCTCCGCGCACTTCCAACGCTGGCTGTCGAGCACCATGCTGCCTCGCTGCCCGGCCGGCTGAAGCGACCGCCGTGCCACGGCCTGCTCCTGCCCGAAGGGCGGGCGACTCATGCGACTTCGCGGGCTTGCCGAGGGCGAGGAGCTGCCGCGCTGAGGTCGTCCGCCCTCGGGCGGTGGATCGGCCGTGCGCCGGGGGAAGGGAGCCTCGGCGGCCAGGCATGCGGTTGACGGCGAAGCGGCCAAAGACTATCCCACCCCGGCTCGTCCGGTATTTCCGGGCGAGTTGTCATCGGAGCTGCCCGTGTCCTCCCCCCTCCTGTCGAACAATCTCCTTCTCGCACAGAACGTCCAGCCCAAGGCCGGCACACCCGGCGTGGCGCAGGAACCCGGGGGTCCCGCTCCGGGCGGCGCGCCGCAATCGAGCGCATCGCCCATTGCGGGCTTCATGCCGATCCTGATGATGCTCGTCATCTTCGTGCCCTTCTTCCTGCTCATGTCGCGCCGTCAGAAGAAGGAGCGCGTGGCCCGCGAGTCCCTGAAGAAGGGTGACCGCGTCATGACCAACGCGGGCCTCGTGGGCGAGCTGGTCGACATGGACGACGCCCTCGCGAAGGTGAAGATCGCTCCGGGGGTGACCGTGCAGATCGTCGCCAACACGGTGACGCCCTTCGTGTCGCCGGCCGACAAGCAGGCCTCGAAGGAATTGAAAGAAGCCAAGGCTGTTTCCGACAAGAAGTAACTCCGCGCCCACGCCGGAGCGCGCAGCCAGAACGACAGCGACATGCCCAACAAGAACGTCCTCGCCATCCTGAGTGGCGTCGTGGCCCTCGGCCTCACCGCGCTGGCCGTCGCCATGCACGGAGACGCGCTGCCCGTCCTCGGCGCGACCATCGCCGCCGTGGGCCTCTTCGCCTGGGGAGTCACGACGCCCTCCCGGCGCACGGCCCTCGTGCTGATGGCCGTCGCCACCGGCAGCGGCGCGCTGTTCTTTCACTTCGACAACTTCTGGGGGCTGTTCACGTGCGGCTTCGTCTTCGTCTGGGCGGCCTTCGGCCTGTTCCCGCTGATGGACGGGCTGTGGCGGCTCAAGGCCGGCTTCGTCTGCGCCGTGTTCCTCGGCGCCGTGATCGCCCTCTGGCCGACCGCCCACAACATGAGCGGCGGGAAGATCCCCGTCCCGCACTATCTGGCCGATCGGGTCGACTTCGCCATCGCCCCGGGCCTCGACCTCCGCGGAGGGATGCGGCTCGTCTACACGGTGGAGGTCGACGAGGCGATTCGCGACAAGCGCGATCACTACGCCGACGACATGCGTCAGGAGCTGGCGACGTCCTTCGGCTTCCACACCGGCGAGGGGCGCGTCACGCGCGAGGAGCTGACGAAGCTCGACGACAAGGTGCACGTCGCGCAGCCCGAGACGGCGCTCATCCGCCTCAAGTTCAAGGACCCGGCCGACAAGTCGAAGCTCGACGACCGGTTCCACAAGGCCTTCCTCACCGAGCTGGCGGAGACGCCCGGCCCGGGGGAGGACGAGGTCACGTTCAAGATCCGCTCCGAGGTCGAGTCGCAGATCCGCGAACGCGCCGTGGCTCAGGCGAAGGACACCGTGTCCCGCCGCGTCGACGAGCTCGGCCTGCGCGAGGCCGCCGTCACGACGCGCGACGAGGACATCATCGTCGAGGTCCCCGGCAGCGACGAGGCGAGCTTCGCCAGCATCAAGGAGATCATCCGCAAGACCGCCCGCCTCGAGTTCAAGATGGTGGACGACGCGGGGAGCGACAAGGTCTTCGGCACGATCAAGGAGGACACGTTCCCGCAGGACGAAGGGCTCGCCGCCTACCAGGAGATGGCGCCGGACGGGCTCGACGGGGCGCACAAGAAGTCCGTCAAGGCGTCGTACGTGCGCATCTCCTGCCAGCCGCCGAAGTACCCGCACGAGTCGATGGCGGAGTGCCTGGGGAGGCTGAGGCAGTGGACGGCGTCGCTCAACGTGCCCGACGACCACGTCATCGGCTACGAGCCGGTGACCGAGCCCGTCCCCGACACCGAGCCGCTGCAGTTCAAGCAGGTGGGGTGGCGCACGCTGTACCTCTTCGGCCGCGCCGAGGTGACCGGCGACTCCATCACCGACGCCAGCGTCGGGCAGGACCAGCAGAACTTCGGCCAGTACTACGTGAGCCTGACGTTCAGCCCCGCCGGCGCCGACCGCTTCGAGGAGATCACCGGGGCGAACATCAACCGGCGCTTCGCCATCATCCTCGACGACCTGGTCGACTCCGCGCCGGTCATCCGCTCCAAGATCGGCGGGGGCCGGGCGCAGATCACGATGGGCGCCGGCGACCCGGAGAAGCAGCTGCACGACGCGAAGCAGCTCGAGCTCGTGCTCCGGTCGGGCGCGCTGCCTGCGCCGATCACGCCGAGCAGCGAGTCGATCATCGGGCCGTCGCTCGGGCGCGACGCGATCCGCGAGGCCGTGAAGGGCGGGTCCTTCGGCGTCGCCGCCGTCCTCCTCTTCATGATGTTTTACTACCGGAAGTCCGGCGTCGTGGCCGACATCGCGGTGCTCATGAACCTGATGCTGCAGATGGCGGTGCTCGCCAGCTTCAGCGCCACGATGACGCTCCCGGGCGTCGCCGGACTCGCGCTCACCATCGGCATGAGCATCGACGTGAACGTTCTGGTCAACGAGCGGATCCGGGAGGAGCTGCGCGCCGGCAAGACGGTGCGCGCGGCGGTCGAAGCCGGCTATTCGCGCGCGTGGCCGTCCATCGTCGACGGACACGCGACGGTGTTCATCTCGGGCCTCATCTTGATGCAGTACGGGAGCGGTCCCGTGAAGGGCTTCGCGGTCACGCTGGTCATCGGCATCATCTGCAGCCTCTTCACCGGCTTCTTCTGCACGCGTCTCGTGTTCGACTGGTGGGTGCGCGGCGCGAAGGTCAAACGACTCAGCGTCGGCGCGGAGTTTTAGCCATGGAGTTCTTCAAGCCGGGACGCGTCTTCGACTTCATGGGGCAGCGGGTCTTCTGGATCCCGCTGAGCTTCATCCTCGTCATCGCGTCGACCATCCTCTGCTTCTACCCCGGGCCGAACTACGGAACGGACTTCCGGGGCGGGACCGAGGTCGAGATCGCGTTCAAGCAGAACATCGACGCGGCGGGCGTGCGCAAGGCGGTCATCGCCGCCGGGTTCTCGACGCCGGACGTCGTCCAGGTGGTCGACCCCAGCAATCCGTACCACTTCCTCATCCGTGTCCAGGACGTGAGCGCCATCACCGACGCGGAGAAGAACGCGCTGAAGCAGGCCCTCTGCTTCACGGAGGACGCCGCGGCGCCGGTCGCCGATCCGGCGAAGTGTCCCCCCAACGCGCGCGCGACCGAGGTGAAGTTCAGCGCCGGCGGCGACAAGGTCAGCACGCGCTACGACACGGACCCCGATCTCGAGGTCATCAAGAAGCAGATCGCCAGCGTCCCGGGCGTCTCGCTCCGCGCGAGCTCGACCAACCCGCAGATCTTGAACCCGCGGGACCACCGCGTCGAGATCCAGCTGCTCGGCAAGGGCGACCAGATGGTCGAGCGCCTGCAGGCGAAGCTCGGCGCGGACATGGTGCCGGATCGCGCCCTCCACGTGGAGTGGGTGGGTCCCAAGGCCGGCAAGCAGCTCCGCGACAGCGCGCGCAACGCGGTGGCCATCGCCATCGTGTTCATCATGCTCTACCTGGCGTTCCGCTTCGACCTCCGCTTCGCGCCCGGCGTCGTCATCGCGTGCATTCACGACGCGATGGTGGTCATCGGCGTCTTCATCTTGTTCCGCAAGGAGATCACGCTGTCGACCATCGCGGCCGTGCTCACGGTGGTCGGATACTCGATGAACGACACGGTCGTCGTCTACGACCGGATCCGCGAGAACCTGGGCAAGCACCGCGGCAAGTCCTTCGCGCAGATCATCAACCTCAGCGTCAGCGAGACGCTGTCGCGGACCATCCTCACGTCGGGCGCGACGATGCTCAGCGTGCTCGCGTTCTTCGTGTACGGCACGGGCGTCATCAAGGACTTCATGCTGGCCCTCGTCGTCGGCATCGTCGCGGGGACGTACTCGAGCATCTACGTGGCCGCGCCGCTCACCGAGTGGATCGACAAGCGCATGAGCCGGCGCGCCGACATGAAGAAGCGGCTCAACGCCCCGGCGCGCGCGACCTGACGCGACCTGAGACGACGGGCAAGCCAGGATGAGGGCCGCGCTGCTCGCGCCCCTGGCCCTCGCGTGCTGCGCCGGATGCGGCGGCGGGGGCTCGCCGACCGCGCCGGGCGTGGACGCGTCGCTCGAGGGCGCGGCGGAGGCTTCGCTCGATGGGCCCGCCGAGGCTTCCGGGGAGGCCTCGCGGGAGGCTGCTGCGGACGCTGGGGACGCTGCGGACGTTGCGGACGCTGCGGATGCTGCGACGGACGCGGGCGCCGATTGCGGGGTCGACGTCGCCGGCTCGCTCATGGACGAGATGACGGCGATCGCCGCGGCGATGCGGACCGGCGCCGCGGTGGGGTCGAACGCCCTCGTGGTGCCGAGCGCGGCGGCGCGGGGCGCCTTTGCGAGCTCGGTCGTCGCGGTGCTCGGCGGCAACGAGGCGGCGGCGTGCTCGCTCCCGTCGTCGTACCGGCTGATGCGGATGGTCGACCCGGCAGCGGGAGCGCTGCGCGTCGTGGCGGAGGTCACGGCCTCCGGCCAGCCGGCGCCGTCGCTCTTCTACGGGACCTACGCGGCGCCGCGGGTCGTCCCTTCGCCGTCGAGGGCGCTCGTCATCGAGGCGCCGCATCCCCTGTTCGACCTCGACACGGAGCTCCAGGCGACGGCGGTGTTCACGAGCAGCGCCTCGCGCGCGCTCCTCGTCGCCGGCGCCCACCGCTGCACCGACGTCGACGCGAGCGCATGCTCCGGGACGACGAACGCCTGCACGACGGACCTGGAGCCCTACCGCATCTCGGACGCGGCCCACGAGGACGCCCTTCCGTTCGACGCGGTGCACCAGCTCCTCTCGGACGGCGACGCGACGCTTCTCTTCCTCCAGCTCCATGGCAACGCCGAGCCGTGCCCCACGGCGCTCGTCAGCGACTGCTCGGGCGCGTGGAACGACGCCGGCGCCGCGGCCACGCTGGCGGGCGCCCTCGTGGCGGGAGGCGTCGCCGTCGGCCAGTGCGGCGCCGGGTACCCCACGGCCACGTGCGATCTCTGCGGCACGGACAACGTGCAGGCCCGCTACACGGCGGGGTCTGGCGCGGCGTGCACGCAGCTGGGGACGCACTACGGGCGCTTCGTTCACGTCGAGCAGCAGCTCTCGCTGCGCCTCGCGCCGGACGCCGGCACCGCAGGCTACGAGCCGATGATCGACGCGGTCCTCGCGGCCTTCCCGGCGAACTAGGACGGATCGTCGGGGCACGGGAAGACCCGAAGACCGGAAGACCGGGGGACATACGCCCGCCGTCGACGGGCCGGTGCTCGCGGGGGCGGGTCCCTCCGACCTCCCCCGCGCGGCGCTTTGCTTCGCAAAGCTTGCGCGCATCCTGACGACACAAGGCCGGGTCCACGCGGCGCAAGCCCGGTCCCACGAGCCACAAGGCCTGTTCCCCGAGGCGCAGGCCCGGTCCAACTTGGCGCGATGCGAGTTCCGCCTGGCGCGAGCCGAGTCCCACGAGACAGTCGCACGGTTGTCCGAGGCGGAGCCGCGGCCCCGTGACACGGTCGACGCAAGACAGAACCGCCGTCGGCCGAGAAGGAATCGCGGTCAGGGACTGACGATACGGCCCCCGACCACAGGCGCTCCCGCTCAGGTCACCGGTAATCCCTGTGAGAGCCCACGTGCACTCAGCTCTTCGCGCTGAGAAAGCCCGCCGTCGACGGGTCGGCGCGGAGCGGGGGCGGGGGGTTCCTCCCGAATTCCCGCGCAAGCTTTGCGAAGCAAAGCGCCGCGCGGGGGAGGTCGGAGGGACCCGCCCCCGCGAGCACCGGCCCGTCGACGGCGGGCGTGGGTACCCCGGTTCTCCGTCGACGGCGGGCGTGGGTGCCTCGGTTGTCCGGTGGCTCGCGGGTCGGTTGACGCCGCGTGCCTTCCGCGTGAGAAGGTGAGCATCTCGATGCTGCAGCTTCCGCCGCCGGCCGGCGACGACGCCGTCGCCCTCGCGCGGGAGCTGTCGCTGACGCGCACCGCGGCCGCCGTGCTCGTGGCGCGGGGTCTCCGCGCCGCCGAGCCGACGACACGGTTCCTCGAGCCGCGGCTCGCGCACCTCTCGCCTCCCGACGCCATGAAGGACCGCGGCGAGGCCGTCGCCAGGATCGCGCGAGCCGTGCGCGCAAAGGAGCGCATCTGCGTCTTCGGTGACTACGACGCCGACGGAGTCACCGCGGCGGCGCTGCTCACCGACGTCCTTCGCGCGCTCGGCGGCGAAGTGGTCCCCCTCCTCGCCGATCGGTTCGGGGGAGGGTACGGGCTCTCGGGCCCGGCGCTCGCGCGCGTCCTCGATACCCGAGCCTCGCTCCTCGTGACGTGCGACTGCGGCTCCAGCGATCACGAGCGCCTCGAGAGCGTGCGGCTCGCCGGCGTCGACGCGGTCGTCATCGACCACCACCGGGTCCCGGAGGCGCCGCTGCCGGCGCTCGCCTTCCTCAATCCTCACCGGCCCGATTGCGGCTTCCTCTACAAGGGCCTCGCGTCCGTCGGCCTCGCGCTCTCCATCGCCGCCGGCGTTCGCGCCGAGCTGGGGGCCGAGCTCGACCTGCGACGCTCGCTCGACTTCGTCGCCATCGGCACCATCGGCGACGTGGCGCCCCTCGACGGGGACAACCGCCCGCTCGTGCGCGCCGGCCTCGCGCTCCTCGCGCGCGGCGGTCGCCCCGGCACCCGCGCCCTCGCCGAGATCGCCGGCTGCGGCAAGGCGACGCCGACGGGGGAGGACGTCTCGTTCCGGCTCGCGCCGCGCATCAACGCGCCCGGCCGCCTCGACAAGCCCGATCTCGCGCTCGCGCTCCTGCTCGCGACGAGCGACGACGAAGCACGCCGGCTCGCCACGGAGGTGGAGGCCCACTGCACCCGGCGCAAGGAGGTCGAGCGCGCCGTCGTCGCCGAGGCCCTCGCCATGCTCGCCGATCCAGGGCTCGCCGCGCTCCCGGGCATCGTCCTCGCCAAGCAGGGCTGGCACCCGGGCGTGGTCGGCATCGTGGCGGGTCGGCTGGCCTCGCGCTTCGGCAAGCCCACCGTGATCATCGCGCTCGACGGCGCGACGGGGCGCGGGTCCGCGCGGACACCCGCCGGCTTCTCCGTCTACGACGCCCTCGCCCGGTCCCGCGAGACCCTCATCGGCTTCGGGGGCCACCACGCCGCGGCCGGCGTCGAGGTCGCCGCCGACCGGGTCGACGCCTTTCGCGAGAGGTTCGCCGAGGCCTGCGCATCCATCGGCGTGCCCGCTCCGAAGCGCGCCTTCGACGGCGAGGCGCGCCTCGAGCCGGGCGATCACCCCGCCCGCGTCACGCACGATCTGGCCCGCTTCGAGCCCTGCGGGCAGGCCAACCCCGCCCCGCGCGTCGCCCTCGACGACGCGCGCGTGCTCGGCGCACGCGAGGTCCGCGGCGGCCACCTGCGCCTCTGGGTCGATGTGGGCGGGCAGCCGCTGTCGTGCTTCGGCGCCGAGATGGGCCCCCTCGCGGCCACGATCGGCGCTCGCGCTCGCGTCGTCGGAGCGCTGCGTCCCGACACGTGGACGGGCGGCGGCGCGGTGGAGATGCGCCTCGTCGCGGCCGAACCCGCGTGAGCTATGCTGCCAGCGTGAGCGAGCCCCTCATTCGCTTTCGCAACGTCAAGAAGGCCTTCGGCCCCAAGAGGATCTACGCGGGGCTGACGCTCGACCTCCTCCGTGGCGAGACCATCACGGTCATGGGCGCGTCGGGCTCGGGCAAGAGCGTCATGCTCAAGATGCTCATCGGACTCATCAAGCCCGACGCGGGCGAGATCCTCTTCGAGGGGAAGGACGTCGCCCAGATGAGCGACGACCAGCTGACCGAGGTGCGCCGCCGCATCGCCTACCTCTTCCAGGGGGCCGCGCTCTTCGACTCCCTCTCGGTCGGGGAAAACGTCGCCTACGGCCTGCGCGAGCAGTTCTGGGACAAGATGAGCAACGCGGAGATCCTCGCGCGCGTCGAACAGTCGCTGGCCCTCGTGGGCCTGCCCGGCATCGAATCCATGCGTCCCAGCGATCTCTCCGGCGGCATGAAGAAGCGCGTCGGCCTCGCCCGCACGCTCGCGCTTCAGCCCGCCGTCATCCTCTACGACGAGCCGACGACGGGCCTCGACCCCATCAACACCGCGCGCATCAACCACCTCATCGTCGCCATCCAGCGCACGCTCAAGCTCACCAGCGTCGTCGTCACCCACGACATGGGCACGGCGTTCACCGTGTCCGACCGCCTCGCGATGATCGGCAAAGGTCGCATCCTCCTCGTGGGCACGAAGGACGACTTCCGCAATACGATGAACCCGGCGGTGCGTGACTTCATCGAAGGGCACGCGCCGGAGACCGAGGACGTCAGCTCGCTGCTGTCCTCTTCTTGAGGACGCCTTCTCGAGGACCCCCGCATGTCCAGACAGTTCAAGGTCGGTCTCTTCGTCATGGCAGGTCTCGTGCTCATGGGCGCGGGCATCTTCCTCATCGGGGACACCCGCTCGCTGTGGGAGCCGAAGGTCTCCTACACCACGGCCTTCAACGACGTCGCCGGCCTCAAGCCGGGCGCGCCGGTGCGCATGGGCGGGCTCGACGTGGGGCAGGTCAACGGCCTGCACCACGGGAGCGACCCGAAGGACGGCCGCATCTTCGTCAGCCTGGCCATCCAGAAGAAAGAGGCGGCGCGCATCCGGACCGACACCATCGCCCGCGTCGGCAACAAGGGCCTGCTCGGCGACAAGATGATCGAGCTCGGCCTCGGCGCGCCGGACGCGCAGTCGCTCGATCCGAAGCAGCTCATCCCGTCGGAGGAGCCGGCGGACATGTTCGCCGCCGCCAACCGCGTGGCGGCCGCGGCGCAGCAGGCGATCGAGAAGCTCGAGCCGCTCGCCCAGTCCCTCGGCGACCCCAAGCTCGCCGCCG
Source organism: Polyangiaceae bacterium (assembly GCA_036501935.1). Lineage (GTDB taxonomy): Bacteria > Myxococcota_A > Polyangia > Polyangiales > Polyangiaceae > Palsa-1150. The sequence goes on along the minus strand of DASXZL010000083.1, from coordinate 32,662 downwards.
ACATCAAGGGCTCGGCGACCGACGTGCATTCTCTGCTCGACTCGATGGTCCACGGCGACGGGACGATGCACCGCCTCTTTTACGACCACCGCGAGGCGGACCAGCTCGACCAGCTTCTGGCCAACTCGAACCGCACGACCGAGCGCATCAACGAGACCCTCGCCGACGTGCAGGACGTGACGGGCCACGTGCGTCAGGGCCCCGGGATCCTGCATGCGCTCGTCTACGACGGCGAGATGTCGAAGGACACGGCCGGCATGATGAGCGAGCTGCACCAGGACCTGAAGGCCGTGCGCGAGGGCAACGGCATCGCCCACGCCATCCTCTACGGGGACGACTCGTCCCAGCACGTCATGGCCAACCTCAACGCGATGAGCGACGATCTGCGCGCCATCGTGCAGGGGGTCCGCCAGGGCAAGGGCACCATCGGGGGCCTGCTCGTCGACCCCACGGTGTACGAGGACCTGAAGAGCGCCATCGGCAACGTCGAGCGGAACGAGGTCCTTCGCGCGCTCGTCCGGTACTCGATCAAGGCCGACGAGCAGCGCAAGCCCTGACGACGACGTGACTACCAGGCGAGGAGCGACACCGTCTTCTCGTGACCGCCGGCGGGGTTCGGGTTGGGCCACCATCGCTCGGTCGCGCCCTGCCGCATGAGCGTCAGGCGCAGGAGGTCGATCTCCAGCGCGGCGAAGACGCCCTGCGCGGAGACGCCGTTGTCGAGCGTCCACGCTTGCCCGGCGATCGCCAGCTGGAGCCCCCACGGCGACCCGAACGTGAGCACGCCCTGGAGCGGGGAGTCGCCGTACATACCATCGCCCCAGGCGCGCCAGGCGACGCCGGCGTCGAGCGCGAGCCCCCAGCTGCCGCGCGCGAAGCCTCCCGTCGCCACGCGCACGGCGGCGCCGATGTCGGTCCCGAGGCCGACGTACGTCGTCCCCCGGTAGAGGACGCCGAGGACGAAGGGCGCCCTGGGCGAGCTGCCGACGCCGACGGAGTAGGTCAGCGCCCCGGCGACGTCCCGCGTGCTGGCTCCCTGCGCCAGCTGGGCCGTCGCTCCGCCGCCCACCGCCAGCCACGAGGTGACGTCGGCGCGCGCGTCGTTCCCGCCGAGCGCGAGCGCGGCAAATGCGGCGAACGCGGCCAACCGCGGCGCGGCAAGGCGAAGAGGAGAGCTCGGCACGGCTGGGGCATGGCTACCACGCGCCCGCCCGAGATCCCAGGGCCTACGCGGTTCGCGTCTTCACCGCGTCGATGACGAGGCCGGCGACGCGGTCGCAGAAGAGGAGCGCGTTGTGGCCCCGCCTCGGCAGCACGACGACGTCCCCGAAGCCGAGGCTCGCCGTCTCCACGCCGACGACCACGGTGTCCTCTTGCCCGACGATCGACGTGTGCGGGACCCCGCAGAGGTGCGCGCGCTCGCGCAGGCGGCGGAGCAGCGCGCTCTGCTCGTGCAGGTCGGCGCCGACGAAGTAGGGGGGCACGTCGATCCCGCCGAAGGGGCTCGCCAGCGAGATCGTCCGGGCCACGCGCTCGTGACCACCGAGCTCCTGCACGTACCAGCGGGCGACGACGCCGCCGAGCGAGTGACCGACCACCGTGACGCGCGTCCCCGGCGGGAACTGATCCACCAGGCGGGCGAGCCGCCCCGCGATGCGGCGGATGCCCACGCCCGGCGCGTGGGTGAACGTGGCGACATGCGCCCCCGTCTCCCGCTCGAGCCGGGCTCGCAGCGGACGAAACACTCCCGCGCTGGCGAAGAAGCCGTGCACCAGCACGACCACGTCCTCGCCTGGCTGGGCTCTCGGGACCACGTCCGCGAGGTCCCTCGGGACGAGCGCGACCTCGCGCAGCAGGGCCCAGCGCTCGGCGCCGATGAGCTGATCCAGCGCGACCGGGAAAGCCATTCACCCCCGAACGAAGCACGATCCGTGCGCGCTGGCACAGCTTTCGGACTAGGCTGCGCCGTCGTGAGCGAACATGACACCTTTCGGCTGGACCTTTCGGTGGCCGATGGGGACATCGACGTTCTCGGACACGCGAGCAACATCGCGTTCGTCCGCTGGATTCAGGACGTCGCGCTCGCCCACTCGACCGCGGTTGGGCTGGGCCTCGAGGCCTATCAGCGTCTTGGCGCCGTCTTCGTCGTGGTCCGCCATGAAATCGACTACCTGCGTCCCGCCCTACGCGGCGACGCGCTCGAGGCGCGAACCTGGATATCCAGCGTGATGGCGGCAAAATGCCACCGCTCGACCGAGCTTGCGCGCAAGGCGGACGGGCAGGTGCTCGCCCGCGGGGTGACGACGTGGGGCTTCATCGAGATGGCGAGCGGACGGCCGCGCCGCATCCCGGACGAGGTGCGCGCGGCGTTCGACCGGTTCATCCACCACGAGGCCACGGCGTAGATGGCGAAGGCGAGCAAAGAGGAGCGCGAGGACGCCGCGCGCTGGGCCGCGGTCGAGGAGGCGACGGAGCTCCTCCACGAGGAGCGCTTCCGCGAGGCGATGGTCGAGCTGCGGAGCGTGCTCGAGGATGATCCGAAGAACTCCTACGCGTACTACTTTCTCGGCATCGCGTTCTTCGAGATCGGCGAGCTCGAGCCGGCGCGCGACGCGTACGCGGCCTGCGTGACGCTGGCCCCTGGGCACATGGGCGCGCGGGTCGCCCTCTCGCACGTGCTGCGCATCCTCGGCGACATCCGCGGGTCGCTCCGCGAAGGGCTCGCGGCGCTCTCGCGCGTGCCGGCCGATCCCGACGCGCTGCACGCCGTCGGCCTCGCCTACCACGCACGCGGCGACGACAAGGCGGCGCGGAAGTACCTCGAGGCGTTCCTCGACACGCACCCCGAGCTCGAGGTGGGCGTCGAGGTGCAGGCGCTCCTCGCCTCGCTGCCCGGCGGCGAGAAGCCGCCGACCGACGACGACGACTGATTCCCGAGCCTCAGACTCCCGTCAGAGGCCGCACTGCTCGAAGAGAAAGTCGGCCTCGGCGTCGCACTGCACGTCCTGCGAGCCTCCGTCGATTTGGACCGTCTGCCCGCTCACCTGCGCGGTGGGGCACGAGAGGTGTCCCCAGATGCGCCCCGCCGCGATTGGCGTCTGGTTCACGGGCTCGCCCATGTACGTGAAGCTGATGGTGCAGTCGGTCTCGCGATACTTGCCCTGCGTCTCGCTCTCGAAGACGCCGGTGATCCCGGTCCCGCCCGCCTGCGTGACGGCGCCCATGCCGGGCGGCGACGTGATGGTCACGCTGCCCCCGTTCAGGCCCCCCTGGCTCACGACGAGGTCGATGTCGAACCCGTTGCCCGAGGTGGACACGGTGCACGTGACGCTGACCTTGCCGCCGGATTCGCTGCTCCCGTCGTTCTGCGTGTCGGGCGTGCCGTTCCCGCCGACCGCCGTCCCCACGTCCAGCCAGGGCTGCACCGTCCCCAGGTTGCAGACCGTCGAGTTGCTCTCGGGGCCGACGCCGACGGTCGCGGCGACGAACGCCGCGGCGACGGGCGTGGAGTTGCTCGAACACGCGCTGGCCGCGACGGACGCGACTCCGAGGGCGGCCCATCCCGCGTGGCGGGCCAGACGAAGCATGCGAAGGACCATCACGAGATCTCCCTTTTGCGGCCCGAAGCATAGCGCGAGGGCCGAAGGATGGGCGAGTATGTCCTTGTCGCTCCTTCCCATGGCCAATTCCTCTTCCGGCGGCCCAGGTCTCGTCGTCCGGGCGGACAACCTCGACGTCCTCGGGCGCCTCCCGGACGAATCCATCGACCTCGTCTACGTCGACCCGCCGTTCAACACCGGGCGGCGCCAGACCCGCAGCGAGCTCCGCACGGTGCGCGACGCCGGGGGCGACCGGGTGGGCTTCGGGGGGCACCGCTATCGCACGCTTCAGCTCGGATCGCGCTCGTTCGCCGACGTCTTCGACGACTACCTCGCGTTCCTCGAGCCCCGGCTCGTCGAGGCGCACCGCGTCCTCAAGCGCACGGGGACCTTCTACCTCCACCTCGACTGCCGCGAGGTGCACTACGCCAAGGTCCTCTGCGACGCCATCTTCGGGCGAGCGAGCTTCCTCAACGAGGTCGTCTGGGCCTACGACTACGGCGCGCGGACCCGTCGGCGCTGGCCCGCCAAGCACGACGACATCCTCGTCTACGTGAAGGACCCCCACGCCTACTTCTTCGACGCCGACGCCGTCGACCGCATCCCGTACATGGCGCCCGGCCTCGTCGGCGCGGAGAAGGCCGCGCGCGGCAAGCTGCCGACTGACACCTGGTGGCACACCATCGTGAGCCCCACCGGCAAGGAGAAGCTCGGCTACCCGACACAGAAGCCCCTCGGCATCCTGCGGCGCGTCGTCTCCGCGTCGTGCCCCGCGGGAGGTGTGGTGCTCGATTTCTTCGCCGGTAGCGGCACGACCGGCGCCGCCGCCCGTGAGCTCGGGCGCCGCTTCGTACTGGTCGACTCCGGCGCCGAGGCGCTCCACGTGATGCGGCGTCGATTCGAAGGGATGACCGACGTCGCCTTCTTCGACGGGGGAGACCTAGGCGCGGGCGGCGGCGGAGAAGCCGGCCTCGAGGTCGGCGCGCAGATCGCCCGGGTCCTCCAGACCGACCGAGAGCCGGAGCAGGCCGTCGCCGATGCCGAGGTCGCGCCGGGCCTCCGGCGTTAGGCTCGCGTGGGTCATGATCGCCGGGTGCTCGGCGAGCGACTCGACGCCGCCGAGGCTCTCGGCGCAGGCGAAGATGCGGAGCGCCCGGAGGAACGCCGCCGCCTGGGCCAGCGAGCCCGCGAGCTCGAAGGTGATCATCCCTCCCGGCCCCTTCATCTGCCGCTCGGCCAGCGCATGCCCCGGGTGCGAGGAGAGCCCCGGATAGTGCACGCGCGCCACCTTCGGGTGCCGCGCCAGCCACTCAGCGAGGCCGCGGGCGCTCGTCACGTGCTGCTTCATGCGGACCCCGAGGGTCTTCAGGCCCCGCAACACCAGGTAGCAGTCGAACGGGCTCGGCACCCCGCCGACCGATTTCTGGAGGAAGTGAACCTTCTCCGCGAGCGCGTCGTCGCTCGTCATCACGGCGCCGCCCACCACATCCGAGTGCCCGTTCAGGTACTTCGTCGTCGAGTGCACGACGAGGGTCGCGCCGAGGGCCAGCGGCTGCTGGAGCATCGGCGTCGCGAAGGTGTTGTCGACCGCCAGGGGAACGCCGCGCGCTCGCGCCACTTCGGCGATCGCGGCGATGTCGAACACCTTGAGCATCGGGTTGCTCGGCGTCTCCATCCACACGAGGCGCGTGCTCGGCCTCATCGCCTCGCGCACGCGGGCCGGGTCGCTCATGTCGAGGAAGGTCGACTCGACGCCGAACTGCTTGAGTACCTTGTCGAAGATGCGGAACGTCCCCCCGTACACGTCGTCGCCCACGAGCACGTGGTCGCCGCTCTTCAGCGTCAGCAGCACCGCGGTCGTCGCCGCGCAGCCGCTTCCGAACGCGACGCCGTGCGAGGCCCCTTCGAGCGCGGCGAGACACTGCTCGAGGGCCGTGCGCGTCGGGTTTCCGGCGCGGGAGTAGTCGTAGCCCTTGTGTACGCCCGGGCCGTCCTGCGCGAACGTCGTCGCGAGGACGATGGGCGTCATGACGGCGCCGGAGATGGGGTCCGGCTCCTGGCCGGCGTGGATGCAGAGCGTGTCGAGCGAGGCGCGGGGAGGGGCGGACATGCTCCGGCGGTTCGTAGCACACGCGCCGCGAAGGGTGGCGCGAACGCGGGCCGCCGAGGGGCTACGGCTCTCGCGGCCCGACGAACTTCTGGAGGAGGGCGTTCAGCTCGGCGGGGAGGCACGGTTTCGGGACGAACGCCTCGCAGCCCGCCTCCAGCGCCATGGCCTTGCCGTCCTCGCGATGCATCGCCGACACGGCGACGACCGGGATGTGCCGCGTGAGCGCGTTGGACTTGAGCCGCCGCGTGGCCTCGATCCCGCCGATGACGGGCATGCAGAGGTCCATCACGATGACGTCGGGAGCGAACGCCGCCGCGAGGAACACGAGCTCTTCGCCGTTCGGCACCGCCTCGACCTGCCATCCCTCGGTGCGGAGGCACCACGTGTAGAGGTCACGCGTCTCCTCCTGGTCCTCGACGATGAGGACGCGCGGCGTCTCGGAGCCGCCGGCCAGTCGGTGCGGTCCCGATCCGAGCCGCCGGGGATGATTCGGCGCGGTCACGGGGGCGCGAGGAGGCAAGAGACACACCAGACTGGAGCAATGGAAACGCTGCGTTTTTACGCGGTGAAGGTGTCGCGTTCTTGCGGTTCGGGGCGTATTGCCACCCTCCGCAAACGGCGACACGGCGGGCTCGACCGCGGTCGGGACGGAACGAGCAGACGGCCTAGGGCAAGCCGAGGACGGGCGAAGGCACCGCGTTGCAGACGGTGCCGCCGGGGAACGCCACCGGATCGCAGCCTCCCTCGTCGCCACCGTCCCCCGGGGCATGCCCGAGCTCTCCGGAGCCGTTGTTTCCCCAGGCCCAGATGCCGCCGTCGCTCGTGCGCGCGAAGGTCGAGTAGGGGCCAGCGCGCACCTCGACGACGTTCGACAGGGGCACCGTCGTCCCGTCGAGAGTGCAGGGCAGGCCGCCGGTGCAGCTCGGATCGGTCGAGGCGGTCGTCTGATGCGTCTCGTCGTCCCCCCAGCAGAACAGGTTCGAGCCCGGCACGATCGCGCAGGCGGTCTGGGAGCCGAGGTCGACGGAGACGGTGCCCGTCGTGATGGTCTGCGGCGAGGGCGTCGGATTCGCCCCGGGGCCGTCGGTGCCTTGACCGAGCTGCCCGACCTGGTTGTCCCCGACGCAGTAGACCCCGCCGTTGGCCACGAAGCACGAAGCCTCGAGGCCCGCATGGATCGCCGTCACGCCGCTGAGGGTGATCGAATGCGGCGAAGGATCGCACGGGGTCCCGCCGGCGCAGGTCTGGTCGCCGAGGCCCGGCGCGTGCCCCAGCTCGCCGAACCCGTTGGTCCCCCAGCAGGTCACCGCGCCGCCCGAGAGCGCGCACACGTGCGAGAACCCCGCCGAGACGGCGCTCGCGCCTCCGGTCACGAAGAGCGGCGTCGGTGAGGACGCATCGCTGCCGGCGGGTCCGAGCTGGGCGTAGCTGTCGTCGCCCCAGCAGTAGACGCCCGTGTTGACGAGCGCGCAGGCGAAGCTCGTCTGTCCCGACGTCACGGCGGCGGCCGGACCTGGGAGGCCGGCGACCTTGGTCGGCTGGGGGTTGCACGGGACGCTGGCGTCGGCCGTCGTGCAAGTGGGATCGCCGGCCGGTGCGTGGCCGAGCCCGGCGCTCGGGTTCGCGCCCCAGCACCACACGCCGCCGTCGGCGTCGATGGCGCAGGTCTGGTTCCCGCCGGCGCTGACCTGTACGGCGTTCGGCAAGCCCGGGATGACCACCGGCGACGGCCGGCACGCGCCGAGCGGGCATGCGGCGGCGTCCGCGGGACCGAGGATCTGCCCCTGGTCGTCGGCGCCCCAGCACCACACGTCCCCGGCCCGCATCAGCGCGCATGCGTGTCCGTTGCCCGCGGTGAGCTGCGTCACCGTGTCCCCCGCGCACGTGGCGCGATAGCAGGTGGATGCTTCGCAGCTCGTGCCGCACGTGCCGCAGTTCGACTCGTCTGTCTGCAAGTCGACGCAGGCGTCGCCGCACAGCACGCCCGCCTCGCACACGGTGGTGCTCGTCTCGGGTGCGGCCTCGATCACCACGTCGGCGGCGTCGTGCGCGTCCAGACCCGCGTCGGTCGTGCTGTCGGGGGTGGAAGCTTCGACGACGCCGCCCTCCGCTGGATACGGCTCGTGATCGCCGAGGCCGATGACCAGGCTGCACGCCGCCGTCCCGGTCAGCCCGAGCAGCGCCGAGATGGCCACGAGGCGCGGCGTCACCACGTCGCTGCTCAGAACGTCCCGACGGCTCCGACGGAGCCCAGGCCAAAGACGGGGGTCACGCTGAGCGAGGACGCGGCCGCAGGCGGCGGCGGCGACGACGCGCTGGGCTTGAGGAGCAGCATGATGACCCCACCGGCGACGCCGATGCCGCCGACGATGAACCCCACCGTCGAGAGGGTGGCCATGGAGTGGTAGCTGTCGACGGCGCTCTGCTGGTCGCTGCCGCACGTGCCGCCCGGGCAGACCTTCGCGAGATCCGAGTGCTTGCCCATGGCGACGACGCCCGTGATGGCCCCGAAGACGAGCGCCGCGCCGCCGACGCCGAGGGTCGCCCACGGAAGGGCCCCCGGGAAGGACGACGACACCGTCACCGGCTGCTCGGCCCCGGGGTTCACGGGCGTGAAGTGCTGGTCCCCGGGGGGCAGCGGCACCGGCGTCGGCGTCGGCGTCGGCGTGGGCGCCACGACCGCATTCGGGTCCTTCTCGAGGGTCACCGGGGTGTCGACCGAGCCTCCTTCCGTGACCTGGAAGTGCAGCTCGGCCGGCTTGAAGCCGTCGGCGGTGACCTGCAGCACGTGCGCGCCCGGATCGATCGCGCGGCGCACCCCGAGGGAGGCCGTGTTCACGGGAGCTCCGTCGAGGACGACCTTCTTGTTGGGCACGTCGCCGCCGCCCGCGGCCTGGACGACGATGGTCACCCCGCCGATGTGCGGCGCGACCCCGTCGACCTCGCGCTTGGCTTGCTCGACGGCGTCCTTGAAGACCTGGGAGGCGCCGGGGGCGACCCCCTCGCGGATGATGCGGTTGTAGGTCTCCTGCGCCTCGACGAAGCGGTGCAAGCCGGCAAGCGAGCGAGCGAGCCCGAGCATCAGCGTGGGCGCGTGGACGAGCCGATCGGCCCGGCGGAAGGAGTCCTCCGCCGTCTTGAAGTCGCCGCCGTCGAGCGCGGTCTCCCCTTCCTGTCCGAGCGAGCGCGCGGTGGCGCGGTCCGCGTCCGACTGCGCGTAGAGCGGGGGCGCGAGGCTGGTCGCCAAGGCAAGGGAGGCGAGGGCAGAAAGACGACGGAGGGTGAAGCGCATGGCTGGCAGCGGCGAGTATCGCAGAGGGGCACGTTCGAGCACAACCGCGGGTGTGTGCCGGCTTTTTCGGGCTCGCCGAGAGGCTCCGGCGGAGGGCGCGAAAGGCGGGGGGAGCCGCGCGAGGCGGGGGTAGCTCCCGGCGAGCCGGTGAGGCATAGTGATGGCTGGGTCGGAGCGCGCGCGTGGCGGTTTCGCAGGGCGCCAGCCTTGTGCGCGGTCTCCCTCCAGCTATTCTGGGACCGCGCCATTCTTTCGGGGATTCGATGCCGATCACGCTCGCAGCCAACCTTGTCATCGCCGAGCGCTTCCGCCTGAACCACCAGCTCGGCCGCGGTGGAATGGGCTCGGTCTGGCACGCGACCCACCTGGGGCTCGACATCCCGTGCGCCGTCAAGTTCATCGAAGGGAGCCACGCCACCCTTCCCGAGGCTCACGCGCGCTTCGAGCGAGAAGCGAAGGCCGCGGCGCTCCTCCGCAGCCCTCACGTCGTCCAGGTCCTCGATCACGGCGTCTTCGAGGGGACGCCGTACATCGCCATGGAGCTGCTGGAGGGGGAGGACCTCGGCAAGCGCCTGCAGCGCGTGCGCCGGCTCGCTCCGGCGGAGCTGCTGAAGGTCGTCGCCCAGGTGTGCCGGGCGCTGACCAAGGCGCACTCGGTGGGGATCGTGCATCGCGATCTCAAGCCGGACAACATCTTCATCGTCAAGGACGACGACCGGGAGATCGCGAAGGTTCTCGATTTCGGAATCGCGAAGGCGACCGGCAGCCACGCGATCGAGGGCAGCAACACGAAGACCGGCGCGATGCTCGGGACGCCCTATTACATGAGCCCCGAGCAGGCGCAGGGGACCAAGGCGGTCGACCATCGGAGCGACCTGTGGGCGCTGGCGGTCATCGTGTACTCCGCCCTCACCGGCAGGCTGCCGTTCGAGAGCGAGGCGCTCGGCGATCTGCTCGTGCAGATCATCGTCGCGCCGATCCCCATCCCCTCGCAGGTCGCCGCCGACCTTCCCCCCGGGTTCGACGCCTGGTGGGCCAAAGCCTCCCAGCGCGATCCCAGCATGCGCTTCTCGTCCGCGAGGGAGCTGTCCGAGGCGCTGACGCTCGCGCTCGGGGTGTCGGGCTCCGGCCTGAGCGACGCGCAGCCGACGCGGGCAGGCGACTCGTTTCCTCCTCCTCCGAACGGTCGTCCCGTCTTCGCCCAGACGCCTCCGGCCGGGGGGACGCTCGCCATCACGCCGTCGCCGGCGCTGCGCATGGGGAGCAACCCTCTGGGGGGCTCGACGCCCGCGCCGACGACGGGCGCGCCGATGTCGCGCACGTTCGCGGGTACACCTTCGTCGGGCTCGAGGCCGAGCACGGGGACGTTCGTCGCCCTGGGCGGCGGCGCGCTCCTCGTGGTGGTCCTCAGCATCGTGGGCATTTCGTTCGCGATGAGGGGCAAGAGCGGCTCGGCGGCCGCCGGGGAAGAGACGACCGGTAGGCCGATGGTGGCCGCGACGACGACGGCTCCGCCGGCCGTGACGCTCGAGCCGCCTCCCCCCGTGACCGCTGCCGTGACGGCACAGCCCGCCGAGGCCGCGCCGCCCTCGAGCGCGAGCGCGGCCACCCCCGGACCCGTGGCCACGGCCACCGTCAAGCCGCCGACGATTCCCGTGTTCACGGGCCCGGCGACGAAGCCGCCTCCGGCCGTCTCGGCCAAGAAGAAACAGGTCGACCTCGGGATCTGAAGCTCCCCCGGCGATGCGGCCGAAGGGCCGACCTTCAGCGTCGCCGGCGGCGACGCAGAATCTGGGCGCAGGCCGCCAGGGAAACGAGCGCGGCGCCGAACGGGCCGACCCGTCCGGCCGCCACGTCGCACGCCGAGCTGCCCGACGTCGACACGAACGTGTTCACGCCGTCCCCCTGCGCCACGACCTGATGCCCGCCGCCGTCGGGGCTGATGACCACGACCGACGTCTTCGGCGGCCCGCTGTCGGAGGTGCCGTCGAGCCCCGTGAAGACCAGCCGCGTTCCCCCGCCGATCCACCGCGGGCCGAACAGCGCCGGCTGGGTCGACACCTGCGTCGGCGGCGAGCCCGCGTTGATCGGCACGATGTACACGTAGCCGCCGGGGTACTGGCCGGAGGGGCTCAGGTTCCAGAGCGACGCGTCCTGGACCGACGGATCGAGCTGCAGGTAGGCGAGCGTCTTCTGGTCGGGCGACACGTCGAAGTCGGCCGCGATGGCGGTGCTCGCGTCGGAGACCGAGGTGTACTGATGCTCCACCTGGCACTTCTGCTGGTTGTCGGCGGTGAGCTGGAAGATGTTCTCTCCCGAGGTCGTCGACGCGCGGTAGCCGGCGATGATGGATCCGTCGTCCAGAAGGGTGATCTCGCGCGGCGTGACGCCCGCGCAGCTCATGTAGAGGGTCGGCGTCGCGTTCGGCTGGTCCGGAGCCGTGACCACCTCCCAGCCTCCGGTCGTCTGGTTCGAACGAGCCCACGCGAGCTCGGTCCCCGACGAGTTCCACGCGACGCGCGGGGGCTCGTTGTACGCCGGGCCACGCCCGAGCGGGTCGAGCTGGGCCACGCCGGACTGCCCGGTGCCGTACTGGGTGACCGTGTGCTGGCTGCTCCCGTCGGGCGCAAACGTGAGGATGTTGAACTGGCTGTCGTAGACCGCGAATCGTGTCCCGGATTTGTTGAAGCGAGGCTGCGTTCCGAACGGGGACGGGCCGAAGCCGTTGGTTCCGAGATCGTGGGGCAAGGATGCATCGCACCCGGACGCCGTCGTCCCCGCATAGAGGTGCGTCGTGTAGTTGCCGCCCAGGAAGTCGACCGTGAACGCCGCGTAGTTCGACGGCTGGCCGGCGGGCGCCTCCCAGAAGTCGTAAGCCCGACCCGCGTAGGCGGCGAACGTCGCGATCTCGTTGGGCACCGAGGTGACCACCGTATCGGGGCACATGACGGGATGCGGAGGCCCGCCGTCGAGATCCGCGACGACGTACGACGCCTGCGCGCCGCCCGCGATGCTGCCCTGCGCGAAGAGCACCTGCGGGAGGAGGGCATGCACGGTGGCCGGAGTCGACGGCGGGGGACAGTCGCCCGCGCTGACGGTCAGCACCAGCGTGTAATCCCCGGGGAGGTCGGGGGTGAAGCTCGCTTGCGCGGTCGACCCGCCGGAGAGCGTGTTGGTCGCGACCCCGCTTCCCGGCGGGACGGCGCCGACGCTCCACGAGTAAGTGAGCGAGTCGGAGCTGGTCGTCGTGCTGCCGGAGCCGTCGAGCGTCGCCTTCTGGCCGAGGTACACCGAGACGTCCGACGTCACCGCCTTGCAGGTGTCCGTCCCGCCGCCCTCACCGCCGCTGCTGCTCCCGCCGTCACCGGCGCTGGCCTTGACGGTGAAGTCCCCGAGAAGTGAGGTGCACGCCGCCGTCGCTGCGCCGAGCGACAGGACGAGGAGCAAGTGCTTGCGCATGAGGCGGTTCTATCACGAACGAGGCAAGGACCGGCCGTCGTGTCGGGGGCGGCGCGGTCCTCGAGGCCTCGCGCGTTGGAGGATCAGTTCCAGGTGGAGGAAACGGCGCACGTAGCGGGCGATGCCGTGAATGTGTACGTCACGACATCCGCCACGTCGGCACCCGCGTAGAACCAGAAGAGGTCCGTGCTCGCGGTCACGTCAAGCAAGTACACGAACGCGTCGGCCGCGGTCGGACAGAAGCACTCTAGCCCGACGTCCGCGCTGCACGAGGGGAAGGTCTCGCATAAAGCCGGGCTGAATCCGTGCGCGCTTGCGTACGTCTGGCAGGCCGTCGTGGCCTCGGCGAGTGAGTACGTTGCCTGAGGAGTGGCGTCGTGCCAGGTGTCGCCTTCGCCATCGTGGTGGAGGCCACACGCACCCCCCATGCAGAACTGGCCGCCGCTGCACGAGTTCGTGCAACTTCCGCAGTGACTCGTGCTCGACGAGGTGTCCGTGCATGCATTGCTGCAGATGGCGTTGTCCGTGCTCGAACAGCACTGGCCCTGCAAGCAGACATGGCTCGTGTCGCTGCTGCTCGTCTGGCAGACATGGGCCGTTCCGAAGCCGGCAGTCCCGCACCCACCGCAGTTGCCGACGTCACTCTGCGTGTCTGCGCAGTACGGGTTGGGTGGGTTGGGCGCGTTGGGAGTCCCTGTCGCTGCCGGGCAGGCCGTATCGACTCCACCACAGCTGCTGCTGCAGATGCCATTCGAGCAGAGGGGAGTGCCGGCCGGGCACTGGTGGTTGCAGTCGGCGACCGTCGTGCCGCAGTTGTTGCTGTCGGTGCTCAGGTTGGCGCAGTAGTAGGCGTTCGGATTCGGCCCGCTCGCGACCGGCGGGCAAGCGATCTCCGGTGAGGGGCACGTGTCCACGCACCCGTATCCCGTGCTCGGCGTACCCGCGGCATCGGTCTCCTCGCAGGTGGTGAGGCCGGGACATGCGGTGTGACACGCACCGCAGTTGCTGTTGTCCGTCTTGTAGCTCGCGCAGTAGGGAGCGCCCGCCCCCGCGTCGCATTGGAGCTGATCGGTCGCACAGCTGTCGTTGCACGTGTATTGGCCGGCATGGGCCAGGTCCGACCCGCACGCCGAGAGCGGACCGCAGACGCTGCCTCGGTTGCCACCGGTGCAGTCACCGCTCGCGTTGCAGTACGTGTTGTTCGTCGACGGATCGATGCACGCGCTGGGCGGCGAGCCCCCCGTGGGGCATGCGACCTGTGCCGGGGTCGAGCCGTTGGCGGGCGGGCAGCCGCACTTGCTGCTGCTGCAGGTGGCGCCAGAAATCTGCGTGCAGTCTCCGCCGCCCGTCGAGTAGGTCGTGCAGCCCGTCTGCGCGCCGCAGTACTTGGTGTTCGTCGTCGGGTCGACACAGGCGCCGCCGCAGATGGGCTCCGGATTGCCGGCGGGCATACCCGGGATGTTCGGACACGTGCAGACACCCCCGACGCAGCTGGAACCGGGATTCACCGACTCGCAGTCCACGCCCATGGCGTTGGTCCCTACGCTGTTGCTCTGCCCGATGGTGCTGCAGGTGCCGCCGGGCGCCGCGCCGCAGTTCGTGGGGCTCGTCAGGCCGTCGGTGCAGACGCCGCCGCACACGGCGTCCGGCCCCGCGGCTCCGGAGGCCGTCGGGCAGACACACAGGCCCGACCCGTTGCAGCTGGATCCCTTGGTCGTATTCGGGCAGTTCACCCCCGGATAGTTCGGGTCGCCGAGGGGTTTGCCGGCAATGCACGTTCCGCCCGCGGCGGCACCGCAATAGGTCGAGTCGGTGTTCGGGTTGATGCAAGACGCGGGGCTGCCGCACATGGCCTCCGTGCCCAGACAGCTCAGGGAGCACACTGCGTTGGGCGGAGTCGCGCCGTTGCACACCTTGCCCGATGCACACGCGCAGGGATGGTTTCCGCTGTTCGCCGCCGCCGAACAATTGGAGCAAGTCCCGTTGGCGTTGCAGTACGTGGGATCCGAGGTCGGATCGATGCACGTGCCGTCGCAGTTGACGAGCCCCATCTGGCACGTGAGCACGCAGCCGCCGTCCTCGCAGACGTTGCCTGAAGCGCACGTGGTGTAAGTCTGGCAATTGACGGTGGACGCTCCGCAGAACTCGTTGTTCGTCAGCGGGTCGATGCACGTGTTCTGGCAGTTGACCTGACCGGGGATGCACGACACGGCGCAGCTCCCGTTGACGCAGACGTGACCCTGCTGGCAGGGGAGGCCCCCGTTGATCCCCTGGCAGTTGCTCCCAAGGATGGCGCCGCAATGGTTCGGGTCGCTCTGCGGGTTGATGCAGACCCCGTTGCACAAGAGCTGCCCGGTCTGGCACGTCAGACCACAGGTTCCGTTCGAGCAGACGTTCCCCTGGGCGCACACCTGGCCCGCCGTCCCCGCGTCTGCGACGCCGCAGCCGGTCGTAGCGCCGCAGAAGCCCGGGTTCGTCTTGGGATCCACGCACGTCGGCGTGCCGTTCACAGTGCAGAGCACGAGGCCGCCCCCGCAGTTCGCCTGGCAGGAGCCCGACGAGCAGACGAGCCCCGCCCCGCACGTGACGCCCGCCGTCCCGGCGTCGCCGGCGCCGCATCCCGCCGTCGCGCCGCAGTGCGCGCCGTTGCTCGTCGGATCGATGCACGAGGCCCCGCACGCCACCTGTCCCGCAGGACAGCTGATCGAGCAGACGCCGCCCGCGCAAGCCTGGCCGCTCCCGCACGCCGTCCCTGCCGAGCCCGTGCCCCCGACGCCGCACCCGGTCGTCGCCCCGCAGTTCGTGGGATCCGACGTCGGGTCGATGCACTTGTTGTTGCAGTCGACGGTTCCCGCCTGGCACGTCAGCTGGCACATGCCCTGAGAGCAGACCTCTCCACCCGGGCAGACGGTGCCGCACGTGCCGCAGTTCGTGTTGTCGTTCTGCGTGTTCGTGCAGAAGGTCCCCGCCTCCGTCGCGCAGGAGGTGAGCGTTCCGCACGAGCTGACGCAGTTGCCGCCGTTGCAGATCAATCCAGTCCCGCAGGCCTTGCCGCAGCTGCCGCAGTTGCTCGGGTCCGAGGCCGTGTCGACGCACGAACCGCCGCACGACGTGTTCGGAGCGCTGCAGAAGCCGGTGCACATGCCCGCGCTGCAGACCTGGCCGGGCTGACAGGCCTTTCCGCAGCCGCCGCAGTTGTCGAAGTCGGTCTGCGTGTTCGTGCAGGTGCCGGCGTTGCAGAGGGTCTGGCCCGTGCCGCACCCGACCGAGCACTTGCTGCTGGAGCACACGAGGCCTCCACCGCAGGTCGCGCCGCAAGAGCCGCAGTTGTCGGGGTCGTTCGTCGTGTTGACGCACGTGCCCGAGCAAGAGGTCTTCGGGGTCTGGCAGGTGTTCGACGTCGTGTCCACGAACGTGCCGTCGCCGACTGTCGAAGAGTCGACGCCGCCGTCCGACGGCCCGTTGCTCGCACTGCTCGAGCACCCGGAAACGCTCACCGTCGCCCACATGGCGAGCGCGACGAGCAGGTGCACGACCAGGGTCAGGCGACTCGGGAGCTTGAAAGTAGACATGGCGAAGACCCCTGTGCTCGCGCGCCGGGATGTCCGGACACGTGGCAATCATCCGCTAGCTCACACGATTTGCATGACGCTGGCAAGGCAGGCCGGCTCGTGAGGTCTTCCGCCCCAAGAAGAAAATGCTTGCCGAGCGGCAAACGGCCACTACCGTGAACCCTCCGGTCTCATCGCCGGACTTTGGTAGTGGAGGAGCGGATGAAGGCGTCTTGGCAGCGGGTACTGGGGATCTGTGCGCTTTCGGCGGGCTTGCTGAGGTGCTTCTCGGCGAGCAGCGGCGGCGGCAGCACCTGCAACGCGTTCGTCGAGGCGGAGGTGAGCTCGGCGTGCGGCACGTGCGTGCAGAGCGAGTGCAGCAGCGAGATCTCGGCGGCCTCCTCCCCGTGCGCGGACTTCGTCAGCTGCGTCTGTGGCAGCGGGGGGACGGCGAGCAGCTGCGCCTCCAAGCTCCAAGAGGCATCGTGCCAGCCGGCGAGTCAGGCTCTCCAGACCTGCGCCCAGAACAACTGCTCGACCCAGTGTGCGACGGCCGATGGCGGCGGCGGGCAGAACGACGCCAGCGTCGGCGATAGCAGCGGCGGCCAGGACAGCAGCGCCGGGCAGGACGCCACCGTGGAGAGTGGGCCGGAGGCGAGCGCCGCCGACAGCAGCAGCAGCGGCGGCGACAGCTCGGGCTCGAGCTCCGGGGGCGAGGAGGCGTCGACGGAAGACGCCCCCGTCGTGGAAACCGGTGCGGACGCGCCCGCCGAGTCGGGGCCCGACGCGAGCGATGCCTGTCCCACAGGCGAGACGTCGTGCAGCGCGGGGTGCACCAACACCGCCACCGACAGCGCGAACTGCGGGACGTGCGGAAACGCGTGCACCGGCGCGGAGACTTGCGTCAGCGGCGTGTGCACGTGCGCTACGGGCCTGACCGTGTGTGGAACGACGTGCACCAACACGAGCACGGACAGCGCCAACTGCGGAGGCTGCGGCAAGGAGTGCTCTGCCGGCGAAACCTGCACAGCCGGCGCTTGCGGCTGCCCGACGGGGGAGACGCTGTGCACCAACGCCTGCACCAACACGGCGACCGACGCCGTCAACTGCGGCGCCTGCGGGAAGACCTGCGGGCCCTACTTGAACGCCACACCCGGGTGCGGCTCGGGGCAGTGCATGTACACGTGCAACCCGGGATACCTCGAGTGCACCACGACGACGGGCTGCGAGACCAACAGCCAGACCGACGTCAATCACTGCGGCTCGTGCGGCAACGCGTGCAACGTCCCGAACACCGTGCCGACTTGCAACGCCGGCACCTGCCAGTACACGTGCGATCCCGGATACACGAACTGCGCGGGCACGTGCGACTGCCACACCGGCGGAGGGTTCTTCTGCAACATCAAGTTCAACCCCCCGCGCTGCATGGGTGGCTGAGCCTCACGGCTCGAACCCCGAGCGCGTCGGGTACTTCCGCGCCTTCCACACCCGCAGGCCCTCTTCGAGCACGGTCACCTTCGTGAACCCGTGCTGGAGGAGCTTTTGCGCCAGCTGCCCCGACTCCGCCGACGGGCACGAGCAGTAGCAGACGAGCCACGCGTCCCGCGGGAGCTGGTCGAAGTACGGGTCGGGATCGTAGAAGGGCACGCTCACCGCGTCGGCGATGTGCTCGCCGATGTAGTCCGACGGGGCGCGGGCATCGAGGAGCGCCATCCGCGCGCCCGCGTCGAGCTGCGCCTTCACGACGTCGATCTTCGTCGAATGTGGTGTGGCCGTGAAACCTTGCGGCTCGGGCCCGTGCGGGTGGATGGGCACGGCGCCGAGCGGCAGCGGCGGGAGCTTCGCGGGCGGCTTGCGGACGACGGGCGCCGTCCTCTGCCAGCTCCGGAGCAGGGCGAGCACGTCGTCGATGCCCGCGTCGCCGAGGCGGCTCGCGAAGGAAGGCATGGCCGTGCCGGGGCGACCGTCGCGGATGGCCTGGCGGAGGAAGCCGTCGCTCGCGGCGCGCAGGAGGTCGAAGCCCCCGATGCCGACGAACGGCCCTTCCTGACCGTGCGGTCCGTGGCAGGCCGCGCACTCGTGCGCGAAGAGATCCGCGCCGCGCGTCGCGTCCCCGTCGACGGGGGGACGGTTGTCGAGGGTCACCGGCGGGCGGTCGGCCCACGTGCGCAGGTACGCCACCACGGCCGAGGCGTCGTCGACCGTGAGCGGGCCGCTCCGGAAGGAGGACCACGCGGACATGGTCGTGCCGCCGCGTCCCTCGAGGATGGCCAGCCGCAGGTACCCATCCTCGACGGCGGCGAGGAAGTCACCGTGGGTGAGCGAGGGGGCCTGGTCCGCCGCGTAGCCCTGCCCGGTCGGGCCGTGGCACACCGAGCACATGCGCCCGTAGAGGCGCTCGCCGCGGTGCTCCTGCGCCGTCTGCGGGGCGCCGCCGCACTCGAGCGTGCCGCTGGCGATGCCGAGCAGGCCCACGAGGGCGATCCGGAGCAGCGGGAGCAGGGAACGGCGAAGCATGGGGCGATCGAGCGAGCGGCGGGACCCACCCTAAGCCAGTCGGTCATTCGCGTCGAACGAGCAGCGCATGACCAGGGTCCGCGCGAGGTCCGGCGCGAGCCCGACGGCGGCGCGCCTCGCCCACGCTTCGAGGCCATGGTCGCCCGCGGCGACGAGCATGGCGGCGTCCGTCGCCTCTGCGCGCGGCGCCTCGCCCGACCACACGTGAAGCAGCGAGGCGGCCATCGCGAAGAGGTCCGCGCGCCCATCGAAGGGCTCGCCGCGCGCGACCTCGGGGGCGGCGTAGAGGAGGGTCCCGCGAAAGGGGCCGGCGGGCAGCGAGGGCATCGACGGCGCGAGCGCGAGGCCGAAGTCGACGAGCACGGCGCGTGTTCCGTCGGCGGAGACGAGGACGTTGGCCGGGCTGACGTCGCCGTGGACCACTCCCGCCGCGTGAACCGTCGCCAGCGCGTCGAACGCCGCCTCCGCCGCCTTCGCGAGCCACTCGGCGTCGTGCCCGGCGTGCCGCGACGCGAGCGCCGGCAGGTCCACGCGCTCCATCACGATCCACGGCCCCAGGGCGTCCTCGCCCGAAGCGACCAGCCTCGGAGCGGCGCGCCCCCCGAGGGCCGCGAGCAGCCGTCCTTCCGCGACGAGTCGCTCGCGCATCGAGGGTTCGCCGAGCGCCCGCGGTCCGAGCCGCTTGCATACGGCCTCGCCTCGCGGCTCATCGCCCGCGCGTGCCACGGAGAAGACCCGGGTCGTCGGCCCCGCGCCGGGCAGGTCGCTCGACGGCAGAGCGACGAACCCCGCAGGCGCCTGGTCCATCACGCCGTCACCTTCGCGCCCTGCCTTCGGAGACGTGCTCCTCGTCGTCTTCCTCCGGCCCGCGTGGCTCGTCCGCGTCGGAGACGCGCGTGCGCCGTCCCGCGTCGTCGTCCGGCTCGACCCGCAGGCGCGAGCCCTCCTCGGTCGGCTCGCCGAGCCCTCCTCGGCGCGCGCGCTCCATCGCGTCGACCGCGCGGTGACCGGCGCCGCGGACCGCGTCGACCGCGGTCCGGAAGGCGCGCCGCGCGAAGAAGAGCGACAGCACCGTCAGGACGATCGGGACCACGACCTGGGTGGCGACCGACACGGCCAGCATCGCCGCGAGGAAGACGAGGCTGAGCACCAGCGAGAAGGGGAAGGGCGGCCCACGATGGCTGTGGCCCGCTCGACGGGCGGCGCGCTCGGCTCGGCGTGCGGCTCGCCGGGCCTGCCGCCGCGCGAAGCGATCGACGCCGCCGTGGTCCCGGTGCACGTCGCGGTGCGAATGGCCGCCGGTCTTCACGCGGTCGCCCGTCAGCCGATCGAGGAGCGGCGCGACTCGGGACGCGCGCCGGTCCGGATCGGGGTCGAGCATCTTCTCGAGGACCCCCACCATCCGCTCGCTGGCGCGCCCGCGGAGCGCCTCGCGGACGTCGATGGCGAGGCCCTTGTGCGGGAGCTGCTCCGGCTCGCGTCCGGTCAGCATCGTCAGCGCGGTGGCTCCGAGCGCGTAGACGTCCGAGCCGGGGAGCGCGCGGCCCTGGAACTGCTCGGGCGCCATGTATCCGAACGTGCCCACCACCGTGGACCCGCCCTCGGGCCGCAGCTTGTCGCGCACGGCGCCGAAGTCGACGAAGGCGAACGAGCCGTCCGGCCGCCGTAGGACGTTGCCCGGTTTGAGGTCGCGGTGGATGACCGGAGGGGAGCGTCCGTGGAGGTAGTCGAGCACCTCGGAGGCGTCGCGGAGCAGGCGGAACACGTCCTTCTCGCCGAGCGTGTCGCCGCGCTTCTTCAGCGTGGCCAGGCTCGCGCCCTCGATCTTCTCCATGACGAGGTAGAGCGCACCGTCTTCCTCGAAGTGGTCGATGTACCGGGGCAGCCTCGGGTGCGACAGCGACTGAAGGACGCGAGCTTCCCGCTCCGCCAGGTCGACGTCCTTCCACGACGCGGCCCCGCGCACGTCGAAGCGCTTGATGGCCACCGGTTGCCCGATGCGCTTGTCGACGCCGTCGAACGTGTGCCCCTGCGCTCCTTCGCCGAGCGTGCCGAGGACGACGAAGCGGCCGTCGCGGAGGGATTCGCTCACGGCGACATGGTACGCGCGTCGGCGCGTCTCGCTCGCGTCGGCGGAGGCGGAGACGTGCCCCCTCCCGGTACTCGGGAGAGGATCCGCCGTTCTTTCCGCGACTGCTTCAGGGTGACCGACGGGGCTCGAACCCGCGACAACCGGAGCCACAATCCAGTGCTCTACCAAACTGAGCTACGGCCACCGCGTGACGGGCCGCAACATAGCCGCGCCGGGCCCGCTTTCAAGGGAAACCGGCGACCGCCGTCAGCTGACGCCCGCCCATGCCTTCTGCGCGGCCCGGGCGGCTCGCTCCACGGCCTCGTCGTCCGGCGCGCGCGCCGGCTCGACTGCGCGGCCCGTCCCGACCATGCCCTCGACCGCGCTCCGCATCCCCCGCTCGAGCGCGACGAGGTCGTATCCGCCCTCCAGCACGAGGGCCATCTTGCCCCCGGAAGAGCCCTCGGTCGCGCGCGCGATGGCCTGGGCCATCCACCCGAACACCTCGGGCGACAGCTCCATCTGGGCGAGCGGATCGCGCGCCGCCGCGTCGAAGCCCGCGCTCACGAGGACGAGCTCGGGCGCGTACGCCTCGAGGACGGGCAGAAGGACGCGATCGAACGCGCTCGCGTACACGTCGTCGCCGCCCCCGGCGCCGAGCGGCACGTTGACCGTGTAGCCCTTGCCGTCGCCCTCGCCGACCTCGTCGAGATCGCCGGTCCCCGGGTAGAACGGAAACTGGTGCGTCGACAGGTAGAGAACGGACGGGTCGCGCCAGAACATCTCCTGAGTCCCGTTGCCGTGGTGCACGTCCCAGTCGACGACCGCGACGCGCTCGACGCCGCGGGCCCGGGCGTGCGCGGCGGCGACGGCGATGTTGTTGATGAGGCAGAAGCCCATGGCCTTGGCCGGGCGGGCGTGGTGCCCGGGCGGCCGCAGGAGCGCGACGCCCTTGCGGACGGGTCCGTCGACCATCGCGTCGACCATCGCCACCAGCGAGCCGGCGGCGAGGCGCGCGACATCGACGCTCTGCGCCGAGACGTACGTGTCGGGATCGAGATAGCCCGATTCGCCGCGCAGCTTGGAGAGGGCGTCGAGGAAGCGTCGCTCGTGGACGCGGCCGAGCTCGTCGTCGCTGGCCGAGCGCGCTGTCACGGCGTGGAAGGTCGCCCCCGTCACGGTCCGGACGCCCGCACGGGCCGCCACGAGGCGCTCCGGCCGCTCGGGGTGATGGCCGAGGGGCGCGTGGGCGTCGAACCTCGTGTCGTCGACGAGGAGCGCCTCGTGCGTCCCGCTGACAGCGTCGTCCGTCAATCCCTGTCCCTGCGACGCATGTTGCCGCGCTGACACGCTGAATGATAGCGTTTTTGCCGCCGGGGCCTGTGGATCACAGCCCCGTCCGCCTGAGGTCCGACCGTGGGGAGCGGGGAAGCCGAGCATGCGAATCAAGATCATCGCAGTCAACGCGCTCATCGTGGCGCTGGTGGGGCTCTTGTCGTTTCTCCTGGTTCGCGCCGCGCTCAGCTCGGCGGCGGGCAACAAGGACCAGCTCACGATGGTGGCGCAGGACGACGTCAACGGGGCGGCCTCGCGGCTGCAGCTCGACGGGCTCCGCGCGGAGCGGTGGCTCGCGGCGGCGGCCAGCGAGCAATCGACGCTCGACGCGCTGTCCAAGGCGTCGCTGGCGGCCAGGGGCGAGGCGGCGACGCGCCGCTGCGAGGACCTCTTCAGCAAGATGAAGAACGCCCCGCTGTTCGAAAAGAACGTGCCCACGCTGGTGGCGCTCGTCGACAGCAGCGGGAAGATCGTCGGCCGGAACGGCACGAACATGAACCGGGGCGACGACATGGCTGCGACCTACGCCGGCCTGAAGTCGACGCTGAAGACGGGGCAGTCCGGGTCGGACATCTGGTACGAGAAGGACCGCTACCTCGCGTCCTACGTCGCCGTGCACGACACGACGGGCGCGATCATCGGCGCGCTCATCGCCGGGCGACCCCTGAACGACACGCTGTCGCGCGTGAGCGAGTCGACGACCGGCCGCGCGCTCGATCTCATCGTGCCCAAGGGGGACGGCTTCGAGGTCGTGGGGCACTCGGCCCTCGAGTCGAAGCCCCTCGACGAGGCCATCTCGGCGGGCGCGAAGGACATGCTGAAGAACGCCCTCGGGCACCAGCAAACGGACAACGTGCGCGACGGGGACCTGCTCGTGGCCGCGTCGCCGCTTCCGTCGTTCGAGGACGGCAAGCGCGCGTTGCTGGTCGCTGCGGCCCCGGCGTCGCTCATCGCCGATCCGTCGGGCCTGGCGCTCTTGCCCATCTTCGGCGCGATGGCCGTCGGGATCATCCTCGTCCTCGTCGGGGGCTGGCTGCTCGGCGCGTACATCACGCGGCCCATCAACATGCTCGAGGAAGGGCTGCTCGCCATCCTCAACGGCCAGGCCGACAAGCGGTTCGAGCTGGATCACGCGGAGCTCGGCGGCCTCGCGTTCCGCATCGATCAGCTCCTCAACCAGCTGATGGGCGTGGAGGAGGACACGACGGACGCCGAAGGGCGCGTGTCGATGTCGCCGAACGCGGCCAACTTCAACGACGCCCTGGCGGTCGACGACAAGCGCATGATGCAGTCGGCGAGCGAGATGACGATGGACCCCGAGGCCATCGGTCGGCTCGCGGCGGAGGCGCCGGCCCAGTACTACGCGCGCATCTACCGCGAGTACGTCGCGGCAAAGAGGGCCATCGGCGAGCCGACGGACCACATCAGCGAGCAGGCGTTCGCCGCGCGCATCCAGGGCATGGAGCAAGAAGCGGCGCAGAAGTATGCGCGCCCGGTGCGCTACCAGGTCCAGGCACGGAACAAAGAGGTGGTGCTCCTCGCTGTGCCCTTGCCGTAGCGCGTCAGCCGAGCTACGTGCTCGGGCGCGCACATGGGCCTCTTCGACCTGTTCAAGAGCGAAAAGAAGCACACGAAGGAAAAGAGCCCGGCGTCCAAGTGGGCCGACCGGATCGAGAAGCGAGCGCAAAACTACGACCGGCAAGAGGCCATCCAGGCCCTCGGCGAGATGGCCACGTCCGACGCGGTCGAGGCCCTTCTGAAGCGCTTCACCTTCCACATGGATCCGTCGATCACCGATCAAGAGGAGAAGGACTCGGCGTTCCAGGGCATCCTGCGCGCAGGGAAGGACGCCATCCTGCCGGTGCGAGCCTTCGCGGGCAAGGCCGAGAGCCTGGCCTGGCCGATGAAGATCATGAAGGAGCTGGTCGACGACGAGGAGTACGTCGACGAGCTGCTGCGCTGGCTTTCCCGGTGGGACACCGAGTACTCGAAGTTCGTCGATCCCAAGGTGCAGATCCTGGCGGCGCTCGAGGAGCACAAGCACGCGGGCGTCCGGGCCGGGGTAGAGCGCTTCCTCGAGGACGTGAACGAACCGGCGCGGTTCCACGCGGCAGCGGCTTTGCTGGCCCAGGAAGACGCGGAGACGGTGCCGGCCCTCGCGCACTTGCTGGGCGACGAGGAGAGCGTCCGCGTTCGCAACAAGATCGCCGAAGGGCTCGCCGCACGCGCCTGGCCCATCCCGGCGGACGAGCGCGAAGCGGTGAGCAAGTCGCTCCCACCGGCCTTCTCGCTCGACGCGTCCGGCCGCATCGTCAAGCGGTAGCCGTCATCCTCGGCCTGCCATCGGCAGAGGAGAGATGGAACAGGAAGACGGGAAGACGGGAACCGGCCGAGGCGCTACTCGCTGACGGTCGGCTTCGTCGGGAGGTAGAACCCGACGGAGATGGTGATCATCTGGTTGAACTTGAAGGTCTCGTCCTGCGAGTTGATCTGCCCGTCCGGGAAGTTCCCGTTCGTCCCCGCGCCGCGCGAGTCGAAGCCGGCGCGGTTCCAGTTGAAGGGCAGGGCGCGGTATTCGACGCCGAGCGACCAGAAGTCCCCCGGGAAGAAGGTGAACCCGACGGCGGCGGTGGGGCCATTCTCGATGCGCGACGTGAGCGCGAACGAAGACGGGCTCGAGCACGCCGGTTGCGGCGCAGGGCCCCCGCAGTCACCGCGCTCCTGGATGCCCGTGAAGGCCCAGCCGGCCGCGGCGTAGAAGTCCGCGTCGACGAAGATCTTGTTGAAGATGGCCAGCTTGCCGCGGAACGGGATGAACGTGAGCTGGGGGGCGAGGATCCAGTTCATCTTCGCCGTCTGGTCCGTGAACGGCGCGTAACCACTGGCCTGTCCCTGTGCCGGGTTCCCGGTGTGGTTCACGTTGTTCGCGGTCAGCGGATCGCGCGGCGCACCGGTGACCGGGTTGTCGATCTCGGTCGCGAGGTTCGTGTTCGAGCTGATGGCGCCGTACGCGCCCCACACCCCGAAGGCGAACCAGTCCTTCAGGTTGTAGTTGATCCGCGCGCCGAAGAGGATCGTCCTCCGGTACTCGTCGAGCAGCGAGAACGACGACGTGGGCGCGATCTCGAACCGCCCTTCGCGATAGAGGCGCAGGTGACGCGCCGCCGGTGCCCCCTTGAGGGGACCCGTGAGCTCCAGCTCCTGAGCGCGAGCCGCGCTCGCCGTCGACAGCGCGCCTGCCACCGCAAGGGAGGCCAGCACAGCCCGAAACGCCGCTCTCGTCGACCGCTTCATCGCCGTCCTCACTTGGGCAACCGGTACTCGAAGGACGTCGGCAGGAAGAGCGAGAGGCCTACCTGCAGCTGGACGTCGTTCGTGAAGTGGGTGTTGGGGTCATACCAAGTTGCCGGGTTGAGCGGGCTGCTCGCGTATCCCGGGGTACCCGGCCCGTTCGTCGTCGAACCGTTGGCCACCTGAAGGTTCTCGATCTTGTCGAAGAACATGATGTCGCGCACCTCGAGGACCGCCGCGAGCCAGCGGGTGAAGAAGATGCGCACCCCGATGCCCACGTCGAAGTTGACCAGGGTGTTCCACGTGAACTTGCGGTTGTCCGGATCGATGACGGGGATCGGCTCCGTGCGAATCACTCCGAGGCCGCCCTCGAGGAACGCGTCGTAGTTGAAGATGAAGTCACCGAACCCGGCGAACTTTCCGTACATCGGCACGTAGGTGAAGTTGGCGTCCCCCGAGAGCTGGTAGTTGTTGAGGGGCACCGCGATGCGCGCCGCGCGTCGGTTCTGGAAGTTGAAGTCCGAGTCCGCGTTCAGCCCCTGGTACCAGTTGCCGTTGACGCCGAACGCGAGGACCTGCGTGATGTAGTAGTTGAGCGCGAGGCCGGGAGCGTCGTGGCTCACGAACTGGTCGTTCAAGGTGAACGCGAAGTACGGCATCACCTCGAAGCGCTGCGCCTTGATGACGTACTGCTGCTGGACGGCGTAGACCTCGGCCCGGACCTTCTTCTTGGCCTCCTCGCCGAGGTTGATCTCCTTGGCGGCGGTGCACTGGGGGGCGTCCGGCGTGATCTGGCAGATGTCCATCCCGCCCTGATCGCCTCCGGTCGCCGGTGTGGCGGCGGGAGGCTCGGTCGCGGCTGGCGCGGGGGCCGCCGAATCGGCGTCGGCGTCCGCGGGAACCGCGGGCGTGCCGGCACCTGCCGCGGGAGCGGTCGTGGGGGCGGCGGCGCCTCCCTTGGGGGGCTTCTTCTTCTGCGCGTACGCCGCTTGCGGCACCAGCACGAGGGCTGCCGCGAGTAGAAGCCACCTGCGAGCCTGCTTCATTGCTACCCCTTCCGCATCCTTCGAGGGCGTTGTCGGACCGCGCGCCCGTCCGCTGGAGCGAGCGTGACGGTCGCGGCGATGGTCACGACACGTCGTGCATAAACTCTGAGAACTGCTGGGGAATCAGGCTTGGAGCAAAAGTGAGCGCGACTATATCACGCGCAAATTCGACGGAGCAACGGGAATTACTGGAGATCATGCTGCCGCCGACTCTTCTTCCCCCTTGCCGAACAACGCCTCGACGAAATCGTCGGCGTCGAACTCGCGCAGATCCTCCGCGCGCTCCCCCAGTCCGATGTACCGCACGGGTACTCGGAGCTCGTCGCAGATCCCCAGCACGATGCCGCCCTTCGCTGTTCCGTCGAGCTTCGTGAGGACGATGCCGGTGAGGTCCAGTGCCTCCTTGAACATCGCCGCCTGCGTCAGGGCGTTCTGACCGGTCGTCGCGTCGAGCACGAGAAGCGTCTCGTGGGGCGCGCCGTCGAACGCTTTGGCGATGGTCTTTCGCACCTTCTTGATTTCATCCATCAGCGGCACCTTCGTGTGCAGCCGGCCCGCCGTGTCTACCAGAACCAGGTCCGCCCCTGCATCCTTGGCCTTCGTCGTCGCGTCGAATGCGACCGCGGCCGGATCGGCCCCCTCTTTGCCGCGGACCACCTCGGCGCCGACGCGCTTGCCCCACACTTCGAGCTGCTGCACCGCCGCCGCGCGGAACGTATCGCCTGCCGCGAGGACCACCTTCTTGCCGGCCGTCGTGTAGCGAGTCGCCAGCTTGCCGATGGTCGTCGTCTTCCCCACACCGTTCACTCCGACCATCAGCACGACCGACGGCTTCGCGGACATGCGGATCGCGCCGCCGCCGATCCCGAGGATCCGCGTCGCCTCCGCGCGAAGGGCCGCCCACACGGCGTCGGCGTCGCGCAGCTCGTTCTTCTCGAGAGCCTCGCGCAGCCGTCCCAGGATTGCCTGCGTCGTCTTCGGTCCGACGTCGCTCGCCAGCATCACCTCTTCCACTTGTTCGAGGATGGCCGGATCGATGTCTTTCTTGCCTTGGAATAGCGCCGTGAGACGCGCAATGAATCCGCCGCGGGTCGCCGCGAGGCCCTTTCGGAGTCCCGCCACGTCCCTCGGGGGCTTGGCCGACGGGGGGGCGGCGGGCTGCGAGGGCTTCGACTCGTCGACCGTGACCTCGATCGTCGCCGGCTTGGGGGGCGGCGGCTGGCGGACCGACGCGGCCTTGGCGGGCTCCTCCTTGGGCGCGGCCGCCGGCTCCTCCTTCGCGCGTGTCGGGCGCGGTGCCTCGAGAGGAGGACGCGGCGGAGTGCCCTGAAGCTGCGCTGCGCCGCGGCCGCGTGCGAGAAGGAGAATGATGACCGCGACGACGACGAGCGCGACGACGATGGCAACGGTGGTCATGGGGCGGTGGCCGCGGTGTCCGGCGGCGGCCGACTATAAGGACCCGGGGTGAGTGGCGTCAACGTGGTCCGGGTCGCGGAGGCGGTTCGCGGCTGCCGGGCGCCGGAATCGCGTCCCCCGGCTCCGGCGGCGCGAGGTCGTCGATCACCCGCTGGGCCTCCTCGTCGACCCGTCCTTCCCCGTACGCCGCCCGCTCGACGGCCTCCGCCCAGCGCGCGACGGCCGTTTCGGAGGCCGCGGCTCGACGCACGTGGCCCGGCGTCGGCTCGGCGTGCCCGTCGAAAGGCCTCCCGCGCCGGCGCGCCCACGCGACCAGTCGGTCGAGCAGCGCCCGCTTGCGGAGCACCAGCGCCACATCGAGCTCGCCCGCCGGCGGCAGCGGACGCCGGACCGCCGCGTACACCTGACCCTCCGCGACCAGGAGATCGCCCGGGTGCGCGTCGGTGGGCGGGAGCACGAAGAGGCCTTCGTCGTTCGCCTTGGCCTGCGCCTGCACTTCGATCCCTCGAAACCCGGGCCGCTCGATGGTCACGAGCGCGCCGGCGATGCCGAACCCGTCGTGGGCGTCGTGCACGCGCCCCGTCCACCCGCGCGCGGCGGGGCCCGCGCGCACGAGCTCCACCCCTGCCTCGGGGTGCAGCACCGGCGCACGCTTCGCGCCCGACCGCGACGCGGCGCGCCGCGGCGGCATGCGCGCGAGGACGAGCCACGCCAGCGCCGCCAGCCCCGCCAGAACCAGGGGTACCTTCTTCCACGGGCTCGGCGCGCGCATCGGGAGGGTGAGCGCGAGCTCGCCGCCGGGCTGAAACCATGGCGCGTCCGGGACGTAGCGCACGCGGAGCGGAGCCTCGCTGGCGGCGGGCATGGCGAACGTCAGCACCACGCGCGCCTCGGCGGCCGCGAGGGGCGCGGCGCCCACGATGGCGTCTGCGGCGCGCGCCTCGAGGGTGCCCGTCGGCGACGCGACGCAGCCTCTTCGCGCGCATCGCGGGACCGCGCGCACGCGAAGGAGCACGCCTTCTTCGGGCGAGCCCACCGGGAGCCGACCATCGACGGCGTCCGTCGACGTCAGGTCGACGTGCGTCCGCCGTTCGACCTGCGCGGCGTGCGTGCTCGCGCCCGCGTCCGTGGACCCCGCGAACGTCACCCGAAGCTCCCCGCGGCCCGGAGGACCGAGCTGCGCGGCGTCGACGGGAAAGCGCGCGCGGCCCGACGCGTTGCTCATGGCGGAGCCGAGGGGCGTCCCGAGCTCGTTCGTGAGGACGAGCGGGATCCCGACGGCCGCCGTCGTGACGCCGTCGTCCTCGGTCGACGCGACCACTTCGAGCACGGTCCCCTCGTCGTCGAGCGAGAGGACGGGACGCTCGGGATCGAAGCGGAGGGTCACGGGCTCGAGGGCCAGGTCGACCGCGAGGTCGAGCCGCGCGGCGTCGACGAAGACGGTCGCGGGCGACTCCAGGTGGACCACATAGCGATCGGTCGGCAGCGCGAGCCGGACGCAGAAGCGCGCGGCGTCGTCCGTGGGGAGAGAGAGGAGGTCTCCGCGCTCGAGGACGGGCGGCGCCGCTCCCTCGGAGCACGCCTGGGGCGACGACCCGGCGAGCGTCGCCGTGCCCGCGGGCGAGGTCCCGCGCGCGATCCCGACGGTGACGCGCGCCCCGGCGATGGGTCGGGCCGTGTCGTCCACCACCGTCCCCGAGACGACGAGCTTGCCCGCCGCGCGCGCCGTGTGCGCCTCGATCCGCGCGGTGCCCTTCACGAGGACGTGCGGCGTGCCGTCCCCGGCCGCCTCGCGGGGTGCGAGAGACGCGAGCCCCGCGAACGCCGTGACGACGGCGAAGGCTCCCGCCATCCAGATCGCTCTCGGCACGCGCCTCCCATGGTATCCTCGAAAGTGTGGCGAGGCTCGTCCTCCGGATGCTCGTCGTG
Source organism: Polyangiaceae bacterium (assembly GCA_036501935.1). Taxonomy (GTDB): domain Bacteria; phylum Myxococcota_A; class Polyangia; order Polyangiales; family Polyangiaceae; genus Palsa-1150. The sequence goes on along the minus strand of DASXZL010000083.1, from coordinate 3,046 downwards.
GTCCTCCTCGCGAGCGTGACCACGACGTCCGCGCGGGCCGATAGCCGGCTGCAGTTTCTCTCCGATCAGCTGCGGTATCCGCCCGCCGCCGGTCAGCCGGACGACTTCCGCGTGCGCACCAACGCCGCGCTCGCGCTCGGGGCGACGAACGACGACGGGGCCGTGTCTCCCTTGTGCGGGGGGCTCGACGATCCCAGCGCCGTCGTGCGGCAAGCGGTCGCGGTGGCGCTGAAGAAGCTCGCGCGCCCGTCGTCGCTCGGCTGCATGCAGCGGCATCTGGGCACCGAGAGCAACGACGGCGTGAAGACTCAGCTCCAGCACGCCATCGATGCCGTCAACGGCGGCGGCGGCGGGGGAGGCGGCTCGACCGTCGTGGCGAACGCCAAGTACTACGTCTCGATTTCGCCAGTCGCGAACAACACCGCCCGGTCCGCGGGTGACGTCGAGCGCATCGTCCACGGCGCCATCGCGGCCAAGCTCGGCCAGCTCGGCGAGTACCAGCTGGCCCCCGCGGGCGAGTCGAACGCCGACGCGAAGGCGGCCATCGCGAAGCGCTCATTGAAGGGCTTCTATCTGGCCGTCAGCGTCGACAAGTTCGACTATTCGGACGGCAACTTGCGCGTCAAGGTGAAGATCGCGGTATTCTCCTACCCTGGAAAAGACCTGCGCGGTGAGGTCCCGGCAGGGGCCACGGTGCAGGGGACGCGCCCCGGGGACACGGCCTCCGAAGACCAGCTCATGGGCGTCGTTTCGGCCCGCGCTGCCGAGCTTTTTGCTCAGAATTTCAAGTGAGGACCGTCATGCCGACCACCGCCGCCATCTCCGTCGAGCAGACGGGCGCTCACAAGCGAAGCTTCCGCAATTACCTCCTCGATTCGCGGTTCCAGCTCAAATACACGAGCTACCTCGTCGTCGTGGCGGTGGCCATCAGCGCCGTCATGGGCTCGGTCCTCTACACGACGACGCGCGCGATGGTCGAGGAGAGCGCCAAGGTCGTCGAGATGAGCCAGAAGGTCTCCGAGGAGAGCAAGAAGGTCTCCGAGGTGAGCCGGATGAACATCAAGGACCTCGCGTCCGACAGCCCGGAGCTGCTCGCGGAGTTCAACAAGGAAGCGGCCGAGCACGACAAGACCATCGCCGACCAGCAGGCCGCCATCGCCGACAACCAGGCCCTCCTCATCAGCCGTCAGACGCTGGTCATCTACTCGCTGGTAGGGGGGCTGGCGCTGATGGTGGCGCTCATCGGGCTGCTGGGGATCTACTTCACGCACAAGGTGGCGGGACCCATCTACAAGATGAAGCGGCTGCTGAAGCAGGTGGGGCAGGGGAACCTGCGGGTGGAGTCGCGGCTGCGGAAGGGCGATGAGCTGCAGGACTTTTTCGATGCGTTCACGGTGATGGTCGCGGGGCTCCGGGACATGGAGAAGGCGCAGCTGGACGACCTGGACAAGGGGCTGGCGGCGCTGGAGAAGGGCGCGAGCGAGGAGGCGAAGACGGCGTTCGCGCGGGTTCGGGAGGCGATGAAGAGCACGCTGGAGGGGTAGGCGAGTCCGAGGCGGGTCTCGCTCGAGCCTGTGGTGAGGCTCACGCTCACGCTCCAGCCCACGCGGGCGTGGCTGGGCGTGGGCGTGAGCGTGGGATCTCGCACGGCCGGCGGAGCCGCCGTCAGCACCGCGAGCGTGAGCGAGCGGTGAGCCGCGCCGCTTGCACCCGGCACTCCGCGTCGCGACCTTGGTCGCTCACCGCTCGCTCACGCTCGCGGTGCGGATGCCGCTGACGCGGCATCGGGTGGCGTCTGATCGACAATCGCGCTCGGTTGCGCTCGGTCATTTAGTTAGTACCTCGACGCAGAGGTTTCGATCGATTGCCCGAGGCTCCCATACGCACCAACGAGACCTTGGTGACCCGCGCGAAGTCTCACGAGGCGCTCGTGATGAAGACGAGGCGCCCCGTCGGGTCGACGCGATGGAACGTCGGATGCTCCTCGTGGTCAGGCGGGACGACGAAATGCGCGTCCGAGTGTTCTCGCCGGGGCTCGTTCCCCTTTCCGCGCCGCGTTCGTCGAACCGGGTGCGGCTCGTGGGTCGACGAAGGAGCCGCTGTTTCGAGCAAGAGCGCCTCTTTCTCTAATGAAACCGTCGTCGTGTCGAGGAAGAGCAGCTCCTCGTTCGATGAACGCGTCGTCTCGAAGAGCAAGTGCGTCGTCTTGAAGAGCGAGTGTGTCGTCTTGAAGAGCAAAAGCGGCTCCCGAGTAGACGGGAGACGCGGCGACAACTCACGATGCGTCGCCTTGTCCTCGAGATGGGTCACCTTGTCTTCACGACGACACGTCGCGAAGACAAGATGGCGCGTCGGCTCGACCAGATGCGTCGTCTTGTCGAGACGATGACGCTCCCGAGTCGTCGGAAGCGCCTCCTTGGGCTCGAGACGACGCATCGCCAAGACAAGATGCCGCGTCTCGTCTTCCGCGTGACACGCCTTGTCGACCGAGAGGCGCAGCTTGTCGACAAGATGCGCCTCCCTTTCTTGAAGACGCGTCGTCTCGTCTTCACGTCGCGCCATCCCGTCGACGAGGTGCGGCGCCTCGAAGACAAGATGGCGCAGTCGGTCGAGACGATGTGTCGCCTCGAAGACAAGATGAGGCATTCGGTCGACAAGACGACACAACCGAAGGTCGAAGCGTCGCGCCGGCGTTCTTTCCTCCCGAGCGCACCCCGTAACCAGCTGGATTGCTGCACGTTTCCGCCGGAAACGGCGGAGCCGGTGAAGACGCTCCTGTCAGAACCTCTGCGGCGACTAGTCCAGGGGTGCTCGTCCGGATGTTCGATCGTGCCATCGTGCTCGCACCGTTCAAGCACGCTCGCGGGAGCTCGCGCCGCTGCCGGGAGGCAGCGGCCCTACGCGGGCGTGGTTCTTAACGTCGCCGAGGGGAGCGGGTCGTTCGGCGGCGTGAGGACGCAGCGGTACCGGACGGCGCTCGGGTCGGCGCGGGAGACGATGTCGTGTCTGCTCGTGGCGGAGCGGTTCGGATACGTCGACGCGATGC
>DASXZL010000082.1:0-222526 GCA_036501935.1 Polyangiaceae bacterium | reverse complement strand
CGGCCTCCCACCCCACCCTCTCCCCCCTCTTTTTCTTCGCCGCCCTCGGCGCCACGGCCGTCGCCGGCGGCCTCTCCATCGCGTCCGGCGTCGACACCGCCAATCGCCACGCCTCCTTCGACCGCTGCCTCGCCTCCGCCCAGTCCTGCGCCGCCCTCTCCTCCTCCGGCCAGTCCGCCCAGACCCGCACCAACGTTCTCCTCGGCGTCACGGCCGGCCTCGGCGTGGCCACGCTCGTCACGCTCGTCTTCGTCCGCTGGCACGACGCGTCGCTGTCCGTCGGCTCGAACCGAGTCTCGTTCGACGCGCGCTTCTAGACTTCGTAGACTCTCGCCACGTCGCCGCCCGCTCGCCACCGCCACGAGCCCATCCTCAAGATCGCCTCCGGGGGGATGGCCACCGTGTTCCTCGGCTCCCTCCAGGGCGCGCTCGGGTTCCGGCAGCTCGTGGCGATCAAGCGACCGCACCCGCACCTGCTCGAGGACCCCGGCTTCCGCGACGCGCTGCTGCGCGAGGCCCACCTCGCCGCCGGGATCCACCACGCCAACGTCGTCGACGTGCGCGACGTCGAGGTCGTCGGCGACGCCGTCCAGCTCGTGATGGACTACATCGAGGGCGCCTCCCTCGGCGATCTCGTCCGCACCTGCGCGCGCGAGGGCCGCCCCTTCCCGCCCGGCGTCGCCCTCCGCATCGCCCTCGACGCGTGCGCAGGCCTGCACGCCGCCCACGAGCTGACCGACGACGCCGGCCGCCCGCTCGGCATGGTGCACCGCGACGTGTCGCCGCAGAACGTCCTCGTCGGCATCGACGGGGTCTCGCGCGTCACCGACTTCGGCATCGCCAAGTGCATCGAGACGAGCGACCCCGGCACGTCGCGCGAGACCCTCAAGGGCAAGGTCGGCTACATGGCGCCCGAGTACGTCCGCGGCGAGGCCGTCGACCGGCGGGCCGACGTGTTCGCGCTCGGCGTCGTCGCGTGGGAAGCCCTCGCGGGGCGGCGCCTCTTCCGCGGGCAGAGCGACGCCGAGACGCTCGAGAAGGTGCTCTCGGGCGTCGTTCCGCCCATCTCGGAGGTGTCGCCCGCGCTCGCCCCCCTCGACGCGGCCCTCGCGCGCGCGCTCGATCGCGATCCCGCGCGGCGCTTTCCCACCACCGAGGCGATGGCCAGCGACCTCGAGCTCGCCGCCGCCCCGCTGGGCCTCGTCGCCGGCGCGCCCGACGTCGGCCGCTTCGTCCGCGAGACGCTCGGACCCCGCCTCGACGAGCGCCGCCGCGCCCTCCGCGAGGCGCGCACCGATCCGCCTCCTCCGGAGCCCGAGCCGGAGGACCAGGCGACCACGAAGCCCGAGCCCGCGCTCCGCCGCGTCTCGCGCGTGCGCCTCGGGCTGGCCGTCGCGGGGCTCGTCGTCGTCGCGGGGGCGGGAGCGGTGGCCCTCGCCCGCTCGCGAGCCCCGGCGCCGCCCGATCCTTCGAGCGCCGCGCCCGCCCCTCCCGCCTCGACCGCCCTCGCCGTCGCCTCGTCCCCCCTCCCCGCCGCGCCGCCTCCGTTCCCCTCGTCGCCCGCTCCCTCGGCGAGGCCCGCGGGACACCCCGCCGCCGCGAGGACCGCGCACCTGCCGCCGCCGAACCCCTACCCCGCGGGGCCCTGAACGATGCGCGACCCGTACCCCGAGGACAAGACCTCGCGCATCGCCGCGAAGCCCACGCTCCGCGTCTGGTCGCTCGAGCTCGTCGTCGTCGACGGGCCGAGCCGCGGCGCACGCACCTCGGTCACGACCGGCGGAGCGCGCGTCGGCGCCGCCGCGGGCAACGATCTCATCCTCGCCGACCCCACCGTCTCGCGCGTGCACTGCGAGCTCACGCAGCGGGGCGACGCGCTCTTGCTGCGCGACCTCGGCAGCACGAACGGCACCTGGGTGGAGGGCGTGCGCCTGCGCGACGGGGACGTGCCGCCCGGCGCCATCGTGCGCGTCGGCTCGTCGGCGTTCCGCGTCGACGTCGGCGAGGAGCCGGCGTTCGTCGAGCTGAGCCCGCGCGCGTCGTTCGGGGAGCTCGTCGGGGCGAGCCTCGAGATGCGCCGCCTCTACGCGGTGCTCGAGCGGGTCGCCGCAACCGACGCCACGGTGCTCGTCGAGGGCGAGACCGGCACGGGGAAGGACGTCCTCGCCCGCTCGCTCCACGCGGCCTCGACGCGCGCCGGGGGGCCGTTCGTCGCCGTCGACTGCGGCGCCATCCCCGAGAACCTCATCGAGAGTGAGCTCTTCGGCCACGTGCGCGGGTCCTTCACGGGGGCCACGAGCGACCGCAAGGGCGTCTTCGAGGAGGCCCAGGGCGGCACGCTCTTCCTCGACGAGATCGGCGAGATGCCGCTGACGCTCCAGCCGAAGCTCCTCCGCGCCATCGAGTCCCGCGCGGTGCGCCGCGTCGGCAGCAGCACGGCGCGCGCGGTCGACGTGCGCATCGTCGCCGCCACCAATCGTCCGCTCGCCCGCTGCGTGAACGACGGCTCCTTCCGGGAGGACCTCTTCTATCGCCTCGCCGTCGTCTCGCTGACCCTCCCGGCGCTGCGCACGCGCCGAGAGGACATCCCGCTCCTCGCGCGCCACTTCCACGCGGCCATCGCCGGCCCCTCCGCCGGGGAGCTGCCGCCCGAGCTGCTCGCGCGCCTCGTCGCCCGGAGCTGGCCGGGCAACGTCCGCGAGCTCCGGAACTACATCGAGCGGAGCGTCTCGCTCGGCATGCTCGACGCGCCCCCCTCCGGGCGCCCCTCGCGCCCGCCCCCGCCCGGGGCCCCGCTCCCCTCGCTCGACGGGATGATCGCGCTGTCGCTCCCCTTGAAGGAGGCCCGCCAGGCCTGGGTCGAGAGCTTCGAGAGCGTCTACGTGCGCAACGTCCTTCGCTCCTGCGGGGGCAACGTCACGCGCGCCGCCGAGCGAGCCGGCGTCAGCCGACGCTTCCTCCAGCGCACCATCGCGCGCCTCGGCATCCGCGCCTCCGAGGTCGGCGCCAGCGAGTCGGACTTCACGGGCGACGACGATGAATAAAGCGCGGCGCGGCCGAGACGAGAGGATTGGCCGCAGAGGCGCGGAGACGCGGAGTCGAGACGAGAGGATTGGCCGCAGAGGCGCAGAGGCGCGGAGCGAGATTTTTTGGTTTCAACAACCAATCCCTCTCGCCTCTGCGCCTCTGCGCCTCTGCGGCCAATCCGCTCGGGGGCGCCGCAATGCCTGACGAGCCCGTCCCGGCCCTTCCGAAGACGCCGCTGCGTCGATACTTCGCGGCTCCGGTTCTCGGCCTCGCGTGCGTCGCCGTGGTCGCCCTCGTCGCGTGGCTTCGCGGGTGCCCTCCGGATCCTCCCAGGCCCGGGACGGTGATGGAGGAGGCGGGGGTGGATCTTCCCGCCTCGGTCCCGGTCGAATTCGGCGGGCGGAAGGGCGTTCTCGTCGGCGGCAAGGTGGTTCTCGAGCCGCGCCGGGGCGATGGGGGCGGGCGGGACGAGTGACGCGGGGGCCCCCGGGTTCAATCCGGGGCGGTCCGCATTCAATCCGAGGCGCCTTGCGTTCCCTCGAGGGGCCTTCGCATTCGACTCCAGGCGGGTCGCATTCGATGCGACGCGGCCTGGATTGAACCCGAGGGGGCCTGCATTCGAAGCAAGCCGGCTTCGATTGAATCCGAGGGCCTTCGCGTTCGATGCAAGGGGCCTTCGATTGAATCCGGCGGCCCTCGGTTTCAATGCAAGGCGGTCGGCGCGGAACCCGCGGCGGCGCGCGTTCTACCCGGGCCGGGCCGGATGCCGTTCTGGTCGGTTCGGGGCGCTTTCGAGCCCGATTGGACCGTTTGGGCGCCGTCTCCCCATGGTTGGGGGGAAGGCGTCGTCGAACCCGCTCCTCGTACAAATCGTCCGGCGACCCGAAAATAGTCTGTAACAAAACCGGGGGTCGTACGGCCTTCTAGTAGGGGGGGTCGATCGGGGCGAGCAGCATGGTGCTGCGCGCTTCCCGTGAGGCCTCCCTTTGTCGCGATCGAAAGGTAGGTGTCCCCACTTGCAGCCCAAGAATAGGCCGTCCGTCCTGACGCTCTTCACGAGCATCCAGGCGGGCATCGACAAGCACCTCACGGCAGGCGTGACGCTCGGCGGCGTCACGTACACCGCCGTGTCGTTGAAGGCGGTCTTCGCGCTCGCGATGACCGCCCTGACCGCCGCCGAAGCACTGCACAAGCAGTGGACCGACGCAGTCGCAGCAGCACACACGGCCGAGGCAACCGCCTTGGCCGTGGCCGAGCTGCTCCGCAACTACGTCATTTCGCAGTTCGGTAAGACGGCCACGGCCGTGCTCGGGGACTTCGGAATGGACGTTCCGAAGACACCGGGCCCGAAGACCGCGAAGGCGAAAGCCGACGGGGCTGCGAAGGGCGCCGCGACTCGAAAGATTCGCGGCAGTACGAAGCAGGTCAGCGGAACGATGGAGGTGCCCGTCACGGCGGTCACGACCATCACGCCGCTGATGCCTGCTTCCGCGACGACACCGGGAACCTCGGCGGCCAGCACGGCGCCGGCGACCCCGGCGTCGCCTCCCAAGCCCGGTAGCTGACGGGCGCTCGGCTCGGGGGACGGTGCAAAGAGGGCACCGTCCCCCGCGGCTGGGATCAGGCGTCTTCGAGCTTGAAGGCGGCGCGGATCTCCGGCTTCACGAGCTGCACGATTCCCCAGATGGAGAAGGGCAGCGTCAGCAGGCAACACGCGCTGCTCGTCAGCGGAATGGCCGTGACGATGCAGCCGGCGAGCGCGAGCCCCCAGCTTCGCACGCGGATCATCTGCACCGCGCAGACGACGTTGAACCCGTTGGCGAGCGCCGCGAAGATGCACACGCCGATGGTGAACGGCCGTATCCACGCCTGCATCTCGGGCGGCACGCCGCCGGCGGGTCCGATCGGGAAGCCCGACGCGAAGAGAAAGAGGTCGAGCAGAAAGACCAGGATGAGCAGCCCGCTGATGCACGCGAGCGCGATGCCCTGCACGATGAGCCTCGAACGCGCCTGCTCGCGCGTGAGCGCCCCCGCGGGGCCGGCGGGTCCGACGGGAGGATAGGCGGGAGGGGCGTACATCGGCTCTTTGCTTACGACAGCGCGCTCGAGACGTCACGCGGCGCCGCATCCCCGCGGGGGAATAGCCCTCGACGGCCCGTCGTCCATGCGATAACCGCGCGACACGTCCCCGGGGGGACGCATCTCAGGCATGCGCATGCTCACCGCTCCTCATCGGTCGATCTGGGACGCCCTGCTCGCGTGCGCCGTGCGCGGGGACGGGGCGGCGCTGGCCGGGCTCGCGATGGCGCGCGCGGGGGAGCTGCAGGCGGCGCGTCCGATGCCTCGCGCGGGCCAGCCGTACGGACGGCGCGTGCTCCACGCGACGCCGGAGGGCGACGTGATGCTCGCGTCGTGGCGGCGGGGGGCGGCGTGCGCGCCGCACGACCACGGCGAAGCGCGGGGCGTCGTCGTCGTCCTGGAGGGGTGGTTCACCGAGGGCGTCTACGCGGCGGCGCCGGGAGGGGGCATTCGCGGCGTGTCGAGCCGGACGGTGACCCCGGGCGAAGCGCTCGCGGTGGAGCCGGGGCTGGTGCACGACATGCGGGTCCACGGCGACGGGGTGACGCTCCACGTCTACGTGCCCGGCGTCCACGCCATGCGCGTCTACGACCGCGAGGCGCGCGCGACGCTGCTCGTCGGAGGCGACTGCGGGGCGTGGGTGCCCGAGGAGCCTTCGCAGGTGCTCGGCCGCTGGCGCTGGGATGACGCGGCGCCGTGATCTGGATCGGCTACACGACGCAGTACCGCGGCGGGAGCCTGGAGTTCGCGCGGGCGGCGCGCACGTTGAAGCGCGAGCTCGAGGGTCGGCATCCGGGCGCGGTCGTGGTGCTCGAGCCGGTCGTGCGAAAGCAGGACTTCGTCGACGCGATGGACCGGATCGCGGCGCGCGCCGACACGCTCGACGAGCTGCACTTCCTCGGGCACTCGGGGATGTACGGCATCATGTTCGGGTCGACGTCGTGGCCCGAGCAGCTCAGCCCGCACGAGTGGCGGTCGATGCGCATCCCGTTCGCGCGGGGCGCGTCGGCGTACTTCCACGCGTGCCGGACGACGCGATGGTTCGCGCCGTTCTTCGCGCGCACCTTCGGCGTGCGCGCCTACGGCCACCACGGGTACACGACCGTCTCGGCGCGGCCCGACCGCTTCACGTGGCAGGGCCCGAGGCCGGCGGAGGACCGGCCGACGTACCTCGTGTGCGTCGCGGGGCGGAAGACGCACGGTCTCCTCGGCTCGCTGCGGAAGTACCTCGCGCGACCGGCGGTGGAGCCGATGACGGGCTTCGATCCCGCGCCCCCCGAGGGCGACACGAGCTACGACGCGGTGGCGCCGCTCTACGACCGGGCCTTCGCGGACATCCGCGTGCGCCGCGACGAGTGGCGGTGGCTCGAGGGGAGGCTCGACGCGGCCCACCCGGCGGGCTCGCCGGCCCCGAGGGTGCTCGACGTGGGGTGCGGGAACGGCGCGCTCCTCCTCGCGCTCGAGGGGCGCATCGCGGCGGGCGTGGGGGTCGACGCGTCGTCCGGGATGATCGCGCGCGCGAAGGAGCGCGCCGGCGCTCGCGCGAAGCTCGCCTTCGAGACGCTCCGCGAGCCGAAGCTCCCCTTCGCCGACGGCGCGTTCGACGTCGTCACGTCGTTTCTCTCGTTCCGCTACCTCGACTGGGACCCGATGGTCGCCGAGATGCAGCGGGTCCTCGCGCCGGGCGGGCGCATCCTCGTCGTCGACATGGTCGAGAAGCCGCCGGTCCTCCGCGACGCGCCGCTCCTCGCGCGGTCGGCCGCGCGCCACGTGCTCCGCTACGCGCGCGATCGCCGCTTCGTGCGCGACGTGCGCGCCCTCACGTCGCACCCGGACTGGAAGACGATGCTCCGCTACAACCCGGTGCGCGCCGAGCACGAGTACCGCTGGTACCTCGAGAGCCGCTTCCCGGGGGAGAAGCTCGTCACCCTGAGCCTCGGGCGGACGCATCGGCTCGTCGCGTTCGACACGGGGCCCCGCGGCGGGGCGGCTCCGGTGCAGCCGCTGTCGTATCCATGAAGGCGCCGGCGCGTCTCGGGTTCCTCGACTGGGGCATCGGCGGGATGGGCGTCGTGCGCGAGCTCCGGCGGCGCGCGCCCGGGGTTCCCGTCGTCTACGTGTCCGATACGGGGTTCACGCCCTACGGCCAGGTGCCTCGCGCGGCCCTCGCGTCGCGCGTCGCGCGGATGGTGAAGGTGCTGGCCGACGAGGGCGCGGTGGCGGCGGTCGTGGCGTGCAACGCGGCGTCGACGGTGCTGGGCAGCCTGGGGCCGGGGCCCATCCCGGTGTACGGCGTCATCGACTCCGCCCTCGGTCTCGTAGCGCCGGCGTTCCGCGGGACCATCGGCGTCCTCGGCGGGGCGCGCACGATCCGGTCGGGCCTCTACCGGCGCGGCCTGGAGGGCGAGGGCCGGCGCGTCGTCTCGCGCATCGCGCAGCCGCTGTCGGGGCACATCGAGGCGGGCACCGCCGACTCGCCGGCGTGTCGCTCGGCGCTGGACCGCATCCTCGCCCCGCTGCGCGACGCCCGCGCCGACGCCGTCTTGCTCGCCTGCACGCACTACCCCGCCATCGCCCAGGCCATCCAGGCCGGCATCCCGGGCGCCGACCTCCTCGACCCCGCGGCCGCCCTCGTGACCCACGTCCTCGCCACGGCCACCCTCCCCCGCCGCGGCGCCGAGGATCGCCTGCTGACGACCGGCGACCCGGGAGCGATGCGGACCTCGACGCGCCGCGCCTGGGGGTTCGACCCTGGGCGATGCGCGCGCCTCACGCCGTCGACCGCCTGAGGGCCTACGAGCCTTCCTCGCCGCGGTCCGGGATGCTCTTCGGCCGCTGCACCCGGAGATAGGCCTTCGCGATGTCGTCCTCCGTGACCATCCCGACGCACCGCCCCTCCTTGTCGAGGATGGGCAGCTGCGACAGGCCGCTCGAGATCATCGTCTGAAGCGCGTACCCCACGTCGTCGTCCGCATCGACGAAGACCGGCGGGCGCATGAGGTCCGCCGCGTTGACGAGCGCCAGGAGCTCGGGCTCCGCCGAGAGGATGGCCATCTCGTCCGCCGTGATGACGCCGATGACCTTGCCGGTCTCGTCGACCACCGGCGAGATGACCTGCGTCGGCTCCTCGATCCGCCCCTTCACGACGTCGTCCGCGCGCGCGTTCAACGGGAAGGTGTGCGGCGCGCGGCCCTTCGTGAAGAGATCGAGGCGGAGGCTCTCGAGGTCCGCCGGCCCCCGCGCGGCGCCGAGGTGCACGCCGTCCTGCTCGAGGAGGGCCTCGTAGATGGGCGTGGGCCGCCACTGCCGCGCGAGGACGTACGCGGTCATGTTGGCGAGCATCAGGGGAAGGATGAGCGAGTAGCCGCTGGTCATCTCGATGATGATGAGGACGGACGTCATCGGCGCGCGGATGATGCCGGCGAAGACGGCCCCCATGCCGACGAGCGCGAAGGCGCCGATGGGCTCCCCCGTGTGGCCGAGCATCGTCGAGTCGAGCGTCCCCACCGCCCCGCCGAGCATGCCGCCGATGAAGAGGGCCGGCGCGAAGATGCCGCCGGCACCGCCGCTCCCGTAGGAGAACACCGTGGCCGCGAGCTTCATCACGCAGAGGGCCAGCATGACGTCGAGCCCGAGGTTCCCCTTCAGCGCGGCGCTCAGCGTGTCGTACCCGCCGCCGGTGATGCCGTGCGTCCCGAGCTTCCACAAGGCGACGACGGCGAGGCCGCCGGTGACGAGGCCTCCCACGCCGGGCCGGGCCCACAGGGGCAGACGTGACTTGCGAAACCAGAGACGGAGCGCGAGCAGCGTGTCGGTGAAGGCCACCGAGGCCACGGCCGAGGCCACGCCGAGGAGGGCGTAGATGAGGAGGGATGACGCGTGGTGGAGGCCCAAGGGCTGGGGCACGTCGAAGATGGGGTGCTCGCCGAGGACGCTGCGCTCGATGACGGCCGAGAGGGCCGCGGCGATGATGACGCCGGAGAGGACCGCCTGATCGAGGTTGCCGACGACCTCCTCGATGGTGAACGTGACGGCGGCGATGGGCGCGTTGAACGCGGCGGCGATGCCGGCGGCGGCGCCGACCGGGATGAGCCGGCGGAGGGCCTTCGGCGAGACCCCCGTGAGCTTCCCGAGGAAGCTCGCGACGCCTGCGCAGATCTGCACGGTGGGCCCCTCGCGGCCGAGCGACGAGCCGGAGCCGAGCTGCAGGGCGCCGACGACGAACTTGCCGACGGCGTCGCGCATGCGGAGGCGTCCGCCACGCACGGCGAAGGCGATCTTCACCTGCGGGATGCCGCTGCCGCGCGCGTTGGGGACGATGTACTGGAGGAGGGTGCCGCACGCGACGGCGCCGAGGGTCGGCGTGACGAGCGTCCAGCCGACCCAGCTCCTTCCGGGCGCGCTCATGGCCTGCTCGATGAGCACGTGGGACGCGAGCGTGATGCTCAAGTGAAACGCGACGGCGGCGAGCCCGCAGACGACGCCGATGACGATGGTGAGAAAGAAGAGCCGCTGTGCCTCGGTGGGCGCGAAGCGGATCTCGGCGCGAAGGAGGTAGAGCCCGCGGAGCCGGACGGCGAGGCGCAGGCGTCGCCAGAGGGCCTGCCTCCAGGGGAGAGGCCGTTTGAGCGAGACCTTGGGTCCTTCGGATTGCGGACTGTCGTCCAAGAGGCGAGAAGGCTAGCCGACCTTGGGCAAGCGCGCGCCGGGGGATCGACCGGAGGCGCGCGGAAAGTCCCATGCGAGCCCACGAATCGGCGGGACGCACGCAACTTCTGCCCGCCGCGCCCGATAGGGAGACGACAGGACGGCGAGGTCTGGCGTGAACGTCTTCGGCCCATTCTATCCCCCGGCGTTGCAGGTCGTCGTCAACCACGCGGAGCGCCTCGCGGAGCTGCTCGTCATTCACGAGCTCGCACCGCCGACGCAGGAGTGGGCTCAGGCGTGGATGACGGGGCGCGCGGACGAGATCGTGCGGTTCGTGGAGGACGTGGCCGGGCTGTGGCAGGCCGGCAAGCTGCGGGACGCCGACGCGGCGGCGGCGCTCGACGGCTACTTGACGGCGCTGCACGAGGGGCTGGCGACGCATCTGGGATGCGAGGCACCGTCGTGCTGCGCGGGGGACGAGGCGACGACGGCGCGGCCGGCGCGGAGGGACGGGCGGCGGCGGGGCAGCGTGGCCTCGGTCGGGCACGAGGACCCGACGGCGCTCGGGACCATCGACAGCCTGCTGCTCGAGGAGGCGCTCCGGCCCAAGTGACGCGCCGGACCTCAGAACATCAACCCGTCGGAGACGTAGATTCCCACCGGGAAACCGGGGTTCTCGCTCTCGGCGTCGGGCGAATACGCGACCTCGACGCGGAAGATGGCGGCCTCGCCCCACTGGAGGAAGACGCCTCCGCCGACGCCGTACTTCAGGTTCAGCGTCGTGCCGTCGGCGGGCGAGACGACGTGGTAGTCGCTCCACACGCGCCCCGCGTCGAAGAGGGCGTTCAGCCCGATGCGCAGGCGCTGGCCGAGGATGTGAAAGCGCGGGAAGGGCGTCGCGCGGAGCTCGGTGTTGGAGATCATCTTCACGCGCCCGGCGTAGCGACCGAGGGGCACGCCGCGCACGCCCTGCTCGCCGCCGACCATGTACTGCGGCTCGAAGACCCCTCCCTGCGCGAGGTCGTAGAAAGGAACGCGGCCGAACTGGAAGCTCGCTACGAACCGGTTGGCGAAGACGAGCGCGTTGCCGAGCGGCGCGTAGTGGGCGAGGACGGCCGCGGCCTCTCCGTAGCCCACCTCGTCGGCCGAGCCGACCGTGCCGGAGACGCCCACCTGGTAGAAGACGCCGCTCCTCGTGACGAACTCGCTGTCGCGTGTGTCGATCATGGCGCCGGCGGCGAGCCCCGCGAGGAGCATCGACGACCCGCCGGGGAGCACGGGCTGCCCGTCGGGCTCGCGGGCGGCGAGGTCCATGGAGAGCTGCGTGCCGTCGTAGGCGCTCGGCGCCTCGTAGCGGAGGTTCGTGCCGAACGCGAAGTCGACGAGCGAACGCGTGTGAACGCGGATGATGGTCCGCACGCGCCCCTCTTCTTGCAGGTACTGGTAGGTGCGCCCGATGTTCGGCTCGCCGGGAGGCACGAGCGCCGCGGTCACGTTGCCGATGCCGTAGTAGCCCTGGTTGATGGTGCGCTGGAAGCTGCCGCGGGCGTCGAGGCGCGCCTGCCCGCCGAAGAGCTCCGGCGCGTCGAGGCGGAGCACGTGGCTCTGCTGGACCATCCGGAAGCCGGCTGTGTCGTCCTTCAGGCTCGCCGAGAGAAGAAGGTCGATGTTCCAGAGGTACGGATGAGCGGTATCGTAGAAGCGCGTCCACGTCGCGGCGGCGCCGAACTGGAAGCCGATGTCGCTGTTGCCGCCGACGATGGGGAACCCCGCGAGCTCGTAGCGGCGCGGATCGAGGGCCGGCGCCGACGGCTCCACGGGGTCCTCGGCCCGCGCAGACGGAGCGAGAGCGACTGCGAAGAGCGTGACTCGTGCGAACGTCGCGACGCGCCTCCTCGTGCAGAGGATCGTCGACCCGGGCGTCCGTCGCTTCATGGCAAGGCCAGCATTCCGCTTGCGATTTGTCTCGCGGTCGGCTTCCCTATGCCCCGCCCACGGCCGGGTCCAGTCCATTCCTCTCCGAGCCGGCATGTTGTTTGCGCCCTGCCGGCCGCCGCAGGTCTTGAGCACTGGCCCCGGGTAGCACTATGACGTCGACCGAGATGAATGAGATGCATCAGAACGCGACGTCCGGCGCGGAGCTCCCGCGCGCGGCACGCCGCACTGAGAGCGTCTCGACGCTCCCGCGCGCGTCCGACGCGTCGAAGATGGCGGATGCGTGGGGCGAGGCGCGGTCGCACGACCTTCAGCGGTCGCCCTATCCGCGCGTCGTGGGCACGGTCCTGCGGCACGCATCCCGCGTGCAGGTGGCCGCGTGGGACCGAGCGCTGCGCGACGTCCGCGCCGTGCAGGAGCGGCAGCTTCTGTCCCTGGTGTCGCACGCGAGGGACACTGCGTTCGGCCGCGCCCACGGGTTCGCGAGCATCCGCTCGTACGAGGACTTCGCGCGCCAGGTCCCCGTCGGGGACTACGACTCGCACTCGCCGTTCATCGATCGCATGCGAAAGGGCGAGCAGAACCTGCTCGTGCCGGAGTTCGTCCGCTACTTCGGCAACTCGTCGGGCAGCTCGAACCACGGCAAGCCCAAGTTCCTGCCCATCACCGACCGTCAGATCCGTCACCAGCAGCGTGCCGGTACGGACACAGTGATGCGTTATCTACACTGGTCGGGCGACGAGGGGATGTTCGGCGGGGGGTTCACCCTCGGTCTCTTCCCGGCCATCACGATGCGCGAGGAGGGGCCCGTCCTCATCACGTCGAACCCGGCGCTGATGATGACCAAGATGCCCGCCATCACCCGACCGGTCTATCTGCCGGAGGACGACGTTCGCCGCATCGCCGACTACGACCAGAAGCTCGACGTCATCGCCGAGCGGTACTTCGATCACGACGTCCGCGCCGTGACGGGGACGACCTGCTGGTTTACGCTCCTCTTCGAGAAGGTGCTCGCCGAGGCGCGAAAGCGCGGCCGCCGCGCGCGCACGGTGCGGGAGGTCTGGCCGAACCTGCGGGTGCTCCTCGGCGGCGGCGTGTCGGCGACGCCCTACCTTCCGGTCATCCGCGACCTGGTAGGCAGGGAAGACATCACACTGGTCGACACGTACAACGCAACCGAGGGTGGATTGTACGCATCGAGTGACTTCAGCGGGGCCCGGGGGATGCTCATGCTCCCCCACCGGGGCACCTTCTTCGAGCTCCTGCCCCTGGAAGAGTATGGGAGCCCCTCGGCCCGGCGCGTGCCCTTGTGGGCCGTCGAACGAAATCGTCCCTACGTCATCGTTTCGACGACCGTGTCGGGCCTCTACGCGTACACCCTGGGCGACATCGTGAGGTTCCCGCAGACCGCGCCCCTCCGCATCGAGTTCATGGGCCGCCTGTCCGGGTGCCTGTCGGTCACGCAGGAGCTGACGACGCACGTCGAGATCGAGCGCGCGGTCGAGCATGCGGTCCGCGCCGTCCCCGCCACCACGGTCGATTTCGGCGCCGCGGGTGACGTGGGGGTCGATGGCACGGCCAAGTCGAGGTATCTGCTGTTCGTGGAATTCCAGGAGGGCGCCGCCCCCGCGGACGTTGACGCCTTCGCCAGGGCATTCGACGAAGGGGTCTGCATCGAGAACCGCGTCTACCGCGAACATCGCAAAGGGGAGGTGGCGCTTCTGGCGCCGCGTGTCATTCCCCTGCGCACCGGAGGCGCGAGAAAGTTTCTGGACGAGGTCACGCGCGGGAACGTCCAAGGGAAGTTCCCGCGCATCATCGACGACGTGAAGAAAGAGCTGCTTTGGAAGCACGCGAAAGGCTCGCCATGAATCGGATCGGGGTCGCCATCGTAGGAGTGAACGGTGCAGTTGCGTCGACGGTGATCGCCGGCGTCGAGTTGATGAAGCGCGGACTGGTCCCGCGCATCGGCATGGTTACCGAGAAGACGGACGCAAAGATCGCCGAGTCGATCACCGAGCTCCTGGAGTTCGCGCCCCTCGATCAGCTGGTCTTCGCGGGCTGGGATCTCCAGTTCGCCAACGTGTACGAGGGGGCGCTCCACCACAAGGTGCTGCCGCCGCACGTGCTCGACCAGGTCAAGGCGGAGCTCGAGCGCATCCAGCCCTGGCCCGCGGTGTTCTCGACGACGTACGTCGAGAAGCTCGCCGGCAAGCACGTCGTGCACGCCAGCGGCTACCGCGAGGAGATCGCCATCCTCGAGCGCAACCTCGAGGCCTTCAAGAAGGCGAACAACCTCGACCGCCTGGTGATGGTGAACCTCGCCTCGACCGAGAGCTTCCTCGAGGAGCAGCCGGTCCACAAGAGCCTGCGGGCCTTCGAGGCGGGGCTCGACGCGAGCGACCCGGCGATCTCGCCGGCGATGCGGTACTTCTACGTCGCGAACAAGCTTCGCATCCCGTACTGCAACTTCACGCCGAGCCTCACCAACGTGCCGGCGCTGAACGCGCATGCCGAGGAGTGCGGCAACCCGTTCGCGGGCATGGACGGCAAGACGGGGCAGACTCTCCTGAAGACGGCGATGGCGTCGATGTTCCGCGCGCGCCGCCTGCTCATCGAGGGCTGGTACTCGACGAACTTCCTCGGCAACGGGGACGGGCAGGTGCTCGACGCGCCGGGCTCGAACAAGACGAAGGTGATGAGCAAGGCCGCGGTGCTCGACTCGATCGTGGGCTACCACGTCGACAACCACCAGGTGCACATCCACTACTACAAGCCCCGGGGCGACTCGAAAGAGGCCTGGGACAACATCGACATCGTGGGTTTTGCCGGCGTCCCGATGCAGATCAAGGTCAACTTCCTCTGCCAGGACTCGGCCCTCGCGGCGCCGCTCGTCATCGACCTCGTGCGCCTGCTCGACGTCGCCAAGCGCGTCGGCGAGCGCGGCATCCAGCGCCAGCTGTCGATCTTCTTCAAGTCGCCGTACGTCGCGCCGGGCGAAACGCCGGTGCACGACCTCTTCAAGCAGGAGAAGCTGCTGGTCGACTGGGTGAAGGCGCACTCGCACGGCGGCAAGGCCGTCGTCGCGCCCGCGTCCGGCGTCGCCGGTGCGCACACGAACGGCGCGAAGGCGCACGTCGAGCGCACGCCGTGACCGCCATCGCGCTCTTCGGAGGGAACCCCCTCCTCTCGAAGGACGCGCATCGGGTCTGGCCGCTGGTCGAAGAAGAGGAGCGCAAGGCCGTCGCGCGCGTGCTCGACAGGGGCATCCTGTCGGGCCCGTTCGCGCCGGAGTCGATGGCGTTCGAGCAGGAGTTCGCGCGCTTCGTCGGGGCGAAGCACTGCCTCCTCACCCATTGCGGGACGAGCGCGCTGGTCGTGGCGCTCGCCGCCGCGGGCGTGCGGGCGGGCGACGAGGTGATCGTCCCGGCGTACAGCTTCGTGGCGACGCCGCTGGCCGTCGTCCAGGTGGGCGCCATCCCGGTGTTCGCCGACGTCGACGTGGAGACGGGCTGCCTCGAGCCGGCGAAGGCCGAAGCGGCGGTGACGCCGAAGATGCGCGCCATCATGCCGGTGCACATGCACGGCTGCGCGGCCGACATGGCCGGGCTGCTCGACGTGGCGAGGCGGCACGACCTGGTGGTCGTGGAGGACGCGGCGCAGGCGCACGGGGCGACCTTCGGGGGCAAGCCGGTGGGAGCCATCGGGGCCGCGGGCGGGTTCTCGCTCCAGTCGAGCAAGAATCTGTCGGCCGGCGAGGGTGGTCTCTTCGTGACGAACGACGACGCGCTGGCCGAAGAGGCGAGCGCCGTCCGCAACTTCGGGCAGGATCTGTCCCGCGCGGAGGCCTCGAGCTACGACGAGTCGCGACCTCTCGACGGGACGCGGGCGCTCGACTCCAAGCGCCTCGGCTCGATGTACCGCGGCAACGAGATGATGGCCGCCTTCGGGCGCGCGCAGCTCGCCAAGCTGCCCGAGCGCACCGCGCGGTGCCAGCGCAACGCGCAGAGGCTCTCGCAGGCGCTCGCCGATCTGCCCGGAGTGCAGACGCCGCGGGTTCCCGAGGGACGCACGTCGGTGCACCACAAGTTCCGCGTCCACCTCGACCCCGTGAAGGCCGGCGTCGGGCTCCCCGCCGACAAGCTGCGCGACACGCTCATCCACGCGCTCCGGGCCGAGGGGCTCGAGGTCGTCCTCTGGCAGGCGGCGGCGCTCGCGGCGCAGACCGTGTTCCAGAAGCGGGACCCGCTCGGCGGGTTCCCCCGGCCCCAGCAGGGCGGCACCGATCTCGGCGCCAACTACGATCCGGCTCACTACCCCCACACGCGCGCGCTGCTCGACGGCTCGCTCGTCCTCTTCTCCCAGTCGTGCCCCCTCATCGCGCAGGACGACGCCGTCGTCGACCGGTACGCGGAGGCCTTCCGGCGCGTGTGGCAGCACCGTCAGGCGCTCGCCGACTGGGCTGCGCGCAAGCCGTCGTGAAGCCCGCGGCGGACATCGCCGCCCCCGAGGTCAAAGGAGTCAAACGGCGCGTCGTCGCGCGCGTCGTGGCGGCGCTCGTGGGGCTCGCGCTGGTGGCGTACCTCGTGCGCGGTGCCGGGCCGGAACGGGTGGCCGCGGTCCTCTGGCAGGCCGGGCGATGGCTGCCGCTCATCTTCGCGCTCGAGGTGTTCCAGGTGGGGACGGACTTCTTCGCCCTGAGGAGCATCCTCGGGGGCTTCTGGCGCAAGATCCCGGCGGCGACCTGGGTGCGCTCGTCGGCCATCGCCTACGCGATGATGACGCTCGTGCCCGCGGGCCGCGCGGCCGGCGAGGTGACGCGGGCGACGCTCTTCTCGAGGTTCGTGGGCACGCCCCGGGCGGCCACCACGAGCACGTGCCTCCAGGCGGCGTACCTGTCGGCCAACGGCGTCCTCTCGCTGGTGGCCGGCGTGGCCGTGGCCTCCCGCTTCGGCTTTCAGTCTCCCCTGGCGATGCTCCTCGGCGGCAACGTCCTCTTCCAGGCGCTCATTGCCGGCAGCCTGCTCGCCATCCTGCGAGCCGCGCGATTCGGCCGCTGGCTCGAGCGGATGCGCCGCCGCTTCGTCCCGGGAGCCAAGGAGTCGCCCCCCCTCGATCCGGAGGAGCGCCGGCGGATCCCCTGGCGAGCGGCCCTCGTGTGCAGCATGGGCAGGGCCGCGCAGACGGTGCAGTACGGCATCATCCTCCACGCGGTCGGGGGCGTGCTCACCGTGCACAACGCCTTCATCACGCACGGGATCCACCTCGTGGGCGCCACCCTGGGGGACATGCTCCCCAATCAGCTCGGGGTGACCGACGGCTTCTTCCGCGCCTTCGCGGGGGACCTGGGGTTCGCCGACGAGCCGGCGCGCGCCCTCTCCATCGCGTTCGTCATCCGCATCGCCCAGCTCAGCCTCGCGGCGACGTGCGTCGTCGTCGCGTCGGTGATGAAGCCCGCCGCGTCGCGCGACGGAGCAGAGCCTGCGCCGATGCGTGCAGACGCCCGTTCGTAGCGAGGACGTCGCCGGACTCGAGGAATGCGGCCCCGCCGTCGGGCTCCGACACGGTGCCCCCCGCCTCGCGGACGAGCAGGGAGCCCGCCGCGAGATCCCAAGGCGCCAGGCCGAGCTCGAAGAAGAGGGCGAAGCGCCCCGCCGCCACGTAGGAGAGATCCAGCGCGGCCGCGCCGAGGCGCCGGATCCCGGCCGCGTCACGCATGACGTCGGCGAGGACGGCGAGATAGCGCGGGTGGCGGGGGCGCGAGCTCGAGTGCGGGATGCCGATCGCAACGAGGGCGCGGGACAGGTCGCGGTCCTTCGCGACGTGAAGCCTCTGCCCGTTCAGGTAGGCGCCGCGTCCCCTCTCCGCCACGAACATCTCGTCCTTCGGGACATCGAGCACGACGCCCGCCACCACCTCGCCCTCGTGCTCGAGCGCCACCGCGACCGCGAAATGGGGCACTCCGTGGAGGAAGTTCGTCGTCCCATCCAGGGGATCCACGACGAAGCGCGTGCCGGCGTCGGCGCCGACGGTGGGGGCGCTCTCCTCGGTGAGAAACCCGTGCCGGGGGTACCGCCGGAGGAGCATCGAGCGCAGCAGGTCCTCCGATTCCCGGTCCGCTGCGGACACGAAGTCGGCCGGCCCCTTGAGCTCCACCTCGAGCTCACCGAGGGCCCGGAAGCGCCGCTCGAGGCCCGCCCCGGCGCGCCTGGCCGCCTGCATCATGGCCCGCAGCTCGGTCGAGGGACGGAACATCCGAGCCGCATACTACAGATGCCGCGTTGACTCGAACCGGGTTCCGCTTACGCTCCGCGCCCGATGACCCGGAGCGACGGCCCGACCGGAGGAACACGCACGTACGTGGCGTGGGTCCTCCGCCACGGCTGGCTGCTCTGGGCGTTCGCGATCCTCGTCGCCATCCCGTCGACGATTCGCACGGTCTCGCTCTACCGGCATCTCAAGAGTGACCTCGAGGAGCTCTTGCCCCGCGACTCGCCCAGCGTTCGCGCGCTCGACGAGATGCGCGCGAGGTTGCCGGGGCTCCAGTACCTGGGCGTCGTGGTCGACACGGGCAACGCCGAGAATCTGCCGGCCGCCGAGCGCTTCCTCGACGACCTGGCGGCGCGCATCCGGACGTACCCGCCCGACATGGTCCGCGAGGTCCGTACGGGCAACGCGACGGAGAAGAAGTTCGTCGAGAACCATGCCCCCCTCTACGTCGACCTCGTCGACCTGAAGGAGGTGCTCCGGCGCGTCGAGGCGCGCCGCGACTACGAGGTGGAGAAGGAGGGCGGCTCGCTGCTCGACGAGTCGGAGCCTCCTCCGTCGCTCGACGTCTCGGACATCGAGAAGCACTACGACAAGCGGGTCACCGACAAGAAGAACGAGAGCGGGCGGTTCTCGGACGCGAACGCGCACGTCACGCTGCTCTTCCTCGAGGCGGGCGAGTTCACGACGGGCGCCGACAAGTCTCGCGCGCTGCTCGAGCGCGTGCAGGGCGACGTGAAGGCGCTCGGGGGCGTGAGCGCGTACGCGCCGGGGATGCGGCTCGGGTACAGCTCGGACGTCGCCATCGCGGTGGAGGAGCTCGACGCGCTCGAGGCCGACCTGTCGATCTCGTCGGTCGTCGTCATCGCGCTCGAGATCCTGGTCATCGTCCTCTACTACCGCTGGTGGCGCGCCATCGCGGTGCTCTTCCCCCCGCTTCTCCTGGCCACGGTGTACGCCTTCGGGCTCGCGTCCCTGCCGCCGGCCAACGTCACGGAGCTGAACTCGAACACCGCGTTCCTGGGCTCCATCATCGTCGGCAACGGCATCAACGTCGGCATCGTGCTCCTCGCGCGCTACCGCGAGGCACGCCGGCAAGGGATGGGGGTCGACGAGGCGCTCGCCGTCGGCATCTGGGGGGCGCGCCTCGGCACCCTCGCTGCAGCCTTCGCGGCCGCCGCCTCGTACGCCTCGCTGCTCCTCACGGAGTTCCGTGGCTTCCGTCAGTTCGGATACATCGGCGGCGCCGGGATGGTCGCTTCGTGGGTGACGGCGTTCGTGCTCATCCCGCCGCTCTTGAAGTGGGTCGACCGCGACGACGCGACGGTCCTCGAGAAGAAGAAGAGCGGGCCCGGGATCATGGGTCGCCTGGTGAACGTCATCGAGCGCTGGCCGGTTCCGGTCGTCGCGGTGGCGCTGGGGCTGACCGTGGCCTCGGCGGTCGCCGTGTCGCGCTTCGATCGGTCGACCCAGCTCGAGTACGACTTCTCCAAGCTCCGCCGCGTCGACACCTGGGAGAACGGCGACGGGTACTGGGGCCGGAAGGTCGACACGCTGCTCGGCCGGTACGTAACGCCGACGGTGGTCCTCACCGACTCGCCCGAGCAGGCGAAGTCGGCGGAGCAGGCCATCCGCGATTCGGTCGAGCACGGCGCGCTGCAGCCGATGGTGGCGTCGGTGCGCGGCGCGGACGACGTGCTCCCTCCGGAGCAGGAGGCCAAGCTGGCCGTCGTCGGCGACATCCGGGAGGCGCTGACGCCGAAGATCCGCTCGCTCCTCGAGCCGGAGAAGCGCAAGAAGCTCGACGACTTCCTCGGACCTGCCGACCTCGCACCCGTCGGCCTCGGGGACCTGCCGCGTTCCTTCCTCGCCGGGCTGCGCGAGAAGGATGGGACCATCGGCAAGACGGTCCTCGTTTATCCGCGTCCGAGCGACACGCTGTGGCGCGCCGATGCCATCCACGACTTCGTGAAGGAGCTGCGGGCGCGCGGGCGCGCGGCCGGGTCGATCCCGCTGTCGGACGACATCATCGGCTCGATCAGCCGCGACGCGCCCATCGCGAGCCTCGCCTCGTTCATCGGCGTCATCGTCATCGTGCTCCTCGTCCTGCGAGGCCGCCGCGCGGCGCTCTACGTCATCGGCTCGCTCTTCGTGGGCGTGCTCTGGCTCGCGGGCGCGACGATGCTGCTCCACGTGAAGATCAACTTCTGCAACTTCGTCGCGTACCCCATCACGTTCGGCATCGGGGTCGACTACTCGGTCAACGTGATGACCCGCTACGTGCAGGACGGCGAGCGCGATCTGACGGGCGCCGTGCGTTCGACGGGCGCCGCCGTGGGTCTGTGCTCGCTGACGACGATGATCGGGTACTCGTCGCTGCTGCTGGCGAAGAACCGGGCCCTCTTCCTCTTCGGAGCGACGGCCGTGCTCGGTGAGATTGCCTGCCTCTCGGCTGCCGTCGTGGCCTTGCCGGCCCTGCTCGTCTGCATCCGCCGCTTCAAAACGGGTCTCGCCAAGAAGCGAGGACTCGGGCAAGAAGCTGGACATGGTCTCTCATCCGACGAGCCGACTTCTGCCGCTGCTGATTCTGGTCGCCTGCGGCGGCGAGACTCCGCCCCCGCCTCTTCCGCCCCCGCCTCCTCCCGCGCCGACGGCTAGCGAGGTTCCGCCCGCCGCGCCTTCGGCCGCCGTCGTCGCCGTCGTCGCCGACGCGGGCGCACCACGACCGGTGGGCCCCGCGCAGCTCACCTTCAAGCCCGTGGCGCTCCCCGGTGCGGCGGCGCCGGCGTCCCTCGACTACCTCGCGTACGACGCGGCCCACGCGCGCGTCTGGGTGCCGGTGGGCAACACGGGCAGCGCCGACGTCTTCGACACGTCGACGGGGAGCTTCACGCGCGTCGACGGGTTCAAGACCGCCGAGCGCGAGTACAAGGGGAAGACGCGCACGGCGGGTCCGAGCGCCGTCGCCATCGGGGACGGGTTTGCCTATGTCGGAGACCGCGCGACCGGCGAGGTTTGCGCGGTCGACGAGGCGCGACTGACGCTCGGGCGGTGCCTGAAGCTGCCTTCGTCGGGCGACGGGGTGGAGTACGTCGCGGCCGAGAAGCAGGTGTGGGTCACGATGCCGGGTGCGAAGGCGATCGCCGTCCTCGACGCGGCGCGACCGGACACCTTGAAGCTCGAGTCCAGGATCCCGCTCGACGGCAAGCCCGAGGGATACGCCGTGAGCGCGAAGCCCGGGTCCGGCTCCTTCTTCACGAACCTCGAGGACAAGAACAAGACGGTGGTCATCGACGTGAAGACGCGTCGTCCGAGAGAGACGTGGCCCCTCGACTGCGGCAGCGACGGTCCGCGCGGAATCGCCGTCGACGCCGAGCACGGCTTCGTCTTTGTGGCGTGCACGGATCACCTGCTGGTCCTCGATGCGTCGAACAAGGGCGCGAAGGTGGCGAGCCTGGAGACCGGCGCCGGAGTCGACAACATCGCGTGGCTCGCGCCGCAGCGCCTCCTCTACGTCGCGGCGGGCAAAGCGGCGCGGCTCACCGTCGCGCGCGTCGACGACAAGGGCCAACCCACCGTCGTCGCGACGGGCGCGAGCACGGAGGGCGCACGAAACGCCGTCGCGGATCCGAGCGGGAACGCCTACGTGGCCGACCCGGTCAACGCGCGGCTCCTCGTGTTCCCCTACGTGCCCTGAGGCCCCGGGCCGTCCACGGTGGAGGATTTCGCTGCCAGTGTGCGTCCGGCGACCCTCAGTGCCTTCAGCACGGCTGCAACGTTCGGCCACGACTGACGGAGACGCAATTTCATCGCGGGAACTGGTGCAGGAGCGCTCGTCCTTTGCCATTCTTTCCTCTCACGCGGAGGAGCGCCGATGAACGGTGACGAGAATCTCTGGTACGTGAAGACGCCCGACGGTGACGTGCACCGTGTGACGCTCGACCAGCTCGACGAAGCGTTCCAGGCGGGGCGCATCGACGAGAACGTCATGGTGCTCGCTGCGGGCGCGCAGAAGTGGGCGAAGCTCAGCGCGCTGGCGGGGCTGGACGAGCCGGCGACATCGCCCGTCGTCCCGAGCAGCCTGCGCCCGGTCAGCATGGACCTGAGCCTGGACCTCGACGACGAGAACGCCTTCCGCAAGAAGTCGCGCAAGGGGCTCGTCATCGGCGTCGCGGCCGGAATCCTCGCCGTGTTCGGGGGCATCCTCTTCATGAACCGCGCGCACGTCGGTGCGGACACGACGACGGTCGCGGCAGCCGCTGCGGCTCCGGTCGCGCCGGCGGCACCGCCTCCGGTGGAGGCCACGTCGCCCGGGCCGGCGGCGCCCATGCCGTTGACCCCTGCCACTGTGGCGCCTCCCGAGCCCACGGCGCCCAAGCTGAACGACGACCAGAAGGCGAAGCTCGCCGCTGCCGACAAGGCGCTGGAGCAGAAGTCGAAGGCCCGCAAGAAGAGCCGCGCCGCAGCCGTGAGCGGGACCACGCACGGACACACCAAGTACAAGAGCCAGGGCTTCACCACGGGTGGCGCCAAGGGCGACCCGCTGAACGCCGCGTTCTGAGCGAAAAGCCCTCCGCACTGGCCGCCGTCCCCCGAGGCGCAAACGTCAACGCTTTGCGTTGCGTTTGCTCCTTGACTAGCTAACGCGACGCGTTACACATCACCCACGGAGGCAATCACCGTGGAAACCGTCACAGCAAGGCTCCAGGAGACGGGGCATCAGATCGTGAAGCAGGGCGACGCTTTCGTCGCTCGGACGCGCGACGCGGGCGTCAGCTTCATCGACGAGACGCGCGAGGCCGGGTCGCAGCTCATCGTCGCGGTGAAGGCCGAGGCGAAGCGGTGGCGCCGTTTCGCGACGCAGCGCGCCACCGCGTTGCAGTCGGGCATCCGCAACGGGATGAGCCTCCCCGCCGTCGAGCGGGCCGTGCTCGCCCAGGTGGACGGCACGCTTCAGGCGATCGAGGCGCGGGTCCGCGCGCGCCTGGCCGAGCTCGAGCCCAAGGCCAGCGGCAAGAGCGCCAAGAAGGCCGTCAACGGCAAGTCGAACGGTCGCTCGCGCAAGGCGAAGGCCGCGCTGCCGCCCATGGCCGCTTGATCGGCGCTTCGATGGAGTAGCCTTCGGGGGTGACGCCGGGGTTACGGCTGCTGGCGATCGCGCTCCCTACTGCTGCGTGGCTCGCGCTCGCGGGTTGCGCGGCGGACGAGGCCCCACCGCCGAGACACGCCCATCCCCGCCCCGAGCCCGCGCCCGCAGGGGAGGCCCTCCACGGGGTCCGCTGCGGGATCGTGTGGGATCCGATCCACGGGGCCATCCCGGACGGGCGCATCGTCTTCGACGGCGACCACGTCTCCGCGCTCGGACCGGCGTCGAGGACTCCTCGCGAGGGGGACGAGCTCGATCTGCGTCCTCTCTTCTGCATGCCCGGCCTCGTCGACGCGCACACGCACCTGACGTCGTACGCCCGCCAGAAGCAGAGCGACGACATGGACAAGCGCCGCGCCGAAGCCGCGCGCAACGCCGCGCTGACGCTGCGGTCGGGCGTGACGTCGGTGCGGGACCTGGGTGGCGAGGAGGGGGTGGACCTGTGGCTGCGGGCACGCATCTCGGTCGGGGGCCTGCCGGGACCTCGCATGCAGTGCGCCGGGAGCCAGATCGGCGCGGATGGGCCGGTGGGAGGACCGGCGGGCGCCAGGGCATCCGTCGACGCTCACGCCGAGGCGGGCTTCGACGTGATCAAGCTGTTCGCGACGGGCGGCCCGCGCGATCCCGTCCTGCTGATGACGCTCCAGGAGCTCACCGCGGCGACCGACGAGGCGCACGCCCACGATCTGCGCGTGGCCGTCCACGCCATCACGACCGAAGGCATCGAGCGCTCGATCGCGGCGCGCGTCGACTCGATCGAGCACGGGCACGGGCTGACCGTCGAACAGGCGACGGAGATGGCCGGCGCGGGGATCACGCTCGTCCCCACGCTCTACATCCTCCGCTACTACGTCGAAGACGCGGGCAACCTCGGCTTTCCCGCCGAGCAGACCGCGGACCTGCAGCGCGCCCTCGATACGGTGGTCGTCCCGTTCGAGCAACGCTTCCCGGCGATTCTCGCGACCGGCGTGAAGGTGGCGATGGGCTCCGACGCGTTCATGGCCCTTCACGGGAAGAATCCGCGAGAGCTGTCCTACATGGTCAAGGCAGGGATGACCGCCGAACAGGCTCTTCGCGCGGGAACGAGCACGTCGGCGGCCCTGATGGGGTGGGAGGCCAAGGTCGGCACCGTCGCCCCCGGAGCCTACGCGGACGTCATCGCCATGAAGATGGACCCGCGGAAGGACATCACGGCCGTCGAGCACACGCTGGTCGTCATCAAGGGCGGCGTTGTGGCTCGGGACGATCGTCGCGAGTAGAGTCGCCCGTCCCATGCGCGCCGCGCCCCTCCTCCTCGTCGCCTGCGCCCTGGCTCTGTCGTGCGCCCCCGCGCGCGCCCCTTCTTCCGGCGCCCCTCCGGTCGGCGCGGGCGCCCTCACCTCCGACGCTCTGCATTCCCTCTTTGCCACCGAGTGGGAGTACTCGCTCCGCGAACGGCCGACGTGGGCCTCGCGGCTCGGCGACCATCGCTTCGACGACCGCTGGCCCGACCCGTCCCCCGCGGCGAACGAGCGGCGCGCCACGCATGCCCGCGAGATGCTCGCGCGCGTCCGATCGATGGACCCGAGCGGCTTGAGCCCCGAGGACCGCCTGAGCTTCGCGCTCTTCGTGCGCGGCTTCGAGTCCACCGTCGAGGGGCTGCCGTTCCGGCTCGAGCACCTGGCCATCGACCAGCAGGGCGGCATCCAGAACGCGGACGACCTCTCCTCGGCGCTGCCCTTCGCGAGCACCCGTGACTACGACGCATGGATCGCCCGGCTGCGCGCGCTGCCGGCGTACGTGCAGCAGACGACGGACCTCCTCCGGGAGGGCATGAAGGAGCGCGTCGTCCAAGCGCGCGTGGTCATGGAGCGCGTGCCGGCGCAGATCGCCGCGCAGATCGTGGACGACCCGGAGAAGAGCCCCTTCTTCGCCCCGCTGCGCCGCATCCCTCCCACCATCGCCGCCGCGGAGCGCGACCGGCTCGTCCGCGAGGCCCGCGCGGCGATCGCCGACGGCGTCGTCCCCGCTTACCGACGGTTCCAGGCCTTCTTCACGGCGGAGTATCTGCCCGCGTGCTTCCCGTCGGTGGGCGCGTGGCAGCTCCCCCGGGGCGACGAGGCGTACGCGTACCTGACGCGCAAGTACACGACCACCAACATCCGACCCCAGGAAGCCCACGACCTCGGCCTCCGCGAGGTCGCCCGCATCCGCGGCGAGATGCTCTCGCTCGTGCAGAAGGTCGGCTTCAAGGGATCGCTCCACGACTTCTTCGTGTGGCTGCGAAACGACCCGCAGTTTTACTACAGCGATCCGCGCGTGCTCTTCGAGGCCTACGAGGCCACGGCGAAGCGCATCGACCCGCGGCTCGTCCTCCTGTTCCGCACGCTGCCGCGGACACCCTACGGCGTCGAGCCCATCCCCGACGCGATGGCTCCCGCCTCGACGACGGCCTACTACCGCGAGCCCGCCGCCGACGGGTCGCGCGCCGGCACCTTCTTCGTCAACCTCTACGAGCCCGAGGCGCGACCGAAGTGGGAGATGATGGCGCTCACGCTTCACGAGAGCGTCCCCGGGCATCACCTGCAGCTCGCGCTCGCGAGCGAGCAGGGGAACCTCCCCGAGTTCCGCCGCCACGCGGAGTGGACCGCGTTCGTCGAAGGCTGGGGCCTCTACGCCGAGTCGCTGGGCGACGAGATGGGCCTCTACGACGACCCGTACGCGAAGTTCGGCCAGCTCACCTACGAGATGTGGCGCGCGGTGCGG
Source organism: Polyangiaceae bacterium (assembly GCA_036501935.1). Taxonomy (GTDB): domain Bacteria; phylum Myxococcota_A; class Polyangia; order Polyangiales; family Polyangiaceae; genus Palsa-1150. Next base: position 196,680 of record DASXZL010000082.1, on the reverse strand, counting down.
CTCGTCGTCGACACGGGGATGCACGCGTTTCACTGGGACCGCCAGCGCGCGGTCGACTACTTTCTCGACAACACTCCGAAGACCGCGCTCGACGTGAACAGCGAGATCGACCGGTACATCGCCTGGCCCGGACAGGCGCTCGCCTACAAGATCGGCCAGCTCGAGATCCGCAGGCTCCGGGAAGAAGCGCGCGCGGCCCTGGGCGACCGCTTCGACGTCCGCGACTTCCACGACGTCGTCCTTCGCGACGGAGCCTTGCCGCTCGACCTCCTCGGGCAGCGCGTCGAGGCCTGGATCGCGAGACAGTCGGCCGGCGTCACGACATCCGCGCCACCGCGAAGAGATTGAGACCGAACTTGTGATACTGCATGCGGATCCGGCTCGGCATGAAGCCGGACCTCACGAGCAGGGGCCACAGGTCCCGCTTGTCGTAGTAGGTCTTGTGGTCCTCGACTCCCTCGGGAGTCGACACCTTCAAGCGGAAAGCCGCCAGCTCGAGGAACGTCTTGCCCCTCCAGTTGGGGACGTTCAGGACCAGGGTCCCCGTCGGACGGAGAACGCGACGGCACTCGCGCAGAACCTCGAGCGGCTCCCAGACGTGCTCGAGCACGGAGATCATCATCACCACGTCGAAGCTGCCCGGCGCGAGCGTCGGAAGCGCGTGCTCCGCGGAGTCCTCGATGAAGCGGAGGTTTTGCACGGCCTTCGCGTCGTCGCTCACGCTCGATTCGATGCCGACGCCGCCGTGGATTCGCGGCGCCAGATCGCGGAGCTGCGTCGCGTGATGTCCGCAGCCGATGTCGAGGACGTCGGGGGAGTCGTATCCGCGAAGCGCAGCGCGAATCCGCCGGCGAGAGAGGAGCACGCCGAAACGGTCGACCACCGTGAGCCCGGAGACGCCGTACGCCCGCATGCGCCTCCCCGTACACGATTGGATCGGCCGGGGCAAGGCGCTATCCGGTCATGGCGCGTCGGCTATAGTGCGCCGCATGCGATCGTTCGTTCTCGGGGGCGCGGGCTTCATCGGCAGCCACCTCGTCGACCTGCTCGTCGAACGGGGACCCGTGACGGTGTTCGACAATCTGTCGGTCGGCAAGAAGGAGTTCATCGCGGATCACCTGCGCTCGGGTCGGGTGACGCTCGTGACCGCCGACGCGCTCGACCTCGACGCGCTCATCCAGGCCGTCCGCGGACACGACCTCGTCGTCCAGCTCGCGGCCAACCCCGAGGCCCGCTGGGGCCTCGAGCGCACCAGGCTCGATCTCGAGCAGGGAACGATCACCACGTACGACGCGCTCGAGGCGGCGCGCCTCGGCGGGGTCCCGCGCTTCGTCCTGTCGTCGAGCGGAACCGTCTACGGCAACACGGCGAAGCCTTGCTCCGAGATGGACCTCGGCATGCTTCCCATCTCGCTCTACGGCGCCAGCAAGCTCGCGTGCGAAGGGCTCGTCTCGGCGTACGTCGAGTGCTTCGGCCTGAAGGGGTACGTCGTGCGCTTCGGGAACGTGGTCGGCCGGCGAGGGACGCACGGCGCGATCCTCGACTTCTGCAACAAGCTGAAAGCGCACCCCGAACGCCTCGACGTCCTCGGCGACGGGCTCCAGACCAAGCCGTACCTCCACGTGACCGACTGCGCCGCGGGTCTCCTCTACGTGATCGACCACGCGAACGAGCCGCTCAACGTCTACAACCTGGCGCCCCCGGACTGGACCAGCGTCGCGCGCATCGCGGAGCATTGCGTGGCGGCGTCCCCGAACCCGCGGGCGCGCATCGAGTATTCCGGCGGGTCGCAGGGGTGGCGCGGCGACGTTCCCACGTCACGCCTCGTCTCCGACAAGTTGAGCGCGCTCGGCTTTCGTCTCCGGTACACGTCGGACCAGGCCGTGGAGATGGCGGTGAAAGAGGTCGCCCGCGAGGTGTTCGGCTCGGCCTGATCATCGCGGCGAGGCGACGGCGACGAGCTGCCAGCCGAACGGCGTGCGATCGGTGCTCAGCTTGAAGAGAACCCCGAAGGTCCGGATGGCGGCCCTGGCGGCGAGCGGCAGCTGCGACTCGTCTCCGCTCGAAGCATCCTCGACGAGCCTCTCGCCTCGCGCGACGACCGCGAGCCGATAGAGGTTGAAGAACGGGAATCCTGCGCCCCGCAGATCGACGACCTCGAACCCGGCGTCCTCGATCGTGGTCCGCAAGAGGCGGCGCGTGAAGTGCTTGCGATGGCCCACGTGCCGATCGAACGCCGACATGGGCCCGGCCGGCACCGTGATGACGAGCTTGGCGCCGGTCGCGAGGAGCGGGCGGACGTTCGCGAGCATCTTCGTCGGGTCGTCGAGGTGCTCGAGCACCTCGGTGCACACGCCGTGGGTGGCCCAGCGGTCGAACCCCGGCAGGTCGAGGGGTCGTGAGAAATCCTGCCGGTGGAAGTGGCCCGTCGGCACCTTGGTCCGCGCCATCTCGATCCCGGTCTCGCTCATGTCGAGGCCGAGGATCTCGGCGTCGGCGCGCTCGCGGAGGACGTGCATGTCGAGCTCGCCCGAGCCACAACCGAGATCGAGCATCCGCACCGGGGCCGGCGCCGAGCCCAGCGCCAGGATGCGGAGAATGACGTCGCGCCGGTAGACCTGCGCCGGGTTGAGCGCGTTGGTGGCCGCGTTCTCGCGCCAGTGGCTATCCCAATCGTCGGCGGCGTTCGAGGTGCGGATGGTCACGAGGGACTCGCGCTGGCGCGCTCGCTTTGCGGCCTCCGCCACACGGCGACGGCCGTTGCGTGGAGAAGCAGCGTGAACGTGAAGGTCGTGAACCCGGCGATCATCAGCAGCAGACCCATGACTCCCAGATGGTTGAGGGGCGACCCCGCGGCGAGGAGGAAGTCGTGTCGAACGTAGTAAACGATGAGGGCTCCGCCCAGGCCGAGGCCCGCGACGAAGAGCGCCGCGGCGATACCGACCGTTCGCGTATAGGGAAAACGGCCGAACCATCTCTTCGTGATCTCGCCGGTGTAGTCGAAGAAGATCTGGGCCAGGATTCCCATGTAGACGCACTGCATGCCCAGCGTGGCCAGCGTCACGCCGAGGAGCATCCAGTGCAGGGAGAACACGACGGGCCCGACGGTGACGGGCCCGAACGACAGGGGAAGCGTGAGGGCGAAACCGAGCGTCGCCAGCACGAGCCCCGGGCGGTAGAGAAAAAACGCCGCACCGTAGACGAACATCGCGCGCAGGTTGATCCAGGCCGCCGCCCACGGGGAAAACCAGCCCGAACGCTTGTGGTGACTGAGACGACCCTCGCGATCCTTGAGGAAGCGAATGGGGACCTCGTCGGTCTTCAGGCCCATGTGCACGGACTTGAGCACCATCTCGGACGCGTATTCCCACGACTGCGAGCGCAGACCCATCCGTTCGAGCGCTGCACGCGTCATTCCGCGCATCCCGCAGTGGATGTCCGAGAAGTGGCTGGTGAAGATGACGTTGAGGATCCACGTCGTCACCGGTGTTCCCAGATAGCGGTGCAGCGGCGGCATCGCCCCCGGCTCGATGTAGCCCCGGAATCGGGACCCCATGATGAACTCGGTGCCCTGGCGGAACTTGGCCGCGAACGGCTCGAGCTCGCGGAAATCGTAGGTGCAGTCGCAGTCCCCCATGATGACGTACTTTCCGCGAATGAAAGGCAAGCTGTCGATGTACGCACGCCCGAGGCCGCGCTTCGGCGTGCGGAGGACGCGGGCGCCCTTCGCGAGCGCGATCGCCCCCGTGCCGTCGGTCGAGCTGTCGACGATGAGGATCTCCCCCCGCATCTTCGCCTTTGCCAGCCCCGCCGTGCACCACTCGATGAAGTCCCCGATGGTGAGCGCCTCGTTGAGCGCGGGAACGACGATCGAGAGCTCCGGATCCGACGCGTCGTCCCCTGGGACGAGGAGCTCGAGCTCCGGGTCGTGCGACATGCGGGCGGGCGGGGAGGCTTGCACATTCTCGCTCCCGGGGGAAGCGCGGGGGTTTCCAGGCTGCTTGCGTTAGACTCGCCCCCCCACCGCGACTCGTGCACACGCCCTACACCCTCGATTTCCTCGGTGCCTTCGCCGCCGCGCAGTGCGGTTCGGCGATGCTGCTCACCGCGCTCCTCCTCTACTGGCGGTTCGCTTCGCTGGCGCGGGGGACGCTCCTCCTCGGCGTGTGGCTCGCGGCGACGTCCGCGCTGGCAGAGCCGACGCTCGTCGCGCTCGGGGCGAAGGCCGACCCCGACCTCTTCCGCTACATTTTGGCCTCTTCGGCGTTGCTGGCCCCCGTCGGCGCCGTCATCGCGCGCCGACCCGTCGTCTCGATCGTCGCGTTCGTCGGCCAGGCGCCGCTGTGGTTTCTCACGGGGTTCATCAAGGACTCGGACGCCGAGCTCGCGGCCGTGCACCTCGCGTGGATGGGCCTCGTCATCGGCCTCCTCGCCCGACACCGCGAGGCGCGCGCGGCCGACGGGTCTTCCGAGCAGACAAACGAGGGCTCGTATCGCCTGCACGACGCGCTCGTCTTCGCCATCCCGACGCTGCTGGCGGCGCTCGTCTCCCTCTTCGTCATGGGCAAACGAGACGGAAGCGCAGACGAATGGGCCTACACCTTCCAGGCGGCCGTCTTCGCCAAGGGCCACATCTACGCGGACGCGGCGCGCTGCCAGAACTACCTGGACACCTATTACGTCTTCGAGAGCATGGGGCATCTGTTCTCGCAATACACGCCCGGGTGGCCTCTCTTCATGGCCCCCTTCGTCCGGATTCACGCGGTGTGGCTCTCGGGCCCATTCTCCCTCGGGCTCCTGGCCTGGGGGATGGCGCGCCTCGGACGGAGCGCGATGCGCACCTTCGCGAGCGCCGGTGCCGCCGTCTCACCGCGCGTCATCCGCGCGGCGGGCACGTGGGCCGGCGCGCTGTCGGGAGTGGGGACGGTCGTCCTCGTCAACGCCGGCTCTCGCTACTCCCACGTCTTCGTCACGGCCCTCTACGCGTGGACGCTCGAAGGCCTGCTCGTCGTGTCGACCCCCGGCCTGTCGCGGCCCCGGCAGGTGCGCTGGGGCGTGGTGACCGGCTCGGCGGCGGCGTTGATGCTCGCCACGCGCCCCGCCGACGGGGCCTTCCTCGGGCTCGGAATCGCCGCCGTCTTCGTGTACGCGCTCCTGCGCGGGCGAGTGGGCTGGCGCGCGCTCGGCTCTGCCGCGGTCGCATTCGCGTTTTGGGGCGGCCTCACGCTGGTCATCCTCAGGCTTCAACTCGGCAAGTGGTGGACGACCGGGTACTCGCTCCTCGCCGTGTATCAACCATGGGCGGCCATCAAGTACAGCGTGCCTCTCCCGAACCAGTGGAAATACGGATTGCCATTCGCGACGAGCGCCTACTGCTGGTGGCCTTGCTCGCTGCCGCTCGGCCTGGCGGGCCTCGCCACGTTGCGTGGACGAGGCCGCGGTCTCGTCGTCGCGATGTCGGTCGGCTGCGCGCTCTTCACGGCGTACATCACCTCCATCGAGTTCGGCCGCGGCTACGACTGGGGCTACGGACCGCGCTACACGATGGTGCTCCTCGTGCCGATGGCGATCGGCGGCGCCGTCGCGCTCGCGCGGCTGACGGTCGACGCCGGCAAGCACACGCTGGGCGGGCGCTCGGCGCTGGCCAGGGGTGGCCCCGCCGCGATCGCGCTCGTGGCGGTCGTGATCACATGGTTCCGGATCGTGCCGCTCGTCTGGTCGCCCGTGGCGGAGCACACGCGACAGCATTCGAGCTTGCAGCGGGCCATCGAGGAAGCCCACCTCCAGAACGCCGTCGTCATCGCCAGCGACGGCACCACCGGGTTCAGTGACATGGACCTCGCCACCAACCTGCCGCTCGACCTCTACCCGAACCAGGACGCCATCATCGCGATCGACCGGCACGACCCGGCCGCGGCCGTTGCGTGCCTGCGCGCAGCCTTCCCCGGGAGGGCCATCTACGCCGCGTCCGGCTTCGACCGCGTGCGCCTCGTCCCGTGGAAATGACCGGGCGACGCGCGGCTCAGCGTGACGACTGCCCCGCGGCCTTTCTGGCCACGACCATGAACCCGAGGGACTCGGTGGGCTCGGGCAGCGCGCGGTCGAGCAGGCGCGCGCCGGCGCTCATCGCGACGATCGCCGGCAGGACCGCGGGGAGCGCCCAGTAGCGCGGACCGGTCGAGGCGGTGCCCTCGTGGCCGTGCTTGCCGATGCCCTGAGCGACGCGCTCGAGTCTCGCCATGCGGAAGGCGAGGAACACGTTGAGCTTGTGGGCGAGCACGGTGAAGAGGCCTCCCTGCGCGCGAACGTCGATCGCCTCGAGGCCCGCGTGGCCGACGAGGGCGCGCAGACCGTGCGGGCTGTAACGGAAGTAGTCGTGCGGCTCCTCGTGGAGGCGGAACGAGAACGGCGCCGTGACGATGAGGGTCCCCCCCGGCGCCAGGACACGACCCATCTCGTCGACGAGTCGCTGCGGGTCGGGGGTGTGCTCCAGCACCTGGATGCTCATGACCGTGTCGAAGCTGCCGTCCGGAAAGGGCAGCGTACGGCCGTCGTAGAGGACGTCGGCCGCGCCACGCGTCGACGCGTTCGTGCGCTCGAACGTGGCCGCGTGCTCGACCCCGACGTACTCGGTGACGTAGGGGCGAAAGAACGACTCGTAAGGTTTGTCGCCGCAGCCGACGTCGAGCATGCGTCCGTGCGCCATCGGCGCGACGCCCTCGATGCCCTCGATGAGGAGCGACCATTGCAGATCGACCCAGTTCGACGCGCTCTTCATCGCGGCCATCAGGCCCGTGCGGCGCGCCAGGTCCGCGAGCTCGTCCCTCACGAGCGCGCAGTAACACGGTGCGCAGGCCGTGACGAGCCTCACGACGGCGTGTAAGCTCCGCGCGGCCTTGAGCCTCACTTCGCTCCAGCGTTGGGCCTTCGCGGCCGTGCCGGTGGTCGGGTTGCTCGAGCTCGGGGCTCATGCGATCCAGACACGCTCGGTCGCGCCCGACGCCGACTGGATCGCGGCGCGCACCTACGTCGCCTCGCAGGCGAAGGCGGAGGACCTCGTCGTCTTCGCGCCCCGGTGGGTCGACCCCATCGGGCGCCAGCAGCTCGGGCCGGGCCTGGCGACCCTCTCGCGCGAGGCGCGCCCCGACGAGACGCGCTTTCCCCGTGCGCTCGAGGTGTCGATCCGCGGCGCTCACCTGCCGGCCTTCGAAGGATGGCGCCGGGCGACCGAGCAGCGCTTCGGCTCGGTGACCGTGACCACGTGGGAGAACCCCGCGCCGGCGCAGGTGATCGACGACCTCGTCTCGCTCGTCGAACCGCAACACCTCCGCGTGACGCGCGGGGACGCCGATTGCAACTTCGTCCACGGCTCGCCACAGAGCGGCAACCTCGGCTTCGGCCCGACCGTCCCGGGTGACCGCTTCGTCTGCCCGGGCAACGGCTTCGTCGGCGTCAGCGTCGTGGCCGATCTCGACTACGTCCCCCACCGGTGCGTCTTCGCGCCGCCCGCCGGCAATACGCCCCTGCACCTTCGGTTCGACAACGTCCGCTTCGGCCACAGCCTCCACGGACATCACGCGCTCTATGTCGAGGCCGAGCGCGACAAGAAGGGCGCGCCGGTCACCATCAGCTTCAAGAGCGGCGGCTCGAGCCTCGGAAGCGTCGTCCATCGTGACGGCGAAGGCTGGAAGCCCTTCGAGCTCGACACGAGCGCCCTCGCCGGCCAGCGGGCCGAGCTCGACGTCGACATCGCGTCGCCGGGCGGGGACCGGCGCCTTTACTGCTTCGAGGCGGACACGCGGTGACGAAGCTCCCCTCGCTCCGTCTCCCGGACCGCATCGGCTGGCGCGACCACGTGGTCGGCGCCGTGCTCGGGCTCGGGTACGTGGCCTGGCTCCTCGCCACGGCGCGCTCGCTCGGCTTCCCGCGCGACGAGGGCGTCTACTTCCGCGCAGGGAACGAATACGCCCACTGGTGGCGGTCGCTCTTCGAGCGCGGCGCGGACGCCTTGCAGCAGGGGGCCATCGACGCGGCGTTCAGCGCGAACCACGAGCACCCGCCGCTGATGAAGACCCTCTTCGGCCTGTCGGGATGGCTCTTCCACGAGAAGTGGCACGTGTTCACCGATGCGAGCACGGCGATGCGCCTCCCGGCCATGGCCACGGCGGGAATGGCCCTGTGGGTGACCTACCTCTTCGGAGCCCGCGCGTGGAGCCGTCGCGCCGGGCTCGTCGCCGCCGTCCTCTTCGCGCTCATGCCGCGGGTCTTTTTCCACGCGCACCTCGCGTGCTTCGACGTCCCCATCACGGCGATGTGGATCCTTTGCCTCTACGCGTACTGGCGCGCCACCGAGACGCGGAAGCTCGGGTGGATCGTCGCCGTGGGGGTCACCTACGGTCTCACGCTGGCGACGAAGCACAACGCGTTTTTTCTCCCATTCGCCCTGGTTCCGCACGCCTTCTTCGTGCAACGTCATGCGATATGGCGCGGGCTCAAGGCGGGCCGTCTCGCCATCCCGGCGACCCTCGTGTCGACGGCCGTCGTCGGGCCCATCGTCCTTCTCGCCCTCTGGCCGTACCTCTGGAACGACACGATGGGCCGGCTGCAGTGGTGGATCGAGTTCCACCTGCATCACGACTATTACAACATCGAATTCCTGGGGAAGAACTACTTCAGCGCGCCGTCGCCGAAGGGCTACGTCCCCGTCATGGTCCTCGCGACGGTGCCCACCGTCACGCTCCTCCTCTTCTTCATCGGCGCGATGGACCGCGGCGCCGTCGGGTTCCGGCGCCTGCGGGACTGGCTCCGCGGGGTCCTCCGGGGTCGCGCGTCGGTGACCCGCGACAGCGCGCCGCCGCGCGATCCACGCGATCCGCGCGAGACCGATCTCCTGCTCGCCCTGTCCTTCGCCGTCATGATCGCGCCCTTCTTCCTCCCGAAGACGCCCATCTTCGGCGGGACGAAGCACTGGATGCCCGCCTACCCGGTGCTCGCGCTCTTCGCCGGGCGCGGCTTCGACCTCGTCGCCGCCGCGCTGGGCCGCGCGCTTCCGCCCGGGCTCGACCGCTCGCGACGGCTCGCCGCGCAGGGCCTCCTCTTCGCGTGCGTCACGTTCGGCCCGCTGGCCATCACGGCGCACTCGCATCCGTTCGGGCTCTCGTCGTACGTGCCGCTCATCGGGGGCACGGCCGGCGGCGCGGACTTCGGGCTGAACCGGCAGTTCTGGGGATACACGACGCAGAACGCCGCCGAGGAGTACCTGAACCCCGTCGCACCGCGCGGGGCCACGGTGTTCATCCACGACACGACGTGGGACGCCTGGGCACGCATGCAGGAGGAAGGGCGCGTCCGTGGCGATCTGCGAGCCGTCGGGGCGCCCGGAGAGGCCACCTTCTCGCTCGTGCAGCACGAGCTTCACATGAACGAGGTCGACTACTCGATCTGGGTAGCCGATGGCACCGACGCCCCGGCGTACGTCGTGAAGCACGATGGCGTCCCCATCGTGAGCGTGTACAGAAGACCCTGACGGACCACCGAGGACTCACCGCATGCGCGAGGACCGAACCGCCGGCGCGGACTCGGGTGCAGGCGTCCAGCGCAGGTCCACGTCGACATCGACGAGGGCAACGCCCTTGCGCGTTCCCGCCTCGACGGGGGTGCGTGCCGTCGCGTCGACGGACTTGCCTCCCTTCAGGCGGACCAGCTCCTCGGCATAGGCGACCTGGATGGCGGTGAGCCAGGGCAGCACGTAGGCGGGGAGGCGCCTGCGGTGCACGACGACGTGACCCGGGCCCGCGACCTCGGCCAGTAGCTCCCCCGCCTCGAAGTACTGCATCGCGTGGCGGACCAGGAACGCCGGCAACATGTCGAGCGTCATCTCCTCGAAGGGGCGCCGGAACATGTGACGGGCGTCGTACCGCGCCTGCGCGATGCCCTGCGCCGCGGCCACGGCGTCCAGCGACTTGCCCAGGATGCGCGCGATCGCCACGTTGACGGGCAGCATGGGCAGGATGTCGTAGCGGCTCGCAGCCAGGAACGCCGTGCGCACGAAGGCCGAGAGGCCCGCGCTGCCGAGCTCCTCGTCGAGCGTCGCGAGCCCTCCCGGCACCCTGCGCTCCACGAGGCGCATGACGCCCCGGTAGGCGATGCCCTTGATGTGGAACGTGCTCGTCCCCGCCTCGCAGGGGAGCTCCGGCGCAGGCGGGGGAACCGCTCCGACCAGGGTGTCGGTCGCCAGGTCGTTCTGGCGCGTCGTGAAGTCGTCGTCCGCCGGCGCCTCGCCGAAGTCCCTCTCCCAGGCGCTCGTCGTCGGCGCATCCGCGAACCGCAGAAGCGCCCGCGCGAGGGCGCGTACGTCCGGAAAGCGATCGACCGCCTCGCGCGACAGGGCACGCACCACGGCGTCGTCGAAGCCGGACGGGAGGGAGGGCTCGAGCGCGCTGGGGAGGACGACCGGCGCGTACCGGATGGCCTCGAGCAGCTGCCGGGCGTCGGCCCGGTGGAACGGCATATGGCCCGTCACCATCTCGTAGAGGATGGCCGCGAGGGAGTACTGGTCGGAATGCGGCCCCGCCCGCGCCGTGCCGAAGGTCTGCTCCGGCGCCATGTACTCGAGCGTCCCGATCACCATGTCCGAATCGGTGAGCACCGGCGCGCCCTCGGCCGACATCAGCTTCGAGAGACCGAAGTCGACGATCTTCGGCAGGAGCTCCCCGTGGCGGTCGCGCGCGAGGAAGATGTTCGCCGGCTTCAGGTCACGGTGCACGATGCCGCGCTCGTGCGCGAACACGAGCGCCGACGCGACGGGCATGAAGATGGCCAGCGCCGCCTCGATGCTCTCCTTCTTCACGCGCCGGAGGTGGGCCGCCAGGTCCTCCCCGTTCAGCCGCTCCATCACGAGGTAGGCGTTCTCGCCCTCGACCCCCACGTCGAGGATGTTCACGACGTGCGGGTGCGACAAGGTCGCTGCCAGCTGCGCCTCGCGGACGAAGCGCGCCCGCATCGCCTCGCTGTGGGCGATGTGCTCGTGCAGCACCTTGAGGGCCACCGGCTTGCCGAGGGCGACGTGGCTCCCCTCGAAGACGCTCCCCATCCCTCCGTGGCCGATGAGCGCACCGACCTCGTAGTTGCCGAGGCGTGCCCCCTTCAGGAGCTCACTACGCGTGGGAGGCACTGGCATGGCGGAGCCGTGAATGGCGGTAACCGTAGCCGATGTAGACGACGAGCCCCGCCACCAGCCAGCCGAAGAAGCGCCACCAGGACGTCGGCGGCAGGTAGCCGATGAGAAAGAGGCAGGAGAGGAGCCCGAGGCCGGGCACGAGGATGGGCCCGAAGGGAACGCGGAACGGGCGGGCGCGGCCGGGCTCGCGGAAGCGCAGGATGATGATGCCGATGCAGACCAGGATGAAGGCGAAGAGCGTGCCGATGTTCGAGAGGTCGACCATCTCGTCGATGCTGACGAACGCGCTGACGACGCCCACGAGGACGCCCGTGAGGATGGTGGACACGTGGGGTGTGCGGAAGCGCGGGTGCACCCGCGAGAAGACCGGCGGCAGGAAGCCGTCGCGCGCCATGGCGAACAGGATACGCGGCTGGCCGAGCTGGAACACGAGAAGCACGGCCGTCTGCGCGACGACCGAGCCCAGCGCGACGACCCCCACCATCCACCCGGGCATGTGCACGTACGTCATGGCCACGGCGAGGGCCTCCGAGCGCTGCTCCTCGGTGAGACCCACCACGGCCGAGTACGGCATGAGGCCGGAGAAGATGCCCGCGATGACGACGTAGACGATCGTGCACACGATGAGCGACCCGATGATCCCGATGGGCATGTCGCGCCCCGGGTTCTTGCACTCCTCGGCGCACGTGGAGACCGCGTCGAACCCGATGTAGGCGAAGAAGATGATGGCCGCTCCGGCGCCGATGCCCGAAAAGCCGTTGGGGGCGTAGGGGTGCCAGTTCGCGGGCTCGACGTACCGGGCGCTCACGAAGACGAAGAAGCCGAGCACCGCGAGCTTGACGATGACCATGACGGCGTTGAAACGCGCCGACTCCTTGACGCCCCACACGAGGACGATGGTCACCAGCGCGACGATGAACACGGCCAGCCCGTTGAAGACGATGGGCACCCCGAGCGCGTGCGGCGCCGTCGCCAGGAGCCCCGCCGTCTTCGCGGCCGATCGGTAGTCGGTCACCATCCACCAGGGCAGATCGACCCCCATGCCGCGGAGCAGCGCGTTCGCGTACCCGGACCACGAGATGGCGACCGCCGTGTTGCCGATGGCGTACTCGAGGAGGAGATCCCACCCGATGATCCAGGCGACGAGCTCGCCGAGAGTGGCGTACGCGTACGTGTAGGCGCTGCCGGCGACGGGCACCATCGACGCGAACTCGGCGTAACAGAGCGCCGTGAAGCCGCAGACGACGGCCGTGAGGACGAACGACAGCATGACGGCGGGCCCGGCCCCCGGACGCGACATGTCGCCGGCGGAGGCGCTGCCGATGGTGGCGAAGATCCCGGTGCCGATGATGGCCCCGACCCCCAGCGTCATCAGGTTCCACGGGCCCAGCGTCTTCCTCAGCGTGGCCCCTCCCGCAGGGCCGGTCTCGCCGAGGATGGCGTCGATCGACTTGGTGCGGAGGAGCTGCTGGAGAGGCACGCGCGCTGGCCCCGGACCATACAACAGAAAGCTGCTAAGCACTCCAGGCCGATGCCCCGACTGCGCCCACCGCGCGACCCGGTGACGATGCAGTTCGACGGGCAGGCTGTCGTCGCCGAACGAGGCGAGCCGGCCGCCGTGGCGCTCATCGGAGCGGGCCACCTCGCGCTCGCCCGCAGCCCCAAGTTCCACAGACCGCGGGGTCCGTCGTGCCTGCGGGCGGCCTGCGACGGGTGCCTCGCGCGCGTCGACGGCGAGCCGAACGTGATGACCTGCCGCGTCCCGGCCGCCGAAGGGATGCGCATCGAGACGCAGAACGTCATCGGATCGCGGGACACCGATCTCCTCCGGATGGCCGACTGGTTCTTCCCCGAGGGCATGAACCACCACGAGCTCTTCGCCGGCGTCCCCGGAGTGCAGCGGGTCATGCAGGCGTTCGCGCGGCGCGTGGCAGGGCTGGGGCGGCTCCCCCGGGAGACGGTCGCCCCGCGAAGGGCGACGCGCCGCGAGGCGGATGTGCTGGTGGTGGGCGCCGGGGCGTCGGGGATGGCCGCGGCGGTGGAGCTCGCGCGGCGGGGACGGCGGGTCGAGGTCGTGGAGGACGGGCTGACGTGGGGAGGGAGCGTGGGTGCGCTGCCCGGGCCGGCGAGGGCGACGTGGGATCCGCTGCTCGGGGCCTTCGGCGAGGCGGTGGCGGCGTCGCGGCTGACCCTTCGCCTGGCGACGACCGCGGCGGGCATCTACGGGGACGACGTGCTCGTGGGCGGCCCGGAAGGGATCGAGGTGGTGACGGCCCGGACGCTGGTCCTCGCGCCCGGGGCCCACGACGGGGTGCTCGCCTTCGAGGGGAACGACGTGCCGGGCGTGATGAGCGCCCGCGCGGCCGGATGGCTCCTGGCTCATGGGGTCTCGGCCGGGGCGCGCATGCTCGTCGCGGTCACCGAGGGCGGAGGGCCGTTCGGCGAGGCGCTTTCCCGCGCCTACGAGGGCGTCGAGCTCGTGCAGGGGGTGCCGACCCACGTTCGAGGGAGCGGCCGCGTGAAAGAGGTGACGGTCGCGGGCGCCGCCGGCGAGCGACGCATCCCCTGCGAGGCGCTGGCGATCGACGCTCCACGGGGACCGGCCTACGAGCTGTGCGTCCAGGCCGGGGCCGAGCTGGCGCACGAGCCGCGGGGGTTCGTCGTGAAGGTCGGGGAGGGCGGACGCGTCCGGCCGGGCGTGCTCGCGGTCGGCGAGGTGGTGGGGATGCCGCTCGACGTCGCGCAAGTCGTCGAAGAGAGCCGTCAATTGCTGGACCGATGACCTGGCGCGCGGGTCCGTCCTCGCCTCAGTCCTCGACGAGCGCCCCGAACATCGCCAGCCCTCCCGCCACCGCCACGGCGTCGAACACCCCGAGCAGCACCAGCCAGTCGCTCACCTCGCCCATGTCGACCGGAAGGCCGGTCATCGACGCGTAGAAGATTTCGCGCGTGGCGGCGACGCTCGCGAGGAGCGCGGGCGAGAGCAGGGGGAAGAGCACGGTGGCCAGGAGCAGCTCACGCGCTCGCGTCCTCACGGTCATCGCGCCGAAGAGCGTGCCGGTGGCCGCCACCCCGACCGTTCCCAGCAGCATCACGATCGCGAGCGGGCCGATGACCCGGGGCAGGTCGACGTGAAAGAGCAGCGCGATGAGGGGGACGACGACGATCTCGACCGCGAGCACGAACCCGAGCACTCCGACGGCCTTCCCGCACCAGATCGCCGCGCGCGGCACCGGCGAGACGAGCAGTCCGAGCAGCGCCGACTCCTCTCGCTCGCGCTGCCAGCTCCGTCCGAGGGCCAGGATCGAGGCGAAGACGATGGCCAGCCAGAGCGCCCCAGGGGCCACGCGGGTCGTCGTCTCCGGACCCGTGGCGAAGGCGATGCTGGCCATGATGGCGACGAGCGCGGCGAAGTAGCCGGCCGTGACGACGATCTCGCGGGTCGACGCCTCGATGCGGAGGTCCTTGGCGAGCACCGCCAGCGTCCCGCGCGCGAAGCCGACGGGAAGCCCGACCGCCGGCAGCGGAGGGGCTGACCGGAGCGGCGATGAAGATGACGAGGAGTGCGATCCGTTCTTGACCACGATCGATAGGACGGTAGATTCGCGTGAAGGGGCGCGTGTGTCACCTTCGGTGCGCGCGCCCGGTCGAGGGACACCAGTCGCATGACGGTCGAGGCACCGCCAGGCTCACCCTCCGGCGCGGAAATCACGTCGGAGCGGAGAGGCCCAGCAAGGCGCACCCGGGCGAACAAACGCATCGCGGTGCTTTACAACGTCGACTTCGAGGACGCGCGCCCCGAGGACGATCCCATGTGGGCCTCACGGGCCGACGTCGCGTTCGTCGCGACGAACGTGGCCACGGCGCTGGCGGGCTCGGGCTACGACCCGCAGCTGGTCGGCGTCGACGGCGACCTCGCCGGGCTGCGCGCCCAGCTCCGCGAGCACGAGGCGGACTGCGCCTTCAACCTGTGCGAGTCCCTGGTGGGGGACGCGCGGCTCGAGAGCGCGGTCCCGCTGGTGCTCGAGCTGCTCAACATCCCCTTCACGGGCTCCCCGCCCGAGGTCCTCGCGTTCGCGCTCCGGAAGGACCGCGTGAAGCAGCGGCTCGAGGCCGCCGGCATCCCGACGCCGCGCGGGCAGGTGCTCAACCGCCCCGACGACCCCTGCGATCTCCCCTTCCCCCTCATCGTCAAGCCGGTGCGCGAGGATGGGTCTGCCGGGATCAGCCACGCCAGCGTCGTGAGGAGCCCGAGGGAGCTGGCGACCGTCGTCGAGTCGCTGGTGACCGCGTTCCGACAGCCGGCCCTCGCCGAGGAGTACGTCGACGGGAGGGAGTTCAACGTCGCCATGCTGGGGCATCCCACCCCCCGGGTCCTGCCGCTGAGCGAGATCGATTTCTCGGGCCTGCCGGACGGGGTGCCCCGGATCGTGTCGTACGACGCCAAATGGACGAGCGGCTCGGTCGACGACCTCGGAACGGTCCCGGTGCTCCACCCCTCCCTGCCGAACGCCGTCGCGGCGCGCGTGCGGCGGGTCGCGGCTGACGCGTTCCGGGCGGTGGGTGTGCGCGACTACGGACGGGTCGACGTCCGGCTGGCGCCGAGCGGGATCCCCTACGTGGTGGACGTGAACCCCAACTGCGACCTCTCGCCGCAGGCGGGCATGGCGCGGGCCGCCGCGGCGGTCGGCATCGACTACGACGATCTCGCGGGGCTGCTCGTGCGGTACGCGCTCCGCCGCCGTCGCTCGGTGGAGGACGTGGCGCTCGAGCCGCGCGCCCGGCAGGCGGTGCCTGCTCGCTCCGGTGCGACGAGGCGGCTATAATCCAGCGTAGATGACCCTCGAAGAGGCCATCCGGATCCTGCGAAGCCCCGAGGGAAAAGAAGAGACCAAGCGCGTCTACCTGCTGCGGCGCGCGGTCGAGTGGGCGGAGATCACGATCCGCGCCCGCCACGTGGACCGCGACGACGCCGAATCCATCGTCGACGCCGTGGCCCACCGCGCCGAGGAGCTCTTCCCGGGCAGCCAGGAGACCTTCGCCATCGTCTACGGCGTGAGGCTCAAGCGGGTCATCGACGAAACCTTCGGGCAGGGCGACTAGATCGCCGAGCGTGGCCGATCGTGATTGTCGATCAAACGCCGCCCGATGCCGCGCCAGCGGCATCAGCACCGCGAGCGTGAGCGAGCGTTGAGCGACCAAGCTCGCGGCGCGGATTGCCGTTTGCAAGCGACGCGGTTCACCGCTCGCTCACGCTCGCGGTGCTGACGGCGGCCCCGCCGCCGTCCGAGATCCCTCGAGAATTGCGCTCGCCAGCGCTCGCTCATGTAACGAGGACCCTCGTGTCGCGTGACCCGGCTTCTTCTTCGTACGAGCCGGGCCCCGTGTCGCGTGACCCGGCTTCTTCCTCGTACGAGCCGGGCCCCGTGTCGCGTGACCCCGAATCCTGACGACACAAGGCCGGCTCCACGAGGCGCAAGCCCAATGCCACGAGCCACAAGGCCGGTTCCGCGAAGCGCAGGCGCAGTCCTACTTGGCGCAAGCCCAGTCCCACGAGACAGTCGCGCGCTTGCACGAGGCGCAGCCGCGGCCACCTGACACGGTCGCGCGCTTGTACGAGGCGCAGCCGCGGCCACGTGACACGGTCGCGCGCTTGTCCGAGGCGCAGCCGCGGTACCACGACACGGTCGTGCGGTTGTACGAGGCGCAGCCGCGGTACCACGAGACGGTCGCCCGGTTCGACGACGCGAAACCGCGGCCCCGTGAGACGGTCGTGCGGTCCTACGACGCGAAACGGCGATACCACGAGACGGTCGCCCGGTTGTACGCCCCGGAACCGCGGTACCACGAGACGGGACCCCGCTTGTACGACATGGAAACGCGGTACCATGGGACGGGACCCCGCTTGTACGACATGGAAACGCGGTACCACGAGACGGGACCCCGCTTGTACGACCCGGAACCGCGGTCACGCGAGACGGAACCGCCGTCGGGCGAAAGGGAATCGCGGTCGGACGAAGTCGAATCGCGGTCAGGGCATGCCGGGGGCGACTTCGTCGAGCGACTCGGCCTTGTCCCGCAGCTTCTGGGCGGCGATGACCCGCTGCTGCGCCGTCAGCACCGGCAGGGCCGCCTGCGCGACGCCGAGCATGTGGTCGCTCATCTTCTGAGCCTTCGCCGCCACGTCCTTCGCCGGAGACACCTCGTCCATCACGAAGCGGTCCTGCTTGAACGCGCTCATGACCTTCGCGCCGTGCTCCTTGGCGTGCGCCCAGGGCGCGCCGTCGTGACCCTGCGACGCGGCTTTCCACTGCGCCTTCATGGCGTCCTTGATCTGCGACCGCTGGTCCTCGGTCAGCCCCAGGTCCTCCGCCCACTGCTGGAGCGGGCGCTTCTCGCGCACGTGCCCGACGCGCTCGCCGACCCGCGCTTCCATCGCGTCGACGAACGCCGTGCGCTGGTCGGCCGTCAGGATCGCATGAAGCTGCTCGAGAGCCGCGCGGTCCGCCGGCTGGGCCTTCTGGAGACCCGCGACCAGCGCGTCGATCTTCGGCTGGAGCGCAGCGCGGTCGATCTGCCCGGCCTGCACCTGCGCTGCGATGGCGAGCACGAGGTCCTTCCGCGCCGCACGGGCTTCCACGTGTCTGGCGTCGGTGTCCGTCGCGAGCTTCTCGATCGCCGCGCGCTGCGAGGCCGTGAGCGGAACGTCGCCGAGCGCCTCGCCCGCGAGCTTCAGCGGCCCGTGCGTGGCCTGCCCGACGGGCGCGCGCGTGGTCACTGCTTCCGGCGTCGCGACCGCCGGCTCCGTCGAAGCGGTACCGCTGCAGCCGAGGGCAGGGGTGACGAGCGTGATCGCGAGGGGAACGAGCAAACGCCTGAGCATGGGCAGAACCTCCAAGGCCCCATTCTGCTCCCGCCTCGTGGCGCCGCCATGGAGGCAGCCGGTAAAGCTTCGTAAACCGGCCCGCCTTCCCGCGGGAAGAGCCCGTCCCAGAGCCGGTCGAGAGCGAGCGATGGCTAGGAGGTCGAGCGAGGCGTACTCACGTACGCCGCAGCGAGCCGACGACGCCAGCGCGACGCTATCGGCCGGCTATGGGAATGGGCTCTCTAGAAGATGAAGACGCCGCAGGCGATCACCGTGCTCCACACGCCCTTCGGGTGGCCCTCGGCGCTCTGCACGATGTTGCGCGTCTTCAGGATGGTCTTCTCCAGACGGAAGACCTGCTCGCGCTCGCTCCACGCCTTCTCGGCGTCGAACTCGATGCCCAGCGTGGTGCCCAGCATCGTCGCGGCGAGATCCTCCGCGTAGTCGCCCGCCTTCTTCGCCGTCTCGCCGTAGCTGTGGTGCTCGGACAGGTAGCCGTACTTCGCCGCGTCGGCCGGGCGCGCGAGGCCGATGGACGCCGCGATGAGCCGGTTCGGCTCGTTCGTATCCTGCCGGGCCATGACGCAGTGGACGATCTGGCCCGGCATGATGAGCTTCTCGCCTTCCTTGCGGCTCATCTCCCGGCAGTGCGGCGGGAAGATGGAGCTCACCGTGACGAGGTTCGCCTTCTCGATGCCGGCGTCGCGAAGCGCGAGCTCGAACGACGACAGGCGGTCCTTGTGGACCCCGACGCCGTTCGTGAAGAAGATCGCCTTGGGCACGAACATCTCGTGCATGAGCGGGAAGCCGCTCTCGCCCATCACGATCCGGTTCTGTTCCTTCTTCTTCTTTGCCATCGCTTCGCGCGCCAGAGTACTCGGATCGCTCGTCCGGTTGAGTGAAATGTAGATGTGTCCGTCGAGCCTCGGCCCGCGCTCAGGCCTTCTTCGCGGCCTTCTTCGCGGGCTTCGCGGCGGCGGGGGCGGCGGCCGCCTTCTTCTTCGCCGGAGCCGGCTTCGCGTCCGCGGGCTTGCTCGCCCCGGCGCGCTTCGTCGTCGACTTGTACCAGTCGTAGAGGCGCGGCACGGGCCAGGCGAGGAGGCGCTGGCGGTATCCGGCGTCCTTCGCGCGCTTCTCGAGCTCGAGGATGGCGTCGACGAGCTTCTCGCGCGTCCCGAACTTGCCCTTCACCTCGGTGAAGATGCCGTGCAGGCGCAGGAGCTTCGCGTTCGACACGTGGCCGAGGCCCTTGGCCTCGTTCGTCCGGGCGACCCAGAGCTCTTCTCCGGTCAGCTTCTCGATGGCCTCGACGAGCTTCGCCTTGTCGCCGAACTTTTCCTTCATGACGGCGAGCGGGGTCTTGCTGGGCATGGCGTCTTTTTCCTTCTTTCCGAGGGTGCGCGAGATGACTCGCGCGGCAAATGGGGGCCGGACCCATAGCAAGGGAGCCTCGCGCGAGCAAGCCACAGGGAGTGTAAGCTCGCCCTCTTGCGTAACGTTTTCGGGGCTGGAGGGTCGATGAAGCGCGCGCACCTCGGAGCATTCCTCGTTTGCGTCTTCCTGGCTGCGGCCGCGTCGGGCTGCGCTGGCGGCGCGGAGAGCAAGGAGGCCAGGGCCCCGAGCAGCGTGGCCATGGCCGAGCCGCCCGCCCCTCCCCCGCCTCCGCCTTCCCCCGACGTGACGGGCGCTCCGGGCGGCGGCGCGCTGCTCCTTGCGATGAACGATCCCGCCAAGGCCAAGTCCGTGAGCGACTCTCCGCACGCGGCGGCGATGCTCATCTACACGGCGAACCTCTCGCTGGCGGTCTTCCAGGTCGAGCCGGGGCTCGACGCCGTCGAGCGCGTGGCGCGCGAGGTGGGCGGGTATCTCTCGTCGCGGCAGGACAACGCCATCACCATCCGCGTCCCGCGCGACCGCTTCGACGACGCCATCGCGCGCATCGAGAAGCTGGGAGACGTGACCCACCGGGACATCAAGGCGCAGGACGTGACCGACGAGTTCGTCGACCTGCAGGCGCGCCTGAAGAATGCGTACGCCGTCCGCGACCGGCTGAACGAGCTCATGTCGAAGGCCGCCGTGAAGGAGGCGCTCGAGATCGAGAAGGAGCTCGGACGCGTGACCGAGGAGATCGAGCGCATGGAGGGAAAGCTCAAGCTGCTCCGCGATCAGATGGCCTTCTCCACGGTGACGGTCACCTTCGCGCCCGTCGCGGTCGAGCAGGTGCAGGACTCGACCATCCTCGCCCCCTTCCCGTGGATGCGGGGCCTCGGTCTCCAATCTCTCCTCAACGTGCACCAGTGAGCGTGGACCCTGCCATGAAGCCCTCCTTGCCCATGCTCTCTCTGGCTCTCGCCGGTGCGCTCGCGCTGATCGGGTGCGGCCGTCCCTTCGACGTGAAGACCGCCCCGGGTCTCGTCGAGCTCGACGATCAGGAGCCCGAGTACGCCTACCGGGCCATCTCGCCGGAGCGCGTCGTGATGGCCGTGCGCGTCGTCGACACCAAGGGCCGCGGCGACCTCGAGTTCTGGACGCGCGCCGCCACGATCCGCATGCACGAGCTCGACGGCTACGCCTTGCTGGGCACGACCGACGTGGAGTCCCGCGACGGGACGCCGGGCCACGAGCTCCGCTTCGGCCACGACGAGAGCCACAAGCCGTACCTCTACGTGCTGCGCGTCTTCGTCGCGGACAAACGCCTCTTCCTCGTCGAGACCGGGGGCCCGCAGGCGCAGATGGAGCGCTACAAGGGCACGCTCGACTGGATGCAAGCGACGCTCAAGCTCGATTAGACGAACGTCACTCGCGCGAGAGGCTCGCGTCCACGACGTCCGGCGTGGAGCGGTAGCGGCGGTAGTACTTGGTGACGCTGACGACGTAGTCGCGGGTCTGCTGGAAGGGCGGGATGCCGCCGAAGCGGATGACGGCGCCGTCGCCCGCGTTGTACGCGGCGATGGTGAGCTCGAGGTCACCGTTGAACTCGTTGGCGAGGATGCGCAAGAGGCGCACGCCGCCGAAGATGTTCTCCCGTGGATCGTCGATGTCGCGCACCTGCATCAAGGTCGCCGTGTCGGGCATCAGCTGCATGAGGCCGCGCGCTCCCGAGACGCTGACGGCGCGCGGATCGTAGTCGCTCTCGCAGCGGATGATGGCGCGGACCAGCTGCTCGGGGATCTGGTAGAGCGTGGCCGCCTGCCGGATCAGATCGCCGTAGCGCGTGTACCGGGCGACGTCGTGGTCGCTCGGCGGGACGGGGACGACGCCGGGGGCCGCGCCGTTTCGCCCGCTCTCGCCGTTGCCGTGGATGTAGACGCGATAGCGCTTGTCGCCGTTCGGCGCCGTCGCAAAGTGGACGACGCCCTCGGAGTCGGTGAACTTGTAGATGTCGGCCTGGGCCGGCGAGACCGGCCACGCCGAGGTGGCGAGGGTGAGGGCGAGGCCGGTCACGGCGCGGGGGATGCGGGGCAAGCGGGAGGGCCTCGTTGCAAATGGTGCCAAGTCGCGGGCTCGGCAGCAAGTTACCCGGGGACAAGGCGGGGTCTGCGCCGCGTATTCCCGGGCTTTCATGTTAGGTGTCTCGCAACGCCGTGGAAGACTGGTCCATCCCGCTCGTCGTCGCGACCGCCGTCTTTCTCCTCTTTCTCCTGTGGCGGGTGAGGCCTTTCTTCGGAGCGCACCGGACGGGGGAAGGACGCGAAGCGCTACGCGAGGCGCAGGCTCGCATCGAGGCCGCCAAGAGCGAGCCGGAGCGCGCCCTCGCCCTGTGCGACGCGGCGGAGAGGATGCGCGCCGGCGAGGCCCGCGGGATGTATCTCCGGGCGATGCGCGCCGATCCGGCGTCGGCGGAGATCGTCGGACGCGTGGTCGCGGGCCTCGCCGGAAGGCCGCGCGCGCTGGAGTCGCTTCTCTGGAGGTACCTCGCGAGCCGGCCGTGGACCGACTCGAAGGAGGCCACGCGCGCGGCGCTCGACGCGATGCGCGTGCTCTACGAGGGCCCGCTGAAGAGCGCCGTGCGCGCGAAGGCCATGGGACACGCCCGCGACACGCTCGCCTGAGCCTCACCGGATCGCGTTCACGCGCCACATCACCCGCACGCGCGCGCGCTCGGCCCGGTGCTCCAGGGTCGTGGCGAGCGAGCCCGCGGTGCGCACGGTCCCCTCGTCTGCGAAGACCATGCGCTCGCGCACGAGCCGGGGCGCGTGCAGCCCCCCGGACGCGCCCGCGGCGCAGCCCGACGAGAGCAGCGAAAGGAGAACGACGGCCGACGGGAACACGAGACGGATCGATGCCTTCACGGGAGCCTCCGTGCGTAGGAAGACGGCCCGGGCGCGCCGCTGCGCGTCCGTGACGAAGCTCAGGATGACTCCGCGTAAGTGCATCGTCACGGATCGCTTTCGCGGAGCTGGAATGCAAGAATGCATGGACCATGTTCGAGTGGGACGACGCTCGCCACTTCCTCGCCGTGCACCGAAAGGGCTCCCTCTCGGCGGCCGCGAAGCTCCTCGGCGTCAACCAGTCCACGGTGGGGAGGCGCCTGCTCACCCTCGAAGAGCGCCTCGGCGCGAAGCTCTTCTTCCGCACGCGCGACGGCTACCGCATCGCCCCCGCCGGCGAGCGCCTCCTCCCCCACGCCGAGCGCATGGAGGACGAAGCCACCGCCATCTCGCGGGAGATCGCCGGCCAAGAGACGACGCTCACCGGCACCGTCTGCGTCACCGCAGGGGATCTCTTCGGTCCGCGCATCATCGCGCCGATGCTCGTCGCGCTTCACGCCCGCTACCCCGACATCGAGCTCGAGCTCGACACCGACAACCGCCTTCGCAGTCTCACGAAGCGCGAGGCCGACGTTGCCGTCCGCATCGGCAACGTCGCCGAGAGCGGGGTCGCCGCGCGCAAGGTGTGCGACTTCGGCAGCGCCGTGTACGCGTCGAAGGGCTACCTCGCGTCCCGGGGCCGACCGCGCGGGGACGACTGGTCCGGGCACGACTTCATCGGCTTCTCGGAGACGCGGGAGATCATGGAGGCCCGCTGGATCGAGGAGCACGCGGCGAAGGGGCGCGTTGTCTTTCGCGGCAAGGGGTCGCTCTCGCAGCTCGTCGTCGCGAAGGCCGGCCTCGGCATCGCCGCGCTGCCTTGCTACGCGGGGGATTCCGAGCCGGACCTCGTGCGCCTGACGCCGGTGTCGCAGATCATGCGGGCGTCGGTGTGGCTCGTCGTGCACGAGGACATGCGCCACGCCGCGCGCATCCGGGCCTGCGTCGAGCACCTCGCCGAGGGGCTGCGCGCCCAGTCGAAGCTCATTCGAGGCCACTAATCCGTTAAAACACCGCTGGCGGCGCAAAGTTCGCCACCAGCGCGGCCTGCGACGCTCAGCCCGGCGGCCAGAACACCGTCGGCAGCGCGTGCCTGTGCCACAAGGACAGCCAGTCCATCAGGGCCGCCACCGTGATGTGCACGAAGAAGCCCTGGTAGATGCTCTTGGTCCGCATCGAGAGCGACCCGAGCGCGATGCCGGCGACGATGGCGCCGTTCACCTCGAGGAACGGCTTGCCGAAGTGGATCATGCAGTACGGCACGACCATCGCGAAGATGGCGCCCGAGCCGAAGCTCCGCCGCAGGGCGCCCAGCCAGAAGCCGCGGAAGAACATCTCGAGGCCGAAGAACTGCGCGAAGTACATCGCCTCCCAGCAGAGGAAGTCGTACCAGGAGCGCGACGCCTCCTTGTAGAAGGGGTAGTACGCGCCGAAGTCGGGCTGCCGCGACACGATGAGCAGCAGCGGCAGCACGATGGCGAGAAAGAGGCCGTAGATCCACGCGTGCTTGAAGAAGCCGCGGACGCGGAGGCCCATGTCGAGGAGCGAGTCCTCGCGGAAGCAGAGCTTCCACACGGGGAACGGGATGACGTACCCGAAGATGCGCGCGAAGGCCCACCAGCCGAAGCCGTAGAGCTCGTCGAACTCGCCGAGCTTGATGGTCTTCGGGTGGAGCACATCCATGCGCGCGAGCCACGGGCGGATGGTCGCCTGGTAGAAGGCCTGCCCGCCGTACGACTCCTGAAGCGTGAGGATGACCGCGCACATGGCCAGAGCGACCAGGGGGCGCAGATCGGTCTTGTTCTCGGCCTTGAGCTGCGTGCGCCACGCGAGGGCGTCGTCGTCGAGCTCGCGCCACGTGTCGCGGAAGAACCACCAGAGCGCCGGCAAAAGGACCAGCAGGACCGGGATGGGGAGGACCGGCTTCACGGTCTCGAGGAAGGCGCTGAACCCGCCCGAGTCGGGCGCCATCGAAGACGGATCCAGCGTCAAAGCACGCAGGAGACTAGTCGACCTTCGGGAGACTGTGGCTTGTGATTCACAAGCCCTAGGTCGACCTTCGGGAGACTGGGGCTTGTGATTCACAAGCCACAGGTCGACCTTCGGGAGACTGTGGCTTGTGATTCACAAGGCCTAGGACGCCAGGGCTGGGATTGCTAGATCATCACCCCCCACGATGAGTGACGACACCTCCAAACCCGCGGCCACCACCAAGCTGCCGAATTTCGTCCTCGAGCTCGTCGAGGCCGACGTCGCCGCCGGCAAGAACGGCGGCAAGGTGACGACGCGGTTCCCGCCTGAGCCGAACGGCTACCTGCACATCGGGCACGCGAAGAGCATCTGCCTCAACTTCGGCATCGCGCAGGCCA
The DNA here is from genome assembly GCA_036501935.1 of Polyangiaceae bacterium. Classification (GTDB taxonomy): domain Bacteria; phylum Myxococcota_A; class Polyangia; order Polyangiales; family Polyangiaceae; genus Palsa-1150. Next base: position 171,957 of record DASXZL010000082.1, on the reverse strand, counting down.
TCCCGGGCGCCACGTGCAACCTCCGGTTCGACGACACGAACCCCAGCGTGGAGGAGGACGAGTTCGTCCGCTCGATCCAGGCCGACGTGCGCTGGCTCGGCTTCGACTGGGGGGCGAACCTCTTCTTCGCGTCGGACTACTTCGAGAAGCTCTACGCCATCGCCGAGAAGCTCGTCTCGGACGGCAAGGCGTACGTCGACAGTCAGTCGGTCGAGGAGATGCGCGCGGGCCGCGGCAGCTTCTACCAGGCGGGGAACGTGAGCCCGTTCCGCGATCGCACCGTCGTCGAGAGCCTCGACATGCTGCGGCGCATGCGGGCGGGCGAGTTCCCCGACGGCGCGCACGTCCTCCGGGCGAAGATCGACATGCAGTCGCCCAACCAGAACCTCCGCGACCCGGTCATGTACCGCATCAAGCGCGAGCACCACCACCGGACGGGCGACGCCTGGTGCATCTATCCGATGTACGACTTCGCGCACGGTTACTCGGACGCCATCGAGGGGGTGACGCACTCGATCTGCACGCTCGAGTTCGAGAACCACCGCCCGCTCTACGACTGGTTCCTCGAGCAGACGCCCGAGTTTCAGCCGCGCCCGCACCAGACCGAGTTCGCGCGCCTCAACCTCACGTACATGACGCTGTCGAAGCGCAAGCTGAAGCAGCTCGTCGACGGCGGACACGTGAGCGGGTGGGACGATCCGCGGATGCCGACGCTCGCGGGCCTGCGGCGGCGCGGGTACACGCCCGAGGCCATCCGGGCCTTCTGCGATCGCATCGGCGTCTCCAAGCGCAACAGCTTCGTCGACGTCACGCTCCTCGAGCACGCGGTGCGGGAGGACCTCAACGCCCGGTCCCGGCGCGCGATGGGCGTCGTCCGGCCGCTGCGAGTCGTGCTCGAGAACTACCCCGAGGGGCAGGACGACGCGTTCGAGGCGCCGTGGCAGCCGGACGATCCGGCGCAGGGCGCGCGGGCGGTGCCGTTCTCGCGCGTGCTCTACGTGGAGCGCGAAGACTTCGCCGAGGTGCCGCCGAAGGGCTGGTTCCGCCTGTCGCCGGGGGCCGAGGTGCGCCTCCGCCATGCGTGCATCATCAAGTGCGAGCGCGTCGTGAAGGACGACCAGGGCGAGGTGGTCGAGCTTCGCTGCTCGTGGGACCCGGAGTCGCGCGGGGGCAACGCCAAGGACGGACGCAAGATCAAGGGCACGCTCCACTGGGTCTCGGAGAAGCACAGCGTTCCGGCGGAGGTGCGCCTCTACGACCGGCTCTTCCGGACGGAGCACCCGGGGGAGCAGGAGGGGCGCGACTTCCTCGAGGACCTGAACCCGGCGTCGACGGAGATGCTCGCGGGCCGCGTCGAGCCCGCCCTCGCGAGCCTCACGGCGGGTGAGCGCGTTCAGCTCGAGCGCGTCGGCTACTTCTGCGTCGACCCGGACTCGAAGCCGGGCGCGCTCGTGCTGAACCGCACCATCGGCCTCAGGGACTCGTGGGCGGCGAAGCAGGGGAAGTGAGGCGTGCGACGGCGCGGTCCCTACCGAGGATCGCGATGACGTCGTAGAGCCCCGGGCTCGCGGTGCTCCCGGTGAGGGCCACGCGCGCCGCCTGAGCCACGTCCTTGATCTGCAGCCCCTTCTCGGCGAGCCACGCGACGACGCGCTCCTCGATCGCCGCCGCCGCCCAGGGCTCCGCCTTCTCGACGACCGCCGCGAGCTCTTTCAGCAGCGCCGTCCCGGCCGGCGTCAGGAACTTCGTCGCCGCCGCGGGATCGACGACCGGCGCCTCGCGGAACACGAAGTCCAGCCGCTCGGCCGCGTCGACGAACGTCGTCGCCCGCTCGCGGATGAGCGGGATCGCCTGCTTCACGCGCTCCGGGTCGAGCCCCGCGAAGCCGCGCGCCGCGAGGAACGGCAGGAGCCGCTCGACGTACTCGCCCGTCGGCACGAGCTTCTCGGACTTCAGGTGCTCGTGGTTCGTCTTGAGGAGCTTCTTCGTGTCGAACTTCCCGTCGCTCCGGTTGCAGTGCTCCCAGTCGAACGCCGCCACGAGATCGTCGAGCGAGAAGATCTCCTGGTCGCCGTGCGACCAGCCGAAGCGCACGAGGTAGTTGAGGACGGCGCGCGGCGAGTACCCCTGCTCGCGGTACTCCGTCACGCTGACCGCGCCGTGCCGCTTGCTCAGCTTCTCGCCGCTCTGCGCGAGCATCATCGGCAGGTGCGCGAACTCCGGCGTCTTCGCCCCGAACGCCTGGTAGAGCAGGATCTGCGGCGGCGTGTTCACCATGTGATCGCGCCCGCGCGCGACGAGCGTCATCCCCATCGCGATGTCGTCGACCACGGCGCCGAAGTTGTAGAGCGGCACGCCGTCGCTCCGCACGAGAACGAAGTCCTGCTGCGCGGCGTTGGGCGTCGTCACCTCGCCGAACACCTTGTCGACGTACGTGAGGCTGCCGCTCTCGGGCGCGACGAACCGCACGACGTACGGGAGGTCCGGCTGGTCGGCGCGGTCGCGGCAAGTGCCGGGGTACTTGAAAGTGGCCTTGGGGTCGCGCGCCTTCAGCGCGTTGCGCGCCGCCTCGAGCTCCTCGCGCGTGCAATAGCAGCGGTAGGCCTTGCGCTCGCGGATGAGCCTCTCGCTCTCGGCCCGGTAGACGGCGAGCCGCTCCATCTGCGTGTACGGCCCGTGCGCCCCGCCGACCTCGGGCCCCTCGTCCCACGTGAGGCCGAGCCAGCGCAGCGAGTCGAAGATGATTCGCAGGCTCTCCGGCGTGCTCCGCTCCTGATCGGTGTCCTCGATGCGGAGGACGAACGTCCCCCCCGTCTTCCGGGCCCAGAGCCAGTTGAAGAGCGCCGTTCGCACGCCGCCGATGTGCAAGTACCCGGTGGGCGATGGCGCAAACCGGACGCGGGTGCTGCTCATGCGGGGGCGAATAGCACGTTCCCGCCGCCCCGAGGAGTCGCGTCGAATGTCGATCGTCTTGCCCGGGGCAGCGGGTTCCTGAGCGCACAGTTCAGGTCAAGGCGCGTTCTTCACGGTGTCGTCCAGCGTCTTCCACTCCTTGTCGAGCCGTTGCTTGGTCATGTCCCAGCTCTGCGGCGTCGCGTACTGGATGTTCTTGAGGTCGTTGACGTAGCCGTCGCGCATCGCGTGAATCTTGGGGAGCTGCGCGTCGAGATCCGCCTTCTTCTTGCCCGTTGCGGTCTTGTCGTTGGCGTCCAGGTCGGCCACCTTCTGGTTGAGGTTGTCGAGGTCGATCTGCTTGCTGTGAAGGAAATCGTCGCGCGACTTCTCGAAGTCCGCGCGCGTGGACGCGATCTTCTTCTCGGCCTCCGACTGGTCCGCGGGCGTGCTGTTCGCGGGCTGGGTCTGCGGCTCCTGCGCCTGTTTGTTGGTCACGCCCTGGCCATTGGCCACGCCCTGACCCTGGTTGTTCTGGTTCCTGTCGGCGGGCGGCTGACACGCGAAGGCCGAAGCCGAAAGCAGAGCTGCGAACGCGAGCGCACCGATTCGAGCGATCATGGAACGGACCTCCTGTGGAGGCCCACGAGAGACGCATCTCTCGTTCCACGCAATCCGGACGCGGCGTCTCCGGGCGTCGCGGCCGGTGCCGCTACGGGGCAGCCCGCCCCGGGCGTGGCGGAACGGGCTCGCGAGGGTCGCGTTTCAGAGGCCGACGACGCGATCGGCTTCCCGTCGCGCTTCGTCGCGGAGGTGCAGCTCGGCCGCCGCGGCGTCGACGGGGTCGTGATGCGCGATGCGCGCGCGCGTACCGCGGTCCTCGCGGACCCGCAGCGTGACGACGCGGAGGGCGCTCTCGATGCGCTGAAGCCCGAGGACGCTCGAGGCAAGGTCGCTGTCGAGACGCTCCGCTTCCGCCAGCTCGGCGGTGAGCCATGCGAGCGTCTCGGCCGCCTCGGGGGAGCTCGAGCGGGCGTAGGCGTCACGCTTGCGATCGAGGGCGCCGCGGTCGATGCGCGAGAGTCGGAGGGCACACGCGCGGCGAGCGTGGTCGAGCTCGTAGGCGCGCGCGAGCATGGAGCGGACCTCGCCGCGGAGGCGCTCGAGCGAGGTGTCGCCGCGGAGAGCGCGGAGGGCGTCGCGCGCGGCGGCGCGAACGCGACCGAGGGCCGAGCGCGACCGGCGCCCGAGCCAGCGCACTCCGAGGAACACGAGCGCCGAGAGCACGACGACGAACCCTGCGACGGCGGCTCTTCCCGCAGTCCCGGGCGCGACGACGGGCGCGGGCGGCGCCACCACGCCCTCGAGCTCCAGGTGCCCCGACAGCGTCGACAGCAGCTCCTGCTGCGTGCGCAGCCGCTCGTGCGCGAGCGCCGCCGTCCTCGGCACGAGACACGGCGACGGCACCCCGAGCGCCGCGCACGCCGTCCCCGGATCGCCCGCGGACGCCAGCACGTACTCGTGCCGCTCCGCGTGCTGCTCGACGACGCGCAGCCCACCCGACGCGAGATCGAACAGCCCCCCTGGACGCGACGCCCCTGCCGCGAGCCCGTCCCACTGCATCACGGTGTCGAACGTGCTCCCGTCGACCGAGGTCGTCACGACGCCGCGCACGACGATCTGCCCTCCCGGGTCGAGCGCGAGCGCGGTCACGCGATCCAGCGGCAGCGGCGTGGCCATCACAGGTACCCGTAGCCCGAGCCGCGGAGCATCACGACGAGCGGCAGCGGATCGTGCAGCGAGCCGTCTCCGCCGACCGCGCCGGCGAGTCGCACGAGGCGCGCGCCGTCGGCGGCGAGCAGCGGCTCCTTCAGCACGTCCGACGCGGTCGACAGGACCGTCGCGCGCTCCTCCAGCTCCTGGCGCGCCCCGCTGCGGTCGCCGCGGTCCACGCGATCGGCCGCGTCGAGGATGGTCTCTCCGGCGCCGAAGGCGAGGACCATGCGCTCGACGCTCGCGTCCTCGGTCGCCGCGCTCTCGGCGTCGCTCGCGGCCCAGCGCATCTTCACGGGGACCTCGCGCGTGACGTTCTTCGACAGCAGGCGGTCCTTGTAGCGCACCTCGACGCTCGCGACGCTCCGCTCTCCGGTGCCCGCCGGCAGGGCCAGCGTGATCATCGTGGCGTGCCGGTCGGCGCGCGCGAACGCGGGGATGAAGAAGCGCATCCCGCCCACGGCGTCGAAGTCCCGGTCGCCGGTGATGCCGCGCTTCTTCTCGCGCTGATCGATGGCGACCTCCTGCGCGCGCACCGCCACGGCCTCGGCCGAGGAGAGCTCGCGCGAGCCGAAGACCTTCGTCGCGCTCACGTCGGCGCGGAGGCGCACGCGGAGCTCCACGGCGGTGGCGACGGGCTGGAGGCGCGCGTCGATCTCGCGCTCGAGGGCGGGGCCAATCTGCGAGGAGTCGGCGAGGTAGTAGTAGCCGCCGGCGCCGCGGTCGGCGATGCGGCTCATGAGGGCCGCGTCGAAGTCGGGGCCGAGGCCGAAGGCGCTCGTCTCCACGCCCTCCTGGAACGCGGTCGACGCGCGCTGCGCGAGGTGCTGCGGATCGGTGTCGCCGCCGTTCGCGTGCCCGTCGGAGAGGAGCATGACGATGCGGACCGCGTCGGCCGGGATGCCCGCCGAGTGGGCCTGCGCGTACGCGAGATCGAGACCCGACGAGATGTTGGTCCCGCCGTCGGCGTGGACGCCGTGGATGCGCTCGAGCGCCTGCGCGCGCCGCGGGCCGAGCGGGCCGTCGGCGATGAGGAGGTGCGCCGTGTCGGAGAAGGTCACCATGGAGAAGTCGTCCGTGGGTGCGAGCTTCTCGACGACGGCTTCGGCGGCCTGGCGGGCGTCGTCGATGGCAGGACCGCTCATCGAGCCGCTCGTGTCGAGGACGATGTGGACCGAGAGGGGCGCGCGCGGCGCGGTCTGCTCGCTGGAGACGAGCGCGACGCGGAGGTTCATGGCGCCGCCGCCGGGGCCGACGGCGGCCCGCTCGGTCGTGACGGAGACGGCGAGGGCGCCGTCCGATGGGCGCTCGAGGGCGGGGGCGTAGCGCGCGCCGAAGTCGCCGACGAGGTCCTTGTAGGTGGCGGGGATCTGCCCGCGCGCGACGGCGGAGTCGAACGCGGCGAGCGCGGCGCCGCCGGGACGGTACGTCGTCGCGTAGCGCGCGTTGGGATCGAGGCGCGGGGCGGCGGCCATCGGCTCCAGGTTGGCGGCGCTGGCCGTGGCCTGCGGCGGCCCGGCGACGACGCCGAAGCTGCCGCCGCGCCTCGGCTCGGCCGGCTTGCCCATCGCGCCTTCCTCGCCCTTCGCGCGCGCGCCCGTGCCGCCCCCGTGGTCCGCCGTGCTCGCCGTCTCGCTCTCGTCCGCCGGCGCAGGCGCCGCCGTGCGAGCCGCCGAATCGCACGCGCCGCACGCGGCGGCGAGCGCGCACACCACCACCGCGGCGTGCGTGCGCACACCTCCCGCTTCGACCCTGCTCATGGCCAGCTCCTTGGGTCGTCGCGTCGCCGCGGTCCGACCACGTGCCTTCGACGAACGTCCCTCGAGATGGATCTCTTCCGAGGCCGGAAAGTTCCCGGGGAGCCTTTGCTATCCTCCCGCCGGCCCCGTGCACGAGCCCCACCCTCTCCTCGGCAAGACCCCGCGGGCGCTGCTCGTGATGCTCGCCGTGCTCGCGATTCCCTACGCGAGCCCGCGCCTTCGCGCGCTGCGCGTGGCCCGCGCACCGTGGGACCCGGTGGTGGAAGAGGAGACCCGCGAGGCCGTGACCCCCGCGCCGACGGTGACGGCGACCGGCGAGCAGGCCCTCCCGTCGTCCGAGAACACGCCGACCGTGAACAACGCGCTCCCCTCCGAGTCGCGCACGACGCTGCCGGACATCGATCCCGACGTCCGCCCGACGCTGCGCACCGTGGCCATCGAAGACCCGAGCGGGCACGCGCTCGACGCGTTCTTCACCCGCCTCGCGCGCACGGACCGCAAGGAAGCGGGCGCTGTCACGCGCATCCTCCACTACGGCGACTCGACGATCGCCAGCGACTACATCTCGGGGACCATGCGCCGCCGCATGCAGGCGCGCTTCGGCGACGCAGGGCACGGCTTCATCCTCATCGCCAACCCCTGGGAGTGGTACTTCCACAACGACGTGCTCCACGCCTCCGACGGCGAGTGGAAGGCGAGCCGCCTGGCCGGCCCCATCACACCCGACGGGATGTACGGCCTCGGCGGCGTCTCTTTCACGAGCTACGGAGGCGGCGTCGCGTGGTTCGGGACGGCGACGCGCGGCGACTTCGGCCGGCGCGTCTCGCGCTTCGACCTCTATTACCTCGAGCAACCCAGCGGCGGCGACGTGGAGCTCGACGTGCGCGGCGGCCCGACCGAGCGCTTTTCGACGCGCGGCGAGGCGAAGGCCTCCCGCATCCACTCGATCCACGTCGACGACGGCGAGGCGAAGCTCACCGTGAAGGCGATGGGCGGCGGCCCCGTGCGCCTCTTCGGCGTCGCCCTCGAGCGGGACCAGCCCGGTGTCGTCTACGACGCGCTCGGCTCGCACGCCGCGATGGCCGTCTACTGGCAGCGTCAGGACCCGGCGCACTGGAAGGACCAGCTCGCGCTCCGCGACCCCGCGCTCATCGTCTTCCAGTACGGCACCAACGAGAGCGACCTCTGGAAGCTCGATCGCGACGAGTACGAGAAGGCGCTCGCGGGCCTCGTCGACGAGCTGCGCGAGGCCGCGGGCGGCGCGTCCATCCTGGTCGTCTCGCCGCTCGACCGCGCGCAGGACAAGGACGGACGCCTCGTCACGAAGAGCGTCATCCTCGATCTCGTGGCGATCCAGGAGCGCGTGGCGCTCGCGCACGGGGCGGCGTTCTGGAGCACGTTCGAGGCGATGGGCGGCGAAGGCTCGATGGCGCGCTGGGTAAAGGCCAAGCCGCAGCTCGGCGGCGGCGACCTCACGCACCCGACGCCGCTCGGCGCGGAGGTCCTCGGCGACATGCTGAGCGACGCGCTCATCACGGCGTACGAGAAGCACACGAAGTAGTCAGCGCGTCGCGACGCCCCACGTCGGCTTGGCGCCCGTCGGCGGGAGCCCGCGCTGCGCGCGCCACTCGTCGTACGCGTGCATGAGATCCCCGGCGAACGACGTCGCCACCTGGGCGTAGCCGGTGCGCGTGAGGTGCACCCGGTCCCGCTGCGCGCGCGACTCGGGCTCCGAAGCCCACGTGACGATGCTCCCCGCCCCGCCCATCGCCTCCTGCTGGTCGTAGAAGCCGCAGCCCGCCGCCTCGGCGACCTTCCGCTGCAGGGCGACGATCTCCGAGACCCGGGGCAGCGACCGCCAGTCGTCTTGCCCCTTCGTGTGTCGCGCGAGGTCCGGCGGGCCGAGGAGGAGGCACGACGACGTCGGCGCGGCGCGGGCGATTCGCCCGAGGAAGTCGACGAGCTTCCGCTCGTACTCGGTGTCCGCGAGGCCCGGCTCGAGCGCCTCGTTCGTCCCGTACGCCACGACGACCAGATCCGGCGCGGCGTGCCGCAGCTGCTCGGTGAAGTGAGCCTCGTTCCAGCGCAGCGGCGTGAAGATCTGCGCCCCGTTGATGCCGAGCGCGTCGACGACGACCCCGGCCTCGGGACGGTCGAGCGTCATTCCGAAGACGCGCACGTCCCCGTCGCCCACCGTCCGCAGCTCGACCTGATGCGGCGCGTCCGCCACGTCGAAGGCGAACCACCCGGCGCCCGCCAGCTGCGCCCGCGTCGCGATCCGGCCCGCGCGCGCGCCGTCGATGAAGACGTCGAAGCTGCCGCCGCGGGGGTCCTTGCCGTAGTCGAGCTCGATGTGCGATGTGCGGGCGACGACGTCGGTCCACGCGCGACCGCCGGCCTTCGACGCAGCGATGCCGACGCCGAGTAGCCCGTAGCAGCCGTCGAGCCCCGAGAAGGTCTTGTCCGTGTGGAACTTGACCTTCGTCGGCTCGAACTCTTTCGTCATCCCGCCGTGCACGCCGTCCTGCACGTAGCTCTTCCACGGCTTGCCGACCGACACGAAGCCGCGCCCCCCGTCCCCGAACCGGGCCTGCAGGGCGCGCCGGAAGACCGCCACCCCGAGATCACTCGCGGTGTGGGAGTCGCCGTACTGCAGGATGTGGACGTCGTCGTGGGCGTGGCCGTCGTCGAGCTTCGCCAGCGACTCGAAGACGTGCGAAAGGCGCTGGGGGCCCACCAGATGCCCCACCGGGCCGCTCGACGAGGGGGCTTCGACGCCCGGCGCCGCGGTCCCCGCGGGAGCCGCGCCGGCGACGAGCGCAGGCTGGACGTCGGTCGTGCCCTCCGGCTCCACGTGCGTCAGCCTGGGCGCGCTGGCGAGCTCCGGCGGCGTCACGGCGGGCGGCGAACGCAAGACGGAGTGGCCCTCCCCGCAGCCGACGACGAGAGCGAGCGAGGCGAGGATGGAGCGCGACCGCACGGCAGACCGATCGTGCCATGCCGCGGAGAGGGGACGCAAATCGCCCGTGAGGGGGAGGCGTTGGAGGTAGCGTGGCGTCGTGGTCGACCTCGGCCCCCGCGCGCGCGTGATCTTCGCCGCCTGCTGGATCGCGGGGCAAGCGGCGCTGGTCCTCACGGCCGGCGCGCGGCCGGACGCCGTCTTCGGGTTTCGCATGTTCCCCGAGGCGTCGACGCTGGAGATCCACCTCGCGCGCGAGGTCGACGGACGGTTCGTCGCGACGCCCGGCGGCGAATGGAGCGCGCACGACGACGAGGGCCAGCTCCGCCACTTCTCCTGGCGCGACCGCGTCCGCGATCCCATCCTGTCCGCCCTCGACGCGCGCGTCTTCGCCTCGTACGGCGTCGACGCGCAGCTCGCGCGGCTGCAGCGCGCGCTCGACGACGTCGCCGACCAGGTCCCGGAGGACCGCGAGACGACGCGCCTTCGAGCGGACGTCGTGGTGCACAGGAACGGCCACGAGGCCGTCACGCGCGTCCTCGAGAGCCACGAAAGGGCGGTGCGCTGAATGATGCTCGCCCTCCGGCGCTGGCGCGACGAAACGGGCGACGTCACCCTGCTCGGCGCCGTCCGCGTCGTCCTCGGCGCGCTCCTCCTCGCCAACGCGCTGCGGGCCGCGAGCGAGCTCCGCGCGGGCTACTTCGGCGACGTCTTTCACTGGCCCATCCTGCCCTCGGGCCTCGTCCCCTCGCGGGGGGTCTACACGGCGATCGTCGTCGTGCAGCTCGTCGTCGCCGTCCTCGTCGTCGTCGGCCTCCGGGCGCGCGACGCCCTGCTCGCCAGCGCGCTCCTCGGCACGTACGTCTTGCTCTGCGACCGCCTTCAGTACCACCACAACCGCTGGGCGCTCTTCGCCTACGCGCTCTTGCTCGCCTTTGCGCCGTGCGACCGCACCTTCTGCGTCACGGCGGCCCGCGTCGGGCGGATCGGGCCGCTCTGGGCGGCGCGCCTCGCGCAGCTCCAGGTCTCGGTCATCTACGTCGCCTCGGGAGGCTCGAAGCTCTTCGATCCGGACTGGCGCAGCGGGCGCGTGCTGCTCGAGCGCTTCCATCTGTACGCACGAGGGATCGACCCGTCCGGCGTTGTCGCGGCGCTCGTGCAGCTCGTCGCCCACCCGGCGACGGCGGGCCTCCTCGCGGCGTTCGCCATCGCGACGGAGCTCTTCCTCGCCGCCGGCCTGTGGTGGCGGAAGACGCGGGTGCTCGCGCTGTGCTGGGGTGTGGGTTTCCACCTGTCCATCGAGGCCACGAGCCGCGTCGAGGGCTTCACGTGGCTGACGCTGGCCGTCTACGCGCTCTTTCTCACGCCGGACATGTTCGCATGGAGAGTCCTCGCGGCCCGGGCGGACGCCTTCACCCGGCGAGCCAAACGGCTCTAGGATGTGCGTCCCTCGATGCGGCGCGCCGTTCTCCCGGGGTCCTTGGCCACGACCATCGCCCTCTCCGTCGCGACGTTCGCGCCCGACGCCCATGCCTACCGCCCCTTCGACGGGACCGACGCCGACGTCGCGGAGACCGGCAACTTCGAGCTCGAGCTCGGCCCGGTCCACTGGTACTCCCAGTCCGACCGGCACTACCTCATCGCGCCCGCCACGGTCCTCAACCTCGGCTTTCTGCCGCGGTGGGAGCTCGTCATCGACTTCCAGAACTACGTCGACATCGACACCGGCGTTCCCCCGCCGCGAGACCAGCTCCTCGACACGGACATCCTGACGAAGGTCGTCGTCATCCCGGGCGTCCTTCAGGGCAAGGGCACGGGGCCCAGCGTGGCGGCGGAGCTCGGGCCGCTCCTCCCCAACGTCAACGGGCAGGAGGCCTTCGGCGCGTCGACCGACGTCATCGTCTCGCAGCGGTGGCGCGGCTTCACGATGCACGTGAACAGCTGGTTCGAGCTGACGCGCGGCGATCTCCACCTCGACTGGTTCGAGGGCGCCATCCTCGAGGGCGCCTACGAGGAGCCGGTGCGGCCCGTCGCGGAGCTCTTCGTCGAGCACGAGTTCGTCGCGAACGTGACGACCTGGTCGGCCCTCGTCGGCGCCATCTGGCGGCAGAGCGAGGCGCTGGATCTCGACGTCGGGCTGCGGGAGGCGCGCGTCGGCGACGAGCGGGCGACGGAGGTGCGTCTGGGGCTCACGTGGAGGCTCGGTCTGTGGGAGCCCGCGGAGACCGGCGGCCACGGCCGCTACGGGACGACGCAGATGGCCTTCCGGCGGTAACGCGCGATGTCGCCGGAGCTGCACTTGCGCCTCGCGGTCGCGGTCGCCCTCGCGGTGGCCGCGGCGCTCACGACGCTCGGGCCGATGGCCGTCGCGCTGTGGTGGTCGCGGCGCAGCGGCGCGCCCATGTCCGTGTGGGGCGCGGGCGCGCTCGTCTTCGTCGTGTCGCAGTGCGTGCTCCGGCTGCCGTGGCAGATCCCCCTGGGCATCTGGATGGGCCCGCGCATCCACGGGAGCCGCGCGCTGTCCTTCGCGTGGATCGCCGCGTCGTCGCTCACCGCGGGCCTCTTCGAGGAGGTCGGGCGCTGGGTGGGCTACCGCTGGCTCGTGAAGAAGGAGCGGAGCTTCCGCACGGGCGTGATGTTCGGGCTGGGGCACGGCGGGATCGAGTCGATGTTGCTCGTCGGCCTGAGCCTCGCCGGGACGCTGATCGCCTACGTCGCCCTCGCGACCGCCCCGTCGATGCTGAAGGTCCCGCCGGAGAGCCTCGGCAAGCTGGTGACGACGCTGTCGGCCCTTCGACCGGGCGACTTCGTGGCGAGCGTCGTCGAGCGCGCGATGGCGCTGACCTTCCACGTGGCCTGCTCGCTCGTGGTCCTCCAGTGCTTCCTGCGCGGCTCGAAGAGGTGGCTCGCGCTGGCCGTGGCGATGCACTTCGTCGCGGACTTCGTGGCCGTCGGCGGCGCCGTCGAGCTCAAGCATCACGGGGCGCTCGTCGCCGAGGCGGCGGGCCTTCCGATGTTTTTCGTGTCGATGGGCGTCATCGCGTGGGCGAGAAAGCGCCTCGCCGCGCCGCCGCCCGCGTCATGAGCCGGGCTTCTGCCACTCCGGCCGCTGCACCACCGGGAGCTGCAGGGCGCGCTCCCGCTCGAGGTCGAGGTTGCCCACGTGGAGCGAGAGCGGCGCCTGCACCCACTTGTAGATCGACGCCGTGAACAGACGCACGAAGCGGTCCACCCAGTCGTCGAGCCGCTCGGGCGCGTGCTCCGGGAAGATGGCCCGCACCGCGCGCGCCACCTCGTCCGGCGCCATCTTCTCGCCCGCGAAGAGCGCGAAGCACGCGTCGAGCACCGGGAACGGCATGAGCTCGCGCTCGTCCTCCTGGTCCTCCGCCAGCTCCGCGCTCGCGGGCTTCAGCAGCGTGAGGCGGATGCCCTCGGAGTGGCTCTGCTCGTACAGCCAGTCGATGAGGTAGTTGACGACGGTCTTCGGCACGTTCGCCACGACGCTGAGCGCCCCCTCGCCGTCGCCGCCGATCGTCACGTACCCCACGGCCTTCTCGCTCATGTTGCTCGTCTGGAGGAACAGGCCCCCGGCGGCGTTGGCCCACGTCCACATGCGCTCGGCCCGCACGCGGGCCTGCACGTTCTGCCGTGCGAGCGCGCCGAGCGTCTCGCCTGGCTGGAGCATCTTCTCGACGGCGGCGAGCTCTCTCTCGAAGGCTTCGTCGATGGACACGACCGCGAAGGGCGCGTCGAAGTCGCGGGCCGTCTGCTCGGCGGCCGCGCGCGTCTCCGCCGAGGAGTAGCGCGACGGCAGGAAGAACGCGCGCAGGATCTCCCGGGCCTTGGCCTTGCGCTCGGGCTCGGAGAGGCCGCGCCACCGCAGGTCGATCCAGCGCCGCGCGATGGCGAGGACGATGAGGCTGTCGCGGCCGCCCGAGACGGCGACGCCGATGGTCTTGAAGCAGGCGTTCTTCTCGAAGTAATCGCCGACGCCGAGGGCGAGCGCGTCGAGCAGCTCCTCGCAGAACGCGTCCCGGGGGGCGCGCGGCGGCGTGCGGCCCTCGTCCGGGAGGAAGAAGCTCCGGTTCGCCGGCGCCGGGAAGACGAGCGGCGCGGGGGCCGACGAGAAGGCCGTGGGCGCGTCGACGTGGACGCGCGTGGACCTCGGCCCGAGCGGGGCGAGGGCGGCGAAGGCCGCCTGATCCTCGCGCCACGTCGTGTTCTCGGTGCGCAGGCGCCGCGTGCGGTCGAGATCCACCGTGACCGCCGCGACCCTCTCGAGGAAGCGCTCCCCCTCGAGCACCACGCGCCCGTTCTGCGCCACGTAGCCGCCGCCGTCGAACACGAGGCCGTCGTTCGCTCCGACGAGGTTCGTGTACGCGAGCGTCACCTGGCAGTCGGCCGCGCGCGTCGCGATCATCTCGCGGCGGGTCTCGGTGATGCCCACGCGGAAGGGCGACGCGCTCACGTTGACGACGAGCTCCGCCCCCTCGTACGAGCGCCTCCGCATCGGTCCGTCGGGCGACCAGCCGTCCTCGCAGACCTCCAGCGCGACCGTGCCGAAATCGAGCTCGAAGAGGAGATCGCCGAAGGGCACCCCGTCGAGCACGTCGTGCAGGCCCGCCATCCCCCGCGCCAGCGTGCGCGCCTCGTAGAAGACGTTGTAGAGCGGCAGCTTCTCCTTCGGAACGAGACCCCACACGCGCCCCGCGTGCACCAGCGCGGCGACGTTGTAGAGGTGCGCGCCGCGCGCGACGACGAGGCCGAGGACCGCCGCGCAGCCGAGGGGCGCCGTCTCGCGCGCGAAGCGGCGGAGCTCGAACCACTGCGCCTCGACGAAGGCGCGCCACTGCACGAGGTCCTCCGGAGGGTAGCCGCCGATGAGCTGCTCGGGAAAGGCCACCACCGTCGCCCCGTCGGCCGCCGCCGCGCGCGCGGACGCGACGGCCCGCTCGACGTTGGAACGGCACGCGCCCACGGTGGTGTTCACGCTGGCGAGGGCGATGCGGACGAGCCTCATGGGCAGAACATAGGGTCAGTCGAGGGTATACGCTTCCGGGATGGCGCGCGGCGGCCTCCTCGCGATCGCGGCCGCCGGGGCAGGGGCGGTCCTCGTGGTGGTCGTAGGCGTCGTGCTCGTAATGCGGGGGTGCAGCGGGGACCCGGCCTCGACGGGGCGTCCTGCGGGGAATGGCGTCGGGTCTCGCGCCGGCATCGCCGAGGAGGGGATGCACGCGCCGGGCACCGCCGAGCTCGCGCGCATCGGGTGCGAGCACGCCCTCGTCGTCGACATGGCGAAGCTCCTCGGCGACCCCTCGCGCATCCGCCCGGGCGAGCCCCGCACGATGGTCACCTGCGACGTCGCCGCCGGCGTCGATCCGCCGACCTGCGAGCGCGCCGCCGCCGTCTATTTCGGCGCCGTCGGCGGGATGGCCGACGAGAACGTCGGCGTCCGCGTCCTTCGCAGCGGGTCCGCCGCCCCGGTGTGCTCACGCCTCTACGCGCCGAACGGCGCGGACCTCGGATCGTTCCCGCGCGCGCCCTGACTACGGGAACGACTCGAAGAGCCCCTTCACGTCCGTCGCGTTCGTCGCGTCGCCCAGCAGCGGCTCGACGCCGAAGATCTCCTGGAGCGACCGCAAGGCCGACGACGGCGTCAGCGTCGTCGTCCCCGCGAAGCCGGCCCGCGCCTTCGGCGACAGCGCGATGAACCCGATGGGCACGTACCCCGTGCTCGCGAAGTCCCACGCGATGAAGACCGCCCCCGCGTCCGCGTACGCCTTCGACGCCAGGATCGGCGGAATGGCCGTCGAGAGCCAGTCGTCGCCCTGCTTCACGGCATCGGTCGTGTTGCATTCGTCGTGCATGTCGTCGCACGCGTTGGGGACGATGAACGCGTACCTCGGCACGTCGTTCTTCGCGATGTCCGCCGCGAGCTGCGTGTACGGGAACACGTGCTCGACGCAGCGCTTCGCGTTCGACGCCGGAGGCGTACCCGAGACGTCCTCGAAGTAGACGAAGGGCACGTTGTAGACGCGCATCGGATACGCATCGACGATGGGACAGACGCCCGCGGTCGCCCCCTCGACGTACGCCTTCCACGTCACCCCCGCTGCCTCGAGCTCATCGACGAGATGGCTCGCCGAGGCCGTGTGGTTGGTGGCCGGGGGGTTGTTGTTGACGAAGCCGAAGTCCTGCCCGCTCTCGAGCCACACCACGTTCGGCTCCGACTGCGCGATCTTGGCGGGTGCCGCGTAGTAGGCCTCGCAGTGCGCTGCGGCGGGGAGGAGCGTCCCGTTGATGTACGGCGCCGACTTGCTGCCCTCGACGGCGCTCCATGGCTCGCTCGACATGAGGACGAAGAAGACCGTCTGGATGGGAGGCGCGGGCGGCGGCGCCGCCTCGACGGCGACGTCCGGCTCGCCCATCAGGCCCGCGTCCGAGGGCTTCTTCCCCGCGTCGACCTGAATTTCGGGGAGCGGATACGGAAGGACCGCGTCCTTGTCCCCGTCCCACCAGCGGCGGTACCCGTCGCCGACGCCGCACGCCGTGAGGACGGTGAGCGCCGCCAGGCCGATCCCCCGCGCATGCATGACGGTAAGCGTGTCGCGAGGGGCGGTTGCGCGCAACGAGTGCCTCGCTTCCAACGATACTCGTGGGCGGCGGGGATCGGCGCTCCCGCTGGCGCTCGACCGGTTGCCCGCGACGCGGCACATCACGTCGGTCGTTTGCCGGCGCCGCGGCGGGCACCTACTTCCTCACACGGACCCCCGCCATCCCGGCGCGGCCGGCTCTCGACTGCGGCGGTCTCGGGTGGTGCGTGACGGCGCAGTGACGCGGTATCCTGACGGCGATGCCCCCCGTCAATTGTCACAACTGCGGAGCCCCGATGCAGCCGGCCTCCGACGGTCGCCTCTACGGCTGCGGTTTCTGCGGCACCAAGGTCCAGGTCGGGATCGGCGCCGACCAGATCGCGCAAGGCATGGCGCTCGACATGTCGAACATCGAGGCCTTCCTCGGGCACCTCGCGCAAGGCCTGCAGCAGGCCGTCCCGCAGCAGGTGCGCATCGACCGGAGCGGGTCGCGCGTCGCCGGCATCGAGGTGAACCTCGATCCGGACGCGTTCACGCTCCGCCACGACGGCGGGCACGTCGTCGCGCAGTACAAGAAGCTCGTCCGGGGCATCGCCCTGAAGACGAAAGAGATGCCGCTCGACCAGTGGGTGGAGAAGCTGACGGAGTCGCTCGCTCGCCACGCCAACGTCAACGCCCAGGCCGGCGCCCTCGCCGCCCAGCTCGGCCGCCGCTAGCCAAAGAGCGCGAAGAAGGAGAGGGAGAAGGCGAACAGGCAGAGAGGAAGAGAAGGAGCTCCTGGGTAGATCATCCCCAGTCCCCTTCTTCTCTCCCCCTCTCCCTGTTCCACCCTCTCCGGAGCGCCGCGGGCGCCGGGCGGTCAGTGCGACGGGGAGGGAGCGGCGGAGGCGACGGCCGGCGCGGTCGCTGGCGCGGGCGTCGGGGTGACGAGGGCCGTCACGTTGGGGACGAGGGTGATCTCGATGCGCCGGTTCTTCGCCTGTCCGTCGGGGGAGCCGTTCGGCGACACGGGATCGTACGGGCCGTAGCCCGCGGCCGACAGCGTCGACGGGTCGACGCCCTCCGACGTCAGCAGCTTCACGACCGCGATGGCGCGGGCGGTCGACAGCTCCCAGTTCGTCGGGAAGAGCTTCTTCTTCTCCGTCGTGATGGGCTGGTTGTCGGTGTGCCCCGCCACCTGGAAGCGCTTCGCCCCCACCCCGCGCAGCGTCGCCGCGATCTCGGCGAGCGCCGTCTTGCCCGCGGGCTTCACCTCGGCCTCCCCGGTGTCGAAGAGCACGTCGTTGTGGAGCTGCAGGACGACCCGGCCGTGACGCGTCGTCACCTTCAGGTGGCCCGCGTCGATCATCTTCTTGAACTTCGTCTGCATGTCGTCGAGCGTCTTCGCGCGGTCCTGCGCTTCCGCGAGCTGGGCCTTCTGCTCGTCGGTCATCGCCTGGGATTGCGCGGCGCCGACGGCGGTCTTCAGCTGCGCGATCTGCGACTCGTCGGTGGCAAGCTGCCCCTGCAGCGTCCCCACCTGCGCCTTCGCGGCCTCCGCCTCCTTCGCCTTCGCGTCGTACTCCTCTTGCGACACGCCGCAGCCCGTGAGGGCCACCGCGACGAGCGCCGCCCATGTAATCCGTCTCATGGGCACCGATACTACCGACTTACTCCTCGGGATTGATCGTCAGCATGTTGGGGGCGACGTTGATGATGTAGGCCGAATTGATCGAGCCCGTGATCGAGAAGGTCGACAGCACGCCGTCGGCGTTGAGGTCCCCGTTCGCCGTCGCGGTGAAGCTGTTGCCGATGCTCGAGGTGCCCGACACGTTGTAGCTGTACATGTAGTACTGCGGCTCATCGATCGTGAACTGGAGGCACGAGAAGCCGCCGCCGACGGCAGAGTCGACGTTCCAGTCCGCCGAGGTCGACTGGTACTTCGCGCCCGAGACCTGCGCGATGCTCTGCGGGACCGACTGCGACGCGGTGTTGCAGAGTGTGCGGGTGAAGCCGGTCGAGGTGCCCGCCGAGAGGACCGGCGAGTTCATGTTCTCGTGCTCGTAGGCGATGACCGCGGCGTTCGACATGCGCCCGAGCGAGTTTCTCGCCTCGGCGGTCTTCGTGTTGGCGATGTACTTGCGGACGCCGTAGGCGGCCAGCACGGCGAGGATGCCGATGATCGCGACGACGATCATCAGCTCGATCAACGTAAAGCCACGACGCCGTGATCTCGCCCCCATGAGCCTCCGAACATTGCTCGCCACAGTACTTCTAACGGTAAACGGCTGGACGCAGACGTGTCCAGTGGGGACCCATCAAAACGTGTAGCGGAGACCTAAGGCCCCATCCCACATGAGCGGCAGATCAGAGCCGCCGACGACCTTCTCGAATCCCATGGCGTCTCTCAACCCGCCTTCGGCGGTCAGCGCGAGGTGGCGATCGATCTGGTACCACTCGAGGCCGAGCCTCCCCCCGAGGGAGACGCCGAGCGACTCGGCGTCACGGAAGCCGAGAATCGTTAGGGAATCGTGCGGCACGTAGGCCGTCAGCGCCCCCGCCTCGCCCTGGACGAAGAACGCAAACCGATCGGTCACGTGCACCGTCGCCCGGAGGCCGCCCCCGAAGCCGTAGATGGGGAACGCCATGCTGTGGGACGCGTCTTGCGAGACGTCGGTGCTAGTGAACGCGAGCTCGCCGGCGGCGAAGACCATGAGCCAGTCGAACACCTCGTAGCCGAGCTGCATGTGCATCCAGAAGCCCGGCGGCGCGACGTGCCGGAACTGGCCCCCGAAGCCGAGCATGCCCGCCGTCTGCTCGAGCACGACGCCCTTCTTGCGGGGGCGCGGCGGCGGGGCCTCGGCGGGCGCGGTCGGCAGCGTCGTGTCGGCCTCGCCGGTCTTGCCCTCGGGAGGCGTCGTCGCGATGTCGACCTGCGCGTCGGGGGCGAGCGTCGGCGGAGGCGTGGAGCTCTGCGCCGACGCGACGGAGGCGAGCCCCATCGCCCCGAGGAACACGAGCCCTGCGACCCTCGCCCGCGCCGACGTGCGCACGACGAAGACGCTATCACATCGTTACTCGGCCGGGATCGCGTCGACCGCCACGAGCGCGTGCTCGATGACGCTCAGCAGATCGTCGACCAGGAGCAGCGGCTCCCAGGCGTTCGTGTGCGCCGTCTGCGCCTCGATGGCGCGGAAGGCGAGGCCGTACGACGCCCCGCCGAGCGGCGTCAGGCGCGCATAGGCCTCGCGCCCGCGAAGGCCGAGAAGCACGTGCGGACCGGAGCTCTTTGCCCACACGGTGCTGGAGCCGAGGGCGTCGACGGCGTCGGTGACGCGGGCGAGAAGCGTGCGGTGAGTCGAGGTGCGTGTCGAAGTCGAAACCTGGAGCATGGCTGCCTCCTAGGATTCGACCGCTATCAGCGGCCCGCGGATGGGGCCAAGCTTTCGAGCAAGGTCGCGGTCACGTCAGCCGAGGAGCCACTTCTTCAGCATGCGCTTCGTGGTGTCGCGGCCGACCGCGGCGATCGAGTCGACGAGCGGGATCTCCTTCGGGCACACGACGACGCAGTTCTGCGCCTTGCCGCACCCCTCGACGCCGCCCTCGCCCATCACCGTGTCGAGGCGCTCCCCGGCGTGCAGCGCGCCGCTCGGGTGCAGGTTGAAGAGGCGCACCTGGTTCAGCGCCGCCGGCCCGACGAACTCGCTCGTCGACGACACCTGCGGGCACGCCTCGAGGCAGCAGCCGCACGTCATGCACCGCGAGAGCGGGTACGCCGTCTCCTGGTTCTGCTGCGACTGACGCGGGCCGGCGCCGAGCGGATACGAGCCGTCGAGATCGATCCACGCGTGCACGCGCTTCAGGTCCTCGAACATGCGCGACCGGTCGACGACGAGATCCCGCACGACGGGGAACTTGGTCATCGGCGCGAGGGTGATGGTCTGCCCCTCGGGGGCGATGAAGTCGACCATCGCGCTGCACGACTGCCGCACGCGCCCGTTGACGAGCATCGTGCAGGAGCCGCACACCTCCTCGAGGCAGACGCTCTCCCACACGACCGGTGTCGTCTTCTCGCCGCTCGCGGTCTCGGGCTTCTTCTGGATGCCCATGAGCGCGCTGATGACGTTCATGTGCGGCTCCCAGGGGAGCTCGAACTCCTGCCAGTAGGACTTCTCGCCCGGGCCGTCCTGCCGCTTCACCTTCAGGCGGACCTTCTTGTGGTCGCTCTTGGGCATCTACGACTTCTCCGTGGCAGCGAGCTTCTGCGAGGAGGGCGGCGCTTTGGCGGCGACGGCGCTCGCGGCGCCGGCGGTCTCGTACTTGCGGGGGCGGGGGCGCACGAGGCTCGTGTCGACGGCGTCGGTCACGTGGACGCGCTGGCCGTTCAGCGTGTAGTCGAGCTCCTTCACGAAGCGCACGCCGTCGGGCGTCCCGTTGGTCGCGCCCTGGTGGAAGGCCAGCGTCGTCCGCAGCCAGTTGGCGTCGTCGCGCTGAGGCATCTCGGGCTTGAAGTGCGCGCCGCGCGACTCGTCCCGGTTGCGGGCGCCCTGCGCGATGACCCGGGCGAGCACGATCATGTTCCCGAGGTGCCGCACGTACTGCGCGCCCTGGTTCATCTTGCCCGTCACCGTGTCGGTCACCCCGATGCGCTTGCTGCGATCGGCGATCTCCTCCACCTTCGCCAGCACCTTGTCGAGCGTCGGGTTGTGGCGCTCGATCGTGCAGTCGACGAGCATCGTCTGCCCCAGCTCGTCGTGCAGCTTGTACGCGTTCTCGTCGCCGTCCATCGCGAGGATGGCGGCGAACTTCTTCTCTTCGCGCTTCTCGGCCTTTTCGAAGAGCGACGACGGATAGTCCCACGCGCTCCGCGCCATGTTCTTGCGGTACGCCGCCATCGCGGGGCCCGTCACCATCCCTCCCCACAGGCACGAGAGGAGCGAGTTCGCGCCGAGCCGGTTGGCGCCGTGGTACTGGTAGTCGACTTCGCCCGCCGCGTAGAGGCCGGGGATGCTCGTCGCCTGGTTGCGGGGCGAGCCCATGACGACGCCGCCGCCCGCCGCGCGCTCGAAGTCGACCCACAGGCCGCCCATCGTGTAGTGGACGGCCGGGAAGACGCGCATCGGGTTCGAGTACGGGTCCTCCCCGGCGAACTTCTCGTAGATCTCGAGGACGCCGGCGAGCTTCTTCCGCAGCACCTCGCGCGGCAGGTGCGTCACGTCGAGGTACACCTCGTTCTCGTTCTTGCTGCTCGTCGCGTTGAAGATGCCCCGCTTCTCGTGAAAGCACTTCTTGAAGAGCTCGCGGCTCGCGATGTCCCGGGGGACGAGGTTGCCGTAGCCGGGGTACTTCTCCTCGAGGAAGTAATCGCGCCCGCTCTCGGGGACGTCCCTCCCCGCGCGCTGCTCCTTCGGGTCGCGCGGCACCCAGACGCGGCCCCCCTCGCCGCGCACGCTCTCCGAGATGAGGCGCAGCTTGTCCGCGCCCGGGATCGCCGTCGGGTGCACCTGGATGAACTCGCCGTTCGCGTAGCAGGCGCCCTGCTGGTAGGCCTCGCTCGCCGCCGTGCCCGTGTTGATGACGCTGTTCGTCGACTTGCCGAAGACGATCCCGGCGCCGCCCGTCGCCAGGCAGACCGCGTCGCCCGGAAAGGCCTCGAGCGCCATCGTCTTCAGGTCCTGCGCGACGATGCCGCGGCAGACGCCGTCGTCGTCGAGCACGAGCGACACGAAGTCCCACAGCTCGCGCTTGCGCACCATCCTCTCGCCGGGGATGCGCTCGCCCTTGTCGTCCTCGACGTCGACGGTCTCCCAGCGCCTCACCTGCTCGTCGAGCGCATAGAGGAGCTGCTGGCCCGTCGTCGCGCCGGCGAACGCGGTCCGATGGAAGAGCGTGCCCCCGAAGCGGCGGAAGTCGAGCAGGCCCTCGGGGGTGCGGTTGAACGGCACGCCCATGCGGTCGAGCATCTCGACGATGCCGGGCGCCGCGTCGCACATCGCCTTCACCGGCGGCTGGTTGGCGAGGAAGTCGGCCCCGTAGACGGTCTCCTCGAGGTGGACTTGCGGCGAGTCGCCCTCGCCCTTCGTGTTCACGCTCGCGTTGATGCCGCCCTGCGCGCAGACCGAGTGCGATCGCTTGACGGGCACGAGCGAGAAGAGGTCGACCGGGACACCGGCCTCGCAGAGCTTGATGACCGTCATGAGGCCGGCCAGGCCTCCGCCCACGACCACGACCCTCCGGACCTTGCCGGAGTCGCTTCGCGTGAGGGGCTTGGCGGAAGCCATGAGGTAGGTCGCAGGTAGGGGAAAGGCGCCGGGGTGTCAAACACGGCCAGCCGCCGACCGAGGTCGGGAGGCGGGAGACCGAGGTCGGGAGGCGGGAGACCGAGGTCGGGAGGCGGGAGACCGAGGTCGGGAGGCGGGAGACCGAGGTCGGGAGGCGGGAGACCGAGGTCGGGAGCTCGGCGCCGGAGGTCGGCGAGACGGCGACGGGGGTCGGGCGGCGGCGAACCTCGCGACGGCGGCGGCTTCCCGAGGTCGGGCGACCGCCTCCCGGGGTCCGGCGGGGACGAACCTCGCGGGATCGCTGGCTTCCGAGGCGGGGCCGCCGCCTCCAGGGGTGGGTCGACGGCGTCCGGAGGGGGAAATCGACCGGACCGCCGTCGAATCGACGCAACTTCGGCCTCGGTCGTCTCGATAGGGAGCCAGAAGGGCAAGCAAGCCCGGAAAGACAAGGACCCCTTGACCAAACAGAAGATCATCAAGAGCGACGCCGCCGTGATCAGCACCTGCCAGTCCCGCGTCACCGCCATCCAGACGAACGCCCCGTCGACGGGCACCATCTCGTGCGCCGGCACCCCGTACACCCAGGCGGCGCTCGTCGGGATCTACCAGAAGTGCATCACGACGCGGCAGGTGCTCGAAAACCTCCGCCACCAGGAGGAGGTCGCGCTCCTCGCGCGCGACAACGCCGACGCCACCCGGAAGGCGGTGGACCCGGGGCTGCTCGCGTGGGCGGTGAATACCTTCGGCCCGCAGAGTCAGCAGGCCAAGGACCTCGGCTACGTGGCGAGGACGCCGACGCCGCCGACGACCGAGGTGAAGGCGGCCGCCACGGCGAAGGCCAAGGCGACGCGCGAGGCACGCGGGACCGGCAGCCAGAAGGCCCAGAAGGCCATCACCCCGGCCCCGGCGCCGGCGCCCGCAGCGAGCCCGGCTCCGGAGCCCGCGACCCCGGGGACCCCGACGACGCCGAAGGCCTGAGGCCAGCACGGCACCCGCGCCCGCGGTCATCCTGAAACCGAAGGCCGAAGGACCCGACGGGCTCGAAGGGGCTCGCTGATCGGTGGGGTCCTTCGGCCGCTGCGCGGCCTCGGGGATGACAGCGATCTCTCGCTCGCTGCGGTCACTCTCTCACTTGCTATCCTGGGCGTTGCCTTGCCCACGCCCACCGAGCGTGACGCTTCGGTCACGCCCGACACCGTCACCGACACCTCCTTCCCGGGGCGCCGTCCTCCGCTGCGGCGGGGGGCCGTCGTCGGGCGCTACGTCGTCATCGACCGCGCGGGCGAGGGCGGGATGGGCGTCGTCTACAAGGCCTACGATCCCGAGCTCGAGCGGCCCGTCGCGCTGAAGCTCCTCCACGCCGGTCCGCGCGACGGCGAAGACTCCGAGCGGCGGAGCGCGCGCCTGCTGCGCGAGGCGAAGGCGCTGGCGAGGCTGCAGCACCCGCACGTCGTCGCCGTGCACGACGTCGGGACGTTCGACGGTGACGTCTTTCTCGCGACCGAATACGTCGAGGGGGCGCCGCTCAAGTCGTGGGTCCTCACCGACAAGCCGCCGACGGGCGAGATCCTCCGCGTGATGATCGCCGCGGGCGAGGGGCTCGCGGCGGCGCACCGCGCGGGGCTCATCCACCGCGACGTGAAGCCCGGCAACCTCCACGTGGGCAAGGACGGGCGCGTCCGCGTCCTCGACTTCGGGCTCGCGCGGGCCGACGTCTCCGAGGAGCCGACACACGACGACATCCTCGACGGCTCGCCCGGCTCGGGCCACGGCAGCCTCGACGCGCCGCTGACGCGCGCCGGGCACGTCGTCGGGACGCCGCGCTACATGGCGCCCGAGCAGCACACCGGCGAGGCGGTCGACGCCCGCAGCGACCAGTTCAGCTACTGCGCCACGCTCTACGAGTGCCTCTACGGCGAGGCGCCCTTCGACGCGGGGGACGACGAGTACCGGACGAGCGTCACGAGCGGCAAGCTCCGCGGCGCGCCCGAGGGGTCGCACGTGCCGCGGCGGCTCCGGCAGATCCTCGTCCGCGGGATGTCGCCGAGGCCCGAGGACCGGTGGCCGTCGATGGACGCGCTCCTCGACGAGCTGCGGCGCGATCCGGCGGCGACCCGGCGGCGCGTCCTCGGCGCGGCGGCGGTGGTGCTCGTCGCCGGCGCGGCGGTGGCGGCGGCGACGTTCGGGACGGCGAAGAAGGCGGCGCCGGTGTGCGTCGGCGCGGAGGAGAAGCTGGCGGGCGTGTGGGACGACGCGGCGAAGCGGGCGGTGTCGTCGGCGTTCGCGGCGTCGGGGGCGAGCGGCGCGACGGAGGCGTACGCTCGCGTCGAGAACGCGCTGAACGACTACGCGTCGCAGTGGACCGCCATGCGGACGGACGCGTGCCTGGCGACGCGCGTCCGCGCCGAGCAGTCCGAGGAGATGCTCGACCTGCGGATGGAGTGCCTCGACGAGCGCCTCGGGGAGCTCGGCGCGCAGGTGCAGGTGCTCGCCCACGCGGACGCGGGCACGGTGGACAAGGCGCCGCAGGCCGCCGGCTCCTTGCCGTCGCTCGCCGGATGCGCGGACGCGGCGGCGCTGAGGGCGCCGATCCGCCCGCCGACGGACGCGGCCGCGCGGGCCCGCGTGGAGGCGGTGCGCGGGAGGCTGGCCGACGGGCACGCGCGGCAGAGGGTCGCCGACTACGGCGGGGCGTTGGGGATCGCGACGACGGCGGCGGCCGACGCGGCGTCGCTCGGGTACCCGCCGCTCGAGGCGGAGGCGCTCTACCTGCTCGGTGACGTGGAAGACGACCAGGGCGACTACAAGGCGTCCGAGAAGACGATGCTCCGCGCGGCGACGGCGGCCATCGCGGGTCATCACGACGAGATGCTCGCGCGGTCGCTGGCGGCGCTCGTCGTGGAGGTGGGGCTCCGGCAGGCGCGGTTCGAGGAGGCGCACGCCTGGGCGCCGCTCGCCGAGGCGGCGGCGGAGAGGGGCGACGCGTTCGTGCGCGGCGAGGTGCGGCGCAACGTCGGCCGGCTGCTCTACCGCGAGGGCAAGTTCGCGGAGGCGCGCGCGCAGACCGAGGCGTGCCTCGCCGTGTGGCGGCCGGTGCTCGGCGACGACGCGTTCTCGATGGCCGGCCCGCTGACGGACCTCGGCAACGTGTACGACGCCGAGGCGGATTACGCGCACGCGGCGGAGATGTACGAGCGGTCCATCGCCGTGCTCGAGAAGATCGTCGGCCCCGACAGCCCGCAGCTCGGCGCCAACCTGAACAACCTCGCCGACGTCGAGATGCACGTCGGGCAGTTCGACCGCGCGGTCGCCGCCGGGGAGCGCGCGGTGAAGGTGTGGACGGCGGGGCTCGGCCCCGAGCATCCGAAGGTGGGCCTCGCGCTCTTCACGCTGGGGGACGTGTGGCGGCTGCGCGGCGAGCCGGGCAAGGCGCTCCCCTACTACCGGAGGGCGCTCGCCATCGACGAGAAGGCGCTCGGCCAGGGCAGCCCCGAGACCGCCTACCCCGTGGAGGGCACCGCCGACGCGCTGCGGGCGATGGGCGATCCGAAGGCGGCGCTCCCCTTCTATCTGCGGGCGCTCGCCATGCGCGAGAAGGCGCTCGGTCCGACGCACGTCGAGGTCGCCGATACGCTGACGGGCCTCGGCGAGGTGAGGCTCGCGACGGGCGACGCGAAGCAGGCGACGGCCCTGCTCGAGCGCGCGATGACCATCCGCACGTCGCAGCCCGGCGACCCGGCGGATCTCGAGGAGACCAAGCGTGCGCTCGAGAGGGCCCGCGCGAAGAAGTGACGTCAGGCGCGGAGCGTGGCGTGGAGGGTCGCGGCGTCGCAGTAGGTCGCCTCGACGGAGCCGAACCGGAGCAGATCGCCGCTCGCCAGGCGCGCGGTCAGGCCGCCCGAGACGAGGGCGCCGTTCCTCCACGTCCCATTGTGGCTGCTGGCGTCGGCGATGAAGTAGGCGTTCTGCTCGTCGCGCGCGAACCAGGCGTGGAACTTGGAGACGCTCTCGTGGCGGAGCACGATGTCGCTGTTTCGCGCGCGCCCCAGGGTGACGCGCTCGCTGAAGACCCGCTCGGCGTCGGCGCGCTTGCCGAGGGGGACGATGTAATGCACCGAGCGGACGACGCGGACGAGGATCTGCTCGGGCGCGAACGAGGCGGGGGGCGGGACGCTGGCCTTGCGGGTGGGCTTGCGCTCGGTGCTGGCGGTGTGAAAGCTCATGCCGGGCTCGACGCGGACGCCGTTGCCGGCGCTCATGCCCGCGAGCGACTGCGCCATCTCGCCCTCGGGATCGTCGAGGCGGACGAGGAGCAGCGGGACGTCGATCTCGCGTACGAGCTCCGGGAGCGAGAGCGCCCTGGCGCGCTTGACCAGGGCGAGCGGCAGGAGGTTGCGCTCGACAGCCGGGTCCACCAGAGCATGGTATCACCCGGCGCGATGCCGCTCGACCCCGCCTTCGTGGCCGACTGCCCCTACGGCCCCGAGGGCCTCCTCATCGACGAGCTCCTGCAGGTCGACCGCGACGCGAGCCTCGTCGTCGCCCGCATGCCGACGCACGACGGCCTCCCCCTGACGCGCGAGCAGCGCGCGCACCCCATGCGTCACCCGCGTCACGTTTCGGGAGGGCTCATGGTGCACATGACGGGCATGGTGGCCTTCCTCCACGCCTACTACGTGCTCGACCTTCGCCACGCCGAGGGCTGGATCGGCTACGGAGGACGCATCCACAGCGCGCGCTTCAAGGCGCTCGCCCGCCCGGGTGCGCCGCTCGAGCTCGAGTGCAAGGCGACGCAGGTCCGCCAGACCCCGAAGAGCGTCCTCGGGCGCTACGACTTCCGCTTCTTCCAGTCCGGAACCCTCGTCTACGAAGGCGACCAGACCGCCCTCTGGAGCAAGGTCGACGACGAGCGCGCCTGAGATTGGCCGCAGAGGGGCGGAGAACGCAGAGGGGGGATTGGAGGATCCGATCCCCTCTTTCCTCCGCGTTCTCTGCCCCTCTGCGGCCCCCCTCGGGGCCTGAACCTACGGCGACGGAGTGGCCGAGGCCGAGGGCGGGGGGCAGGGCGCGGTCGGTGTCGGTTCTTCGGCGGCGCCGCCGAGGAGGCGGGCGCCCGTCGCGTGGTAGACGACGACGTCCGCGAAGAAGATCCACAGGAGCGTGCCGAGGGCGGCGGCCCACCAGCCGGCGCGGCGGCGCGTCCGGGCGGCGTCGGCGCGCGGGCTGGCGACGAGGACGGCCCACAGGCCGGCGGCGAAGTGGAAGCACACGCAGGCGCTGCCGAGGAGGTACGCGACGGCGCGCCACGGAAGGCCGTGCCACATCGACGAGAGGTCCGCGTCGAGCACCGCGAGCAGGGCGGCGCCGTCGGGACGCACCGCGGGCTCGCGGAAGCGAAGCTCCGGCAGGTGCATGGCGAGGAAGGTGACGGCGAGGACGCCGGTGACGCGCACGGCGACGCGGATGGCGGGCGGATACGGGCTCGGCGTGCGCAGCGGCTGCCGGCGGACGACGAGCCACAGGCCGAACCCCGCGTGAAAGAGGAGCGGCGCGAAGACGAAGAGCCCCTCGACGACGCCGAGCAGCGGGATGCGACCGAAGGCGCGGACGGCGCGCTCGAAGGCCGCGTCGCCGTCGAGCACGCGCAGGTTGGCGACGAGGTGCACGACGAGGAACGCGCCGAGCGGGAAGACGCCGGAGAGCGTGAAGGCGCGGCGGAGGAGCGCGGAGCGTCGCTGGGCGAGAGCGGAGTCGGGCACGCGCGTGCTACGGATGGTAGCGCATGAGGCTCCGCGATCGGTCCGGTCGAGCGGTCCTCGCCTGCGCCGCCGCGGGGGCCGTGCTCGCGGTGGGCGCGTGCGCGGGGGGCCCCCCGGGGCCGAAGCCCGTGGCGACCCTCGCGTCGACGCCGGCGGCGGCGCTGGCCTTCGAGGGCATCCGCGACGGGTGGCGCGACCCCGAGCACGTGCCGCCCGGCGTCCTGCGGGCCGAGCTCGAGCAGTTCCTCGTGCAGCACCCCACCGATGGGCTGGCGCCGCTCGCCCGCGTGATGCTCGCGATGACCGCCCTCGGGCAGGGCGACTTCCCCGCGGCCGACCGCGAGCTCGTGAAGGGCCGCACGCTGGCCCCCGGCTCGACGCGCGATCTCTGGACCGTGGCGAGCGCGCGCCGGGCGCGGCTCGGCGGCGACGCGGAGACTGCGATGGCGCTCCTCCGCCCGCTGGTCGGCAAGAACGTGGACCTGGCGACGCGCGCGGCGTTCGAGGACGAGCTCGTGCTGTCGGCGCTGGCGACCCACCGCGAGTACGAGGCCATCTCGTACATGGATGCGTGGCTCCGCGCGACGCCCGAGGAAGAGAAGGCCCGGACGGTGGCCGCGGTGACGGCGATCGTCGAGAAGCTGCCGAGGGACGTGCTCGTCGGCGCGCTGCAGGCGATGCGCACGGAGCGCGCGAGCTTCGGCTACGGCGTCGACATCGAGCGCATCCTGGCGCAGCGGCTCGTGGCGCTGGCGACGACGAGCGGCGACGCGGAGCTCGCGCGCATGCTGCTCGATCCGGACGCGGGGACGCTCGTCGTGGCGGGCGACGCGGGCGTGGAGCTCGGCGAGCTGGCGACGAGCCGGCGCGGGCTGAACGTCGTCGAGGGGCGCACCATCGGGCTGCTCTTGCCGACCGAGTCGCCGGGGCTCCGCGACGAGTCGGCGGACGTGCTCCGCGGGACGATGTGGGCCCTCGGGCTGCCGCGCGGCGTCCGCACGCCCCCGACGGCGCGCACGTCCGCGGGGCCCGACGCGGGGGCAACCATGCTCCGCCCACAGTGCGCGTCGCTCGAGCCCGCGCCGGCGCTGGAGGAGCCGTCCCCCGCCGAGCAGGTGCGCCTCGTCACGCGGGACGACGCAGGGAGCGCGGATCGCACGGAGGTCTCGCTCGACGAGCTGGCCGGGGAAGGGGCGAGCGTCATCGTGGCGGGCCTCGACGCGCAGACGTCGGCCTGGGCGCTGCGCTGGGGAGAAGCGCACGGCATCGCCGTCATCGTGCTGGTGCCCCCCGCCGAGGCCGTGGCGACGCACCCGTTTGGATTCGTGCTCGGAGAGCCGCGGCGCGAGGTGGTCGATGCGCTCGTGCACGCCGCGCCGTCGCTCGGGACCGAGGGGGTCGCACCGGTGGTCGACGAGAGCGAAGTGGCGGCGCTCCCGGCCCAGGGCGGGCGCGTCGGCGGGATGACGTTGCTGCCCCCGGTCTCGTGCGACGTGCCTCCCGCCCGCGCGGGCGACCCCCGCTTCCCGCTGTCGGCGTGGGACCACGACAAGACGCACGCGTGGCTCGTGAGCGGCTCGCCCGCCTGCGCGCGGGACATCGTCGGCGAGCTGACGGCGGCGCACACCCGCGGCGTCGTGGCGCTGACGCTCGAGGCGGCGGCGTTGCCGGCGCACGGGCCGGGGCTCCGCGTCGTGACGGCGTCGGCGGGCGTCGTGCCGGAGACGGCGGGCGAGGACACGCGCGACGACGAGCTGCACCGGTTCGCGGCGACCCTCGGCGCGGTGGGCTGGTGGACGGCGCTGGGACGCGACGCCGCGACCCTGGCGCGCGTCGCCGTGAGGCAGCTCCCCGCCGACAGCACGGGCGACGCGACGCAGGTGACCGAGCGGCGGGCCCGCGCGCGCACGCTCCTCGCCGCATCCCGCGCGCGCTTGTGGACGACCGAGTCCACCGCGTGGCAGGACGACCACACGATGAAGCGCACCATCTGCGCCGTCGACGCCCCGACGAGGCAGGGTCACTGAGGCGGCGTCGTGGGCGCGCACGTGCTCGAGCCGGCGCCGACGATGCGGAAGGTGAGGCCGGGATCGACGACGGTGACGCTGCCGTCGCTCGGGCGAAAGCGCGTCACCACGGTGTCGGGCTGGTTCTCGTCGTACTTGTCGGCCGTGTAGAGATAGAAGTCGCCGCCCCAGAACGAGAAGGCCCAGTCGCTCCCGGTGTCGACCGACGGCAGCGGGTACTCCGTGATGGGCGCCTCGCTGTCGGGGTCGATCTGCGCGACCGACGCCGAGCCCGCGTCGCCGAGCGGGCTCCCCTCGAAGAAGCCGAAGAGCCGCGCGTCGCCGGTGCCCGTGAGCTCGGCCGAGCGGCCCGCGAGATCGCCCGTGAAGGGGCCGAACCGCTCGAGGGTCATCGTCGTCAGGTCGATGAAGCCGAGGCCCCCGCCGCTGAGGTCGTCGATGAAGAGTGTCTCGGTGTTGCCCCCGGCGACCTTCGCCGAGAACGCCATGCCGAAGAGGCCGATGCCTCCCTGGTCGGGCACGAAGCCGGTCGAGGTGCAGCTCGGCTCGTGGATGTCGACCGACCACAGGGAGCCGTCGCCGTAGTTGATCCACGCGACGGCGTTGCGGTCGACCGCCATCGAGTTCACGTAGGCCCCGTTGGCGCAGTCGATGTCGGCGAGGAGCGTGAAGACGTTGTGCTGAGGGTCGAACGAGTAGAGCTCCTTCTCCTCGGTGGCGACGTAGACGAGCGTCGCCGCCGGATCGCAGTTCGACGCGGTCGAGCCGTCGCCGAGAAGGCCGGCCTCGCCCGCCTCGTCGTCGCCGGTCGCCGGCGCGTCGGGCTGCACTACGCCCGAGTCGGTGCCGCCCTCGTCGCCCGCGTCGTCCCCGGGCGACTCGGCCGAGTGGTTCTTGCTGCCGCAGGCGAAGACGAGGACGGTCGCGGCGACGGCAAGGGCGGCCCGGGCGGGAGCGCGCATGAAGACCCAAGCATAGCGTGCGACTTGCGGAAGAGCCCCCGCTCGATCCAAAGTGCCCATCCGAATGCTCCGCCGGGCCCTCCGCTGCGTCCTCGTGTCCAGCCTCGCGCTGGTCGTGTGGACGTTCGCCCGCCCGGCCCGGGCGATGCCGGCCCCCTTCTGCGACGACCGCGGGGCCTCGGGCATCGCCGCCACACCCGCGCTGGAAGCCTCGGACGTGGCCGTGCAGCGCGCCCGCACGACGCCGCCGTGCCCGGACGAGGATCTGCCCATCGGCGTCGCCGTGACGCGCGGCCGCGTCCCCACGGCGCCCCCCGTCCTCTCCACGGAGCCCGCCCTACCGGCGACGGTCGCGTTCCAGGTGGTGCCTGCGGGATCCATGCTCGACCGGTCGTTCGCCGTGGAATCTTCACGCGACGGCGAACGCTCGCGTATCGAGCGCCCCCCCCGCGGCTGAAGCGCACGCGCGCCAAGCCTCGCCTTCTCCGGGCGCGCGTGTGCGCGTGTCCGGGCGGATTTCATCTCTGCCCGGGCATGCGGGTGGGCACGGGTCGGTTTTCGCCGTGACGGCACGCCGAGAGCGCGCTAGTTCGCGGCCAAGCATTCTCTTCGAAACGACAAGGTGAGCTCAATGGCCAAGGATATGAAGAACGTCTCCTCGCCGATGGATTCGGGCGGGGCGGGCGGCGTCAACACAGGGGTCGCCATCATCGGCTTTTTCCTCTGCTTCCTCGCGGGCGTCGCGGTGATGTGGGGCTACGACCAGCACCGCTTGAACAAGGGCGAGATCACGGCGGACAACGGCGGCACGACGGCCGCCGGCGGCGCCTGGGACGACAGCGATTCGCCCGTCCCCATCTCGAGCAAGGACCCGATGTGGGGCAAGCGCGACGCGCCGGTCACCATCGTGCAGTACTCGGACTTCCAGTGCCCGTACTGCTCGCGCGTCGAGCCGACGATGGACCAGGTCAAGCAGAAGTACGGCGACAAGGTCCGCGTCGTCTGGAAGAACAACCCCCTTCCCTTCCACCAGAACGCGAAGCCGGCGGCCGAGGCCGCGCAGGGCGTCTTCGCCCTCGGCGGGAACGATGCGTTCTGGAAGTTCCACGACACCGCGTTCAAGAACCAGGGCTCGCTCGGCACCGACAGCTACGTGAAGTGGGCGACCGACGCGGGCGTGAAGGACATCGCGGCGTTCAAGGCGGGCCTCGACGGTCACAAGTGGGCCGACAAGGTCGACGCCGACCTCAACGCCGGCAAGGCCGCGGGCGTGCAGGGGACGCCGGCGTTCTTCGTGAACGGTGTCTTCATCAACGGCGCGCAGCCGTTCGACAACTTCCAGAAGACCATCGACCAGGAGCTCGCGAAGGCGCAGGCCAAGCTCGCCGCCGGGACGCCGAAGAACCGCATCTACGTCGAGATGTCGAAGGAGAACAAGAAGAACGCCCCCGCCGCGAAGGACGACGACGCGGACGAGAAGGAGGACACGAAGACGGTGTTCAAGGTCCCCGTCGGCAACAGCCCGCAGCTCGGCAGCCCGAACGCCCTCGTCACCATCATCGAGTTCTCGGACTTCCAGTGCCCCTTCTGCAGCCGCGTCGAGCCGTCGCTGAAGGCCGTCCGTGAGAAGTACGGCGACAAGGTTCGCCTCGTGTGGAAAAACGAGCCGCTGCCGTTCCACCCGGCCGCGACGCCCGCCGCCGAGGCGGCGATGGAAGTGCGCGCCGAGAAGGGCGACAAGGGCTTCTGGGACGTGCACGACAAGTTCTTCGCTTCGCAGAAGGACCTGATGAACGGCAAGGAGCCGAACATCGACGCCATCGTGAAGATCGCGTCGGACGCGGGCGCCAGCGCCGACAAGGTGAAGGCCGCCATCTCGGGGCAGACGCACAAGAAGGAGATCGACGGCGACAACGAGATGTCGCAGGACTTCCAGGCCAGCGGCACGCCGCACTTCTTCATCAACGGCCGCCGCCTCGTCGGCGCGCAGCCCGTCGAGAAGTTCGAGAAGATCATCGACGAGGAGGTCAAGAAGGCCCAGGACCTCATCTCGAAGGGCACGAAGCCGAGCGAGGTCTACGAGGCGCTGACCAAGGACGGCAAGGGCCCGCCCCCGCCCGAGATGAAGGACATCCCGTCGTCCATCCCGGCGAACGACCCCGCCCGCGGCAACCTCTCCGCCAAGGTCACCATCCACGAGTGGAGCGACTTCCAGTGCCCGTTCTGCGGGCGCGTGGAGCCGTCGGTCCAGCAGGTGATGAAGGACTACGGCGACAAGATCAAGTTCGTCTGGCACGACCTTCCGCTGCCGATGCACGCGGACGCGCCGCTCGCCGCCCAGGCGGGGCGCGAGGCCTTCAAGCAGAAGGGCCCGAGCGCCTTCTGGGCCCTCCACGACAAGATGTTCGGCAACCAGCAGCACATCAAGCGCGACGACCTCGACGGGTACGCGAAGGACTTGAACCTCGACATGGACAAGTGGAAGGCGGCCCTCGACGGCAGCACCCACACCTCCGAGATCGAGGCCGACAAGACCGCCGCGGGCGCCGACAACATCAGCGGGACCCCCGCGTTCATCATCGCGCCGAACGGCGCGAAGCAGGGCTACTACATCAGCGGAGCTCAGGACTACGGCAAGTTCAAGAAGCTCATCGATCGCGCGCTCGCCGAAGCGAAGTGAAGCGCGAGACGCGGTAGCTCGGGTAACGTTGGCTGCCCCTCCTCTTCGTTCGAAGGGGAGGGGCGCTGCATTTCAGGCGTACGCCTCGAGGGCAACGATGAATCTACGAACACTGCTGATCCCGCTGCTGTTCTCGAGCGTCGCGTGCGGCGCCGCCGCCCCTCCGCCGCCTCCGCCGCCGGTGACGCTGCCGGCCATCGCGCCGATGGTGGCCGCGACCGACGCGCTCGTGGCGGCGTCGCGGGAGGACGACGCGGCCATTCCCATTTCGCCGCGCAATCCTACGTGGGGGAGCCGGACGGCGCTCGTGACCATCGTCGAGTTCTCCGACCTGCAGTGCCCCTTCTGCTCGCGCGTCGTGCCGACGCTCGCTGCGCTCCGCGAGGCGTACGGCCCCGACAACCTGCGCATCGTGTGGAAGAACAACCCGCTCGGCTTTCATCCGAACGCGCGACCGGCCGCCGAGGCGGCGATGGGCGTCTTCGAGCTCGCCGGGACGAAGGGCTTCTGGCGGTTCCACGACGCCGCGTTCGACGATCAGGCGTCGCTCGGCGCCGAGAGCTACGAGCGCTGGGCGCGCGAGGCCGGGGTGACCGACCTGACGGCGTTTCGGGCCGGGCTCGCGGGGCATCGCTGGGCCGACGCCGTCGACGCCGACGTCCGCGAGGCGGATGCGCTCGGCGCGCACGGCACACCCACGTTCTTCATCAACGGCATCCTCGTCGTCGGCGCGCAGCCGCTCGACGTGTTCAAGAAGACCATCGACGCCGAGCTGGCGAAGGCAGCGTCGAAGGTCGCCGCGGGGACGCCCCGCGACCGGGTCTATGCCGAGCTCACGCAGGTGAACCGCGAGAGCGCGCCGAAGCCCGACGACCACGGCGACCCGGCCGACGAGCCGCCGGACGAAACGAAGACGGTGTTCAAGGTGCCCGTCGGATCGAGCCCGGTGCGCGGGGGACCCGCAGCGCTGGTGACCATCATCGAGTTCGGGGACTACCAGTGCCCCTTCACGGCTCGCGTGCAGCCGACGCTCGACGCCATCCGCAAGAAGTTCGGCGACCAGGTCCGGATCGTCTGGAAGGACGAGCCCCTGCCCTTCCACCCCAACGCCAGGCCGGCCGCGGAGGCGGCGCGCGAGGTGCGGGCCGAGCGGGGCGACGCGGCCTTCTGGTCGATGCACGACGTGCTCTTCGAGGCGCAGCACGACCTGTCGGCGGGCGTGCTGGCGAAGCTGGCCGCGGAGGTGGGGGCGAACCCGACGCGCGTGCGGGCGGCAGTGAGCGCTCACACGCGCGAGAAGGAGATCGGCGTCGACGAGGACGTGGCGGACGACTTTCAGGCGAGCGGCACGCCGCACTTCTTCATCAACGGGCGGCGTTTCGTGGGGGCGCAACCCGAGGAGAAGTTCGACGCGATCATCGAGCAAGAGATCGCGAGGGCGCGGGTCCTGCTGACGAAGGGGACGCCCATGGCCGGCCTCTACGACGCGCTGGTGCGCGACGGCAAGGGCCCGCCGGCGCCGGAGAAGAAGCCCCTGGCGGCCCTCCCGGCGAGCTCGCCCGCGCGAGGCAACCTGCTGGCCAGGGTCACCGTGCACGAGTGGTCGGACTTCCAGTGCCCCTTCTGCAGCCGCGTCGAGCCGACGTTGGCACAGGTGATGAAGGACTACGGGACGCGCATCAAGCTGGTGTGGCACGATCTGCCTCTGCCGATGCACCCCGACGCGCCGCTGGCCGCCGCGGCGGGGCGCGAGGCCTTCCAGCAGAAAGGCTCCGCCGGCTTCTGGGCGATTCACGACATGATGTTCAGCGACCAGAAGCGCCTGAAGCGGGACGACCTCGACCTCTACGCGCGGTCGCTCCGCATCGACATGGGGCGCTGGACCGCGGCGCTCAACAACAACCAGCACCAGCTCGAGATCGACGCCGAGAAGAAGGCGGCCGACGACATGGGCATCGTGGGCACCCCCGCGTTCGTGGTCGTGCCCGGCGGCTCGCAGACGGGGTACTTCATCAACGGCGCGCAGCCGTACGGCAAGTTCCGCAGGATCATCGAGCGGGCGCTGTCCGAGGCGAAATGAAGGCGGCTGCCGCGCTCGCCGTGGTCGCGACTCTGGCGATCTCCGCACCGGCGGGCGCGGTGGAGCGCGAGCACGCCATGGGGCTCGACGCGGGCGGCGCGATCCTGATGGTCTCCGACAAGAGCTCGCCCGACATCGGCGGGAGCGTCGGCGTCCACTATACGTACGGGCTCTCGGACGCGTTCAACCTGGTGGCGAACGCCGGGTGGTCGCTCGTC
Source organism: Polyangiaceae bacterium (assembly GCA_036501935.1). Taxonomy (GTDB): domain Bacteria; phylum Myxococcota_A; class Polyangia; order Polyangiales; family Polyangiaceae; genus Palsa-1150. Next base: position 135,994 of record DASXZL010000082.1, on the reverse strand, counting down.
GCGCTCAACCAGACGCTGACCGATCCGACGACGCCCCACACGCACCCGACGAACATGACGAACGCCGACGTGGGCGTCGCATATGTGCTGGACGTGCTCCAGTGGGTCCCGTGGGGAGCGCTGGAGGCGGGCGGCTACGCGCTGCAGGGAGGGACGCTGGACGGCGTGAAGATCCTCCCCGGCGTCGCGATCGCGGTCGGCGTGGACTACCGCCTCAGCCGCAGCTGGTCGATCGGCATCGAGGCGCGCGAGCACCTGCTCTTCACGGACACGGCGACGTACCCGAGCTTTCTGCAGGGCCTCGCGCGGTTCGAGTACGTCTGGGGCTGGTAGCCGCCCGCCCGTCAGCCGGCGAGGCCGAAGCCGTCGTGCAGCGCGCGCACGGCGAGCTCGGTGTACTTCGCGGCCATGAGGCACGAGACCTTGATCTCGCTCGTGGCGATGGCCTGGATGTTGATGCCCTCGTTCGCCAGGATGCGGAACATCTTGGCGGCGATGCCCGCGTGCGACCGCATCCCGAGGCCCACGATGGAGACCTTCACGACGTCCTCGTCGTAGCGCACCTCGCGCGCGCCGATGCTCTTGCCCACCTCTTCGATCCACGGCTTGGCGCGCGCGAGATCGGTCTTCGCGAGCGTGAAGGTGATGCTCGCGTGCGGGTCGGCGCTCGTCGTCACGTTCTGGACGATCATGTCGACCGAGATGTTCTTCTCGGCGATGCGCTCGAAGAGCTCCGCCGCGACGCCGGGCTTGTCGTCCACCCCGACGACGTGCACGCGAGCTTCACCCTTGTCGTAAGCGACGCCGCTCACGACGACCCCTTCCAGCGCTGCGTCTTCTTTGGTCACGATGGTCCCCGGGGTGTCGTTGAACGAGCTGCGGACGTGCACCCGCACGCCGTACTTCATCGCGATTTCGACGCTGCGGATCTGCAGCACCTTGGCTCCCAACGAGGCGAGCTCCAGCATCTCCTCGTAGGTGATGCGGTCGATCTTTCGCGCCGACGGGCAGACGTTCGGGTCGGTCGTGTAGACGCCGTCGACGTCGGTGTAGATCTCGCACTCGTCGGCGCCGATGGCAGCGGCGACGGCGACGGCGCTCGTGTCGGACCCGCCGCGCCCGAGCGTCGTGATGTTCCCCGCGTCGTCGGCCCCCTGGAAGCCGGCGACGACGGCGATGTCGCCCCGGTCGACCGTCTCGAAGATCTTCGACCCCTCGATCGTCTTGATGCGCGCCTTGGTGAACGCGTCATCGGTCAGGATCTTCACCTGGTGGCCGAGCAGCGAGCGTGCGCGGCCGCCCTCGGCGTGAATCGCCATCGCCGTCAGCGCCGCGCTCACCTGCTCGCCCGTCGCCGCGATGGCGTCCATCTCGCGCGCGTCGGGCACGCCGGACACCTGATGAGCCAGCGCGAGCAGCCGGTTCGTCTCCCCGCTCATCGCGCTGACGATGACGACGACGCGGTGCCCGGCGCGCTGCGTGGCCAGCGCCCGGCGCGCGACGTTGCGGATGCGGTCGATCGACCCGACCGACGTACCGCCGAACTTCTGGACGACGAGGGCCACGGCTTGCCTCGGCGGGGTTTAGACGTCGCTTGGCGACACGTCAATCTGCGATAGAGTCGCGTCCGCGCGTGTCGTCCTACACCGGATATCTCGTGGAGACGTTCGTCACGCTGATCGCCGTGTGCGGTCTCGCGTTCGTCGTCCTGTGGAGCGCGAGGCGGCTCGGCATCGGGCGACCCAGCGGTCCCATCGAGCTGCGCGGCCACCTGCCGCTCGACGCACGGCGCGCCATCTATCTCGTGAAGGTGGGCGCGCAGGTCTTCGTGGTGGGCGTCGGCGAGGGCGGCTTCACGAAGCTCGGCGAAATCCCCGAGAGCGAGCTGCCCGCCGCCCAAGCGGCGCAAGGGGGCCCGTTCGCGGACGTCCTCGCCCGCGCGATGGGGCGCCCGCGAAAGCCGGCCGGCAAGGAGCAGCCCTGATGCACGGCACCGCCGACGACCTGCTTTCGCGGCCCATCGTCCTCGTCGTCGCGCTGGCGCTCGTCTCGCTGCTCCCCTTCGCGTTCATGACCGTGACGGCCTTCGTGAAGATCGCCACGGTCCTGCAGATCGTCCGCAGCGCCATCGGCGCGCAGAGCGTCCCGTCGAACACCGTCATCATGGCCCTCGCCGCGGCGCTCACCCTCATTGCGATGGCCCCCGTCGGCGACCGCATCGCCGCGCGCGCCGCGCCCCTCTTCGCGGGCAAGGAGGTGCCCGACACGATCGCGATGGTCGAGAAAGGCATCGACGCCGTGCGCGAGCCGATGCGCGACTTCCTGAAGAACAACGCCAGCGAGACCGAGAGGGCGCGCTTCCTCGACGTGGCGAAGAGCGCGCGGTCACCCGAAGAGCAGGCGAGCGTCAAGGCGGACGATCTGACGGTGCTCGTCCCGGCCTTCGTCGTGACCGAGCTCACCGAGGCGTTCGCGGTGGGCTTCCTCGTGTTCCTGCCGTTCCTCGTCATCGATCTGGTCGTGTCGAACGTGCTCCTCGCGCTGGGCATGCAGATGATGAGCCCGACGCAGGTGAGCCTGCCCTTCAAGCTGCTGCTCTTCGTCGCCATCGACGGCTGGGGCCTGCTCGCGCGGTCGCTCGTCAGCGGCTACCACTGAGCGTGCGCGCCGGCCGCGAGGGGGACCGCTTGACTTCGGGGGCCCTCGAAGTATCTTCCGCGCCCCGTCGACCGGGGCAATAGCTCAGCTGGGAGAGCGCTGCGTTCGCAATGCAGAGGTCCGGGGTTCGATCCCCCGTTGCTCCACTCAATCCACCGCCAAGTCCGAGCTTTCAGGCGTCCGAGCCCTGCGAAGGACGAACGCGCACCGTGTTTGCAGCCTGAACGGCTCTTTCACGCGCGATCGCTAGTTCCGCACGCTGTCGAACGTCCCGCGGAACGGGTGCAGGAGCGAGGTGATGATCCGCTCCCGCCGCACCGTGAACTCGGCCTGACCCGTCATCCCGGGCCTCAGGCGGAGAAGCTCCCCACCGCGGTGCGGGACGTTCGCGACGCGCACCTCCACGCCGTAGGTCGCTTCGCGCTTGCTGTCCGTCCCGGCACGCGTGGCGTCGGCCGCCACCCGCGTCACCGAGCCGTAGAACACGCCGAAGTCCTGGAACGGGTAAGCGTCGAGCTTCACGCGCACCTCCTGCCCGTCGCGCACGAAGGCGATCCCGTCCGAAGGGAGCTCCGCCCTGACGACGAGCTCCTCGCTCGCGGGGACGACGTACGCGACGAGCGCCCCCGGCTGAAGCACGTCGCCCTTGTCGAACACGGCTAGGCTCTGCACCGTCCCGGCGCGCGGCGTCACGATCTCGAGCTCGGAGTCCTCGAGCTCGGCATCGGCGAGCTCACCACGCAGGCGCGCGACCTCGGACCGCGCGGCGGCCAGCGCGGCGCCGTCGGTCAGCTGCGCGACGGACGACTCGCGCTCGATCTGCTCTCGCTCGAGCTTGAGCCTCGCGAGCGACGTTTGCAGGTCGCTCTCTCCCGCCCGCGCCGCCTCGGCTTGCGCCTTCGCGACGTCGGCCTCCACTGTGGCGTTGTCGGCGAGCTTCTCCTCCTGCGCTTTGTGCTCGAAGAGCCACCTGGCGCGCTCCTCGTAGATGGCGCGGATCCGCTGCTCCCTGTCGCGCGCGCTCGTCATCGCCCGCGCCGCGCGCAGGCGCGCCGCGACCGCGTCGCCCTCGACCCCGCGCATCTTGCCGGCCACCGTGAACGTCGTTGGTCGCGACGTCAGGAGCTCTTCGAGGATGCTCGCTCGAGTGGCCGCGGCCTCGGACTCCTCGCGCAGCACGCCGACCTTCTCCTTCGACCGGCGGCGGTCCAGGCGGATCAGCGGCTGGCCCTTGGTCACCTCCTGCCCCTCGTGCACCAGGATCTCCTCCACCATGCCGCCACGCACGCTCTGCACGCGCGCCGTCTCGCCCAGCGGGGCTACCACGGCCTCGCCGCGGACGACGACGTCGGTCTTGATCGAGAAGAGCGCCACGGTCGCCGCGACCACGAGCAGACCGCTCAGCCCGTACGCGAACCGCACGGCCCGCCGCGCCTCGTCGAAGTCCACGCACGGGAGCAGCTCACGGGAGACCTCAGCCGACGCCATCGACGACCTCCTCCGGCGCGCGCTTCCAATCGGGCGTGGCACTGGCCAGAGCGTTGTAGAGCTTGCCGCCCGCCGCGATGAGCGCGTCGTGCGTACCCATCTGCACGATCCTCCCTTCGTTCATCACGATGATGCGGTCGGCGTGCTGAAGCGTCTGGATGCGATGACTGATGATGATGGTCGTGCGCCCGCGAACGATCTCGCGAAGACGCTCGTGGATCAGCTGCTCGGAGAGCGGGTCGAGCGCCGCGGTGGCCTCGTCGAAGATCAGTACGCGGGGGTTGGTGACGAGCGCTCGGGCGATGACGATGCGTTGCCGCTGGCCGCCCGACAGCGAGAGCCCCCGCTCGCCGACCAGCGTGAGGAAGCCGTAGGGCAGCTCGCTGATGAACTCGTACGCGCCGGCGAGGCGCGCCGCGTCCATGACGGCCTCCTCGGAGACCGCGCGGCCACACGCGATGTTCTCGTAGATGGTCCCCGACACGAGCTGGATGTCCTGGGTCACGAGCCCAACCTGGCTCCGCACCGACTCCGGCGTGACGTCGCGAAGGTTGTAGCCGTCGATCGACACCGTCCCCTCGGTGGGGTCGTGCAGGCGCAAGAGCAGCCGCACGAGCGTGCTCTTGCCGCAACCCGACGGCCCGACGAGCGCCACGATCTCGCCCGCCGCCAGCTCGAGGTCGATCCGCGAGAGCGTTGGCCGCTCCTGGGGCTTGGTCCCGTAGCGGAAGAGGACTCCGCGGAAGCGCACGTTCCCCTGGATGGCCGGCAGATCCACGACGGCGGTCGACCGCTTCGTCCCCTCGCCGTCGACCTCCAGCAGCGAACCGACGCGGTCGATGTTGGCGCGCGTCCGCTGGTAGTCGCGCCACTGGCTGGCCATACGGAGGATCGGGGTGCCGACCTGTCGAGCGAGCAATGTGAAGGCGACGAGGGTGCCCAGGGTCATCGAACCGGCGAGCACCTGGCGCGCCCCCACCCAGAGGACGAGCGCGCTGCCGATCATGTCGACGGCGAACGACGTGGCCGCCCCCATCGATCCGTGGAGCGTGGCCTGAAACGAGTGCTGGAGGGTTGGCGCGACGAGGCGCTGCATCGTTCGCGTGAAAGGGATCTCCAGGCCGTGCGCCTTGACCATCTCGAAACCCTTGAAGGAGTCCATGAGATGGGTCTGGTAGTCGTCGTGGTGGTTCAGGAACGCCGCTGTGTGGCTCCCAATGAGCTTGCCCACGAGCACCGTCAAGGCCGCCTGGATGGGCACCGTGGCGAGGGCGACCAGGGCTAGCGGCGGCGAGTAGAGGAAGAGCAGGCCGCCCGTGCAGGCGATCATCAGGAGGTCGATCGAGATCGTGACCGCGTTGTCGATGAAGAACGTGCGAATGAGGGACACCTCGAGGAATCGGTTCAAGATGTCCGTCGTCGTGAAGCGCTGGAAGAGACCCGAAACACCGGCCATCACACGGCGGTAGATGGTCTCGACGACGTCGCGCTCGATCCTCGTGGCGGTCTGCAAGATGAGGTACGCGCGGGCGTACGCGAGTACGCCCGAGACCGCGGCCGCGCCGACGAGCGCGAGCAGCGCCACATCGAGGAGTTTGACGTCGGCCCGCAGGAGCACGCGGTCGACGACGACCTGACTCCCGAGCGGAAACGCCAGGCCGAGGATCTGGAGCCCCAGCGAGATGAGGAGGATCTCGACGAGCACTTTGCGGTAGGGAAGGACGAGCGACGCCAGGCTGCCCGTGTGCGACCGCCCCGCGACGGGGGCGAGAGCCTTCGCGTTCGTGGCGACCCGGTCGGTCGGCTTGAGGAGCAACAGCATCCCTTGCCACGACTTCGTGAACTCCTCGCGGGAGAGGGTGCGCGTCGCGAAGCTCGGGTCGCCGACGACGACCGAACGGCGGGTGGTCCGCCACACCACGACGAAGTGGTGGCGATCGGCAAGATGCGCGATCGCCGGGAGGTCGACGTGCGCGAGCATGTCCCACGTCGTCTGGATGCCGGTCGTGACGAAGCCGAGGTTTTCGCCTGCGCGCGCCAGCTCGAGCAGGTTCGAACCGTAGCGGCTCACGCCGGCCATCGCCGTGAGCGCTCGATAGTCGAGCTCGTGCCCGTAGTAGCGTGCGACCATCCTGAGACAGGCCGCGCCGCAGTCCATGTGCTCGATCTGCCGGCGGAATGGCAGCGGCCTCCACCAGGGCGCGCGGGCGGGACGCTCCGACAGCTCGACCTCGGCGTCCTCGGGCGCCGTCCCGTCGGGGGGAGCGTTCACGTCGGTGATGACGACGTGGGGCCAGCGGTTGTGTTGCGCGTGGCTCAACGCGACGCGCCGGCCCAGGGCGCGCCCCACGTCGGGGTAAGCGGCGACGATGCGCCGGACGGCCTCGCGCGGGACCACCAGCAACGTCGAGGCGGTCCGCGCTACGGCGTCGGCGGGCGACGGCACATCGAGAAGCATGGCGTCGGCGGCGAAGTCCTCCCCGGGGCCGACGGTCTTCTCTCCGTAGCGGACCGAGCCTTCTTCGACGAGGACCCACTCGGCGACGCCAGTGTCGGCAGCGAGCAGGCGCTCCCCCTCGGCCACGCGCCGCCGCTGGAACGCCGCCGCGAGGCGCAGGAGTCCCTCCGGCTCGGCCAGCGGCGCGAGATCCAGCACGATGCGCCGCACCGCAGGGCTGGTCAGCGCGGCGAGCCCGCGGGTCGAGTCGAGCGCGATGGCTCGGGCGAGCAGGTGGCCTGGCACCTCCAGGAGCTCGGCGTCCGCGCCGTCCGCGACGACGAGGTCGAACGCGTGCGTCGCATCGGGCGAGCGGGCGTGGGTCGCGCACAGGTCGCCCGGCCACAGGTGCGTGACCCTTTCGAACCCGCCGCCCTGCGGATCGATTACTCCCACGGCGAGGGCTCCGCGCAAGACGACGAAGGCGGACGTGCAAGGCGCTCCGCGCGCCGCAACGCACGACAGCGGCGGGATCACGTGGCGCCGCGAGCCGCTCACCAGCCACGCGCGGAGCTGACTCGGCAGGATGCGCAGCGCCCCCGGCAGCTCTGCCTGAGCCTCCGGCGCGCGCGCGATCGACGACGTGTCTACGGCGAGGTTCATGAGAGGGCCTCGAGGGCAGCGTGTGCCGCTTCAGCCCTCCGGCGTGAAAAAGGCCGGCCCCTCGGCAGAGCCGTAGAAGTCGACCATCTCGTGATGGAAGCCCCAGGTGAGGCGGCTGAACGAGAGCACACGCGCGCGGACGCGCGCCTGCTCGGTGGCGGTCATCCCGCCGCGCTCGATGAACGCCTCGCTGCCGAAGCTCTCGTGGTCGTCCTCGCAGTCGCCGAGGTCGTGCTCCCTGAACGGGCCGTAGGCCTCCTCCGGCAGCACGCCGTGCTCCGCGAAGCGGTCCCAGAAGCGGGCAACCGAAGAAGACGCCATGGGATCGCCCTCGCCGATGCCGATGCACGCCGAGTACGCCAGCGGATCGCTCACGGCCAGCCACCGCAGCTGGTTGATCTGCGCGAGCGTCGAGGGCAGCGGGTGCGCCCGCTCGACGTCCTGCTCGGTGAGCCCTGCCGCCAGGAGGCCGCGCTTCAGCCAGGCGTGGTGCCAGTACTCGATCGACAAGTGCTCGCTGAACGCCGTCTTGAGTCGCAGCGTCGGCATCGAGGCCACCGCCGCACCCTGGTGACTGGAGGCGGCCGCGGCATAGTGGTAGTTCTCCATCAGATACCCGAGCGCGAAGCGGCGCGTGACCGGACCGCTCGCGAAACGCGCGAGCATCGGCGAGGGGCCCCACTTGTCGAAGGCGCGCTTCGATTCCATCCGGAGATGCTCGTAGAACACAACCGCCGGCAGCTCGACGCCGCCGGTCTCACGCAGCACCGCGCGCTCGTAGAGCTCCTGGAGGACGGCGGTCGCTTCATCGACATCGCCGCCGACCTCGCGCGCCACGTCCGCGATGGACCGCGTCCCGTCGACGGCCATGACGTAGCGGAACGCTTCCTCCGCACCCTCTCCCCGGAAGCTCATCACGTCCCACGGCTCGCCCCTCCCGGGGCCGACGACGATTTCCTGCCGCTCTGCGTCTGCCCGCACGTCCGGACCGAACGCCATCGTCGCGGCAATCGGCAGGAGGACGTTGCGTTTCTCGCTCGGCGCCCAGGCGCGTCCGATGATGGGCAGGTTACCGATGGTCATGCTCGTCTCCGAAAGTTCTTGGTAATTGTGAAAGGCGACTGTCCCGGCAGGTCACGACGTGGTCAGGCTGAGTAGCCCTTGTTCGGCGAACGCCTCGAGCGTCGCCCTCGCGGCCGGGACGGCGTGTTCGATGGGAAGACCACATTTCTCGTGCAGGATCTGCCCCACCTGCGCGACCGTCCGCTCGCCGTCCGCAGCCGTCCACACGGCGTCCGTCGCCTCGTCGAGCTCCGTGTAATAGTTCTCCAGTATCAGCCACACCTTGCCCTCGTAGCGGCGCCGCCGCACACGATGGTTGGTGATTGGAATTCGAATATCGTGCATGCCGCTCATCCGAGAATCCAGTCGGTGACCTTGTTGGCGAGGCGTACGCAGCGCTCGGCGTAGGCTCTGTATGCTTCGCGGTCCGCGCGGACCGTCGAGCCGTCGGGAAACTGCAGCTCCCAGAAGCGCCCCAGCACCTCGTCGGCGTGGTCGCGGCTCCTGTACGCCTCGAGCACCTTGGTCCGCCACTTGCGCCGGATGTTCGTCGAACCCAGGTGATGACCGTATGCGTCGCAGACCACGTTCAGGAGGTCGCGCGCGCGCATCAGACCGACGTCGACGTCCCCGTCGTCCATCATGCCGCACACGTCCTCGACCGCGTCGTCGATCTCGCGCAGCTTCACTTCGGTGAGGTACGCCGAGAGTCGAGCGAACTCGAAGCGACTACGAAGGCGATCGAAGCGCTCGTCGTGCAGGAGCGGGACACCCGTCCGCACGCGGTGCATGAACGCGATCTCCTCGTCCGTGAGGCGCTTCTCCATCAGGACGTTGTCGCTGCCCTCATCCGTCGTGGTCAGAGCATCGAGCTTTTCGGCGAGCGCGAGCGCGGCGCCGTCGCGCCAGTACTCGAAGTCGACCCGCCGCTTGCCGTGCATGTGGACCGAGAAGACGGCGTCGCCCGCAACGTGGATGTTCTCGCCCGTGGGCTTCGCTTCGCCCACGACGAACACGTCGATGTCGGAGCTCTGGTTGCCCATGCCCTCCACGAGCGATCCCGACAGGAACACGCTCGCGTCGATGGAGGGGCCGATGCCCTCGAGGGCGAGTAGGTCCTCGGCGCGGACGCCCAAGCGTTCCAATACCTCGTGCCTGCGACTGTCGCTGTTCTTCATGTGTAGATCTCGAGATAAGAGAGGCCGACGGGCGGGGCCCCACCCGTCGGCGTCAAGGCGCGCCTGGGCCGATGCCCGTGCGCGCCGTGCTATCAGAGAACGAGGTACGCGCGGCCGGCGGCCTTCGTACCCACGGGGCAGATCGAGACCGTCGTGCCGCCCACGATCTTCTTCATGGCGCTCTTGTCGAGCTTGATTGCAACGGCGCGGGGCTTCTCGGTCGGCTGATTCGTGTTCATTATTGTCTCCATTGGTTGAAGTGGCATTTCGTGTTGGTGTTCGATTTTACTGCGAAGAAAACTTAGTTCGCGCGCCCGCGCGACATCGAAGAGGGCTCGGAGAGATGACGACCAAGCTGTGTGTGGGGCTCAACAAGGTGGCGCTGCTGCGCGCGTCGCGCGGGAACGCGACGCCAAGCCTCGTCGAGGTGGCCTCGGCGCTCGTGGAGCGCGGGTGCGACGCGCTCCTCGTTCATCAGTGGGCGGACAACCGCCACGTTCGCCCGGACGACGTGCGCGCGCTCGCGGAGATTCCCGCCGTCGCCGCGGGCCGCGTCACGCTCAGCGTCGGGAGCGACATCCGGCCCGAGACGCTGGAGCTCGTACGGCGAACGCCCGGCGTCGGAGTGCTGGTGGTCACGCCGTTCGAGGCGGCGCACCTGACCACGCAGCGCGGATGGCGCACCACCGATGACCAGGCGAGCCTCGCGGCGGCTGTCCGCACGGTTGCCCCCAGCGCCCGCGTGTCGGTGTTCGTCGACCCCGAGGAGGCGTCGGTGCACGCGGCCGCCATCGCCGGCGCCGGCAGCGTCGAGCTCAACTGCCGCGCATACGTCGAGCACTTCGGGACGTCCGCGGCGCGGGACGCGCTGGCTCGGCTGGCCGAAGCCGGCGAGCTGGCCCGCTCGCTGGGGCTCCGCGTGCACGCAGCTCACGATCTGGGCTCCCGTCACTTGCCGGATCTCGTGCACGCGCTGCGACCCGATCAGGTCTCGGTCGGCCACAACTTCGTCGCGGACGCCGTGCTTGCCGGCATGTGCAGCGTTCTGCCGACCTTCTTGCGCGCGGTAGGCTCGCTCGATCATTGAGCCGCCTCTTGGAGCGCGCGCAGGTGCGCGGCGCCTGGTTCGCATCGCACCTCGCGGACCGCGATCTCCAGCAGGAGCGCGCCGATCGCGAAGAGGGCGACGGCGATCCGCTCGGTCGCGGGCGTCACGGGCGCGAGCTGGAAAGGTGCGTTGGCGAGGAGAAGCATCGGCGTCAGGAACGCCAGGCGCACGGCGAAGCCTGCGTCGTCCAGCGCGGCGGCGCGCGCGGGGATTGGCTGCATCAGCGCATGATCGAGCGCGGCGAGCACGCCCGCAGCGCGCCGGCCAGCGTCGTCGCAGGCGAGGTGTACGCGGGTGCCGTCGACTACTGGACGGAGCATTCCCCCCCGCACGAGGTCGTAGAGACCTCGAGTGCTGGTTCGGAGCTTGGCCACGTCCTCGAGGTAGTCCCCGTCGTTGCTCCCGGTCGTCGTCGACCCCCGCGGGTCGATGAGGATGAACTCGCCGGGGACCGGCGCGACGAGGAAGTTGTCGATCTTGAAATCGCCGTGAAACGGTCCCGCGTGCGGCGGCTGGAGCCGGGCGCAGAGCGCGCGGTCGGCGTCGATGGCTCGGGCAAGCTCGAGCGGGCTACGGCACGCCGCGCCGTTGACCTCGAGGGACGACGCGCGGCAAAGGGCGTCGAACGTGCGGGACTGGCCGGCGCCAGCCCCGACGCGGTGTACGAGCTTCTGCAAGTACTCGGTGCGGAAGGCCTCTCGCGGCGCTTCGGCGCGTTGTCGCGCGTAAACCTCGCGGAACGCGAGGTCCAGGATGGGGCTCGCGATCCGGACGGCGCCGTCGGCGCTCACTCGGTCCGATAGGACGAGCTCGGCGAGGGTGGGCCACGGGCAAAACGGCATGTCGTACTCCGCCCATCCGTCGCCGAAGCGAACACCGAGCACCTCGGGGAAATGGGCGGGCGCCCAGGGCCTGACCCGGCGGAGCCACTCGATTTCGCGCAAGAGCTTCGCGCGCCCGGCGGTCGCGCGCTTGGTGACGACGCCGTCGTCCCCGAAGCGGATGTCGCGCACGACTCCCCTCCAGTCCCCCTCCGCGCCCCGGCTCGCGACGGCCCGCTCTATTGCGCTGCGGTCCATGTTCCTCCGAGCTTGGCAATGACGGCCGCCACGGGACGCGGCGGCGGGAATCCGAGGGCGAAGAGCCGGCTCGAGCCGAGGCGGTTGTTGCGTGGTCGCGTCGCTCGCCCGGCCTCGGGGCGCGCCACGACCAGCAGCGGGTCGAGCCCGAGCTCCGAGGCGATGCGTCGCGCCCATTCGAGCTTGGTGACTCCCTCGTCGCTGCCGAAGTGCAGCACGCCCTTGACCTCGCTCACCACGAGGGCGGCCACGAAGGCAGCCGCCTCGCCGACGTCGATCGGGTAGCGCACCGCCTGGTCGTCGGCGAAGAACTCTCTTCGCTGGCGCAAGGACTGGATCACCTTGGTCACGAAGGTCGCCTTGTCGCCCGCCTCACTGAGCCCGTAGAGCAGCGGCATGCGCACGACGAGCGAGCCGTCCAGCCCCTCGACGAGCTTCTCGCCCGCGAGCTTCGTCGCACCGTAGGTCTGGAGGGGCCGCGGGGCGTCAGCCTCGAGGTAGGGGCCGGCACGCGTCCCGTCGAACACGTGGTCGGTGGAGATGTAGACGACGCGCGTGCCGGCGCTGCGGCAGGCCTCGACGACGTTGCGCGTCCCTTCGACGTTGAGCGCGATCGCGCTCGCGCGGTCCGACTCGCAGGACTCGAGGTCGCAGTTGGCGGCGGTGTGGACGCACACGTCGAAGCGCTCCGCCGCGAAGGCCGCGGTGACCCGCGCCGCGTCGGTCACGTCCAAATGCAGCGCGCACACGTCGCTGGCGCGTCCGGAGTGAAACGTGCCGACGGCGTGCGTCTGCCCGGCGAGGTGCCTGAGCACTCTCCTGCCGAGGAAGCCGCTTCCACCTGTCACGATGACTCTCTTCACGACGCCTCCTGGAACCTCACGCGACTCCGATGCATTTCTCAGATCCACGCTCCGGCGCCGGCCGGCGGCAGCTCGCGCGCGAGCGCGGCGAGGCGCGCCACTGCTACGGTCGGGCCCGACGTCTCGCACTTCGCTGCCGCGACGCGAGCCGCGAACTCGATGCACGCCGCGAACCTCGAGCCGCGGAGCGCGGCGGCGACGTAGCCCGCGTGAAAGGCGTCTCCAGCGCCGGTGGTGTCGACGACCTCGCACGGCACGGCGGGCACGCGCTGATGCTCTCCCGATGCGGTCACCCCCTCGGCCCCCTGCGCGCCCATCGTCGCGACGACGACCGCCGGGCCGTCGGCGAACAGCGTGCGTGCTGCCGTGACGACGTCCGAGCTCCTGCCGAGGGCGAGGATCACCTCGCGCGGAGCGATCAACGACGTCAGGTGGGGCAGGAGCGCGGCCGTCTCGCTCGACGCGTCCTCGGCGTCCGCCATCACGGGGATCCCGCGCGCGCGCGCGAGTGCCGCCAGCTTGCGCGAGATGCCGAGCTCGTGCCCGTCGAGGTACAGCAACCCTACGCCCTCGAGCGACACGCGATCGGCGGCGCAGTCGTCGAGGCGAAGCCGTGCGTCTTTGCTCATCACGATCGACCGCGTATCGTGCGTCCGGTCGACGATGATCGCGGCGGTGTGGTGAGGGCAACCGGGGACGGCGAACGACCCCTCGAGGCCCACGCCTCGCTGCTCGAAGGCGCGGCGGCTCGTCTCGCCGAACGCGTCGGCGCCAAACGCCCCGAAGTAACGCGTTCGCACGCCGAGGCCGACCATGTCGACGGCAGCGTTCGCGGCCTGACCACCGGCGAAGACGCCCAGGCCCGACGCCTGGATCTTGGCGTCGGCGAGCAGCGGCTGCGACGTCGTGAAGACGACGTCCACGCAGTTGTTGCCGACGACGAGGACGCTCTTCATTGGAGGGCCGGGGCGGCGACGCAGCGCGCGGTGTCGCCCGTGACGTGGTCCACGATCCGGGACGCCACCTCGGCCGGCGTGAGCGGGCTCGTATCGATGACCGTCCAGCTCTCGGCCTCGGGCAACAGGTGGCGCAGGAACTCGTCGTATTGCTGGTGTCTCTCCGGGTTCTCTCGCAGGTACCGGTCACGCACCGACTTGGCGGGGCGAAGCGCCGAACGTGCGCGCTTCGTCACGAGGTCGGATGCGAGATAGAAGTTGTGCTCGAACGGGAGGTGCAGGTCCCAAATGGTCCGCGTCGGCAGGCGCGGCTCGGACGCGTGGAAGAACTCGTTGCGCCCCACCTGGCTGAGCCAGTGACGGTCCTGCACGACGAACGCCTCGGGGAGGCGCCGTCGACACTCCCCCAGATCGAGCAGGATGTTCGCGGTGTAGTACCAGTCGATCTGCAGCAGGTCGGTCGACTTCTTCGCCTCGGCGAGGAAATGGTCGAGGATCGTCGCGTCGTGCACGTAGCAGTGCCCCACGTGCGTTGCGACGCCGCGGGCCTGGAGCGCGGCGGCCACCAGCGAGCACACCGTCGTTTTGCCGGCGTAGTCGGTCCCTTCGATGAGCAATCCACGGATCATGCGAGTGGCTCCTAAGGCGGCACGCAGCGCAGCGCGCGAATCAGAGGGAGGGACGAAGGACGACCTTGAGCGCGCCCGACGGCGCGCGCAGCACGCCAGCGTCGAGGTCGCAACCGAGCAGCCCGAAGCCGGCGCGGAACTCGGCCATCGGCAGCCGGTGAGTCACCAGCCGGCCCGCGGGCACCGCGCCCGAGGCGATGAGGTGCAGCGCCGCGGAGAAGCTGTCGTTCAGCGAGTCGATCGAGCCGAGCACGGAGAGACTCCGGTCCGCGATCGCGCCAACGTCGAAGGTGTGCGGCATGCGCCGCAGTCCGACGAGCAGGAGTTCGCCGCCGCGCGAGAGCCGCTGGAAGGCCTCGGCCGCGAGGGCCCCGGTCGTGTCGACGACGACGTCGAGCGGCTGCCCCTCCGGACCGAAGGAGGCTGCCGCCTCGTCGAGGGAGGAGCAGGTCGACCATGCGGCCGGGGCGACGGCACGACAGACCTCGCGACGCGCGCTGGAGGCTTCCACGATCACGCCGCACAGTCCGCGCGTCGCCAGCACCCAGCTGTAGAGCATCCCCATGGGGCCAGCACCCAGCACCACCGCGCGCAGCGCGGGATGAGCTCGCAGCTGGTTCACGCCGGTGACGGCGCAACTGAGCGGCTCCGTCAGCGACGCGGCGTCGTAGTCGACGCCGTCCGGCAGTGCGTGGAGGAAGCGTTCGGTCGTCACGTGGAGAGGCGCGAAGGTGCCGTCGCTGGAGACGCCGGTCTCGGTCCGCCCTTTGAGCTCGCAGTGGTTCGCCCTGCTCGTGCGGCAATGCCGGCACTGACCGCAATAGAACGTCGGATCGACGACGACGCGGTCACCCTTCCGGAAGCGCGTCGCCAGGGGCCCCGTCGCAAGCACTTCGCCGGCGGACTCGTGCCCCAGTACGACGCCGGCCTTCGCTGAGTACGCGCCGCTGGCGATGCCGACGTCGGTCCCGCAGATGCCCGTCGCGCGCACGCCGAGAAGCACCTCGTCGCGCTCGAGGGGTGCCGGCGCCGGGCGCGCGGCGAGGCTCACATCCCACGCCTTCGAGTAGACGAGTGCATCCATCTCAGCCCGCCCTCTCCACGTCGGTGATCGCGCGCGAGAGCCGCGTGACGATGGTCTCCAGGTCCCCCTCCGTGGCGATGAGCGGCGGGCGCACCTTCACGACGTTGCCGAAGCCGTAGCGCGAGCCGCGGAGGATGAGGTTGTGGCTCGCCGCCGCGGCCTTGATGATCGCCTCGGTGCGCGAGACGTCGGGTGAACCGTCGGGTTTGTCGATTTCGAGTCCCCACATGTACCCGAGACCGCGCACGTCGCCGATGCTGCGGTGCTTCTCCTTGAGCGCGCCGAGAAGGGCGCCCAGCTTCACGCCGTTGCGCCGGACGTCGGCAAGCACCTCGCCGGAGCGCAGCACCTTGAGTGTCGCGGTCATGGCGGCGAGCGCGACCGGGTTCGCGCCGGACGTGAACGAATGATCGTGCGAGTCGAGGACGTCGAGCCTCGCCTCGTAGAGCACCGCTGCGACAGGAATTCCGATGCCGCCGAGGCCCTTTGCCAGCGTGATGATGTTCGGCTTCCAGTCGAAAGCCTCAGACGCGAACAGATGGCCGGTGCGGCCCATTCCCGTCTGCACTTCGTCGGCGATCATCAATATATCGTTCTCGGCGCACAATTTCGATATCGCCTGAAAGTACCCCGGCGGCGGCACGATGTTGCCTCCGTTGCCAAGGATCGGCTCGACGATCATGCAAGCTACCGATCCGCTGCTCGCGTGCTCCAGGAAGTCCCCGATCTTCTCGACGCACATCATTCCGCAGCTGGATGGCGTCGCGTTGAAGAAGCATCGATGGCAGTACGGTGCGGGCATCTTGATGGAGTGCGGAGACAGCGCGTCTGGAAACTGTTTTCGACGAAATGAATTTCCTGAAATAGCTGTAGTGAACTGGGTCTGACCGTGATGCGATAAAAATAGACTCAGGATGTCCGTCTTTCCCGATGATTTCTGGGCGATCTTGACGGCGCACTCGTTCGCGGTCGACCCGGTGAGGTCGCGAAACCACCCGGCCTGGATGTTCGACGGCGCCTGTTCAATGAGCTCGTCGAGCGCATTGGGGCCGCGGTCGGTCCGGATCGTCGAGCTGAGGTGCGAGTACCGCCGCACCTGCTCGACGACCGCCTCCACGATCTCAGGGTGATTGTAACCAAGTGGCAAGTTGAAAGTCCCGGATGCAGCGTCGACGAACACGGCCCCGTCGTCGCGAATGAGGTGAATCCCCTCTCCACGAATGAACTGGGGCGCGTTGAGCGCCGGGGAAGAGTCGCTGAGTACCTTGAGAGCGACGCGACTCACGTGTGCACCCGCTGGCCAGAGGTGTGCAGCCAGAAGGGCATGAGAATGCCTCTGTTCATTAAGGACCCGGTTGGAAAGGTGGGTTCGTCGCGTGCAGGAGGCGGCGTCGCACGGAGTTACGGCCGTGCGCGTCACGGCACTCGATGGTGCCGTCACCGACTCGCTACGTTGCGGAGTTCAACTTCCTAACACCAGTTCGACTTCCAACCATCTGAAAATGGGCACGCGCGTGTCGTCTATCGTGGTGACGTGCGCTGGTGGGCGATTGCGACGACGAGTGCAATCGGACCGGAAACGAACACCCTACGAGGACCATGCCGACGACGAGCCCTGGTTTGCCCACGCCGCGTGAAGAGGCCGTCCACGACACGATCGAGCGCATCGCCGCCGCGGAGCGAAGAAGGCCCGGAGGGATCATCGCCTTCGACGCGGACGGGACTCTGTGGAGCGGCGACGTCGGCGACGACCTCTTCTTCGCGCTCGTCGACCGGGCAGAGATCCTTCCTCCGGCGGACACGCAGCTGCGCCGACTCGGGGCGGCGTACTCGCTCGACACGGCGGGCCCTCCTGGGCCGCTTGCGCGGCGGATCTTCGAGGCGTTCCAGGCAGGCGTCGTTCACGAGGAGCACCTCTGCGCGATGCTGACGTGGGTCTTCGCTGGGTGGGAGCGCGGGGCAGTTCGAGCGTTCGCGCGCGAGGTGTTGGGAGAGGGCGACATCGCCTCGCGTGTGCAACCCGAGGTCGCCCCCGTGCTCGCCTGGGCGCGGCGCCAGAAGCTCCCCTGCTACGTGGTCAGCGCGTCGGCGCGGCCCGTCGTCGAGCTGGCAGTGGAGGCCATCGGTCTCGATCCGACCCTGGTCGTGGCGACCAGCGCGCGCGAGGCGGGGGGAGTGCTCTGCGCCGAGGTCGAGAAGCCAATGCCTTACGGGCCGGGCAAGGTGCAAGCGCTGCGTGCCCGCACGAGCCGCCACGTGCTCGCCGCCTTCGGCGACAACGTCTTCGACCTCGACCTTCTTCGCGAGGCGGAAGTGCCCGTCGCGGTCCGCCCGAAGCCTCGTCTGTGCCGCCGGGCTCACGAGCTGCCGGCCATGGTCTTCCTGTGCGCTGAGCCTCTTGATCGGCCCTTCGCGTTGGGGGAGAGTAGCCGCCACCCATGTCCCTGATCCCCCTGCGTCCCCTGCTCGACCACGCCGCAGCCAACGGTTACGGCGTCTGCGCGCTCAACGTGAACAACATGGAGCAGATTCAGGCGATCATGGAGGCCGCTCGGGCCACGAAGAGCCCGGTCATCGTGCAGGCCTCGCGCGGCGCCCGGAAGTACTCCAACGACCTCTTCCTCCGCAACCTGATGCAGGCAGCGGCGGAGCTCTACCCCGAGCTGCCGATCGTGATGCATCAGGACCACGGCAACTCGCCCGAAACGTGCACGAGCGCCATTCGCCTTGGCTTTACCAGCGTGATGATGGACGGCTCGCTCGAGGAGGACGGCAAGACGCCGGCCGGCTACGAGTACAACGTGGCCGTCACGCGCGAGGTCGTGAACATCGCCCACCGCTTCGGTGTCTCGGTCGAGGGCGAGCTCGGCTGCCTCGGCTCGCTCGAAACCGGCCAAGGCGAGAAGGAGGACGGGCACGGCGCCGAGGGCAAGCTCTCGATGGATCAGCTTTTGACCGATCCGGCGCAGGCGGTGGACTTCGTTCAGCGCACGGGCATCGACGCGCTCGCGGTTGCGATGGGCACGAGCCACGGCGCCTACAAGTTCTCCCGCAAGCCCACGGGCGACGTGCTGGCGATGGAGCGCATCGAGGAGATCCACCGGCGGATCCCGAACTGCCATCTGGTGATGCACGGTTCGAGCTCGGTGCCCAAGGATTTGTGCGACGAGATCAACGCCTATGGCGGGAAGATCCGCGAGACGTACGGCGTCCCCGTCGCCGAGATCCAGCGCGGCATCAAGGCGGGCGTGCGCAAGGTCAACGTCGACACAGACAATCGCCTCGCCATCACCGGCGCCATCCGCAAAGCCTTTGCGCTGAAGCCGGAGGAGTTCGACCCCCGCTACTACATGGCGCCGGCGCGCGAGGCGATGCAGAAGGTGTGTGCCGAGCGAATGCGCCAGTTCGGCCAGGCGGGCCACGCGGCAGAGGTTCCCCGCATCTCGCTCGAGCAGATGGCCAAGGACTATGCGTCGGGCAAGTACGGCGAGCCCGCGAAGTTCGACGAGTCGTCGGCCCGGCACAAGGGGCGAGGCGATTCGTCCGCCATGGCGCACTGAAGGAGGGGGCGAGAGGGCGGCCCGGTTAGAGCGTCGCTCACCGGCCGAGCTCTTCCACCCGCGAGAGCTGGGCGAGCAGGCGAACGCGCGCGACGTCGAGCGCGAGGTGCGCCTTGATGACTGCGACTTGGGCC
Organism: Polyangiaceae bacterium; assembly: GCA_036501935.1. Lineage (GTDB taxonomy): Bacteria > Myxococcota_A > Polyangia > Polyangiales > Polyangiaceae > Palsa-1150. The sequence goes on along the minus strand of DASXZL010000082.1, from coordinate 117,095 downwards.
AGCGCGTCCTCGCGCTGGGCGTCGGCGACCCCGAGGGGGCTCTCGCTTCCGCTCGCGTAGCGATCCTCGACGGCGGCGAGGTTCGCTGCAGTGCCCACGCTAACCCGCTCGGCCTGCTCGAGGATCGCCCGCGTGCTCTCCAGCTGGCGCCAGGCCAGCGACGCGGCGGACCACGCGCTGACGGTGACCTGCTCGAGGTTCGCCTGCGCGTCGCCCACGGCGGCCTCGGCGATTCGCACGTTCGCGTTTGCTTGCGGGTCGAACAGGGGGACCGTCAGATTCAGGGCGCCGGACACGAACGCGGATGGCATGTTCGACGGGGTCCCCTGCACGCGGTCGCTGGTGTAGAGCACGGCCCCCTGTCCCTGCATCGTGACGCTGGGAAGACGCGCGCCGCGCGCCGCCTGGAGCTCGAGACGCATGCGCTCGACGCGGTGTCGCGCCGCCACGACCGTGGGCCGCGTGTCGACGACCACGGCGACGCCCGGTCCGGTTGCCGCGGGCGCGAGGGAAACGCTGGGCGCGGGCGCCTCGAGCCGAAACGCAGTCGCGGGGTCGAGCATCAAGGCCGCGGCGAGGCTCGCGGAATCGTTGTCCCGCGTCGCCCGCGCGACGGCGACGTCGAGCTTCGCCACGTCCACCCCGACCTGCGCGCGCGTCTCGTCGACCGGGGGGCGAAACCCGGCGGCGACCACCCGCCGCGTGATCAACTCGACGCCCTCGCGGTCCGCGCGCGCGGCCTCGGCGGCCTGAACCAGCCCGTCGTCGGCGAGCAGGGTGAAGTAGGCGACGGCCGCCTCCGCCATCGCGACCTGCTCGATCGCCCTCGCGGCGCTGTGCGACGAGCTCACGCCCGCATCCGCGGCCTCGATCGCGCTCGACGTCTTGCCGAAGTCGAAGAGCGTCCACTGAAGGTTGAGCGAGGCCTGGCCGACGAGGGTCTGCTGGCTCGCGTCGGCGGAGGTGAGCCCGGCAACGAAGATCGTGCCCTGCGATGCGTAAGCCGTGCCCGTCCCGATCAGCGTCGCGGAGGGCAAGAGCCCCGCCTTGGCCTTCGCCAACTCGCCCTCGGACGCCGCGATCCTGGCCATCGCGGCGTGGACGGCGGGTGCGCGCTCTCGGGCGAGGGCGAGCGTCTCGGCCACCGTGAGCGTGCGCGGCGCGGGTACATCATCGGCGCCTGCGTTGGACGCCGACACCACGACCACGAGGGCCGATGCGACGGCGACCGCAGCCCGGAAGGGGGAAAGAGACGAGCGTTTCGGACCGGTCATGGGATCTTCGGGACTCCTCCGGAGACATCCCCTCTAGCCAGTCCGGCCCCACGCGCGCGTCGCCCTTTTGAGTGACGAGACGGACCGCGGGCGCAACGCGGCGTTCCACCTTCGTCGTGTTATCTACGAGCCGTGCCGGCGCCCTCCGACCAGAGCTTCGTCGACGTCGATTGGACCCGGATCCCGGCGCCGGTCGACGATGGTGCCGCCCGCCACCTCGAAGGCTTGCAGATCCCCGACCTGACCCTGGCCGCAACCGACGGCCGCCGCGTCTCGCTCTGCGCGCTACCCGCCCGCGTCGTCGTGTTCGCGTATCCACGCACCGGCCGCCCCGGAGATCCTGCGCTCGTCGAAGGCTGGGACCAGATACCGGGCGCGCGCGGCTGCACACCGCAGAGCTGCGCATTTCGCGACCTGCACGCTGCGTTGCTGGCCGCCGGCGCCACGCGCGTGCTCGGCCTGTCGACCCAAGGGACCGACTACCAGCGAGAGGCGGTCGAGCGGCTACACTTGCCGTTCGCGATTCTGTCGGATGCCGACCTCGTGCTGACGCGCGCGATCAGGCTCCCGACCTTCGAGGTCGCCGGGCAGACCATGCTCAAGCGGCTCGCCATGGTCGTCGACGACGGGCGGATCACGAAGGTGTTCTATCCGGTGTTTCCTCCGGACCGCAACGCGAGCGACGTGCTTGCCTGGCTTGCACGCTGAGATCGTCCCGAGCACCCTCAGGAGGCGCGACCGCCGCCGGACGGTGGTCGAGCCGAGGCATCGTGCCACGGCAAGCGAAACCGCCCCGACCGCTCAGCCGCGGGCGCCGCGCGACACGAGCGCGACGATGCCGCCGATGACCGCGAGCACGATCACCACGGCGACGACGCCGGTCACGGCGCCGGCCTTGAAGATGTCGCCGATGACCCGGCAGCCCGAGAGCGACGCGATCATCGCGGCGAGGGCGAGGGCGGGGGGAATGCGCTGGAGTCCCGTGGTGGGGGTCATGACGGTCCCCCTTTGCATCGCCCAGGCCGTCGCCCTGCGCCTGAGCCGTGGCGGGAGCCGGCGCGGCCCCTCAGTTCTCGGGAGGGCGGTCGTCGAGTGGGACGCCGAACACGTAGTCGTCGCCGCTGCGAGGGAGATGGCACCCGTAGCAATCGGTGAGCTTGCCTGCGAGGACCCCGGCGTCGTCCGTCAGCGGCGTGCCCCACGGATCGGTCTCGGCGAACCACCAGTCGCCGAGGGCCGGGTTGTAGCCGGCCGGACCCTTGAGCATGACCGTCAGCTTGGTGACGCCTGCGTCCGGGTCCATGACCGCGCGCACGACGACCGATCCGACCGGCATGAGCGCGCCCGAGCCGCTCGCCGCGGGCTGCACCTTCGAGTACTCGGCGTAGCTCCCCGAGGAGACCCACTCGTCGACCATCGAGCCCGTCGCCACCGCCGACGCGTAGGGCACGCTCGTCGCATGCGTGAAGCCCGTGCCGCGATAGCCGCCGTCGGCGATCGAGGTGAGCACGGCGACCGTGTCGACCTCGGGCTGCGACGCGGCCCCACCGGCGTCGTCGGCCGTCGGCTCGCCGCTGCTCGTGCGCGCCTCGAGCCCCACCGGCTCGGGCTCGTTGAACGGGTCGCATCCGCTCGCACCCGCGGCGCAGGCCGCGCCGAACGAAAGCGACACCACCGTGACGCGAAGAGGGACCGCTCGCACGGCGCCGCATTAAAGCAACGAGCGTGCTGTCCGTGCGTACTCCATCTTTCCGATGTGCAGCCCGGATGCTTCCCGCGGCATCGCACTTCATGCACGGTGCTTGGAATCGCCGGCGCCCTCGCTGTGGTGCGCGCGATCCACATCGCACCTCCACGCTCACTCGATGGCGAGCACCCTATGGACGAGCTGGATGCACGCCGAGCCCTCGCCCACGCTCGCGGCTACGCGCTTCACGCTCCCCGAACGGACGTCGCCTACCGCGAAGACGCGCGGCATGCTCGTCTCGAGGTGGAGCGTCGGGCGAGCCCCGAGCGGGCGCGCTGTCCCGCGGCCGGCGATGCCGGCGGCGGCGGCGATGTCGAGCCCCGTGCGGACGAAGCCCTTGTCGTCGAGCGCGAGGCAGCCGCCCAACCAGTCGGTGTTCGGCTTCGCGCCCGTCATCGAGAACACATGGCCCATGGGGTGCGTGGACGTCTCCCCCGTGGCGTCGTCCGTCCACGTCACCCGCTCGAGGCGGTCGCCCCCCGACAGGCCCACGACGCGCGTCCGCGAGTGGAGCGTGATGTTCGGCGTCTCCTCGATGCGTCGGATGAGGTAGCGCGACATGCTCGCGGCGAGCCCCTCGGCGCGCACCAGGATGTGCACGTGCGCCGAGGACCGCGAGAGGAACGTCGCCGCCTGCCCCGCCGAGTTGCCGCCGCCCACGATGACCACGGCCTCGGACGCGCACCGCTGCGCCTCGACGAAGGTCGCCCCGTAGTAGACGCCGGCTCCCTCGAACCTCGCGAGGTCCGGCAGCTCGAGCTTGCGGTACTGGGCGCCCGTCGCGATGACGATGGCGCGTGCTCGCACGCTGCCGCCATCCTCCGTCTCGACGCGATACGGGTGCTCGTCGCAGTGGAGCTTCACCGCCACGCGCGCGACGACGAGCTGCGCGCCGAACTTCTCGGCCTGCGCCAGCGCCCGCTGGGAGAGCGCGTTGCCGGAGATGCCCGTCGGAAAGCCGAGGTAGTTCTCGATCTTGGAGCTCGAGCCGGCCTGCCCGCCGGGCGAGGACGCCTCGATGACGAGCACGTCGAGCCCCTCGGAGGCCGCGTACACGGCCGCCGCGAGCCCCGCCGGCCCCGCGCCGATGACGACGAGGTCGCGGACCGACGCGCGGTCGATCGACGCGTTGAGCCCCAGGCAATCGGCGACCTCGGCGTTCGTCGGGTTCTTGAGGACCCGGTCACCGCGGCAGATGAGCACCGGCACGTCGGCCACGCCGACGTGGAACGCGTCGAAGAGACCCTGTACGGAAGGATCGACGTCGACGTCCACGTAGCGGTAGGGGTGGCCGTTGCGGGTCAGGAACTCCTGCAGGCGGAGCGTCGCTGCGGAGTGGCTCGAGCCGAGGACGATCGCGTCCCCCTGATGGCCGACGAGCAGCCCCGTACGCCGCAGCATGAAGGCGCGGAGGAAGATCTCGCTGAGCTCCGAGTCCGTGAGGACGATGGTCTTCAGCTGCGCGAGCGACACCTCGACGACGCGGGTCGGCTCTTTCGCGCGCGCCCGGACGAGCGTGCGGCGCTGGGCGAGCTGGTTGATCTCGCCGGTGAACTGACCCGGTCCCTGCACGACGATGCTCTCCTCGGAGGGGACGCCGTCGCGCGGGTGGAGGATCTCGATCGAGCCCTCGAGGATGAGGTGGATCGGGACGCCGTACTGTCCCTGCTCGAACAGAGTTTCACCCTTCGCGAGCACGCGCTCCTTGCCCACGCGGACGATGCGCGCCATCTGCGCGTCGGTCAGGGTCGGGAACATCTGCGGCCTGCGCGACTGCATCTCCGCGCGCGTGGGCAGGCCGATGATCGGCGACGTCATGCGCCGGCCTCACTCGGCCGAGAGGAACTGGTCGTCCGCGTAGCAGTACGCCCAGGTCTCGCCCGCCTCGCCCGACGTGATGACGGGATGGTGCGTGCCGCGGAAGTGCGCGGTCGCGTGGCGGTTCGGCGACGAGTCGCAGCAGCCGACGTGGTTGCACGTCAGGCAGATGCGGAGATGGACCCAGTGGCCCCCGATTTTCAGGCAGTCCTCGCAGCCCTTGGCGGGGCGGTGGACCTTGCGGGGCATCTCGCTCGTCACGTGGGCGCAGGCGTTCGACAGGTCGATGCGGTCGTCGGCGGACATGGGCTCACTCTAGCGTGAGCTTCCGTCCCGGCGTGACGTTCGTCACGAGCACGGCCGTGGTCGGGTGCGTTCCCGCGGCCTGCGTGGCCGCGGTCGCCAGGTCGAAGACGAGGCCCCAGGAGAGGACGTCATCGGCCCCGACGACGAGCTCGGACGCGCCGCACCCGGTCCACTGCTTGCGCATGGCCTCGGTGCCGAGCGTCATGTCCGGTCCGGCGAGGCCCTTGATGATGCGCTTCGCCGTGCCCCCACCCGCCGGCCACACGTCGATCGCCGCGTCCTTCGCGATCCACGCCACGGTCGTACAGTCCGGCACGGCCGTCGTGAAAGAGAGCGGCACCCGCTGCGTCGTCCCGTCGCGCGCTTCCGTCCCCACGACCGCGCTCGACGCCTTCGCCTTGCGGAGCGCCGCCACGACCGACGCCACCTGCGAGGGCTTCGCGTTGCGCATCGCCACGAAGCCGACGGCGTTGCCCTCGACCATCGGGCGACCCGTGAGAAAGACGGCGAGCTTGTCCGCCAGACCGAGCTCGCCGGTGGCCAGGCGATTCGTGCCGACCGAGACGCTCGTCGCGTCGATGACGATCTCCGGGGCGCGCGGGGGATCCGGCGCGGGGGCCGCCGTCGTGGTCTCGGCGGGGGGGGTCGCCGCTTCGGGCGCGGACCCCTGGCTGCGCGCCTCGTCGCACGCCGTGACGAGGACGAGAGCACCGAAGCCTGCGGCGAGGGCCCGAGCCAGCCCGAGCGGCGAGGGTTCACCGGGCAAATTCCGCTGCGCCATCCCCGCGCATGCTAATGCGTTTGTCGGGCAAGCGGGGCTGACATTGGCCCAATATGCCTTCGATAAAGTACGCTTCCATCCAGACCCGACCTCATGCTCGACGTGGCTCCCAAGTCCGACATCCCCGACCTCGAAGGCCGGGTCATCGAGGACAAGTACCGCGTGCTCCGCCTCATCGGCACGGGCGGCATGGGGACCGTGTGGGAAGGCGTCCACACGACGCTCGGGACGCGCGTCGCCATCAAGTTCATCAAGCCGCAGTTCGCCAGCCAGCCCGAGGCGCGCGCCCGCTTCGAGATCGAGGCGCGGGCCGCCGCCAAGCTGAAGACCAAGCACGCCTGCCTCGTCTACGATTATGGCGTCAGCCCGGACGGCCTGCCCTACATCGTCATGGAGTTCCTCGAGGGCGAGTCGCTCTCGGACGCCATCATCGATCGCGGACCCCTGCCCGAGCGCGAGGTGGGGCAGATCATCGGGCAGGCGGCGCGCGCGCTGGCGAAGGCGCACGCGGCCGGCATCGTTCACCGCGATCTCAAGCCGGACAACATCTTCCTCGCGCGGAGCGACGAGCCCGTCGAGGGCCTCCCCTACGTGGTCAAGCTCGTCGACTTCGGCATCGCGAAGATCCTCGAAGAGCCGCCGAAGCCCGGCGAGGTGGGGCGCCCCATGGGCGGCCCGACGCGCGAGGGGACGGTCATCGGCACACCGAACTTCATGGCGCCCGAGCAGCTCGCCGTGGGCGGCGCGCCGGGGCCGCTGACGGATCTCTGGTCCCTCGGCGCGTGCACCTTCGCCGCCATGACGGGCCGCCTCCCCTTCGAGGGGGACGTGCTCGGCGACATCGTGCTCAAGGTGTGCGCCTCGCCGATCCCGGCGCCCTCCAACGTGAACCCCAACGTGCCCCCCGGCTTCGACGCGTGGTTCGCCCGGGCGTGCTCGCGCGATCCGGTGAAGCGCTTCCAGACGGCGGACGAGCTGGCGCAGGCGCTGGCCGGGGTGTGCGGCATCGGGCGCATCCGGATGGCGACGCTCGACGAGGACCAGGTGCAGTACGTCATCCGTCCGACCGCGGGGATCCGCACCTCCGATCTGCCGCCGCCAAACTCGATGTCGCCGCGAACGGCGCTCCTGGCCGGGCTGGTGCTGGGGATCGCGATGATGGTCGGGCTCCTCGGCTTCCTCGCCTGGCGCGAGCGCGACATGCCGGCGGGCGTCCGGGTCTCGCCGACGCCGACGCAGTCGCCCTCGACGGCCCCGGCGCGCTCGACCTCGCCATGAAGACGCGGGTCGCGCTGGCCTGCACCGCGGTGGCGGCGGCAGGGGCGCTCGCGGTGCTCTCCGTCGGGCACGCCTCGGATCACCTCGACGGACCGCGAACGACCGCGGATCCGCAGGCCGACATCACCGATGTGTTCGCGTTCACGAGCCCCGAGGACCCGAGCAAGGTGGTCCTCGCGATGGCGGTCACGCCCTACGCCTCCGACGCCTCGACCTTCTCGAGCGACGTCGAGTACGCGTTCCGGGTCCAGCTGGTCGACGCGATCAACCCGCTCTCGCTGAGCGGCGCGCCTCTCGACGTCGTGTGCGACCTCGCCGACGAGGGCGGCGCGCCGACGATGACGTGCAACGGTCCTCAGGGCTCGACGGGGAGCGCGGTCGTCGGGGCGACCGGAGGCTCGGCCGCGGGCTCCATCCGCGTCTTCGCGGGGCTCCGCTCCGATCCGGCGTTCTTCGATCGCCAGGGCGCGCTCGCGACCATCCAGACCGGCGTCGCTTCGTTCACGGGGACGAACGCGTTCGCGGGGGCGAACGTGCTGGCCATCGTGGTCGAGCTCGACTCGACGCTCTTCTCGGGCGACTCGGGGGCTCGCCCGGTGCTCGCCGTCGCCGCCGAGACGGTCCGGGGGAGCCCGTGAGCGCGCGTCGCGGGCTCCTCGTGCTCGCGGCCGGCGCGGCCCTCGTCGCGTGCAAGGCGCGCGGATCGGGTCAGCAGCCGGTGGAGGTCTACGTGCCCTTCGGGGACGACGCGGGCGGTGACGCCACGGTAGAGGAGGCGGGGCTCGGCGTCGGGCCCATCGACCGCGACGGTCACCCGCTCGTGACCACGCTTCTCGTGCCGGGCGCGCTGCAGGATGAGTACAACGCGCAGTCGACGTTCGAGCCCAACGTGCCGCGCGTCCTCCAGGATGCGCTCGAAGCGCGGCTCGTCGCGATGGACACGCTCACCCTCGGCGACGGAGGGCCCGACCCCGTCGACTGGAAAATCCCCGAGGGGGGCGAGCACCCGCTGCTGCCGTTGTTCGTGACCGACGTGCTACTCGTCGACACGTCGAAGTCGTGCACCTCGGCCGACGGCGGCTTCGTGCCGAGCTACCTCGAGATCGAGCGCGAGATCCTGCTGAGCGGACCGGCGCACGCGACCTGCGGGGGCAGGACCCCCAACGAGGACGTCGTCGACGAGACGCTGACGCTGCTCGTGACGAACGGGCGGGCCCCTGTGACGCAGGGAGTGCCGGGCCCGACGAAGCCGGCGACGACGACGTTCCCCTACCTGGCGCCGCCGAACTAGCGCCGCCTCGCTCTGTCATCCCGAGCGAAGCGAGGGACCCCACTGGGCATCGTGGGGTCCCTCGGCCTCCGGCCTCGGGATGACAGCAACGCAGCAAACGCGGGCCGCTCCGCCGGCTCTTCACGAGGTCCGGAGGGCGCGGAGGACGTCAGGCTGGCGCGACGAAGTGCGCGTCGCGCTCTCTCGCGTCTCGCCTGGGAGGACGGGTGAAGCGAGGCGAAACCTGGTGGCCGCGTGTCGACAACAAGCTACGCCCCGTCGTCCTGCTGTCGCGTGACGAGGCGTACGACGTTCGCGCCCTGGTGCTCGTGGCTCCTGCCAGCACCACGGTGCGGGGCTACGCCGTCGAGGTGAAGGTCGGGCGCCGTGAAGGCTTGCCGCGAGAGTGCGTCATCAACTGCGACTGGCTCGTGACTCTGCCGAAGGCCGACCTGGAGAGACGTGCTGGTTCGCTCTCCATGGCGAAGCGGCGCCAGCTCGACGACGCACTCCGCTTTGCGCTGGGACTCGAGTAGCTGCGAGAGCCCTCGAGTGCGCACCTTCAGGGCGCGGTTTACGCTGCGGCGCGGCGACGCAGCTCGAACCGCATCTGGTCGAAGCTCGGGGAGCTCTTGCCGCGGGCGCGACAGAGGAGGAAGAGCGCGTGGTGCACCTCGGCGTCGTCCGGAGGGGCGATGGAGCCGTCGAGACGGTTGCGATCCCACGCCAGCGCATGGGCGGCATTGAGCTCGTCGCCGCGGGCATAGTCGAGGTAGGCCTGCGCCTCCTCGCCCGTGACGGTCTCCAGGCTCTTGATGCTCGGCTTCTTCCTCATTTCGTTCCCTTCGTTGCCGCCGTGGGGCGGCAACAATGCCTCGTCATGAGCTTCGCTCCCCCGAGTACGGCGCGTACGCCTCACGAAGGGATAGACGAGAGCAAGTGCGATGCCGGCGCTCCAGGCCCCGACATCTCTTTCAACGACCGCTGCCTGTCGACGCTCGCCCCGCTGCGCGATGCGTACGACGCGGTCGGTGCCCACGAGGAGCCGGATCCCTCTTGCGTGCGAGCCGTAGGCCGAGTGGCTCCGGCGACCATCGCGCCGGGTTGCTACAGTGGCTCGTCGGATTTCTAGATCCGGCATCTGCCTCGTCCAGGGCGGGCGGACCGCCCCGGCAGTTATTAACCTAACCCCCCCGGACGCCATAGCCAACTATTTGTTGTCACTTCTTTGAGGACTGTGCTCCCGCAAGCCCGAGCCACCGGACCAGCGCGCTCCCGGCGTGCTGCGCGTAGTCGATGCGGAGCTGCCAGTCGACCTCGCTGCCCGGCATCGCGCCGCTCACCGCCGCCGGATCGACCAGGAGGTACTCGCGGCCGGCGGGAAGCTGATGCCGCAGCAGCATGGCCAGCGAGCGACGCATCTGCCGGTCGAGCGCGGCCAGCTCTTCCGCAGGACGACCGGCTCGTCGCGCGGCGTCGAGCGTCGCGAGGCCGGCTTCGGCGCGGCTGCCGGCGGGCGTGAGGTGCGGCGTGAGCACCGGACCGACGCCGTAGGCGCCGTCGGCGTCGAACGGCGTGTCGCCGGGGCCGTACATCAGCCGGCGTCCGTAGGCTTGCCAGCCGAGGCAGAACGCCAGCGCCTTCTCGCGCGTCGGGGCGGAAAGGCCATCCCACAGGTCGTCCATCGCCTGACAGGTCCAGTGCTCTTCGCCCCAGTAGTAGCGGCTCCCGAAGAAACTCCACGCGGGACCGGCGAGCCGCTCGAGGGCTCGCGTGGCGGCGTCGCGATCGCGCGCGTCGCCGAGGAGGCCGTGGGCGCGCGAGAGCGCGAACGCCGCCTCGCCCGTGTAATAGAGGAGCTGGAGGTCGATGGGGCGCTTGGTCCGGCGGTCGTAGAGGTGCATGAGCTCTCCGTCGGTGCGCTGCTGAGCTCGAAGGAACGCCGTGAGCTCCGGCACGAGCAGCCGGTAGCCGTCGTCGAGGTGGGTGCGGGCGAGCTCCACGAAGGCGACCACCGCGAGCGCCGTCGAGCCGACGTCGACGAGCTCGCCTTCCGGATCGCCGATACACCGTGCGTCGCCGCACCGGAGGGTCGCTCGGTCGCGGAGCAGGGCGCCCGCGCGAAGGGCGGCGAAGCCCACGTCGGGGTCGCCCGTGAGGCCGGCGATCTGCGCGAGGAAGTACGTGGCGCCCGCGTGGCGTGGCCAGTCGTAGCCGGGGAGCGTCTGGTCGGTGGGCGCGTTGACGAGGTAGCGAAAGCGACCGTCCTCGCCGACGCCGCGCGCGAGGTAGCGGCCCAGCGCGACGGCCGCGGCGCGCACGTCGGACTCGTCGAGCGTCTCGGGCGTGACGACGCGCGCGGGCGGCGCGCCGGCCACGGTACGGACGACGCGGATGCGACGCAGGGTGCCGTGCTCGAGCAGGTCGCGCGCCGAGCAGTCGAGACCCGTGGTGGCCGCGGCGAGCGCGACGGGAAGATCGAGGCCCACGGCGATCTGCATGCTGGGAAAGGAGAGCCCATGGTCGTAGGCCTGCATCGCCAGGAGATCGTCGGGCGTCACGTAGGTGGTGCGTCCGCCGAAGGTCGCCGCAAGGCCGTCGCGCCCCGGCACGAAGGAAAAGGAGAGCGCCACTTCGGGCCAGGCGACCACCGGACCTTCCCCGACGACGCTCTCGTAGACGAGCGTCGCGCCCTCCTCGGCCGCCGCCGCGTCGAGCGAAGCCTCGCGATCGCCGGCCCGCGCGACCAACGCTCGCGCCACCACGTGCCCCTCCCGCCACACGCTCGCCACGACCTCCCGCGGGTGCGCCTCGTCGAGGTCGAGCGCGAAGGCCCGGTGCGCGACGACGCACGCGAGCACCGTCGCCAGCGCCCACGCGACGAGCAGCCTCGCGAGCCCCGGCCCGCTCATCCGCGGGTCCGCGCCGTCGGCCGCAGCCACACCAGCTGCACCCCCGGCAGTACCACGAGATAGGGCAGCGCCATCACCGCGACGAGCGTCAGGATGATCCCCCCGCCCGCCCCGACCGGACCATAGACGCCGCTCAGCCAGCTCGCCGTGACCGCGAGCACCGTCACGAGGAAGAGCCCCAGCGCGAGCGCGATCGCCGACGCCGCGCGCGCTGCCCGCTCCGCCCAGGTCGACCGCGCCACCAGCCCAACCCCCGCCGCGCCCTGCAGCGCCACGAGCACCGCCGCCGCCGTGTCGACCGGCCACCACCGCCCCGGCAGCGCGACGAACACCCCCAGCCCCACTACCGCCGCCGTCACCAGATCCGCGACGCCGAACACCACCGCCGCCCGCCGCGAAAGCATCGCGCCCGAGTATCACCCGCACCGAGAGAAAGTGAACAGGGAGAGAGAGGGGGGAACAGGGAGAGAAAGAGAGAAGGAGGGGATTGGCCGCAGAGCCGCAGAGCAGAGAAGAGTTGGTTGCTCACCCATTTCTGCTCTGCGGCTTTGCGGCTGTCGGCCAATCCCTCTCCTTCTCTCCCTGTTCCCTCTTCTCTGCGGCTCTGCGGCTCTGCGGCCATTGAGCCTCTCCTTCTCTCCTTCTCTCCCTGTTCCCCCCTCTTCTTTCTCTATTTGTCGGCGCCGTCTTGCTTGCGGGTGATGACGTCGAGCACGCCGTCGAAGGCGTCTCGCATGGCCCACGCCTGGGCCACGGGGTCGGTCAGCGAGGCAGCCCGGCGCTGGGCGTCGCCGAGCGCCTTCGCGGGGCCCTTGCACGAGGCGGGGAGCCTGCGGACGAGGTCCGACGTCGCGCCGTCGTAGACGTGGTAGCAGGCGTCGGGCTTGCCGGCGTTGTAGAGCGGCGCGCCCGCCTCGATGGCCGCGCCGATCATCTTCACGCTGAGCTTCTGCGCGTCCTGCGAGCACCCTTCGAGGAAGGGCAGCGGGTAGTGAGGCACGCTGCGGCGGGGCTTGGGCGCGCTCGCCTCGCGCAGGTTGGCGATGAGCGCCGCGAACTCGGCGAAGGCGATGGGCGCGGGCTTCTCCATCATGGGCACGAGGTAGCGAACGGGCATCCCGAAGGCGAGGTTCTGCCCGCCCTCGACGACGGCCGTCGCGACGCCGATCACCTCGCCGCGGTCGTTTAAGAGCGGCCCCCCCGACGAGCCCGGGGCGATCGGCGCCGACACCTGCAGCACCTCGAGGCCCTTCTCCACCTTGCGGCGCGCGCTGACGAGACCGTTCGACACCGTGTCCTCGAGGCCCATCGGGTTGCCGATCGCGACGACGGGGTCGCCCGCGCGCATGGCGTCGCTGTCACCGAGGGCGAGCACGGGCAGGCCGTGGGCCTCGACGCGCACGAGGGCCAGATCGTGGTCGGGGCTCGCCGCGAGGACCTCGATGACCGGGAGCTCCCGCCCGTCGCGCAGCGTGACGACGACGCGCGGACCGCCGACGACGACGTGCAGGTTCGTGGCAATCCAGCCGTCCGGTCGGACGATGAAGCCCGTGCCGAGCGTGCGCGCGGTGCGCATCGTGACGACCGCCGGGAGGGATCTCGCCGCGATGTCGGCGGGCGTGAGTGAGCGCGAGGCGACCGGGGCATGCTCTGCGGGCGGCGTCACGGGCGGCGCCGTGCGGGACGCGCACCCGAGGAGGACCGTACCCACCAACGCCGCCAGCGCTCGCATCCGCGTTCAGTGTGACACATCGCGGCGGCCAGCGAGCGCGTGTGGGCCCGGCGCGCGACCCGGACCGCGAGAAGGAAGGGGACGCTTGCCCCCGGCGTACCCTACCCTCGACCCCGGAGCTCCCCCCGATGAACCGTTCCGCTGCAGCCATCTTCGCCCTCTCCTCTCTCGCCGCCGTGCTCGCCGCGTGCGCCGGCGGAACCAGCGGGCCTCTGCCCGGGACCAAGTCCGCGTCCGACGTGCAGGCGGCCGGCCTCTCGCAGACCGCCGTCGGCAAGCACAAGTGCGATCCCAAGTCGGCCAACCGCCCCTTCGTCATCGAGTGGGACGCGACCGACATGTCGAGCTTCGAGGCGCGCGCGTCGAACGACGTCGTCTTCGTCAAGTACGAGGGCTGCGACCTCCAGATCGTCGACGGCTGCACGCAGGACTCGGTGCGCGGCTCGTTCGGCTCGTACAAGCCCGTCGAGTGGACGAGCGGCTCGGTCGAGTCGCTCGACATCAACAACGACGGCGACCTCTACGCCAAGCTCCCGCTCGGCGCCGCCGAGCTCGGGGGCCGCGTCGAGGGCGGCGAGAAGTTTCACATGGAGTACTTCGTCAGCGGCACGCGCTCGGCCACGCGCGAGTCCATCCCGCGCGGCGACCTCGCCCGAGTGGCGGCCTGCAAGGCGGCGACGCACTTCGTCTACGCGTACAACCTGGGCGCTTTTGCGCTCGGCTCGCAGTCGTCGATCAAGGGCTCGGTCACGGCCAGCGTGTGGGGCTACGGCGGCGGGGCGGATCGCTCGCAGTCGTCGAAAGCCGAGAAGGCGGGCGGGGTCCTCGCGAGCTGCCGCGGGGAGTCCGCGAAGGACACGGCGACGTGCCGCGTTCCCATCCGGCTGACGCTCCGCGAGATCACCGAGGGCGACAGCGCCGAGACCGCCGAGGCGCAGGCCCCCGAGACGCCCGAGGCGAAGAACCTCGCGGGCAACCTGCTCGCGCGCACGGACCGCGAGCACAAGGCCGCCGAGCACGCCGAATCGGCGCGCACGAAGGCGAGCTCGCGCGACGGAAAGGGATGCCTCGCGGAGCTCGACGAGCACGACAAGCTCGATCCGCGGCCCGAGGGCCTGTCCACCACGGTGGGCACGGCGTACTCGACGATGCGCGGCCAGTGCCTGATGCTCTCGGGGCAATGCGCGGCGGGCAAGATCATGTTCCGCCGGTCGCTCGAGAAGAGCGCGGGCGCCAACATGGGCCCCGAGCAGCTCGACAAGGCGGCCGACGGGTTCGCGAGCATGAACTGCCAGGGCGGGTCGATGTCGGCGCGCGACCAGCTCTTGAAGGCGCTCTTCGAGCTGCAGCAGGGCGCTTACATGCAGAAGAAGACGACGGCCGCGTGCGACGCCGCCTACCAGACGGCGAAGAAGCTCGTGCCGGCGGTGAAGCCGAACGATGACGACGACACGCAGGTAAAACAGGCCGGCGCGTCGCTGCGGACGACGGGGCCCGCCTGCTTCGCCAAGGCGGGCGACTGCGACTCGGCGTGGAGCGCGTGGAAGGAAGCGTGGAAGCTCGACCCGAACCTGTCGGAGAAGTCGCGGAACCTGAACGACGACGCGCTCCGGCACGGGTTCGAGGCGGTCGTGGCGAAGTGCAAGGGGAAGTGACCTGACCGCGCGCCTCGCGCTCGCCGCGCTGCTCGTCGCGGCTTGCCAGCCGGGCTCCCCCTCGGCGGCGACGCCAGCTCCGTCGGCCGCGACGACCGCTTCCTCCGCGACGTCCAGCGGGGCCGCGGCGCCTCCCGCCGACTCGTCTCCCTGCGTTTCGGCCATCGCCGACCACCAGCGCCGCGTGACTGCTCACCTCGAGGCCTCGCGCGCGAAGACGAGCGCGCGGGACGGCGCGGGGTGCCTCGTCGAGCTCGACGCGTACGACCGCGAGGCCTGGGACTCGAGCCCCTCGACGAGCCCGTCGTCGGCGATGGCGATGAGCCGCGCCATGTGCATGATGCTCGCGGGCGACTGCACGCGCGGCAAGGAGCTGTACCGCGCTTCGATGGCCGCCAACTCGGGGGCGACGCTCGGGCCCGAGATGCTCGACCGGAGCGTGGACTCGATGGCGAGCCTCTACTGCCAGGGCGGGGCGCTCGAGCCGCGCGACGCGCTGCTGAAGGCCATGATGGACCTGAACCAGGGCGCGTACATGAGCACCTCCACGGTCGCCGCGTGCCAGGCCGCCATCGACACGGTCAAGCGGCTCGTCCCGGTCGTGAAGCCACGCGGTCCCGACGACTCGCAAGTCGCCCAGGCGCCCGCCATCCTCCGCGTCGCGGGACCCGAATGCCTCGCGCGCGCCGGCGATTGCGACGCCGCGTGGCGCGAGTTTCACGACGCGTGGCGCGCCCTGAAAACCTTCGACGAGCCGACGCTGAAGACGATGTTCGGCAGCGCCGTGAGGCGCTGCGGGGATTAGTGCAGTCGCGGGTCACTCGAGCAGCAAATCGCGGGTCACGGAGTGCGACACACTACGTGCGGACCCGCGCCTCGCGGTTCTGCCAGTCCACCATCCAGCCGGGGTACTCGGGCGGCAGCGCGCTGGCGGCATCGAGCGACGCGATCTGCTCGGGCGAGAGCTTCACGTCGACCGCGGCGAGGTTGTCCGTCAGCTGGTCGCGGTTCTTCGCGCCGATGATGACGCTCGTCACGAACGGGCGCGTGAGCTGCCAGGCGAGGGCCACGCGCGCGACCGAGATGTCGGCCTGCTTCGAGACGTCGCGCAACGCGTCGAGCACCTTCGGGAGCCGGGACCGATCGACGGGCGGAAAGTCGAAGGTCGTGCGACGCGCGCCCTCGGGGCCGGGCTTCGTGTGGTCGAACTTGCCCGACAGGAGGCCGCCCGCCAGCGGGCTCCAGGGCAGGATCGCGAGGCTCTGGTCGGCGGCGAGCGGGACGAGCTCGCGCTCGATGTCGCGCCCGGCGATGGAGTAGTAGACCTGGCCGCTCTGGAACCGCGCGAGCCCGTGGGCGTCCGCGTAGCCGATGGCCTTCATCGCGAGCCATGCCGGCAGGTTCGAGAAGCCGACGTAACGCGCCTTGCCCGAGCGGACGACCTCGTCGAGGGCGCGCACCGTCTCCTCGATGGGCGTGTCCCGGTCGACGCCGTGGATCTGGTAGAGGTCCACGTGGTCGAGCCGCAGCCGTCGCAGGCTCGCGTCGATCGCCGCGAGGATGTGCGCCCGCGAGAGCCCGACCTCGTTCGGCCCGGGCCCGGTGCGACCGCGCACCTTCGTGGCGACGACCACCTGCTCGCGCGGACGGCCGAGCGAGGCGAGCGCCCCGCCGACGAGCGACTCGCTCTCGCCCTCGGAGTAGACGTCGGCCGTGTCGACGAAGTTGACGCCGGCGTCGAGCGCGCCGCCGACGATCGCCTCGACCTCCTTCGCGCCGAGCTTGCCGACGACCTCCCAGAAGCCCTTGCCGCCGAACGTCATCGTCCCGAGACACAGCTCAGAGACGTAGAGACCCGTCCTGCCGAAGAGGCGATAGCGCATGGGATCCTCCTTGAATGTGGGGCCGCGAGACCGTCAACTCCGATGCCCGGGTGGGCCTGCCTGTTGCGGGGCCGCGCCTCACTCGAGCATGAGCCCTCCGCTCGAGCCGTGTCTACCGCTGGCTACGGCGCCGCGTCCTCTTTCGTCCAGACCGTCAGCGTGCGGATCACCCACGTCCCGTCCTTCGCGACGAAGTGCACGTCGACCGCGCGCCTGTCCTGGCTCGCGCTCCCGTCCCGCTCGACCACCTTCACGTTCGCCGTCGCCTGGACGAAAGCCGTCGTGTGCCCCGCGTCGAGCTTCACGGTGACGCTCGTGAAGTCCACGTCGAACGTCCGCACGTAGCGGGGCGCGCCGGCCACCAGCTCGGCGAGCTCCCGCCGGTCCGCGTGCCCCGACGCGAGCTCGCTCAGCTCGGGCACGTTCACCCGGGCGCCCGGCTCGAAGAGCCCCTCGAGCTCCCCGCCCACGTGCGCCGTCCGCGCGATCGGGTTCGCCTCTGCGTCGGCGTCCCGGATCCGCACGGCCCCCGCGAGGGCCGTCAGCTGCGCCCGGATGCGCGACTCGTCGGTCGGCCGCCAGACGAGGTAGGCCCCCGCGGCCAGCGTCGCCAGGAGGACCACCGCCAGCGCGATCCAGCTCGGCTTCATGCCTCACCTTTCTTCGTCTTGCCTCAAATTGCCAGGCTGCCGTGGCACCCAGAAGCGCCCCGCCGAGGGAGACTCTTCGGGGGCGCGGTGGCGTCGGTCGCGGAGCTATCAGAGACGCATGCTTCTGCGTCGGTTCGTTCCGGCAGCGGTCGTGATGGCGTTCGTCGCCGCCGCGTGTGCCAGCGGCGGCGACCCTGGCCTCGCGCCCGGCGACGACGAGGGCGGCGCGAGCAGCGGAGGGATGGACGCGACGACCGAAGGGCACGACTCCGGCTCGGGAGGCAACGACTCGTCGACGCCCGCGGACACGAGCCCCGGCGACGACGGCAGCGGAGGCAGCGAGACGAGCAGCGTCGAGAGCGGGACCGAGAGCGGAGCGGAGGGCGGCGGCGTCGAAGCGGGCGAGGAGGGCGGGGCCGACGCGGCGACCGATGGAGGGGCTGACTCCGGCAACGACGCGAGCACGGTAGACGCCCCCGTCGACACGGGAGTCGACTCCCCCGTCGGCAATCCCAACTGCCCCAGCACCTGCTCGGGGTGCTGCGACGTGAACAACGTCTGCTACACGACCCACACCGACACCGAGTGCCCCGAGAACAACTCGCCCGGCATGAACGGGCAGCCCTGCGTCGACTGCACCACGATGGGACCGGCGTTCCACTGCGTGCTCGACATCATCGAGTACGTCTGTTTCCCCTGATGGACACCGCGACGTAGAGCCATCTCCTAGAATTGCCCGTACACGAAGGGCTCGGGCTTCGCGCTCGCCGCCAGGTGAATCGCGATGGCCGCCGCCGCGAGGACGAGCCCCTGCACCACCGCCGGCGTGCGCACGAAGACCTCCCTCGCGCGCGTCTCCCAGTCCTTCGGCACGAAGTGGAGCGCCATCGCCACCACGATGACCGGCACCACCTTCGGCGCGATGTGGTCCATCGTCCACGCGCCGCGTCCCATCTGCTCGAGCGCCAGCGTGGCGTGCGCGAACGTCGGCGCCCGGAAGAAGATCCACGCGAAGCACACGAAGTGGAACGTCGCGAGCGTCGCAAGGACGCCGCCCACCGTGCTCCCCTTCGCCCTCTCGGCCGCGCCGCCTCTCCGCGACCGCTGCCACATGCGGGTCACGGCGAGGGCGCCGCCGTGGAGCGCCCCCCACACGACGAACGTCCACGAGGCGCCGTGCCATAGGCCGCCGAGCACCATCGTGATCATCAGGTTCCGGTACGTCGACGCAGCCCCGTGTCGCGAGCCCCCGAGCGGCTTGTAGAGGTAGTCGCGCAGCCACGTGCTCAGCGAGATGTGCCAGCGATGCCAGAACTCTTGCAGGTTCTTCGAGATGTACGGCGCGTCGAAGTTCTCCGGCAGTTCGTAGCCGAAGAGGGCGGCGCTCCCGATGGCGACGTCGCTGTAGCCGGAGAAGTCGACGTAGATCTGCACGGCGTACCCGTAGACCGCGAGCAGCACCTCGAGCGCCGTGAACCGCTCGGGCGTCGCGAAGACGCGGTTGACGAGCGCCTGTGCGAGAAAGTCGCCGATGATGATCTTCTTCCCGAGGCCCGTCGCGATGCGCCAGAGGCCGCGCGCCTGCATCGCGGCGTCGGCGCGCGGGTCGGCGGCGAGCTGCGGGAGCATCTGCGCGGGGCGCACGATGGGGCCGGCCACGAGGTGTGGGAAGAAGCACACGAAGAGGAGGTAATCGAGGTAGCGCTTCGCGGGCGGGAGCTCGCGGCGCCAGACGTCGATGGTGTAGCTCATCGTCTCGAACGTGAAGAACGAGATGCCGAAGGGCAGGACGAGCCGCAGATGCGTCACGTGCACCGGCATCCCCAGCGTGGCAAAGAGCGACGCGAACGAGTCGGCGGCGAAGTTCCAGTACTTGAAGACCGAGAGGACGCCCAGGTAGTAGACGATCGACGTGAGCAGGAGCGCGTTGCGGCCCGCGCGCGACCGCACGCGCCCGAGCGCGCGCCCGACGAAGAAGTCGATGGTGCTGCCGACGAAGATGACGCCCAGGCAGAGCACCGCCCACCACGCGGCAGGCAGCGGCACCGGCTCGTCCCTCGCCGCCTCCCAGGTGCCGTAGAAGTAGAAGACGTAGCTCGCCGCGACGAGGAAGAGCCCGCGCGGGATGCGCAGCCGCCGCAGGAGCCAGAAGACGACCCACGTCCCGAGGAGGAAGACTCCGTAGAGCGGACTGTTGAACAGCATCCCTTCGTCGTCGAGCGATCAGGGAGAGACGTACGCCGGCATCAGCGTGACGAAGCCCGTCTGCAGCGGCACGCGCCCGGTCTGCGTCTGGTACTTGAGGTAGACGTTGCACCCCGGCTTCGTCCCCGTGAGCGTGACGAGCTGCCCGGCGGCGAGGCCGGTGATGGCGGCAATGCCTTCGGTGGTCATCGCGCTCGCGTCGGGGACGGGCTGCGGGATGGTCGCGTTCGAGAAGTAGGTGACGACCGCCTCGGGGTGATTGACGACGGCGAGCGTGATGCCGTCGTAGGTCGAGCACGGGCCCGCGTCGGAGGTGACCTTCTGGGCGGCGACGAGGATGGCGTTGTCGACACTCGCGTCGAACTCGGGGAAGAGGACGCTCCCGATGAGCCCCGGGACCATGTCGATCTTGTGGCCCGTGCTGTCGGCGTCGAAGATCTCTTCCGGGGCGAGCTCGGAGATGTAGTTCATCGCCTGGAGGCGCCCGTAGAAGGGCGTGTCCTTCGACACGCGACCGAGGATGTTGCCGCCCTCGTCGCTGTACTCCACGAGCGTCGGGCAGAGCGGCGACGTGAACTGGGCGCCCGGCAGCGGCGAGCCATCCAGGTCGCCGAGCGAGAGGGCCACCACCTCGATCCCGAGCGTCACCCACGGCGCGGGGCCGCACACGTCGGCCACCACCAGCTCTTCCACGGCGTCCTGCTCGGCGGCGTCGGCCCCGGCGTCCTCGCCGCCGGCGGTGGCGTCCGCGTCGGGGTTAAGGTTCACCGTGACCTTGCCGCCGGACACGCACGCGGCGACCGCGAAGCATGCGGCCGGGGCGGCGCACGCGGCGAGGACGAGCAGGAGGCGTCGCACGACGACCGACAGAGTACGTGCGGCCGCCGCCCGACCACAAGCGCCGGCACACTTGCTCTGACGCGCCTTTTCGTGAGATCCCGCAGTCATGCCGAACGTGGTTCCCTCGCTGACCGCCGCCTGCTTCGCCGCCCTCACGCTCGTCGCCTGCGGCGGTTCGACGCCTCCGCCCGAGCCTCCCCCGCCTCCGCCGGTCGCCCCGCCCCCGCCCATCGCCTCCGCCGCGCCCGAGGCGCCGCCTGCGCCGCCGCCGCCGCAGACGCAGGAAGAGGCGCACCGGCTCCTCGTGCTGGCGGCGTCGTGCTGGTTCGGCGGCCTCTGGGCCGACGCGCTGGGCGAGCAGGACCAGATGAAGACGACCGGCATCGAGAACCGCTGCCACGACCTCGAGCGGCACGTCTGGGGCGCGGACGACAAGTCGCACTACGAGCAGCTGCGTGCGTTCGAGCAGAACGCCACGGCGGACGTCATCGCGAAGATCGACGAGACGGCGAAGAAGGACGGCGTCGACGGGCCGCGTCGCGAGGCCGTGGTCAAGCTCGCGGAGGCGCTCGCCGCCGCCCTGCACGAGACGATGGAGGCGCGCCGGGCGGGCGACCGCGTGAAGCGCGACCTCACGCACGAGCCGGACAAGCTGAGCAAGGACGAGGTCGAGGCCGTCCTGCCGCTGCGCCGCCATGCGAAGCTCGAGGCGCTCCTCAAGCTCGAGGCGGGCAACCTCTCCAAGGAGGGGAACGCGCTCGGCATCCTGTGCGCGCTCGACCGCGTGGAGGTCGCGCGTGGGCTGCCGAAGCACCTCAAGCTCTACGCCGTCGTCGATTCGTTCAACCTGCTCTTCGGCGTGGCCGAGCCGGACGTGCCGGAGGACGGCGCGAAGAAGCTCGTGCCGGGCACGTGGCTACGCTTCCTGACGGACACGGCGAACGCCGCGGGCCACCCCGTTCCGAGCAAGGCGAAGACCGCGCGCGAGCGGGACGCCCTCGCCTGGGCCGGGATGCTCGAGGGGCTCAGCGACAAGCTGAAGGCCGACGACGACGGCATCGCCGCGACGACGGATCTCAGCAAGGTGGTGACGACGGTGCTCCACCGGCTCGAGGCCGAGTACAAGGCGCAGAACGCGGCCGAGGCGACCGAGCACAGGCCGGCGAAGCCGAAGAAGGCTCAGTAACAGAGCGACGTGTAGTAGCTGCACTCGTCGCTGCAGCAGTCGCTGTTGTCGTCGCACGGGTCGTCGGGGGCGCCGCAGGCCGGCGTGCCGCCGCCGGCGTCCGTCGTGCCCGTCCCGCAGATCCCGTCGTCGCCGCAGACGAGGATGCCGCAGCAGTCGGCATCGCCGAGGCAGTCGCCGCCCTCGTAGGCGCACGCCGGGGCGCAGGCGCCGGCGACCGTGTCGCAGTAGCTGCTGCAGCAGTCGCCGCTCTCGGAGCAGAGGTCGCCGTCGACGGTGCAGCTCGGGGCGCCGGCGTCGATGTCGGAGCCGGCGTCGGGGGTCGGGGTCGAGGTGCCGCCGCCGGCGTCGGGCGTGGGGGTGCTGGTGCCGCCGCCGGAGTCGGGCTCGCTGGTCCCGCCGGAGCCGCCGTCCTTGTTGCCGCCACCGGTACCGCCGCCCGTGCCCGAGCCGGGACCCCCCTCGCCGCCCTTGGCGCCGCCCGCGTCGGTCGTGGTCGTCCCGCCCGCGTCCGTCGTGCCGCCGCCGGTCCCGGCGTCGCCGGTCGGGGCCGCGCCGGGCGCGACGCACGTGCCGTCGTCGCAGCTCTGCGAGCAGCAATCGGAGAAGCTGCTGCACGCCTGCGCGTTGGGCTTGCACTGCGCCGCGGTGCACTTGCCGGAGACGCAGTCCTTGTCGCAGCAGTCGGCGCTCGTCGTGCACGCGGCGCCGTCGGCGGCGCAGGCCGGCTGGGCGCACGTCCCGCTCGTGCAGGTGCCGCTGCAGCAATCGCTGCTCGATTGGCACGCCTTGCCCGAGGCGGCGCACGCGGCGCTGCCGCACTGGCCGGCCGCGCACACGCCGCTGCAGCAGTCGCCCGCCTTCTGACAGGCGGCGGACACGGCCCCGCACGACGAGCCGCCGCAGAGTCCCTGCTGGCAAGACTGGCTGCAGCAGTCCGTGTACGAGGTGCACGTCGCGCCCGTCGCGTGGCAAGCGCCGCCGCCCTGGTTCGAGGTCTGCGAGAACGCCCCGCCCTCGGCGGACCAGCCTCCGAAGCCGTCGGTCGGCGCGTTCGTGCACCCCTGGACCGCGATGGCGACGACGAATGCAGCCCCAACGACAAATGACAGCCTGCGCGCTTGCATGGACGGACCCCTGGGTTGGCGTCCGCCCCAAGCAACGGCCATACCGCCGTTTCCGCCGGGGAATCGTGGGGATTTACGGCCCCCCGATCACCTCTGCATGGATCTACGGGAGCCCGATCTGGATCGCGTCGACGGCCATCATCCGCACCGTGCGCCCGGGGACCGTGACCTCGAACGCGCCGCCCGAGCGAACCACCCGCCCGTCCCCCAGCAGGGCGACGAGCGCCTCGACCCCGGAGAGCGACACGCGCGCGACGATCTCGCCCGGCGTCGGGTTCATCACGAAGACGACGCGCGGCGTGCCCGTGGCGTCCTCGTGGACGGCGACGTGCACATCGGGCGGATCGACGGGCCACGTGGGAAGGCCGAGCTCGTCGATGCGCTTCGCGACCAGCGCGTCGGCGCGAGCCAGATCGTCGAGGGGCTCGATCTCGAAGCCGGTCACGTCGACGGGATGACGCAACGGCCTCATCGAGCCGTCGAGCTCCGGCGCGCGCGGCCCCATCGTCACCACCATGCCGGCGGCGCGCGCGGCGTGCAGGCTGTCGACGAGGTGCGGCTTCAAGCCTCCGCTGCACGCGCACACGATCCATCGCGCGCCCGCGGTCGAGTGGTCGACGGTCTCGCCGCCGGCGTAGGCGAAGGGAACGCCGCGGGCGTGGAGCGCGCGCTCGAAGGCGCGGAGGTAGGCCTCGGCCGCGATCACGGGCGGCGCGCCGAGCCCGAAGTCCCGCTCCAGGACGCTCTCGCGCCAGCCCGCCCCGAGGACGTTGAAGAGCGCCGGCGTCAGCGGCCCGAAGGCGTGCGTCGCCCGGGCGAGGCGGCGGAGCGCGCGCGGGACGACGAGGCGCACGGGCGTCCGTCGCCGGAGGGTGTGGAGCTTCACGCGGTCGATCGCCGTCAGCAGCCGCCGATACACCGCCGCCAGCGGGCGAGGCTGGCCGTGCGGGTCGATGGGCGCGCCGATCCAGCGGTCGCGCTCGACGGCCATGTAGAGGTTGAAACCCCGGAGCCCGTAGCCCATCGCGCACATGAGCGCGTACATCGAGTCCTGCTCGTCGAGCGGCGCGAAGAAGGGCGGAAACCCGGCGCCGACCTCGGCGCCGTAGGCCGGACGCTCGCGCCCTTCGCAGCGGCTCGCGAGCTCGGTCGTGCGCCGCAGGATGATCCAGTGCTCGGTGGGCGCGGCCCGGTGGTAGTAGTCGAGGCCGAGGAGATCGATCGCGGTCATGCGCGCCGGGTTGAGCGGCGTCGCGGCCTCTCCGAGCGGCAGGTTGTGCGAGGTCGGCAGCCCCTCGAAGCCCGCGTCGACGAGCGCGTGCGCCATCCGCTCCATCGCCGTCGAGAGCAGCTCCTCGTGGAACTCGGTCCAGTCGACGTGCCGCGCCAGATCGCTCACGACCTTCGCGTCGAAGCGCCGCGGCGGCTCCACCGTGGCGAAGCTCACGGTCTCGTCGCTCCACGCCTCACGCAGGGCGTGGAGGTGCTGGTACTTGGCGCGAAGAAAGGCGCGGAAGGCCTGGAGGGCGTCCGGGTGGTAGTCCTGATCGTAGACGCCGTCGCGGAAGTAGAGCGCCCCCTCGTTGTCGACCTGCACGAGGACGATGGGCCCCTCGGGCCAACGGAGGCGCGAGAGCTGCTTGCCGACCGCGCGGTACCAGCGGGCGGTCTCCTCGAGAAAGGCGTCGCTCGCGTAGCTGGGAACGGGGAAGGCGACGGGCACGATGGGCAGCATCACGGGATGCCCGCCGGGCGTGCGCGCCTGGCACTCCGAGTCCCAGACCACGCGCTCGGGGAGGCCGAAGAAGGTCATCTCCGCGTTGATGTGAGGACCGGGCCGCATCACGCAGCGAAGGCCAACCTCGTGGGCGAGCTCGAGGAAGTGCGCGACGTCGAGGCGCGAGTCCTTCTCGCCGAAGTCGTACTCGCCGGGACCCGTCTCGTGGACGCCCCAGGGGACGTACGTGTCGAGGAGCCGCAGCCCCATCGCGCGCATCGCCTCGAGCCCCGCGCGCCACTCGCCGCGGGGGTGCCGCCAGTAGTGCATCGCGCCCGCCCAGAGGGGCAGCACCTCGCCGTCGCCGAGGTCGAGGCCGTGTGGGTGCACCATCACGCGCGCGGACGCCCCCGCGAGCGCGGGCGCCGAAGCCGGGGCCTGGGGAACGCGGCGGCCCGTCATGGCTCAAGGGAGGAGGCGCGCGAGGAGGGAGGCGAGCGTCCGCATGTCCTCGTCGTCCGTGAGCCTGGCGAGGCTCGCGCGCACCTTGGCGATGGTCGGCTCGACGAACTCGAGGAACGAGGGGTTGCCCTTCACGCGGTCGATGAAGACGAAGCGGCCCGCGTCCTTCAGCTTGCGCTGCACGGTGACCCGGTCGAACTCGCGGCCAAGCGCCCGGCGCCCCTCGGCGTCGAGTCCGCGCGCCCCGGCGTAGTCGTCGAGCCGTGCCTCGACGAAGGCGCGGTCGAAGACCTGGTAGCTGTCGTTGAGCAGGGCGACGAGGTCGTAGACGCGCGGTCCGAGGAGGGCGTCCTGGAAGTCGATCCAGCAGAGCCTCTCGCCCGGCCGGACCATGAGGTTGCGCGACTGGTAGTCGCGGTGCACGAACGCGCGCGGCCAGCCCGCGATGCTCCGGGCGAGCCGCCCCGCCAGGGCGTCGAACGTGCGGCGATCGTCGGCGGCGAGGACGACGCCGCGCGCCTCGAGCGCCCACTCGCGAAAGTGGTCGATCTCCCAGCCGAGGAGGTCGGCGTCGAAGGCGCGCGTGGCGATGACGCTCCCGGCGGGCAGCGCTTCGAGGGACGTCTGCGCGCGGGCGAGGTCCGTGACGGCGCGGACGTAGAGGGCCTCGCGGCGGTCGGGGTGGGCGGCGAGGTAGGCGGCGAGCGTGTCGTCGCCGAGGTCCTCGAGGAGCACCCAGCCGCGCGACGTGTCCTCGCCGTGGAGCACGGGCACGTCGATGGCGCGGGCAGCGAGCAGATCGCGCACCTCGAGGAAGGGCCAGCGGGCGGCGGCGGCGCCGCCCTGGGCGACCTCCTCGGGCTTCGCGCCGTCGGGGACGAACATGGCGACCGCCGTGGCGCGGCCGTCGAGCTGCACGCGGAAGTAGCGCCGGGTGGACGCCCCGCCGCGCATGGGCTCGTAGGCGGGGGCGCGTCCACCCGGGAAAGCGCGGGCGACGAGCGCGTCGAGCGGCGCGAAGTCGAGCTCGTGGACGGGCTCGGGCTGGGGAGGGACGGCTTGCGCGGACATTGGCCCGGAGGGGGAGACAGAGGTACCACTGCCCGACGATGCCGGCCAAGACGGGCACGCTCGGCCCACGGATCGAGCGGGCGGCGACGGCCCTCGGTGCGACGCTCGACGAGCGCGCCGAGGAGCAGGTGGCGGTGTGGCTCGGACTGCTGCAGCAATGGAACGCGCGCATCGACCTGACCGCGGCCCGCACCGACGATGAGCTCGTGGACCTCATGCTGGCCGACGCCCTGCTTCTCGCCCCGCGGCTGCCGGCGGACGCCCGCGTCGTCGACGTGGGCAGCGGCGCCGGCGCCCCAGGCCTCGCCCTCGCGCTGCTGCGTCCCGACCTGCGGGTGACTCTCGTCGAGCCCCTCGGCAAACGGGCGGCGTTCCTGCGCACGGTGGTCGGACAGGTGGGGCGCGCCGACGTGGCGATCGAGCGCGTCCGCGGCGAGGCGCTCGAGGGGCGGCGGGCCTGGGACGTCGCGGTCTCGCGAGCGACCCTCGGTCCGGGCCCCTGGCTCGACCTGGGGGTGACCCTGGCCGCGCCGGGGGGCTCGGTGTGGGTCCTCCTGGCGAAGGACGAAGCGCCCACCCACGCGCGCGCCGCGCAGGAAGAGGACCTCGCCTACACGTGGCCTCTCACGGCGGCGGCCCGGCGCGCCGTCCGCTTCACCGTCGTGTCGTGACCGCCCCGCCGGTGACTTTCTTGGCCCCGAGGTGGCCGCCGTGCGAGCCGTCGTTCGATGAGCGGCACTCGCGAGTCGGACCTCGTGGCCCTGCGGAAGGTCGCCGACGAGATGGCGAAGGCGCGCGGCGAACGCGTCACCACGGGCCACCTGCTGGCGGCCATCGCGTCGAAGTCCGGCGGCGCGTCGGAGCTGCTCAAGGAGCGGCGCCTCGACGCGGAGGTGCTCCTCAAGGCCGCCCGCATCCTCACGGACGACCACACCGACGCCGTCTCTCGCGCCGTGCAGCGCGCCCGCGACCTCGCCGCGCGCTCCCCGACGCGCGAGGCCACCGGTCTCCACCTTCTCTTCGCCCTGTGCCAGGAGCGCAGCACCGCGGCCTTCCGCGCCATCGAGCAGTGCGGCTCCGACGTGACCAAGCTCCGCACCGCCGCGATGCAGATCGCCATGGGCATCGTCAGCCAGCGCCGTGCCCCCACGGCCGCCCAGCTCTCCCTCGCCCCCTCCCCCCGCCTCTCCCCTGCGCCTTCCCCCCGCCTCTCCCCCGCGCCCGCGCACCCGCCCTCGCTCGCCCCCTCGCCCTCGCCCTCGCCCACGCTCGCGCCCTCGCGCGCGCCCGCGCCCGCCCACCCGCCCTCCCCTTCCCGCGCCAAACGCCCCCGCCCCTCCTCCTCCCCTTCCCCCCACGCGCCCCGCTCCGCCTTCGACCTCGATCCCAAGCGCTTCCCTACCCTCTCCTCCCTCGGCAAAAACCTCACCCTCGCCGCCTCGCGCGGAGAGCTCGACCCCGTCTTCGGCCGCGAGGCCGAGATCGACCGGACCCTCGACGTCCTCGCCAAGCGCCACGCCAACTGCCCCTGCCTCGTCGGTCCCGCCGGGGTCGGCAAGACCAGCGTCGTGCGCGGCCTCGCGCAGCGCATCGCCGACGGCAAGGAGGTGGCCACGCTCGACGACCGGATCGTGGTCGAGATCGACGCGGCCTCTCTCCTCGCCGGGACCGGCGTCCGCGGGGCGCTCGCCGAGCGCATCGCACAGATCAAGGCCGAGGTCGCCCGCTCCGAGGGCCGC
Source organism: Polyangiaceae bacterium (assembly GCA_036501935.1). Classification (GTDB taxonomy): domain Bacteria; phylum Myxococcota_A; class Polyangia; order Polyangiales; family Polyangiaceae; genus Palsa-1150. The sequence goes on along the minus strand of DASXZL010000082.1, from coordinate 89,442 downwards.
GTCGTCCTCTTCTTCGACGAGCTGCACACGGTGCTGACGGGCGACGACGAGGTGGCCGCGGAGCTGAAGTCCGCCCTCGCGCGCGGGGAGCTCGGGTGCGTCGGCGCGACCACCGTCGAGGACTTCAAGCGCGTCGTCCTCGCCGATCCCGGGCTCGCCCGCCGGATGACCGCCATCGAGGTCGCCGAGCTCGCCCCCGACGAGGCGCTCCTCGCCCTCGAGCGCGTCGCGCCGGCGTTCGAGAAGCACCACAGCGTTCGCTTCGCCCCCGAGGCCATGGCCGCAGCCGTCGCCTGGAGCGCCCGCTACGTCCCCGAGCGAGCCCTCCCCGACAAGGCCGTGGGGCTGCTCGACCTCGCGGGCGCCCGCGCGCGCCGTCGGGGCGAGACCGAGGTCACGCGCGAGCAGGTGGCCGACGTGGTGAGCGAGTCGACCGGCGTGCCGGTGGAGCGCCTCCTCGAGACCGACGGCTCGCGCATGCTTCGACTCGAGCAGCTGATGGCGGGGCGCGTCGTGGGCCACGCCGAGGCCCTCGCCCGCATCGCGCGGGTCTTGCGCCGCAACGCCAGCGGCTTCCGCGCCCAGCGGCCGATCGGCTCCTTCCTCCTGCTCGGCCCCACGGGCGTCGGCAAGACGGAGACGGCGAAGGCCATCGCGGAGTGTCTCTTTCACTCGCCCCACGCGATGACGCGCCTCGATCTCAGCGAGTACGCCGAGTCGCACGCCATCGCGCGCCTCGTCGGCGCCCCGCCGGGCTACGTGGGGCACGAGGCCGGCGGTCAGCTCACGGAGGCCGTGCGCAAGCGCCCGTACCAGGTGCTCTTGCTCGACGAGATCGAGAAGGCGCATCGCGACGTGCTCGAGGCGTTCCTCCAGGTCTTCGACGAGGGGCGCATGACCGACGGCCGCGGCCGGACGGTCGACTTCACGAACGCGGTCATCGTGATGACGTCGAACCTCGGCGCCGACGTGGCGCGCCCGACGACGCGGGGGCGCATCGGCTTCGGCGCCAAGGCCGACTCCGGGACGTCCCGCGACACGGCGGCCTACGAGGAGGCCATGTGCGCGGCCGCGCGCGCCGCCCTGCCGCCCGAGCTCTACAACCGCATCGACGAGGTCCTCGCGTTCGACGCGCTGGGCCGTGCGGACGTGGCGGAGGTCGCGCGCCGCATGCTGCGGGCCCTCGGGGAGGAGCTGGAGGCCGCGCGCGGCGTGCGCCTCGACGTGAGCGACGCGGCCGTCGAGGCCCTGCTGGAGAGCGGCGGCTTCGACACGGAGCTCGGCGCGCGCCCGATGCGAAGGGCGATCGCGCGCCAGGTCGAGGCCGCCATCGCAGAGATGATCCTCGAGGGCAAGCTCGTGCGCGGCGACGTGGCGCTCGTCGACGTGGAGGACGGGCGCGTGGTGGTCGACGCGGTGAGGCCTCGCGGGGCGCGGGCGGCGGGGTAGAGGGCGTTTCTTCGGCGGCCCGGCGACCCTCTCTCCGGTACATTCGTGGTCATGGGTGGCGACACGCAGCAGCTCGAGGGGCCGGATCTCGCGCAGGGGATCAGTCCGGACGCGGTGCCCGAGGGAGGCACCCTGGTGGGGCACGCGCACGGCGAGGCGGTGCTCCTCGTCCGGCGCGGCGCGGACGTCTTCGCCGTCGGCGCGAAGTGCACGCACTACGGCGGACCGCTCGGCGAGGGCCTCGTCGTCGGCGACGAGGTGCGCTGCCCCTGGCACCACGCCGCGTTCTCACTCCACACCGGCGCGGCCGTCCGCGCGCCCGCGCTCGAGCCCGTCGCGTGCTTCGACGTCACGACGCGCGACGGCAAGCTCGTCGTCACCGGAAAGCGCGGACCGCTCACCATCAAGCTCGGCGGCGGCGGCCCTCCGTCGGTCATCATCATCGGCGCGGGCGCGGCCGGGAGCGCGTGCGCCGAGGCGCTGCGGCGGCGCGGCTACGGCCGGCCCATCACGCTCCTCGGGGCCGAGGCCACGCCGCCCGTCGACCGCCCCAACCTCTCGAAGGACTACCTCGCGGGCAACGCTCCCGAAGAGTGGATGACCATCCGCGACGAGGAGTTCTACAAGCGAAACGGCGTCCAGCTCGCCCTCGGCGCGCGCGTCGCGCGGATCGAAACGGCCGGCAAGCGCGTCCACCTCGAGGGCGGCGGCGACCGCGAATACGGGGCCCTCGTCCTCGCGACCGGCGCTCAGCCCAACCGGCTCACGGTGCCGGGGGCCGACCTGCCGCACGTCTTCACGCTGCGGACGCTCGCCGACAGCCGCGCCATCATCGCCAAGGCCGGCGCCGCGAAGCGCGCGGTCGTCGTCGGGGCCAGCTTCATCGGTCTCGAGGTGGCGGCGAGCCTGCGGGCGCGCGGACTGGAGGTGCAGGTCGTCGCGCCGGAGAAGGCGCCCCTGGCGCGCGTGCTGGGCGACGCCGTGGGCGCCCTCGTGCAAAGGGTGCACGAGGAGCACGGCGTGACGTTCCACCTGGGGACGACGCCCGTCGCCATCGACGCGTCGTCGGTCACGCTGGCCAGCGGCGCGCGCCTCGAGGCCGATCTCGTGGTGACGGGTGTCGGCGTGAAGCCCGACGTGACGCTGGCCGAGGCCGCCGGGCTGACCGTCGACCGCGGCATCGCCGTGGACGACCAGCTGCGTGCGAGCGCGCCGGGCGTCTGGGCGATCGGGGACGTGGCGCGATGGCCGGATGCCCGGACGGGCGAGAAGATCCGCGTCGAGCACTGGGTGGTCGCCGAGCGGATGGGGCAGATCGCGGCTCAGGCGATCCTCGGGGGGACCACGCCGTGGAGGCTCGTGCCGTTCTTCTGGAGCGCGCACTACGACATGACGGTCAACTACGTAGGCCACGCCGAGTCGTGGGACCGGGTCGACGTCGCCGGTAGTCTCGACGGAAGGGACGCTGCCGTCGCGTACCGCAAGGGCGGCAAGACGCTCGCGGTGGCGACGATCGGCCGGGACCATGCCGCGCTCGAAGCAGAGCGGGCCATGGAAAAGGACGACGAGGCGGCGCTCCTGGCGCTCGTCCCGGGATAAGCTCGGCGGCCATGCGCCGCCGCCTATTCGCACTCGCGCCGATCCTCCTCGCATGCGCCTGCGGAGCCGAGCCTCCTCCGCCGCCGCTTCCGCCCCCACCGCCCGTCGCACCGCCCCCGGTGGCGACCGTCACGGCACCTCCCGCACAGCCGGTGACCGTGAGGCGCGCGCTCGTGTCGCTCACGCGCCCGTCGGGCTCCTCGGTGGCAACCACGGCGGCCGACGGAACGGTGACCGTCGCCTTCGAGATGAAGGAGAACGGCCGTGGCCCCGCCGCGAACGCGACGATCCATCTCGCCCCGGATGGCACGATCACGGCCTTCGAGGCGCACGGCCATCACGAGATGCAGGCGCCGGTCGACGAGGTCTTCTCCGTCGACGCGGGTCACGCGCACTGGAAGAGCCGCGAGGAGGCGGGCGAAGCCACCATCACTCGCCCCGCGTTCTTCGTTCCGATCGCCGACGTTCCCGACGTGCTCGGGCTCCTCGCGCAGGCCCTCCTCAAGGCGGGCGGCACGATGGCGCTCCTGCCCGACGGCGAGGCGCACATCGAGAAGACCGGCGAGACCACCGTGCAGTCCGCGGGCCGCTCGAAGCACCTGACCGCGTACGCCATCACGGGGCTCGATCTCTCGCCGATGCGCGTGTGGATGGAGGACGACGGGACCTGGTTCGGTATCGTCGATCCCTGGTTCTCGCTCGTGCCGGAGGGATGGGAGAGCGCCATCGACCCGCTCATCGCGAAGCGGGACGAGATGGTCCGCGCGCGCGACCGCGAGGTCGTCGGGCGGCTCGCCCACCGGCCGCCGGCAGCCGGACTCGCCTTCCAGCACGCCCGCGTCCTCGACGTCGAGCGAGGCCGCTGGCTCCCCGATCAGACCGTGGTCGTCGTCGGGGACACGATCGCTGCCGTGGGCCCCTCGAAGACGACCAAGGTGCCCGCCGGGGCGGAGACGGTGGACCTCGCCGGCAAGGCCCTCTTGCCCGGGCTGTGGGACATGCACGCGCACCTGGGGACGTCCGACGGACTGCTGAACATCGCTTCGGGCGTCACCACCGTGCGCGACGTCGGCAACGATCCCGATCGCCTCGACGACTTCAAGAAGCGCTTCGACGAGGGCACCGCCGTGGGGCCGCACGTGCTGCGCGCGGGGTTCATCGAGGGACGCGGGGAGAAGGCCGCCTCGAGCCGGATCACCGCGGAGACCGAGGCCGAGGCGAAGGCCGGCGTCGAGTTCTACGCCAAGCGCGGCTACGAGATGATCAAGATCTACAACTCGGTCCGGCCCGAGCTCGTCCCGGTCATCACGAAGGAAGCGCACGCGCGCGGGATGACGGTGACCGGCCACATCCCGGTGCACATGCTCGCCCACGAGGCCGTGCGCGACGGCTACGACGGCATCGAGCACGTGAACATGCTGTTCCTGAACTTCTTCGCCGGCCACGACACGGACACGAGGACACCGCTCCGGTTCTCGGTCGTGGGCGACAAGGCGGCCGACTTCGATCTCGCGTCGAAGCCCGCGCAGGACTTCTTCGGGTACCTCCGCCAGCACAAGACGGTGATCGATCCGACCGAGGCGACCTTCGAGAGCGTCTTCGTGGGCCAGCAGGGCAAGGTCCCCCCCGGCGAGGAGTGGATCGTGCAGCGCTTGCCCGTCCAGTCGCGGCGCGGGTTCCTGACGGGCGGGCTTCCGATGGCCGGCAAGGAGGAGCTCTACGCACGGTCGTACGACAAGATGTTGGCGATGGTGCGGGCGCTCCGCGACGCCAAGGTCACCGTGGTCGCGGGCACCGACGCGCTGGCCGGGATGATGCTCGATCGCGAGCTGGAGCTCTTCGTGCGCGGCGGCCTCACCCCGGCCGACGCGCTGCGTGACGCCACCCTCGTGCCGGCGCGCGCGATGAAGCGGGAGAAGACGTCGGGCACGATCGCCCCCGGCAAGATGGCCGACCTCGTCGTCGTCGACGGGGATCCGCTGACGAACATTTCCGACCTGCGGAAGACGGTGACGACGGTGCGGGGAGGCGTGGCCTATCCGACGACGGAGACGTTCGCGGCGGTCGGCGTGAAGCCCTGGTAAGTCGGGAGAAGCGTCCCCGGGCTGGGGCCTCGCTGGCCCAGCGGCCTGGGGCTTCGGTGGCTCGGAGGGTGAGCGGGTCGTGGAGGCAAAGCGGGGCTCCCGCGAAGGGTTTCCGCGCACCTACGCGTCGACCCCACGACCCCTCGCGAGCGACTCGCGACCCGGCGCGCACGCGGGCCGAGAGCCTCGGTCCCTGCCGCGAGCGCCCCCTGCGGCACGTTGCCCGCAATGGGAGCGAGCATGAACCAGCTCACCGCCCGCCTCCTGACGCCGTGCCTCTTCGCTTCGCTCTCGGTCGTCACCGCAGCCTGCGGGGGCGCGGGCGACGAAGACGTCGGCAGCTCCTCGTCCGCCGTCTCCGAGTCGGCCAACAACAAGGCCGCCTTCGACTACTTCGTCGGCAAGGGTCTCTCGCACGTCCAGGCCGCCGGCATCGTCGGCAACCTGGACCAGGAGTCGAGCATGAATCCGAGCATCTCCCAGTACGGAGGCGGGCCCGGGCGCGGCATCGCGCAGTGGTCGGCGGGAGGCCGCTGGGACACCGACAAGAACGACAACGTCGTGGCCTACGCCAAGGAGAAGGGCGACTCCGCCTATTCGCTCGACCTGCAGCTCGACTTCGTCTGGTACGAGCTCGAGACGTTCGGCGACTACGGCCTTTCGGACCTGCGACGCGCGACCACCGTATCCGAGGCGACCGTCGCCTTCGAGGAGGACTTCGAGGGTTGCGGCGAGTGCGATCAGTCGCAGCGCATCGCCTACGCCGAGGCCGCCCTCAGCGCGTACGGTGGCGGCGGCGGTGGGGGCGGCGGAAGCCCGGCACCGAAGGGCTGCTACTCCGACACGCTGGGCAAGGAGATGCCCGCCAACGCGTGCGTGCAGAGCAAGTACGACTCCGACTGGTACCAGTGCGACAACGGCGACTGGGTCGACCGCTGGACCGATCCGACGGCGTGCGACGGCGTCCACCCGCTCTGATAGGTCGGCTCAGAAGTCGTAGGCCGCGCTGGCGGAAAGGATCGGCTCTTCGTGGTGCTCGCCGCGCCACGACTGGACGACGGGCACCATCCCGCCGAGCGACAGCACGAGATCGCCCGACGGGCTGAACAGCGCGTCGGCGGAGACGTAGCCGATGAGCCCCCCCGAGCTGGGATCGGGCTCCCCGTCCGCGAGGAGGCCGCCGCCGTCGAGGCGTCCCGCCACGCCACCGCGCGCGCCCAGCCAGCGCAGCGGCTGCCAGGAGCCGACGACGGACGCGCGCAGCGAGTCGCCGGCGTGCGGAGCGGCGTCGCGGACGACGAACGGCAAGAGGATCGTCCCGCTCGCCATCCACGACCAGGGGGCGCGCGACGCGGTGTACGCCACCCCGAGGAGCGGCACGATCGAGCTGCATCCCGGCTGGAGCACCGAAGGGAGCAGCGCGCCCGACGCATCGGCCTCGAGCGGCGCCGTCGGCACCTTCGTCCCGACGAACAGGACCAGGCGGCGGCGGACGCTCGCGTACCGGTCGGCCCACGCCTCGATCTGCGCGCGGGCCTCCACGTCGCCCAGGCTGGCTCGGTCCAGACGCGCGCCGTTCGCCGCGATGGTCCGGTCGAGGACCGGCACCGCGAGCGAGAGCAGGAGCGTGGACGCGGGCGCCCACGCGAGCGTGCCCTCGAGCCGCCGGTCCACGACGTCGACGGAGGTGCCATCCGGATCCGAGGCACTCGCGCCGCCCATCCGCGCGTCCAGCGTGGCCCGGAGCCGACCGGCGAAGGCGCGCTCGTTGCCCGGCGCGTCGACCATCGGATCGGCCGTCGCGCAGACCGCGCAGAGGAGCAGCGCGGGGATCATCGTAGGAGACCTCCGGGCTCTCGGCCGTAGGCGATCACGGCGCGCCGCACGCGAGCCAGTCCCCGAGCTGGTGGCGCGTCGCGCTGTCCGGGCCGTCGGGCCCGAGCGGCATGGACGTGTTGTCGTCCGCGGCGCGGGCGTAGATGCGGTCCTTCCACGCGATGATCTGCGCCTGCGTATCGAAGGTCACGTCGGGCGGCGCGCCGTTGCGGTTCGTGGAGGACGCCGCGTGGCAGCTCTCGCACCACTGGGCGAAGAGCTCGGCTCCGAAGCTCTCGTAGGTGAGCGGCGTGCCGCCCGAGGGGCACGCGCGCTGTTCGAGCGATTCGTTGGCTGCGCTGCACGCGACGACGGCGAGCAGCGCGAGGACCGCGCCGTGAATACGCATGGTCGGCGCTCAGAAGAGGGAGTGGCTGACGCCGAGCGCCGCGCTGCCGAGGGCGTAGAGCGACGGACCTCGCGGATCCGGGAACCAGTCGGCGACGGCCTCGAGGGCGACGTAGACGTCGAGCTGCGGGCCGTGATGCAGGGGCAAGTCGACCCCGGCGGCGAAGTCCCCCCCGGCGCGGTGGCGGATGCCGTCGCCCACGCCGAAGAGGGCGCCCGCGGGCTCGCTGCGCACGGCGGCGAGCGACTCCTCGTGCTGGTGCTGGACCGCCGCGCGTACGTACGGACGCACGGGCCCGAGGCGACCCCAGAGCTGGGCGCCGATGGCCAGCGTGACGAGCGAGCGGTCGTTGACGTGGCCGTAGCCGACGCGCGTCATGAAGAACGGGGCGACCACGTCCTGGAAGCGCCAGGCGAGCTTCAACGTGGTCAGCGCGACGGGATCGCCGGGCCAGGTCGAAGAGCCGGCCTGGGCGCCGAAGGTGGCCTGCGGCTCGCCGCGAGGGCGCAGGTGCTGCGGGGGAGGAGTATCGGCGGGCGCATCGTCGGCGCGGGACGGAGCGACGACGAAGACGGGCGCCGTGAGGGCGAGCAGCGAGAGCGCCGCACGCCTCGTTCGGGTGTCCATCGGTTGCCTCCTTTCGGGGCGGTGGGAGTGTCACCGGACCGCGTGTGCAATGCAGGTGCCGCAGGAACGGCGTGCCGATCGCCGCGGAAGGAGCGCGTGGAGCGTGGACCTGTGCCGCCGGGTTCACGGTCACGGTGTCGCCGGCCGTAGAGAGCGGAGCGCTGCGCCGCGCTCAGTAACCGACGTCGATCGGCTTGGCCGCCCGCGGCGGCGGGCCCGGCGGCGTGACCGGACCATGGACGGCCGTAGGGACGGTCGGAGGCGAGACGACCGTGCCCAGGGGGACCGACGCATGAGGAGTTGCCACGGACTGGGCGCCTGCAGCCTGGCTCGCGGCGTCCGCGCCGCCGAGGTTCGGAGCGACCGAAGGGGCGAGCGCGGGCAACGCCACCACGGAGGGCACGGTCGCGGTCGCCAGGGGCGCGGTCGCGGAAGGCGCCGCCGATGGAGCCGCGGACGCCGCCGGATCGGCGGTCCTCAGCGAGACCGCGAACACGACACCTCCCCCCACGGCCAGCAGCGCGGCTAGCACGCCCGCCCACGCGAGCCCGCTCATCGAGCGTCGAGGCAGCCCGGCCGCCGTGACGGACATCGGCGCCGCGCTCTGCGAGAACGCGGGAAGGATGCCGCCGGCCCCCGTGATGGCCGCGCGCATGGCCGGCCCCGTCGTCGCGGCCGGCGCCGCCAGCGTCGCCGCGATGGCGGCGCTCTCCCCGAACGACGGCGTGCGGGGCGGCCCGGGCACCGCGGACTCGATCGTCGGCGCGTTCCCGAGCGCAGGCAGCGAGCTCGCCCTCACCCGCGCGCCGGCCGCCGCCCGCAGCGCGTCGATGAGCTCCTGCGCCGACGCATACCGGTCCCCCGGCTCGCGGGCGCACGCCTTGTGAAACCACGCCTCCATGGCGTAGGGAAGCGACGGCACGGTGGCGACGAGGCTCGGCAGCGGCTGCGTGCAGATCTTGACCAGGATGTCGCCGAAGGTCTCGCCCGTGATGGCCACCCGGCCCGTGAGCATCGTGTAGACGACGAGACCCAGCGAATAGAGGTCCGCCCGCTGGTCCGCTTCGCGCGCGCCGCGGATCTGCTCCGGGCTCATATAGAGAGGCGTGCCGAGCAGCGCGCCGGTCCCGGTGACTTGCGACTCCTGGAGGTCGTCCTGCGTGATCTTCGCCACGCCAAAATCGAGGATCTTGGCGACGTCCGCGTCTTCGTCCGGCTCGCGCGCGAGGAAGATGTTGTCCGGCTTGATGTCCCTGTGGACGATGCCGGCGGCGTGCGCGCGCCCGAGCGCCTTGCAGCACTGCGCCACGATCTCGACGGTGTCCGCCAAGGCCACGGGGCCGCGGTGCTCGATGCGCGCCGACACGTTCTCGCCCGAGAGCAGCTCCATCGCGATGAAGGGCGTCCCGTCGTCGAGCGTCCCGTTGTCGAAGACCTGGACGACGTGCCGCGATTGAAGGCGCGCCGCGGCCCTGGCCTCGGCGTCGAAGCGCCGCAGCGCCTCGGGCGAGCGGACGTATTCGCGGGCGATGAGCTTGAGGGCGAGCCGATGCCCGAGGCCGATGTGGGTCGCGCTCCAGACCGATCCCATGCCCCCGCGACCGATCACGGCGTCCAGACGGAACTTGCCCGCCACGATCTGCCCGGCACGTCCGAGCTCCGACGCAGGGCTGGACCTCATCGACCTTCCCAGGAAACGCTAGCCCGAGTCCCCGGCGTGTCAAAGGCCGCCGGCGAATCAGCCCCCGCAGGGCGTCTCGCAGCTGTTCTCGATGCACGTCACGAAGTTCTCGGCGGGGACGTCGCCCGACTGCTGCGCCTCCTCCTGGGCCTGGGAGATGGTCGTCGCGCTCTCCGCGATGCTCGTGCAGGTCGTGTCGGCGGCGCACGCGAGCACCTGAGGGCAGCAGCTCTGCTTCTCGCAGGTATCGCACGCGGTGTCGCCGGCGGCCGCCGGACAGGACCCGCCTCCCCCACTGCTGCTGCCGCTCCCGCTGCTGCTGCTGGTAGCGCCGCACTGCGACGCGCAGCTGTTCTCCCCGCACGTGACGAGGGCGGCGAACGCCGTGTCGCTCTGCTCGCACTCCGTGCAGTTGCCGTCGGTCCCGCAGGTGTCGTCGCACGTCACGCAGCTCGCGTCGTTGCTGCACGCCGTGGCCTGAGCGCAGCACTGCGCGGCGAGACACATCGCGCAAGTCGTGGTCGCCGTGACGGCGGGGCACGAGCCGCCGCCGCTGCTCGACCCGCTCCCCGAGCCGGTGCAGCTGCCGGACGACGAGCCGCCCCCGATGCCGCCGATTCCGCCGCCGATCCCCCCGCCAGACGACCCGCAGTTGTTCTTGCCGCCGGAGGAGGAGGAGCACCCGAAGACGCAGGCCGCCGCCACGACCGCGAACGTCCCCACCCAACGCATGACTGGATTCATCGTTCGAGCTCTCCGTTGGCGCTGGCGCGCGCCTCCACAGCCAAGAGGCCCGCGTAACACGCGGGCGGGCCTCCCACAATGCGAATCCGGCGCATTTCTCCTTGCGGTAAGAGGCGGCTTGTATAACGTGGCGTGCGATCGGCCATCCTCGTCAACCATGGGGCTTCCGTTTCATGAAAGCTGTCCTTCGAACTTCATTGCCGATTCTCCTCCTCGCCGCAGCCGCCACGACGGCCGGCAGCGCGAAGGCGGATCCGATCAATCCTTCGGACAGTGACAAGGCGGCGGCCCGCCCCTTTGCCATCGAGGGGCTGCGATTGGCGCAGGCCGGCAACTGCAAGGAGGCCGTCGAGCAGCTCGACAAGGCCGAGGCCCTGGTGCACGCGCCGACGACGGCGGTGCCGCTCGCGCAGTGCGAGATCCAGCTGGGGAAGATCATCGCCGGCACCGAGCTCCTCAATCGCGTGCTCAACGAGAGCCTCCCGGCCAACGCGCCGCCGTCCTGGGCGGAGGCCAAGAAGCAGGCGCGCACGATCCTCGACGCGGCGGAGCCGAAGATCGCGAAGCTTCGCATTCACGTCGAAGGGCCTCCGGGCGAGGCGGCGAACGCGGACGTCACCGTGGACGGCCAGCCCGTTCCGAAGGTGCTGCTCGACAACGACCGACCGACGGACCCGGGGCCCCATCACATCGTGGCGCGGCAGGCCGGCGTGGGCGGCGCGGAGGCCGACGTGTCGTTGTCTCCGGGGCAGATGCTCCCGGTGGATCTCCGCCTGTCGGGGGGCGCCGCGGCGGGTGGCGCCGCCGCACCGGCAACGGGGGGAACGCCCGATCCCTACGGCACGGGCACGGTGCCGGCGACGACGCCGGCGGCGGCAGCCGAAGCCGGTGCTCCGTGGATGGCGTTCGAGTTCGGCGCCCGGCTGGCGTACGGAGTGCCGCTGGGCTCCGCCGAGGGCGGCAACGGCAACGATCTCGACCACACCATCAGCAATCAGATCATCCCGCTGTGGATCAACGCCGGGGTCCGGTTCCTGTCTCACTGGTATGCGGGCGCGTACTTCTCGTTCGGCCTCGCGTCGCTCTCCAATCAGTTCGGAGGAGCGACCAATCTCTGCAACGAGACCGGCGTCGGCTGCTCCAGCAACGACACGCGTCTCGGCATCGAAGCCGCGTACCACGTGCTCCCGGACGGATTCGTCGATCCCTGGTTCGGCCTCGGCTTCGGCTACGAGTGGCTCTCTGCGACGGTCACCGGCCCACTCACGAACGGCACGGGCACCGGCACTCTCAGCTACGGAGTGGACGGCTGGGAGCTCCTCAACCTGATGGGCGGCGTCGACTTCCGCCTGCTCAACGGCGCTCTCGGGGTCGGGCCCTTCGTCAGCCTGGCCCTCGCGCAGTACGACCATCAGAGCGTTCCGAATGGCACCAACGGCGGTACGACCGGCTCCTCCATCACCAGCCAGGCGCTGCACGAGTGGTTCCTCATCGGCGCCAAGGGCAGCTACGACCTGAAGTTCTAGCCCGCGGCCGCGATGAGGCGCGCCCGCATCCTCGGCGTCACGCTCATCGCGCTCGCGCTCGTGGGCTTCCTCGTGGAGCGCGCGACTCGCGTGCACCGGCGCGGGCGTCCGGCGCACCGTATCGCGCGCGCCCATCCTCACTTCGTCGACAACCTCTTCGCCGATCACTTCCAGCGCGGCAACCTGCACACGCACTCGCTCCGCAGCGACGGCACGGCGCCGCTCGAGGCGATGGTCGCGTGGTACCGAAGCCACGGGTACCAGTTCCTCGCCATGACCGAGCACGACCTGCGCGTCGACCCGGCCGAGCTCGCGGAGCTCACGGGCCCCGGGTTCGTCGTGATCCCGGGCGAAGAGGTGACCGACCGCGCGGCTGGGCGGCCTCTCCACGTGAATGCGCTGTGCGCGAGTCAGACCGTCGAGGGCGGGCGCGACTTCGACCGGGCCGACCTCGGGCTCGGCGTCGTGCTCGCGCAGATCCGCGCGGTGGGAGGGACGCCGCTCGTCAACCACCCGAACTACCAGGCGTCGCTCACCGCGGACGACATCGCGCGTGGCGCCACGGGCCGTTACCTTTTGGAGATCTGGAGCGGCCACCCCGACGTAGCGACCGCAGGCGACGCATGGCGCCCCTCGACGGAGGCCATCTGGGACGACGTGCTCGCGCAAGGAGGCGACGCGATCCCCGCGGCCGTGGACGACGCGCACGGGCTCCCCGCCAATTCGGGAGGCCCGCGCCGCGCGCTCCCCGGGCAGGCCTGGGTCGAGACGTTCGGCGCGGAGACGACGACCGCCGCCATATGCGCCGCGCTCGCCGCCGGGAGGCTCTACGCGTCGAACGGGCCGGTGCTCGCGAGCATCGCCGTTCAGGGCGCCGTCTTCACGGTCACGACGACCGACCCGGCCGCGACCGTCACCTTCCTCGGCGACGACGGCGCGGTCCTCGCCGAGGTGCACGCGAAGAGCGCCACGTACCGGCTCACCGGCGAAGAGGGCCTCGTGCGTGCCCGCATCGCCGACACCGCCGGACACCACGCCTGGACGGCGGCCTACCGGACCGGGGGCTGACCCGCGGAACGGTGCCTGGCGGCGCGGGCCAGGAGGGTGCTACTCCGAGGTGTGACCGCGGTGGCGCAGGCGACACCGGTCGTGGCTTCGCGCGCTCGCGTGCACGCCGGCGCCGTGGGGGAGTTTCTCGTGGTCGGCGGGGCGACGCCCTTGCTGTTCCTCGCATCGTGGGTCCTTCAGCGGACCATCGGCCTGTCGTCGGCCGACCTTGCCGTGGGCTTTCTCTTCTTCTACGGCGCGCACGTCATCAACGACCCGCACTTCGCCGTCACCTACCTCCTCTTCTACGAGAAGGCGCGGGCGCGGGCGTTCGGCGGCGAGCTCGGGCCGCTGCAGCGAGCGCGCTACCTCGTGGCCGGTCTCCTCGTGCCGGCGGTGCTCGTCGGCTGGGCGGGGACGGCGCTCGCGACGCGCTCGGCTTACGCGCTCGGGCTGCTCATCCAGACCATGTTTCTCCTGGTCGGCTGGCACTACGTGAAGCAAGGCTTCGGCGTGATGACCGTGCTCGCCGCGCGGCGCGGGGTGCGGTTCTCTCCGCGCGAGCGCCTGGCCATCCTCGCCCACTGCTACGCCGGATGGGCCTACGCGTGGGCGAGCCCCTACGATCCAGGCAAGGAGGTCGAGGAGAAGGGCGTCGTCTACACGACCCTCGCGCACCCGCACGGGCTCGAGCGACTGACGTTCGTCGTGTTCCTGGCGAGCGCCGTGTGGCTCTTCGGCACCCTCGTCCAGAAGTGGCGGCGCGAGGGCCGGCTGCCCATCCTCACGCCGCTCGTCGCGCTGCTCTCCAGCGTGTGGGTCTGGTCGATCTACTCGAGCATCGATCCGCTCGTCGTCTACGCCATCCCGGCGCTGCACTCCGCCCAGTACCTCTACTTCGTATGGCTCTTGAAGGGGAACGAGGCGCGGGAGCGCGAAGGGCCGCCGTGGTTCGAGCGGGCGGCGAGCGCGCGGCTCGCGCTTCTCACCGTGTCGGCGCTCGGCCTCGGGTGGCTGCTCTTTCACGGGGCGCCGTCGGCGCTCGACGACTTCCTGGTCCCGCGCCGCTCTCGCTTCACCGCGATGGGGCCGACTCCCTACTTCGCGGCGCTCTTCGCCATCGTGAACATCCACCACTACTTCATGGATTACGTCATCTGGCGGCGCGAAAACCGGCAGACGCGGTATCTCGTCATGCGCGACCCCGCAGACGAGCCCGTGCCCATCAGACCGGCCTGTCCCTAGGTCCGCCCCCCCGCGTATCCTCGGCGCGTGCCCGCGCGCCGGATGACGCTCCTGCCGCTGGTCGGCGCCCTCTACTTCATGGTGTCGGGCGGGCCGTACGGCCTCGAGGAGCTGGCCCAGAAGGTCGGCTTCGGCGCAGCCATCGTGGTGCTCGCAGCGACGCCGGTCGTCTGGAGCCTGCCGACGGCGCTGATGGTCGGCGAGCTCGCGGCGGCGCTGCCCGAGGAGGGCGGTTACTACGCGTGGGTGCGCCGGGCGCTCGGCCCCTTCTGGGGATACCAGGAGGCGTGGCTGTCCCTGGCCGCCAGCGTCTTCGACATGGGCATCTACCCGACGCTCTTCGCGCTCTACCTCGGGCGCATCTCGCCCACGCTCGCGGCGTCGCCGCTGGCCATCGGCGTCCTCGTCGTCGCGGCGGGCGCTGCGTACAACCTCGCGGGGGCGCGCGCGGTCGGCTCCGGCTCGGCGCTGATGACGGCGCTGCTGCTCGCTCCGTTCGCCGTCCTCGCCGGGCTCGCCTTCTTCGTGCACGCCCCGGCGGTCGTCCCGCCCGTCGCGCACGCGGCCGAGAGCCCCGATCTCGCGGGCGGCGTGCTCGTCGCGATGTGGAACTACATGGGCTGGGACAACGCCTCGACGGTGGCCGGCGAGGTGGAGCGCCCGCAGCGCACGTATCCCCGCGCCGTCCTCCTCGCCGTCGCGCTCGTGGCCCTCACGTACATCGTCCCTTTCGCCGCCATGCGCGCGGCGGGCGTCGACCCGTCGGACTGGGATACGGGCGCCTGGGTCGACGTCGCGCGGACCTTCGGCGGCGCGCCTCTCGCCGTCGCCGTGGTCCTTGGCGGCATGATCAGCGCCTTCGGCATGTTCAACGCGCTCTGCCTGTCGTATTCGCGCTTGCCGGCGGTCCTCGCGGAAGACGGCTACCTGCCGAGGGTCTTCAAGCGTCGGCTGAAGGACGGCGCGCCCTGGGTCGCGGTGCTCGCTTGCTGCGCGCTCTGGACGCTCTCTCTCGGTCTCTCCTTCGAGCGCCTCGTTTCGCTCGACATCCTGCTCTACGGAACGAGCCTCGTCCTCGAGCTCGTGGCGCTCGTCGTGCTGCGCATCCGCGAGCCCAACCTGCCCCGCCCGTTCCGCATCCCGGGGGGCACGGCCATGACGCTCGTCGTGTGCGTCGGCCCGGTGCTGCTTCTCCTGCTCGCCCTCGTGAAGAACCTCCACGAGGAGATCGCCGGGATGAACGCGCTCGTCTTCGGCCTCGGGATCATGCTCCTCGGGCCCATCGCCTACGTCGTGTCGCGGCGGCGCGCGGCTGTCGTAGGCTGAGGAGAGCCGCCTCATGCCCGCCATCGACGAACGCCTGCGCGCCCTCGGTCTCTCGCTCCCCCCTCCTCCCGTGCCGCCGCCGGGCGTCGTGCTGCCGTTCCAGTTCGTCCGTGTCGTCGGCCGCCGAGCGCTCATCTCCGGGCACGGCCCGCAGGACGCCGATGGAGCGTTCGCCAGGCCGCTGGGCAAGGTGGGACGCGAAGTGAGCCTGGAGCAGGGCTACGCCGCGGCTCGCCTCACGGCGCTCTCGATGCTCGGCAGCCTGAAGCGCGCCCTGGGCGACCTCGATCGCATCGCCGCGTGGGGGCGCGTCTTCGGGATGGTGAGCTCGGCCCCGGGCTTCCATCTGCAGCCGAGCGTCATCAACGGCTTCTCGGACTTGGTCCTCGAGGTGTTCGGCCCCGACGTCGGAGCGCACTCCCGGAGCGCCGTCGGCATGGCGGAGCTGCCGTTCGACATCCCGGTGGAGATCGAAGCGGAGGTCGAGCTCCGGGGTTAGTCTCCCGACGAGCGCGGCGGGTCGCGCGAGGTCTGCAGTGCGTGTTCCCGATCGACTCGGATCACTCGTCGCGTGGCCCGATCCAGAGCTCCACTGGCTCGATCGAGAGCTCGCGTGGCCCGATCCAGAGGTCCACCGACCCGATCCAGAGGTCCACTGGAGTCGCGTATACTTGCGGGTGGTCCGATGAAGACGCGCCTCCCTCGCGTGGTCCCGCGGCGGCGGGTCGCCATCGCCGTCATGGCGGCCGTGGCGGCGGGCGCGTTCGGCTGCGAGGCCATCCTGGGAATGGACGGCCACGACGCGCACCTCGCCGAGGTCGCGGAGGTCGCGGGAGATGCGCAGGTGGTCGACGCGACCCCCGGCGAGGACTCCGCTCCCATGGCCCCACCGTGCCTGCTGCCCGGGTCCGGCGACGCGACGCTGCGGATCGGCAACCTCGTGCCCTCGACGGCGCGCGTCGACGCCTGCCTGTCCCGCTCGGGCGGTGCGTCCCCCATCGACGGAAAGCCGATCCTCGCCTCGGCGAGCGGCTCCTGCCCGGCGGGGCTCGGGTACAAGGACGTGACGGTCCCTTTCAAGGTCGAGTCGGGCATGTACACGGTCACGCTCGTTCCGGCCGGCAGCCCGTGCAGCGCGACCCCCGTCGCCACCGGGCAAGTCACGGCGAGCTCCACCAGCGGCGCGGGCGTCTACCTCCTCGGCGACGGAACGAGTCCCTCGACGACGCTCGCCCTCGGCGAGGAGACGCCCCCGGGGCTCGAATCCTCCTTCCGCTTCGTTCACGCCGTCGCGGGGCTCGGCGGGCTCGATTTCGATCTCACGGTGCCGGGTTCGACGCCTCCGAAGATCACGGCGCTCGTCTGCCCGGACGTGATGTTCGGCACCGTGGGCCAGAGCACGAACGCGCAGCTTCCGTCGGATACGCTCGGCTACGAGCAAATCTCGCTCCTCGGCGGGACGCTCGCGATCGGCGCGGGCCCCACCGGGACCTCCTCGATCACCGTCAGCGCCGTCCCGAGCTTCGCGGGCGGCGACAGCTACACGGCCTTCGCCATCGGCCTGCCGAGCAACCCGAGCTTTCCGCAGGAGCTCTACGTCTGCAACGAGATGAAGGCCGACGGAGTCCTCACACAGTGCGCGAACGGCGGCGCGACCGACGTCACCGTCGACGTCTTCGACCCGTACCTGTGGGGGCCGTTCTCGCCCCTCGAGCCGCTGCGCCAGCCTGCCGTCGTCGCCGCCATCGCAGGCCTCTCGTCGGACGTCGTGTGCATCCCCGACGCGTATCCCGACGCGCTGGACGACGCGATCATCGCCCAGGCCAAGGCCCAGTTCCCCTACTCGGTGCACTTCGACGACACCCTCACGACGCCCATCGACGATCCGACGCTCGCCGACGGGGGCCTGCCCGCCGCGCCCACGATCCCTCCCTGCGGCGGCGGCGCAGACGCCGAGCTCGAGCCGTTCCTCTCGTGCGTCAGCCAGTACTGCACCGATCCGCTGAATTCTCAGGACGCCTCGGTCATCGAGGAGCCGTCCGCGTGCATCACCGCCAACTGCGCCGCGGAGGCCGAGGCGCTCGTCCTCGCTCCGGATCTGCAGACGCTCAAGTGCTGGACCTGCGCGATCTTCAGCCTGCAGGGGACCGCGACGATCGCCCAGGCACGGAGCGCGTGCACGACGGACGTCCACGCCGGGCTGGCCTTCACCGGCCAGACGGGCTCGACCGTCCTCTCGCGCTACCCGATCAGCGGCGCGGAGCAGTGGGTGCTCCCCGCGACCGACTGGCGCTCCTCGATCATCCGGGCGCCCGTCATGCTGCCCGGCGGCAAGGAGCTCGACACGTACTGCATGCTGCTCTCCGATCCCGTCTCGAGCCTGACGGTGCCGTACACGGGCCCCTACGGCAACGGCAAGACGGACGTCACGGGATGGCTGGCGGAGCTCCAGCTGCAGGCGCAGAAGGTCGTCGCGTACGTGCAGCGGAGGAGCCCCGGGATCCCCTCCGTCGTCGCCGGTGAGTTCTACACGGGCCCCGCTGCGGCCGACGGCACGCCCGCGTTCAATCCGAGCGCCTACGCGATCTTCTCGTCGGCCTTCGCGCTCGCCGCCACGTCGAGCGGCCCTCCCGGCTGCACCTTCTGCGCGACCAACCCGCTCATCTCGCCTCCCGGCTCCACGCCGGCCAACACGAACGAGCTGACGAGCTATCCGCTGCTCGCGAACGTGCCCGTGACCGACGTGCTCTCGACGTCGCTGGAGCTCGAGACGCCGTTCCTCGACGCGGGCCTCACCGAGGCTGGCGCCTACATCGTGCCCCTGTCGACCTATTACGACTATCGAGCCACCCTCCGCGTCCGCCCTTGAGCTGGCTGCTCCCGTCCGCTTGTGACGGACGAGCACGGCGGCTAGCGTTGTACTCGAGGAGGTTTGCCGTCTTGGCTCAGGGGGCCGCGCCGCTGGCCGAGGGCGAGATACTCGCCGGGAAATACCGCGTGCTCTTCGCCATCGGCGAGGGCGGCATGGGACAGGTGTTTGCGGCGGAGCACGTCCAGCTCGGGCACAAGGTCGCGCTGAAGGTCCTCAGGCCGAGCGCCCTCGAGAGCGAGGAGGCCGTCGAGCGGTTCCTCCGCGAAGGCCGGGCCGCGGCGCGGCTGCAGAGCGAGCACGTCGCGCGTGTATCGGACGTCGGCAAGCTCGATTCGGGCGTCCCGTACATGGTCATGGAGTTCCTCGAGGGGCGCGACCTCGCCCAGCTCCTCGGCGAGCAGGGCAAGCTCCCGATCGATCAGGCGGTCGGCTTCATCATCCAGGCGGGCGAAGCGATCGCCGAAGCGCATCACCACGGCATCGTCCACCGCGACCTCAAGCCGGCGAACCTCTTCGTGACGACGGCCCTCGACGGAGCGCCCCTCGTGAAGGTGCTCGATTTCGGGATCTCGAAGGCCTCGAGCCTGCTCGGCGCCGCGTCGCCGCAGATCACGACGACGTCGGCCATCATCGGCTCGCCGAAGTACATGTCGCCCGAGCAGATGCAGGACAGCCGCGCCGTGGACGGGCGGGCGGACATCTGGGCGCTCGGGTCGATTCTCTACGAGATGCTGGCGGGCCGTCTCGCGTTCGACGCGCCGACGCTCGCCACGACGTGCGTGCAGATCCTCCAGGCCACGCCCCCGCGCGTCCGCCAGAGCCGCGAGGAAGTACCGCCGGGGCTCGACGAGGTCGTCATGCGGTGCCTCGAGAAGAATCCCGACGAGCGCTTCGCGTCGGTGGCGGAGCTCGTCCAGGCCCTGTCGCCATTTGCTCCGGAGTCCGGGACGCTCGTCGCACGGATCAACAGGATGAAGGCCTCGCGATCGGTCGAGGCTCCTCCTCCGTCGCGCCGCGGCCGGCCCGCAGCCACTGAGGTCGCGTCGAGCGAGCCGCCCGTCGTATCGGAGCGACCGGGGAAGCGGGCGGGAGTCGTCTGGGGCGCCGCGGTCGCGCTCGTCATCGTGATCGGCGTCGTCGCCGTGGTGCGTCTCCGGGTCGACGGCGATCCGGCGGTGAGCCCCGCGTCCGCCGCGCCGGCCGCGATCCTCCCGGCGACGCCACCGGTGGACGTCCCCGCACCTACCGCCGCCGAGTCGTCGGGCGCCGAGTCCTCCTCCGCCTCGATCCCCGTCGCGTCGCCCACCGCGAGCCCCGCCGCCGCGTCCAGCCTCGCCGCTCCGCCGGCCGTCCCCATCGCGCCGCGCCGTCCGCCATTCCGCCCGCGACCGGCCATGAACCCTACGGGAGTGACCGACAGTGTCCTCGAGGATCGGCGCTGAACGAACTGCCGCCTGCGCGCTCGTCCTCGCGGCGCTCGTCGGCTCGAGCCACGCGGCGCGCGCGGACGGGGCGTCTGCCGAGGACGCGGCCGTCGCGCAGTCTCTCTTCGACGAGGCGCGGCGCCTGATGATCGCGGACCGCTTCGCGCAGGCCTGCCCCAAGCTCGCCGACAGCTACCGCCTCGATCCCGCGCTGGGGACGCTCCTCAACCTGGCCGTGTGCAACGAGCGCCTCGGCAAGACCGCGAGCGCGTGGGCCGAGTATCGCGACGCCGAGTCGATCGCAAAGCGCGAGGGCCGCGCCGGGCGCGTGACGTACGCACGCGAGCACGCCGCGCAGCTCGAGCCGCGCCTGTCCCACCTCGTCCTCGTACGCGCGGAGGGCAACACGGATCGCGGCCTCGAGGTCCAGATGGACGGCGTCACCGTGGGCGAGCCCGCGCTCGGCAGCGCGATCCCGGTCGATCCGGGTGCGCACCGCGTCGAGGCCTCGGCGACCCGGAAGAAGCCGTGGTCCGTCGAGGTCACGGTAGGGGACCGGGCTGAGGAGAAGCGCGTGGCCATTCCGCTGCTCGAAGACGCGCCGCTGCCGGCGCCTCCACCCCCCCCGCCGCCGTCCGGTGCCACCGTGGAGCCGACCGTCGACCTGGGTCCGGCGGCGTCCTCCCCTCTGGGCGGCGGACTCGAGCCGCGCACGAGCCCCCATGCAAGCCGTACCCTCTTTTACGTCGTCGGCACGTCCGGGATGGCGTCGCTGGCATTCGGGGCCGTCGCGGGGATGCAGGCGATCGTCCGTTGGAACGACCGGCTCAAGCTGTGCGCGGGCGACGGGTGCACGCAGTCGGGCCTGAACGCCGATGGCGCCGCCAGGAGCTGGGCTCTCGCCTCGGACATCGGTCTCGGGGTCGGTGCCGTCGGAATCGCTGCGGCGGGGTACCTCTTCTGGTCGGCGAGCGCCGCCGAGGCGCCGCGCGCGGGAGCGGTGCACGTCGCGCCGACCCTCTCGTCGAGGAGTGCCGGTCTCGGGGTGAACGCCCTCTGGTGAGCCGTTCCGGGATCGACCGTCACCCGGCGAGGGCTGTCGCCGGCCGCCTCTGCGCGAGCGTGTAGATGCCCCCGTCGCGGCAGGCCTCGCCCACCTTGGAGTGCGCGCTGAGAGGGCTCCCGTTCATCGTGGTCAGCATGAACGCGCCGGCATTGCTGCCGTGGCCGTTGTCCCGCGCGACCGCCACCGAGAGAGCGCCGACGTTCGCCCCCGAGCCGATGTCGTAGTGGCGCGCGTTGCCTCGTTGCTGATCGATGACGGTGATCCTCATGGGGCGCGGCCTCCTGACTCCAGGCCCCGAGTATATACTGATACGGATAGTCCGTCGAATCCTTCCCCGTGGGCCCGTGGGCCCGAAGTCGGCTCAGCGGCGCGATGGAAGACGAATCGCTCGGGGTCGCCGAGGAGCTCGATGTGCTATCGGCTCACTCGCAGACGCCAGGGGGAACCGTTCGCAATCTCGGCCTCGCTCTGCGCGAGCCAGGTATCGCGACTGCCCAGTCTGTTGAGGAGCGTCGCGAAGTCCGGCACCGCGAGGCTCGCCTCTCGAAGCAGCGCGAGAATCGTTTCCTCGTCGAGCACCCCGGGCTGTGGGACGAGCAACCGCGTGCCACCCTTCGCGATCAGCACGTGCCGGTCCATGGCCCGGACGAATCGAAAGCCGGCGAGCATCATCGCGCGGACGAAGTCGTGGCCGGAGATGCGCTGCTCGATTCCCTCGTCGGAGAGTTGGCCCATGAAGCCTCGCCCCCCGTTCGCGTGCACCATCCATACCACCGGAGGAATGGCCTGTTTGCAGCTCGGTGCGCGAAGGTGCCGCCTGGCCACAGGGGGTCGGAGTACGCGGCATCGGGGCTCCGACGCCCCATCGTCGTGCGGACTCCCTCGTGCACGGGCAGCGCCTGTTCAGGCCGTGCGCACACGGCCAGGGGGCGCCGCCTCCTCCGCATCATGGTGCGTCTCGACTCGAGCGCCGTGAGGGACGGCGGGGTGCGTCGGGACCAGCGGATGCCGCAGGCCCGAGATGACCCGCGCGCCGCGACGGAACGTCAGGTACGTCCAGGCCCAGTTGAGCATCACGACGAGCCGGTTTCGAAAACCGATGAGGTACCAGATGTGGACCACCAGCCAGGTGAGCCAGGCGATGAACCCGCTCAGGTGAAAACGCCCCACCTGGGCGATGGCGTGCGATCGTCCAATCGTGGCCATCGAGCCTTTGTCGCGGTACCGGAACGGCGTCGGCGCCTGCCCGCGGAGGGTTCGTGCGATGGTCCGGGCGACGGCCTCCCCCTCCTGCATGGCGACCGGGCTCACGCCGGGGAGCAACACGCCGTCCTGCACCAAGGATGCGATGTCGCCGATCGCGAACGCCTCGGGGTGTCCGGGGATGGACAGGTCGGACCCGACGACGATCCGACCGGCCGAGTCCCGAGCGACCGCGAGCTGCGCGGCGAGAGGGCTCGGACGCACGCCGGCGGTCCACAGCACCGTCCCCGTCGTGATCCGCCCGCCCCCGGCGAGATCGACGCCGTGCTCGTCGACCGCCGTCACGCGCGCGCCGGTCAGCACGCGAATCCCGAGGTGCTCGAGCTGCCCCTCGGCCTTGTCCGCCAGATCCGGCGCGAACGAGGGGAGGATGCGCGGCCCCGCCTCCACGAGGTGGATCTGCGCGGACGCCGGATCGATGGCGCGGAAGTCGCGCGCGAGAGCCATCCGCGCGAGCTCGGCCAGCGCGCCGGCGAGCTCCACCCCGGTCGGGCCACCCCCGATCACGGCAAAGTTCAGCAGCTCGCGCCGGCGATACGGATCGGCTTCGCGTTCGGCGAGCTCGAAGGCGAGCAGGACGCGCTTGCGGATCTCGACCGCGTCATCGGCGCTCTTGAGCCCCGGCGCGATGGCCTCCCACTCCGGATGCGCGAAGTAGCTCGTCTCGGCCCCGGCCGCGAGAACGAGGAAGTCGTAACCGAGAGCGCCGGCGTCGAGCGAGACCTTACGACCCTCGAGGTCGATCGATTGGACCTCCGCCATGAGCACGGCGGCGTTCTCCTGCGCTCGGAGAATCGAACGGGTGGGCGCTGCGATGTCCTGCACCGAGAGGGATGCCGTCGCGACCTGGTAGAGCAGCGGCTGAAACAGATGATGGTTCTCGCGGTCGACGACGACGACGTTGACCGGGACCCGCCGGAGCGCCCGTATCGCGCTCAGGCCGGCGAACCCAGCGCCGACCACGATGACGGTCGGCCGCTCGTTCGATCGCGCGCTCATGGCACTCCGAAGAGCTCGTCCACGCCGTCCGGGCGCGGGTCGAGTCGCGTGCTTCGCATGCGTGGAGCGGGATGCGACGCGTGTGCCCGGGGACCTGAGGCGACGCCGTCACGCGCAGTGGCGCTCGACGACGCCCGAGGAGCTGGTCGACGGCCATGAGCTTCGCGACGTGCTCGTCCGCGACCAGAACCGTCGCCGGCGAGCGTCGGTTCAGCGTCACGGGCGACGAGCGGAGCGGCCTCGGGCATTTGCGCAGAGCTAGGAGCGCTTGGCCGCGAGGGCGTCGCGCGAGCGATCGAGCATCGCCGCGAACGGACCGACGAGGAAGTTGGCGGCCTGCGACTCGACGCCCGCGTGCGGGCGCGTCGGGGCGACCTTCTCGGCGAACTCGGCGGCCTTGCGCATCCGTTCGAGCCGGTCCGGGTCGAGCAACGCGGCGAGCTTGTCGAACTCCTGGCGCTCCTCCGCCTCGGCGTGCGCGAGCACGGCCGATTTCAGGGCCTCGAACCTGGTCAGGAACTCGCCCGAGTCGCAGGCGAGCTTCTCGATCTCCGTGAGGAGCTTCTTCGCGCGGTTCTCCTCGCTGAGCCGCTGCGAGACGATGATGTCGCCGCCCGGCAGGGATCGTCGCGCCGCGGGGTGCACGATCTCCTCCTCCGCCGTCTCGTGGACCGCGAGCGTCCGGCGGAGCGCGACGAAGGCACGCACGCGCTCCTCGCCTCGCGCCTGCAAGACCTCCTGGAACATCCGCTTGATGTCCTGGTGCTGCGCTTTCAGGAACGTCACGACGTCCGTTCCGTTCTTGATCATCGTACCCATGAGGCACCTTCCTTTCGCGGGCGCGCTCGCGCTTCCGTACGAACGCGGCGATGACGCCACGAAGGCATCGCGCGTACCGGACAGGCCAGCGTGCACCCGCGACGCAGTGCAAATCCCAGCCTCGAGGTAGAGGTCCCGACGACGACGGACTCGCGCCCCGCCGCTGGGCTCCGAGGTGGCGCGGGCACGGATGGGAGGCACCCCGATGGCTCGAGTGAGAGTGCCGGGGCACGAGGAGGTCGAATTCCGCGTTCCCGCCGACGCCGTCGTGCCATGAATGTCCAGTGACCCGAGGAGAAGCAGACCAGACGGCCGTGCGGACCGCGCTGTGGCGCGCCCTCCACGTCGAGATCGATCCGCCGCCGCACGTGCTCGAGGACGAGATCGGGCTGCGGCTGGCGGCCCCCGACGAGGGCTGGCGTCGCCGGCCCGACATGGACCCGCAAGGCACGGGGCCATTCCGAGCGTCCATCGTGGCGCGCGCACGCTTCATCGAGGACCTCGTCGAGGAGGAGGCGGGTCGAGGCGTCGAGCAGTACGTTCTCCTCGGAGCGGGCCTCGACACCTTCGCTCAGCGCAGGCCCGAGCTCGCGTCCCGGCTTCACGTGTTCGAGGCAGACAGGCCCGGCCCCCAGGAGTGGAAGCGGCGGCGGCTCGTCGAGCTCGGCTTTGGCATCCCGGATTGGCTGCGGTTCGTACCCGTCGACTTCGAGGCCGGCGCGTCATGGCGGGACCGACTGGCGGCCGAAGGCTTCGCCGTGGACAAGCCTGCGGTCGTCGCGTCCACCGGCGTGAGCATGTACCTCACCCGGGACGCGAACATGGACACGCTGCGTCAGGTGGCCCGGCTGGCCGCGGGATCGACGATCGCCATGACCTTCCTCGTACCGCTGCATCTCGCGGACGACGAGGCGCGACCGGGCCTCGAACGCGCCGCGAGGGGCGCTCGAGCGAGCGGCACGCGGTTCGTCAGCTTCTTCGAGCCCGCGGACATCGTGGCGCTCGCCCGCGACGCCGGCTTTCGAGAGGTGCGGCACGTGTCGGCGTCGGATCTCGCGCAGCGATACTTCGCGGACCGCACCGACGGCCTCCGCCCGCCGAACAATTCCGAAGAGCTTCTGGTAGCGAAGACCTAGGACCGCGCCACGGAGGTTTCGATCGATTGCCCGAGGGTCCCGCGCGCGTGAACGAGACCTCCATCGCCAGGAGCCGTCGACGGCACCAACGTCTACTGGACCTACGGCGCGAACGACGGCGGCGTCTACGCCTGCGCCGTCACGGGATGCGACAACCACCCCGCCGTCGTCGCCACCGGGCAGGCGTGGGCCATGGCCATCGCCACCGACGGCGCGAACGTCTACTGGGTCGACCAGTCGACCGTCCCGGACGACGGCAACGGCCGAGTCCTTCGGTGCACCACAGGGGGCTGCAACGGCGCGCCCGAGACGCTCGCCGGCCGCGTCGACGCGGGCGTCCCCGGCCTCCTCGCCTGGGCGGCCATCGCGGTCGACGCGTCGAGCGTGTACTGGATCGACGGCGGCGCCATCGTCAAGCGGGCCAAGTAGCCGCCGCGGAGTGCGCCCAGGGCTGCGTCGCGCGTACGTCACTGCAGAGGGAGCAATACCGATGCGTCATCTTGTCTTCGAGGAGGCACATCGTCTCGACCGAATGCGCCATCTTGTCTTCGAGGAGCCGCATCTCGTCGACTGGGTGGGGCGACTTGAAGACAAGACGACGCTTCTTCAAGACAGGGAGGCTCTTCTTGTCGACGAGATGCGCCTCTCGGTCGACGAGGCGTGTCTCGCTGAAGACAAGATGCGCCTCCTTGTCCTTGCGATGCGGCATCTTGTCTTCGCGATGTGCCTTCTCGAGCCCAAGAAGCCGCTTCCGACGACTCGGGGAGCGTCATCGTCTCGACAAGACGCCGCATCTCGTCGAGCCGATGCGCGTTCTTGTCTTTGCGATGCGTCGCCGTGAAGACAAGTCGACGCATCTCGAGAACAAGAAGACGCATCGCGTGTCGTCGCCGCGTCTCCCGTCCCGTCGGGAGCCCCGTTTGCTCTTCAAGACGACACAGTTGCTCTTCAAGACGACGCGTTCATCGAACGAGGAGCCGCTCTTGCTCGACACGATGAAGGTTTCATCGAGAAAAATCGCGCTCTTGCTCGAAACGACGGCTCCTTCGTCGATCAGTGAGCCGCTCCCCGCTCGACGAACGCCGCGCGGAAAGGGGAACGAGCCTCGGCGAGAACACTCGGACACGCACTTCGTCATCCCGTATGACCACGATGAGTATCCGACGCCCCATTGCGTCGACCCGACGGGGCGTCTCGCCATCGCGGTCGCCGAGACGCCGCGGCAGAGGACGACGGGGGCGTCGCCACAGCCGCCGGCGGCGCAGCGGAAGAGAGCCCCGTCGTGAAACCAGTAGGCGTTCACGCCGTCGACGGCGAGGGGGCCGATGGAGGAGAAGATGGCGGACTCGATGCCCGCGAGACCGTCGGACGGAGGGCTCGGGCTGGTGAGCGAGGACGGTGGGCGTCAGGCAACTCCCGAGGGAGCACTTCATGATGGCGCGGTCGGCGAAGCCGGCGGCGGAGGTGCCCTGGTCGGTCCAGTACACGCTGTCCGAGTCGACGACGATCGAGGCGGAGGACGCGGCGGTCCCCTGACCCTGCGCGACCCAGGTGGGGGCATGGTCACAGCCGGCTTCGGCGCAAGACATGACGGCCCCCGGCGTGATGAGCCCCCCGGAGTCGAGCTCGTCGCTGAGCCAGTAGACGCTGCCGCCAGCCGCTGCGACCGCGAAGGGCGGACCGAAGAGGGTTCCCCCGGAGAGGATCGTCGGCGCGCCGGCGCATCCGGCGACCGGGCAGGTCTGCACCGCGCCGTCGCCCGCCCAGTACACGTTCGTGCCGTCGATCGCGAGCGAGGTCGCGTCCACGGAGGGCGTGACCGCGACCGGACAGGGAAGAACGTTGCCCGCCCCGTCGCTGCACGTAGCGCCGGGCCGGGGGGCGGCGGTGCACGCAGCGAGAAGCGAGGCGACTGCAAGCGTCGGGAACGGAGCAAAGGCGCGCCATGTTCGCATCATGGGCTGCGACGCGTAGCAAGGCGCGAGCCCCGCGCGTCGATGGGGCTCCGCACGTAGACGACGGCGAGGAAACCGCGGCGAACGCGCGCGAGCGTCAACGCCCGTGCACGCCCGCATGACCGGCGTGACGCGCGGCTCGCGCGTAACGATCTGCGCAAGAGCGCGTAGCTCCCGCACCACGGGTACGGGCGCAGTCGGGGCGGGTTTGACCGGAGCGGCAGGCTGCCGGACTCGTGTGGTTTTGATGCTTTCGACCGTCGACGCCCGTCGACGCGTTGGGTAGCTACGAGGTTCGCGCCCTGGGCCTGTTGGGAAGGGGAACAGGCTCGGGTCGCGTCCAATCCCGACACGTCGTCGAGATGAGCCCGCCGAGGCGAGTGCCGCGGCGGCTTGAACGATTTCGTCTGCGGAGTACCGCTGTGGTTCCGAGGAGGAAGCGACATGGCGCAACCACCTGCGACCGACGATGCAATCGACGAGGCGATCGCGGAGACCTTCCCGGCGAGCGATCCGCCCGCGTGGACGGGAGTCCATGCGGGGCCTCCCGCCGGACTGCGGAACCCGATCCGCATGCGGTCCGTGTTCGTCGAGCCGACGGGCACCGGGCCGAGGTGCCCCCGCTGCGGCATGATGACGACGCGTCGTTCCGGTCGACGCGGGCCCGAGCGTGTCTTGTCGGTCCTCGGCATCTGGCCGTTCCGTTGCGAGACGTGCAGTGCGCGATTTCTGGCGCGGGCCCCACGCATCCGCTCGGGAGATTGAGCCGAGTCGCTGGGCGTCGTGGCACCTGCGTTGCACGGCAGGAGCCGGTCGGGGCGTGCGCGTCCCGAGCCGATGGAGGCACCCATGCTCTGCAGAGAAGTCATGAAGAAGGACGTGACGTGCATCGCGGAGAACGACACCGCCTGGGCCGCGGCAAAGCTGATGCGCGATCAGAACATCGGCTTTCTGCCCGTCTGTTCGAGCGACGGGAAGGTCATCGGGACCATCACGGATCGGGACATCGTCGTTCGCCTCGCCGCGGAAGACGGCGCGCTGACCACGACCGTGGATCAGGTCATGACGAACGAGCTGGTGTGCTGCAAACCGCAGGACGACATCGCCCGAGCCGAGACCCTCATGGAGCAGGAACGGAAGTCGCGCATCGTCTGTGTCGACGACCAAGGGCATGCCGCGGGCGTCATCAGTCTCTCCGACATCGCTCAGCGCGAGGACGTGGCCCGCGTCGGAGGGCTTCTCCGTGCCATCGCGGGCCGCGAGGCTCTCGCGTGAGCGCGTGACGTGCGGCCTCACCTCATCTCCAGAAACCCGGAGCCTCCCATGAGCCCTACCCGACTCGGTGCAGCGTTCGTCCTCGGCGTGGCGTTCGATCACTATCTGGACCCGCAGAGCGGCCGGCGCAGGCGGGCTCAGGTGCGGGATCGACTCGTCCATGAAGTGCACGTGGTCTCGAACGCCTTCGACGTCGCCATGGCCGACCTGGCCCACCGGAGCCAGGGTGCCGTCGCTCGCGCGCGCGAGTGGTGGGTCGGGGAGGCCCCGAGCGATCCGGTGCTGGCGGAGCGGATCCGGACGAAGCTGGGTCGCGCCGCCGTGCACGCGCGCGGCCTCGACATCGTGTGCTCGGACGGCGATGTCGAGCTGAAGGGCGACGTCCTCGCGGGGGAGGTCGGCGCCGTGCTCGACGCCGTTCACGGCACGCCGGGGGTCCGCAGCGTCACCGACCGACTCGTGCGTCACACGTCCGCGGACACCCCGCACCTCCAGGGAGTCCCTCACCGTCACCACGGCCGCCGGAGCGACCACTGGCGACCGGCCCGCCGCCTCGCGGTCGGCTGCGCAGGCGCCTTCGCCGTCCTCTACGGTCTGCGGACGCACGGCCCGGCCGGCGCGCTCGCCATCATCCTCGGAGCGGCTGCCATCGCGCGCAGCGCCGGGAATCGAAGGCTGGTCGACGCGGCGGGAATCTTGTCCGGTCGGCCGATGGTGCTCCACAAGTCGCTCCTCGTTCGCGCCCCGCCCGAGCAGGTCTACGCCGCGGCGCTCGACCTCGAAAAGTTCCCGAGCTTCATGCTGCACGTCCTCGACGTGCGCAGGCGAGACGCCGATCACTACGAGTGCAAGCTCCGTGGCCCGGCCGGCGTGCCGGTCGACTGGGATCTCACGGTCTTGGAGCGTGTCGACGGCTCGAGCGTTCGCTTCCTCGCCGAGTCGGCCATCGCGCACGTCGAGGGTCTCGCGCGCTTCGAGGCCCGGCCGGAGCAGTCCACCCGGCTAACGCTCGCGCTCACGTACCGTCCTGCGTTCGGCGCGCTGCGACGGTCCGTCGGCGCCGCCATCGGCTTCGGGCCGAGCCACCGGATCGAGGACGATCTGATGCGGTTCAAATCGCTCCTCGAGCAGGGCCGGGCGCGCGGACGCGACGGAGTCGTGACCTACGCCGACGTCATGGGCGGCGACGGCTCGGCCCCCCGCCCTCATTGAGCCGCTCGCTCGGGGGCCCGGTCCGCGTCGGTGCGCTCGGCCTTCGGGGCGTCGTTGTGCCAGAGCGCCCGAAACGGAAGATGGATCGGGCGAGCTTTTCTGCCACGCTGCTACGGGGCGCAGACGAACCGTTCCGTGAGCTCGGCAAGGAGCTGGATGTACTCCGCTTCGGCTCTCTCCCCGAAGAGCGGGTCGAGGCGGGGTCCGAGGCGCGCGCCGACGCGGGCCCACTCGTCGTCGTCGAGCGTGTCGACCAATATGGGGAAGAGGCGCTGCTCTTCGAACTCGATGCTGCGCCGGAGCTCGGCTGTGTAGGCGAAGCCCTCCGCGGCCAGAGCTCCGCGGGGCATCGGCACGTCGAGCAGCGCACGCTCGAGGTCCGCGCGAAGCCGCATGCCGCTTTGGCGAATACGAAGGTGTTGCGCGTCCAGCTCGGATTGCGCAGCACGGATCGCGGCGGTTCGATCGAAGACCGCCGCAACGGCCAGGTCTTCCTTGGTGTGGTGGACGCTGTCGGCGAACTCCGTCAGGTACCTCATCGCGTCGAGCAAGAGGGAATCGTCGACCTCGTCGCCGTCCTTGATGGCCGCGAAATACGAGTCGAGCATGACGAGCAGCACGGCCATGCTGCTGTGCTCGCGGACGAGCTGGTCGATGGCGAGCCTGGATGTCTCCATGGGACGTCTCCATTGGACGACCGACACAACGAGCCGAAGGTGCCGAAACTTCCCAGCGTGACGCCCCCGCTGCATGGTGCGCCGGCCGCTGGCCTAGCACGCGGCTTGCGTGGACCAGGATGGTCTCGCATGGGAAAGAACGTCACCCAGAAGCTCATCGCGGAGCACCTCGTCGCCGGCCGGATGGCGCAGGGCGAAGAGATCGGAATCCGCATCGACCAGACGCTGACGCAAGACGCGACGGGGACGCTCGTCATGTTGGAGCTGGAGGCGATGGGGCTCGATCGGGTCAAGACAGAGGTCTCCGCGCAGTACGTCGACCACAATCTCATCCAGGAAGACCACAAGAACGCCGACGACCACCTGTTCCTCGAGAGCGCGTGCCGGCGCTTCGGGATCTGGTACAGCCGCCCGGGCAACGGCGTCAGCCACCCGGTTCATCAAGAGCGCTTCGGCGTCCCCGGGAAGACGCTCCTCGGCTCGGACAGCCACACCCCTGCCGCGGGCAGCATCGGCATGCTCGCCGTCGGTGCCGGAGGGCTCGAGGTCGCCCTCGCCATGGCCGGCGAGCCCTTCTACTTCGCCATGCCCGCGGTATGGGGAGTCGAGCTCAGCGGACGTCTTTCGCCATGGGTCAGCGCCAAGGATGTGATCCTCGAGATGCTGCGCCGCCACGGCGTCGACGGTGGCCTCGACCGGATCGTCGAGTACTACGGTCCCGGCCTGGAGACGCTCACCGCGATGGACCGGCACGTCATCGCCAACATGGGAGCGGAGCTCGGAGCCACGACCACCGTGTTCCCGTCCGACACGGCGGTCCGGCGGTTTCTCCGTGCACAGGGCCGCGAGCACGTCTTCGTTCCGCTCGAAGCCGACGACGACGCCGACTACGACGTTCACGAAGAGATCGACCTCTCGGCGGTCGAGCCGCTCATCGCCATGCCGTCCAGCCCGGGCAACGTCGTGCCGGTGCGCGAGGTCGCGGGCAAGGAGATCTACCAGGCATACATCGGCTCGTCGGCAAACCCCGGATACCGCGATTTTGCGATGGCCTCGAAGATCGTCGAGGGCCGGCGCGTTCACCCGCGGGTCTCGTTCGACGTCAACCCGACATCCCGTCAGATCCTCGAGAACCTCGTGCGGGACGGGCTCGTTGCGCCGCTTCTTCACGCGGGCGCGCGCCTCCATCAGGCGGGCTGCAACGGCTGCATCGGGATGGGCCAGGCCCCCGCGACGGACCGGATCAGCCTGCGCACGGTGCCTCGCAACTTCCCCGGCCGAAGCGGTACGAAGGAGGACAAGGTATGCCTCGTGAGCCCGGAGACGGCCGCCGCGTCCGCCCTCACCGGCGTCATCACGGATCCACGTTCGCTCGGCATCGAGTACCCGATCGTCGGTGAGCCCGAAGCGCCGCGGTTGAATCTCGAGATGCTCCAGCCGCCCCCTTCGGCGACCGAGGCGCGTGGCGTCGCGCTCGTCAAGGGTCCGAACATCACGTCGATCCCGCCGCTCCATGCCCCGCACGACGACCAGGTCCTGCCGGTCCTGCTCAAGCTCGGCGACGACGTTTCCACCGACGAGATCCTACCGGCGGGGCTCCGGGTCCTCCCCTTCCGGAGCAACCTCCAGGCGATCAGCCGCTTCTGTTTCGAACGCGTCGACCCCACCTATTCCGAGCGCGCCGTGGCCGCACGGGGAGGAGCCGCGCAGCGTGGTCCGCGCGGAGAGCACGCGATCGTGGCCGGGCGAAACTACGGCCAGGGCTCGAGCCGGGAGCACGCCGCCCTGGCGCCCGCGTACCTCGGGCTCCGCGTCGTCCTCGCTCTGAGCTTCGGACGCATTCACATGCAGAACCTGGCCAACTTCGGCGTCCTGCCGCTCGTCATGGAGAGCCGCGCCGAGTACGAACAGATCCGGGCGGGAGACCGCATACGCATTCACGCCCTCTCGGGGAGCTTGAAGCGCGGGCGCGCCCCCCTCGTCGAAGATGCCACCAACGGCCACGCTCTGCGGGTGCGCTGCGAGCTCTCCGCGCGGCAGGTGGACATGCTTCTCGCCGGGGGGCTGTTCAACTGGATGAAGCGCAAGTTCAGCGGCGCCCCTTCGGTGCTGGCCGCTGGCTGAGCCTCGTCCGCTCAATCCTTGTCGGACTCGGGCCTCGCGCCCGTTTCCAGGTGCCTTGCGAGAAGCTCGCGCTGGTCGGGCCTGAGGACCGGGAGCAGCTCGTTGAGGAAAGCGACCTCACGCTGCACCCCGACTCGCACCATGTCCGCCCGAGACTGCGCTTCCGGCACCATCGCCCTCGCGTCGAACGTCGCCGTCGTGAACCCGGCGAGAAGCTCGTCGAAACGTCGCTGCCGATCCTGCAGGGCCGTAGCCATCGAGGGCTCGGGCGCGAGAAGCGCGGACACCTGCTGCTGCTGGGTCGGATCGAGCCTCAGCTCGTCCGTCAATCGCGCGAGCTTCTTCTCGCGCGTCATCTCGGAGGGGAGCGCGCCGGAGGGCCCCTGCGCCTCGGTCCGCCCCGGCTGGGTCGCGCGAACCGCGGCGACGACCGCCGCGCGCTGCGACGGGTCGAGCACGGCGTAGAGCGCGTTCTCCGCATCCGCCTCCCGGTCGATGTGGGCCCGCACGGCCTCGGCCATCTGGCTCTCCTGGGGCTGCAGGGCCACCCCGCCGACCGTGCCGGCGCGCACTTCGGCCGCGAGCTCTGCATGCAGCCCCTGGAAGGCGCCGTGCGTGTTCCTCGCGTTGGCGTCGAGCTGGGCCTGGAGCGTGCGCACCGTCGCTCGCTGCGTGTCACTGAGCTGGAGCCCTTCGGCCGCGTTCAGCAGCTCCCTCGCCGGATCGGCCATCATGGGGCCGCGGGCCGGGCCCGGCGTCGGGGTCTGGGTCATCGCCGAACGCGGCGGCGGAGGCGGAGCCGGATTCTCCGCCGTGGCCGGCGGAGCCGCTCCGCCGTGAGTGCAGGCGATCGCGAGCGGCAGAAGCATGACTGGCGTCAGGCGCACAACGGATCGGATGGCTTTCATGGGCGTTCCCTCGGGCGAATGCGTGCGACTCGCAATGCCTGCTCGCAAGCGAGCTGCGCGCGACCGCCCGGTGCACGAGTCTCCGCGGACCGATTCCCAACGTTGGTAAAGTGGGACTCCATTCATCATGCTCGTGACCGCTTGAGGTCCTAACTGTTGGGCCTACTATGCGAATGTGGATGGCCTGCGCAATGGCTCCGCGCTGACGGATCTCGTGCCGTCGTCGCGCCCCTCGGAGGGGGTGACCGGCCAACCGCTCCGCGTGCTCCTCGTCGAGGACTCGGTCGACGACGCGGCGCTCGTCATCCGCGCGCTGCAGAAGGGAGGCTACGTCGTCAGCCAGCGGCGCGTGGAGGACGCGGAGAGCATGCGCGATGCGCTGGCGCGCGAGGCGTGGGACGTCGTCGTCTCGGACTGGTCGATGCCGCAGTTCAGCGCGACGGCCGCCCTCCGCGTGCTGCAGGAGTCGCGGATCGACATCCCGTTCATCATCGCGTCCGGTACCGTGGACGAGGAGACGGCCGTCACGGCGATGCTCGACGGCGCCGGAGACTTTCTCTCCAAGAACAGGCTGACGCGCCTCGTACCTGCAGTCGACCGCGAGATGCGCAAGTGCGCGCACCGACGCGCGAGCCGGCTCATCGAGGAGCAGCTTCGCCACGCGCAGAAGATGGACGCCGTCGGGCGGCTCGCCGGCGGCGTCGCGCACGACTTCAACAACGTGCTCTCCGTCATCCTCAGCTATTCGGAGCTGATGCTGGCGGATCTCAAGCCGGGCGATCCGATGCGCGCCGACGTGCAGGAGATCTGTACGGCCGGCAAGCGTGCGGCGAGTCTCACGCGGCAGCTCCTCCTCTTCAGCCGGCAGAAGGTCGCCGCGCCGGCCGTCCTCGACCTGAACGAGGTGGTGAGGAGCATGAAGAACATGCTCGGACGGCTGCTCGGGGCCGACGTCGACCTGACGCTGCGCCTCTGCGACGACATCGGCCGGGTCGTCGCGGACGGCGGTCACATGGAGCAGGTCATGATGAACCTGACGGTCAACGCGCGCGACGCGATGCCCGAGGGCGGCCGGCTCACGATCGAGAGCAAGAACGTCTACCTCGACGAGGACTACGCGCGCGTGCACCACGGCGTCCAGGCGGGCAGCTACGTGATGGTGGCCGTGACCGACACGGGCGTCGGCATGGACCGCGAGACGCAGACGCGGATCTTCGAGCCTTTTTTCACGACCAAGCCCGCGGGGAAGGGCACGGGGCTCGGGCTCTCGACGGTGTTCGGGATCGTGCAGCAGGCGGGCGGGCACCTCTGGGTCTACAGCGAGCCGGGGACGGGCACGACGTTCCGGGTGTATCTGCCGAGGACCGATTCTCCTCTTTCTCTGGCGCAGGAGCTCGCGCCGGTCGAGTCGCAGCGCGGGACCGAGACTATCCTTCTCGTCGACGACGACGATCAGGTGCGCGCGGTCGCGCGGGACATCCTCCGGCGGCTCGGGTACGTGGTGATCGACACGTCCAACGGCGGTGAAGCGCTCCTCCTCGCCGAGCAGACGAAGTCGACGATTCACCTTCTCCTGACCGACGTCGTCCTGCCCCATCTGAGCGGGCCGCAGATCGCGGCGCGCCTCACCGCGCAGCGGCCCGAAACCTCGGTGCTCTTCATGTCCGGCTACACCGGCGAGGGCATGCTCCAGCACGGGCTGCTCGACTCCACCGCGGCGTATCTCCAGAAACCGATCACCCCCGAAGCGCTCAGCCGCCGCGTCCGCGAGGTGCTCGCCGCGCGCAAGCGCCCCTGAGCTCGCCCGCCCCTTCCTTCGCCCCCTAACGGGGAGGGCGCGGCCTGGGGCCCAGCTCCGCGGCGACGATCCCCGTGAGCTCGCGAACGGAGAGCCCCTCGTCGATGGCTCGCGTCACGAGACGCGCCCGCACGTCCCGATCCGTCAGCGCGCCGAGAACGGTGATGTGGGACCACGAGAGAGACCGACCGTCGCGTCCCCTCCGCACCTCGAGCTGCTCCATTTCCGCGGGCGTCCACTGCTCCGCCACCGCGGCGTGCCGGTAGAGGGTGGTGAGGTCCTCCTTCAGAGCCGTGGCGACGGCGAGCACGGCACCCGTGCCGAAGAGGTGGGGTCGCGCCTTGATGGCGGACACGGTGGCTCCGATCGCGTACCGGGTCGGCACGTCCTGTCGGTTCGAGAAGAGCGCCCGCAGCTGCTCGACGCAGCCGGGCAAGCTCCGAGGCATCACGGCGGGAAGGCCGCGAGCGGTCTCGGTGGGGCCGAGAGGGGCACCCTCCCCGGAAGCGGCTGCCTCGAGAAAACGGCGGATGCGAGGCTCGGTGAATGGCTTGACGAGAAACGCCGCGCCGAGGTCGAAGGCGCCGTTGATGGCGCCGGCGTCGGTGGACTCCGAGAGCACGACAGCGGGCGTGTCGGGAGAATGGATCCGGGCCTCGGCGAGGAGGTCGAGGCCGGATCCGTCGGGGAGCGCAAAATCGATGACGAATCCGTCCCACGCGTGTTTCCCGGCGAGGACCCCGCGGGCTTCCGCGGCGCTCGCGGCCAGGGCGAGGTCGCCGAACGGACGAATGATGCGTGCGAGCTGGCGACGTAGGACCACGTCGTCCTCCACCAACAGGAACTGGGTGCCCGTCGCGTCCTCCAGGGAGAACACCTCGGCGTACGATCCTATCAACTCTCCGCGGCGATCGTCGACCGTCGTGCGCGCGACCCCTGATGCGGTCCACCACGGGAGGCCGGCACCAACCTATGCTCGGCCTCGACGTCACCTGCCACGCGCCAGAACGCCGCGGAGTGAGGCTTCTTTGTGCGGGCCTGGGCGAAAAAGCACTGCGAAGCGCGGGCACGAAGGCTGCAACCTGTCCCAAAAGACAGGGCCACTTGACCGAAGAAACCTCGCCATCTGCTCGGAGCCACGGACGCCTTGCTTGGCTTCTCTCGCACTCCCGCGAGGAGCTCCTCGAGAGCTGGAGGCGACGAGTGCTGGACGATGCATCGGTACCGACGGCGGACCGGCTGACGATCCCCGAGCTCGTGGATCACATCCCGCAGCTGATCGACCGGCTGCTCGACCGCCTCTCGTTTCAGTCGGAGACCGGCGGCGAGTGGACCGGACCCGAGAACGAGGAGGCTTCCGGGGTCGGCGTCGCGCACGCTCACCATCGCCGCTCGCTGGACTACACGCTGACCGAGGCCCTCCGCGAGCTGTCGCACTTTCGTTCCGCGGTGCTCGACCTCTGTCTCGAGTACGTGGTGCTGCCGAACGGGACCGAGGCCTACGTGCTGCACTCGACGATCGACGAAATGATGGTCTCATCGGCGGGCGCCTTCGAGCGTGCCTCGGTGAACGTCTACGAGCAGGCCACCGGAGTCGTCGCTCACGAGCTGCGCGATCCGCTCAATGCCATCCTGATCTACGCGACTCAGTTGCAGGCTGGCGAAGTGGATTCCCAGAGGGCCGGCAAGGTCCTCGCGCGAAACGCCCGGTCGATGGATCGACTGGTCCAGGATCTCTTCGTCTATTCGAAGCTCGAGGCCGGACGGCTCTCGATCCACCCGGTGGAGGTCGACCCCTGCAACGTGGTTCGTGAGCTCTGCGAGAGCTATCAACCGATGGCCGATCGGATGATGATCGACCTGTCGTGGGCCGTACCGGAGACCGCCGTTCACCTTCGAGCCGACCACGATCGCATCCTTCAGGCCCTCGGAAACGTCCTCGGCAACGCGGTGAAGTTCTCGCCCCGGGGTGGTCGTGTTCGCGTGGAGCTCGACGTGCTCGACGACCAGTGCGTCTTTCGCATCAGCGACACGGGACCCGGGGTCTCTCCGGAGCACGTCGAGCGCGTCTTCCGCGCGTTCTGGCAAGCGCCTGGCGCTTCGTCGGCCGGCGGCGCCGGTCTTGGACTGGCCATCGCACGACAGATCATCGAGATTCACGGAGGGACGATCGCCGTGGAGGGCCACGCGCCGACCGGTGCGACTTTTGCGATCTCCCTTCCCCGCTCCCTGGCGCCGGCCGCCGACCGACCTTAGTGTCTCTGCGCCCGCGTGGGTGTGGTTGGCTCCCCCGGCCCCGCGTTCCGCGCGGGCGCTCGCGCCCCCTGCAGCGCTTGCTGCACCGCCGCCCCGAGGGCTTGCTGGCCGAACGGCTTGGTCAAGAAGGCCTCGGCTCCCATGCGCTTCGCACGTTCCGGCCCGTCATCCGACGCGGACATGACGACCACCGGCACGGGGCCGACCTGCTCTCTGATCTTGTGGAGGACCTCCTCGCCCATCATCCCCGGCATCACCAGATCGAGCAGCACCACGTCAGGGCACTTCTCGCGCGCAAGCTTCGCTGCGACCGTCATGTGCGGACTGACGATGACCTCGTAGCCGAGCGCTTCGAGCGCCATGGCGCAGGCCTCCATCAGGTCACGTTCGTCGTTGACGACCAGGACGACAGTCATGGCACTACCTCGCTTCGCGCGCGTTCTCCTTGGGCAGCCGGATCCAGAAGTCGCAACCCGTTCCGCTCCTCGCAACGGCGCCGATCGCGCCTCCCTCCGCCGAGAGCGCGGTACGCGCGATCGCGAGCCCCAGCCCCGTACCCGGCTTGGAGGAGCGTCCGCGCTCGAACGGCTCGAAGAGGACGCTCAGCTCGTCGGCCGAGAGACCCGGGCAGTTGTCCCGGATGTGCAGTGTGATCTCGTCGGGCGCCTCCTCGCTCCAAACCTCGATCGTCCCCACGTCCGTGTACTTCACGGCGTTGTCGAGGACGTTCGAAACCGCGGACGCGGTGAGATCGGGATCGACGTAGACCCGCGCGTCGGCGTCGACGTGGACGTCGAGGGTGACGCTCTTCGCGTCTGCGGCCACCTTCGTGTCGGCGAGCGGTCCTCGGAGGATCTCGTCGAGCGAGAGCGGCCTCGGATGTGCTTCGATTCGCCCCGACGTCATCCGCTCCAGCCGCAGCACGCGCTCGATCTGCAATGCAGCGCGATCGAGATTGCGCTCCAGCAGGTCCAGCGCCCGCTTGTCCTCGTTTCCCAGCGACGCGGAGGACCGCAACCGGTCCGCCGCCAGCTTGGCGATCCCGAGCGGGTTCCGGAGCTCGTGCGAGATGAACGCGATGTGCTCGGCCTCTCGCCGGCTGGCCGCCGCGTCACGCGACTCGACGTAGCTGCCGACGACCACGGCGACGGCCGCTTCGAGGAGGTCGGCCAACCGAGATGCCTGGCTCGCGTCGAGGAAGAGTCCCTCTTCCTCCGCGACCGTGAAGAGAACCTGCCGGAGAATGATGAACTCGTGCACCAACTCTCCCACGTCGAAGCCGAGGCGCACGCGCGCCAGGGCGTGCTCCCGGGCCACATCCGCCCACGCCGTCGCGCCGCCTTGCTCGAGCGGATCGGAGGCTCGCAGCGCGTCCGCGATGCGGCGCAGGTAGTCGGGCACCGCGTCGCGGAGCTCGGACCGGGCCACTCTGCGTTTCTTGAGGGCCTCTTTTACGCGCTCGAGCCAGCGGTCGACGATGTCGCCCAAGCGACGGTCGATGACCTCGGCCAGTGCCACACGAGGCTCATGTTCTCGCTGCTCGGGCATCGTTTCCCGAAGTCGACGCAAACCACGCGCCAGCGGCACCTCAGGCGAGCGCCTCGCGTGCGACGCCGCGGCAGTCGTCGAGGGAGAGCCCGTGCAACGAGTGCTTCACCTTGGCGAAGTGGGCGGTCGCGACGCTGAGGGCGTCGACTCCGAGACCGGTCAAGATCCGCGCGACGTGCGGATCGCCGGCCAGCTCACCACACACGCTGACCCTTCGCTTCCGGGCATGCGCGC
The DNA here is from genome assembly GCA_036501935.1 of Polyangiaceae bacterium. Taxonomy (GTDB): domain Bacteria; phylum Myxococcota_A; class Polyangia; order Polyangiales; family Polyangiaceae; genus Palsa-1150. The sequence continues at coordinate 50,324 of DASXZL010000082.1, read as the reverse complement.
CCTCGACGATGCGCTCGACCATGCGAAGGATCCGGCCATCGACGGTGAGCGCCGAATCCGCTCGGGGCTGGCCCGTCACCGTGGCGCACAGGTCGTTCGTGCCGATGCAGATGAAATCCGCGGCCTCGGCGATCGAGTCGATCTCGTCGATCGCCTCGGGAGATTCGATCAGCGCGCCCACCGCCAGGGCTCGACCCGAACGACGGCGAATACGGTCGACCTCCTCCGCGGAGGTCGCGACGGGCAACAGGATGCGCAGGTCAGCGTGCTCGGAGGCCCGCCCGATCGCGCGGAGCTGAGCATCGAGGATGAGGGGATGCTCGAGCAGAAACCCGATTCCCCGGGACGTCGGGGACGAAGGCGAGAGCCAGGAGAGCGGCTTGTCCGGCGCGGCATCGAAGAGACGCACGACGATGGGCACGCCCGCCGCGCGGCGCGCGATGACCCGCAGGGCACCGAACTGCTCGGCCTCGCTCGGCGCGCGCGTGTGCTCCGAGAAGACCAGCTCGGTCCGGACGAGCCCGATTCCGTCGGCGGAGGCGGGGACATGCTCGTAGATCGAGCCGATGTTGACGTGTACCTGGAGGCCGAGGTGCGTGAGGGGCGCCGATACGTGCCCTTCCTCCTCGCTCCTCAGCCGTGTCCAGGCCTCTCTTCGCGCACGCGCGTCGGCCAGCGTCGCGTCGTCCGGCGCGGTGTGGACGCGAGCCGGGCGCGCCGTGGTGTCGACCACGACGACGTCGTCATCGGCGATCGCGCGAACGACGGCCGGTATTGTGAAGATGAGAGGACAGTCGCGTCCCCTCGCAAGAATGGCCGCGTGGGACGTGAAGCCGCAGCCCGGTCGGGCGGCGTCCTCGGATGCGGCGACGATTCCGACGACGCGTTCGGGGAGCGAGGCCACGACCGAAGGGGTGAGATGCTCGGTCACGAGCACGCGGTCGCCGTCCCGGCCTTCGAGGAGCGAACCGACGGACCGCTCCTCCCGCGCGAGCCCGTCGAGCAGGCGCGCGCGGACGTCGACCAGCAGGTCGGAGGGCGTCGCCGAGGTGCTCTCGTCGACTGCCTGCTCCGCGCTCGTTCCACTGTCCACGCGCTCGAGAAGGAGAGGGCCGAGCTCAGCGAGGATGACGACCTCGGGCTCGAAGAGCTCTGCCTCGGTCGGCGGCAGCAGACGGACTAGATCCTCGACGCTTCGCGCCGCCCGCGCCAGCGATCGCGCGAGCCGATTGTGCTCCTCACGGATCGACCGGGCCGCACGAGGAGCCGGCGGCTCCCTCGCCCAGACGACCGCCCGCCCGATGCCGATCCCTTCGACCGCGGGGGATCCCGTCTCCGGCTGGGCTCTTCTTGAAAGGGTAGGCATTCCGGTCTTCGCGGCAGGCGAACCTAAGAGCAGGGACCGTGCCCGGCTCGCTTTGGCAAACATGCGGCACCACCGCTGTCGCTCCGGCGCGCTCTGCATGAGGTGAAGTGGAACGTCACTGCGCGTGGCGGTGAGCGCAGGGCTCCGTCGACACGGTGGCGCGAGGGTCCTTGGGAAGGGTGACCGTGAAGGTCGTTCCCTCCGCGGTCGTCGACCTCACGTCCACCGTGCCGCCGTGAGCTCGCACGATCTCTCGCACGATGTAGAGGCCGAGCCCCAGGCCCTCGCTGCCGGAGTCGCCTCGACGAAACGGATCGAAGAGCCGTGGGATGGCGTCGTCCGGGATGGGCGCCCCGCCGCCGTTGTGAACCGCGACGGTCGCCCGATGGTCGTCGCCTCCCACGCGTACCTGGATGAGGCCCTCGCTGTGCTGGATGGCGTTTGCGGTGAGGTTCGAGAAGACGCGGGCGAGACGCTGGCCGTCCCACAGGCCCCCGACGTCACCCGCGACCTCCAGGTCCACCGCGCGGTCCGGATGGATGAGCTGAAGCTCGGCCAGCGTGGCGCGGGCCACCTCGCCCAGGTCCGTCGGCTCGAGCGTGACGGGGAGCCCGTCGGTGAATTGACCTCGGGTGAGGTCGAGAATGTCCTCGATGAGGCCGTGCATCCGCTCGGCGGCGCGCTTGGATCGCAGGGCGTGGCTCTGGTGCGACGGTTCGCCGCAGGCCCGCGTCAGGGTGAGCTCTTGCGCCATCAGGATGGAACCGAGCGGGTTTCGTAGATCGTGCCCGACGGCTCCCAGGAAGAGGTCTTTGAGACGGTCGATTTCGCGGCTCCGCTGTCGCTCGATGCGCTGCGCGAGCGTGTAGAGCCTGACGAGCGCGCGGACTTTGGCCCTGAGGACGTCGGGGTCGTACGGCTTCTCGATGAAATCCACCGCGCCGAGCTCGTAGCCCCGCCGCGTGTGCTGGGGCGTGGCGTCGACGGCCGTGAGAAAGATGACCGGCACCTCGCGCGTCTTCTCGCGCTGCCGAAGGATGGCCGTCGTCTGGAAGCCATCGAGGTCCGCCATGTGGACGTCCATGACGATCATGACGAAGTCCTGCGCCGCGGCGAGCCTCAGCGCCTCGGCGCCCGTGCTCGCCGTGACGATGGGGTACCCGAGCGGCTCCAGCACGGCCCGTGCGGCGAGGAGGTTGGGCCGATGGTCGTCGACGATCAGAATGGTCGCCGCTTGGGACTCGACCTCGGGGAGAACGTCGCTCGCCAAATGAGCCTCGATTCCATGACGGTACGCCGCGCGCCGCGAAGCACAAGGGACGGCGCGACCGGCCGGCTGAGGTCGCCGGCAGCATCGCTCGGAGTCCGGCACGCGCGTCACTTCCGCGGCTGCACGACGATCTCGACGCGACGATTCTGCGCGCGCCCTTCAATCGAGCCGTTGTCGGCGATGGGATCGTCAGGCCCTTTGCCTTGCGCAGTGACCAGGTCCTGCGGAATACCCTTGCTGACGAGGTAGTCGCGCACGGCCTGCGCCCGGTTCTGCGAAAGGCCCATGTTCATGTCGTGCGCGCCGACGTTGTCGGTGAATCCGTAGACGACGATCGGCTGGTCCTTGCCCTTCAGCGCCTCGGCGATCTGGTCGAGCTTCGCCATGGCGCCCGGCTTGAGGTCGTACTTGGCCGTCTTGAAGAGCACCTCGCCCGAGAGCGTGATGACCATTCCGCGGTCGTCGTCCTTGACGTTGGCAATCTTCGCGATGGTGTCGCGCGCGTCCTTCAGCTTGGCTTCGAGCTCCTGCATCCTGTGCTGCTGCGCCGTGGCGGCGACCTGCTGCTCTTGCAGCTGCATCTGCGTCAGACCGAGGACCTGCTGCGTCTGGTTGAGCTGTCCCTGCGCTTTCTGGAGCTGCGCGGCGCGGGTCGCTTCGAGCTGCCGGGTGGCTTGCTGCAGGTCGGCCTGTGCGCGCAGCTGCTCCGCGCCGGTCTGCGCGATGAGGGCCTTGCGATCGGCGATGACGGCCAGGTCGACCGTGCTCGGATCGCTCGGCGAATCCAGCCACGCCTTCTCGGCGCGCTGAAGCGCGACCTCTGCCTCGTGGACGTCGGTGGGGTCGAGCTGAATCGCGACGTCACGGGACCGAACGAAGTCGGCCCGCGCGTCGACCAGCGCCTTGGGAGGGATCCGCTCCCCTCCACAAGCGGACAAGAGTCCCATCGCGATCGGGAGAATGACCATCGCAGAGTGATTCCGAGTCATGAGCGGGCTCCTTTCGAGTGCGTCTCGTATCCGGTGCCTCACCGGTTGCTCGCCTTCTGAAGCTCGGCCTGCGCCTGACTGGCCTGGCGCTGCACGTCCGAGTCCTGGGCGAGGTTGAACGCGAGCTGCGCTTCGACCCGGGCGAGCTCGGTCAGCGTGGTCGCGCGCCTGTTGTCCTCGCCGATGAGCTGCTTGGCCCTCTGCAGGTCCTCCTGCGCGAGCTGAAGGTGCAGCCGTGCGTCGGGGTTGGCGGGCGCCCCTCCGGCCTGCGCGCGCCCGACGTCGGCTTGCGCGGCCGCCCACTGGTCGTTGGGCGGAGGGATGCTCGCGCCGCAACCCAGTCCGGCGGATACCAACAGTACGCCACAAACGGTTTTGGGCTTCATGCCACTCCTCCATCGCGGAGAGCTCCCTCGCACCTGCACTCGGCGGAGGCTGTCTTCCCGCAAGATGCCACCACGAGCAGGGACCATGCCGACCGCGAGCGTGCTCGCACCTTGTCGAGCCGTTTCGTCTGCTTCGGAGCAGGCCCCGCTCGCTTCGTAACCGCGCGGACCGCCGACATGCCACGGGGCTGTTCAGCCTCGTTCCAGCCATTTCGCCCCGCGGGGACGCGCCGGTCGGGCCGGGCCAGTCGGGGTTACGTGCGGTCGGCAGAGGTGGTCCGCTCAACCTCTTGGGGAGGAGTCGGCGACGTCGTCGCTCGCGGTTCCGAATCGCGCGGCGAGGATCTCGTCGAGGACGAAGGGGTTGAACGGCTTGCAGAGAAACGCGTCGCAGCCCGCCCTCGACGCCTCGAGGAAGCGCGCGTCGCCGAACGCAGTCATCACGATGACGAAGGTGCCCCGCAGCGCCTCGTCGGCCCGGATCGTTCGTGTCAGCTCGAGCCCATCCATCACGGGCATGGCGACGTCCGTGAGCACCGCGTCGGGGCGAAAGGCGCGCGCGGCATCGAGCGCCCGCGCGCCGTTGCCGCAGTCGATCGTACGGTAACCCAGGTGATTCAGCGCCGCGCAGTAGACCGCTCGCCCGTCCTCCTCGTCGTCGACGACGAGCACGAGGCGATCCACGACGCTCGGTCGCCCGTCGCGCGGCCGACTGCGGAGTGTCGATGCCTCGTGGACTTCGAAGGCACTCGCCTTTTCATCGGTCATGTCGCCGCCCGCCGCAAGATGCGGGCCTTTCCAAGAGCTCAGGCGACGTTGGACATGAGGAGGTATGCAGCCGCTGTGTCCGCCGCGTTTCGCCGAGAGCGTCCTTGACCGCGACGATCGCACGGGTGACTTTCAAAGTGCGTGCTCGCCACCGGTGACTCCCCCAAGGCCCCCAGCATCCTTCTCGTCGACGACAACCGGTCCAACTTGGTGGCCCTCGCCGCCGCGCTGCAGCCGCTGGAGTTTTCCATCGTCGCGGCGCAGTCCGGCGAAGAGGCGCTGGAGCTCGTCGCGGAGCGCGACTTCATGGCGATCGTGATGGACGTCCACATGCCGGGCCTCGACGGCTACCAGACGACGGCCTCTCTCCGCCGGCACGAGCGCTCGCGCGATGTGCCGGTCATCTTTCTGACGGCCGTCCACAACCAGCCCGAGCATACCTACCGCGGGTACGCCCTCGGAGCGGTCGACTACATCACGAAGCCGTTCGACCCCGAGGTCCTCCGGGCGAAGATCCGCGCGCTGGTGTCGCTCTATCTCCGAGGGGAACGCGCGGAGCGCGAGCGCCATCAGGCGACCGAGCGGATGAAGGCGCTCTTTCTCGGAGCCATGAGCCACGATCTTCGCGATCCGTTGAACACGATCGTGCTGGCGGCGCAGACGATCGTCCGCGGAGCGGCATGCTCCGAGGGGCACGCCAACGCGGCCCGGCGCATCAGCCGCACGGCCGAGCGGATGAACCGGATCATCGACGACATCCTCGATCTGACGCACGGGGAGGCCGGCACGGGCATCACGGTCAGGCCCGCCCCCACCGACCTGGGCGCCCTGTGCCGTGCGGTCCTCGACGAACGCCGCCTGGCTCACCCCGACCGTGACCTCGCCCTCGACCTGCGGGGCGACCTCGCCGGCCGCTGGGACGCCGATCGCCTCATGCGCGTCGTCTCGAACCTGCTCGGCAACGCGATCACCCACTGCGACGAAGATCCGATCCACCTCGGCGCCCACGACGCGGGCGATCACGTCACGCTCGTCGTCCACAACCGAGGAGCGCCGATCGACGGGGAGATCCTGCCGACGGTCTTCGAGCCGTTTCGACGCAGCAACACGACCGCCAAGGGGCTCGGGCTCGGGCTCTACATCGTGCGTCAGATCGTCCTCGCTCATCAGGGGACCGTCGACGTGGAATCGACGGCGGCCGACGGGACGACGTTCACCGTGGTGCTGCCGAGGGAGCCGGCGCGGTAGCGGAGGGTGCGCGGGAGCCGAAGGCGCTCAGAGCGCGCTCCACAAGCCGAGCTGCGTGCTCCATCCGGCGCCGTAGATGCCGGCGACGCTGACGTGGGCGTCGGTCGCTTCGACCGGCCGCAGAGGCAACACGGCGAGGACCTCGGCCCCCACGCGGAGCGTCGACGCGATCCGCAGCCACGCCTGCGGCCCCAGGCTCCCGAGCAGCGCGAAGTCGCTCCCGGGCGAGCCGGTCGCCGTTCCGTGCGGAGTGGCGGCGAAGCTCACGTGCTCCACGTCGAAGCGCGCCACGGCGTCGACGCCCCAGCGGTACTCGGGCGGGGTCACCGTGAAGCTGCCCGCCACTCCGGCGATCCACGCGCTCGGCTGGACGTCTCCGTCGGCCGCGGACACCGCGGCGCCCGAGCGAAGCCCGAGGCGCAGACCGGCCGCGAGGCGCGGGGTCAACGAGGCTCCGAAGCGCGCGTCGGCGCCGTAGAGCGTCGTGCCGGACCCGAATCGCTCGAGCGAGCCGTCCACGCCGAGGAACAGTCGCTGCGACGACGGCGCCACCGGAGGGGCCAGGGTCTCGGTCACCGTGCGCGTCACCTCGATGGGGACCACGCGCGCGGGCGGAGGCGCGGTCTGCAGCGCGAGCTCCGCCCAGCTGGCGCGCAGAAGCTCGTCCGCGGCGACCGCGATCATGAGGGGACGGCTGTCCGCGGGCACGCCGCCGAGCGCCACGTCCCGGCTCACGTGCTTCGCCGTCACCGCGTCGCGGACCTCCACGCCGAGCGTGACGGCGTCGGGACCCGACGAGACCTCGACGGTGGCGAGCGGTGGGGGGCGCTCCGCGTCGACGGTGGCGCAGAGATCGATGTGGCGCGACGCGAGCTCGGCCCGGAGGAGATCGACGAACTGGCCGAGCGAGGGCGACAGCTCGCCCGTCGTGCGCACATCGACCCAGGGCCGAGGGTCCCTCCCGCACGTCGCGGGCTCCGCGCCCCACGACGTTCGGTCGACGAGCGCGAAGAGGACGACGACGGCCAGCGCGGCGCCGTTCCCCCCCCGAGCTGCCGTCATGGGCAGCGTGCCCCGACCGCCGCGGCGTGCAGGCCGGAGGGGTAGCGCGCCAGGTACGTTTGCCGTGCGGCACGGCATCGCCCGTCGTGCATGCGGTCGAGCGCCTCGACGCGTCGCGCTTCGGCGTCTTCCCGGAACCCGGCGCCCGGGGAGAGCGCCATCGCATCGGCGAACGCCTCGACGGCTCCGGCCGGATCCCCCAGCGAGTCCAGCCGGAGGCGCCCGAGCTCGAACGCCGCGAGCCCCGCCCGGGGATCGCCGCGGTAACGGGAGCGCAGCGCATCGAAGGCCTGCGCGGCGTCGCGCGGGTGTCCCGCGAGGCGCGCGGCGTTGGCCGTCTCGAGCAGCTCTCGAGGCCCCGGAGCCGTCGGTGCGGCCGCGGCCGTGCGCTCGGTCGTGGGGACCGTCGACGGCACCGGGGCGCTCGACTCCTCCGGGACCGCCGACGGGACCGGCGCCGGCACCCGCGCGGTCGGCGCCGGCGGAACGTCGCCGGGCGCCACGCTGCTCCACGACTCGCCGGGCCCGAGGGCTCGCGGCTCCTCGGAGCTTCCTGCCCTCACGACCGCGACGCTCCCGCTCTCGACGTGGACCCTCACGCCGCCCCCATCCGCGGTCACGGTGAAGCGCGTGCCTCGGTCGACGACATCGTAGCCCCCGGCATGCACGGTCCACGTGCGCCGCTCGCTGTGCTTCACGTCGAACGTGACCTCGCCCCGATCGAGCGTCACCTCGACCCGCGACGCTTCGAATCGGTCGAACCGCACTCTCGCATCGGGCTTCAGCGTGGCCGTCGTCCCGTCGGGCATCGTCAACGTCTCGCTCGCGCCCGACTCGATCACCGTGCCCGAGAGCGACGGCGCCACGCCGCCCCGCCCGCGCATCACGACGACGGCGATCACCGCCGCCGCGACGACGGCGGCCGCCAGCCCCGGCATCCGCCACGACCACGCAGGCGCCCGAGGAGCGCCCACACGGGCCCATACGCGGTCGATGCGCCGCTCGTCGACCTCGGGCTCGACGTAGCGAGCGAGGCGGCGTGTCGGGGGGAGGGTCATGGTCTGCTCCTTGTCTTCGGATCCGCGAGCGCCGCCTCGAGCCGGAGATCGGCTTCGATGATGAGTCTCTTCGCCGTCGAGATCGAGACGCCCAGGTACTGCGCCACCTCGTCCTGAGAAGCGCCCTCGACGCGGCGGAGCACGAGCGCGATGCGCATCCGGGGTGGCATTCCGTCGAGGATGCCGTACACGGCACGGAGCTCCATCTGCACGTCCGCCGGCGCGGAGCGTGACACGATCATGTCCGGGTCGATGGGTTCCTGCCGGCGTCCGAGCCCGAGGCGCGACGCGACCGCCCGTCGCCGGAGCATCTTCCGCGTCGTCCGCACCACGATGGCCGTGAGCCATCCCCCGAAGGCCTGGGGCTCGGCGAGCCGGTGGAGGGACGCGAGCGCCTGCGTGAAGCAGTCCTGCACGAGATCGTCGATCTCGTGGTCCCGCCCGATGAGCCGGTAGGCCAGGGCGAAGACCATCCGCGAATAGCGCCGGAAGAGCGCTTCGCGCGCCCAGTCCTCGCCCGCCCGCGCGGCCACGACGAGCGCCGCATCCGACGGCCCGGACGGTCGCGGCTGGGTCTCGGGTCGGGACGCCATGCAGCCAAAGTACCGCAAGGCGCGGTTTCGGCTCACTGGGCCGTCGTTTCTCCTCACGCAGAGCTATCCTTCCAGGCATGCGCGTCCGTGCCCTCGCGCTGGCGGCGTTCGCTGCGGGCTCGGCGTGCACGCCGGCCAAGCTCGACGTGCTCGACCCCGTGAGCGCGCCGGACGCGGCTGCCGACGTCACCGCGGCGCAAGACTCGGGTCCAATCGCCGACGCGACGAGCGAGGGCCCGGCCGATGCGCCGGGCGACGCGGTCTCGCAGGACGCGCCGCTCGAGGAGGATTCCGCGAGTGAAGGCGGCGGCGGCAACCTGGGGTGCTTCGGCGTCGGGTCGTCGTGCACCTTCGCCGGGGCGTGCTGCTCGCTGGCGTGCCTGGGCGCCGAGGACGGCGCGGGCACCTGCGGCAACGCGCCGGCGTGCGCCTCGGCGGGCATGCCGTGCATGACGGGCGCCGACTGCTGCAGCGACGCCTGCGCCGGCGGGATGTGCGCGCCCTCTTCCTCCTCGTGCAAGCCCGCGGGCGAGACGTGCGGGGGCCCGGCCGAGTGCTGCGGTCAGGTGTGCAGCGGCGCGCCGGGTGGGCCACGGCAGTGCGCCCTCCTCGAGGGCTGCCGCGTGCAAGGGGAAATCTGCTCGAGAAGCGCCGACTGCTGCGCCGGGCTCTGCGCGCTCGACGCGCAGTCGGTCGGGCACTGCGCCGCGCTGGCGAGCTGCACGGGGAACGACCAACAGATGTGCACGCGGCAGGTCGGCGAGCTTTGCACCGGCAACAACGACTGCTGCTCACGGTTCTGCCAGCCGCAGCCCGACGGAGCGAAGCGGTGCGTCCCCTCTTCCGGGTGCAGCGTGGAGTGCGACCTCTGCTCCACGGGCGCCGACTGCTGCTCGTCCGTCTGCGGCACGAGCCTCGAAGGCGTGGCGGCGCGCTGCCTGCCGGCAGCCTCGACGTGCGGCGCCGACGGCGAGATGTGCGGCGGCAACGGCGACTGCTGCGCCCCTTCGACCTGCATGCCGGATCCCCCGCCGTCGGGCGCGAAGCGGTGCCGGGCGCCCGTCGGCGACGGCGCTTGTCGGCCGGACGGGATGGGGTGCGCGCTCGGCGCCGAGTGCTGCGGAGGTCGATGCGATCCGTCGGGCGACGGCGGCCTCGTCTGCGGGTCGTCCTGCGTCGCGGCGGGAGGGGCCTGCACCGCGAGCACCGACTGCTGCGCCCCGGCGCCCGCTTGCACGGAGGTCGGCGGTGCTCTGGCGTGCACGCCCGCCGGGCCCTGAAGGGCTGGCCCCGAAGCCAGTAACGACGCGGACCTTCCCCTCAGCCGTAGAAGAGTGGTGGCGGCGGGCGTGACGGACTGGTATGGGAGGGCGGCAGATGGCATCGAACACAACCTTCCAAAAGCGCCAGAAAGAGCGCGCCCGCCAGGACAGGCAGCGCGAGAAGGATGCCCAGCGAAAGCAGCGCCGGGACGAGCGTGCGTTGCCGAAGGCCGCTGGTGAGCCGGGCGTCGATCCGGACATCGCGGGCATCATTCCGGGACCTCAGCCGATCGTCGAAGATTGACGGCCCGGCTCCCGCCGCACCCCGATCCGCCACGGCCGCTGTACTCGCCTCGACCCGACGGCGGACGTCCGCTTCCAGGTCGCACAGCTCCGCCGTCCGACGGATGGAAGCCGTGGGTGACCTACGCCCTCATCGCGGCCAACGTGGCGATGTTCGTGTACGAGCTCGGCCAGGGCGCGAGCGCGAGCGGCCCCAATCCTCAGGAGATGATCGCCCTCGGCGGCGACTTCGGCCCCCTCACGTGCCACGGCCAGTCGTGGCGGCTCGTGACGGCCATGTTCCTCCACTACGGGATCGTCCACATCGGGATGAACATGGTCTGCCTCTACCAGATCCGCTTCGTCGAGCGGATGCTGGGGCGGGCCGAGTTCCTGGCGCTCTATTTCGCTTCCGGCCTCGTCGGCGGCCTCGCCAGTCTGGCCATCCACCCCAACGCGGTGTCGGCTGGCGCGTCGGGCGCCGTCTTCGGGATGTTCGGCGCGTTCACGGCCGTCATGGTCGTGCGCCGCAAGCGCGTCGAGCCCGGCGCGTGGCTGCGCACGATGCGGAGCCTCGGCGCGTTCTTCGCCATCAACCTGGTCTTCGGGCTGGCCGCGAGCGGCATCGACGTGTCGGCGCACATCGCCGGGCTCGGCGTCGGGTTCGCGGGCGCCTTCGTCCTGGCGAAGACGGCGAAGCCCACGTCGCGCTCTCTCCTCCGTGCGGCAGCCGTCGCGCTCGTCGGCGCGGGCATCGCGTTCGGAGGCGTTTCCGTGCTGCCGTGATGCCGCGGCACTAACGTGTCGATCACGATGACCGACACGTACGAGCTCTTCTACTGGCCCACCATCCAGGGACGCGGCGAGTTCGTCCGCCTCGCGCTCGAGGAAGCGGGCGCCGACTACGTCGACGTCGCGCGCCGAGCCTCGTCCGCAGGGGGCGGCGTCGCGGCCATGATGAGGCTCCTCCACGCGCCGGGCCTCGCCCCGTTCGCGCCGCCGTTCCTGCGGTCCGGCGCCCTCGTCATCGCGCAGACCGCGAACATCCTCCTTTATCTCGGGCCTCGCCTCCGCCTCGTACCCGGCGACGAGCCGAGCCGCCTGCACGCGCACCAGGTCCAGCTCACCATCGCCGACATGGTCGAGGAGGCTCACGAGACCCATCACCCCGTCGGCTCGAGCCTCTACTACGAGGACCAGAAGCCCGAGGCCCGCCGGCGCGCGCTGCTCTTCGTCGGCGAGCGCATCCCGAAATTCCTCGCGCACTTCGAGCGCGCCGTCGAGGCCAGCGCCGGCCCCTACCTCTTCGGGGACGACGCGTCGTACGTCGATCTCTCGCTCTTCCAGCTCCTCCAGGGCCTCGGCTACGCGTTCCCGCGCGCCACGGCGCGCATCGCGTCGAAGGTGCCGAAGCTCGTCGCGCTCTGCGATCGCGTGAGGGCCCGGCCGCGCATCGCGGCCTACCTCGCCTCGCCGCGACGCTTGCCCTTCAACGAGGACGGGATCTTCCGGAGGTATCCGGAGCTCGACGGCGAGCCCGGCTCCTGATCAACGACCGCGTCGCGGCCGCTTCGGCGAGGCCTTCGGGGCCGGCTTCGGAGCGTCGTTTGCGGGAACGGCAGGCGGCTCTTCGAACGGCCGCGCCTTGCGCGCTTCGCGCCTCGCCTCGATGTGCGCCTCGATCTCCAGGTTGGCCTCGACGTCGTCCGCCACCAGGTCGGCCGCCGCGCGACCGAGCTCCCGCAGGCGCGGGCCCATGCGCTCGCGGAGGCGCTCCACGATCGCCTCCTTCATCAGCTCCTCCATGGCCCGGTGCACGAGGTCGCCCGCCCGGGACTCGAGCACCTTCGACGCTTCGAGATCGAGGAAGTGCGTTCCGCGCGGACCGCGGTGCTCGTCGTGGTGATGGCGGTGGCCTTCGCCGTGGTGATGGTGATGACCCTGGTGGTGATCGTCCCCGTGGTCATGACACGGACACCTGCACCCGTCGTTGTCTCCCATGGCGCGCGCCTCCTCGACGACGAAGGTAGCCCATGCGCGGCGGGAAGGCTTCGAGCGGAGCGCGCGTATGCTCGGAGGGATGCGCTCGCTCGCGTGGCTGCTTCTTTCTCTCGTCGGGCTCGTGGCGGCTTGCAGCGGAAGCTCGCCCGCGCCCGCTGGGGGCCAGGGCGACGACGGGGGCGCGTCTTCGATGAAGGACGCCGGAGCGACGGGCCCGGGAGACGCGCAAGGGGGCGAGGATCACGACGCAAAGGCGACCGACGCCGGCAACCCCGCCGACACCGGCGTCTCCGTGGACTCCGGCGTCCATGATTCGTCCGCTTCGTTCGATGCCCCCTCGTGCGCGCCCCAGTGCAGCGGCCGCGAATGCGGGAGCGACAGCTGCGGTGGCTCGTGCGGCACCTGCCCGGGAGGGGGCGCCTGCGATCAGGGTCAGTGCACCACCGCTCCGTGCATGCCCTTCTGCGGCTCGGCCGTGTGCGGCGACGACGGCTGCGGCGGCTCCTGCGGGACGTGCCCCGGAGCGTACACGTGCGTCGTCAACGGCACCTGCCAGCTCGATCCTGGCAGCCAGTGCGGCCCGGCGACGTGCGGCTCGGCCGCCTCATGCTGCCATTGCAACGGAGTACCCACGTGCTTCGCCCTGCCGCCGGGGGAGCTGTGTACGGATCTCGGGGCTGGCTGCATGTGATCCACACGCGAACGCGTTGCGATTGCCCCTCGAGCCGTTCGCGGCGCGCTTCGTGGGTCAACGCTGAGCCGCCTTGCGCGCTTCGCCGTTCGGAGCATCCTCCGCGGCCATGGCAGCCATCACATTTCTGGGAGCCGGTCTCATGGGCGCCGCCCTCGCCGAGGCCGCGGCCAAGCGCGGTGACCGCGTCACCGTCTGGAACAGGACGCCCGCGAAGGCCCAAGCGCTCGAGCACTTCGGCATCCGCGCCGCAGCGACCGTGCTGCAGGCGGTCGACGGTGCCGAGCGCGTCCACGTCATGCTCTCGGACGACGGCGCCGTCGACTCCGTCCTCGAGGCCGCTGGCGAAGGGCTGCGCAGCGCCCTCCTCATCGACCACTCGACGACCTCCCCCGCCGGCACCGCCGCGCGGGCCAAGCGGCTCGAAGCGCGAGGGATCGCGTTCCTGCACGCGCCGGTGTTCATGACTCCCAAGATGTGCCGCGACGCGGGCGGCATGATGCTCGTCGCGGGCCCGAAAGCGACCTTCGATCGCGCCGAGCCGGCCCTCCGCGCCATGACCGGCCGCGTCGACTACCTCGGCGAGCGGCGTGACCTCGCAGCCGCCAACAAGCTGTTCGGCAACGCGATGATCATCACGCTCTGCGCCGGCCTCGCCGACGTCTTCGCGATGGCGGCGTCGCTCGGCATCGAGGCCACGGACGCGCAGGCGCTCTTCACGCGGTTTAACCCGTCCGGCGTGCTCACGTACCGCGGCGCCTCGATGGCGAAGGGCGACTACACGCCGACCTTCGAGCTGACCATGGCGCGGAAGGACGCGCGCCTGATGATCGACACGGCGAAGGAGCACGAGCTCGCCGTGCTGCCGGGCATCGCGCAGCGCATGGATGCGCTCATCGAGCGGGGCTTCGGGGGCGACGATCTCGGGGTCCTCGCGGTCGACGCGGTGCCGAAAGCGGCGCAGCCGTAGGACGCGCGAGGGCGCGGCGCCCGCCGTTCGCCGAGTAGCCAGCGGGTCGACTCACCGCACGTGACGTCGCCGAGGCGAGGCGCATCGTCGAGCGTCGGCGAGAAGAGTGCGTCGCTTCTTGGAATGCGCACTTCGGGCGCTGACGCGCGGACCCTGGTGCTTTCCTCGGGGGGGCTTGCAGTCTGGAGGGGCTCGAGGCGACTCGCGTTCATGCCGTGGGAAGCCAGCCCCCGCCTGCGCGAGGCCAGCCAGGAGGCTAGGGAAAACGTCGAGCTTCTCGACGGAGGAGAAGGCGTGCACTGGCCGGACGTGGACGAGGATCTGAGCGTGGAGGGGATCGTTCGAGACTTCCCGGCCAAGGGGCGAGCGAAAAGAGGCCGGCGCGCCGTGGACTGAGCGTCGCGACCATGGGGGGTTGCGGTTCGCCCGGAGGGCTGTGCCGGCAGACGGGCCCGCACGCGGGAGCGGGGGAGCGCCTCACCCTTTTCGGAAGGCGCCCCCCTTTCCCTGATTGTCGTCACCGCACCCTCAGCTGCGAGGCGCCGGGGTGGACGTGGCGCTCGTCGCCGGACTGGCCGGAGCGCTCGTACCACCACCGTCACCCGTTGCTGCCGCCGGCTGCGCGATCGGAGCCGATCGCACGGGGGTCACCACGACTCCGGTGACATTGCCCGTGATTTTCAGCTTCGCCTTGCTTCCGACGGTTCCCCGCGCTTCGCGAGTTGCCTCGCGCTTCGCGGCCGCGGCTGCCTTCTGCTCGACTGTGAGCGGCGTCGGGGCTTTCTCCGGCTCGAGGCCGAAGTCCGCCAGGACGTCAGACTGATTGCCGAAGTTGGCCCGAACGAACTTCACGAACGCGTTGATGAACGCGCGCATGACCGTCGTCTGAGCATTCTCCGCGGCAATCTTTGCCTGAAGGGCCGCACGGGCGGTTGCCACGTCGGTCCGCATCGCCGCGAAGCTCGTGAGCTTCGTGACGATGTCGGCGAGCGTGAGCGTCACGCCCCCGATCGACAGCGAGCTGCCTGCCGGGAAGCGTTTCTGCGCCCCCGCCGCAAGATTCGCGGCGAGGACCGCCAGGGTGCCTTTTCCATTACTCGTGCTTGAACCCATCTTAGATTTCTCCTTTCTGATCGAGCGGGATCCACCGTGAGCCCGTCGAGCCGGGGACCATCCCCGGTGTTGTTCTCGCCGTCCTCGCGGGGATGACGGAGGTGGGGGGCAAAACTCTCGGTTTTTTCTTCGAGGGGTCGAAGAAAGTCGCGCCGTCGGGGAACGAAGGCGCGGGAGGGGCGCGCGCGCGGCGCGCGTTCGGTGCATCTTTCGCGAGTGACCACGCGTGGCTCGGGGGCATGGGCTCATCGAGGGGCCGCATCGGCGGTGCCATGGAAACGAAGGACCGCATCCACGTCGCGGAGGGACGCGCGCACGGGCGCGATGGCTGCCTCCTTCCGCCCGATGGCTGCATCCTTCCGCCCCATCGGTGCGTCCTTCGAGCCGATGGGCGCATCCATTCGCCCCATGGCTGCACCCCTCCGCCCCATGGATGCACCCTTTGGCCCCAATGGCTGCATCCATCCGCCCCGTGGATGCACCCTTTGGCCCCCATGGCTGCATCCATCCGCCCCATGGCTGCACCCCTGCACCGCAAGGGTGCGCCCATGGCCTCTTCTCGCCAGGGGCTGCGTCTCGCTTGCACAGCCCTCGGACGCACTTCACCATGCTCGCGCCTCATGACTGCCCCGGACTCGACGAAACGCGCTGCCCTCCCCCGCATGGACCCGTCCCTCGACCACGAGGACGCGCCCATCAGCGAGCCGCGTCCGTCGTCGCCGGCCCCCGATGCCTCCCTCCTCGGCCTCCACGCGCCGTCGAACGACACGGCCACGCCCCTCCCGCCCGATGGCGCGCCCTTCCCCGCCCACGACCCGCCCATGAGCGGCGAGGCCGCGGGCATCCCGGTCACGGCCGCCCTCACGGTCGCCTTCCTCGCGAAGAAGGCCACGCGGGACCGCATCCGGGAGGTCGTCGAGTTCCGCGTCCCGCGCGGGGCGCAGAAGAGCGACATCGACGACATGTGCCAGGACGCGAACGTGCGCGCGCTCGCGACGACGTCGCTCGCCAAGTCGGTGCCCGGGATGCGCCCGTGGGTGTCGCGCATCGCGCAGAACGTGGTCATCGACTTCTATCGCGACGGCGCGATCGACTTGAAGTGGCTGCGGGGCGACGTCGACGTGCAGGAGCTGCCACCGGACCCCGCCGCCGACGGCGAGGAGAGCGAGATCCCCGCGGAGGACGCGACGGCGCCGCCGCGACCCGTGCACGAGGTGGACGAGCGGATGCTCGGCCGGTGGCTCGAGGCCAACGTCAAGTCCAGGGCCGACAAGCTGACGCTGGAGATGCTCAAGCAGAAGGCGGAGACCGGGAAGACCAACGCGGCCATCGCCGCGGAGTTCGGGATGACCGAGGCCGCCTTCGACAACCGCATCCTCCGCTTCAAGGCGAAGTGGATCCCGAAATGGGAGCAGCACAAGAAGGAGCAGCGGCGGGCCGTCGTCATCCTCGTGCTCGCGCTGCTCGGCGCCGCGATGCTGTGGTGGCTGCTGCGGCAGAAGAAGACGCAGGACGAGATCGGCCCGACCACCGTGCCCCGGCTCGGCCCGGTGCCGACGGCGACCGCGTCGGCGGTCGAGGACGGGCCGTTCAATCAGGCGGCGCCGACCGATGGTGGAAATGAGAAGCCCGAGCGGTTGAAGCCCTGAGGTCCCCCCAATGCCGCACCTTCACTCCTACCCCGGCTCCTGCCACTGCGGAGCCGTCTGCCTCCGCCTCGAGAGCGACAAGACGCCGTCCGAGCTCGGCCTCCGCACGGACACCTGTTCCTTTTGCACGAAGCACGAGGCCCGCTACACGTCGGACCCGGGCGGCGCGCTCCACTTCGCCTTCCGCGACGCCGGCGCCGTCACGCGCTACCGCTTCGGCACGAGGACCGCGGACTTCCTCTTCTGCAAGGCGTGCGGCATCTTCGTGGCGGCGACCATGCCGGAGGCCGCGCTCGCCGTCGTCAACGTGCACGTGCTCGACGCGCGCGCCGAGTTCCTGAGCCTGCCGCTCCACACCGCCGACTTCGACGGCGAATCCGTCGAGCAGCGTCTCGCGCGGCGACAGGCCCGGTGGACGCCGCTCGTTCCGACTATCCCCCCGGCGCCGCCTCGATCGCGCGGCGGTACCGATCCCTCCGCGCCGCGTCCTTGAGAATGTCGTACGCCTCCTCGAGCACCACCGTGATCTTCCTCACGTCGTCGGCGAGGTCCACGATCTCCGGCGTCAACACGCGCGACGGATCGAACGCCCTCCGCAGCTCGAGGAACGCGCGCCTCACCTCGTAGCCCGTCGCGGTGTGCGTCACGCCCAGCAACGCGAAGTAGTCCCCGTCGTCGACGAGCTGCATCCGCGCCCGCACGCGCTCGCGGATCGCCTCGGCGTCGAGCTCCGCCACGCCCGCCACGGGGCCAGGCTCGTCCGCCGCGTCGGCGCGCTCGCCCACGGCCGCCATCACCTCGACCACGCCGAGCTGCGCGAGGGCGAAGATCACCGTCGCGAGATCCCCTTCGTGCGCGCTCCCCAGCACCTCGCGCAGCGAGCGGCCCGCCATCGCGTGCACCTGATCGAGCTCCGTGCCCCCCAGCGCGCACTCGCCCAGCAGCCGCGCCTCGGGCCCCTCGCTCACGCGGGAGCCGAGGCCACCGAGGCGCTCGACCGCGTCGGCCGGCGGCACGATGCGGCGGATCACCTCGACGAAGACCTCCGCCCCGGTCGAGCCGCCGAAGACCGCGGGCTCTCCGGCGAGCCGCCCGGGGGGCTGGGCCTCCATGACGAGGCGCGCCTCGCCGAGCTGCAGCAGGCGCGCGAGCAGCCACTCGGCGTGGGCGCGAAGCGTGGGCCACATCTGGTCTTGCCGCAGGTAACCGCGGGCGACGAGGGCCGCGCCGGCGTGCCGTCCGAACGGCGGGAACTTCGGCGCGAGGCGACGCACGGTCTCGCGCGGGAGATCGCCGCGGACCCCGAGGAAGGCGAGGAGCGACTCGTCCTCCGCCGTCGACGACAGGGTCACGACGTCCCCCTCGCGGAGCACGATGCGGCGCTCGGCCTCCGCGGTGGCGAAGCACATCGAGCCGCCACGCCGGAGCGCGATGGCGCGGGCGACGACGCGCGGAGCGTCCCCCGGCCCCAGCACCGACGGGAACGCCGCCCCGGCCTCCACATCCTCCACGCTGTCGGCCGCGGACGGCGGCGCGCGGCGGCTCGGCCGGTCCTCGAGCGGAGGGAGCCCCGCGTCCATCGGCTGCACGGGCGACCACGCGGTGGGCGGCGCGATGGAGCCGAAGTTCGGCCGCGAGGGCTCCCCGGGCGGCGGCGCTGCCTCGACGCCGGGGACCGCGGGAAGGTCGCCGCGAGACTGCGGCTCGGAGCTTCCCGTCGTCGAGCTGCCGGCGCCCGTTCCGCCCGACTGCGTGCCGGCGTGCGTGTGCGGCGGGGGCGGCGTGAGGCCCCGCTCGCCGGTGAGGGCGCGCTGGCCCGTGCCGCGCGGCGTATTGCCCGTGATGGGCGTGCTGGCCGTGCCGGCTCCGGTGGTCCGCGATCCGCCGCCGTCGTTGGTCCGCTCGCGGGTCGACGACCGCATCGACCGCGCGGGCGCCACGAGGTCGTCGTCGTCGTCCTCCTCTTCCATCGGCTCGTCGAGGGCCGCGAGCAGCTCGGCGGGGAGGACGGCCTCGATCTCGTCCTCGGGCGACGGCACGATGGAGTCGGGGTCGCCCTCGGTCTGGGCGCGCTGCTCGGCCGACAGCAGCAGCTGCGCGAGCTCCGGGCTCACCGGCGGGGCGAGGCCCGCCATGCGCCGCGAAGACGCGGAGCCGGAGGTCGGCGGCTCGGAGGGCATGCGGCTCGGTCGCGCCGAGTGAGCGTGCGCCGGCGGGGGCAGGCCGCTCGATGGGCCCGGCATGGGCGCCGCCGCGGGCGGGGCGCGCATGCTGACGGGCGGCAGCGACGGCGGGATGGTGGAGCGCTTCTTCGGCAGCGACGGAATGGAAGGGGGCGGGATGCTCGAGCCCTTCGGCGGCTCGTCGGAGAAGCCCGCCCCGTCCGTCAGCGCCTCGACCTTGCGCACCAGCGCGGCGATGTCGACGGGCCGGACGAAGAGCCCGCTGCCCTCGTGCGCCATCGCCTCTTCAGGGCTCGCCACCGCCCCGCCGGGACGGGCGAGGAACAGCACGTCGATGCCCTCGGCGTCAGGCAGCTCGCGCATGCGCGACACGACGTCGAGCGCCCCCTCGCTGTCGGCGTCGATGAGGATGACGCGCGGTCGCTGCACGGCGACGCGGGCCACCAGCATCGAGAGCGGCACGTCGACGACGACGTACCCCGCCGCGCGCAGGGCCTGCGAGACGCGCTCGGCCTCGGCCGTGGGATCGCTGACGAACACGGTGGCCACCGGACCGCGCAGACCGCTGTCGTCGAGCCTCCCGCCTGCGCTCACCCGTCAGCCTCCGTCGGGGCCGCGCCCACGCTTCGCGAAGCGTTCGCCGAGCCGCTCGCCGACGCGCGGCAGCCATCCGGCGCCCCACACCAGCGCGAACAGGAAGGCCACCAGCGCGGCCTCGCTGCCGGTCATCGCGAACATCCCCCAGTTGTACCACGAGGGCGGCGCGCAGCGTGGGCGAGGGACACTCCCGCGAGCGCCAGCGCACGGTTCGGGGTAGGAGGGTTTCCCAGAATGAAACGGCCCGCCTCGAGCGTTCCCTCCGAGGCCGTGGAGACGCCGGACGATCCGAAGACGACCCCCACGCGGGGACGGCGGTTCCGGGCGTTCGCCTGGCGCTGGACGAAGCGGCTCGCGGTGGCATCGCTCGTGCTCGCCGTGGTGGGCGCCGCAGGGCTGTGGTGGATGGTGCGCCACTACGAGGCGGGCCTCCCCAGCGTGGCCGACCTGAAGACCTACCAGGCGCCTCAGGTGACGCGCGTCCTGGCGCGGGACGGCACGGTGCTGGCGGAGCTCTTCACCCAGCGGCGTACGGTGGTGAGCATCGACGCGCTCCCGCCGCACGTGAAGCTGGCGGTGCTCGCGGCCGAGGACGCCGGCTTTTACGAGCACGAGGGGCTCAACTACGTGGGCATCGGGCGCGCGCTCCTCGTGAACCTCCGCGCGGGCGCCACGCGGCAGGGCGGCTCGACCATCACGCAGCAGGTCGTGAAGAACCTGCTCCTCAACACGCACGAGCGCACGTTCTCCCGCAAGGTCCGCGAGGCGCTGCTCGCCCGGCGCCTCGAGCAGGAGCTGTCGAAGGACGAGATCCTCGAGCTCTACCTGAACAACATCTACTTCGGCCGCGGGCGGTACGGCATCGAGGAGGCCGCGCGGGACGACTTCGGCAAGAGCGCGAAGGACCTCGACATCGCCGAGGCCGCCCTCATCGCCGGCCGCATCGCCGATCCGCGCGACTACAGCCCGCGCGCCAGCATGAACCTCGCCCTCGCGCGGCGCGGCTACGTGCTCGAGCAGATGCGCCTCAAGGGTTTCCTCCCCGACGCCGCGTGGACGGCGGCGGCCGACGAGCCGGTGCGCCTCGCGCCCGCGTCGGAGGCGGCGAGCGAGCTGGCGCCCGAGGCGGTCGAGCTGGCGAAGGCGGTGCTCTACAAGGTGGAGCCGGAGCAGGCGCGGCTCGGCGGGTTCACGATCACGACGTCGATCGATCCGAAGCTCGAGGCGGTGGCGCGCAAGGCGCTCCGCGACGGGCTCGTGGCGTACGACAAGCGGCACGCGCTCCAGGGTCCCCTGAAGGCGCCGCCGTCGGTCGCCGCGAAGAAGGGCAAGGCGGCGCCGCCGCCGCGCGACGCGCTCGTCCCGTTCGAGGGGACGCCGGCGTTCGAGCAGCACAGGGTGCTCGTGGGCCTGGTGGCCGGCGCGGACGACGCGGCGGGGACGATCGAGGTGCGCGTGGGGACGGCGACGGGCACGGTGAGGCTCGCGGAGTACGAGCGGTACAACCCGCGGCACCTCGCGCCGAGCGAGTACGCACCGGTCGGGGCGCGCGTCCGGGTGAGCCTCCTCGCGGCGCCGCCGACGCCCGAGGCCGTCGTGCCGCTCCGGCTCGAGTCGGGGCCGGAGGGGGCGATGGTGGTGCTCGACGTGCGGACGCGGCAGATCCTCGCGCTGGTGGGGAGCTACGAGGGGCAGCCGGGCGCGCTCGATCGGGCGACGCAGTCGCGGCGGCAGCCGGGCTCGACGTTCAAGCCGGTGGTCTACTCGTACGCGCTGCACTCGCGGCGCTTCACGCTGGCGACGCTCGTCGATCCGACGCCGGACGTCTTCGAGGGGGGTTACCGGCCGAGCAACTTCGAGGGCTGGCTGGGGCACGATCCGCTGCGGCTGAGGGAGGCGCTGGCCAACAGCGTGAACGTCGTGTCGGTGCGGGTGATGCACGACGTGGGACCGGCGAGCGTCGTGCCCTGGGCTCAGGCGCTGGGCATCGAGTCGCCGATGAAGCCGGACCTGTCGCTGGCGCTGGGGAGCTACGAGGTGCATCCGCTCGAGCTCGCGGGCGCCTATGCCACGTTTGCCGCGGGGGGCACGTACGAGGAGCCGCGCCTCGTGACCCGCATCGTGGGTCCCGACGGCAAGGAGGTCCCTCTGCCGGAGCCGCCGCCCGCGCGCCGCGTGCTGGATCCGGCCGAGGCGTACGTGGTGACGAGCATGCTGACGAGCGTCATCGATCACGGAACGGGGGCGCGCGCGAAGGCCCTCGGCCGGCCGCTGGCCGGCAAGACGGGCACCTCGAACGGCCCGAAGGACACCTGGTTCGCCGGCTATTCGACGGACATCACGGCGGTCGTGTGGATCGGCTACGACGATGGCCGCGTGCTCGGGGGCGCGGAGCAAGGCGCGGTGACGGCCCTGCCGGCGTGGATGGAGCTGATGAAGGCGGCGACGGACGGCAAACCGCGCGTCGACTTCCCGCGTCCCCCCGGCGTCGTGACGGTCGCCATCGACAAGCGCACCGGCGAGCTCCCCTACCCCGACGATCCCGACGTCATGGACGAGGTGTTCCTCGCCGGCACGGAGCCGAGCCAGACCGCCGACCCGCCGCCCCCGCCCTCGACCGACGGAGGCATCGTCGACGGCGCCTCCCCCGACGTACAGTGAAGAACATGACCGACCTCGGAACCGCGAGCGTGAGCGAGCGGTGGCGCTGCTTGCCGATCGCATTGGCGGCGCTGGCCCTGCTCTGGCCCCGGGTTGCGAGCGCGGCGGGGGCCGTCGATGTCGTCGCGGCCGAGTCGGCCCAGGCGCTGGGGCAGACGCCGTCGGCGAGCGTCGTCGTGGCGGCGCCGCTGGTGACCGATCAGCCGGCCCCGCGGGGCGAGGAGCTTTCGCTCCGCATCGCGGCGCTGGTCGCGGGCAAGCTCGGAGCCGGGGCGCACGTGCACGCGCAGACCGCGCAGCTGGCGACGGCGCGGGCCGTCGCCGGGAGGGCCAGCGCCCTCGTCTACGTGCAGACGGAGCTCTCCAAGGGGGACGTGCGGACGACGATCGACGTCTACCCCTCGATGGCGAACGCGTGGGACCGCATCCGCAATCCGTTGCCCTCGCCCACGGGTCACGCCTTCGCGACGGCGAAGATCGACGCCGAGGTGCGCGCGTTCCTCGCGCCGCTGGTCCTCGAGCAGGCGAGCGTGCACCGCGCGCATCACGACGAGGGCGACGTGCTGGCGGTCGGGTGCGGGGACGTGGACGGCGACGGCGGCGACGAGCTGGTGCTCGTGTCGCGCGCGCGGGTGGCAATGGGCCGCGTGAAGGGGAGCAAGTTCGTCGTCGAGCGGACCGCGCCCTGGAGCGCGCTCGCGCCGCACGCGCCCGTGATGATGCGCGCGCCGCTGGCGGGGGCCGTGGTGACGCCGGGCCGCGTCGACGTGGGGACGACGGATCGCGCGCCCGTCACGCTCACGGGGGACTTCGTCGGCCACTCGCCCATCGCGGGGATGCCGGCGTGGGGGGGGGAGGGTCTCGTGTGTCTGGCGCCGCAGGCGTCGGCGGGCGCCTTCGACGGCGCGCCGTTCGATTGCACGTTGGCGCGCGAGCAGAAGGCGAAGATGGCGGTCCCCGCGCCTCGCTTCGACGCCTTCGCGGCGTCGAGCGTCGTGGACGCCGCGGGAGCGGTGCGCTCGGTGGTCGCCGTGCGCGAGCCGAGCGGCAAGCTGCGGATCAAGGCGGGCGACACGCAGGTGGCGCCGGACGGCATCTACGGCGCGGAGCTCGCCGTGCTCGACTTCGATCAAGACGGCGTGCCCGACGTGGCCACGAGCGTCGACGGACCGGACGACGCGCTGAACCTGTGGAGCTGGCCCGGGCCGGGCCCGGAGCTGCGCGGACGCCTGCACCTCGCGGCGCCGGGCGGCGTGCGCGCGCTCGCGGTGTGCCCGGCCGAGGAGCACGGCCAGCCGGTGCTCGTGGCCGTCGTCGGCGCCGAGGTGTGGCTGGTGCGGGCCGGGGTCCGCGGCGCGGCGGTGACTCAGGCCGAGGCACCCAGCCCGAAGCGGGCGGAGAGGTAGCGTGCGGCGCCGCGAGCTCTTCGCGGGTGCGGCCTCGCTGGCGCTCGCGTCCTTCGTCGCGCCGGTCGCGCGCGCGCTCGGCCGCACGCCCTACGGGGGCCGCGTCGCGCTGCACGCGCCGTGGCCTCTCGGCACGATCGATCCGCACCGCCTCGACGATGCCGCCGCGGCCTTCTTCGGAGACGCCGTCTTCGATACGCTGTACGCGCGGGACGAGGCGGGCGCCTTCGTGGCGTCGCTGGCCGAGGGGGATCCGGAGCCCGACGGGGCGACGCTGCGGGTGACCCTCCGCGAAGGGGTGCGCTTCGCCTCGGGAGCGGCCTTCGATGCGCGAGGCGCCGCGGCGTCGATCGCGCGCTCCCGATCCCACGATGGCTCGGCATGGCTCGCCGAGGTGCCGGCTCCGCACGTGGACAAGAAGACGCTCGTGTTCGCGATGCGCGACGCCCGCAAGCTCGTGCGCGCGCTGGCCTCGCCCGTCGTCGCCATGGTGCCGCCGCGCTTCTCCCCGGAGCGACCCGACGGGACGGGGCCGCTGCGGGCCGAGGTCCAGGCGGGCTTGCTGCTCCTCTCGCGCAACACGCTCGCGGCCAACGGCCCGGCCTTCCTCGACGCCATCGAGGCGCGCCACGCGGCGGATCTCGTCACGTCGCTCCGCGCCTTCGAGAGCGGCACCGACGACGTCGGCTGGCTCGGCTCCTTCCTTCACGAGCCCCGCGAGGGGGCGCGCGGCTTCGACGCGGGCGTCCTCGCGTGGGCCATCCTCCGGACGGGGCGCGACGCGGGCTCGCTCGACACGCCGGGGACGGCGCAGGCCCTCGCGGACGGCGTCCCCCACGCGGCGCTCGCGGCGCTCGTCGTCGGCCCTCCCTGGGAGCAATCGCAGGCCACGTGGACCGGAGCACCGTCGGACCTGCTGGTGCGCGAGGACGCGCCGTGGCTCGTCGAGGTCGGGCGCGCGCTCGCCGTGGCGCTTTCCACCGCGGGCCACGAGGTGCGCTGCGTCCCGGTGGCACCGGCCGACCTCGTGGCACGGCGCTCGTCGCGCGCCTTCGCGCTCATGCTCGACCTGACGCGGCCCGCCGGCCCGGGTGCCCTCGGCGCGCTGCTCGGCCTCGCGACCGCCGACGACCCGGGCGCCGCCGCAGCCCTCGCGCGCCACCCTCCGCGCGGCGAGCTCCCGCCGCGGAGCGCGACGCGCACGATGCGACTCGGCGTCGTGGCCGAGGCTCGCCTCCAGGGCGGGCGCGTGCCCGATCTCGTGCTCCCGCCGTCTCCCTGGGGACGCGGCATCGACTGGGGAAGCGCCTTCCGCGCCCGCCATGCTTGATCCTGCGAGCAAGCCTCCGGTGGCTGTAGCCTGCAGCGTGAGGCCCGAAGCCTGATCCCATGCGCCTCGCTCCCCGCTTCGTCCTCGCGTTCGGCTTCGTGGCGACCCTCTCGGTCGCCGGGCTCGGGTACGTGGTCCGCGAGGACCGCACCGCGAGCGAGACGAAGCGCTTCGACCAGGAGGTGAAGGGCGCCTGCGATCGCGTCGTGAAGGGGATCGTCTACCAGGCCGAGAGCGACGGGAAGCTCGTCGCCGGCGCGTGCCAGTCCGGCGAGCTCGTCGACCGCGCGCTCATCTGGCTCGAGGCGGGGACGCTCGACGACGAGCGGCGGCTCTCCCTGTCGCGCATCGTCCCCGAGGAGCGTCAGGCCTTCGACTTCGACGAGCTCGTGCTGGCGACGGCCGACGGCGATCGCCTGGGACAGGATCCCATCACGCTCCTCAACACTCCGCGCGCCGAGCTCGCGAAGCTCGTGGGCGGCGACGTGGCGCACTTCGCGCTCCGTGGTCCGCCGAAGCCGGGGCTGGTGTCGCGCTGCCGCAAGCAGGGGACCAACGGGCGCGCGGTGGGGCTCGTCGGCACGCGCAGCCTCGACAAGCTCATCGAGCGGCTCAGCAACACCATCGACGCGCAGGTCACCATCGGCGCCGCCCCGCCCGCGAGGCCCGACGTGGCGCAGGCCCCCTGCACGCTGACCGACGCGTCGGGCGCGACCATCCCGCTCGTCGTCAGCAAGTCGAAGCGGGAGCTCGTCGAGAACCTGGCGCGCATCGATCAGACCGTCATCTACGCCGGGCTCGCGTCGACGGGCGTGGCCCTCGTCATCGCGCTCCTCCTCGCGCGAGGCCCGGTGCGGCGCATCCAGGAGCTGGCGTCCGAGGCGCGCAAGGTGGCGAGCGGCGAGGCGCGGCCGGTGCGCGTGCGCGGGGCGGGCGAGATCGCGGAGCTTGCCCAGTCGTTCGACAAGATGCTCGAGGATCTGGCGGCGATGCGCCGGAGGCTGGCGGCGACGACGCGCGTCGCGGCGTGGCGCGAGGTGGCGAGGCGGGTCGCGCACGAGGTGAAGAACCCCCTGGCCCCGATCCGCGCGGCGGTGGAGACGCTGCGCCGGCTGCGGGCGCGCAACGACCCCGAGTTCGACGCGTACTTCGACGAGGCGACGCGCACGGTGCTCGACGAGGTGCATCGCATCTCGAACATCGTCACCGAGTTCACGCGCTTCGCGCGCCTGCCGGCCCCGCAGCCCACGGACGTGGACGTGATGGAGCTGGCGCGCCAGGTGGTGCGCCTGCACGAGGCGGGCACGAAGGCGAAGCTCGACGTCGTCGTCGAACGCGTGCCGCCGGTCGTGAGAGCGGACCGCGACCAGATCGTGCAGGTGCTGACGAACCTGGTGCAGAACGCGCTCGACGCGGTGAAGGACAAGGGCGACGGCGAGGGCGGGGAGGTGCGCGTCCGCGTGGGCACCGAGGGGACGTCGATGGTGACGGTGACGGTGAGCGACAACGGCCCGGGGATCGCGCCGGAGATCGCGGCGAGGCTGTTCGAGCCGTACGCGACGACGAAGCGGCACGGCACGGGGCTCGGCCTGGCCATCGCGCAGCGCATCGCCATCGAGCACAACGGGGAGCTGTCGTGCCTGCCGTCGACGTCGTCGCGGGGCGCGGCGTTCCGGCTCGTGCTCCCGGTCGACGGGCCGCCGCCGGTGAGCGCGGAGGGCGCGCCGTCGAGCGGGTAGGACGCGCTACGGCGGGTCGCCGCTCAGCGCACGAACCCGCTGCAGAAGGGGGCTGCCGGGATAGGCGGCCTCGAACGCGCGGGCGAGGGACTCCGCGGTCGCGTGGTCGCCGCTCCGCGCCGTGGCCTCGATGCGGAGGAAGGCGGCCTCCTGGCCGAGTGTGCCGCCGCGAGGGAAGCGGCGGTCGTGCGCGGCGAGCGCGGCGAAGGCGGGGCCCGTCTCGCCGGCTTCGAGGGCGCGCTGGGCCTCGCCGAGGAGGGCGACTTCGTCGGCGAGGGTGGAGGGTGGAGGGGAGGGGGTCGGGGGTGGGGGTGGGGTCGAGGTCGGGGTCGAGGTCGAGGTCGGGGTCGAGGTCGGGGTCGAGGTCGGGGGCGAGGTCGAGGTCGGGGTCGCGGTCGCGGTCGCGGTCGGGGGCGCAGGCGTGAGCGCAGGCGTGAGCGCGGGCGGGGGCGGGGGCGTGAGCGCGAGCGCGGGCGCGGGCGGGGGCGTGAGCGCGGGCGCGAGCGCGGGCGTGGGCGGGGGCGGGGGCGTGAGCGCGGGCGCGGGCGTGGGCGTGGGTGCGGGTGCGGGCTGGATGAGGGGGGTCGGGGTCGCGTTTCCCACGTGCGATCGCACGATCGCTGACTGCTCCACGCGGGCATCGGTCGTCGGTGGGGCGTCGCGCGCGCTCGCCGCGACCAGGGTCACCATGCCGGCCCCGAGGAGCGTCTTCACCAGCACCGACCGCGTGATCGTCGCGGCCGCCAGCGCCGCGGTCGAACGAGACGCGAGGGCTCCCATCGCCAGGGCGACCGCCGCGGTCGCACGCTGCCGGCTGCGTCCGGTGGGCGCGTCTTGTCGCGCGGAACGCAGCAGGCGCGCGCGCAGGTCGCCGCCGTCGACGAGGCGAGAGGGGGGCTTCACGGCGCGCCTTCCTTCCTGCCCGTGCTCGCCTGCCAGGCCGCGATCGCCGCGTCGAAGTGAGCGCGCGCCCGGCGAAGGCGGGAGGCCACCGTGCCCTGCGCGAGGCCGAGCAGGACGCTGATCTCGCTCATGGTGTGCTCCTCGAGCTCGTAGAGGACGAAGACCGCGCGAAGGTCGAGCGGCATGCCGTCGAGCACGCCGTCGAGGATGGCCCGCGCGTGCGCCTGGTCGGTGAGCTCGTCGGGGCCGGGCGCGGGATCCTGCGGGTCGCCGGCCTCTTCTTCGGGGGACTCGCGCCGGTAGGCCCCCTTGCGGCGCAGCTCGGAGGCGACGCGGAACGCGGTGCCGAAGAGGAACGACTTCTCCTTGCCCGGCTCGATGTCGGCGTTGCGCCGGGCAGCGACGAAGATGATCTCTTGCATGGCATCGTCGATGTCGCCCTCGCGGATGCCCAGCCGGCGGAGAAACCGCCAGAGCGGCTCGACGTGATCGCTGACCATCTGCCGCAGGCGTGCCTCGAGGTCGCCCGCGCGATCGGTGTGCGCGCGCGCGAGGAACGGTACGGAGAGGGTGAACAATCGGAGCAAGGAGTTGCCGCGCGGGGGCTGGGCCTCACCCAGTACATGGCTGCGGGGCGCCAAGTTGATCACCAGACCGCTGCGCCGACGGAGAGGCCGGCGTAGAGGCCGAGGAGCGGCACCTGATGCACGACGACGTACGGGTCTTGGAAGACGTAGGTGGGGCGCGTGAGGGAGACGGACGGGCCGGCAGAGGCTTCGGCGTAGAAGGCGCTGGGGAGGCGCATGCGGGCGCGGCCCAGCAGGGAGACGTCGCTCCAGAGGCGGGCGGCGTCGCTCGGGTGGGCCACGTCGACGCCGGCGGCGCGGACCTGCCCGAGGTCGACCTGGATGCAGGGGGCGACCGTCCAGGAGGGCGTGAGGGAACGGGGGAGGCAGGCGCCCAGCTCGCCGGCGGCGAGGGCGAAGTGAGCCTGACCGGAGGGGGCGGTGTCGTAGGCGAAGGCGGCGTAGAGAGCGGGGGCGAGGGGGCCGGGGGGGCGGATGGAGGCGGCGAGGTTTGCGCCGAAGAGGGGGATTGAAGCGGGGGCGGTGCGGAGCTCGGCGCCGGCGGTGAGGGCGGGGTGCCAGGGGAGAGGGAGGGGGGAGAGGGGGTGGTCCGGGTTGGCGGGCGCGGGCGCGGGTGTGAGCGCGGGCGTGAGCGCGGGCGCGGGCGCGGGCGCGGGCGTGAGCGCGGGCGCGGGCGTGAGCGTGGGCGTGAGCGGGGGCGAGGGCGTGGGCGTGAGCGCGGGCGTGGGCGTGAGCGCGGGCGTGGGCGTGAGCGCGGGCGCGGGCGTGAGCGCGGGCGCGGGCGTGAGCGCGGGCGTGGGCGTGAGCGCGGGCGTGAGCGCGGGCGTGGGCGTGGGCGCGGGCGTGAGCGCGGGCGTGAGCGTGAGCGGGGGCGTGAGCGGGGGCGCGGGCGTGAGCGGGGGCGCGATGGGAGAGGCCATGGCGCGGGGGTCGATGGCGATGGCGGCGACGAGCGCCAGCGCTGCCACGACGTCCTCGCAGCGGTCCGCTTCGACGGCGCGCGTTCCGGCGGCGGTACGCAGGGAGCCGACGAAGTGGCGGTCCCGATGGTCGATGTGCACGGCGAAGTGTTGGGCCGTGGCGGGGGCGTCCACGAAGGACGCGAGGCGCGTGAGGCTCTCGATCCGTGTCTCCAGCTCGGCGCGTGACGGGCACGTGGGCGGCGCGTCGTACTGCAACGCGACCTCGCGGGTCTCGGCGGAGGACCATCGGGGCACGAGAAGGGCGAGCGCGGCTGCGACGCAGGCAGACTCCCGGCGTCGCGCCATGGGGCTGTCCGGTGCTCGGGCGCACGCCGGCGTTCACGTCGTCGATGCGTGATCAACTTCCGAGGGCGGCGCCATCTAGTACACGGAGGTCGCGATGAAGGACGACAGGTTGCGTGGAAGAGTCGGCGTTCTTTGGGTCGCCGCGCTCGGGACGAGCGTCGTCGCTTGCGGGGGGATCGTCCCCATCGGGAATGGACCCGGTGACGGAGGAAACGGCGCTCCGGCGGCATCCATCACCCAAACCAACGGCAATGCGGCCGACGGGTACGGCGGTTCTTCCCCGACCGACGGGGCGGACGCCGGCGAAGTGCTCCTCGAGGACGCCGGCATTTCCGTGCCGGGTCCCGACGCGAGCATCGTGCTCTCGGACGACGCAGGGCAGCCCGGGGACAGCGGCATCATCGTGTTCGACGCCACGTGGACCGACGGCGCCGACACACCGGACGCGTGGACCGCGGGCCTGGACGGCAGCGCTCAATGTGCGCTCAGCATCAGCTCGGAGCACTACGCCGAGGACCCGCTCGTCTGCGACTCGTGCATGGCCCAGTCGTGCTGCGCCGAGAACGACGTGTGCGGCTCGAACCCCGATTGCGCCGCGCTCATCAGCTGCGCCGCGCTCTGCGAGATGGACGGCGGGTCGAGCGCCTCCTGCGACTCCGAGTGCATCCAGGAGCACGGGGCCGGCGGCGCCGCCTACGTGGCCCTCATGCAGTGCATGGACTCGAGCTGCGATCTGCAGGCCTGCTTCCCACTCTTCTAAGCCCTTGATCGACCATCGCGTTCCGGCCATGGAGCTCGCGAACGCGAGCCTCATTCCCCGGCCTGGGCGGCGGCCTTGAGCGCGTCTTTCTTCTCGCGCCGCCGGTCCAGCGTTTTCCAGACGAGGGGCACCGCGGCGAGGGCGAGCTGCGCAAGCACGCCGAGGCGGTCGGGGTAGATCCCGAGGAACTCGATGCGGAGGAACGGCATCGGCCGCGACGGCAGGATCCCCACCTCTTCGAACGAGTGGATGCCCTGTCCGAGCAGGACCACCGCGGTCGCCAGAAGGACCACGGTGGACACCTTGAAGAGCGTCTGCATCGGGAGACGCACGCCCGCCCGGCCGACCGCATAGACGAGGCCGAGCAGCAGCAAGACGCCGACGCCGGCTCCCCACACGACCGCCGTCGGCGCGTCGATCGACAGCGCTTCGAGGAACACGGCGGTCTCGAAGCTCTCACGGAACATGGCGAGGAACGCGATCCCGAAGAGCGCGAGCGCGCCCTGGTCGAGCGCGCCCTGCGTCCGATCTCGCAGCACGCCCATGCTCTTTCGCGTCGTCGAGCGCGCGTTCACCCAGAGCGCCGCGTGGAGCAGCATCGCCACGGCCACGAGCGCGAGGCACCCCTCGAGCCGCTCGTTCATCGCGCCCGCGAGGATCTTCCGGCCCACCGTGAAGACCACCGCGCCGACCGCCAGGGCCGAGACCCAGCCGGCGTGGACGAAGCGCGCGCGCGACGCCTCTTTCCTCTTCTTCAGGACCGCGAGCAGCGCTGCGATGATGACCGTCGCCTCGAAGCCCTCGCGGACGATGACGAGGAGCGAGAACCAGAACACCGACAGCTTCGTCGAGGTCCGGCGCGCGCCCGCGGCCCGATCGAGCAGCGCGAGGAGCTCCCGGGCATCGTCCTGCGCGTGCGGGTCCCGCTGCTGGAGCGCGGCCCGCGTCGTCGTGAAGGACGCCTCGAGCTGCGTGACGACCTCCGCGTCGCGCGTCCGCAGCCACGGCTCGATGGGCTCGATGTCGGTGAGGTACGCGTCGAGGACGGCCTTCTCCGCGCCGGATGCGTCGCCCTGGGTGGCGAGTCGGGTGGCTTCTTCCACGCGGGCGCGCGCTGCGGCGAGGAAGGCCGGCCCATCGAGCTCGGGGAGCTTGTGACGCAGGCAGGCGAGCTCGCCGGCTCCGTGAGCCCGTACGAGCTCGGGATCGGAGGAGTTTGCCAGCGCATCGAGCGGAACGCGCGAAGGCGGGTGATCGCAGGGCGGCTGCCGCAGCGAGAAGAGATAGAACGCGACGGCCCAGCGCTGCTTCTCGTCGAGGCCGTCGAACGGGGCCATGGCGGTGCCCTTCACGCCGAAGCGGATGACGTTGAAGGCCTTGAACGGCGTGAGCCCGTCCATGACGGCGTCGGCGTGGAAGTCCGCGGGCTTCGGGGTGAGCGCGGCCGCGGCGGGCCCGTCGCCGTGACCGGTCGCCCCGTGGCAGGCGGCGCAGGTCTGGCCGAAGAGTCGCGCTCCCTCGTCGAGGTCCGGCGGCGAGGCTGGCGTCCGCGCGATGCCCGTCGCCGCGACGAGGTCGTCGACGAGCGACGCGCACTCCTTGCCCACGCCGGCCCCGTCGTCCGCCCGCTGGACGCGCGCGTCGATGCCGGCGATGCGCGGCTCGAAGGCCGCAAGCCGCGGCAAGCCGTGCACCATGGCGAGCGCCTCCGCCGAAAGCGAGCGCTGCTCGGCCAGCTCGCCGCGATCCCCCGAAGCGAGCGCTGCGGGGTAGTCGGACTCGAGGTACTGGAGGATCGAGATGAGGTGCTGCGGATCGCTGTCCGGTGGCGGGCTCGAGGCGTGCGTGGCCCCGCCGCCGCTCCGGAATGCGAAGACGAGGAGCGCAACGGCCGCGAGCACGAGGGCGAAGGGCACGCCGATGCGTCTGATGTTGAAAGTCGTTTTCAACGCGTGGAGTATGGACGCGGATCCCCGGCTCGACAACCTCGAATTGGCGGGGACGTGCGGAGGGGCCGTCGTCGCCGAGGAGGCCTATGCTTCCGGGATGCGCGGCGCGCTCGCTGGCGTCCTCTTGCTCGCGCTCACCTGCGGGTGCGCCCGCCCGTTCCTCGCCCGCGACGGCACCCTCGTCTTCCAGGAGAAGGGCGCCCACGGCGCGTCGGTCCTCACCGCGAACGGCCTCGAGTTCCACGACGTCACCGACGTCCCGAAGAGGGTCGTCGTCCGCGATCCGTACGAACCGTGGCGCGCTCCCCTCGGCTTCCTCGTCCCGGCCAGCGGTCGATTCACGAAGACCAGCACGCCGACGCTCGTCGCGACCCCGGGCCTCGCCATCGTGCTGCGACCGAGCGACACGCGGGTACCGTCGTGGGGCGGCGAGATGCTCGTCCGCGTCGACGTCCTCGCGCCGGCGGCCCCGGGGACGGCGCGCTGGGGGGAGGACGTCGCCATCGTCCTCGACGGGCGAGGGGCGGATACGGGCGCGCTCGCGGAGGCGGCGCTGTCACGCCTCGGAGGGCGCGATCGCGTGGTCGTGGTCGACGCGGCGGGGGCGCACGTGGTGGTGCCGCCGATGCCGGCGTCGAACCGGTCGCTCATCCTCGCCGCGATCGAGCGGCGCGTCGCCTCGCCTCCGGACGCCCGGATCGACCCGGCCCGCGCCGTGGCGAAGGCGCTCGAGGTCCTGACGCGAGGCACGCTGCGCCGCGTGCTCGTCCTCAGCGAGGCCGGCGTCGACGCGCGCGACGAAGCCCTGCGCGGTCTCGGCGACGAGATGGTGCCGCTGTCCGTCGTGTCGACCCGCGGCGACGACCTCGACGCGCGGCGGGGGTACATCGAGGCGTTCGTGCCGGCCTCCGGCGACACGGCCTTCCGCGACGTGGTCCTCGGCTTCGAGGGCACTCCGGCGCCCTCGCACGTCCTCGAGGCCTCGGGGGGTGACGCTCGATGGGAGCTCGAAGGCGGCGACCTCGCGCTCGGCGACGTGCGGGCGGGCGACGAGCGCGCCGAGGTCGTGCGCGTCACCATCCCGGCGTGGACCGCCGGTGAAGCCTTCACGCTCCACGTCGCCGTCCGCTTCGACGACGTCGCCCGGAACGGCGAGCACCGCACGATGAAGGTCGACCTCCCGTGCACCTACGACGACGACGTCGTGCGCCTCGCCGAGTCGCGCCACGGGGACGTCATCGCCTACGCCTCCGCCCTCGCGACGCTCGCCCGCCTCGACGCGACGTTCCTCGGCGGCGGACAGACCCCCGGCGATCTACGGCCCATCGCCCTCATGCACGCGCGCTCGCTCGGCCTCCTCGCGCGCGACATGCACGATCCCGCCGCCGCCGCCCAGGCCGCGTTGCTCGAGGCGCTGCTCTCCGCCGAGTGAGCGGCCGCTCACATGCCCTTTGCGTCCGCGAAGCCGGCGTCGACGGGGCCCCCTCCCCCGCTGCTGCTCCCGTCGCACGTGGTCGCGGCGACGTCGTTCCACGCGCCGTCGTCGCACTCGAAGGCGTCGTAGAAGACGGCGCCGTCGCAGCTCGTCGGGTTGCCCGAGCATTGCACCCCGGGCGTGGTGCACGGAACGCCCTGTTCGACGCTCTCCGGATCGGGGCAACCGGACGGCGGACACGCGGGGACCGTGATGTTGCAGCTCCAGGCACCGGCGACGCACCGGCACGTGCCGTTGCCGATGACGTTGCCGCTGCAGTCGTACTGCTGGACGTCCGAGCCGCAGGACTGCTGCGGCGAGACGTCGCACGCGTCGTCGGGGACGACGGTCGACGCGTCGGGACAGCCCGGCGGCTGCGCGTCGGCGCACTCCGGCTCGGTCGACTGCACGCACTCCCACACTCCGGCGCCCTGCTCGTCCGACTGGCACGTGCACTGGCCCGTGACCTGGGTCCCATCGCAGCCGGTGGACGTCATGGCCACGGTGCACGGGCTCTGCTCGGGGTAGTTGCACGCGCTTCCGGTGCTGACGCCGTTCGTCAGGGGGCACTGCACGTCGCATCCGCCCCCGAGGACGGGGCACGCCCAGCCGCCGCCGGTGCAGGTGCATTCGACGGACTGGGGCGACCCGCAGTCATCGAGGGTCGCGGCGCAGGTTTGACCGGCCGTCGCGCACGTCCCGCCGCTCGCCACCGCCGCGGGCGACGGGCACGTCTCGCCCCCTCCCCCTCCGACGACGCCGACGCGGCCCCCGCACGCGAGCGCGGCGAGGAGGGGAATCACCAGGACCGCCGTGGCTGCGAAGGGACGCATGGGCGCCCCCTCCGCAACGACCGGGCCACGTCAAAACCCCCCGATCCTCGCAGGAACGCGCCCTCGCCCGCTGTGCCGGAGCGTGCCGCCCGTGTCAGCGTCGCCGGGCGGCGAGCTCGCCCCAGGCCGTCGCCACGGCCTCGATGACGCGCTCCTGATCGGCCCCGGGGAGCGTCGGGTACATCGGCAGGCTGAGGGTGCGGTCGCCGATCTCCTCGGCCACGGGGAGGGAGCCGCGCGGGAGACCGAGCACCTCGACGAGGTACGTCAGCTCGTGGATCGCGCGATAGTTCACCGCCGTGCCGATGCCCGCGGCGCCGAGCTTCGAGAGCATCGCGTCGCGCTCGCCCGGCCAGGCGTGCATCGTGAAGAGGTGGTGACTGCTCGTCCCGCGCCGTTCGACGACCCACGGCACCCCGTGCACCGTGGGCGGCGGCGTCTGCATGTCCGGCACGCGCTCGCGCAGCCCCGACTCGTAGCGCCGCGCCACCTGCTCGCGGCGCGCGCGCTTCTCCTCCACGTGGGTGAGCTGCGGCCGGAGCAGCGCGGCGTCGAGGTCCGTGAGGTTCGCCTTGTACCCGAGCTCGACGAGATCCCAGTGCTGGTAGAGGGCCCCGTGCCGCTCGGTCGCGGCCTTCGACACGCCGTGGTTTCGCAGTCGCCGCAGCCGGTCCGCGACGCGCGGGTCCTTCGTCACCACCGCGCCTCCGTCGCCGCTCGTCAGGTTCTTGGTCGCGTAGAACGAGAACACCGCGGCGTCGCCGAGGTCCCCCGGGCGGACGCCGTCGCGCTCGAGCTCCACGCCGTGCGCCGAGTCTTCCACGATGAAGAGGTTGTGCTGATCGGCCACCGCGCGGAGCGCGCGCATGTCCGCGAGCTGGCCGTAGAGGTGCACGGGGAGGATGCCGACGGTGCGCTGTCCCACCGCCGCGCGCACCGCCGCGGGATCGAGGAGGCCGGTCGTCGGCTCCACGTCGACGAGCTTCGGACGGGCTCCGAGGTGCAGGATGGCGTTCGTCGTCGCCGCGAAGGTCATCGGCGTCGTGATGACCTCGTCACCCGGCGCGAGGTCGAGCGCGCGGAGCGCGAGGAGCATGCCCATCGAGCAAGAGCTCGTCCCGACGACGTGCGGCGGCGTCGCGCCTTCCCGCCCTCGCGCGAGGAACCGGCCGAGCTCTTCTTCGAACGCGGCGACCTGCGGGCCCAGCGTGAGAAACAGGGTCTCGAGCACGCGCCGCCAGGAGCCGGCTTCTTCTTCGCCGAGCTGGTGGCGGTAGAACTCGACCTTGCCGGTGGTCATGGTGGGGTCCTTCGCTTCGCTCAGGATGACAGGAAAGGGCTCAGGGATGGGGAAGGAGGGGCTCAGGATGCGGTCAGGAGCGCGCCGTCGATGGCGAGGTCGCGGTGGGCACGCTCGGCCTCGCGCAGGAACACGTACTGCTTCAGCGTGTACCAGCGGCGGTCGTCGGGATCGACAGCGCCTTCGCGCAGCGCGCCGAGGACCTCGCGGATCCCGTCGTCGACGCCCTTCTCGGCCGTGAAGCCCAAGACGCGCTGCACCTTGTCGAACGACACGTTGTAATCGCGCAGATCCGGATCCGTCGGCGCGTGCACCACCTCGGTCCCCGGCACCGCGTCGCGCACCCGGAAGGCCAGGTTGAGGATCTGCACGTTGCTCGCGTCCGACCCGACGTTGAACACCTGGCCCGCGACCTTGCTCGCGTCGCTCGTCATCCCCAGCTCGAACGCGCGCGCCGCGTCCCGCACGTGGACGAAGGGACGCCACTGCCGCCCGCCGCCGTCGACCGTGATGCGCCGGCCGACGTACGCGTTCTTGGTCATCACGTTGATCGCCAGATCGAACCGCATGCGCGGGCTCAGGCCGAACACCGTCGCGAGGCGCAAGATGCACACCTCCATCCCCTTCGACCCGAGCAGCGAATCTTCCACGTCGGCCTTCGCGCGCGCGTAGAGCGACACGGGGTGGCGCGGGCTCGTCTCGGTCAGGCCGAGGCCCTCGCCGTGGCCGTACACCGAGCACGACGACGAGTACACGTAGCGCCGCACGCCCTGCTCGAGCGCCGCCGACGCGAGGCGCCGCGCCCCGTCGACGTTCACGCTGCGCGTCAGCTCCGGCTCGAGCTCGCACGACGGATCGTTCGAGATGCCCGAGAGATCCACCACCGCGTCGACGCCCCCGAGGAGCGCCCGGTCGAACGCCCGCACGTCGGCCCGGACGATGCGCAGCTTGTCGCCGTGGCGCGCCTGGGCGCGGCCGAGGGTGTCGCCGAAGTAGAGGCGATCGAGGACCGTGACGCGGTGGCCCTGCTCGAGCAGCAGAGGCACGAAGACGGAGCCGATGTAACCGGCGCCGCCGGCGACGAAGACGTGCATGGTGCGCGCGCGATACCACGAAAACGCGTCAGGTCACAGGCGGGCGCGGCGGCGACCGCGGTGGGCGCCTCGGGGCCGGAGAAGCCCGACCGAGGGCCCTCAGGGCGAGGCGAGGCCCGCGAGGTAGTGGGTGCGTACGCGGTCGGCAGACAGCGCGTGGTCGTAGACGGCCACCTCGTCGAGCGTCCCCGAGAGGTAGTTCCCGGTGCCGCCCGCCTCCGCGCCCACGACGAAATCGGCGACGGCGCCCGCGATCGAGAACGACGCGGTCTGCGAGCCCTGCGATTCGCCGTTCACGTAGACGACGAGCTCCAGCCCGTCGAACGTCGCGACCACGTACGTGAAGCCGCTCGCGCCCGGGCCGGCCACGCTGGCGGCCGTCGACACGCTGGCGCCGTCGAGCCGCTGGAAGCCGAAGGGGCCATCGGTCGGGCCGACGAACAGCAGGTACCCCTCGCTGGGCGGCCCGCCGACCGCGTCGTTGCGCGTGACCAGGCCCGCGTACGTCGACTGCACTTCCACGCTCGCCCACGCCTCGAGGGAGAACTGCGTCTGCCCGGCGAACGCGAAGAGATTCCCCGCGTCGACGAAGCCCGAGACGCCGTCGAAGGTCGCGGCAGTGTCGCCGTCGCCAGCGAGCGCGCCGGGCGCCGCGAGGGTGATCCCTCCCTCGTAGGTCGCGTCGTTCCCGTGACCGCTCGAATCCGCCGCCTTCGTGCCGCTCGCCTCGTCGAAGCGCCAGTACGCGAGGGGCGCGTCCGCCAGCACTTGCGCCGGATAACCGGTGGGCGCGCTCGCGTCGGAGCCCGGCCCTCCGGTCGACGCGTCGGGCGGGCCGACGGCGCCGGAGAGGCCGTCGAGCGAGACGAGCGAGCAGCCCGACGCCGCGACCAGCAGGAGGACGGAGACTCGCGGGCCCATGAGGAAACGCCCCCCGCCGGCGGGAGGCCGTGGGGGGCGTAAGGGGGAGCGCGAGCCAGGAACTCTCTCGCTCTGGGACCATCCTAACACGTCATCGGGCACCGTGGCAGTCGCGCCTGCCAGGTGCCGCGGGCGGAAGAGCACAGGCACACGGCGCCGCTCACGACTCGGCTAGAAGCCGGGCGACGGCTCTGCCGGCGCCGACACGACCCAGGGGTCGCGGTCGTCGAGCGTGTACGGGTTCTGCCGCGCGAGGGGCGGCGGGCGGGACCCCTGGAACCGGGCCGCGACCTCGCGCCGGTCATCGAAGAGCTCGAGGGCGCCGCCGTGCGAGTCCTCGGAGATGCGGGCGAGGGGCTTGCCGTCCATGGCGCGGAAGACCAGGCCCCCCGCAGGCACGTAAAGGGTCGAGATCCCGGCAGATTGTGCGTTGGCGTCGCGACCGAAGTGCTCGAAGGCGACGCCCCCGACGAACGCGCCGCAGACGGTGAGCGACCAGAGCAGAGCACGCGAGGAGCGGAGCATGACGGGTCTTCCTTTGGGCGCGGGGGAGCCAGTGCTGAGCTAGAGCCGACCGACGGCAGGCGAGGCCGTGACCTTGCCGTTGTCGTCGAGGAACAGGTCGCGACGGCGGCGCTCTTCCCGCGTCAGGCGCGGGTCGAGGAACGCCGCGAGGTCGGCGCGGTGGCGAAAGACCTGACGCTCGGGCTTCTTGGCCTCGCGGAGCAGCTGCTCGACGTGGTCGGAGAACGCGACGTTGCGGGCGCCGACGAGGATGCCGTTGGCGAGCACGCGCGGGTTGTCGCGGCGCATGGTCCACACGATCGTGTCGGCGAACGTGGCATCGAGCTGCTCGACGTCGCGCCAGTCGCACACGAAGACGAGCGGCTCCTCGGCGGCTTGCACGACGCCGCGCACCTGCGCGATGAAGGCCGACAGCTCTTCGAAGCTCATCGGGGGGCGGAAGACGACCTCCGCGAGCTTCCCCACGCTGCGGCGAGCTTGCATCACGGCGCGGCCCCCATCACTCCCGCATTATCGTCCTCGGTCGGGACGCCGCCAAGGCGCCAACCGGGTGACAAGAGGTCCCCCGTCCAGCGGATGCGCGCCGGCGAGCATGACGCCCGAACGGGCTACGCTGCGGCCGTGGAAGCGCTGCTCGCTCGACCGCCGAGCCTCGACGGGGCGTGCGCCCGGCTCGCGGCGCATCTCGGCGTCCTCGTCCGGAACGCGGTCGCGGGCGACCTCTGCCGGCGCTGGGCGGAGGCCGTGGCCGGCGCGCGCGCCGAGTGGACGCCCGACTTCGGCGGGGAGCAGTTCTCGCTCGGGCGGGCGTTCTACACGCACCTCGAGACGGACCGGACCCGCCGCTACTTCGAGGACGCCGCCGCGTCGGACGCGCGCGTCGAGCGCCAGGCGCCCGGGCTGCAATCGACGATGCGCGCCCTGATGGCGGAGGCGGTCGGCGGGAGAGTGACGCCGCGGCCGGGGTGGTGCGGCGCCGGGGTCCACGTCTTCCCCGCGCGAGGAGCGCTGGCGAAGCGCGGGGGCGTCGTCCACTTCGACACCGAAGGCCTCGCCGCGGCGCACCTCGCGCGGCGGATCCCCGCGCTGTCGCTCGTGCTGATGCTCCAGCCCCCGGCGAAGGGAGGCGGCCTGCGCCTGTGGGCCGCCCGGTACGCGGGGCGGGACGACGTGGACGACGCGACGCTCCGCGCCGGCGGAGACGTCACCATCGAATACGAGGCGGGCGACGCCGTCCTCTTCGACAGCTACCGGTGCCACCAGATCCAGCCCTTCGCCGGGGCCCGCGACCGCATCTCGTCGACGCTTCACGCCGCCGAGATCGATCGCGGCTCCTGGGAGACCTGGTTCTGACGCTCGCGGACGCCTCGTCCCCGTGCGGGCTCACGACAGCAGCAGCCACAGGACGGCCCATACGACGAGCACGAGGCCGACGACGACCCCGACGAGCGCACGCGCCATGCTCCGCCGCACCGCGAGCTGCGCCGTCTCGGTGCGCGACGACTCCACGAAGGGATGCGCCGCGGGACCCGCCTCGCCGTGATCGAGCGCCATCTCGAGCGCCTCCGCGAGGTGCACCCCGCGCCGTGCGCCGTTCTCGGCGAGCTGCGTCTTGCAGCTGAATCCGTCTGCGAGGATCAGCGTCTCGGGGGTCGCCTCGCGCACGCGCGGCAGGAGCACGCGCTCGCCGCACGCCTGCGCCACGTCGTACTTGTCCTCCTCGAACCCGAACGAGCCCGCCATGCCGCAGCACCCGGACTTCAGCACCTCGCACTCGAGGCCCATCGCCGCGAAGATCTCCTTCTCGGCGTCGAAGCGGATGACGGCGTGGTGGTGGCAGTGCGTCTGGACGAGCGCGCGCCGCCGCAGCTTCGGGATGCGCGCCGGGTCGACGTGCGCGTGGAGGAACTCGGACAGCATGAAGGTCTGCGCCTTCAGCTTGTTCGCCTCGATGCGCGCCGGCATCAGCTCCGTGAGCTCGTCGCGGAAGACCGAGCAGCAGCTCGGCTCGAGGACGACCATCGGGATGCCCGCGTCGATGTGCGGCTTCAGCGCCGCCAGCGTCTTCTCGAGGTAGTGCTCGGCCGTCGTGAGCATGCCGAAGTCGTAGAGCGGGCGGCCGCAGCAGAGGGGCTTCGACGGGAGGAGGACCTGGTAGCCAAGGTGCTCGAGGAGCCGCGTCGCCCCGCGCGCCACCTCGGGATGGAAGTAATTGTTGAAGGTGTCGGCCCAGAGGAGAACCTTGTTCGGCGACTCCGCGGGCTTCGGCCTCTTCGCGAACCACTGGCGGAACGTCTGCGGCGCGAACGGCGGGATCGACCGCTTCGGGTGGACCCCCGCGGCGCGCTTGGCGAGCGCGCGCACCCCCGGGAGCTGTGTCGTCAGGTTGGCGAGGCCCGGCGCGAGCGACGCGAGGCGCGCCCACTTGTCGATGAGCCCGAAGGCGTACGCGTGCCGCGGCCTCAGCCGATGCTCGAAGTAGTGCGACAGGAACTCCGCCTTGTACGTCGCCATGTCGACGTTCGTCGGGCAGTCGGATTTGCACCCCTTGCACGCGAGGCACAGATCCAGCGCCTCCTTCACGCTCTCGTCGCGGAACCCGCGCGTGATCGGCCCGCCGCCGCGCAGCATCTCCCAGAGCAGGTGCGTCCGCCCCCGCGTCGAGTGGCGCTCTTCTTCGGTGACCATGTAGCTCGGGCACATCACGCCGCCCCCGCTCGAGTCGACCGCCCTGCACCGGCCGATGCCGACGCAGCGGAGCGTCGCGTGGGCGAAGCTCCCGCCGTCCTGCGGGAACTGGAAGTGCGTGCGCGGCTGCGCGGGATCGTAGGTCGCGCCGAGGCGCAGATCCTGATCGGGCCTCCGCGGGTGCACCACCTTGCCGGGGTTCATCCGCCCGGTGGGGTCCCAGATGGCCTTGAACTCCGCGAAGGCGTGCACGAGCTCCGGCCCGAACATCTTGCGGAGGAACTCCGCCTTCGACTGGCCGTCGCCGTGCTCGCCGCTCAGCGAGCCGCCGTATTTCTGCGCGACGAGGTCGCTCGCCTCTTCGAGGAACGCGTGAAAGTGGTGGATCCCCTCGTGGCTCGCGAGGTCGAAGTTCACGCGGCAATGGACGAGCCCCTGGCCGAAGTGCCCGTAGAGCGCCGAGCTGTAGCCGTACCGGTGATAGAGCGCGTCGAGATCCCGGAGATAGTCACCGAGCCGCTCGGGCGGCACCGCCGAGTCCTCCCACCCTTCCCAGGTGTCGCGCTCTCCGGGGACGAACGCCGTCGTGCCGAGGCTGTCCTCGCGCATCTCCCAGAGGTTCTCCTGGTCCTCGTCCTCCTCGAGGACTCGCGCATCGACGAGCTCGGGCCGCAGCGCCGCAATGAGCCTCTCGCCGCGCGCCCTCGACTCGGCCTTGTCGTTCGAGCCGATCTGCACGAAGAGCCACGCGTGGCCCTTCGGCAGGAGGGCGAGGTGCTTCGCGCTGGGCTGGTTCTTCTTCTTCGCGTGATCGTAGAGGCGCTGGTCCATGCCCTCGACGGCCATCGGATCGGGCTCCGCCGCGAGGACGCTGGGCACGTGATCGGCCGCCCGGAAGATGTCGTCGTAGGCGAGCATCGCGACCACGCGCTGCGGGCGGAGATCGACGAGGCGGAGCGTCGCCTCGACGATCGTCACGCACGTCCCCTCCGTGCCCACGATCGCGCGCGGCACGTTGAAGCGCCCGTCGGCCTTCGGCACGAGCTCGTCGAGGTTGTAGCCCGAGACCCGTCGCGGGAGGCGCGGGTAGCCCTCCACGATGCGGCTCCGGTACCGGTCGCGCAGCTCGCGGAGCGCGCGGTACACCTCGCCCGGGCGGCCGCCCGCGGCGATGGCATCGGCGAGATCGTCCTCGTTCATCCAGCCGAGGTGCATGCGCGTGCCGTCGTAGAGGATGACGTCGAGCGCCTCGACGTTGTGCACGGCGATCCCGGAGTACTGGGCGTTCATCCCGCCGCAGTTGTTCGAGAGCATGCCGCCGAAGCCGCACCGGCTGTGCGTCGCGGGCTTCGGGCCCCACGTGAGGCCGTGCGGCTTCGTGGCCGCCGTCAGCTCGTCGCAGATGACGCCGGGCTCGACGCGCGCGATGCGGCTGTCCGGATCGATCGCGATGATGTGGCGCATGTACTTCGAGAAGTCGAGCACGAGCGCCTCGTTGCACCCCTGCCCCGCGAGGGCCGTCCCGCCCGTGCGCGACACGACGGGAACGCCGAGGCTGCGGCACGCGGCCAGCACGGCGGCGACGTCGTCGGCGCTCTTCGGGAGCACGACGCCGATGGGCAGGTGGTAGTAGTTCGACGCGTCCTGCGCGTAGAGCCCGAGCGTCCCAGGATCGAAGCGCACGTCGCCCTCGACCGTCTCGCGCAGCCGCTTCCACAGCGCCCGGACGTCGACCTCCGCATGCGCGGCGGGCGACTCGGCGTGACGGTACGCGCGGGGCGGGGCGCGCTTCAGGCGCTCGGCGGGGATGAGGCGCGCTCCGCCGCGGCCGTTCATCGCCGGTCTCCCGCGCGGACGCGCTGGTCGAAGACCAGGTACTTCTCGGCCTCGCTCCGCCGCAGCGCGACGCCGAGGCCGGGGCGCGCGGGGTCCGGGCGCAGCGCGCCCTTCCGGGCCACGGCGGCGCCGTCGAAGAGCATCCGCTCGATGCGCTGGTGGTCGTGGAAGTACTCGACGTGCGCCATGCGGGGCGCGGCGCAGCCGAGGTGCGCGTGGAGCGTCGGCGCGCAGTGGGCCGACAGCTCGACGCCGCGCGCGTCGCAAAGGGCCGCGGCGCGCAAGAACCCGGTGACCCCGCACCGCGTCCCGTCCGCCTGGAGGACGTCGACGGCCCCTGCCGAGAGCATCCGGTCGAAGTAGCGCGCCGTGTACCCGTACTCGCCGGCGGCGATCCGCATCGAGGTGGGCGCCCGCTCGCGGATGAAGCGGAGACCGTCGAGATCGTCCGAGGAGACCGGCTCCTCGAACCACACGACGCCGTAGCGCGTCATCTCCCGCGCGAGCGCGAGCGCGCCCTTCACGTCGTAGGCGCCGTTGGCGTCCACGAATAGCTCGGTGTCCGGGCCGATGGCCGCGCGCGCCGCGCCGATCCGGTCGAGCGTCGACGGGTCTCTCCCGATCTTCATCTTCACGCGCGACATACCGGCCTGCTTCCAC
The DNA here is from genome assembly GCA_036501935.1 of Polyangiaceae bacterium. Classification (GTDB taxonomy): domain Bacteria; phylum Myxococcota_A; class Polyangia; order Polyangiales; family Polyangiaceae; genus Palsa-1150. Next base: position 6,902 of record DASXZL010000082.1, on the reverse strand, counting down.
ACCGAGAGCTGGTGCGTCAGCTCGTCGACCGAGTACGACGTGAAGCCCCCGCTCCCGTACGCCGCGATCTCGCTCCGCCGCGCGCCCAGCGTCTCGGCGAGCGGCTGCCCGCGCTGCTTGGCACGCAGATCCCACAGCGCGCCGTCGACGGCCGCGATGGCAGTCGACGCGATGCCGTCGCGCCCCACGTTGCGCACTTTGCGCTCCATCTCCGCGAAGATCGCCTCGACCGCCGACGCGTCGTGCGAAAAGACGACCTTCGCCAGATGCGCGAGTACGGCGTGCGCCGTCGGCACGTCCGCGTACGTGTACCCGAGGCCCGTGGCCCCCTCTCCCGCGCCGGCCGAGAGCTCCACGGTGACCAGCACCGTGCTCGACCACGCGAGCGTCCCGTCCGCCTCCGGTGAGCTCGTCGGCACTTCGAACGCCGAGACGCGCAGGGATTCGGCTCTCACGTCAGAACCCGAGCTTCTCGCCGACCTTGGGGAACATCTGGCCGATGGCCTGCTTGATGAAGCCGCCGCGATGCGGGTCACCCTTGAGGACCGACATGCCGAACGCCTTCGCCTCCTCGAGCGTGATGTGCGGCGGCAGCGGCGGCACGTTCGGATCCGTGAGGACCTCGAGCACCACCGGCCGGTCGCACGAGAGCGCCTGGTCCCAGGCCGTCGCGAGATCGTCCGACTTTTCCACGCGGATGCCGTGGAGGCCAATGAGCTCCGCGTAGTCGGCATACGGGAAGTCCGGCAGTTCCTGGGACGCGCGATACTCGGTGTCGCCCTCCATCGCGCGCATCTCCCAGGTGACCTGGTTGAGGTCGTCGTTGTGGAGGACCATCACGACGAAGCGCGGGTCCTTCCACTCCTTGCAGTACTTGGCAATCGTCAGGAGCTCGGCGTTGCCGTTCATCTGCATCGCACCGTCGCCGACGAGCGCGATGACCGGTCGATCCGGGTAAGCCATCTTCGCGGCGATGGCGTAGGGGACGCCGGGGCCCATCGTCGCGAGCGAGCCCGAAAGGCTCGCCATCATGCCGGGCCGGAGCTGGAGATCGCGTGCGAACCAGTTCGCGCACGAGCCCGAGTCCGACGTGAGGATCGCCCGGTCCGGGAGCTTCGGCGACAGCTCCGAGAAGACGCGCTGCGGGTTGATCGGGTTCGCCGGGAGCATCGCCCGCTCGTGCATGAGGGCGTGCCACTCGTCGTTCCACTTCTCGATGCGCTCGCGCCACTCGACGTCCTGCTTCTGGACGAGCTTCGGCAGGAGCCGCCGCAGCGTCTCGGCCGCGTCGCCGACGAGGTTCACCTCCATCGGATAGCGAATGCCGACGAGGCGCGGGTCGATGTCGATCTGGACGCCGCGCGCCTTGCCCTCGGCGGGCAGGAACTCGGAGTACGGGAAGCTCGAGCCGATCATCAGGAGCGTGTCGCACTCGTTCATCATGTCGTAGCTCGGCTTCGTGCCGAGGAGGCCGATCGGGCCGGTGACGAAGGGTAGGTGGTCGTCGACGACCGCTCGACCGAGCAGCGCCTTCGCCACGCCCGCGCGGAGGCGGTGTGCCGCGAGCAGGACCTCGTCGACCGCGCCCGCGGCCCCCGCGCCGACGAGGATCGCGACGCGTTTGCCCGCGTTCAGCACCTCCGCGGCCTCGCTGAGCTCCTCCTCGGTCGGGACGGTGACCGAGTGCGGGTAGCCGATGCCGCTGTGGATCGTGTCGTGCGCGCGCGGCGGGTCGTCCGCGCCGAGCTCCTGCACGTCCTTCGGCAGGATGAGGCACGTGACGGTGCGCTCGGTCTGCGCGATGCGGAACGCGCGGTCGACGAGCTGTCGCGCCGCGTCGGGCGTCATCACCGTGTGCACGTACTCCGACGCGACGTCCTTGAAGAGCGTCGGCAGGTCCACCTCTTGCTGATAACTGCCGCCCATCGCGCTCCGGGCCGACTGCCCCACGATGGCCACGACGGGCGCGTGATCCATCTTCGCGTCGTAGAGGCCATTCAGCAGGTGAATCGCGCCGGGCCCCGACGTCGACAGGCACACGCCGACCTTCCCCGTGAACTTCGCGTGCCCGCAGGCCATGAAGGCCGCCATCTCCTCGTGGCGCGCCTGGATGAACCGGATCCCGTGGTCGTCCCGGTTGAGCGCGCCGAGGATGCCGTTGATGCCGTCTCCCGGATACCCGAAGACGCGGTCGACTCCCCACGAGGAGACTCGCTTCACGATGTAATCGCTGACGTTCATGGCTGGGGGCTCTCGGTGGAGGTGGGTCAGGCGAAGTTGAGTCGGACGAGGTGAGTCGAACGAGGTGGGTCAATCGGACGCGAAGGCGATGGTCGAAAGGAGGGCGTTCTCCGCCTGGCGCGAGTCGAGGCGCGTGTGCTGCACGACGATGGGGACGTCGCTCTCGATGACGCTCGCGTAGTCGGTAGCCCGGGGGATCCGCTCCGGCTCCGCGAGATCGTTGAAACGCACGTGCCTGGTACGACGCGCCGGGACCGTGACGAGGAACGGCCCGGCGGGCTCGCGGTCGCTGAAGTAGACGGTGATGCGGACGTGCGCGTCCTGGTCGTTCGCGTTCAGCAGGCAGGCCGTCTCGTGGCTCGTCAGCTCGTGCGCGGGACCGTGGCTTCCCGCGGGGATGTAGCCCTCGGCGATGGCCCAGCGCATTCTCCCGAGCGGAGGCATGCCCGGCAGGTCGCACCATGCGTGCCACCGGCGGGCCCTCGGGAAACGCCATGGAGAAACGGCGGGGTTCGCGCGCTCGGGCTGGCGGCGCCCCGCGCGTCGGCCGTGGGGCGCGCCTGCGTCAACCGTCCAAGCGGCCACGCGCGTCCGAGCGGTCGCGCGACGAATGCGCTCCCATGGATCGGCGGCCGGGGCACCGGTGTTGCAGTTCCCTCGCACCATGGACATGGCCAAGCCTTCGGTCGCGGTGGTGACGGGCGCCTCGGCCGGGGTCGGGCGCGCGGTCGTCCGCGAGCTGGCGAGGCGCGGCTTCGACGTGGCGCTGCTGGCGCGCGGCAGCGCGGGCCTGGACGAGGCGCGCGCGGAGGTGGTGCGCTCGGGGCGGCGCGCGCTGGCGCTCCCGGTCGACGTGGCCGATGCCGGCGCCGTGAGCGACGCGGCCGCGGGCATCGAGCGGCAGCTCGGGCCCATCGCGGTGTGGATCAACAACGCGGTGGCGTCGGTCTTCTCCGAGTTCGAGTCGATGACTCCGGAAGAGTTCGAGCGCGTGACGCACGTGACCTACCTCGGCGTCGTCCACGGCACGCGCGCCGCCCTCGCCCGGATGAGGTTCCGCGATCGCGGCACCATCGTGCAGGTCGGGTCGGCGCTCGCCTACCGGAGCATGCCGCTCCAGTCGGCCCACTGCGGCGCGAAGGCGGCCATCCGCGGCTTCACCGACTCGGTGCGGTGCGAGCTCAGGCATCGCCGCAGCGGCATCCGCCTCACGATGGTCCAGCTCCCCGCCCTCAATACGCCTCAGTTCGACTGGGGCCGCGCCCACCTGCCCCATCGCCCGCGGCCCGTGCCCCCCGTCTTCCAGCCCGAGGTGGCCGCGCGCGCCATCGTCGGGGCGACCCTTCGCCGGCCGCCGCGCGAGATCGTCGTCGGCTGGCCGACCCTCAAAGCCATCGTCCTCGGCGCGAAGCTCTTCCCCGGCGTCGGCGACTGGTGGCTCGCGAAGACGGGCTACGGCACGCAGCAGGCGAGCGAGGCGCAGGATCCGGACGCGCCGGACAACCTGTTCGCGCCGGTCCCGGGGGACTTCGGCGCGCACGGCCGCTTCGACGCGCGCGCGAAGAGCAAGGCCTTCGAGGTCTTGCCCTCGCGCATCTTGTGAGCGCGCGTCGCGTGAGCACGCATCCCGTGAGGCCGCATCGCGCGAGCACGCATCCCTCGGGCGCGCATCCCGGGACCGACGTGAAGACGCGCGGCGCGCTGCTCGACGTCGACGGGACGCTGCTCGACAGCAACGATGCCCACGCGGCGGCGTACGGCGAGGCCTTCGCGGAGCTCGGCATCGACGTGGCCTTCACGCGCGTGCGCCCGCTCATCGGCATGGGCTCGGAGAAGCTCCTGCCGGCGCTCGGCGTGCAGCCGGGGTCGCGCGTCGGCGAGCACGTGGGCCGCCGGAAGAAGGAGATCTTCACGCAGCGCTTCCTGCCGACGCTGAAGCCGTTTCACGGGGCGCGGGATCTGTTGCTCCACATGAAGAAGCGGGGGCTGCGGCTCACGGTGGCGACCTCGGCCGAGGGAGACGAGCTTCACGGGCTGCTGAGGGCCGCGCGGATCGAGGACCTCGTCGACGCGGCGAGCACGTCGAGCGACGCCGCCGCGTCGAAGCCGGATCCGGACATCGTGCAGGCGGCGATCCGTCGGTCGCGCCTGAAGAGAGAGGAGCTGGTGATGCTCGGGGATACGCCGTACGACGTGCAAGCGGCGGTGCGCGCCGGGGTGGCCATCTTGGCGATGCGGACCGGGGGATGGTCGGACCGGGAGCTCGCGGGGGCCGCCGCCGTGTACGAGGATCCGGCGGACCTGCTGGAGCGGTATGACGAGTCGCTGCTGGCGGCGAGGAGGTGAAAGGGAGAGGGGTAGAGGGAGACCCGCGACTTGCCCCATACTCCCCCCCGATGCGCCCCGCTTTCGTCGCGGCCGGCGGGGTCCTCGCGGCGCTCCTCGCGGTCACCCTGTCGCGCGACGCGCGCGCCTGAGGCGTCGCGGCGCCCGTCGGTCCGACGGGCGTGCGCTACTGCTCGGGCGACGGCGACGAGCCGCGCGACTGGCGCCTCGGCGCGGGGTACGGCGCGACGTGGACGCGGTTGAAGCTGACGGCGGGCGGCGCGACGAGCGAGGCGGTCTTCGAGAAGCAAGCGGCGACCGTGTCCACCGAGCGACGCGTCGGCGACCGCTGGACGCTCGGCGGCGCCCTCGGCGCGACCACCCTCGGGACGCTCGACGCCTACGGCAGCTCGTTCGCCGTGTCGCCCGGCCCGCTCGTCGCGTTCACCGCATCGTACCGCGCGCTCGACGAGGGAACCGTCGCCCCCTTCGTGCTGCTCACCGGCTCCCTCGGCGCGTCCCTCTCCTTCACGTCGCCGGGTCAGCAGGCCATGACCGCGCTCGACGCCCGCCTCGGCGTCGCCGCCGGCAAGACCATCGCGCACACGGTGACGCCGTACCTCGCGGCCCGCGTCTTCGGTGGCCCCATCTTCTGGAACGACGCCGGCGCGTCCGTCACCGGCACCGACGTGTACCACTACCAGCTCGGCGCCGGCGCCGTCGTCCGCGTCGGCCGCTTCGACATCCTGGTCGAAGGCGTGCCGCTCGGCGAGAAGGCGCTCGTCGGCGGAGCGGGGATGGCGTTCTGAAGTCCGCGCTGCGAGCGTGAGCGAGGCGGGAGTTGATCGGGTTGCGCAGAGGCATGGGCTCGGGTCGTTGACACGCTCGACCATGCACGCAACGCTTCGACGGCGATGATCGGCGCGTACGACCAAGGCACATTCCCTTCGTGGATGGTGTTGCCGGCCGTCGCGCTCCTCGCAGGAGTCTTCGTGACTCTGAGGCTCCTCGGGGCGCGGTACACGGCGCGCTATCTGGCGCGACAGGCCAAGCTGAGAGACGAGGATGCCGCGTCCAGCGACGAAAGAGTCGCGCGTTTCAAGGCCCAGTTGGACGCCAGTCTCCACGACGGAAAGGCCGAGGCAGAGGCTCGCTTCGACGCCGAAGTCGCTGGCCCGCTGCAGAAAACGCCGCGACAGCTGTGGATCGCGACGGCGGGAACACCGGCCGCCGCCCGCGTCGTCGCCTCGAAGCAAACGACGACGATGATCAACCTGCAGCCCGTCGTCGAGCTCACGCTCGAGGTTCCCGGCGCGGAAGCCCCTACGAGGTCGTCCTGCGAGTCGTCGTTTCTCTCCTGAATATCCCCTCGTGCCAGCCAGGCTCGACGCTCCACGTGCGCATCGATCCGGCGAACCGGGACGACGTGGTCGTCGTCTTCTGAACGCGAGACAACCCCCGTCGAGACCTCGTCGACCCTTCCTTTCTCATTTACGCCGCATTCTTCGGCGCGTTCGCCCTGATCTTCAGGCTGATCACTCGATGGACCGATGCCCAGCAGAGCGCGCAGCAGAAGCGGGATCTCGGCATGATCAACGCGTACAGGAAGGACGAGGCCATCAAGACGGACCGCCTGTTTCAGCGGACCCCCGCGCAGCTGTGGGTCGCGAAGTCGGGAATCCCTGCCAGGGCCCGGATCGTCGTGGCGTCGCAGACCAACACGATGACGAACCAGAGACCCCTCGTCGACCTGGTCCTCGAGGTGGACGGCCCGGGCGCGCCTTATCAGGTGCACATGCAGCTGGTGGTCTCGCTCCTGGACGTAGGAGCGTGCCAGTCGGGATCGACGGTCGACGTCATGATCGACCCGAAGAACCGGAACGACGTGGTCGTCCTTTTCTGAAACCGGTGGACGACCCGGCAGGGACCCACATGCGACAGGCCGAGCGAATGAGAGTGATCGATGCCATCGCGCAAGTGGCGATGATCAGGCTGGCTCGAGCCGCTCATGGCGATGCCGGAGCTCGCGATGGACTGCTGCTCGGGCGCCTTCTGGTAGACGCGCAGGTTTTCGATCCGGACGCGCTCTTCTTCGCCGGGCAGCCGCCTGGGCTTCGCTCTCGCCTGCGATTTGGACGGCCCCGACCGGTAGTGTTCCTCGGCCTTCATTCGCTCTCCGGCTCTCGGCGCGACCGTCTAGCACTACTGCGTCACAAACTTTTCCATCGGCCTGGTTCCGTGCGACAGGCGATGCATGGGGTACGAACTGGATGCCGCCGGCCGCCGTCGGCTGGACGGCTACTTCGCCGAGGTCGGCGTCGCTCTGGCCAACAAGA